>CAWBTH010000018.1:0-148356 GCA_963791665.1 uncultured Alphaproteobacteria bacterium | reverse complement strand
CAAAGGCGCCGTTTACTCCTTTTGGACCGGTCCCGCACCCGGCTTTCTCGGCGGTCCTGACCGGCAGGACATGCTTTTGCCGAATGCGGAAGTCCAGTATGTTTGCCGATGTGCCGCTCGACAATCGCACGGTCATTCGATGCGCGGCTGTTGCCGCAGTCAGGCCCTCTCAAGCCGTTTTGAAACGTCACCACGCACGAAACGATCTAATATTTCGTCGTGGTCGATCGTTTTGTAACATTGAACCGAAGATACGTCAATATGGCTGACATAAATTTTTCAAACCCAGCCGCAAACCCCGATTCGCGAGGGTCGGAGGCGCGCGCGCCCTCCCCGCGCGACGCCGATTTGCGCTGGGACATCATCGAGTTGCTGTTCTTCGCCTACCGCGACTTCGTCGGCGATGCCGACAACGAGCTGGAGGCGTTCGGCTTCGGACGGGCGCATCACCGTGTCCTGCATTTCGTCTTCCGCTATCCCGGACTGAAGGTCGCCGACCTGCTCGACGTGCTCCGCATCACCAAGCAGTCGCTGGGGCGCGTCCTCAAGCAGCTGCTCGACGAAGGCTACATCGTGCAGAAGACCGGCAACAACGATCGCCGGCAGCGCCTGCTCTATGCGACGCCGAAGGGCGAAGCGCTGGTCGGCAAGCTCGCCGGCCTGCAGACGAAACGCATCAACCGCGCGCTGGAGGAGATCGGGCCGGCCAATGCCGAGACCGTGCGCCGCTTCCTGCGCGCGATGATCGACCGCGACGATCCCGACAAGGTGCTGGAGACGATCTTCCGCGCCGTGCCTGCAAAGGAGTGAGCGTGACGCTTGCCGCCACCGCGCAACGGCGTCCGGCGCAGCCGGCCGACGACGCGCCGCATATCCTGCTGGTCGACGACGACCGCCGCATCCGCGATCTGTTGTCGCGCTTCCTCGCCGCCGAAGGCTATCGCGTCACGACCGCGATGAGCGCCAGCGACGCCCGCGCCAAGCTCACGGGGCTGCATTTCGATTTGCTGATCCTCGACGTGATGATGCCGGGCGAAACCGGCTTCGACCTCGCGCGCTTCATCCGCCAGTCCTCGTCGGTGCCGATCGTGATGCTGACCGCGCGCCACGAGGCCGAGGCCCGGATCGAGGGGCTGCAGATCGGCGCCGACGATTATGTGGCGAAGCCCTTCGAGCCGCGCGAGCTGGCACTGCGCATCAACAATATCCTGCGCCGCGCCGCGCCTGCGCCCGCAACGGAAGCGGTCGAGCAGATCGCGTTCGGGCCCTACGTCTATCACCTCTCTCGCGGCGAACTGCGCCAGGGCGAGGAGGTCATCCATCTCACCGACCGCGAGCGCGATATGCTGCGCGTGCTGGCGGCAGCGCCAGGCGAGACCGTGCCGCGCGGCGCGCTGACCGGCAACGGCTCGGTCAACGAGCGCGCGGTCGACGTGCAAATCAACCGGCTGCGGCGCAAGATCGAGCGCGATCCCGCCAATCCCTTGTTCCTGCAGGCAGTGCGCGGCATCGGCTATCGCCTGGTGGCGTCGCCGTAAAGTGGGAGCAGGCTGGAGCCAGATTGAGCAAGTTGATCGTGATGGAATCTATCTCCCAGAGCGCTGCTCGGACTCCCCTCCCCCTTGCGGGGAGGGGTTGGGGGTGGGGGTCCTCAATTGACACCGCGCCTGTGGTACCCCCCTCCCCAACCCTCCCCCGCATCCGCCTTCGCCAGAAGGCGGGCTTCGGCGGACAGGAGGGGGAGGGAGCTCACCTCCCGTGTGGCCAGAGCATGAACGCTCATCGAGAGTTCGGCCATGAGCACGCTCGACACCGGCCTCACCTTGATCCGCAGCGCGGCGGGCCGCGTCTCGGCGGCGAACAGCAGGCTGGGCAGCGCGTTCAAGAGCTGGATGCCGACCGGGCTCTATGCCCGCGCGCTCCTGATCATGATCGTACCGATGGTGGTGCTGCAGTCGGTGGTCGCTTTCGTGTTCATGGAGCGGCACTGGAACACGGTGACGCGGCATCTGTCGGCGGCCGTGGTGCAGGACATCGCCGCCCTGATCGATGTGTACAAAGCCTATGCGCCGCTGGACAAGGATCGCACCGAGATTCGCCGCATCGCGCAGCAGCGCCTCAATCTGGTGGTCGATTTCCTGCCCGTCGGCGACATGCCGCCGCCCGGGCCGAAACCGTTCTTCTCGCTGCTGGACCAGACGCTGTCGCGCCAGCTCGGCCGCCAGATCGGCCGTCCGTTCTGGATCGACACCGTCGGCAACTCCAACCTGGTCGAGATCCGCATCCAGCTCGACGATGCCGTGATGCGAATATTCGCGCAACGCAGCGCCGCCTATGCCTCGAACTCGGAAATCTTCCTGTTCTGGATGGTCGGGACGTCATCGATCCTCTTGATCGTCGCGGTGCTGTTCCTGCGCAACCAGATCAAGCCGATCCTGCGGCTGGCGGATGCCGCCGAAAGTTTCGGCAAAGGCCGGGAAGCTCCCAATTTCCGGCCGCGCGGGGCGCGCGAGGTGCGGCGCGCCGCGCAGGCGTTCCTGGAGATGAAATCGCGCATCGAGCGCACGCTCGAGCAGCGCACCGCGATGCTGGCCGGCGTGTCGCACGATCTGCGCACCATTCTGACCCGTTTCAAGCTCGAACTGGCGCTGATCGGCGACAGCCCCGAAGTCGACGCCATGCGCAAGGACATCGACGAGATGTCCGGCATGCTGGAGGACTATCTCGCTTTCGCGCGCGGCGATTCCGGCGAGAACGCGCAGCCGACCGACATGGCGAACGCGTTGGAGGAGTTGCGCAGCGATGCCGAGCGCCACGGCCATACCGCGACCGTCGCCTTCCACGGTCTGCCTGTGGTCACGGTGAAACCGGCCTCGTTCAAGCGCTGCCTCGCCAATCTCGTCTCCAATGCGGCGCGCCACGCCAACACCATCGCGATCACAGGCCATCGCGACCATCGCAATCTGACCGTCACGGTCGACGATGACGGCCCGGGCATTCCGCTCGCCATGCGCGAGGAGGTGTTCAAGCCGTTCCTCCGCCTCGACGATGCCCGCAACCAGGATGAAGGCGGCACCGGCCTTGGTCTTGCGATCGCGCGCGACATCGCCCGCTCCCATGGCGGCGACATTTCATTGGGCGACAGTCCGATGGGCGGGCTTCGCGCCACCGTCCGCGTACCCGTGTAGCGTCACCGCGTTTCGGCGAACCCAGGGAGAGGCTGCATGTCGGAGTTGGCAAGCGTCGGTCAGCATTTCATGCTGGGCTTGCGCCCGACCACCACCCTTGATCCTTTGGACCGTGCGCTGCTGCGCGACCTCAGGCCGGCCGGCGTCGTCTTCTTCAAGAGCAATTTTCCGCACGACCTGTCCTATGCGGACTGGCTCCAGAGCCATGCCGCGCTGATCGCCGATGTCCGCGAGGCAACGGGGCGCGAGCGACTGTTCATCGCCATCGATCACGAAGGCGGGCGGGTCTGCCGCACGCCGCCGCCGATCACACGCTTTGCCTATGCGCGGCACTGGGGCGATCGGGCCGGCGACGTCGGCGCGGCGATGGGCGCGGAGCTGGCCTCGCTCGGCTTCAATCTCAATTTCGCGCCGTCATTCGACATCGACAGCAACCCGGACAATCCCGTGATCGGCGCGCGTTCCTTTGCGCGCGATGCCGCGACCGTTTCCGCGCGGGGCCTGTCGTTCCTGGAACGCATGGAGGCGAACGGTGTGCGCGGCTGCGCCAAGCACTTTCCCGGCCACGGCGACACCCGCACCGATTCGCATTACGACCTTCCGGTGATCGATGCTCCGCTCGAAGTGCTGCGCGCGCGCGAGCTTGCGCCGTTCAAGGCCGCGATCATCAGCGGGATCGGCATGGTCATGACCTCGCATATCCTCTTCAAAGCGTTCGATGCCTCGCTGCCGGCGACGTTATCGGAGCGGATCGTGACGGGGTTGTTACGCGAAGAACTCGGCTTTGGCGGCGTCGTGGTGTCCGACGACATCGGCATGAATGCGATCAGCGCGCTATTCAACGACCAGGAGGCCGCCGTGCGCTTCCTCGCCGCCGGCAACGACATGCTGACGATCTGCTCCTACTGGACCGACACCGAACGCGCGCGCGGACTGGCGCGTGCCATCATCGATAACAGGCGCAGCGGCGCGCTGGACCGTCGCGCGCTGGAGGCCTCGCAGTTGCGGATCGAGGCGCTGCTGGCGCAAACCGCGCAACACGATGTGCGCGAACTTCCCGAAAGCGCATTTGCCGCCCATGCCTCAGCCGGCCCGCTATTTTCGAGCGAGACCGCCGAGATCGTCTGACGGCCGCTATTTGTTCTGCGACGGGATCAGGTTCTTCAGCTTCTCGGCATCCTTGACGTTCATCTTGAAGCCGCCGGGCATCACGATGTCGCCGGGCTTCTGACCGGGCTGGCAATCGCCGATCCACTTCGCCTGGATTTTCGTCGTGGCGTCGAGCGGCTTGCCGCTCACGCCCTTGTCGCTGTGCGACGTCGTGGTCACCGTGTAGCCGGAATTGAAATCGCCGACGATCTCCGCATGCGTGGTCATCGACACGCCGGCCACCGTGCAAATCGAATTGGACACGTAACCGGTCGCGGTTTTCTTGAGCTCCTGCTTGGCGCAGACCTGCTTCGCGGCCGGCGAGATCGAATTGTTCATCTCCTTGTCGGTGGTCGGATCGGTGCAATGCTGCATCGTCATGTCCGGCACCGCGCCGCCGGTCCTGACGATCTTCATCTCCCAAAGTCCGGCCTTGCGGAGCGGCAGATCCTCCGCGAACGCGGCCGACGACAGCGCCAGCAGGCCAACGCCCAGGCTCAATGCGAGAGGCAGTCGCATCATGTTGCGCGCTCCCAGGAAGATCGCTTTGAAAGTCTAGTAAGCGCTGCTTACCGGCCGATCGAGGCTGCCATAGGGCACCCAGCGGCAGGAAAAGGAGAGGTAGCCGCCCGGCTGCGGGTCGACCGCGAGGAACTTCGCGACCTTGCCGTATTTGGCGCAATGCGTCACCGCGACCTGGCGCGCGTCGTACTGGCTCGCGAGATCGTAGGCGATGATGCCGCCGGTATCGTTGCCCCTGAACTTCCCGACCCAGTCGGCTTGCGCCGGCATCGCGGCCAGCATTCCCGCCACGGCCAGCGCGGCGGCCATCATCCTTCGCATCGGAAACTCCATGTCACGTGAACCCATCTTAGGGACCGCGAGGGCCGGTGAAAAGAACGGGACGCCCCCCGATGTCGACTTCCCCGGGAGTGTTGCCGCGTTGCACTTGACCCCCCAATGGCTTCGCGGCACGGTCCCGGATGGTCTTTAAGACCGCTCCTGCCTTTCTCGGATGTGACATGCGCGACCTCGCTACCTCGTTGAAACGCCTTGCCCTTGTCGGTGCAACGCTGGCGCTGTCGGCGCTCGCCCAACCGGCGCTTGCGGCCAACCCCTTCGAGCTGAATTTCGGCCTGTTCGGCCCGAGCTATGACGGGCGGGTCAAGGTCTGCGAGAAGGCGCTCGGCATGATCACCACGCAATTCCAGGAAAAGGAGCGCATGTACTGGAATTCGCGGCTCAAGATCACCTCCTATGGCGACATCCACGAGGTCGCCTTCCGGCCGTGGCAATCCGACAATATCCCGCGCCGCTATTGCACCGGCAGCGTGATGCTGAGCGACGGCAAGGTCCACGCCATCAACTATTCGATCATCGAGGACGGCGGCTTTGCCGGTTTCGGTCAGGGCGTCGAATTTTGCATCGTCGGACTCGACCGCAACTGGGCCTACAACCCCGCCTGCAAGGCCGCCGCGCCGTAGTCCGAGTTCTGATCGGGTCACCGATTCCGGGACACTTCGCCACAGCCCCAAATTTTGTTCTTGAAATGTTCTCAGCTGCTGCTTAGGCTGTCTGCGAGTGGCAGTGAGGGAGGCATCATGTTCAGGCCCATCCGGATTCCCCTGTTTCTGATCTCGCTGGCGGCGCTGGCCGCAAGCTCTGGCGCGGCCCCGGCGCAGGACAGGCGCCAGAACACGCCGGGCGAGTTCGACTTCTATGTGCTGTCGCTGTCGTGGTCGCCGTCGTTCTGCGAAGGCGTGGAAGCCCGCGGCGGCGGCGGGCGCTCGCAACAGGCCCAGTGCGGCGGCCGGCCGTTCTCTTTCGTGGTGCACGGGCTGTGGCCGCAATACGAGAAGGGCTATCCGGAGTATTGCCAGCAGCGGATTCCCGCTCGCCCGCAACATCATGACCTCGATGCTCGACCTGATGCCGGCGCCGGGGCTGATCTACAATGAATGGGACAAGCACGGCACCTGCTCGGGGCTCGGCGAGCGCGCCTATTTCGAGACCATCCGCAAAGCGCGCGCCGCGGTGAAGATCCCCGACGACTATCTGCAACTGTCGCAGGAAAAAACCGTTGCGCCTGACGACGTCGAGGCCGCCTTCGTCAAGGTCAATGCTGGATTGACGACCTCCGGCATCGCCGTGACCTGCAATCGCAAACGGCTCAGCGAAGTGCGCATCTGCATGAGCAAGGACCTGCAGTTCCGCGATTGCCCGGAGATCGACCGTCAGGCCTGCCCACTCGACCAGGTCACCATGCCGCCGGTGCGCGGAGGATAGTTCTCGTGCCCCGGGCGCAGCGCAGTACGCCGCGGTTTGCACCGTCCTCGTACTCGCTACGCGAGGCGGCGTAGTGCGCTGCTGATCCGGGGCCTATCCATCAGCGAATGACCATGGGTCCCGCATCTGCGGTGCATCGTGCCGGACGATGCTTCGCATCGCCAGGGACACGCTGCACCGCGTGCGGGACACGAGATCGGCTTTGCTCAAGCCTGCTTGTTGGCGTAGTGCAGGCAGCATGAACTACCGTCACGCCTTTCATGCCGGCGGCTTTGCCGACGTCATCAAGCACATCGTGCTGGTGCGCATCCTGCTCCATCTGCAGGAGAAACCAGCCGCCTTCCGCATCATCGACAGCCATGCCGGCGCCGGCCGCTACGATCTCACGGGCGATGAGGCGAAGCGCAGCGGCGAGTGGCTGACCGGGATTGCGCGGATCATGCAGGCGCGCTTCTCGGAACAGGCCGCAGCGCTGATCAAGCCCTATCTCGACATTGTCCGTGCGTTCAATCCGACGCCCGCGGCGCTCGCCGCCTATCCGGGATCGCCGCTGATTGCGCGGGCGCTGCTACGGCCGCAGGATCGCCTCACCGCCTGCGAGGTCGAGCCGTCGGCGCGCAAGCAGCTGATTGATGCGTTGCGGCGCGACACCCAGGCCCGCGTCGTCGACCTCGACGGCTGGACCGCGCTGCCGGCCTTCGTGCCGCCGAACGAGCGGCGCGGCCTAGTCCTGATCGACCCGTCCTTCGAGGCCAAGGACGAGTTCGAGCGGCTCGCATCAGGCTTCGCGGCGGCCTTCGCCAAATGGCCGACCGGCACTTACGTGCTGTGGTACCCGGCCAAGAGCCGGCGGGCGACCGATGACCTTGCGCGCCGCGTGGCCACCACTGCCGCATCGATGAAGCCGCCCGGCAAAACGCTGCGGCTGGAGTTCAGCGTGGCGCCGCAGGCCACCGGCTCCGCGCTGGCCTCGACAGGGCTTCTGGTCGTCAACCCGCCGTGGACGTTGCAGGGCGAACTCAAGACCATCCTCCCCGAGTTGGAGAAGCCGCTCGGCCAGGGCGGCGCCGGCCGTTTCAGGCTGGAAGTGCCGAAGGCTTGAGCCCGCCAAACCACGCAAAATCCGTATTCATTTTGCATGGAACCGTATTATGCTCGCCCTGTTGGGACTGGCTTTACGTTCCGCTTCCGCGAATGGTTGCGGCGGAGTGATGAAGGCCTGAAGAAAATCCAGGCGGACCGGCGGCCAAGCGCCGGCCCGTCAAGGTGGCCAAGCTTTCCGGCAGTGAATGTCCGGTCGGGCCGCGCGGCGCTGACACGCGCATCGCGGCGGAGCATTGCGGGGGAGGAGACCCGATGGCCATGACTGGGACGGTCAAGTTCTTCAATGGGGAACGGGGCTACGGCTTCATCAAGCCTGACGACGGCGGGCGCGACGTGTTCGTGCACATCACGGCGGTCGAGCGGGCGGGATTGAAGGATTTGACTGAAGGACAACGCATCTCGTTCGAGGTCGAGCCGGACAAGAAGGGCAAGGGCCCCAAGGCGGTCAATCTCGTGATTCAATCGTAGCTGGTTTTTTGACGCGTTTTCTTCACGCGAACCGGTACCCACTTCGCTTGAAAACGCCATGAAAAAATCCCGGCCGCCGCCGCGGCCGGGAGTTGCGATTTTGATGACGTCTTCTTGTTGCTATCAGAAATGATAGTTCACGCCGGCGCGAAACGTGCCGAAGCGGTAGCCGTTTTGCGTGCCGGTGACGGTGACGAACTGGCTGGAGGAGAGATCGACATAGAGATATTCGATCTTGGCGCTCCAGTGCGGCGCAAGGCCGACCTCGGCGCCGAGGCCCACAGTCCAGCCGGCGGTGGTATGCGACTCCGACAGCCCGAAGGTCTGGCCGGTCAATTCGCCGAAGGCGAGGCCGCCGGTGCCGTAGAACAGCACATTGCTGATCGCATAGCCGGCGCGGCCGCGCAGCGTGCCGAACCACGGGTTGGAGAATTTCCAGGGCGCGAAAGTGTCGTCGGCCGCGGTCGCCTGGATGTCGCCTTCGACACCGAACACCCAGGGGCCGCGCTGCCAGTTGTAGCCGGCCTGAACGCCGCCGGCGAAACCGGACGGCTTGGCTGGATTGTTGCTGACGCTGCCCCATTCATAGCCGAGATTGCCGCCGATATAGGGCCCGGCCCAGCTATAGGCATTGAGCGGCTGGTTCACCGTATAGGGCGCGCGCGGCGCATACATGTCGGCGGCCTCGGCGCTCGCCGCATAGCCGAGGAACGCCATCCCCATGGCGCCCAAAACGACCCGCTTCATTCCCCACTCCCGACGCTACTGCCGTGACCAGCGGATCGTTCGCTTCCCGCTTTGTCAGCGCGGGCGAGCCGCTTGGTTACGGAACTCCAGCCTTTTTCGCTAAGATTTATCGGGAGTTTCGGGTTAATGGCTTGTTAAGCGGGGTTACCGCGCGCTTAACGTTCTTAACGAAACCTTACCGCGCGCATTTTGGCAGCAGCCGGCTGTGCCGCCTGTGCGTTACGCTCCCCGGAACTTCAAATCGGCGCGGCCTGCCACTAAATTCCATCCCATGACGTCAGAGAAGACTCCGGCGGCTCCGCGCAAGGCGACTGCCGCCGCTGCGGATATGCCGGACACCCCCGATATCGATCCCGCGACCTCGTCGGCGGACGAGGACGAGGACGCGCGGCTGCCCGACCTCACGGAGGAGCCGGTCGAGGCGGTGGGCGAAGGCCCGCTCGCGGTGGGACACGCCGCGATCGAGAATGCGGTGAAGCTGGCGCCGACCTCGCCCGGCGTCTACCGCATGCTCAATGCGGCCGGCGACGTGCTCTATGTCGGCAAGGCCAAGAGCGTCCGCAAACGCCTTGCCTCTTACGCGCGGGTCAACGCGCCTCAGCCCGCGCGCATCCTGCGCATGATCGCGGCGACCGTGACCGTCGAGATCGTCTCGACCACGACCGAGACCGAGGCGCTGCTGCTGGAAGCCAATCTGATCAAGCAGCTGCGGCCGCGTTTCAACGTGCAACTGCGCGACGACAAGTCATTCCCCTATATCCTGATCACCGGCGACCATTGGGCGCCGCAAATCCTGAAACACCGCGGCGCACAGAGCCGGCCGGGACGCTATTTCGGCCCGTTCGCCTCTGCCGGCGCGGTCAACCGCACCATCACGGCGCTGCAGCGCGCCTTCCTGATCCGCTCCTGCACCGACGGCTTCTTCGAAAGCCGCACCCGCCCCTGCCTGCTCTACCAGATCCGCCGCTGTGCCGGCCCGTGCACCCGCGAGGTCGATTTCGGCGGCTATACCGAGCTGGTGCGCGAGGCAACCGACTTCCTCTCAGGCCGCAGCGATGCCGTGAAGCAGCTGCTCGCGGCCGAGATGGAGAACGCGTCCAACGAGCTCGAATTCGAGACCGCCGCGCGCTACCGCGACCGTCTTGCCGCGCTGTCGGCGATCTCCTCGCAGCAAGGCATCAACCCGCGCACGGTGGAAGAGGCCGACGTGTTCGCGATCTACCAGGAAGGTGGCTATTCTTGCGTGGAAGTGTTCTTCTTCCGGACCGGGCAGAACTGGGGCAACCGCGCCTATTTCCCGCGCGCGGAAAAAACCTTCACGCCCGAGGAGGTGCTGTCCTCCTTCCTGGCGCAGTTCTACGACGACAAGCCGCCGCCGAAGCTCGTGCTGCTGTCGCATGAGATCGAGGAGAGCGCGCTGCTCGCGGATGCGCTCTCGGTCAAGGCCGGGCGCAAGGTCGAAGTCTCGGTGCCGCAGCGCGGCGAGAAGAAGGAATTGATCGCGCATGCGCTGACCAATGCCCGCGAGGCGCTCGGCCGCAAGCTCGCGGACACTGCGACGCAGAGCCGGTTGCTGGACGGTCTCGCATCGACGCTGCAACTGCCGCATCCCCCGAAGCGGATCGAGGTCTACGACAACAGCCACATCCAGGGCACCAATGCGGTCGGCGCGATGATCGTGGCGGGACCGGACGGGTTCGTGAAGAACCAGTACCGCAAGTTCAACATCAGGTCGGAGGGGCTCACGCCCGGCGACGACTACGCCATGATGAAGGAGGTGCTGGAGCGGCGCTTCAAGCGGCTGCTCAAGCCGGCCGAGGGCGATGGCGCCAAGGAAAAGACCAAGCCGAAGGCGGACGAAGACTCAGTGCCGCAATGGCCCGACCTCGTCATCATCGACGGCGGCCGCGGCCAGCTCAATGCGGCGCGGGAGATCTTCGAAAGCCTCGGCCTGACCCAGGTCTCGCTGATGGCGGTCGCCAAGGGACCCGAGCGCGACGCCGGCCGCGAGACCCTGTTCATGCCCGACCGCGACGCGATCAAGCTCGAGCCGCGCGACCCCGTGCTCTACTTCATCCAGCGGCTGCGCGACGAGGCCCATCGCTTCGTGATCGGCTCGCACCGCAAGCTGCGCAAGAAGGACATCCGCGAGGCCGGCCTGCAGGAGATTCCCGGCATCGGCCCGTCACGCAAACGTGCCTTGCTGCACCACTTCGGAACCTTGAAGGAAATCGAGCGGGCGTCGATCGCCGATCTCGGCAAGGTTCCGGGCGTCAGTGCCGAGAGCGCGCGCAAGATTTTCGAGTTTTTCCATGCCCAGTCGGGCTGATTGTCGCAGGTTTCACAGGGATGTCGTCACCGGCAGACGATGGTGCCGATTGACCTGGAACTTCAACGGGTATTGGTAAGACGGAATGGACGTCGCCACCAGCAGAACGCAGCCGAAATCCCTCTCGCTGCCGAACATCCTGACCTATGCCCGGATCGCCGCGATCCCGGTGGTGATCGGCTGCATCTACGCCCAGTCGATTTTAGACTATCCGCTCTGGCTGCGCTGGGTCGCGGTCGCCGTGTTCATCGCGGCCGGCGTTACCGACTATCTCGACGGCTATTACGCGCGCATCTGGAACCAGCAGTCGGCGTTCGGCCGGATGCTCGACCCGATCGCCGACAAGCTGCTGGTCGCCTCGTGCCTTTTGATGCTCGCCGCCGACGGCATCATCCATGGCTGGTCGATCTGGGCTGCGATGGTGATCCTCTGCCGCGAAATCCTGGTGTCCGGCTTGCGCGAATATCTCGCCGCGCTCCGCGTCAGCGTGCCCGTGACCAGGCTCGCGAAATGGAAGACCACGATCCAACTGGTCGCGATCGGCTTCCTGCTCGCGGGCGAGGCCGGCGACATGGTGGTGCCGATCGTGACGCAGATCGGGCTGTTTTTGCTGTGGGCCTCCGCCATCTTCACCATCTACACCGGCTACGATTATTTCCGCGCCGGCATCCATCACCTCATCAAGGAGGATGAGGGATGAAGGTGAAATACTTTGCTTGGGTTCGGGAAAGAATCGGCAAGGCCGAAGAGACCATCGAGCCGCCGTCGAGCGTCCGCACCGTCGACGATCTGATCGGATGGCTGTCCGCGCGCGACGAGACCTATGCCTACGCGTTCGAGAAGCCGAAGGTGATCCGCGCCGCGATCGATCACACCCATGTCAAATCTGACGCCGCGATATCGGGCGCGCGCGAGATCGCGTTCTTTCCGCCGATGACCGGCGGCTGAGACACCGTGGCTGCTCCCGTCACCATCCGCATTCAGGAAACCGATTTCGACGTCGCGCACGAGAGCGCGCTGTTGACCCGCGGCCGCACCGATATCGGCGCGGTGGTGAGCTTCCTGGGGATCTGCCGCGGCACCGAAGACGGCGGCGAGATCGCTGCATTGAAGCTCGAACATTATCCCGGCATGGCCGAAGCCGAGATCGAGCGCCACGTCCAGGAAGCCATGTCGCGCTGGCCGCTGCAGGGCCTGACCGTGATTCATCGCTTTGGCCGCATCGAACCCGGCCAGAACATCGTGCTGGTGCTGACCGCCTCGCAGCACCGCCAGGCGGCGTTCGAGGCCGCGGAATTCCTGATGGATTATCTCAAAACCTCGGCGCCGTTCTGGAAGCAGGAAGAAGGCGCGCAGGAATCAAAGTGGATCGAGGCGCGCGCCCATGATGACGCGGCCGCCGCGCGCTGGACCAAGAGCTGATGGCCAGGCGCGTCAAGGCGGCAAAGAAGACCGTGGCAAAGCTTCCGAAGGTCGGTCCCGGCGAACTCGCGACGTTGCTGGATTTCGTCCGCTATGCGGTGAGCCGCTTTACCGAGGCGGATCTCACCTTCGCGCACGGCACCACCGATCCCGTCGCGGAGGCGGCGTTCCTGGTCTGCGAGGCGCTGCATCTGCATCCCGATCAGTTCGAGGCCTTTGCCAATGCGCGCGTCACCGCTGCGGAAGGCAAGACGATCTTCGACCTGATTGGGCGTCGCGTGATCACACGCAAACCGGCTGCCTATCTCGTCAACAAGATCTATATGCGGGGCCTGCCCTTTTATGTCGACGAGCGCGCGATCGTGCCGCGCTCCTTCATCGGCGAACTGCTGGACTCCCATTTCGGCGGCGAGGACGCCTCGCTGATCGGCGAGCCCGCGCAGATCGGAAGCGTGCTCGATCTCTGCACCGGCTCGGGCTGTCTCGCGATCCTGGCCGCGCGGCATTTCCCCAACGCCGAGGTCGATGCCGTGGACATCTCGAAAGATGCGCTCGACGTCGCCGCGCGTAATGTCGGCGATCATGGCCTGGAAGGCCAGATCGAGCTCTATCGCGGCGACCTGTTCGAACCGCTCGGGGGCAAGCGTTACGACCTCATCATCTCCAATCCACCCTATGTCGATGAAGCCGGCATGGCATCGCTGCCGCGGGAATGCCGCGCCGAGCCGAAGCTCGCCTTCGACGGCGGCGTCGACGGGCTCGACATCGTGAGGCGTATCCTCGATCAGGCCGGCAAGCACCTTAACGCCAGCGGCGGACTGTTGTGCGAGATCGGCCGCGGCCGCGGCAATCTCGAAGCCGCCTATCCGCAACTGCCGCTGCTCTGGCTCGACACCGAAGACAGCGAGGGCGAGGTGTTCTGGATCGCGGGCGCCGACCTTTAGCCTTGTTTGCACATGATCTTTTCGGAAAACCGACACACACATTGCGCTAACGCGGCCTTCGGCTCCGGATCATGCGCAGATGCCGCGCAACAATCCTTCGGATTGAGCCGAAATATCGCAAGCTAAAAGCGTTCACGTAACGCGCCCAAGCTGATAGTTTGCGGCTCAAGCCCCCCGCCCCCATCCGCTTAAAGCTCGATAAAGAGGCCCCCCATGCTGGACAAGAGCCCCGCCGCACCCAAGGTCAACGTTCCCAACGATCTCGCCGCGCACTGGATGCCGTTCACCGCCAACCGCGCCTTCAAGAAAGCGCCGCGGCTGCTCGCCGGCGCCAAGGGCATGCACTACATCACCGTCGACGGCCGGCACATCATCGATGCGGCTTCCGGCATGTGGTGCACCAATGCCGGCCACGGCCGCCCGGAGATCGCGGACGCCATCGGCAAGATGGCGGCGACGCTGGATTACGCGCCGCCGTTCCAGTTCGGCATTCCGCAGTCCTTCGAGCTTGCAAGCCGCATCGCCGATCTCGCGCCCAATGGTCTCGACCACGTGTTCTTCTGCAACTCGGGTTCGGAAGCGGCCGACACCGCGCTGAAGATGGCACTCGCCTATCACCAGCTCAACGGCCAGGGCGCCCGCACCCGGCTGATCGGCCGCGTCCGCGGCTATCACGGCGTCGGCTTCGGCGGCACCGCTGTCGGCGGCATCGTCGGCAACCGCAAGATTTTCGGCTCGCTGCTGTCGGGCGTCGATCATATCCCGGCGACCTACGATCGCGAGAAGCAGGCCTTCTCGAAGGGCGAGCCGGAGTATGGCGCGCATTTCGCCGACGAGCTGGAAAACCTCGTCAACCTGCATGGCGCCAACACCATTGCCGCCGTGATCGTCGAGCCGATGGCCGGCTCGACCGGCGTGATTCCGGCGCCGAAGGGCTATCTCAAGAAGCTGCGCGAGATCACCCAGAAGCACGGCATCCTCCTGATCTTCGACGAGGTCATCACCGGCTACGGCCGGCTTGGACATGCCTTTGCCGCCGAACGCTATGGCGTGCTGCCCGACCTGCTCACTTTCGCCAAGGGCATCACCAATGGCGCTGCTCCCATGGGCGGCGTGCTGGTGCGCGACACCATCCATGACGCCTTCATGAACGGCCCCGAGCATGTTGTGGAACTGACCCACGGCTACACCTATTCGGCGCATCCGCTCGCCTGCGCGGCGGGGCTGGCCACGCTCGACATCTATCGCGACGAGAAGCTGTTCGAACGCGCCAAGGCGATCGAGCCGAAATTCGCCGATGCCGTGATGACACTGAAGGGCCTGCCCAATGTGGTCGACATCCGCACCGTGGGCCTCACTGCCGGCATCGACCTCGCGCCGAGGCCGGATGCGGCGGGCAAGCGCGGCTATGATGCGATGGTCTCCGCTTTCCACGACAACGATCTGATGCTGCGCATCGCCGGCGACACGCTGGTGCTGACCCCGCCGCTGATCATCAGCGAGGACCAGATCGGCGAAGTCATAGAGAAGGTCGGCAAGGTCATCAAGGTCGTGGCTTGAGACTCGCGTGTCCCGGATGCAGCGCAGCGCATTTGCGGTGCGCTGCATCCGGGACCCACGCACAGTTTTCCAACCTCACGATAGGTCCCGGGTCTGCGGAGCAGCGTGCCGGACGATGCGGAGCCTGTCATCGGGCGCGCATTCGCGCGACCCGTTGGCATCGCCGGGATCACGCTGCACCGCGCCCGGGACACGAGAGGCCGGTACGGCCGAACCACCCGTTCCCGCCTTCCCAAAAGAACACTAGCCCCTCGAATCAACATTAGTGCTAAGCTGCTCAGGCCTTTAGGGGGCGCTGCGCGCATATGATTCGTATCTCGACGATCTTCATCGCCATCTGCATGCTGCTGGTTGCGGCATCGCTCGGCTTGATCCTGTATTCGGTCGCCGGCATCTCCGGCTCGGAATCGGCCATCGTGGCGCTGGCCGCGCTGACCTTCCTGGTGCTCTACAACGCCGTGTCGATGCGGATGCGCGACCGCAGCGACGTCGGCCATCAGATCGCCGACCTTTCCCGCGGTACGGCCGACCTTGCCCGCCAGGTCGCCGAATTCGGCCGCAGACTCGCCGCCGTCGAGGGCCGCATGGTGTCGGCCAACTCCACCGGCGCCGACCGCATCCAGGGCGTGGCCAACGAGATCGGCGAACTCGGCGGACTGGTGCGGCAGCTCGCAGCCTCCGTCGCCAACCATGACGATATGATCGCCGTGTTGCGCGCGAGTCCCGTCGCTGCGGCCGAGCCCGCCAAATCGGAAACCGACGCGCCCAAGGCGGCCTCCGCGCCCGACGAGAGGCACATCCTGTCACCACCCCCGCCGCCCCCAGGCACCGAGCCCTCGCGCAGCCACGCCGCGGTGCTGGGCGCGATCCGCAGCGCGATCGACGAAAACCGCATCGACATCTACCTGCAGCCGATGGTGACGCTGCCCCAGCGCAAGGTGCGCTTCTACGAGGCGGTGACGCGGCTGCGCGACGACAAGGACCAGGTGCTCGCGGCCGAGGATTTCATCGGCGTCGCCGAGTCCTCCGGGCTGATCGGACGCATCGACCACATGGTGATGCTCCGCTGCGTGCAGGTGCTGCGGCGGCTGATGGTGCGCAACAAGGAAGTCGGCGTGTTCTGCAACGTCGCGGCTGCGACACTTGCCAACAGCGCGACCTTCTCGCAATGCCTGGATTTCCTCGAGGCCAACCGCGCGCTCGCGCCTTCCTTCGTGCTGGAGTTCAAGCAATCGACCTTCCGCCGTCTCGGCCAGACCGAGACCGAGCATCTGGCGAGCCTCGCCCAGCGCGGCTACCGTTTCTCGATCGACCATGTCACCGATTTGCGCTTCGAGCCGCGCGAGCTTGCCGATCGCGGCGTGCGCTTCATCAAGGTGCCGGCCTCGCTGCTGCTCGATCCGAAGCAGACATCGTCGTCGGACATTCATCCCTCCGACCTGTCCGACCTGCTCGGCCGTTTCGGCATCGACCTGATTGCCGAGCGGATCGAGGGCGAGCGCGCCGTCGTCGACCTGCTCGACTATGACGTACGGTTCGGCCAGGGCTTTCTTTTTGCCCCTCCCCGTCCGTTGAGGCCCGAAGGCGTCAATGGCGGCGCGCCGGTCAATGGCGTCGATCCCGGCGCGGCCAAGCCGACCGAGGCGCCGACCGCCGATCCGACCATGCGCGCCACCGGCAACGCCGCGCTGGCCCGCCGCGCCGCCGGCCCCGGCTAGGCGTACCCTGCATATGACTAGTCTGCGTTTTGTCGAGCGGCTGCGCGATCTCGTGGATCACACCGATGTCGTGCTGTCGGACATCTGGGGCGTGGTGCATAACGGGCTGGAGTCCTTCCCCGCGGCCTGCGCGGCGCTGCACAGCTATCGCACGCGCGGCGGCACCGTCATCCTGATCACCAACGCGCCGCGTCCCGCCAACTCCGTGCAGCGGCAGTTGCAGAAGCTCGGCGTCGCCGACGACACCTATGACGCGATCGTCTCCTCCGGCGACCTGACGCGGCACTACGTTGCCGATCATCCGGGGCGGAAAATGTTCTGGCTCGGCCCCGAGCGCGACAGCTCGATCTATCGCGGCCTCGATCCCGTGCTGTCGCCGCTGGATGAGGCCGACTACATCGTCTGCACCGGGTTTTTCGACGACGAGACCGAGACGCCCGAAGACTACCGGCCGATGCTGCTGCAGGCGCTGCGGCGCAAGCTGCCGCTGATCTGCGCCAACCCCGACATCGTGGTGGAACGCGGCGACCGTCTGATCTATTGCGCCGGCGCGATCGCCGAACTCTATCGCGAGCTCGGCGGCGCGGTGATCTTCTACGGCAAGCCGCACCGGCCGATCTATGAGCGCGCGATTGAACTCGCCGCGGAACGGCGCGGCGGCGCCCCGCCGCTCGATCGCGTGCTGGCGATCGGCGATTCCGTGCGCACCGACCTCACCGGCGCGCACGGCTTCGGCATCGACTGCCTTTTTGTGACTCGAGGTATCCACTCGGAGGAATTCGAAGGCGTCGACCAGCTCGATCCGGCGTCGGTCAAGGAGCTGTTCGGCCATCCGCCTCGCGCGCTGATGCGGGAGTTGCGGTGGTAGCTTTCGTTCCCCGGACGCAGTGCACCACGCAGTGGTGCGCTGCTGATCCGGGGTCCATGGTCTGGGAAGGATGGGTCCCGGATCTGCGTCGCGTCATTACATGCCGCGCCGCGTCCGGGACACGAGAAGAGCGTTAAGCGCTCGCCATGTCCGGGAAGACCGCCTCGATCTTGGTCTTCAACGTCGCCGCGTTGAACGGCTTGACGATGTAGTTGTTGACGCCGGCCTTCTTGGCGGCGATCACGTTCTCGGTCTTGGATTCCGCCGTGATCATGATGAAGGGCGTGGTGGCGAGGTTGGGATCGGCGCGCACCTCGCGCAAGAGGTCGTAGCCGGTCATCGGCTCCATGTTCCAGTCGGAGATCACGAGCCCGTATTTCTTGCCGCGCATCTTGTTCAGCGCCGCGGAGCCGTCATTGGCGTCGTCGATATTCTCGAAGCCAAGCTGCTTCAGCAGATTCCGGATGATACGGATCATGGTGGAATAATCGTCCACCACCAGAACCGGCATCGACAAATCAACCGCCATTCTTGACTCCCCCTCACGCCACCAACAAACCGGACGCAGGCCGTTCGGGCCCCCGCAATCCGCTCCAACGACTAACAAAAGGCGTTAAACAGTGCGTTAACTGACCTTGGGTCGTGCGATTATACCCCTCAACTTCAACTAGATATCGGACGCCTGTCAGACCCCGGCTTGACTTGACCGCAGCATCAGCGGCACGGTCCGGCCCGTCATTTGAAGCCGAAGATTCCAAGGAAAAATGCCCGCTTTCACCGTGATCCGCGACACTACGCCGGCGGAGGCGATTGCCAGGGGAGCGGTGGTGGCGATGGGCAATTTCGACGGTGTCCATCTCGGCCATCGCGCGGTGATCGCGGCCGCGCTGGAGATGGGACGCACTCACCGGCGCCCCGCGCTGGCGCTGACCTTCGAGCCGCATCCGCGCCGGTTCTTCTCGCCGACCATCCCGCAATTCCGCCTCAGCGACGAGACCGCCAAGCTTCGCCTGCTTGCCGGTACCGGTCTTGCCGGCGCCGTGATCATGACCTTCGACAAAGCGCGCGCCGGCACCTCGGCACAAGACTTCATTCACCATGATCTGATCGGGCGGCTCGGAATCTCCGGGATCGCGGTCGGCTACGACTTCCATTTCGGCAAGGGCCGCGTCGGCTCGCCGAGCCTGCTGGTCAGCGAGGCGCCGCGGCTCGGCATCGAGGTCGACGTGCAGCCGCATATCGACATCGACGAGCGGCCGGTCTCCTCCAGCGCGATCCGCGATGCGCTGAGCGAGGGCCAGATCGCCGATGCCACCGCCATGCTCGGCGGTCCCTGGTTCGTCACCGGCGAGGTGATCCATGGCGACAAGCGCGGCCGCGAGCTCGGCTATCCCACTGCCAATATCCGGCTCGACCATAATTGCGGGCTCCGCCACGGCATCTATGCGGTGCGGGTTGGGCTCGGCGCTGATAGATTCGACGGCGTCGCGAGCTTTGGCCGCCGCCCGACCTTCGACAATGGCGCGCCGCTGCTCGAAATCTTCCTGTTCGATTTCAAGGACGACCTCTACGGCCGCTCACTCGATGTCGCCTTCATCGGCTTCATCCGCGAGGAGTCGAGATTTTCCAGCGTGGACGCGCTGGTCAAGCAGATGGACGACGATTCCGCCCGCGCCCGCGCGGCTCTGAAGGCCGCGCCGGATGCGTTTCCGAGACTAGGTGAGATCGGTTGAAGACCGAGAAGCAAAAGATGCTGGCGGGCGAGCTCTATCGCCCCGATGCCGAGCTCGGTGCCGAACAGGCTGCCGCCAAGGCCTGGATGGTGCGTTACAATGCGGCGCTGGCGCTGCCGGTCTCCGAACGCCACGCGCTGCTGTGCGAGCGTCTCGGCCACGTCGGGAAGGATGCGGTGATCCGTCCGCCGTTCTTCTGCGACTATGGCACCAACATCCATCTCGGCGACGGCGTCTTCCTCAATTTCAATTGCGTCATCCTCGATGTGGTCGAGGTCACCATCGGCGACCGCACCCAGATCGGGCCCGCCGTGCAGATTTATGCCGCCGACCACCCGCGCGACGCCGCAGCGCGCCGCGCCGGGCTCGAATTCGGCCGCCCCGTCAAGATCGGCAGCGACGTCTGGATCGGCGGCGGCGCCATCATCCTGCCCGGAATCACCATCGGCGATGGCGCGGTCATCGGCGCCGGCAGCGTGGTGACGCGGGATGTCGCCACCGGGGCGACCGTCATGGGAAATCCGGCCCGACCACGGCTACCCTGAGTGCCCCTCGGGGCTTTGCGATTCGGCGTCCCCCTGCTATGGAGGGCCCATGTTTGCGCGGCGCATCATAGGCATTAGCGGCCCGGCTTCCGCCTGAGCTCAAGGCTCGGCGCAAGACCGGGGTTTTCCGTTCGCCCGCGATCCCATCGCGTCATCAGCGCCATCCAACGCCAAGCAGATTCCATGTCCGAAAAGCCGCAAAAGTCCGACGCCAAAGACTATTCCAAAACCCTGTTCCTGCCGCAGACCGAGTTTCCGATGCGCGCCGGCTTGCCCAAGCGCGAGCCGGAAATCCTCAAGCGCTGGAACGAAATCGGTCTCTACGAGAAGCTGCGCGAAGACGCCAAAGGCCGCGCCAAATTCGTGCTGCATGACGGGCCGCCCTACGCCAATGGCAACATCCATATCGGCACCGCGCTCAACAAGATCCTCAAGGACCTGGTGACCAAGAGCCAGCAGATGCTGGGCTTCGATTCCAATTACGTACCGGGCTGGGACTGCCACGGCCTGCCGATCGAGTGGAAGGTGGAAGAGGAGAACTACCGCTCCAAGGGCAAGGTGAAGCCCGACTTCCGCAACTCTGCGGCGATGGTCGAATTCCGTCAGGAGTGCCGCGCCTATGCGACGCAAATGGCTCGATATCCAGCGCGAGGAGTTCAAGCGGCTCGGCGTCGTCGGCGACTGGGATCATCCCTACGCCACCATGACCTACCCGGCCGAAGCGCAGATCGCGCGCGAGCTGATGAAATTCGCACGGAACGGCACGCTCTATCGCGGCTCCAAGCCCGTGATGTGGAGCGTGGTCGAGAAGACCGCGCTCGCCGAAGCCGAGGTCGAATACGAGGACTACACCTCGGATACGGTGTGGGTGAAATTCCCGGTCACCTCGCCGGCGCATGGCGCGCTCGCCAATGCCAGTGTGGTGATCTGGACCACCACGCCATGGACGCTGCCGGGCAACCGCGCCATCTCGTTCTCACCGAAGATCGGCTACGGCCTTTATGAGGTCACCGATGCGCCTGCCGACAACTGGGCGAAGACCGGCGATCTCCTGATCCTGGCCGATGCGCTGGCCGAGAGCGTGTTCAAACAGGCGCGCGTGACGGCGTGGGAGAAGGTGCGCGATATCCCCGTCGATACGCTCGATGCGGTCGAATGCGCGCATCCGCTGAAGGGCCGCGGCGGCTACGACTTCACCGTGCCGCTGCTCTCGGGCGACCACGTCACCGACGACACCGGCACCGGCTTCGTGCACACCGCGCCCGGCCATGGCCGCGAGGATTTCGACGTCTGGACGGCCAATGCGCGGGAGCTGGAGTCGCGCGGCATCAATGCGGCGATCCCTTACACCGTCGACGAGAACGGCGCCTTCACCGATCACGCGCCGGGCTTTGCCGGAAAACGCGTGATCAACGACAAGGGCGAAAAGGGCGACGCCAACGAGGCCGTGATCAAGGCGCTGGCCGAGGCCGGCATGCTGCTGGCGCGCGGCCGGTTGAAACATCAATATCCGCATTCCTGGCGCTCGAAGAAGCCGGTGATCTTCCGCAACACGCCGCAATGGTTTGTGGCGATGGACAAGGACATCGCTGACAACGGCACGGCAAAGCAGGGCGACACCCTGCGCGCCCGTGCGCTTCATGCGATCTCGGTGACGCAATGGGTGCCGGCCTCGGGTCAGAATCGCATCAACGGCATGATCGAGGCACGGCCCGACTGGGTGCTGTCGCGGCAGCGCGCCTGGGGCGTGCCAATCGCAGTGTTCGTGCGCGAGAAGAGCGACGGTTCTGCCGAAATCCTGCAGGACGACGCCGTCAACAAACGCATCGCGGATGCCTTCGAGCAGGAAGGCGCGGATGCCTGGTATCGCGACGGCGCGCGCGAACGCTTCCTCGGGCCGAAAGCCAACGAGGACTGGCAGAAGGTCGACGACATCCTCGACGTCTGGTTCGATTCCGGTTCGACGCATGCCTTCGTGCTGGAAGACCCGGTGCATTTCCCGGGGCTCGCCGGCATCAAGCGCAAGGTCGATGGCGGCGACGACACCGTGATGTATCTCGAAGGCTCGGACCAGCATCGCGGCTGGTTCCACTCCTCGCTACTGGAAAGCTGCGGCACGCGGGGACGCGCGCCCTACGACGTGGTGCTGACCCACGGCTTCACGCAGGCCGAAGACGGCCGCAAGATGTCGAAGTCGCTCGGCAATACCATCGAGCCGCAGGCGGTGATCAAGGAATCCGGCGCCGATATCCTGCGGCTGTGGGTCGCCGCCTGCGACTACACCGACGATCAGCGCATCGGCCCGGAAATCCTGAAGAACACGGTCGAAACCTATCGGAAGTTGCGCAACACCATCCGCTGGATGCTCGGCAACTTGCATCATTTCAACCCGGCGGAAGCAGTCGCGCACAAGGACATGCCGGAGCTCGAGCGGCTGATGCTGCATGAGCTGGCGCAGCGCGCGAATACCGTACGCCAGGCCTATGCCGAGTTCGACTACAAGACCGTAATCGCGACGCTGTCGGCGTTCATGAACTCCGAACTGTCGGCGTTCTATGTCGACGTCCGCAAGGACACGCTGTATTGCGATCCGCCGTCGTCGCTCGCGCGCAAGGCGGCGCTGACCACGATCGACATCCTCTGCGACGCGATCGTCAAGTGGCTCGCGCCGGTCCTGAGCTTCACCTGCGACGAAGCCTGGGCGATGTACAAACCGGATGAGAAGGCCTCGGTGCATCTCACGCTGTTTCCGCATGACTTCGAGAAATTCCGCGACGACGCTCTGGCGAAGAAATGGGAGACCATCCGCGACATCAGACGCGTCGTCACCGGCGCGCTGGAGCTGGAGCGCGCCGCCAAGAACATCGGTTCGGCACTCGAGGCCTCGCCTGTGATCTACGTGTCGGATCGCAACCTGCTGACAACGCTGTTCGACATCGACCTCGCCGAGGTCTGCATCACCTCGAACTACGAGGTGCAGGAAGGCGACGGTCCGGCCAATGCCTTCCGTCTCGACAATGTGCCGGGCGTCGCCGTCGTGGTCGAGAAGGCGCAAGGCATCAAATGCGCGCGCTCGTGGAAGATCCTGCCCACGGTCGGCGAGGACAGGGAGTACCCCGACGTCTCGCCGCGCGATGCCAAGGCGTTGCGCGAGTGGAAGGCGCGGGGGGTCGCGGTGTGACCTCCGCGCTCCGCCCCGGCATCATCGCCGCCGTCGCGACGGTCCTGGTCGACCAGGCCTCGAAGCTCTGGCTGCTTTATGTGTTCGACCTCGTTCACCGCGTCAGGGTGCCGGTCACGCCGTTCTTCGACCTGGAGCTGGCGTGGAACATCGGCATCAGCTTCGGCTGGCTGCAGAACGACAGCCAAATCGTTCAGTTCGGCCTGATGGCGGTCAAGGCGCTGGCCGTGGTGGCGCTGGCCATCTGGATGGCCCGCTCGCGGACGCTGCTTGCCGTCATTGCCCTCGGATTGATCATTGGCGGGGCGATCGGCAACGCCATCGACCGCTTCGCCTATGGGGCGGTGGTCGATTTTGCCCTGTTCCACCTCGATATCGGCCAAAATACCTACAATTGGTACGTGTTTAACCTCGCCGACACGGCCATTGTTGCCGGGGTATTTGCCCTATTGTATGATTCATTCTTGGGGGCTCCCGCCGCAAAAGCGCCGTGATCGCGGCCGAACAGAAGTCCTGTCTTTTGAACGGGTTGAAGCCATGCGCAAGACCGGAACCAATGGCTTGATGCTGCCGAGGAGGCTGACGCGCGCCGCGCGCGTGTCGGCGATCGCGCTCGGCATCGGTGTCCTGTTCGCGTCGAACGCGGCTCGCGCCGGCGACGACGAGGACGAGCCCACCTTCGAGGAAAAGATCATCACCGGGATCATGAAGGGTCTCGGTGGTGTCAACATGGACAATTCCGGCATCGACTATCGCGAGCGCTCGCCGCTGGTGGTGCCGCCCAAGCTCGATCTGCCGCCGCCGGTGGCCGACGCCAAGGAAGTCAAGGTACCGAACTGGCCGAAGGATCCGGACGAAGCCAGGCGCAAGGCGCAGATCGCCGCGCGCAAGAAGGCCAACAAGGATCCGATGGAACAGAGTCGCATCCTGACGCCTGACGAACTCAACAAGGGACGCGTGGCCGGCAGCAGCGGCGGCACCGCGGTGTCGGACAGCGCGGTACCTGGCGGCGATCCCGGCAGGAACGCGATCCTCAATCCGTCGCAGCTCGGCTACAACGGCGGCTTCTCCGGCCTGTTCAAGGGCAACAAGGCCGAGGTGGCGCCGTTCAAGGGCGAGCCCTCGCGCGAAACCCTGACGATGCCGCCCCCCGGCTACCAGACGCCGTCGCCGAACTTCGCTTACGGAACCGGGCCGAAGGAATCCCTGAACAAGGAATACAACCCGGCCGCCGGCAAGTACGGCGAGTAGCCGCGCTTTCGGATTTGTCACGTTTTCTCTCGGCTTCGTGACGCGCGCCGAGAACCTCGCGATGTACGATATCGCGGTTTGCAGCCGGGCGCTTTGGCCCGGCTTTTCACATGGGTCATGATGCCGATCACACGCTTTGCTGCTCTCGCTGTCGCGCTTGTGCTCCTTGCAAGCCCCGCCGTCGCCCAGAACACCGTCACGTCAGAGCCGCCGGCGACGTTCACCTTGCCGAACGGGTTGCAGGTGCTGGTGATCGGGGATCATCGCACGCCTGTTGTCACCGAGATGGTCTGGTACAAGGTCGGCTCCGCCGACGAGACGCCCGGCAAGTCCGGCCTCGCCCACTTCCTCGAGCATCTGATGTTCAAGGGCACGGCGAAGCATCCGGCCGGCGAATTCTCGCAGACCGTGCTCAAGGTCGGCGGCAACGAGAACGCATTCACCTCCGTCGACTACACCGGCTATTTCCAGCGCGTGCCCCGCGACCAGCTCGGCCGGATGATGGAATTCGAAGCCGACCGCATGACCGGCCTCGTGCTGAAGGACGAGAACGTGCTGCCCGAGCGCGACGTGGTGCTCGAGGAGTACAACATGCGGGTCGCCAACAATCCGGATGCACGGCTGAACGAGCAGATCATGGCCGCGCTCTATCTCAATCACCCCTATGGCCGTCCGGTGATCGGCTGGCACCAGGAGATCGAGAAGCTCTCCCGTGAGGACGCGCTGGCCTTCTACCGGCGCTTCTATGCGCCCAACAACGCGATCCTGGTGATCGCGGGTGACGTCACCATGGAGGACGTGCGCCCCATGGTGGAAGCGAACTTCGGCAAGGTGGCGCCACAGCCTTCGATTCCGGCGCGGCGCATCCGTCCACAGGAGCCGGAGCCGATCGCGCCCCGCACCGTGACGCTCGCCGATCCCAGAGTCGAGCAGCCGGCGGTGAAGCGCTCTTACCTCGTGCCGTCGTCGACCACCGCGGCCGCAGGCGAAAGCCCGGCGCTCGACGTGCTGGCGCAGCTGATGGGCGGCGGCAGCAACTCCTATCTCTACCGCGCGCTGGTGGTGGATCATCCGCTCGCGGTCGGCGCCAGCGCCTCCTATCAGAGCGCCTCACTGGATGCGACGCAGTTCGAGGTCGCGGCCGCGCCGCAACCCGGCGTCGAATTTGCCGAGATCGAACAGGTATTCGACAAGGTCATCGCCGATGTCGCGCAGCATCCGCCGGCCGCCGAGGATCTCGAGCGGGTCAAGACCCAATTGATCGCGGCAGCGATTTACGCCCAGGACAACCAGGCCACGCTGGCGCGCTGGTATGGCGGCGGCCTGACCACGGGCTCCAGCATCGAGGACATCAGAAGCTGGCCGGATCGTATCCGCGCGGTGACCGCCGAGCAGGTGCGCGCGGTCGCCGAGAGGTGGCTGGACAAGAAGCGTTCGGTCACCGGCTATCTGATCAAGGACAACGCGCCGAAGCGCGAGGAGAAGCGCTCGTGACATCCTGTTTCGCGCTCGCGCGTTGTTCCGCTCTCACACGCCGCGCCGCCGGTGCGCTCGCGCTGCTGTTTGTCGTCGCGCTGGCACCCGCGCAGGCCGCGACCAGAATTCAACACCTGATTTCGCCCGGCGGCATCGAGGCCTGGTTCGTGCAGGATGCGACCGTGCCGCTGATCGCGATGGAATATTCCTTCGCGGGCGGCGCGGCGCAGGATCCGAAGGACAAGCCCGGCGTCGCCAACATGGTGGCGAGCCTGATCGACGAAGGCTCCGGCGACCTCGATTCGCGGAGCTACCACGAGCGGCTCGAACGCCGCGCCATCGACCTCTCCTTCAGCGCGACGCGCGATACCTTCCGCGGATCGCTGCGCATGCTGCGCGACAACAAGGACGAAGCGTTCGAGCTGCTGCATCTGGCGCTGACCTCGCCGCATTTCGACAAGGCCGATGTCGAGCGCATCCGCTCGCAGATCATCTCCGGCCTGCATCGCGACACCTCCAGCCCGAATGCGCTGGCGGGGCGCAAATTCCTCGAGATCGCCTTCGGCGATCATCCCTATGGCCGCACCGCCTCCGGCACGCTGGAGAGCGTGCCCGCGATTACCGTCGACGACATGAGGGATTATGTCCGCCGCGTCATCGCCAGGGACACGCTCAGGGTCGCCGTGGTCGGCGACGTCGATCCGGCAACGCTCGGCAAGCTGCTCGACCAGACTTTCGGCAGCCTGCCGGCAAAGGCGGATCTTGCGCCGGTGGCGGACATCGTCGCGGCGAAGCCGCCGCATCGCGCCTATGTGCCGCTCGACGTGCCGCAAACCACGATCACCTTCGGCGGCCCCGGCGTCACGCGGCACGATCCGAATTTCATGGCGGCCTATGTGGTCAACCACATCATGGGGGGCGGCGGGCTGTCGTCGCGACTCTATCGCGAGGTCCGTGAAAAGCGCGGGCTCGCCTATTCGGTATTCGAATCGCTGCTCTGGATGGATCACTCGGCGCTGTTCATCGGCAACACCGGCACGCGGTTCGATCGCGCCGGCGAGACGCTGGACGCGATCCAGGATGAAATCCATCGCATGGCGGATGAAGGTCCGACCCAGCAGGAGCTGGACGAAGCGAAGTCCTACCTGAAAGGCTCGCAGATGCTGCAGCTCGACACCTCGGCGAAGCTGGCGTCGGCCTTGCTGCAATATCAGCTCGACAAATTGCCGATCGACTATCTCGAAAAGCGCAACGGCATCATCGATGCGGTGACGCTCGGCGACGCCCGGGCGGCTGCGAAGCGGCTATGGGGCGAAGGGCTGCTCACAGTCGTCGTGGGCCGCGAACCGCAGGCGGCGGCGCGGCCGGGCGTCACGACCGCGCCGAAGGCGAACTGAAGCGCAGCAACGTGATGCCCGCGCTCCCCTCCCCCTTGCGGGGGAGGGGTTGGGGGTGGGAGTACCGCACGCACACTGTTTGCTTGGACCCCCCTCCCTGACCCTCCCCCGCAAGGGGGGAGGGAACGGAAGCAGCGCAGCAAACGATCCGCAAACCCGCTATCCTGCGCGCCGATTCTCCTCCCGGTGACGCCATGCTGCGGATTTCCCGCGACCTCACGATCGACGAAGACGACATCGAGATTTCGTTCGTCCGCGCCTCCGGCCCCGGCGGCCAGAACGTCAACAAGGTCTCGACCGCGGCGCAGCTGCGCTTCGACACCACGAAGATCACCCTGCCCGCCGACGCCGCGATGCGGCTGGCACGGCTGGCGGGCAGCCGCATGACCAAGGACGGCGTGATCGTGATCCAGGCCTATCGCTTCCGCAGCCAGGAACGGAACCGCGCGGATGCGATCGAGCGGCTGACGGAGCTACTGCAAAAGGCGATGGAACGCCCGATTCCGCGGCGGCCGACCAAGCCGACTTACGGCTCGAAACAGCGCCGTCTGGAGGGCAAGAAGCGCCGCAGCGACATCAAGTCCCGTCGCGGACGTGCGTTTGAGGATTAGAGCGGCGCTCCGCAGCGGGGATAATCCCGGCTGAATGCATGCAATTGCCGGCTTGCTGCATTAAATTGCGCCCATGCCCGTCCGCCAGCTCCCCGAACAGGTCGTCAACCGCATCGCCGCCGGCGAGGTGGTGGAACGGCCTGCGAGCGTGGTGAAGGAGCTGGTCGAGAACGCGATCGACGCCGGCGCAAGCCGGATCGACGTTTTCAGCGACGGCGGCGGCCGAAGAAAGATCGTTATCACCGACGACGGCGCCGGCATGAGCGCCGCGGACCTCGCGCTCGCGGTCGATCGCCACGCCACCTCCAAGCTCGACGACGAGGACCTGCTGCAAATCAAAACGCTCGGCTTCCGCGGCGAGGCGCTGCCCTCGATCGGCGCGGTGGCGAAGCTGTCGATCGCAACCCGCCACGCCGGCGCGCCGCATGCCTGGCAGCTCGCGGTCGAGGGCGGCGTGAAATCGCAAGTCGCGCCCGGTGCACTGTCGATGGGCACGCGCGTGGAAGTTGCCGATCTCTTCTATGCGACGCCGGCGCGGCTGAAATTCCTGAAAACCGACCGCACCGAGGCCGAGGCGGTCCGCGAGGTGGTGCGGCGGCTCGCGATGGCGCGGCCCGATATCGCCTTCACGCTTGCAGGCGAAGAGCGCGCGCCGGTGACCTGGGCCGCGGCGTTGCCCGGCGCCGCCGGGCGCTTGACGCGGCTCGGCGATATTCTGGGCGCTGACTTTCGCAGCTCGGCAATCGAGGTACGCGCCGAGCGCGAGGGTGTTACGGTCGAGGGCTTCGCCGCCTCGCCTGCGCTGACCCGCGCCAACGCGCTCGGGCAATATCTGTTCGTCAATGGCCGTCCGGTGCGCGACAAGCTGATCCTCGGCGCGGTTCGCGCGGCCTATGCCGACTATCTGCCGCGCGACCGCCATCCGGTGGTGGCGCTGTTCGTCTCCTGCGATTCGCGCGAGGTCGACGCCAATGTGCATCCTGCGAAAACGGAAGTGCGCTTCCGCAATGCCGGCCTGGTGCGCGCGCTGATCGTGCATGCGTTGAAGGACGGGCTGGCGCGGGAGGGCAAGCGCACCGCGGCCAACAGCGGCGGTGCGGCGATCTCCGCGTTCCGCCCGATCATGACGCCACGGCCCGGCAATTGGGACTGGCAGCGTTCGCCGTCTTATCCCGTCGGGGGGATACCGTCCTTTGCCGGCGCCACCGCGCTGGCCGAACAGAATCAGGCGGCCTTCGATGTCGGCACGCCGTCGGCCGACGTGCGCTTCGAGGCACAGCCTTCGTCTGACATGATCGATCGGCCGCTGGGGGCGGCGCGCACACAAATCCATGAGACCTATATCGTGTCGCAGACCCGCGACGGCCTCATCGTCGTGGACCAGCACGCCGCGCATGAGCGCATCGTCTATGAGAGGCTGAAGGCGTCGCTCTCGAAGAACGGCGTGCAGCGGCAGATCCTGCTGATCCCCGATATCGTCGAGCTGGATGAAGCGGCCGTCGAGCGGCTGCTGGCGCGCGCCGACGAGCTGGCGTCATTCGGGCTCGCGATCGAATCCTTCGGCCCCGGCGCGCTCTGCGTGCGCGAGACGCCGTCGTTGCTTGGCAAGACGGATGCTGCGGCGCTGCTGCGCGATCTCGCCGAGCACATGGAGGAATGGGACGAGGCGCTGCCGCTGGAGCGACGGCTGATGCATGTCGCGGCCACCATGGCCTGCCATGGCTCGGTGCGCGCCGGGCGCCGGCTCAAGCCGGAAGAGATGAACGCGCTCTTGCGCGAGATGGAAGACACGCCGAATTCCGGCCAGTGCAATCACGGCCGGCCGACTTATGTCGAGCTGAAGCTCGCCGATATCGAGAAGCTGTTCGGGCGGCGGTGATGTGGTCAAGATTGGCAGCCTTCGCCACCGCGCTGTACCTTCTGACCTTCATCTGCGCCTTTGCTTATCCGCTGTTTGATCACAGGACCTTCGCAGGCCTGTTCGCAATTCTTCTTGCGTTGCCGTGGATCGACTACCTGCCGAGTGGCTGGTTGCTGGCGGCTGTCGCGCTCAACGCAGGGATCATCTACGTGATTGCGGCAACCTTATCGCACTTGATCTCGTTACTTCGCCGCTGAGCGACGCAAAAACACGAACTCCGTGTCGTCATAGGCGCGCCGCTCCAGTTCCTCGAACCCGAGCGGAGCGGCGAACGCAGCCGCCTTCGCTTCCTCCACGACGACGAGCGCGCCCGGCACAAGCCAGCCGCCGTCGCGCAGCGAGGCCAGCGATTGTTCCGCCAAGCCCTTGCCATAGGGTGGATCGAGGAAGGCCAGCGAAAACGGCTGCATCGGATGCGCCGGGCCGAGATCGGTGGCGTCGCGGCGATAGACCTTGCTGACACCGCCGAGCGCGAGCGACTCGACATTGTTGCGCAGCAGCGCGCGCGCCTCCGCGCCATTGTCGACGAACAGCGCGAAGGCCGCGCCGCGCGACACCGCCTCGATGCCGAGCGCACCGGTGCCGGCGAAGAGATCGAGCACGCGTGCGCCGTCGATCGGATCATCGTAGGCGTGCACGAGGATGTTGAAGACGGATTCGCGCAGACGGTCCGCGGTGGGACGGATGTCGCGCGAAGTGGGCCCAGCGATGTTGCGGCCCTTCAGCCGTCCACCGACCACGCGCATCAGATCGCTCTCGCCGCGATGGCGGTGCGCTCCCCTCCCCCTTGCGCGCTTTTTCCGTTCCCTCCCCCCTTGCGGGGGAGGGTCAGGGAGGGGGGTACTCACACGATCGGTCTGAGTGTTTGGCACCCCCACCCCCGACCCCTCCCCGCAAGGGGGAGGGGAGCACAGCCGTCGGGTGGAAAGATTTGAACAACGCATCGCAATCGATCTATCAACTACTCATCCCGTGGCCGCAAATCGCGCTTGCCGTGATAGCCGCGCTTCGGACGCCGCGGCGGGCCGTAACCGGCAGCCTCTTCCTCGTTGCGCGCACGCGCCTCATCGCTGCCGCTCCGCTGCACCAGCACGCGACGGCCCTTGCGGTCGGAGACCAGCGCGTTCTTGCCGGAAGCCTTGAACGGCTTCTTGCCGCGCGGCGTGTCGTCTTCCGCCTCGCGCTGCTCAGGCGTGGCGAAATCCGCGCCGGCCTGCGCGATCACCTTCTCGCCCAGCTGCTCGCGCAGCACGCGCGTGCGGACCTCCTCGACCTGGCCTTCGGCGATTTCGCCGAGCTGGAACGGCCCATAGGAGACGCGGATCAGCCGGTTCACCTCGAGCCCGAGATGCGCCATTACATTGCGAACCTCGCGGTTCTTGCCCTCGCGGATCGCAAACACCAGCCAGACATTGCTGCCCTGGTCGCGCTCAAGCGTCGCATCGATCGAGCCGTACTTGACGCCGTCGACCTCGATGCCCTTCTTCAGCTCGTCGAGTTGCGCCTGGGTGATTTCGCCGTGGGCACGGACGCGATAACGGCGCAGCCAGCCGGTATCGGGCAATTCCAGCACGCGCGCCAACCCGCCGTCATTGGTCAGCAGCAGCAGGCCTTCGGTGTTGAAGTCGAGCCGCCCGACCGAGATCAGCCGCGGCAGGCCTTCGGGCAGATTGTCGAACACGGTCGGCCGTCCCTCGGGATCGGCGTGCGTCGTCATCAGCCCGCGCGACTTGTGATACATGAATAGCCGCGTGCGCTCGCGCGGCGGCAACACCGCGCCGTCGACCGCGACCACGTCGTTCGTGGTGACATCAAGCGCCGGCGAATTGATGATGCGGCCGTTGACGGTGACGCGGCCCTGCACGACCATCTCCTCGGCGTCGCGGCGCGAGGCGAGGCCCGCGCGCGCCAGCACTTTGGCGATGCGCTCGCCGGCTTTCTTGGGCTTTGGCTCTTCGCGCGGCGCGCGCTTGTCGACATCGCGTTTGTCGAAATCGCGCTTGCGCTCGCGATATTCGCCGCGGCCGCCGAACGCCGGACGTTTGGCGAAAATCTTACTGTCGTCTTCGTTCTCGCGGCGCGGCCGGTCGTCGCTGCGCGGATGCTCCTGCCAATCCCGGCGGCCTTCGGGTCGCCCAGAGTCGCTGTTGCGATCCCGCGCGCGCGGCCGGTCGAACTTGCGCTCGCCGCGCTCTTCCCTGTCGTCACGACGCGGACGGTCGAACTTCGGACGGTCTCCGCGATCGAATTTCGGCCGCTCGCGAAATGGTCGGTCACCGCGAGGACGATCTCCCTGGACGCGCTCTCCAGGGTCGCCCTTGCGATCCCGGTCGTCGCGCGGACGGTCGAAACGAGGCTTGTCAAAACGCGGCCGTGATCCGCGATCATCGCGGTCGCCACCCTCGCGCTTCTGCCACGGCTTGGATTCGCCGTGGGGCGGCCGATCGCCGAAATCCTTGCGCGGGCCGCGCTCTCCCCGATCGGCAGCGCCACGGGAGAATTTGCGCTCGCCGCCAAACTTCCGCTCGGGCCTGTCGCCATCGCGTGAGGGGCGCGGGCTATACGGGCGATCGCCGCGAGGCCGGTCGCCGTCCTTGCGAAAACCTTCGCCGCGCGGCGTGTAAGGGCGCTTGTCACCGCCACGGTCCCGCGCGGCGTAAGGCTTCTTGTCACCGAACTTCCGATCGGAAAAACGCGAGGCCGGACGGGCCTCGTCCCGATTGCTGCGCGGCGCATAGGGTCGCTTTTCGCCGCCGCGGTCTTCCCGCGCCTTGAACGGACGCTTGCCGCCGTCACGGTCGAATTTCTGTCGATCGCCGCGCGGCTTGAACGCGCGCTTCTCGCCGTCGCCATCTCGTGCGGGACGGTCACGGAACGGCCGATCGCCGCGGGGACGATCATCGCGGTTAAATCTGGGCTTATCGCCGTCGCGGTCGAACTTCTTCGGCCCAAAGCCGCGCTTTTCGAATTTCTTCTCAGGCCCCCGCGGCTTGCCCGAGCGGCCCTTGCCGCCAAACGGCCGGTCGCGCCTCCCGCGGGAATCGTTGTCTTTATCGCTGTCGCGGGGCATGAAAGGTCTCGTCTCGGGTACAAACCATGGCGGTATGCGTGCTGTCAGCGGCACGCATGTTTCGCAAAACCGGTATCGACTTTTGCTGAAGGCGCACGCAGTAGCAGGTTTCCCGGAGCATTACGAGGCATGAACGCCCCTTCTTTCATGGATTTGGCGCTGAAAACGGCCCAAAACGCCGGCAAATCCGGCGAAGTGCCGATCGGCTGCGTCATCGTCCGGAACTACGAGGTGATCGCGACCGCCAGCAACCGGACGCTGACCGACCGCGACCCGACCGCGCATGCCGAGGTGCTGGCGATCCGGCTGGCGGCGATGCGGATCGGCACCGAGCGGCTGACCGATTGCGACCTCTACGTCACGCTCGAGCCCTGCACCATGTGTGCCGGCGCAATCTCGTTCGCGCGCATCCGCCGGCTCTATTACGGCGCGGCCGATCCCAAGGGCGGCGCGGTCGACAGCGGCGTGCGCTTCTTTGCTCAGCCCACCTGCCACCACGCGCCGGAAGTTTACTCCGGCCTCGGTGAGGGTCAGGCGGCAACAATGCTGAAAGAGTTTTTCCGGGAGCGAAGGTAATCACCCCGCCAGGAAAAACTCCCGCAGCAGCTTCGCCGTCTGCTCGGGCGCCTCCTCCGTCAGGAAATGCCCGGAATCGACCGGCGAACCCGTCACATTGGTCGCCCATTGCTTCCAGGTGTCGAGCGGCGTCGCCGCAGCCGACGCAATGCCGGCATCGCCCCACAACGCCAGCATCGGAATGGTGATCTTCTTGCCCGCCTCGAAATCGGCTTTGTCGATCTCGTAATCGGCATAGGCGCCGGCGCGGTAGTCCTCGCACATCGCATGGACGCGGGCGGGATCGCGGAACGGCGCGAGGTAATGCTCCAGTGCGCGAGGGTCGAGCTCGTTCAGGGTCTTCGACTTGGTCTGGCTTGCCATCTTCTGCTTCAGGAAGAACTCGCCCGCACCCGATATCAATGTTTCCGGCAACGGATAGGGCTGCGCCAGGAACGTCCAGTGATAGATTTTCAGCGCATAGAGCCGGTTCATCCGCTCCCAGTAATTATAGGTCGGCAGGATATCGAGCACGGCGAGCCGCGACAGCCGGCCGGGATGATCGAGCGCGAGGCGATAGGAGACGCGACCGCCGCGGTCGTGGCCGGCCAGCGCGAAATGCACGTGACCGAGCTGCTCCATCGCCTCGATCATGGCTTTGGCCATCGCCCGCTTGGTGTAGGGCGTGTGGTTGTCGTCGCTATCAGGCATGTCGGACCAGCCGTAGCCCGGCAGATCGGCGATGATCAGGGTGAATTTGTCGGCGAGCTTCGGCGCCACCACGTGCCACATCACATGGGTCGATGAAAATCCGTGCAGCAGCAACAGCGGCGGGCCCTTGCCGCCGACGCGGGCGAAAATCCGGCCCGACGAGGTGTTGATCCATTTGGAGTCATAGCCCGGGAAGAGGTCTGCGAGGTCGCTCATCGCTTCAAACTTTGTTTGTCGTTGCCGCTCAGCCGTGGCAGCGTTATGCCATCCGGCAAGCCATACCAGCAAGAACAGATGAGGAAATGCCATGTCGCTCGATTTCGAAGTCCCGGCGGAAGCCAAGGCGATCCGCGAAAAGGTGCGCAAATGGGTGCATGAGGAATGCATCCCCGCGGAAAAGGAGCTGGACTCCAAACCGTTCGACGATGTGCTCGCGGCGTTACGCAAGAAAGCACGCGCGCGGGGGCTGTGGTGCCCCTTTGTGCCGAAGGAATATGGCGGCATGGGCCTCGGCCCGCTCGCCAACGCGCTGGTGCAGATGGAGCTCGGCGAGAGCATGCTCGGCGCGCTATCCATGAACACGCAAGGGCCGGACGACGCCTCGATGCTGACGATCCTCGAGCACGGCACCGACTATCAGAAGGAAAAATTCCTCAAACCCCTGCTGAACGGCGAGAAGCGCATCTGCTTCTCGATGACGGAAAAGGCCTCCGGCGCCGACGCCACGGGCATGCAGACCCGCGCGGTGAAGGACGGCAACGAGAACTATGTCCTCAACGGCGAGAAGTGGTTCTCGTCCTCGGCCAGCGTCGCCAACATGGCGCTGGTCATGGCCATGACCGATCCCGAGGCGCCGCGCCACAAGCGCTACTCGACCTTCATCGTCGAGCTGCCGAACCCCGGCTACAACATCAAGCGCAACGTCAAGAACATGGCGGTCGAAGGTCCTTACTATGACCAGATCCACGGCGGCCATTCCGAGATCGAGATCAAGGACCTGAAAATCTCGGCGCAGAACCTGCTCGGCGGCGAGGGCAACGGCTTCAACATGGGCCAGCATCGCCTCGGCTACGGCCGGCTGCGCCATGGCATGCACAACATCGCCAAGGCGCAGCGCGCGCTCGACATGGCGGTGGCCCGCGTCACCAAGCGTTCGACCTTCGGGCAGCTGCTCGCCGACCGCCAGGCGGTGCAGTTCATGCTCGCCGAATGCGCGAGCCAGCTCTATATCGGCCGGCTGATGCTGCTGCACATCGCCTACAAGGCCGAGAAGGGCCTCGACTTCCGCCAGGAGAACTCGATCGCGAAAGTGTTCCTCGCCCACATGGTGCACCATGTGATCGACACCGCGATCCAGCTGCACGGCGCGCTCGGCTTCTCCCAGGATACGCCGCTCGCCGCATGGTACACCCAGGTGCGCTCGCAGCGGCTGGTCGACGGACCCGACGAGGTGCACAAGTGGAAGGTCGGCCGCAACGTCATCAAGGCGTTCCGCGAGCACGGCACCAGCGCGCTCGCTGCGGGCGGGGATTTGCTGTGATCGACGTACCATCCGCACCAAAATTCGTCATCGCCGGGCTTGACCCGGCGATCCAGCCCTTAGATCGAATCCTGCGAACTGATGGATGCGCGGTCAAGCCCGCGCATGACGAGTGGGGCTAACCGCCCCGCTCCTGCGCCACCGCCTGGTCGGCGATATCGCGGCGGCAGAAGCCGTCGGGCCAGCGGATCAAATCGACTGCCCGATAGGCGCGCGCTTGGGCTTCCGTCACTGTCTTGCCCATCGCGCAGACATTCAGCACGCGCCCGCCATTGGCGAGGATCGCGCCGTCCTTTGCGACCGTGCCGGCGTGGAAAATCTCCACGCTCTCGATTTTCGCGGCCTCGTCGAGCCCGTCGATGCGCGTGCCCTTCTTGTAATCGCCGGGATAGCCCTTGGCCGCCATCACGACCGTCAGCGCAGGCTCGGGGTACCAGCGCAAATTGAAATTCTTCAACTGCCCGTCGCAGGCGGCCAGCAACGCCGGCACGAGGTCCGACATCATCCTGAGCATATGCACCTGGCATTCGGGATCGCCGAAGCGGACGTTGTATTCGAACAGTTTTGGGCCCTGCTCGGTCAGCATCACGCCGGCATAGAGCACGCCGCGGAACGGCATGCCGCGCGTCTTCATGCCCGCCAATGTCGGCAGGATGATCCGCGACATGATCTGCTCATGGACTTCGGGCGTGACGAAGGGCGTCGGCGAATAGGCGCCCATGCCGCCGGTGTTCGGTCCCTCGTCATGATCGAACACGCGCTTGTGGTCCTGCGCGCTGGCCAGCGGAATCGCGGTCTCGCCGTCGCACAGCGCGAAGAAGCTGATCTCGCGGCCGACGAGGCATTCCTCGATCACGACCTCGGCGCCGGCCGCGCCGAAGCTGCCCTCGAACATCATGGTAACAGCGGCTTCGGCCTCGGGAAGCGTCTTCGCGACCACCACGCCCTTGCCGGCGGCCAAGCCGTCCGCCTTGATGACGATCGGCGCGCCCTGTCCGCGCACATAAGCAAGCGCGTCGGCCGCGTTGTCGAAGCGCTGATAGGCGCCGGTCGGAATGTCGAACTCGCGGCAGAGATCCTTGGTGAAGCCCTTGGAGCCTTCGAGCTGCGCCGCCTGCTTGCTCGGCCCGAACGCCTTGATGCCGGCGTGCGCGAGATCGTCGACAATGCCGGCGACCAGCGGCGTTTCGGGGCCGACCACGACCAGCTCTGCACCGTTCTTCCTGCAGAACTCGATCACCGCGGCATGATTCGCAATGTCGAGCGCTGACGCATTCGGCCTCGCGCGCGATCCCCGCATTGCCCGGCGCGCACCACAGCTTGGTCACCAGCGGCGAGGCGGCGATCTTCCAGGCCAAGAGCATGTTCGCGGCCGCCGGACCCGAGCAGGAGGATGCGCATGGGGTGTCGGTTGCACGAGTCTCCTGTCCCCCGCAAGGGATTATCCACACCCCGTCACGTCTCCCCCTCGCCGCCCGCGATGATCTCCTGCAAGGTCGCGACATGGCGGGCGAAGGCGCCGCGGCCGGCCGCGCTTGCGCTCACCGTGGTCTGCGGCTTCTTGCCGACAAAGGCCTTGTCGACCCTGACATAGCCGGCCTTGGCCAAAGTCTCGATATGCGCGCCGAGATTGCCGTCGGTGGCGCCGGTGAGCTTCTTCAGTTTCGAGAACTCCAGCCCCACCGAATTGGGCAGCGCGTTGAGCGCGGCCATGATCCGCAGCCGCAGCGGCTGATGGATGACGTCGTCGAGCTCGGCCATTACTCGCCCCAGCGCATCCAGAAGCCGCTCAGTATCAGGCCGCCGCCGTTCACCGCGGCCATCCACAACAGGAACAAGCCGCCACCGATGAAGAAATAGCCGATCAAGGTCAGCGCGGTGATGCTCAATCCGATGGTGAGGAAGGCGCGGCCGAACCACAGGCCCGCGAGACAATAGAACAGCATGAAATAGACCGGCCAGAACACGCTCAGCTCGCGCCATCCGAAATGGCCGAGCGAGACGCAGAGGATGCCGAAGCCATAGAACAGCAGAAATGCGACCAGCACTCGATAGTCGAAGGCCCGCACGCCGGTGCGGCGATAACTCATCAGGCTGATGACGGCCGCACCGACCACGTTGAGCACGTTGATGCCGGGCCAGATGTAATAGGCGTAGCGCGGCGCGACATAGGTCGCGATATTGCCGGCCAGCACCATCACGCCCGCAAAGATCATGATCTGGCTTGCGATGTCATAGGTGCGCGACTGGCGGACCCGCGCCACCATGTCGTTGATCTCGGCGAGCGCCGCCTGGGCTTCCCTGCTGTCGATCAAGATGGTGCTCCGTCATGCTGGATCGCGCCGGCCGCCGCCCGGTCTTGCCCCGGGGCCGGCCGATTCTTCTCGATCACAATATATCCGATCACGCTGACCATGACTGTCACGACTCAGCTTCCCGCCGCGCCGCGGCTCGCAACATCCGCCGCGATGGCGTCGACGGCGCCCGGCGTGGAGACGACGCCCATGTGATCGATGCCGTCGAGCAGCTTGACGTCGACGTTTGGCGCCACCGCATGGACGGCGCCGGCATATTTGTCTGATAGCATCAATTCGTCGGCGGCGCCGGCGAACAGCGTCAACGGCCGGGTGACAGCGGCAAGGTCGCCGCGATAGCCGCGCGTGGCGAAATTGCGCATCAGGCGATAGGAATAGGTCGGCGCCAGGATGCTTGACGAATTTGCCGGCACCGCGAAAGCCAGCGTCGGCAGGGCCTCGCAGCAGTCGATGCCGAGACGGCGCATCGCAGCCAGCGCGAAGAAGCGCGGCAGGTCGGCGCTGGCCCAGCCGCCGGATTGCGGACGGTTGGTCGGCGCGTCGTAGCCGAGATAGGGCGCGAGCAGCACGGTGCGCGCGAACAGGTCCTTGAGCGGCGAGCTGGCCAGCCGCAGCGCAAAGCCGCCGCCTGCGGAATGGCCGAGCAGCGTGATCGGCGCCTCGGGCGCGCTCTTGCGCACCACCGCCACGAAATCGGCCATGTCGTCCTCGAGCTGGCCGAGATAGACGATGTCGCCGCGGGTGCCGGAGCCGCCATGGCCGCGGATGTCGGGCGCGAAGGTGTCCACGCCATGGGCGGCGAGCGCGTCGGCGAGCGCATGCGCGGCGGCGCTGGAGCCGGAGGAGCCGTGGACGAGGATCGCGACCCTGCCGGTGGCCTGCCCGCGCGGGCGATAGTGGCGATACGCCAGCTGCGTGCCGTCACGGGCCGAGAAACGTTCCAGCGCCGGCATGTTGCTGCGATCGACGCTGCGCGCGGTCTGCGAGATCGACTTCAACTCCGGCGGATGCGCCAGCGGCGTTGCCACCATTGCTGCGAGCAAGAGGGCTGTGGCGCCGACGATCGCAAGCGCCCAACGCAGCAGACGAAGCGGGAACCAAACCAGCCATCGCGTCATGATTTTCCTCCGTGGTTATCCAGAGAACTCTGTATAACAGAGTATATGGAAAAGCAAGCACAATTCGCAATCCGGATTGGCGAACGGCGGTGAAAATCCCTAGTTTGGACGGACCCGTTTTGTTCACGAGACGTCATGCCCGCCGCTGAAAGTCTGATCAACGCGCCCGAATACACGGTGTCCGAACTGTCCTCCGCGCTGCGGCGGACGGTGGAGGACACTTTCGGCCATGTGCGGGTACGCGGCGAGATTTCAGGCTTTCGCGGGGTCCACTCCTCCGGCCACTGCTATTTCGCGCTCAAGGACGAGAACGCCAAGATCGACGCGGTGATCTGGAAGAGCGCGCATTACCGGATGCGCTTCAAGCCGCAGGAAGGCCTCGAGGTAATCGCCACGGGACGGCTGACCACCTTCCCCGGCAAATCCACCTACCAGATCGTCATCGAACAGCTCGAACCGGCCGGCATCGGCGCGCTGATGGCGCTGCTCGAAGAGCGCAAGAAGAAGCTCGCAGCCGAAGGCCTGTTCGCGGAAGCGCGCAAGCAGCTGTTGCCCTGGCTGCCCGAGGTGATCGGCGTCGTCACGTCACCCACCGGCGCCGTCATCCGCGACATCCTGCATCGGCTCGAAGACCGTTTTCCGCGTCATGTGCTGGTCTGGCCGGTGCGCGTGCAGGGCGAAGGCTCGGCCGAACAGGTGGCGGCCGCGATCCGCGGCTTCAATGCGCTGCCGGAGGGTGGAAAAATTCCGCGGCCGGACGTGCTGATCGTCGCGCGCGGCGGCGGCTCGCTGGAGGACCTCTGGTCGTTCAACGAGGAGATCGTGGTGCGCGCAGCCGCCGACAGCATGATCCCGCTGATCTCCGCGGTCGGCCACGAGACCGACATCACGCTGATCGATTTCGCCGCCGACAAGCGCGCGCCGACGCCGACGGCGGCCGCCGAGATGGCGGTGCCGGTCAGGAGCGAACTGGTCGCGCGTGTCGACAGTCTGGCGCGGCGTAATTTCGTCTGCTGGCAACGCGGCCAGGAAAGCCGCCGCAACGAGTTTCGTTCCGCAAGCCGCGCGTTGCCGTCGGGCATCCAGGTGCTTGATATCCCGCGACAGCGGCTCGATACGAGCGCGGGCGCTCTGCCCCGCGCGCTGAAGGCCAACACGCATGCGCACTTCCGCCGGTTCGCAGCCTCGAGCGCGAAGCTGACGTTGCGCGTGCTGCGCGGACAGGTCGCGCAGGCGCGGCATCATCTCACAATATCCGGCGAGCGGCTGAGCCATTGCACCCGCGCGCTTTTGCGCAGCCGGCGCGAGCGCTACGTGGGACTCGAGGCGCGTCTGAAGGCCTCGAAGCTTGCCAATGCGTTAGCCCACCGCAATGCGATTGCGCGCGAGTTCGAACGGACGGAGCGCCTGGCCGAGCGCGCCGAGCGCGCCATGCTGACGCTGCTGGACCGGCTCGAGGCGCGGATGCTGCATAGCGGGCAATTGCTCACCGCGCTGTCCTATCGCAGCGTACTGGCACGCGGCTTTGCCCTGGTGCGCAACGACGCCGGCCATCCCCTGCATGCGGCAGCCGATGTCGCGGCCGGCGCCCGACTCGAGCTCGAGTTTTCCGATGGGCGCGTCGCCGCGACCGCGGGCCACGATCAACCTGTGCTGACACCACAACAGAGTTTCGTTACCGCTCCGCGCCAGCCGCGGACGCCGAAGCGCGCAGCGAAGTCGTCGGTCGATCAGGGCAGCTTGTTCTAGAGCTTGTGAGATGCTGCTTGATCTCTCCCCCCCGCGAGCGAAGCGAGTGGTGGGGAGGGTCGACGCGAGCAACGCGAGCGTCGGGGTGGGGGGCGTTTCATTCGCACCGTGCTCGCAGAGTTACCCCACCCGCCTCGCTCCGCTCGGCACCCTCCCCACTCAGGCGCGCAAGTGCGCTGCCGACTTCGCGGGGGAGGGATAAGACATCACCGCGCCAGCCACTCCGCGACCAGCTTCTGCGAATTCGCGCGCGCGTCGGGATCGCTGCCGAGATGACCATGCTCGGGCAAGGTCGCATCGGCGCTTCCGGCCAACGCATGCACCGGCAGATTGGCGCGGTCGAATTCGTGGTAGGCGCCGGGATAGACCACGATCCGCGTCAGCGCGCTGCGTCCGCGCGCGCCGTCGACCATCGCCCGGCAGGCCGGCGGCGACGACACGTCATCCTTGGCGCCGATCAAGAGCAGCGTCGGCACCCGCGCGCTCCAGCCGAGCCCTGCCGAGATGCGGCAGTCCGGATAGAACGCGATCGCCGCGCGGAAATCCGGTTCAGCGCCGCGGGACGACAATTGCGGACGCACGGCCCAGAGCAGCGTGCTGGCGCCATTGGCCCAGCCGATCAGGCTGATGCGGTCGCGCGCCACCCAGCTCTGCTGCAACAGCCACTGCCGCGTCGCCACCACGTCGTCGACACGCTCGCGCCGCGCGCGCACCTTGCGCTCCTTGACGCGGCATTGCGGACCGATGCCGCGCGAGCCGTAGCTGTCCGGCAGCAGCACCGCCTGGCCTTCCTTCAGAAGCCGCTCGGCCCAGTCGCGATAGCGCGACTGCACCGCTTCCGAATGCCCGCCAAGCCCGCCGCAGCCATGCAGCGCGATCACGGTTGGAAACGGTCCGTTGCCCTCGGGCTTGTAGAGCTCCGCATGCAGCACGCCCTCGGGGGCGGGAATCTCGACCTGCGTCGGCAGCGGCGCGGCTGTCGCCGAGCTCGCGGCAATGAGCATCATCAATGCAAGGAATGCGGGGAAACGCATCGAGCTCAAGCCGCGGTTACGGTGAAAGGGAGAACGGCATGTCCGTCCGAAACAAAAGGCTAACATGCAGCTCCGCGCCCAAAACATCACAAATCGGTGGTTTCGCGGGCGGACAGCACACCCTATTTATGCTAGACGAATCCCCGACTTACTATTGTCAGAAAGATGAACGGAGCGACCGTGCTCAATAAATTCGGCCCATCCGGCCATGGCGAAGCGCAGGTGCAATATCTCGACGGCGATTTCCGCGTGATCTCGCCGGGAACCTATGTGCGCTGCGCGATATCGGATGCGCGGATTCCGCTGGATGAGCTGAAATACTGGAGCGTCGACCTGCAGGAGGCCTATGCGCTGCCGAGCGCGGTGCTGCAGCGGCATTTCCCCAGCGCGTTGAAGAGTTAGCTGCGCGCCTGGAATTTTGTCTCGCGCGCCTTGAACAGCGCCTCGGCGAGAAATTTCCGCAATGCCGCGGCGTCGGCAAATTCCAGCGTCACCGCGAGGACCGCGATCTCGCTGCCGAATGCCGGCGGCTCGGCCCCGCCACGCAATCGCGCAAAATCCTTTTCCGTCGTCACCAGCGCCAATTGATCGCCGCGCGCGTCGGCCTGCAGCGCGTCGAGATCGCTTTCCGAATACACATGGTGATCGGCGAAGGCGCGCTCGCGCACGACCTCGAGGCCGCAGGCGCGCAACGTGCGGAAAAAACGCGCGGGATCGCCGATGCCGGCAAAGGCGAGCAGCCGCTTGCCGCTCAGCGTGGCAACTGAATTTTCATCCGGACTGAGCCGCGCAGCGAACACCTGGCCGCCTTTGGACGTGACGGCGCTGGCTACATCGGCACCCGCACCGCCGTCACCGACGACAACCAGCGCGTCGGTCCGGGCAAGCTGCGGCTTCAGCGGCGCGCGCAGCGGACCCGCGGGCAACACACGCCCATTGCCGAGCCCGCGCTCAGAGTCGATCACGATCAGCGAGACATCCTTGGCGACCGACGGATTTTGGAAGCCGTCGTCCATCAGGATCACGCTGGCGCGCCGTGACTTCGCCAGCGCTACGCCATCGATGCGGTTGCGCGCCACCGCGACCGGCACGTCCTGCGACATCATCAAGGGCTCGTCGCCGACGTCGCGCGCAAGATGCCGCGCAGGGTCGACCATGACCGGTCCGCGCAATCGCCCGCCGTAGCCGCGGCTGAGCACGACCGGCGTCTCGCCGAGTTCACGCAAGATCCTCGCAAGCGCCAGCACGGTCGGCGTCTTGCCGGCGCCGCCGACGTGATAATTGCCGACGCAGATCACGGGAATGCCGGCATCGAAGCCTTGCCGGCGCAGGCGGCGCGCGGCGACCGCGCCATAGAGCGCGGCGAGCGGCCGGAGCAGATGCGATTTCCAGGACGACGGGCCGTGCCAGAAGCGCGGCTCACGCATTGGCGGCTCCCATCTCGAGCCGGAGCTGCAGAATGTAGGGCTCGAGCGCGGCAAGCGTCCGCTCCAGCGCGCCGCCGAGTTCGTCGACGACCTCGCTCGAGGCGGCAACCATCGCCTCGCGCACGGCGGGGTCTGCCAGCAACTGGCCGAGCTGCCTTGTCAGCGCTTCCACATCACCGGCCACGCGCGCGCCGCCGGCGCCATCGAGCGCATCATAGACATCGGCAAAGTTGAACACATGCGGCCCGTGCACGACGGCCGCGCCGAGCTTGACCGCCTCGATCGGATTTTGTCCGCCGTGCTCGACCAGCGAGCCGCCCATGAACACGATGCCCGACAGCCGATAGAACAGCCCGAGCTCGCCCAAGGTGTCGGCGACATAGATGTCGGTCGACCCGGTCGGCAATTCCTCGCGCGAGCGCAAGCCGAATTTCAATCCCGCCGCGGCGATCGTGCGCGTGATCGCATTGCCGCGGTCGGGATGACGCGGCACGATCACGGTCAGAAGCCCCGGAAAGAATCCGGAGAGCGTCTTGTGCGTCTCGATCACGATCTCCTCCTCGCCCGGATGGGTCGAGGCGGCCACCACGATCGGCCGGCCACGCGTCATCGACATCAGCCGTTCGAGCTTCGCCGGGATCGGCGGGCGGCGCGGGAACGTCGAGCTTCAGATTGCCTGTGATGAGCACGTTGGGACAGCCGAGCGCGGAAAAGCGCTCGGCATCGGCCTCAGACTGCGCCAGACAGATGTCGAATTTCTCCAGCAGTGCCGAGATCGTGCCGGCGACACGGCGCCAGCGCGGGAACGAGCGCGGCGACATCCGCCCATTGATCAGCACCATCGGCACGCGCCGCGCGGCGCTGGAGAGGATCAAATTCGGCCACAGATCGGATTCGATGAACAGCGCCAGCGACGGCCGCCAGTGATCGAGGAAGCGCGTCACATAACGCGGCGAATCATAGGGCACGTATTGATGGATGATGTCGGCTGGAAAGCGCCGCGCGACGATCGCCGCCGAGGTCACCGTGCCCGAAGTCAAGAGGATGCGGATGTTGAGCGCGCGCAGCCGCTCGATCAGCGCGGCGGCCGCCAGCACCTCGCCGACGCTCGCGCCGTGAATCCAGACCAGCGGCCCGTTCGGGCGCGCATCGCGGGTGAGGCCGCGACGTTCCGCGATGCGTGCCGGATCCTCCTTGCCGAGCTTGAGCCGCCGCTTGATCAGGGCGGGCGACAGCGGCACCATCGCCGTCGACAGCCGGCGATAGACCCGCAGCGCCATCGGCAGCGAGCTAGCCATGTCTGGCGCCCTCGGGCCGGCCGACCAGCTCATAGGCGCGCTCGGTCGACTGGTTCAGGAGATCCTCCAGCTTCTGGCGGCACTGTTCCATCACGGCGGCGTCGGCATCGGGCGGCACACGGAGCACATCGATGCCGACGATCGCGCCGCGACCGAACGGCAGGTTGATGGTGGTGCGGTCCCAGTTGTCGAGCTGAACGTAGCGGCTGGTCGCCATCGCAAAGGGCATGATCGGCCGTCCGGATTCTCGCGCCAGCATGATGATGCCGAGCCCGGCGACGCGCGAGCGCTTCGGCACGTCGGCGGTCAGCGCCACATTATAGTTGTCGGCGAGCGCGCGCACCATCTCCTTGAAGGCGCCGACCCCGCCCTTGCGGTGAAACGCGGCGCCGTGGTCGCCGGAGCCGCGGATCGTGCCGATGCCCAGCCGCTCGGCCGCGATCGCGTTGAACTCGCCATCGCGATGCAGCGAGATCAACACCTTGGCGAGATGGGTCTCTTTGGTCTTGATGAACGGGGTGAGGAAATGCTGGCCGTGCCAGAACGCGAAGATCGCGGGTGTCTCCGCCTCGATGGCCGCGTAGAGCGCGTCCTTGCCCAAGGGCTCATAAACGAAGCGGTTGGTGTGAAACACCAGCCGCAGCCATTCGGCCGCGAGAAAGCCCACAGCCCGCTGAACCCAGCCGCTGCGCAGCATATTGCGAAGCAGCTTTTTCAACGGGGAGGCTTCGGATCTTGGCTGGGATCGAGCAGGCGATGCAGGTGCACGATGAAATAGCGCATCTGCGCATTGTCGACGGTCGACTGCGCCTTGGCTTTCCACGCCACATAGGCGGTAGCGTAATTTGGAAATACGCCGACGATTTCCACCTGGTCGAGATCCTTGAAGGTGTTGTGTTCGAGATCGGTCAGCTCACCGCCGATCACGAGATGAAGCAGTTGCTTTGGCGCGCCGTCTGGCATGATCGATTCCCCTGGATAGTGCGCCCGGCATGCACGGTTCGGCACAGAGTGTCACGGCAGCGGACGGCTTCGAAAATGCGAAACGATGCTCGCATGACGATCGCGTCCCGCAGCCACCAGCACCCCGTGCCCGACTTCCCGGCGATTGTAGAGGATCGCGTCCCCGGAAAGCGCGGTCATTTTACCACCCGCTTCCTGCACGATCAAATTCGCCGCCGCAAGGTCCCAGTCGCGGCTGTTGCCGCCTGCAAAAGCGGCATCGAGAGTAGCCCTGCGCGACCCGGGACAATCTGAGCGCAAGCGAGGCGATACGCGGATGCAGGGTTATTTCGCCCGGCGACGTCTTGAGCCGCTCGACCAGCGGCTTCGGACCCGCAACGCGCGAGAAGTCGAGCGAAGCGCCCGCGGTCGCATGCACGGGCTTCGCATTGTGGGTCGCGCCCTGCCCGCGGCGTGCGAAAAAGAATTCGTCGCTCACCGGGGCAAACACCGCGGCGAGAACGGGTGCATCATCCTCGACCAGCGCGACACTGACGCACCAGTCCTCGCGACCGGCGAGATAGCCGCGGGTGCCGTCGATGGGATCGACGATCCAGACGTTAGGCTTGCCGAGCCGCTTCTCGTCGTCGACGCTCTCTTCCGACAGCCAGCCATAGTCCGGCGTCGCCGCGCGCAGGCGTTGTTCCAGCAGATCGTTGACGGCGATGTCGGCTTCGGAGACCGGCGAGGAGGCGCCCTTGGTCCAGTTCTTCAGCTCGGTGCGGAACAGCGACAGCGCGAGCGCGCCCGCCTCGCGCACGGTCGACTTCAGAAGTTCGGCGTCGCGCGACTCCGGCCCATCAGCGTCCGCCAAGCGTCAGTCCCTCGATGCGCAGCGTCGGCGCGTTGACGCCGAAGCGGAACTCCAGGTCGTTGGCGGGCACCAGCGACTTGAACATCTCGAGCAGATGGCCGGCGATGGTCACCTCGCTGACGGGATAGGTGATCTTGCCGTTCTCGATCCAGAAACCGGAGGCGCCACGGCTGTAGTCGCCGGTGACGCCGTTGACGCCGGAGCCGATCAGGTCGGTGACGTAGAAACCTTGGCTGATGTCGGCGATCAGTTCGTCCCGCGTCAGCTCGCCGGCTTCTAGATGCAGATTATATGGTCCCGGCGACGGCGACGACGAGACGCCGCGATGGGCATGGCCGGTGGTCTGAAGCCCCAGTTCGCGCGCGGTCGCGCAATCCATCAGCCACGTCGTCAGCACGCCCTCGTCGATCAGCGCGCGCCGTTGCACCTTGACGCCTTCGGCATCGAAGGATTGCGAGCGCAGGCCGCGCTTGCGCAAGGGATCGTCGATGATGCGGATGTTCTTGGCGAACAGTTGCGCGCCGAGCTTGTCCTTCAGGAAGCTGGTCTTGCGCGCGATCGAGGCGCCATTGATGGCGCCGACGAGATGGCCGACCAGCGACCCCGACACGCGCGGATCGTAGACGACCGGCACCTTGCAGGTCTCGACCTTGCGCGGATTGGCGCGCGCCACCGTGCGCTCACCGGCGTTGCGCCCGACCTTGTCAGGGGATTCCAGATCGGCGGCGTGCGGCGCCGAGGTGTAGTCGTAATCGCGCTCCATGCCCGTGCCGTCGCCGGAGATCGCGGTCATCGAGATGCCCTGGCTCGAACGCAAGTACGAGCCGTGGAAGCCGGCGCTGGTGACCAGCACCATGCCGCCGATGCCGGCCGAGGCCGACGCGCCGCCTGATTTGGTGACGCCCTTCACGGCGAGGCCGGCAGCTTCGGCTTCCTGCGCGCGGCGTTCGAGCTCGGCGACATCGGGAACAACGGGATCGAGCAGATCGAGCTCGGGGAAATCGCGCGCGAGCAGCGCCGGATCGGCAAGGCCGACATATTTGTCGTCGGGCGCGACCCGCGCCATCGCCACCGCGCGCTCGGCCAGTCGCGCAATGCCATCGCCATGGACGTCGTTGGTCGAGACCACCGCCTGGCGCCGGCCGACCAGCACCCGCAAGCCGACGTCGTCGCCCTCGGAGCGCTCGAATTCCTCGACACGGCCGTCACGCACCTCGACACCTTGCGAGACGCCGCGCACGGCGACCGCGTCGGCAGCGTCCGCGCCGGCGCGTTTTGCGGCCTCGACCAGCCGTTCGGCCAGCGCCGAGAGCGCCGATTGATCGAACAGACCGGTGGCGGTCTTTGCGGAAAGCGCCGATGCGGCGGATGGTGAAGAGATCACGAACGAAATCCCTGGGGATTGGGGAAGCTCGAAAGCAAATCGGTGGGCACCTCAGATGTGCCCGATTGGCGCGGACTTCAAGCATTTTCTGCAGGCGAAAAGCCGAAGAATGCGCCGGTCTTTGCAAGGTCTCGTCAATCATGCGAGCCAAGGCCTTGTCAATCATGCCGCGAGCATCATGCCCGCACACGGCTCCTTAACCAGCCTTTTTAAGCCCATACGGACATCGCCGTGGCACAGTCTCACGCATCGACCGGGAACATAATCCCGGCGGGGAGACAAAGCCGTGAGGCGTCAAACAGCTAAAAGCGGGATCAATCCCGCCGGGTCGAGCCGCGCTCTGCGGCTCGACCCTCTTTCTCTGCCGATGAGCTTCGCCGCGCATGATGTACGCGCCGATGGCGGCATCAGGCAGATCGAGCTTCATCGTGAACGCGTCGTGGTTCGCCGTGCCGTCCGCGGCATGCGCATGAACCTCAACGTTCGCGTCAGCGAGTTCCTCGGCGTCGCACTGCGCGACGTCAAGGAATCGCAAATGCTGGTGCTCCAGCATCGCGACCCGTCGCTCTCTGTGACGCTTTGCGTCTCTAACGATGCCGAAGAGATCACCGAGGCCTGGCGGATGTGGAGCGAGATTTTCGCGCTTCCGCAGCTTCAGGACAACGCGCGCGAGCCCGCAGCGCGGCGCCGCCGCCGCAACGCGATCCGCGCAAGGCGGCCGAAATTCCTGGTGCGTCGACGTCCGGGCGCGCTGCTCAATCCCGCGAATAGCTACCGCGGCGAGCGCGAGATCATCGCGCGGAACTAAGCTGCGCGCATCACCGCATCGATCAGCAATCCCGCAAACAACAGCAGCCCCGCGTCGCGGTTCGACTTGAACAGCCGCAGGCACAATGCGGGATCTTGAATCTGCAAGCGGCTGAGCTGCCAGGCAAGATGCGCGGCGAATGCCGCTAACCCGATCCACGCTGCGATGTGCGCGCCCGCAAGTATGAACGCTACGCCGATCAGGATCACCGCCAGCGCATAGAAGCCGGCCAGTACCGGCCGCGTGCGCTCGCCGAACAGCCGCGCGGTCGACTTGATGCCGATCAGCGCGTCGTCCTCGGCGTCCTGATGCGCGTAGATGGTGTCGTAGCCGATCACCCAGAAATCGATCCGGCATAGAGCACGATCGCCGCCGCATCGAGCCTGCCGAAGATCGCGGCAAATCCCATCAGCGCACCCCAGGAGAACGCCAGACCCAGCACGATCTGCGGCCACCAAATGATGCGCTTCATGAAGGGATAGATCGCGACGATCAGAAGCGAGGCGATGCCGGTCCAGATCGCGAAGCGGTTGAACTGCAGCAGCACGCCAAGCCCGATCAGGGCCTGCGCGACCAGGAAGACCAGCGCCTGGGTCACGCTGACCTGGCCCGACGGAATCGGCCGCGAGCGGGTCCGCTCCACTTTCGCATCGAGATCGCGATCGGTGATGTCGTTCCAGGTGCAGCCGGCGCCGCGCATGGCGAAGGCGCCGATGAAGAACAATGCGATGTCGAGCAGGCAGCGGTCGAAGTTGGTGCGCGAGGCCTGCGGCAAGCGCCACCGACCACCAGCACGGCATCAGGAGCAGCCAGGAGCCGATCGGGCGGTCGAGCCGGGCTAGTCTGAGATACGGCCGCGACCAGCCCGGCGCTGTCGTATCGACCCAGTTGCCGGTCGAGTCCGCAACGCGGGTTGCGGCGCTCTCAGTCATGTCAGCGCTGGAGAACGTTGCCGTTCAGCGTGTCGAAGGTGCTGCCGCCCTTCTTCGTTGCCGTCGCCTCGGGCACGGCATTCGACGTGCCCAGCACGTCGCTCAGCGACGGGCCGGCGGCGCCGCGCTGCGGTCTTCATGCGCTCGGCGGCGTCGCAAACCTTCTTCAGCAAATTCTCGGTGCCCTTGTGCCCGGTCTTGAGCTGGTCGGCGATCTGCGGCGGAATTCCGCACTTCTTGGAATTCTTCTCGACATAGCTGATCATCTTGACTTCGGCCGCCGCGTAATTGCCGATCACCTTGCAGGCTTCATCCGGCGGCGCGTGACGTTCGCTCGCGGCCTTGATCGCCTTGCCCTTCTTTTCCGCATCCTCGCGCAAAGGCAGAAACCCCTTCATGCACGCTTCCGGCGGACCGGCAGCCCCCGGCCGAGGCGCACCGGGCGGCGGGCCGAATCCACCGGCGCCGCCCATGACGGGCGCCGCCCCGGCACTCGGGAAGGCCGAGCCGGCAGGCGCGCCGATCGAGGCCGTCGGCGCCGCGCCATTGACCGGCGGGAATGCCGGGTCGTTGGCCGGCGGCTGAGCCGCCGTTGGTGCGGCCTGTCCCGGCAGCGGCGCGGGAAACGCGCCCTGCGCCAGCACCGCGCCTGTCGAAACGGACAGCGCTAGCAGCGTCAACGGCACGGTCAGGCGGTGCATCATCAAGGTTTAAGTCTCCGGCAGGGCCTTTCGGCCCACGAATGTTCCGAAATCCCCAAGGGTCGACAAGGTCGAAGCGATGGTCCGGTAAGGCTTTTCTACGATTCCTGCCGGCCGTTAACAACCCGTCGATTGGGGCAACAGCGCGGCGCGCGGCCGCACCTTTAGGCGAATATTCGCCCCGGATTCGAAAACCTTGGGCTAAAAGGCGGCCGCGAACCGGACAGCTACCATGCCTGAATACGACTTCCGCGCGCCCCGGCTTTTCGTCAATGCCGCCCTCGCCTCCGGCGCGACCGTGACACTGGAGCGCGACCAGAGCAACTATCTCGCCAATGTGCTGCGGCTGAAATCCGGCGACGCCGTCCTGGTGTTCAACGGCCGCGACGGCGAATGGCAGGCTTCGCTATCCGGCAGGAAACGGCTGGATCAACTCACCATCGGCCCGCGGACGCGGCCGCAGGACCGCCTGCCCGATCTCGCTTACGTCTTTGCACCGCTGAAACACGCACGGCTCGACTACATGGTCCAGAAAGCCGTCGAGATGGGCGCTAGCGCACTGCAGCCGGTCCTGACACGTCACACCCAGGTGGCGCGGGTCAACAGCGAGCGGATGCGGGCGAATGTGATCGAGGCCGCCGAACAATGCGGCATCTTGAGTCTGGCCGAGATCGTCGATCCCGTGCCGCTGGAACGCTTTCTCGGCGAGCGCGATGGGGAGCGGCTGCTGGTGTTCTGCGACGAGGCGGCCGATGTCGCCGATCCCTTTTCTGCGCTGACGGCGGCCAAAACAGCCAGTCGCGGCATCGACGTCCTGATCGGCCCTGAAGGCGGATTTGCCGAGGACGAGCGAACCCTGTTGCTGCGCCAGGCCAGGACATTGCGGCTGTCGCTGGGCCCCCGCATCCTGCGGGCGGATACCGCCGCCGTTGCCGCGCTGGCGCTGGTTCAGGCCGCCTTGGGCGACTGGACAGGCCCGAACAGGTAAACGGCCGGACAAACCGTTAAGGGACTTCGCCAATCCCTGTCGAAACCGTCATCCAGCCGTGCTAAGGGGCTGCGCCATAAAGGCTTTGGGCCCAAGTGCTTTGAGCCATGCAACCACCGGAACTGACAATGACCGCAGCCAACACCGTTAACGGTGCCGCAAGCGCTTCCGCCGCATGGGCGGATGCGCTGCTGCTGTCGTTCGCCCAAGCCGGCTACCAGCGCGCAGAACCCGCGATCATCCAACCGGCCGAACCGTTCCTCGACCTTTCCGGCGAGGACATCCGCAAGAGCCTCTACCTCACCACGGATGCGAGCGGCGAGGAACTCTGCCTGCGCCCGGACCTCACCATCCCCGTGGCGCGCGACTACCTCGCCTCGCCGCGCGCCGGGGCGCCCGCCGGCTTCTCCTACCTCGGACCGGTGTTCCGCTATCGCTGGGGCCGGCCGAGCGAGTTCCTGCAGGCCGGCGTCGAATCCTTCGGGCGGGCCGACCGCGCCGCGGCCGACGCCGAGATGCTGGCACTGGCGCTGGAGGCGACAGCCGCCTTTGGCGTCACCGACGTCGAGATCCGCACCGGCGACATCGCGCTGTTCAATGCGCTGATCGACGCGCTGCAGCTCTATCCTGTGTGGCGGCGCCGCCTGATCAAGGACTTCAATCGCAAGGTCAGCCTCACCGACGACATCGAGCAGTTGACCCTGAAGACTGCGCCCGGCCGCAACGAATATGAGGGCGTGCTCGCAGCCCTTGCCGGCAGCGACCGCAAGGCAGCGCTGGCGCTGGTCACCGACCTGATGTCGATCGCGGGCGCAAGCAATGTCGGCGGCCGCACCGTGGCCGAGATCGCCGACCGCTTCCTCGAGCAATCGACCTTGAAGGCCGGCGCGCTGCCGCGCGACGCTTCCACCATCATCAAGCGATTCCTTGCGATCACAGGCCAGCCGGACGAGGTTGTCGCTCAACTGCGCGCGCTCGCCTCGGATGCGAAGCTCGACATCACCGGCGCGATCGACCAGCTCGAAAGCCGCGTCGGCTTCATGGCCGCGCGCGGCGTCGACCTGCGCAAAACCCGTTTCTCCACCGCATTCGGGCGCGGGCTCGATTACTATACCGGTTTCGAATTCGAGGTGCACGCCAAAGGCAACGGCGCCGAGCCGCTGGTCGCGGGCGGCCGCTATGACGGGCTGATGACCCAGCTCGGCTCCGCAGCGCCAATTCCCGCCGTCGGCTTCTCGATCTGGGTCGAGGCGCTGACCAAGATCGGCCGCGCGCCGGAGGGCAAGCGATGAGCACGCCCTTTGTCGTCGCCGTTCCTTCCAAGGGAAGGCTGCAGGAGAACGCCGAGGCGTTCTTCACCCGTGCGGGTCTCTCGCTCGCGAAACCCCGGGGGCAGCGTGAATATCGCGGCACCATGATGGGCTACGACAATGTCGAGATTGCCTATCTGTCGGCGGGCGAGATCGCCTCGCAGCTTGCGAGCGGCGCGGTGCATCTCGGCGTCACCGGCGAGGACCTGGTGCGCGAGACCATCGTCAATGCCGACAAGCGCGTGCTCATGATCGACGCGCTCGGCTTCGGCAACGCCAATGTCGTGGTCGCGGTGCCGCGCGCGTGGATCGACGTCCGCACCATGGCCGATCTCGACGACGTCACCACCGGCTTTCGCGAACAACACAACCGGCGCATGCGCGTTGCGACAAAATACATCAATTTGACGCGCGCCTTCTTCGCATCTCACGGCGTGCTCGACTACCGCATCGTCGAGAGCGCGGGCGCGACCGAAGGCGCGCCGGCGAGCGGCACCGCCGAGCTGATCGTCGACATCACCACGACCGGCGCGACGCTCGATGCCAATGGGCTGAAGGTGCTCGACGACGGCGTGATCCTGCGCAGCCAGGCCAACCTCGTGGCCTCGCGCAACGCCGACTGGTCGACGGAGGCGCGCGAGACCGCCCGCATCATCCTCGATCACATCGCGGCCCGCGCCCGTGCCGACAAGTACCGCGAGGTGCGCACCCGCTTCGCCGGCTGCAACGATGCGCTGCTGGCGGAAGCCCACAATCGCTTCGGCGTTGTGTCGCCGTTCGGCGGCCCGACCTCGTCGGGCATGCTGACGCTGCACTGCCCACCGAACCGGCTTTATGCGCTCGGCAGTTTCCTGCGCGCCCATGGCGCCGACACCGTCTCGGTGGCTTCGCTCGACTATGTGCTCGACCGCGAGAACCCGCTGTTTGCGAAACTCGAGGCATTCCTGCGGCAATAGGCTAATAGTTGCCGTGGCGACAAGTCGCAGGCGTTGCCATATGCTGGTTCAGGAACGGTTCATGGTGTGAATGGGAAATCCGATCGATGATGCTGGGTAGCGACGTTTCGAGACTGTCCACCACCGCGGCCGATGCCGCGGCGCAGGGGCTGTCGATCGTCGTCCCCCTCTATAACGAGGCGGCCGGGCTCGAACTCTTGCACCGCCGGCTTGGCGATCTCGCGGCGCGACTGCGCCAGCGCTTCAACCTGGCTTGCGAGGTCGTCTATGTCGACGATGGCTCGACCGATGCGACGCTTGCGATCGCGCGCGGCCTCAAAGCCGACGCGCTCGACGTCCAGGTGGTCTCGCTGTCGCGCAATTTCGGCAAGGAGGCGGCGCTGATGGCCGGCCTCGATCACGCCCGCCGTGGCGCGGTGATGTTCATGGACGGCGACGGCCAGCACCCGCCTGAAATTCGTCGAGCAGCTGGTCTCGCACTGGATCGATGGCGGCTATGACGTGGTCTATACCGCAAAAGCGCATCGCGACAACGAACCGGCGCTGCGGCGTCTTGCCGTGCGCGGCTTCTATGCCGTGATCAATTGGGGCGCGCGGCAGAAAATTCCGGAAGACGCCGGCGACTTCCGCCTGCTGTCGCCGCGCGCGGTGGCGGCGCTGCGGCAACTGCCCGAGCGCAACCGCTTCTTCAAGGGGCTCGCGAGCTGGATCGGCTTCCGCCAGATTCGCGTCGACTATGAGCCCGCACCGCGCGCCTATGGCGTCACCACCTTTTCCTTCATGCGCCTGCTTGGCCTGTCGATCGAGGGACTGACCTCGTTCTCGGTGGCGCCGCTGCGCTTCGCCAGCCTGCTCGGCGTGATCCTCGCGTCGGGCGCTTTTCTGTTCGGCTTGTCGATCCTGTGGGAGGTGTTCACCACCGGCAAGCAGGTGCCCGGCTATCCCTCGCTGGTGGTCGGCCTGATGACCATCGGCGGCGTGCAACTGATCATGATCGGCGTGCTCGGCGAATATATCGGAAAGATTCTCTCCGAGCTGAAGGCGCGGCCGATCTACTTCGTCGCCGAGCATAGCGAGAAGCGTCTCGAGGCCGACAAACCCGCCAGCGCCAACGAGACTGTCGAGCGGACCGCCGCCGAATGAACGCGGCGGCGTTACGCATCTGGCTGTGCGCCGACGACTACGGCATCAGCCCCGGCGTCAACCGCGCCATTCGCGACCTGATCGAACGCGGCCGCCTCAACGCGACATCGGTGATGGTGGTGACGCCGGCGATCGGCCGCGACGAGGTCGCAGCGCTACAGGCGGCGGCAACGCGCAACGCGCGTTGCGCCATAGGCCTGCATGTCACGCTGACCGCGCCGTTCCGGCCGCTCTCCATGCATTTCCGCCCGCTCGACGGCGGCATGTTCCTGCCCTTCGCAAAACTGCTGCGCGCAGCCCAGTTGCGGCGGCTTGACCCCGAGATCATCCGTGCGGAAGTCGCGATGCAACTCAACGCGTTCCGCAGCCTGTTCAGCCGCATGCCCGATTTCGTCGACGGTCATCAGCATGTGCAGCTCTATCCGCAGGCGCGTGACGGCTTCCTCGCCGCAGTGAAGGAGAAGGCGCCGAACGCCTGGGTGCGACAGGCGCGGCGCAATCTTCCGCTCGGCAAAAGGCTCGCCTCTCCCAAGGCGTTGTTGCTCGATTTCCTCTCCACACAGTTCCGCCGCCGTGCGGCACGCGCCGGCGTCGCCACCAATCCGGCCTTCGCCGGCGCCTATGATTTCACGCGCAAGGCGGATTTCGGCGCGCTGATGCGCGGCTTTCTCGACGGCTTGCCCGAAAATGGCGTCGTGATGTGCCATCCCGGCTTTGTCGACGAGACGCTGCTCTCGCTCGATCCGATGACTTCGGTCCGCGAGATCGAGCATGCCTATCTCGCCAGCGACGCTTTTGCCGAACTTCTGGCCGCGAACAAAGTTACACTGTCCTGACGAGACCTCGCGCAAGGGTCAGGCCAGTTTGTCGCATACCCAAATTTAATCGGACGGCCTGCTAGGAGCGACACAAAGCGTTCCTACATTTGGCGCGCGATTCGAGGTGAATACGCGAGGAGGACGCCATGACACCGCAAGAACGCCAGTTGATCGACGATCTTTTTGACCGCCTTGCCAAGGTGGAAAGCGCCCCGCGCGATGCCGAGGCCATGAGCGCGATCATGCAGGGTCTGCGCAACGCGCCGAACGCGATCTATCCGCTGGTGCAGACCGTGCTCCTGCAGGACGAGGCGCTGCGCCGCGCCGCCGAGCGCATCCAGCAACTGGAACAGGGCCAGACGCAGGAACAGGGCCAGTCCGGCGGCTTCCTCGATTCCATGCGCGACAAGGTGTTCGGCCAGTCGAGCCAGCCACACGGCTCGGTTCCCAATGTTCCGCCGCCGGTGCCGGAGAGCCGCCCGGTCTGGAACTCCGGACAGGTGCTGCAGCAAACCCAGGGCCAAGGTCACTACGATCAAGGCCAGGGTCAGTATGAGCAAGGCTATGGCCAGGGTTACGGTCAGGGCGGTCAGGCGGTATGGCGGGCCGGGCTACGGACAAGGACCTTATGGTGGCGGCCCGCAATCGCCCTTCGGCGGCGGCGGTTCGTTCCTCGGCACGGCCGCGGCCACCGCAGCCGGTGTCATCGGCGGCTCGCTGTTGATGAACAGCATTCGCGGCATGATGGGCGGCGGCCATCATCGTCAAGCCTTCGGCGACACCACGACGGCCGGCTCAGCAAGCCCGTGGAGCGGCGATCAGTCCAACAGCTCGGCGGCGCGCGACCTCGGCGTCAACGACATCGGTCATGCCTCCGATCATGCCGATGACGGCCGGCGCGCCGGATTGTTCGATACCGCGTCGAACGACGGCAACGACCATGACGACATGGACATGGACTCGGACGACAATGACGGCGGCGACAGCGATTACGCCTGAACCTGATCGTCTTGCTTCCAAAAGCAAAACGGCCGCCCTTTCTGGGCGGCCGTTTCTCTTTTAAGGCCGATCGCTTAGAGCACGACGACCCTGGTGCCGACATTGACGCGGCCGTAGAGATCGATCACGTCCTGGTTGCGCATGCGGATGCAGCCCGAGGACACGTTGGTGCCGATGGTCCAGGGTTCGTTGGAGCCGTGGATGCGATACAGCGAAGAGCCGAGATACATCGCGCGCGCGCCCAGCGGATTTTCCGGGCCGCCTTCCATGTGCCGCGGCAGGTCGGGACGGCGCGCCAGCATTTCCGCCGGCGGCGTCCAGTCCGGCCATTCCTTTTTGGCGGAGATGGTCTTGGTGCCGGCCCAGGTGAAGCCGGGACGCCCGACCCCGATGCCGTAGCGCAGCGCCCTTCCGTTGCCCTGCACCAGATAGAGATACTTGTTCGGCGTATCGACCACGATGGTGCCGGCGCCCTCGTGACCGTCGTAGGAGACTTCCTGCTTTTCATATCGCGGATCGAACTGACGGGCCGCCGGATCGGCTCCTTGGTAGGATTGCTGCGGCCCGTAGCCGGGCTGCTGCTGATACATCGGCTCCTGCTGGTAACGCTGGCTGCGCGGCCCGTCGCCGAACAGGAACTGGATGAAGCCGCCGCCCATGTTGTTGGTGGCGACGCGCACCGGCGCCGGCGGCGCTGGGTCGCGGGCGTAGATCACCTTGGGTTCGCCGGGAGCCGCGCCATCGATTGCCGCGGCTTGTTGAATACCTGCGCACAGGCAGGAGGCGCTGCCGAGCAGCGCAAGCGTGAAGTTTCTGAACATCGACGTACTCTGTACTGTTTCGTCTAGATCGCTCGCCGGCACGCTTCTGGCGCGCCTGCTATGGCTAATTAAGTCCAAAAGCGCCTCGGTTTGGTAAACGAAAGCCGCGTTTCGATTCACCACGTCGCTAATCGCCGCGGATTTGTCCAACAGCCTTTATTTTCGATGAACGCGGAAGCCTCATGGTTAACCGCTGGTGAGCGGCGGCGCGCCCGGCAGATTCGAAATCTGTTGCGCGCGTTCCCTGTGAACCCGATGTTAAATCGCATCCGGCTAAAAGCTGAGGGGTTGGGGACGGGGAAGAATTCCATGCCGATTCATCGCAAGCGCTTTCGCGCCGAAACAGCCATCAACGGCGAATTGCCTATGCCGGAAATCGTCGAAAGCGACGCCGGGCCGATGCACCATGAGATCATGAGCGAGCTGCGCGCGATCCGCGCCCAGATGGCTGCGGGATCGAAGGGCGCGGCGCCGATCGGTGTGGATTCCGTGACCGGCGCGGTCGCGGAAGCCCAGGCGCTGCTGGAGACCTACCGCGCGCAGATCGAGCAGTGCGAGAAGCTGAAGGTCGAACTCGACCTGATCCACGACGCCATCAGCCGCACCAAGCGCGAGATCGCGGTGCTGCACGGCAAGAGTTTTGACGGCCAGGAGATGGCCAAGGTCAATGGCGAGCTCGGCGCCGTGGTCGGCGGCACCGAACAGGCGACGCAGCGGATCCTCGAGGCCGCCGAGTCGATCGATCAGGCCGCCAGTGCGCTGGTGAAGGTCAACTCGCCCGAGCAGCAGAAACTTCTCAGCGAAGATATCCAGGAGCGGGTGATCTCGATCTTCGAAGCCTGCAACTTCCAGGACCTCACCGGCCAGCGCATCACCAAGGTGATGACCACGATGCGTTTCATCGAGCAGCACATCAACGCAATGATGGAGATCTGGGGCGGCGTCGATGCGATCCGCGCCCATGCGCCTGTCATCGCCGACACCCGCGAGGGCGATGCCAGGCTGCTCAACGGGCCGAAGCTCGACGGTGATGTCGGCCACGCCTCGCAGGACGACATCGACGCGATGTTCAACTGAACGCCGGCAGGTTCAAATGAAAACGCCGGCCTTCAGGCCGGCGTTTTTTGTTCTCGTCATTGCGAGCGAAGCGAAGCAATCCAGAATCTTTCCACGGAAACAGCCTGGATTGCTTCGTCGCTAACGCTCCTCGCAATGACGGGCTAGGCCCGCGGTCCGCAGCGGACATAGACCATGTTGCCGTAGCGGGTCGCCGCGTCCTTGTCGACGAATCGGGTGATCAGCACGCGTCCGTCGAAGGAGACGATCTCGCGGTCCTGCTCGCCGGGCGGCGGGCCGGGCGGGCCGATATAGTTCTTGCCGCTCTGGCTGCCCTTGATGCGCAATTCCTGCGGGGTCGCCTGGTCGGCCAGATGCATGATCACGCCGCCAGAGCCCCCGGCCCCGATCACGTAAGGCTGCTTGCACTGCGCCTGGGCCTGCTTCTCGGTGCGGGCGCGGTCGGCGGGATTCTGATAGGAGGCAAGGCCCCATTTGCCGACAAGCTCGTCGCCACGGATGGTGGCTGGCATTTCTGGCGCAACACCCGGCTCCTGCGCAGGCGCCGATGACGACGAGCCGAAGCTTGGCAGGCTCATGCCGCCACCGCAGGCGCCCAGAGTGACCGTGAGCGCAGCGATAACAGCCAGATTGGCAATCGTCCGCGTGGTCCCGAAACTGGCCATGGCATTCCCTCGGATAAAATCTGGCCGCACCCGTCACGCAGCCAACCGTAAAACCACTGTCGGAGCAACAACTACGCCGCCGAACCCGTCCTGGTTTCAGCCGCCAGCATCCTACAACAGCCTCAAAAAGGGCTTAACCGCTTTGCTTGACAGGACAGCGGCCAGGCCATATTTCGGGCGCTCGATTGGCACTCCGAAGGCATGATTGCCAAAGATGTTGGCCTTTTTAAGCGCGCGTGGGGCGCGCTGGAGGCGGACTTTTCCGATCCAACCAATCCAAAGAAACCCACCAGGGAGACGTCATGGCCAAGTCCAAGTTCCGTCCGCTGCACGACCGCGTCGTGGTCAAGCGTATCGACGCCGAAGAGAAGACCAAGGGCGGCATCATCATCCCCGACACCGCCAAGGAAAAGCCTTCGCAGGGCGAAATCACGGCGGTGGGCCCCGGCGGCCGCGACGAGAACGGCAAGCTGATTCCCGATCGATCTCAAGGTCGGCGACCGCGTGCTGTTCGGCAAATGGTCCGGCACCGAGGTCAAGCTGGACGGCGACGAGTTCCTGATCATGAAGGAGTCCGATATCATGGGCGTGCTGGTCTGAAACCGCAAATTCAAAGGCCGCCACGTACTCCGCCGTCATGCCCGGACTTGATCCGGGCATCCATCACTCTTCGAGGAAGATGGATCGCCGGGTCAAGCCCGGCGATGACGAGCCAGGAGGTCGGCGGCGCATCAAATCCAATTACGCAGGAGTTAGACAATGGCTGCCAAGGACGTGAAATTTGCCGGAGACGCCCGCGACCGCATGCTGCGCGGCGTCGAAATCCTCAACAACGCGGTCAGGGTGACGCTCGGCCCCAAGGGCCGCAACGTCGTCATCGAGAAGAGTTTCGGCGCTCCCCGCATCACCAAGGACGGCGTCACCGTCGCCAAGGAGATCGAACTCGAGGACAAGTTCGAGAACATGGGCGCGCAGATGGTGCGCGAGGTCGCCTCCAAGACCAACGACACCGCGGGCGACGGCACCACCACCGCGACCGTGCTCGCCGCGGCGATCGTGCGCGAAGGCGCCAAGTCGGTGGCGGCCGGCATGAACCCGATGGATCTGAAGCGCGGCATCGAGATTGCGGTTCACGCCGTGGTCAAGGATCTCGAAAAGCGCGCCAAGCCCGTCGCCTCGTCCTCCGAAGTCGCGCAGGTCGGCACCATCTCGTCGAACGGCGATGCCTCGATCGGCAAGATGATCGCGCAGGCGATGCAGAAGGTCGGCAACGAAGGCGTCATCACCGTCGAGGAGAACAAATCGCTGGAGACCGAGGTCGACATCGTCGAAGGCATGAAGTTCGACCGCGGCTATCTCTCGCCCTATTTCATCACCAATGCCGAGAAGATGACGGCCGAGCTGGAAGACGTCTACGTGCTGCTGCACGAGAAGAAGCTGTCCGGGCTGCAGGCCATGCTGCCGGTGCTGGAAGCCGTGGTGCAGTCGGGCCGACCGCTGCTGATCATCGCCGAGGATGTCGAGGGCGAGGCGCTGGCGACGCTGGTGGTCAATCGCCTGCGCGGCGGCCTGAAGGTCGCCGCCGTCAAGGCGCCGGGCTTCGGCGATCGCCGCAAGGCCATGCTGGAGGACATCGCGATCCTGACCGGCGGCCAGTTGATCTCCGACGAGCTTGGCATGAAGCTCGAGAGCGTCACGGTCAACATGCTCGGCCGCGCGGGCAAGGTGGTGATCGACAAGGAGAACACCACGATCGTCAAGGGCGCCGGCAAGAAAAAGGACATCGAGGCCCGCGTCGGCCAGATCAAGGCGCAGATCGAGGAGACCACGTCGGACTACGACCGCGAAAAACTGCAGGAGCGGCTTGCCAAGCTCGCGGGCGGCGTTGCCGTGATCCGCGTCGGCGGGGCGACCGAGGTCGAGGTCAAGGAAAAGAAGGACCGCGTCGAGGACGCGCTGAACGCGACCCGCGCCGCGGTGCAGGAGGGCATCGTGCCCGGCGGCGGCGTGGCGCTGCTCCGCGCCAAGAAGGCGGTCGGCCGTATCCACAACGACAATGCCGATGTGCAGGCCGGCATCAACATCGTGCTGAAGGCGCTCGAAGCGCCGGTGCGTCAGATCGCCGAGAACGCCGGCGTCGAAGGCTCGATCGTGGTGGGCAGGATCCTCGAGGACAAGTCGGAGACCTTCGGCTTCGACGCGCAGAACGAGGAATATGTCGACATGGTCGACAAGGGCATCATCGACCCGGCCAAGGTCGTGCGCGCCGCGCTGCAGGATGCCGCCTCGGTCGCGGGCCTGCTCGTGACCACGGAGGCCATGGTCGCCGAACTGCCGAAGGAGCCGGCCGCGCCTGCCGGCGGCGGCGGAATGGGCGGGGGCATGGGCGGCATGGGGTTCTGAGCCCAAACGCACTTCAGGCATTCGAGAGGGCCGCCTTTGGGCGGCCTTCTTTTTGGCGGATGTCGCCCAGGTTTGCTAAGACGCTTCCCCGATTCCCTCCTACAAGGAATTCGCATGCGCGCGCCCTTGCTTTTCGCCGTCTGTCTGGTGGCGGCCACGCCGCACACCGCCAGCGCCCAGATCAAGCTTTCGACCAAGGCCGATCCGAATGCGATCGAGACGCGCTATTTCACCGCGATCGACGGCCTGATGGACGGCAATGCCGACGTGATCCTGAAAGAGGTGCGGCAGGGCAAGACGCTGAAGGAAGCTTCGCTCGATATCTGTTACCCCGCCGACAAGGGCTCCGACCGCAAGGACCGCTTCGTCGTCAATCTCGCGGTCAACGGGGGGACGCTCAGCGGCACGACGCAAACCCTCAGTGACAAGAAGCCGGTCACGGTCAAGCTGACGCGCAAGCAGACCGGCGACACCTTCGATTTCCGCGGCCAGATCACCGTCGGCGCGAACATCGACCGAAGTCGCCTCGTCGGAAAATTCCGACATCAGCGAGAAGGAATTCAAGGACAGCCAGACGGTCGATGACGGCATTAATCCTGCGCCAAAGGATTTTTCCGACGTCTCGCCGGAATCGGTCGGGGTGCGGCTGAAGCTCGAGGCGGCGCTCGATTTCCTCAAGAGCCTGAAGGGGCAGGACGTCGAGGTCGCGACCAACAGCCTTGGCGTAACCTGCGACGCGCTGCGCTCGGGCGTGCAGACCATCAACCTCGCGGTCGATCCGGATCGCGCGGCCGCCCTGATCGCCAAGACGAAGGCGATGCCGGGTGTGGTCGCGGTGGGATGGACCACCGGAATCGTCGAGATGGAGCGCACGATTCGCATTGCCGCCGCCGACTACAGCGAGGGCGGCAAGCTCAACCGCGACAAGCTCGCGACCGCGGTCTCCAACGTGCTGGCGAAGACGCTGGCGGCCAAGCCTGCCGGCGCAACCTGGAACAGCACCACCGGCAAGGTGAAGCTGAGTTTCAAGCGACCGAGCGCGGTCTATCCCGCGCTGGAATTGACCGACACCGTCGAGGTCACCGGGCTGGTCGCGCCCGACAAGCCCGGCGGGTCGGACAGACTGATGCTCTGGATCGGCAATCCCGTCACGTCAACGGCCGACGAGAGCGCGGGCGGCAAGCTCATCCTCTCCAACGAGTCCGCGGGCGAGGAGGAAGGCGACCAGAAGGACGATTCCGGTATGGTCGAGGCGCTGGCAAAGGAATTGAAGGGCCAGCGCTGGGACGCCGACAAGTCGGTGTGGAAGTAACGCGCGCCTTTACCCTCCCTTGGAGGGGAGAGGTAAGCGGCGTCAATTCGTATTGATGCGAAACTTCAGCGTCTTGCTGCCGATGAACGACACATAGTCGCCCTGCCGCTTCCAGGTGGAGGCCTCGCTGAGCGCTGCGACCAGTTCGTCGTCGAGCTGCGCCTTGTTCGCCGGACAGCCGCGGTCCTCGATCGGACCTGGGACGAAGATGACGGTGTTGCCGGCGACCGAGAACTGACCCTTGCCGCCCTTGCACCACAGCTCCAGCACCACCTCGCCATGGTCGCCGATATCGAGATCGGGCACGCGCTTGGAGCCCGGCAGGCGCGCGGCATCGAGCGTCATCTCCATGCCGAATGGAAAGCCGTCGGCCGCTTTGACGCAATCCATCGATGAAAGAGAAACAAGCAGTGCAATCGCGGCAACGCGAGCGGCAAATGTGACCGACCTCATGCAATCCCTCGAAAACCAGAACTCTTGTTTGCGCATGATCCTTTCGGAAAACCGCTGCATACTTTTCCGGGATCATGCGCCCCGATGTCGTTCTATTGGACGCCTGCGCCATTGAACAGGTTCGCTGGCCACAAACTTCGCACAAAAAAATCCCCGCGGCGCCTTGACCGCGGGGACTTGGTATCGTGATCGCCCGATCTATTTGCCGATCACCATCAGCGTGAACGGATAGACATAGGCCTGCAGCATCACGAGAATGCCGACCAGGCAGGCCAGCGCGATCGAGTGCTTGAACACGAAGCGCAGGATGGTGCCTTCATGCCCGTACCAGTTGGTGGCGGTGGAGGCGACGACGATCGATTGCGCGTCGATCATCTTGCCCATCACGCCGCCGGAGGAGTTGGCGGCGCCCATCAGCACCGAAGACAGGCCGAGCTGTTCGGAGGTGATCTTCTGCAGATTGCCGAACAGGATGTTCGAGGCCGTGTCCGATCCCGTCAAGGCCACGCCCAACCAACCGAGCAAGGTGCCGAAGAAGGGATAGAGCACGCCGGTCGCCGCGAAAGCCAGACCCAGCGTCGCATCGACGCCCGACAGCCGCGTCAGCGTGCCGATCGCCAGCATCGCCGAGATCGTGATCAGCGAGATCGCGCACAGCCTGATGGTGCGGCCGTATTCGCTGACCATCCTGGCCGGCGACAGGCCCGCCAGGAAGCCGGAGATGATCGCAGCGATCAGCATGCCGGTGCCGGTGAACGACAGATAGGTGAAGCCGAACACCGCGCCCTGCGGCGTTGGCTTCGCCGCCACCGGCTGCACCACATTGATCATCTTGTCGAGTTCGGGAACGGCATAGTTCCAGGTGAAGATCGAGTTCGCCCAGGTCTTGAACGCGCCGTTGCCCCAGATCAGCATCACGACGCAGACGATGATCCACGGCAGCAACGCGGTCCAAAGCTCACGCTGGCTCAAGGGCGTCTTGTCCATGGGCTTGGCTGCGGCCATCGTGGCTGTCGATTCATCCTTGCCGCGCAGCGCCGGCGACAGCCAGAGTTCCTTCGGCTGCCAGACCTTCAGGAACAGGATCAGGCAGCCCATCGAGATCAGGGACGCGCCGATGTCGACGATCCAGGGATTGATGTAGTTCGAGATCACGAATTGCGGGATCGCGAAGGAAACGCCGGTGACCAGGATGGCCGGCCACACGTCCTTCATGCCCTTCCAGCCCGCGAACGCCCATACCACCCAGAACGGCACGATCAGCGAGAACACCGGCAATTGCCGGCCGACCATCGCGCCGAGAATGTAGGGATCGAGCCCGGTCACCGAGGCAAGCCCCTGGATCGGTGTGCCGAGCGCGCCGTAAGCAACCGGTGCCGTGTTGGCGATCAGCGACAGGCCGGACGCGGCGAGCGGCGAGAAACCAAGGCCGATCAACACCGAGCCGGTAACGGCGACCGGCGTGCCGAAGCCCGAGGCGCCTTCGAAGAACGCACCGAACGAAAAGGCGATCAGCAGCAGTTGCAGGCGCCGGTCCTCGGTGACGCCACCGACCGCGCGTTTCAATAGTTCGAATTGGCCCGTTACCACCGTGAGCTGGTAGAGAAAAATGACGTTCAGCACGATCCAGCCGATCGGGAAGAACCCTGCGACGACGCCGAGCACGGAGGCGCGGATCGACATATTGGCCGGCATGGTGAAGACGAAGATCGCGATCAGGTTGGTCAGGATCACGGCGATGATCGCCGCGATATGCGCTTTCACCTTGCCGCTGGCGATCAGCACCAGCAGGGTGACGACCGGTATGGCTGCGAAAACCGTGGACAGCACAACGCTGCCCGTCGGGTTATAGACTTGGTTCCACATTGCGTTTCTCCCCCACGCGCTTTTCCGGCACGTCCCCCCAAGTGGAGTGCCTAACGCGATTGCAGGGGTAAACCATCCAATGTGCGAAATAGTCCCGCGAAATCTGGCCGTTCGCAAATTTCGCTCACAAGGTCGCGAAGTCGGCCGGCCCCCTGCCTCGCGCCGTTAGCTGCATGCTAGGGTCGAGTTGCGGGCGGGCGACAAGATACTCAGCATCACGAAACTTACGACCTTAGTCTAAGTGCGCTCGAATTCCCCCGTTATCTCAAGCTTTTGTCCTCGCTCTCCTGGAGACGTTTACCTGTGAACAACATGCGCGCGACGCTCGCGATCGTATGGCGGATCGCGACGCCTTATTTCAAATCCTCGGACAAATGGGCGGGCCTCGGGCTGCTTGCCGCCGTTATCGCAATCGAGCTGTTGTCGGTCGCGATGGACGTGCTGATCAATCAGTGGCGCAACCGTTTCTACACGGCCTTGCAAAACAAGGACTGGAGCACCTTCAACCGCGAGATGCTGGTGTTCTGCGCGATCGCGACGGCCTCGGTGGTCCTTGGCGTCTATCAGCTGTATCTGAACCAATGGCTGCAGATCCGCTGGCGCAGCTGGATGACCGGCAAATATCTCGGCGAGTGGATGCATGGCGCCAATCACTATCGCATGCAGCTCGCCGGCGACGCGGCCGACAACCCCGATCAGCGCATCACCGACGACGTCAAGCTGTTCGTCAGCCAGACACTCGCGCTCGGCCTTGGGCTGTTGAACTCGATCGTTTCGCTCGCCTCTTTCCTCGTCATCCTGTGGGGGCTGTCGGAACTACTGCCGCTGCTGATGTTTGGCGTCGATTTTTCGATTCCCGGCTACCTGGTCTGGGGCGCGTTGATCTACGCCATCTTCGGCACCTTGCTGACGCAATGGATCGGTTCGCCGCTGGTCAACCTCGACTTCAACCAGCAGCGCCTGGAAGCGGATTTCCGCTTCAATCTGGTGCGGGTTCGCGAAAACTCGGAGCAGATCGCGCTGCTCAAGGGTGAGGGGGCCGAACGCGGGCGATTGTCGGAGCGCTTCGGCCGCGTCGTCGGCAACTGGTATGGCATCATGAGTCGAACCAAGCGGTTGACCTTCTTCACGCAAAGCTACGCGCAGGCAGCCGTGGTATTTCCCTTCGCACTCGCGGGTCCCGCCTATTTCGTCAGCAAGACGGTGCAGCTCGGCTCCTTGATCCAGATCGCCGAGGCCTTCGGCAAGGTGCAGGATGCACTCTCGTTCTTCGTGTCGGCTTATCGCACCATGGCCGAATGGCGAGCGGTGATCGCCCGTCTCGACGGCTTCGAACATGCGATCGGCAGCGCGACCGCGCTGGTCCATGCACCCTCCTCGATCGCGCTCACGCCGTCCGCCTCCGGCCAGATCGACCTGTCCGAGCTGCTGGTGAAATTGCCGAACGGCACGCCGCTGGTGTCGGCGGGCGGCTTCACCATTCGCGCAGGCGAGCACATCCTGGTGACTGGCCCCTCGGGCGCGGGCAAGTCGACGCTGTTCCGGGCGATCGCCGGCATCTGGCCGTATGGGAGCGGCGGAATCGCGGTGCCCGCGAAAGCCACGCTGATGATGCTGCCGCAGCGGCCTTATTTGCCGATCGCCACGCTGAAGGCCGCAATCGCCTACCCCTCGGACGAGAGCGCCTACACGGCGGAGCAGATCGCCGACGTCCTGCAGGATGTGGAGCTGCCGAAACTCGCCGCGCGGCTGGACGAGGAAGAGCACTGGAATCGAATGCTGTCGCTCGGCGAGCAGCAGCGGCTGGGACTGGCGCGGGCGCTGTTGCACGCGACGGATTTCCTGTTTCTCGACGAAGCGACCGCCTCGGTCGACGAGGCCACTGAGGCCCGAACTCTATCGCCTGATCGCGGAGAGATTGCCGAACACGACAGTCGTGTCGATCGGCCATCGCTCGACCTTGCGGGCCTTCCATTCACGCGCCGCCGCGCTCGTGCCCGAAGGCGACCACTTCGCGCTCCGCCCCGGCGCCGGCGCGCCCGAGCCCAAGCCGGCGGAGTGACGAGCTCAAAACCAGCGCTGCGGCCATTCCAGGCGGTGCACCCAGCGGTGCCAGACATAGGCAAACATGGTGAGCAGTAGCGCGCCGGCCAAAACCGGCACGATTAGGAAGGTCCAGGCGAGGTTGTTGGAGACCACCAGCAGTGGATTGATCCCCGCCGGCGGATGAAACGTGTCGGTCAGGTACATTGCGAGGATGGCTAGTCCTACCGCCAGCGCCGCGGCCCAGGCGTGCGTGCCGGCAAGAAACAGAACAATCAGCCCGACGATGGTCGACACCAAATGGCCGCCGACGAGAGCGCGCGGTTGCGCCGGCTCAGCCTCCGGTGAACCGATCACGAGCACGATGGAGGTTGCGAAGGGAATCGCGGCCAGCGGATAGCGCCCGGACAGTGAGAACCATTCCATGACGCCAATCGCGATCGCGCCGCCAAGGCCCGCGACCGCGCCCGCAACGGCGTTCCGCCAACTCAAGTCGCTGAACATTCCGCCCTCCGGTTCGCGCCGGTGCACCCTGACGATTGTTCCACCAAAGCAAAAGGGCGGCAGATCGCTCTACCGCCCCCACCGCCATCAGCGGAATTTGGCTTACTTCAGGTTGGTCATCGCAGTCAGGTCGGCCGACAGCTTGGCGATACCCGTCGCGCCGCACCAGTTGGAGCCGAAGCCGCCCGGGTTGATCTTGGTCACGAAGCTCGGGCTGAAGTTGGTGGTCGAGTAGTCGCTGGTGAAGGCGTTGCAATTGCCCTTGTTCAGGTCGGTGTCGGAGTAGCGCAGGTCCAGCGTGAACACCTTGTAGGTGAAGCCGATGCCGATATTCCAGGTGTTGTAGCTCGGCTCCGGAATGCCCAGCGGGAACGGTCCACCAAAGGCGGTCGCGACCGTCGTTCCGTAGAAGGCGTCCGAGGTGCCCAGCCACTGCCGGCCGAACTCGCCGGAGACGTACATGCCGACGCCGGAGGAGCCGAAGATGGTGCTGGGCGCGGTGTACTTGGCGGTGATCGAGGCGTAGTTGCCCCAGGCGCCGAGATTCAGGAAGTTCGGCGAGTAGTACTCGTTGAAGCCAACCGCCCAGTTGTCGTTGATCGTGACGTTGACCTTGGCATAGCCCTCATAGAAGCTGGCGTTCTTCTTGGCGAAGTTGCCGTTGAACGGCAGGCCGCCGACGCCGAGCTGACCGAAGTCGAGACCCTGGCCGAACGAGGCGCAGTTGTTGGTCGGCGCCGGCACGGTGCCCATGGCGCCGAAGCACTGGCCGCCCGGATACAGATAGCCCCACACACCGAAGTCGAAGGCGAACTTGCCGACGGTCGGGCGGATACCGCCGTAGATGTCGACCTCGGCTGCGGCGCGGTTCGGGAAGGAGATGCTCTCCGCCGAGGTGCCGATATAGAGTTGCAGGTGGTCGTTGACGTTGTAGCGCGGCTCGAAATAGGCGGCGACCGACGGCTTGTGGTCGGACTGGGTGATGCCGCGGAAGATGTAATCGCTCATGATCGCGCTGCCGAACGCGAAATCCCACGGACTGACCGGTGCGCGGCGGTAGCGCCTTGGCCTTGACCGGCATGTCTGCCGCGAAAGCCGAACCCGAAATCATTGCCAGCGCCGTTGCTGCCAAGACGATTTTCTTCATGACGATCCCCATCACTTTCCAGAACCCAGTCAGCTTCCGGATGCCCCCCGGACGAACTGGCTTGTTAACTGGTTGCAATCTGGAACGCGACGGAACTGTCGTGAAGCAAAAAACGCAAGCATTTGCCGCCTTTTTAGGCGTTTGAAGCATTCCACGAAAGGTTGTTGGAGTGTGTTGCATTCCAACAACAAATTTGCCCGGTTGCGACGATCCATATGCCCGCCAACAAGCGAAAACCGGGCGTGCAGACGGCTCTGACGAATCAGTTTTCCCCAACCTTCGCCGTCTCCACACGGGGCTCTGACGCAAAAGAAAGGGCCACGGCTCGTTGGAGCCACGGCCCTTGCAATTGCCGGAGGCAGATTCGGCTAGTTGTTGTTCTCGCCGTCTCCCGAGTGTCCCCAGGACGGGGCCGGGCTCGGCGTCGCCCAGCTTGGCGCGGGGGCCGGCTCGGGCGCGGGGGCCGGTTCAGGAGCCGGCGCGGGCTTGGGAGCGGCTGCCTTCTTCGGCGCTGACTTCCTCGGAGCAGCCTTCTTGGCTGCCTTCTTCGCGGCCTTCTTGGCTGATTTCTTCGGAGCCGACTTTTTGGCCTTCTTCGCCTTCTTCGCCGATTTCTTTACAGCCTTCTTCGCGGACTTCTTCGCCGCCATTTTCTTCTTTTTGGCCTTCTTGGCTTTCTTCTTCGCCTTCGCCATCGTGGTCCTCCTGTTGCCGCCGATCCATGTCCATCAGGCGCTCAAATCATCCGCGCCTTCGGGTGAAGCGCGCGGAGCCAATCAAGTCGATCCTGGCCGTGGACCGCCCGTCGCCCAATCGAGAAGCTCAATCGTGTGCACGACGGGAACTGATGTACCGCCGGCGATCTGCATCATGCATCCGATGTTGCCCGCAGCAATCATGTCCGGCTTGACGCTGGCGATGTTGGCGAGCTTGCGATCGCGCAACCTCGTCGCAATGTCAGGCTGGAGAAGGTTGTAGGTCCCAGCCGAACCGCAACACAAATGACTCTCGGGTACATCTTTCACCACGAATCCGTTCTTGGAAAGCAAATCTTTCGGGGCCTGCGTGATTTTCTGTCCATGCTGCAGCGAACAGGCCGAGTGATAGGCGACGACGATGTCGTCCTCGCCGCGCGGTTGCCGCTTCAATTCGAGGGGTGCGAGATATTCGGCGATGTCCCTGGCCATCGCCGAGACCTGGGCAGCGGGCCCTGCAAAATCGCGGTCTTCGCGCAGCAGATAGCCGTAGTCCTTGATGACGGTGCCGCAGCCCGAGGTCGTCACCAGGATGGCATCGAGCCCGCCTCCCTGGGCTTCGGCCATCCATGCCCCGACATTGGCGCGGGCGCGCGCCAGCGCGTCGTCATCGCGGCCCATGTGGTGGGTCAAGGCGCCGCAGCACTGCTCGTCCTTGACCAGCACAACCTCGATGCCATGGCGGGTCAGCACGTTGATGGCGGCCTGGTTGATTTGCGGCGCCAGCACCTGCTGTGCGCAGCCCTGCAGCAGCGCCACTCGGGAGCGGCGCGGGCCGAGCGCGGCAAAGACGCTGCCCGCTGACGGTCCCGCCGCCGGCAAGGCGCCCGGCGCAAGCGCCAGCATCGCCTTGATGCGGCGCAACAGCGACGGCGTGGCTCCAGCTGTCTGCGGCGTCGGCAACAGCACGGCGAAGGGCCGCGCCAGCCGCGCCATCCACATGCTGACGCGGAACAATTTTGGATCGGGCAGCACGCGCGCCAGCACCCAGCGCAACAACCGCTCGGTCAGCGGCCGGCGGTAATCCCGCTCGATCCGGACGCGGGCCTGATCGACCAGATGCATGTAGTTCACGCCGGACGGACAGGTCGTCATGCAGGCGAGACACGACAGGCAGCGGTCGATGTGCTTGACCACGGCTTCCGTGGGCGGGCGGTCCTTCTCCAGCATCTCCTTGATCAGATAGATGCGCCCGCGCGGGCTATCGAGCTCGTCGCCGAGCAGCACATAGGTCGGACAGGTCGCGGTGCAGAAGCCGCAATGCACGCAGGCGCGCAGGATCTTGTCGGCCTCGGCAATATCGGGGTCGGCCAGCTGGGCGAGCGAGAACTCGGTCTTCATGCGGTGCCCCGGCGCACCATGCGGCCGCGGTTCAGGATGCGTTTCGGATCAAAACTGTTGTGCAACCGCTCTGTCAGCGCGCCGAGACTGCCGACCAGCGGCTCGAACACGTCGACCTCGCGCCGCACCGCCTCGGGCGCGCGCAGCAGCATGGCATGACCGAAAGCGGCCGCAACACGCCCACGCACCAGCCCGGCCAAGCCGTCGCCCTTCGGCGGCAGCGCCGCCCAGATCAAGCCCCCGCCCCAATCGTAGATCACGTCGCCGCCGGTTTCCCGTGCCAGCCTCTCGCCGAGCGCGCCGCCGGCGGCGGGTGGGCACACGATGCGCCATACGGGCCAGGCCCCGAGCGAGCCGCCCGCCGCAAACGGCAACACGTCGCGAACCGCTTCCCAGGCCGCGGCGGAGACCGCATCCTCGATGACCTCCGCAGTCCCGAACGGCTTCAGCGCCGCGGCCAGCGAGGCCGCACGGTGGCTCACTGATGCGAGAATCCCTTCCAGCCGGATCAGGGTGACGGCCTCGCGCGACAGGCCGATCGCATCGAGGCCCGCGACCTCGGCCCGCAGCGCCGAGCCCGGCACATGCGCCGCACCCGATACGTCGAATGGCGAGCCGAGCGCCGCCGTCATCGCCCTGTTGGCCGCGATGTCGTCGAGGCCGCGCAGCACCAGCGTACGCTCGGCCTCCGGCTTCGGCATCACCTTCAACGTCACCTCGGTCATGACGGCGAGCGTGCCCCAGGAGCCCGCCAGCAGCTTGCAGAGGTCGTAGCCGGTGACATTCTTCACCACCTTGCCGCCGGTCTTGAAACTGTCGCCGAAGCCTGAGACGGCGTGCGCGCCGAGCAGATGATCCCGCGCCGCGCCCGCCTTGACCCGGCGCGGCCCGGCGAGGCCTGCGGCGATCATGCCGCCGATGGTGCCGGCCCCGGACGCGCCCAGCAGCGGCGCGGTGTCGACGGGCTCGAAGGCGAAGTGCTGGTTCCTGGAGTTCGATCAGCGACATCACGTCCGCCAGCGGCGCGCCGGCCTGCAGCGTGATGATCAATTCGTTCGGCTCGTAGGCGGTAATGGCATTAAGCGGCGACAGGTCGAGCACCGCATTGGTCGCCATCGGCTGGCCGATCTGCCGCCTGGTGCCATGGCCGATGATCTCGAGCGGCTGCTCGGCGGCAATCGCCGCCCGCACCGCCTGCTCGACATCGCCGGCGTCTCGTATCTTGAGGATGTCCAAGCGCCCTCGCCCTTCCCGATTGCCTCAGGCCGTCCTTGTCGCAGCCCGTTTTGCTTCAAACCATCCTTCTATAGGCGTGGCGGCCGGTGACAAGGCCGCCATCCACCGACCGGAACTGCAATCGCACTTCGACCGCGATCGAACCATTTACGACACAGTTCGTCGGCTATCGAATTGTAGGCGCCGCGATCGATGCCATATCGCCTCCATCTGAAACGCAAGGGAGTGACACATGAGCCGATATGCCATCGACAAAAGGACCATCAACGACGCCGTGCGCGGCGGCGGGTTGCTGGTCGTCGCGCAATGGGAAGCAAAGGACGGCGAGGCCGACAAGGTCGCCGGCATCCTCGACCGCTTCCTGCCCGAAGCGCAGCGTGAGGAAGGCGCCATGATGTTCCTGATTTCACGCGCCAAGGACAATCCGGCGCAGTTCCTGTTCTACGAGCTGTTCCGCGATGAAGCCGCCTTCAAGGCGCATCAGGAGGCCCCGCACTTCAAGACGTACATCGCGGGACAGGCGCTGCCGCTGCTCGCCAAACGCGAGCGTATGCAATACGCGCTGATCTGACGGCAAAGCCGCTTGTGTGCGGTCACACGATCGCGCGCAGCGGCGATTTCCTCACAATGAACGCCGAGGCCGCGAAGCTGCCGATCGCCGCCAGCATCGTCAGCAACGCGGCCTTGGCGATCGCGGGCCACGCCAGCGGATGCAGCGCCATCGCGAGGGCGATCAGCACCGGCGGATGGATCAGGTAGACGCCGAAGGCGTTGTCGGAGAGAAAGCGGGCGAGCGGGCCCTGTTCGTTGAAGCGGCGGCGGTAGACCGCGAGCATCAACAAGCCCATGCCGACGCAGACCAGCGCCTCCCACAGGCATTTGCCCGCACTCACCGCATTGAAGCCGCCGGAATATTTTGCGGTGTCGCCTTGCAGTCCACCGCCGAACACGACCAGCGCGGCGAACAGTGGCACTGACAGAACCAGCGCAACCGCGGCCCAACGCAGACAAGCGCGATCGGCGAGCTTCGCGAGCCAGTCGCCGCGATAGCCGCAAGCGCCCGCGACATACATCAGGATGTATTGCGGGAAGTCGCCGGGATGCATGTTGAGCACGGAAGCGCCGCCATCGATCGCGATCCGCACCGCGAATGTCGCCGCCGCCGTCACCGCGATGAAGATCGCGATCCCGCCGCCGGTCGGCGCGATGGCACGTTCGCGCCAGCCGGCCGCACGCGCCAATCCGTAGACAAGCGAAAAGATCAGCAGCGCCGCGCAGAACCACATCGGTCCGGTCTCCGACAGCCATTCGCCATCCCTGAGATGCACGAGCCATTGGTGGCCGAAGCCGCCGGAGCCCCAGGTCCAGGACAGGAAGTACTGCGTGAGCGGTCCGATCGCGAGCATGTAGAGCAGCGTCGGCACGCCGAGCCGCAAGCAACGGTCGCGGACGAAACTCGCAAACCCCTTGCGGTCGAAGGCGGCGGCCGAGAAATAGCCGGCGATGAAGAACAGCGCGGCCATGAAGAAGGCCTGCAGGAAACTCTGGTAGACGCCGAAGAACAGTTTGGTCGGCGAGGCCCGATTCCGGCCGGTCGACATAGTACCAGTTGCCGAACGGGCTATAGGTGTCGCAGGCGTGCATCGACAGCACGAGGATGATCATCGACCATCGGATGTTGTCGATGAAGGCGAGGCGCTGGGCCCGCGGCGCGCCGCTTTCGGCCTTGGCGGGCGCGCCCATCGCGATGTCGGCCATGCGCGCCCCCGAAATCCGTCTCGCTAGAACCTCGGCAAATCCGGAAACGCCAGCTTGCCGGCATGGACATGGACGCGGCCGAGCTCGGCGCAGCGATGCAGGGTCGGAAACACCTTTCCGGGATTGAGCAGGCCCTGCGCGTCGAAAGCGCATTTCAGCCGCTGCTGCTGGTTCAGGTCGATATCCGAAAACATCACGCCCATCAGGTCGCGCTTCTCGATGCCGACGCCATGCTCGCCGGTGAGCACGCCGCCAAGCTCGACGCAGCAGCGCAAGATGTCGGCGCCGAAGGCTTCGGCGCGCTCGATCTCGCCGGGCTTGTTGGCATCATACAGGATCAGCGGATGCAGGTTGCCGTCGCCGGCATGGAAGACGTTGGCGCAGCCGAGCCCGTATTTCTCCGACAGCTCGCGGATCCGCGTCAGCGCCTTCGGCAGCGCGCCGCGCGGAATGGTGCCGTCCATGCAGAGATAATCCGGCGAGATGCGCCCGACCGCGGGGAACGCCGCCTTGCGGCCGGCCCAGAACAGATTGCGCTCGGCCTCGCTGTTGGAAATCTGGCAGGTCACCGAGCCGCAACTCAATGCAATGGACTCGACCCGCTTGATCAACTCGTCGACCTCGACGGCCGGTCCGTCGAGCTCGATGATCAGGAGCGCCTCGACGTCGAGCGGATAGCCGGCATGGACGAAGGCTTCGGCGGCGTGAATCGCGGGCCTGTCCATCATCTCCATGCCGCCCGGAATGATGCCCGCGCCGATGATTGCGGCCACGCATTCGCCGGCGGCCTCGACTTGCGCAAATCCCACCATCAGCGCGCGCGCCGTCTCCGGCTTCTGCAGGATGCGCACCGTGATCTCGGTGATGACGCCGAGCAATCCTTCGGAGCCGGTGATGATGCCCATCAAATCGTAGCCGGCATTCTCGGCGCATTTGCCGCCGATCCGCAGGATCTCGCCGTTGATCAGCACGATCTCGCAGCCGAGCACGTTGTTGGTGGTCATGCCGTATTTCAGGCAATGCACGCCGCCGGAATTTTCCGCGACATTGCCGCCGATCGAGCAGGCGATCTGCGACGAGGGATCGGGCGCGTAGTAGAAGCCGGCATGCGCCACCGCCTGGCTGATCGCCAGATTGGTGACGCCGGGCTCGGTGACAACGGCGCGGTTGTCGAAATCGATCTCGCGGATGCGCTTGAATTTGCCGAGTCCCAGCAGCACGCCGTCGGAAAGCGGCAGCGCCCCGCCCGACAGCGAGGTGCCGGAGCCGCGCGGCACCACCTTGATGTTGTTCGCGTGGCAATAGGTCAGGACCTTCGACACCTGCTCCGACGTATCGGGCAGCACTGCGACCATCGGCGGCTGGCGGTAGGCGGTGAGGCCGTCGGACTCGTAGGCGCGCAGTTCATCGGCGCTCTCGATCACGCCCTCGCCCGGCACGATCGCGCGCAACGCCGCCACGATCTCGGCGCGGCGCGCCAGGACCGCCTGATCGGCCGCGGGCATCATGATGGCCATGTCATCAACTCCGTCGCGCGTGGGCAACCAATTCTCGCGGCAAATCAACCACGTTCGCGCCGGTTTGGATAGCGTATCGGCAGTCGCGCATCATGATCCAAATCGCACGCCGTCGTGAAACCAATGGACTTTTGGCGGCTTGTCCTGTGTTGGGCCGTCGTGCGAAAACACGCACCCCGCCTGCCGCCCTCCCGCGATCAAGCCAAAGAGCATCCCATGAAAAAACTGACCTTGAACCTGCTGGTTGTTGCCGTGACCTCGTTTGCCGCCGCCTCGAGCGCGCGGGCGCAGGACGTCGCCGCCGGAGAAGCGTCCTTCAAGAAGTGCCTGGCCTGCCATTCGATCGGCGAAGGCGCCAAGAACAAGGTCGGGCCCGTGCTGAATGGTTTGGACGGCCGCAAGTCCGGCACTGCGGCTGATTACAGCTACTCGGATGCCAACAAGAACTCCGGCATCACCTGGAACAAGGATCAATTCCTCGAATACATCACGGACCCCAAGGCGAAGATCCCCGGCACCAAGATGATTTTCCCCGGCATCAAGAACGAGAAGGAACGGGGCGACCTCTGGGCCTACATCTCGCAGTTCGACAAAGACGGCAAGAAGAAGTAGCGCCTACGCCGCGCCCGCCGCGCGACGGATTGAAGGCCTAGCCGCCTGCTGCCGGCCATCATCAAGGATGTCGCTGAAATGCGAACGATGTGGCGGAGCGAGCTGGACGCGCATTTTCCGCCCGGCTTCGCCGACGCCAACATGATCGTCATTCGCGTCGACGTGGATCGGATCGAGGTTCACGTCCGCGGTCTGACGCCGGCACCGTTCGGCCACGGACGAACGCTGCTGGAGCGCCAAGGCGGCGGGGCATGGCGTTTCATCCCGGCTTGGTAGCCCCGTTATGGCCTGCGCGGGCGGGCTTTTCCCGACCGGTAGTCCGCGAGAACAGCGCTGTACGTTGCACGAATGATCCGGTCGACCAGTGGCGGTGGCCGCTCGCCGCGCAGAAGATGTTGGCGCACCACCGCGACAGGAAGCTCGGAGACCAGAAACTGCGCAAGACGGACCTCGTCGTGCCCGTCCTTGCCGAAGATCGCGCGTGCCCAGTGTTTCGACGCTGACTTCATGCGTTGCGTCATCTCAGCAACGCGCTCGCGCAAGTCCCGCGGCCATTCGCCCGCTTTGCCCTGCCCGCCCCGCCATCGCCTCGATCTCGTCAACCACAAGCTCGGGTGCTGCGTATTGCACCATGTGTCCGACGCCGGGCAAGACGATCAGCCTGGCGCCTCTCACGGTTGCCGCGAACGGACGCGAGTGAATGTTGGTCGAGACCGTCTTGTCGTTTTCATCGCCGGAGATGATCGTCACCGGAAGGTTGATCTCGCCGTAACGCGGCGCCTGTTCGGCGACCGCCGCTTTCAAATCGACGAGATCGTGCGCATTGGCGAGAAATTCGCGCGGGCGCAGCAGCAGCCGCGTCGCGCTGCTCTCCACGAAATCATCGGCCATGACCTGCGGCAGGAAGACATTGCGCGCGCCGGACTGCGTGACGAGCATGCCGAGCGGCAGGGTGACGGTGTACGCGAGCAGCGGGCCGATCACAGGCCGGGTGACGAGCCTGTTGTACCAGCCGACGCCACCCGGCCAGGGATGGGTGACGGGTGCCAGCATGACGAGACCAGCAACGCGCGACGGATAGTCCAGTGCCAAGCGCGCGCCGATCGCTCCTGCCAGCGAATGCACCACGACGATCGCGCGGTCGACGCCAAGCCTGTCGAGGGCTTCGACGATCATCCGCGCCTGCACCTCAGGCGTCGAATCCTCCACGCGCTCGCGCGTGCTTCCGCCGTGTCCCGGCCGATCGATCAGGATCACGCGATGCCTGTCCGCTAGCCGCTCGGCGAGCGGCCGCATCACCTCCAGATTGGAGCTTGCGCCATGCAGCAGCACGACCGGCGGACCGCTCGCATCGCGCCGCCCCAGATCGACCACATTCAAGCTTGCGCCGGAGACTGCGACCGTTTGACCCTGCGGTGGATAAGTCCGATCAAGGACAAAAATGCCGGCCTGTGTGAGCAGTGCGAGGACAACCAGCACCGCCACGAGGATGATTGATATCATTGATATTTTCCGACCGGTCTGGGGCACGGCCCAAGTTACGTCACTGGGCTCGCAGCGGTTTCGCGGCAAACCTAAGGAGTTTTCCCCTCACGAATCCGTGCGCCGTCACACGGCTGTCGTCGGTCATTTTATAGTCACGGTCGGTACCTTGTCTGCCTGCCGGGCGTGCATGGAAAGCACATGCCACCCGGCCTCGTTCACATCCTCTACGGGAATTTTGAATCGGTCGGTTGAGTAAGGACCCGCGAGAGACAATGGGAAGGGGTTTTGGAATGAGTTTCAGGTCGAGTGAAGCCGCGATCGACGAGATCGTGGCGCGGTGCGACGGCGATATCCGCGGCGCACTGAAGGCGCTGCTCATGGTCAACGAGCATCTCGAAGCGGAGATCGCGCAGCTCTATGCCGCGGCCGCGCGCTACGGCATTAGCGAGCGCAGTAGCGGCGCGCTGCACTGAGTTCGGGACTTCGCCACCTTACTTGTGGGCGGACTCTTTCTCGGGATCTGGCGGCGGACAGGTGTTGATGGTGGAACGCGCAAGCTTGGCGTCATCCTTCGATTTGTAAGGCCCGCTGCCGAAGGAAAAACCTCCGCCATTGTCGTAGGCGGAGCCGCCGCCGACGACCGGGTTCGACGTCACGATATCGCATTTGCCGGTGGCACGGTTTCCGACCACCCAAAAGCCCCCGTCGGCGTAGCTGGCCGAGTTCACCAGAACAAGGGCACCTGCAAGGATCAGGCGTTTCATTGCTGTCGCTCCTGCCGCATGTGAACGCGATCATAGGCGCGTTGACGCAAAACATTCCGTCTTGCAGAGGATGAACTCGGAATGGGGTTAACCGCGATGAACTAGATATCGCGGCCTTCGACCTTTTCGCTGAGCGACTTGACGAGGTCGGGCACCTTCTCGAGGTGCGGATTGATCGCAAGCGCCTTGCGGAAGGCATCGAGCGCGCGCTTGTCGTCGCCGATATCCTGCATGATCATGCCGAGCCCTGCGAGCGCGCCGAAATGCCGGGGCTCGCGGATCAAGACCTGCTGGATGTCGGCGAGCGAGCGCGCGTAGTCGTTCTTCACGTAGTACAGCGTCGCCCGCCGGTTCCAGGCCTCGACGTAATCCGGCCGCAGCTTGATGGTGGCATCGAGCAGCTTCAGCGCCACGTCCATTTGTTGGGCGTCCATCGCAGCCTTGGCGCGCACCATCAACAGCGCCGCGGTGTCACTCGGCGTCTGCATCCAGATCGCCCAGATGCGCGCTTCGACATGCTTGGCGCTGGCCTCATCGGGTGCGGCCTTCAGCGCGCCGAACAGGAAGTCGAGCCCGCGGCCCTTGTCGGCGCGCGGCAGCTTGGCGGGCGCCTCCGGCGGTTTCTTGCGCTGAGCGGCGCGCGGATTGTCCTGCGCCAACGCGGGCGCCGCCAAAGCCGTGGCGAGCAAGATCGCAAATCCGAGGCGCTGGAATCTCAAAGACATCCGCAAAGTCTAGACGCAGCAAAACGCTCTTGCAAAGCTGCAAGAGCGTCAAAGACCCGTGATGGCGAAGTTGTGCGGACGTGGAACGCCGCGATTAACCCAGGCTAATCAGCCCTGGCGTGCCTTGAAGCGACGCTGCACCTTGTTGATCACATAGACGCGGCCCTTGCGGCGGACCAGGCGGTTGGCGCGATGCCGGCCGCGCAGCGATTTCAGCGAGTTACGGACTTTCATCTTGGAATCCTGATCGTTTCGAAAGGCCGTAGGTGGACAGGCCGGACAGACACGAATGAATTGGATTGGTCCCGGAACCAGCCGCTGCCGTCGGGACGCGGGCGGTTTCTAGCATCAAAGACCCAAATGTCAATCCAAACAGGGGCTTCCGCCGGCCCTGACGCCGGAGCCACGTCCGGTTGATGTTAAAGGGGAATTTGGCCCGGGCAGCACGTGGCCGTTTGCTGGCGTTCGCATCCGGGGCGGCTATGATCGGATCATGCAGTTCCCTCCGCAGACAAGACTCGCCCTTGCCGCCACACTCGCGGCTCTGGTGGCAGCGGCTCCGGGGCGAGCCGGCCAGGACGAACTGGCGATCACGACCGGGGCGGACCGACCCTGCAATTCGACTGGCCGGCCGTGCAGACCGGTGTTGCGACCTATGAGGCTGGCCCGACCGGCGTCACCGTCATTCGCTTTCCAAAGCGGGCGTCGGCCGCCGTCGACGTGCGCGGCGGCGCGCCGGGAACCCTGATGACCGATACGTTGCGGCTCGGCTACGGCAGGGCATTTGTCGACACGATCGTGCTGTCGGCCGGCTCAGCCTATGGGCTGGAAGCGGTGGCCGGCGTGACCACCGCGCTGAAGGACGACGGTGTCCGCAGCGGCGCGTGGAACGACATTGCCGGCGTGGCCGGCGCGATCGTCTACGATTTCCTCGGCCATCGGCTGAACGAAATCTATCCCGACAAGCGATTGGGTCAGGCTGCGTTACGCGCGGCCAGGCCGGGTGTCTTTCCGCTCGGCGCACAGGGCGCAGGTCGCGCTGTCATGCAAGGCTGGTTTTTCGGCTGCGGCGCGCATTCCGGACAGGGCGGCGCGTTCCGCCAGGTCGGCGATACCAAGATCGCCGCCTTCGTCGTCGTCAACGCCTATGGCAGCGTGACCGATCGCGACGGCAAGCTGGTCAACTGCCATCGCGGCGCCAATTGGGGCGCGCTGACCAAGACGGCCGAGTTGCTCGCGCATGTGCCAGAAAGCCGCGACCGCAACTGGGCGCCGCCGAGTGACGGTTCCTCCAGCCAGCGCAACACCACGATCAGCGTCATCGTCACCAACCGCAAGATCGGGTGGTTCGCCCTGCAACGTCTCGCCGTTCAGGTGCACACCTCGATGGCGCGCGCGATCCAGCCGTTCTCGACCTTCGACGATGGCGACACGCTGTTTGCGTTGTCGACCGAGGAAATCGAGCAGGACAAACCGGCGTTGATCGATCTCGACACCATTGCCGCCGAGACAATGTGGGATGCGATCCTGGCGAGCGTGCCGAAGGAGGACGCTTTCGTGCCGCCAGCGGCGGCGCCGGTGGTCGCTTCGGATATCCTTGGCCGCTACGCCGGCCGTTACAATTTCAGCCCCAACGCACAGCTGACCGTGTCCGTCGCCGATGGCCAGCTGTCGGCACAGTTGAACAAGTTCGCCTTCTTCGATCTGGGCAAGGACGCGCCGGTCAAACTGATCCCGCTGTCGGACAGCGATTTCTACGTCGCCGGCCGTTACATGACCCGGCTATCTTTTGTCCGCGATCCCACCGGCAAGGTCACGGGGACAATCGTCGATCCAGGACCGTGGCAACAGGCCGGCGCCCGCGACGGCGATTGAGGGAGCCTGGCGGCGATCGCATATTGCGAAATTTGTTATATAGTATAATCAATTTCCCGACGTCCCCGATCAAGCCGCCGGAACTGCGAAATGCCCAAGCTGAAACTCCCTGATATCGAGAAGGTCGTCGCCATCGACATCCACACCCATGCCGAGGAGCCCTGCGGCATGCATGGCGATGACGGCTATGACGACTTCCAGGCGCAGATGGCGGAATACTTCAAGTCGCCGCACAAGCACCCGCCGACCGTGCCGGAAACCGCCGCCTACTATCGCGCGAAAAACATCGCGGCGGTGATCTTCCCGGTCGATGCCGAGCGCGAGACCGGCTTCCGCCGCTACAACAATGACGAGATGCTGGAGGCGGCGTCCGAAAATCTCGACGTGCTGATCCCCTTCGTCTCGATCGATCCGCACAAGGGCAAGCTCGGCGTGCGCGAAGCGCGGCGGCTCATCGATGATTTCGGCGTCCGCGGCTTCAAATTCCATCCGACCATGCAGGGTTTTTACCCGAACGACCGCATGGCCTACCCGCTTTATGAAGCGATCAACGACGGCGGCGCGATCGCGCTGTTCCACACCGGCCAGACCGGCGTCGGAAGCGGCATGCCCGGCGGCATGGGCATGCGGCTGAAATATTCCAACCCGATGTATATGGACGACGTCGCCGCCGATTTTCCCGATTTAAAGATCATCCTCGCCCATCCCTCCTTTCCCTGGCAGGAGGAGGCACTGTCGGTCGCGACCCACAAGCCGAACGTCTATATCGACCTGTCCGGCTGGTCGCCGAAATACTTCCCGCCGATCCTTGTGCGCTATATCAACTCGATCCTTCAGGATAAGATGCTGTTCGGATCGGACTGGCCGGTAATCACCCCGGACCGGTGGCTCTCGGACTTTTCCAGGCTCGAGATCCGCGACGAGATTCGACCGAAAGTGTTGAAAGCGAACGCACGGAAACTGCTCGGCATCTAACGCGGCGCCACCTTCATGCGCCGCCAAGCGCGAGGATGGCCCATGTCGAAGCTCGGCGTTGTCGCAGGCGTCTTCACCGCAATGCTGCTGATGGGCGGCAGCGTGAGCGCGTTCGATTCCGGCGCAAACCTTGTCGAGCTGGAATCGCCGATTGCGCACGCGCCACCGCTACAGGGCCTGCTGAGAAGGCCCGTCGGCGCCGGTCCCTTCGCCGCGGTCGTCCTGCTGCACTCTTGCAACGGCAACTGGAAGAAACTCGACGAGCGCTGGGGCCGGCAGATCGCGCCCTGGGGTTACGTCACGCTGACCGTCGACAGCTTCGGACCGCGCGGCATTCACAATACCTGCAATGGCTCGACCGCGGACCTGGCCTTCGATGCCTACCGCGCGCTCGATTTCCTCGTGCGGGAGCAGTCGGTCGATCCCGATCGCGTCGCGGTGCTGGGATTTTCCCAAGGCGGCTGGCTGGCGCTGAGTTCGGTCGAGCGAGGCGTCGTCGAACATACCTCACACAACAAGTTCCGCGCCGCCGCCGCCTTCTATCCCACCTGCCGGGCCGTCAGGGGTAATTTGACCGTGCCGGCGCTGGTCATGGTCGGCGAGCTCGATGACTGGGCGCCGGCAGAAGATTGCCGCCAACTCGTCAAAGGCGGTGACGACTACGGTGTCTCGCGGCAGCCGGGTCAGGGTGCGCCGATCAAGCTGATCGTCTATCCCGGCGCCTACCATGCCTTCGACTCGCCGGCGCTGAAGACGCCGAAAGAATTGTTCGGACATCGTCTCGAATACAATCAGGCGGCAGCGGATCAATCGGCCGTCGCATTGCGCGAGTTTCTCGACACGATGCTTCGCGCCAGGGAGCAGGGTAATTGAAAATCAAAGCCGTCGTGTTCGACGCCTACGGCACGCTCTACGACGTCCAGTCGGTGGCCGAAATCACCGAGGACGCGTTTCCCGGCTATGGCGGGATCGTCACGCAAATCTGGCGCATCAAGCAGCTCGAATACAGCTGGCTGCGCTCGCTGATGCAGCGCTATGCGGATTTCGCCGCGGTGACGCGCGACTCGCTCGTCTACACGCTGCGCTGCCTCGGCCTGCAATATGACCGTGAGACGTTCGACGCGATCATCGAGAAGTATCGCCATCTCGACCTCTATCACGATGCGCGCATCGCGCTCGACGCGCTTGAAAGGACGCAAGCTTGCGATCCTCTCCAATGGCAGTCCGGAGATGCTGAACGCGCTGGTCAAGAACAGCGGACTCGACGACGTGCTCGATGCGACCTTAAGCGTCGATCCCACGAAAGTCTTCAAGCCCAGTCCGGACGCTTACGCGCCGATCGAAGCGCACCTCGGCGTCAAGCCGGCCGAGGTGCTGTTCGTGTCGTCGAACCCGTGGGATGCTTGCGGCGCCAAATCCTTTGGCCTCAACGTCGCCTGGATCGAACGCGTGACGCCCGGAGGCGATGGCGCTGGCTTGCGTCGAGAGCGATCTCGTGGCACCGCTGACCATGTTCAAGGCGATCCGGACGCAAATGGACGAGCTGGGCATCGCGCCCGACCATCGCATCCGCTCGCTGTCGGAATTGCCACAGGTTGTTGCTATCCTATGAGTCTTGAATCCGTCCGCGCCTTCTTCGCCGAAAAAGCTCCTGATATATCCGTGATCGAATCGACGCAGAGCTCCGCGACGGTGCCGCTCGCGGCCGCGGCCTATGGCGTTGAGCCGGCGCGAATCGCCAAGACGCTGTCGCTGCGCGTCGGCGAACGCGTCGTGCTGATCGTCACGTCAGGCACCTCGCGGATGGACAACAAGAAGGTGAAGGCGCTGTTCGGGGGAAAACCGAAGATGCTTGGGCTCGAGGAAGTCGCCGAGATCACCGGCCACGAGGTCGGCGGCGTCTGCCCGTTCGGACTGAAGGCGCCGCTCGCCATCTATTGCGACGTCTCGATGAAGGTCGTTTGATGTCGTGGTGCCGGCCGCGGGCTCGACCCACAGCGCGGTGAAAATCGCGCCGGAGCGGATGGCCGAGCTGGTCGGCGCCGAATGGGTCGACGTCTGCGAGGTCAGGGGTTGAGCCGCCCGTCGGTCGCGCTCGCAGATGTTCAGGCCTGTTGCGGAGTTTGGTGCTATAGGTGCTCTGCGAAACCGGGAGGAGCCATGAAGCGGCGCGACTTCGTGACGGGGCTGGGAATAGCGGCCGCCCTGCCCGCAATTGCGCGCGGTCAGCAGGCGGAGCGCATGCCACACGTCGGCGTGCTCGTCGGACTGGCATCGAGCGCAGACGACCCGGTCGCAATCGAATCCCAGCGGCCATTCAACGATGAGATGCGAAAGGCGGGATGGATCGACGGAAACAATATCCGTCTGGACTATCGCTTCGGCGGTGGAGATCTCGGCAAAATCACCGTCTCTGCAGCCGAGCTTGTGGCGATCGGTCCTGATCTCATCTACGCGCAAGGATTGCCCGCAGCGCGGGCGGTTCATCAAAAGACACAAACGATTCCCATTGTGTTCGCGCAAGTCGCCGATCCGGTAGGCTTCGGATTGGTCGAGAGCGTGATGCACCCCGGCGGCAACGTGACCGGTTTCGTCGTCTGGGACCTGTCGATCGGCGGCAAATGGATCCAGCTCCTTCGGGAGATCGCACCCGATGTGAGCCGCGTCGGTATCATCTACAACCCGGACACCGCGCCTTACGCACCGCCATTGATCGAGTCGGCCAAGGCCGCCGCCGGCGATGGCGTGACGTTCATCGACATTCCCACGCGTAACGACAGCGAGATCGAGGCCGCAGCGTCGTTGATCGGCCGCGAGCCGCATGGAGGGATTTTCGTCATACCGGAACCGTTCACGGTCACGCATCGAGACCAGATCATCGGTCAGTCACTCCGAAACAAGCTTCCGATCATCCTTTTCATTCGCCAGTGCCGCGGATCGAGGAGCACTGATTGCCTATACCTACAACTATGATGCGATGTTGCGGCTGCCCGTCGCCTACATTGACCGAATCCTGAAAGGGGAATCGCCGAGCAACCTGCCGGTGCAGGGTCCGACGAAATTCGAATTGTCGATCAATCTCAGGACCGCGGAAATAATTGGCCTGACAGTTCCGCCGGCACTCCTCGCGATCGCCGACAAGGTGGTCGAATAGATGGGATGCCTTCGCAACCCCGGGGGAGCAATGCGGCGGCGCGATTTCATCGCGGGGTTGGGAGTAGCGGCTGCGCTACCCGCGATGGCTCGCGCGCAGCAGCCGATGCCGACCATCGGATTCCTCTCTACCCGTTCGCCCGACGAAGCCGCCATCCACACCAATGCGTTTCGCAGCGGCCTCGCGGAGACGGGCTATGTCGAAGGCAAGAGCGTCGCGATCGAATATCGCTGGGCGCAGGGTGACTACAGCAAGTTGCCCGCGTTTGCGGCCGACCTGCTCAGCCGGCCGCTTGCGCTGATGGTGGCCGCAGGCGATCCGGCCGCACTGGCCGCCAAGGCGGCAGCGCCATCGATTCCCATCGTCTTTCTCGTTGGCGGAGACCCGGTGCAATCCGGTCTGGTCACGAGCATGAACCGGCCGGGCGCCATTACCGGCGTCAATTTCTTCACCGGCGAACTGGGCGGCAAGCGGCTGGAGCTGCTGTGCGCCATGGTGCCGTCGGCGCATGTCATAGGCCTGCTGGTCAATCCCCGTTTCGGGGGTGAAGCGGCCGAGCGGCAACGGCAATTGCAGTCACTTACCGCCGCGGCCATGGAGCTCGGGCGTGAGCTCGTTGTGCAGGAAGCCGCAACCGATGCCGCCATCGAGGCGGCGTTCGCGGCCTTCGCCAGCGCGGGCGCCGCCGGGCTGATCGTGCAGAACGATCCGTTCTTCGACTCGCGGCGAAAGCACATCGTGGCGCTCGCCGCCGGCAACCGCCTGCCCGGCATCTTCCATATCCGGGAGTATCCCGCGGACGGCGGCCTGATGAGCTATGGCGCCAGTCTTTCCGACACCTACCGCCAGCTCGGCGTCTATGCCGGCAAGGTTTTGCGCGGCACCAAGCCCGACGATTTACCGGTGCTGCGGCCGACGAAATTCGAACTGGTCATCAACACCAGTACCGCAAAGACGCTCGGCCTCGCGGTCCCCCAATCCATGCAGATCGCGGCCGATGAGTTGATCGAGTAGCGCACGGCGGGCCGCGCGCTCTGCCGGCATTCTTAACCAATGGTGTTCGTCGCCGGTCAATGTCTCACGGCCGGGTAATCCCGCCGTTATTCTCTGTCGGCTAGGGATGGGACGTCGCAGAGGCTTCGAGATGCCGGTCGCCGTCCTGATTGTCAGCACGTTGCTGTTCTGGGTGATCTACTGGTTCGTCCGGATGGGCGGCGTCGACCATTTTCGCGAGCAATCCAAGCAGCGCAAGGATGCAACGCGGCGCGCCGAGGCGCGCGAAAGCGAGCGGACCGCGCCGTTGCGCGCCATCGACGATCCGCGCGAGGCCGCCACTGTGCTGATGTTGCTGGTCCCTCGTGGCGGCGATCCGACGGCCGGGCAAATTGCCGCTATCCAAGACACCATGCGCGCGGTGTTCGGATTCGACCGCGATGTCAACGATCGCCTCACGCATGCGCGCTTCTTGGCGAGCCGCGCGCAAGGCTTCGCGGAGGCCGCGGGACTGTTTGCGGACCTTTTCAACAAAAGGCTCACGGCTGACGAGCGGCGCGAGCTGGTCGGCATGGTGGAGGAGATCGCGCGAATCGACGGACCGTCCGCGACCCAGGCCGAAGCGATCGACGGTCTCAAGCGACGGGTCGGGCTTGCCGCTGCTTAATCCTCATCGTCGTTCGGCTGCGCCGGCGCGATCCGCGTCGGCGGTTGCACCTTGCCACGCGTTCCGGGCGCGGGCGTCACGCGTCCGCGCGACGGCACCGGCGCCTGCTGATCCATGCTGTTGTTGGATTCGAACACCGCGCGGCAGCCGTCGGAGAGGTTCGGCGTATTCTGCCGCAGACATGCGACGATGCGGTCGACGTCGGGAATCGCCGAGCCGCACAGCCGCCACACATCCGGTGTGCACGCCATCTGCTGCTCCCATGTTCCCTTGTAAGGCTCCGCGCTCGCAGCGCCTGGCATGAGCAGGCCGCCGAGCGGCAGCACGAGGCTCAGGACAATCAGCTTTGTCCGCATATTTGTTCCTTCCATCGGATTTGGATCGTCATGATCCGCAGCGCCGTTCGAAATTTCTTGAACGAATGCGGCGCAGAAAGGATGTTTCCGGACAAAAAAATGTGAGGCCGATATGCGGGGTGGGTTCCCTACTCCACCTTGCCGATCTTCTTCACCGCCGCGATCAGCCGTGCGCTGTCGTCGGCTACGAATTTTTGGAACTCCGGAGCATCCAGATACGCGACCGGGCTACCCGCGGTCTCGAAGGTCTTCGTGACTTCCGGCGCCTTCACCGCTTGCGACATGGCTTCGCGCAATCGCGTCATGATCGGCGCCGGTAGCGCACTCTGTGCAAACAGCCCGGCCCAGATGTAGAACTCGACATCCTTGTAGCCGAGCTCCCGAAAGGTCGGCAGCTCGGGAAAGCTTGCGATCCGCTCCGCGCCCCAGTTGGCGAGCACGCGCATCTTGCCGTCCTCGACCTGCTGCTTCAGCGTGCCCGGCGCCGAGGCCAGCGCCTGCACCGTGCCGGACAGCAGCGCCGTCAGCGCGGGCCCCGCGCCGCGGAACGGCACATGCAGCAGCTTGATGCCGGCGCTGGCGGCAAACATCTCCATGGCGACATGCAGCGTGCCGTAAGGTCCCGACGAGCCGTAAGGGATTTGGCCGGGGCGCTGCTTCGCGTCGTCGACGAATTCCGCGAGGCTCTTCCATGGCGCCGATGCCGGAACCGCCAGCAGGGTCGGATCGGCCAACACCCGCGCGATCGGCGCGAACTGCGAGACTTCGTAGGCGACCGGGCGGTCGAACAGCCGGTCCGCCTCCGGCAGCACCGCCAGGGAAGACAACGTCATCAAGAGGGTATAGCCGTCCGGCTCGGCACGCGCCGCCGCCGCGTTGCCGATCGATCCGCCCGCCCCTCCCGCGCGGTTGTCGACGATGACGGACCTGCCGAGGAGGCGCTCCAGCGCCACCGCCACCGGCCGCGCCGCGAGATCGGCCTGGCCGCCGGCCGGGAACGGGACGATCATGGTGATGTTGCGGTTGGGATAGCCGGTTTGCGCGCGCGCGCCGCGCATCAATTCGGCCTGTACCAGCGGCAGCGCGGCGGCGGTCTTCAAGAGTTGGCGGCAATTCATCGGCGGTTTCTCCCGGCAGTCTTGTTGTCGTATCTGGGCGCGTGGTTCCGCGAACCTGTCATCCCGATACCGCCGTCTGCGCCGCGCCGGTGCGTCAAAACCACACTCGCCACGGTTATCCACAGCCTGTTGATGATTTTGTTGCGTGTGCAACGCGTCACCTCAATACTTAGTATTCGGCGTTCCAGTGGGTGGGGTTAGCGTCATGTCTGTTGCGATGAAGTTGATTGTCGATGCGTATGTGTCCCTGAAAAATCGTAAGGCGCTCGAGGATATGCGCGAGCATCGTCAGCGGCTCAAGCGCGAGCTGCTGACCAAGCAAACCGATGCTTTCGATTTCAGCAATTCGATTCGGGCTTTCGACGACGAGGTCGTCGTGATCGAAACCGGGCTGCAGAGGCTCGGCGGCGCGGCCGCGCTCTGATCGATTGGGCAACGCTTTCATCACCCGGACGCAAATCGTGCCGCGGGGATGAGATTGCTCGTCATTGCGAGGAGCCAACGGGTCCGGCCCGCTTGGGCCGGCCCGATGACAGGCTCCGCGACGAAGCAATCCATATTTGAACAGGCTGAGGAATGGATTGCTTCGCTTCGCTCGCAATGACAATTCTACTTCTTCTTCCCCTTCGCAAAATGCATCAGCAAGAACTCCGCCAGCACCTCGACGCGCGCGGGCCGCGGCCCGCCGGGCGGCGTCACCCAGTGCAGCGCGCCTTCCGGCTGCTTCCATCCCTTGAGGATCACCTCGACCGCACCGGAGTCAATCGCATCGCCGACGATGAACTCGGGCAGATCGGCGATACCGAGCCCCGCGACCAGCGACGGCATCACGGCCTCGCCGTTGTTGGCGCGGAGCGCACCGCCGGGCCGCACGCTCGCCTGCTCGCCGGCGGCATTCGTGTAGTGCCAGATGTTCGGCGTCGACAGATAGGCGTAACCGAAGCAGCGATGCTGCGCGAGCTGCATCGGATGCGTCGGCCGGCCGTGTTTCTTCAGGTAGGACGGCGCCGCCACCGTGTAGCGCGGCATCGCGCACAGCCGCCGCGCGATCAGCGAAGAGTCCGGTAGCCGCGCGATGCGCAAGCCCGCATCGAAACCTTCGCCGATCAAATCGACGGTGGCATCGCTCAGATGCAAATCGACGGTGACTTCCGGATAGGTCGTGAGAAATTCCGGCAGGATCGGCGCGACTTCCTTCACGCCAAAACTCATGGGCACCGCGAGCTTGACCAGGCCCCGCGGCACCGAGGATTGCGCCAGCGCCTCGTTCTCGGCGGCCTCGCCGTCGACGAGCAGGCGCGTCGCGCGCTCGGCGAGCTTTTGCCCGGCATCGGTCAGCGCCAGCCGGCGCGAGGTACGGTTGAACAGCCGTGCGCCGAGCCGCTCCTCCAGCCGCCCGACCGCCTTGGAGACGGTGGCCTTGGACAGCGCAAGTTCGCCCGCGGCCTGTGCAAACGACCGCAATTCCACGACTTTTGCGAAGATCGCGAGCGCCTCGAAGTCCGGAAGCTTGGCCATGACATCACCATAAATGGAAACAATGTGTTTCTATAGTTTCTATTTCTATATCACAGCGGGAGGCATATCCAAGGGTCATCAAATTCAAGGAAACGGAGACATCCATGACCAAGAAGCTCCAAGGAAAACTTCAGGGCAAGGTCGCCCTCGTCACCGGCGGTTCGCGCGGCATCGGCGCGGCGTCGGCCCGCGCGCTGGCCAATGAAGGCGCTGACGTCGCCATCAGCTACGTCGCTTCTCCCGACAAGGCTAACGCTGTCGTCGCCGATCTCAAGGCCAGGGGCGTCAACGCACGCGCCTATCAGGCCGATCAAGCCTCGCCGGAAGCCGTCGAAGCGCTGGTCAACAATGTCGCAAAGGATTTTGGCCATCTCGACATTCTCGTCAACAATGCCGGCGTCGCCGTCGGCAGCCCGATCGATAATCCCGACGCACCGGCACTGGCGCGCCAGGACGCGATCAACGTGCACGGCGTGATCGCGGCAATCCGCGCCGCCTCCAAGCTGATGGGTGACGGCGGACGCATCGTCACCGTCGGGTCGATGCTGGCGGATCGTGCGTCCTTTCCGGGGCTGGCCGACTACACCGCGACCAAGGCTGCGGTGGTCGGCTACACCAAGGGCGCGGCGCGCGATCTCGGACCGCGCGGCATTACGGTGAATGTGGTGCAGCCCGGCTCGATCGACACCGACATGAACCCAAAGGATCAGGGCGAGTTCGCCGAGGCGCAACGCTCTCTTCACGCGCTGCAGCGCTTCGGCCGGCCGGAGGAAGTCGCGGCCGGCGTCGCCTTCCTGGCCAGCCCAGAAGCCTCTTTCGTCACCGGCACGGTGCTCAATGTCGACGGCGGCTTCGGCGCCTGAACGATTCCCATCACCGGAAATCAAGTCAAAGGAAACATCACATGATCACACTGAAACCATTCGACACGCTCGGCGGCGCCGACCACGGCTGGCTCAAGGCCAAGCATCACTTTTCCTTCGCCGACTATCACGACCCTGACAACGTCAACCACGGCGCGCTTCGCGTCTGGAACGACGACGAGATCGCGCCCAACAGCGGCTTTCCTCCACATCCCCATGCCAACATGGAGATCATCACCTATGTCCGCGAGGGCGCGATCACGCATCAGGACTCGCTCGGCAACAAGGGCCGTACCGAGGCCGGCGACGTGCAGGTGATGAGCGCGGGAAGCGGCATCCGCCACGCCGAATACAATCTGGAGCCGACGCAGACCCGGATTTTCCAGATCTGGATCCAGCCGACCACGCAGGGCGGCGCACCGACCTGGGGCTCGAAGCCGTTTCCGAAGGCCGACCGCTCCGGCAAGCTCGTCACCATCGCCAGCGGATTGCCCGATGATACCGACGCGCTGCCGATCCGCGCCGATGCGCGGGTGCTCGCTACCACGCTGAAGAAAGGCGAGAGCGCGGAGTATGACGCCGGCAAGGCGCGGCATCTCTATCTGGTGCCGGCCGCCGGCAGCGTTGAGGTCAACGGTATCAGGGTCAACGCCCGCGATGGCGCTGCGATCTCCGACGAAACCAAACTGACCATCAAGGCGCTGGAAGATTCCGAGCTGGTGCTGGTCGACGCGGCGTAACCACGCTCGTCATACGCAGCTTGACCCGCGCATCCATCTCCTTCGCGAAACGCTTTTTCGAAGTCGATAGATCGCCGGGTCAAGCCCGGCGATGACGAGAGAAATTGTCCAACCACCTCTCATCAAATCTCACGGAGACCACCATGACCAAAGTTCTCGTCCTGTATTATTCCGCCTATGGCCATATCGAAGCGATGGCCAATGCCGTCGCCGAAGGCGCGCGCGAAGCCGGCGCTCATGTCGACGTCAAGCGCGTGCCGGAGCTGGTGCCGGCCGAGGTCGCCAAATCTGCGCATTACAAGCTCGACCAGACGGCTCCCGTCGCCAAGGTCGAGGAGCTCGCCAATTACGATGCCATCGTCGTCGGCACCGGCACCCGCTTCGGCCGCATGTCCTCGCAGATGGCGAACTTCCTCGACCAGGCCGGCGGCCTCTGGATGAAGGGCGCATTGCACGGCAAGATCGGCGGCGCCTTCACCTCGACCGCGACCCAGCATGGCGGTCAGGAGACCACGCTATTCTCGATCATCACCAACCTCCTGCATTTCGGCATGACCATCATCGGCCTGAACTACGGGTTCACGGGCCAGATGGAGCTCAATGACGTCACCGGCGGTTCGCCCTATGGCGCGACCACCATCACCGGAGGTGACGGCAGCCGGCAACCCACTGCGAACGAGCTCGCGGGCGCGCGCTATCAGGGCCGCGCGATCGCCGAGACCGCGAAGAAGCTGCACGGTTGAGCGCGTTGTGCAGCGCATGGCAGGTAGGAACCAGGCGGCATTCTCTTGAGGGAATGCCGCCCTATCTCTTTTGTCTGGGGACGAAGGATAAGCCATGGTCGAAATTCTCTTTATGGCTCAACTGGTACGCAGCCCGCTCGAGGCCTTGGCGCGGCGCTGGTACTGCAAGAGTCTTTTCCGCGCCACGCGCGGCAAGCGACGCTGCGAGGGCTGCACGGCTTCGTGACCCTGTGTTACCGGCTCGTGATATGCAGTCATGCATCAGCAAGCCGGGAGCGTTGCCATGATCGACAACCGACACGCCTCATGGCCCGAATTGCCGCTCAACTCGTGGCGTGACACCTACGCGACATTGCAACTTTGGACACAGATCGTCGGCAAGATCCGGCTGACCCTGTCGCCCTGGCTCAATCATTCCTGGCATGTCACGCTCTATGTGACGGCGCGGGGCCTGTCGACGTCGACGATCCCGTATGGTGCGCGCAGCTTCGAAATCGAATTCGACTTCATCGATCATGTGTTGAGGATATCGGTCAGCGACGGCGCAACGCGCCACTTCGCGCTGGCAGGACATTCGGTCGCGAGCTTTTACGCGCGCATCATGACCGATCTCGCGGAGCTCGGCATTCACGCTGACATCGACGAAATGCCGAACGAGGTCCCGGACCCCGTCCGCTTCCCGCTGGACACGGCCCATGCGTCCTACGATGCGCGAGGCGGTGCGCCGCTTCTTCGCCATCCTCGTCAACGCCGATCGCGTGTTCAAGCAATTCCGCACCGGCTTCCTCGGCAAGGCCAGTCCCGTGCATTTCTTCTGGGGCAGCTTCGACCTTGCAGTGACGCGCTTTTCCGGCCGCCGCGCGCCGCGCCATCCCGGCGGCGTTCCGTCGCTCCCCGATGCGGTCGCCTGCGAGGCCTATTCGCACGAGGTCAGCAGCGCGGGCTTCTGGCCCGGCAGCGGCGCGATCGACTATCCTGCGTTTTATTCCTACGCCTATCCGGAGCCGGACGGATTCCGTGCGAAGCGCGTCAAACCCGACGCTGCCTTCTTCAGCGAAGCGCTGGGCGAATTCGTTCTGCCGTACGACGCGGTGCGCACCGCCGACGATCCCGACAAGGCGCTGCTCGACTTCTTGCAAAGCACCTATGAGGCCGCAGCCGATGCGGCCAAATGGGATCGAGAGGCGCTGGAATGCGATTTCGGACGGCCGGGCGTCGTTCGCCCGATCTAGAATTCTTCGCGCATCGAGCGCGTGCCGAGTACGCGACTGATGCGCGCCGCAAACCGCGGAAAACGCCGAGCCTCGCGTACGATGCGGTCGCGCAAGGCGAGCGGCTTGCCGCGCCAGCTCAGCGCCCGGGTGATGTTGAGCAGCGGCAATTGCGTCACGTCGAATTTGCGCTTGTAGGCGTAGTTGCCGGTGCCGAAATCGAAGCTGCGCACGCCGTCCGGCATGCAGCGCCGCCATGGTGCGCTCGATGACGAGCAGGCCCGGCGAGCAGCTCGCCCATTTTTCGCCGGCATTGGTGAAGCGCACCATCACATAGCGCGAACCATTGCGGATGCCGAGCAGGGTCGCGACGACTTCCTCGCCCACCGTCAGTGCCGTGAGCACGGCATAACCGGCGCGGAGATTCGCGGCGACAAGGTCGCGGTAGAACGCGGCATAGGCGCTGATCGTCCAGCTAGTAACTCAGGCCAAGCGCCTGCATCCGCGCGCCCTGCTGCGCTTCCATCGCCGCCATCACGCGCGACGCGCCTTCCGGATCGGTGATGATCTTGAATTGCGCCTGGGGTTCGCGGGTGAACACGCGCCAGCTCTTCAAAAATCCCTTGCGGGCGTTGCGTCCCAGCGAATGCCGCCAGGCGTCGAAATCTTCGCCGATCGTCACGAGGTTGCCGTTCACAGCGGAGCGGAAGGTCAGCCTCGAGCAGCGCCAGCGGATTGGGCCGGCCGTCGAGATCGCGCGGCAGCTTGCGCAGCCGAATGAGATCGGCGCCGCCTTGCATGCGCGTCAGCGCGGCGGTCAGATCGTGCCACATCGCCTGCGCGCCGGCCGCATCGCGCGGCGCGGCCGGACCGAGCAGCGGCGCGTTGTAGTCGGTCAGATCGAGGTCGGCGAACTCGATGATGCGCACACCGCGGCGCGTGCGGCGCACCAGCGGCAGCAGCGCCACCTGCTCCAGCGTCCGCGCGTCGGTGATGACGGCGATGACCGGTTCGACCTCGGTGAACGCGCCGTACCACGCGCCAAGCCAGCGAAAATCCTGGAACGGCGTGGTCGGCGCGCGCCTCGGTCCAGCGCGCGATGGCCTGTTTCCAGTCGTCGAACAATTCGACGCGGTATCGCGCCGCGCGAGCGATTGCGCCTGCGTCCAGATGTCCCGCTGCTGCCGTCAGAACTGCCATTGCCATTTTGAACCGTCAGGCGGCCCGCGACAGTTCGACGATACCGCCGGGCTCGGCCGCATCCAGTCGGAACTCGGTCGGGCGGCGCGCGCTGCGTTCGCGCTTCACCCAGCCGGAGTTGCGCCAGAGTTTCTGCAGCACCCTCTTGGCGAGAAACGACGGACCCTCCAGGCTGCGCGTCTTCGGCGTGTAGCCGAAGCGATGGCGCAGCAATCCGTTGGCGAGATTGACGACGTCGCGGCGGCGAATCTCGTCGGTGGTGTAGGACACCGTCATCGAGACGCTGAAAGCGTCGAGATTTTCCACCCGATGCGGCGCGTTGAGCTCCCAGCTCAGCATCTCGCCGGGCCCGATGTCGAAGACCTCGGCATGGTCGTCGAACCAGGGCTGATAGGGCAGATCGAGCTCGTAGTTGAAGATTGCGATGTCCTCGAGCTGCTCAGGCGTGATGAAGGGCGGCGTGTTCGGATAGACATAGACGCGCTTGCGGCCGACCAGCTGGATCAACGCCTGTCCCGGCAAGTCGGCGTGATAGGGAACGACCGCATCGGGCGACGAGATGAGAAGGCTTTCCTGATGGGTACGCGTCTCGAAACCGGGAACGTAGGCTCCGACTTCACGCAGCATTCGCTCGATCATGGCGTAGTAGGCCGCATCGATGGTGCCGACGTCGCGCAGCATCAGCCACAGCTGGCCGCCCGCGATCGCGCGCATCACCTGTTCGCCGTCAAAACTGCCGATCTCGCCTTCGCGCCAGACGCGCTTGCCGTCCTTGGGACCGGTCTGGATCAGGCTGTAATGCTCGCGCGGATAGCGCTGGATCAATTCGGCAAGCGCATCGCGCGAGAACAGCGGCGATCTGTGCAACTCGTGGGACAGCTTGAGCGGCTGGTGTCCCCACAGCGACGAATGCGTGGCATCCCAATTGGTAAACACGTTGGCGAATGTCATGTTCACGCCCTTGTCTTCGTTGCAGTCTTTTTGGACCGACGGCTTTGCGACCTGTCCCGAAGCGCCGTCAGCCGATCATCCGCTGTCCTCTTGCGGGACGGCGGCGCGATCTTCGCGCACCATCTGGCAAGACCGGTGCCGGGGAAAGCAAAAAGGTGCGATGGAACCGCACCTCCTCGGAGTAAGGCTAACGCGACAGAATTTCTGTCGCTGCAAAGCTTTCGATACCGCCAGTCGATACAATCCGCGCCAGCAAAATCATACTTTCGCCGCATGACACCTCCGCCATCAACCACACGCGCGCTCATCCTCGGCGCCGGCCCGCAGATGCAATGCGGCGTCGGGCAATTTACCCTGCGCTTGGCCCAGACGCTGGAGACGCGCGAGGGTGGCTCGACCGCGGCGTTAACCCTGTCACAAACGCAAGGCTCGCCCGCCGAGATCTGGCGCGCGGTGGGGTCGGCGCGCAACATCGTCTGCAACTTTCCGATCGTGGCCTGGAAGCGCGTCATTGTGTCGCCGCTGCTCGCGCTGCTGTTCGCTCGGCTGCGCGGGCGGCGCGCGATCCTCGTTCAGCACGAATGGGGCAGCCTGCACTGGCTGCGCCGCTTGACCTACCTGCCTGCGGTCCTGCTCGCGAACCGGATCGTGATGTTCTCGGCCCTGGTGCGGAAGGAGCTTGCGAGCGATCCGCTGGTCGGCTGGACCGCGCGGAAATGCACGCTGGCGCCGCTGCCGCCGAACATCGAGGCGCCGGTCCGCATCGCCGATTTAAAATTGCGCCAGCGGCTTGCCGAGGCGCGGGCGCAGGGCCGGCTCGTGATCGGTCATTTCGGCTCGATCTATCCGGCCAAGCAGCCGAATGCGCTGCTGTCCATTTGCGCGACATTGAAGGCACGCGGGGAGAGGCCGCTGCTAGTCTATATCGGCTCCTTCATTCGCGCCATGGACAATGTCGAAGAAGACTTTTACGCCCGCGCGCGCGAGCTCGGCGTCGAGCGACGACGTCATCGTCACCGGCTATGTCGCTTCCGACGCACGAGGTGTTCGGCCTGTTCAGCGAGCTCGATGTCTTCTGCTATCCGCTCGACGAGGGCATCACCGCCCGGCGATCCAGCATTCTCGCCGGCGTGCAGTCCGGCAAGCCCGTTGTCGTCACCGGGCCGGCCGAAGCCGATGAGTTCGACCATCATCCGCGCTTCAAGGCAGCTGATCGACCGCGGCGCGATCGTGCTCGTGCCGCGCGGCGCCGATGCGGACGCCTATGCCGACAGGATCGTGGCAGCGGCGAAGCGGCCAGCGAGTCCAGACGCCATTTGATTTCGAAGGCTGGTGGCGCAACGTCGGCGAAGCGATCGCCGCCGAGTTCACGCCCTGAGGCGAAAGCGCGCCAGGAAGTGCAGGCCGAACACCGCGAACAGGAACGTGAACCAGATCGGATCGGCGCGATCGAGAAAGAAGCTTTCCAGCGAGGACAGATAAATTCCGAACAACCAGATCCGCAACAGCGCCATCGTCAATGGCCCGCCATTGCCACCGGCGTCGGCGCGCTGGAAGTCGCGCAGCGGCGCGATCACGAACACGGCGATCAGCAGCAGCGTGCCGGGCAACCCCATCGACAGCGCCGTGTCGAGATAGCCGTTGTGACTGTGCGAGGCATATTCCGTCCACTCCATGCCCTGCGGCAGGTCGCGGATCGCGCCGGTGCCCCAGAACGCGGCGAAGCCGTAGCCGGTGAGCAATTTCGCCTGTAGCGCCTGGATCGAGAACGCCCAGATGTCGGTGCGGCCGGTAAAGCTGGTGTCGAGCGGCAGCAGTTTGGCGATTTCGGCGAGCTGGTCGCTCAACACCGTGCCGATGCTCAGCAGTGTGAGGATCACAAGCGGCGCAAGCAGCATGATCGCGCGCAGCGCGAACGAGCGGATGATTGTCGTGAGCGAGGTCAGCGCCAGCACGATGAAGATCAGGCCGGACGAGGTCTTGCCGGCGCATTTCATCAGGAACAGCGAGGCCAGCACGATCACGGCCGCGCCGAGCAGTCTGGCGCCGGCGCGCGCGATATAGATGCCTAGAAACAGCAGCATCGCCATCACGGCAGCGGCGACATTCTTGTGACCGAACACGCCGCGCCAGTCGCCGGCGAGATGCGGCTCCTGGGTGTCGAACGAGGTATGCATCGACAGGTTTGGGGCGAAGATGATACCGAGATAGCAGGCCGCGAGCAGGATCAGCGCTGATATGCCGAGCCACCGCGCCAGTTCGGATTGCGACTTCGGCAGCAGCATCAGCATCGCGGCAACCGCCGCGACGCAGCCGGTCAGCGCGAAGCGCTTCAGCGAGGTGGAAGGGTCGCTGGACAGCAGCACGCCGACCGCGGCGGTCCAGCCGGCAAACAGCAGATATCCCGGCGCGACCAGCGTTTTCAGTCCGCGCAGGCTGTCACGCATCGCGAGCAAAATGGTCAGCACCGTCAGTCCGCCGAAGACGAGATAAGTCATCGTCTCGTTGCCGGCGGACGCGGAATCCTTCAGTTCCTGCTCCCTGAGATCGGCGAACGGCCGCAGCGAAATCCAGGCCACCAGCAGCGCGCCGATGAAGGCCGCCGCACGGACGACATCCATCACCTGCTGCCGCCGGATTTCTCCGACCAGTGCGCGTCCCTGCGAGATGACGGCGAGCTCGCTCATGGCTTGATCTTCGAGGCCTTGTACTGCTGCGGCTCGATACCGATGACGGCCAGCGCACCGCCGATCGCGACGATGACCGGATGCAGCGCGATCAGCGCCCTGTGTTCGATCGCGGCGAGCCTGACGGCACGGACCAGTGACAGCGGCATCAAGGCCAGCACTTTGGCGAACAATTTTGCGCGCGAGCGCAAACTCCGCGCGACCTTGCGCTGGACATGATAGTTGATGGCGCCGATGCGCAAGGCGCGCTGCACAAGCCAGCGCGGCCGGCTACGGGTTTCCGGCACGGTCTCGGTGATCACAGCTTCCGCGACCCAATGAAACTTCATGCCGGCACGACGGCAGCGAGTGAAGAAGTCGACGTCGCCGCCGCCCAGGAAATTGAAACGCAGGTCGAACGCAGGCAGCCCGAGCCGCTCGAAGGCGGGTCGCGCGATCAGACAATTGCCGCAGCCATAGATCATCGGCACGCTGCCGCTGGCCTCATAGGCCGGCTTGAAAGCAGGATGACGTTCGAGGTTCTGCTTGGCCGCATCGTCGAACACCGGCCAGACCGGGCCGCCCACGACATCGGCGCCCGTGGTCTGCGCGGCACGAACCATCAGCGCCACCCAATCGGGCGAGGCAATCTCGTCGTCATCGATCATCAGGAAATGGCGGGCTTTCGGGAACGTCGCGAGCGCGGTCGCGAACGCGGCATTGATGGCGTGGCAATTGCCTTGCTGCGGCTCGATGAGGCAGAGGCCTCCGAGCCTGCCGGCATGGAGAAACTCGCGCGCGACCGGAACGCTTTCGCTGGCCATCGCATCATTGTCGACAATGACAACGGCAAACGGCCGATCGGTGCGTTGCTTCGCCAGCGACTCCAGCGTCGCGCGCAAATGTTTCGGGCGGCGGAAGGCGGGAACGCAGACCACGGTCGCGATCGTCCTGTCGAGCGAAGGCGAGACCGCCGCAAGGGCGCGGCCCATATCCGTGCGCGGCCTGGTGGGCATCTGGTTCATGCAAACTTCCGCCTGAACCCTTCGATGACGTCGAACAGCGGTTTTGGCTTGAGATCGGCATCGAGCGGCAGCGGCCGGTTCGGCAGGCCGTCGGTTCGCTTGAACCAGGTCGGCACCCAGGTGTAGCGGTCGCTCAGGCCCCAGGTGATAAGCGCTTTTGGATGCACAACCTCGCAAACCATCTCGAGATAGTCCCGCGCGGTTGCGGCGACGCGCGCGTCGCGCTCCTGGGTATCGGCCGGGAATTGGTAATCGATGACGTCGAGCTCGGTGATCACGACGTCGAGCTTCAGGGCTGCGACCTCGCGCAGAAAAGCCTGCAAGCCATCGCGATCGAGCGCGCGATCGCCGAACAGATGCGACTGCAGGCCGACCGCGTGCAGCGGCACGTCGCGGTCGCGCAACGCGCGCAGCAACTGGATCAGCGCCTTGCGGCGCGCGGCAAAGCGATCGCCCTTGTACTCGACGTCATATTCGTTCAGCACCAGCCGCGTCGCCGGATCGACCCGCGCGGTGGTTTTCAGTGCAATCGGGATGTAGTCGGGCCCAAGTTGTTTGGTCCAGATCGACGGCCGCAAGGAATTGGCGTCTTCCGGCCAATCGATCAGCGGCTCGTTGACGACGTCCCAGGAGGGAATGTCGCCGCGATAGCGCGCCACCACGGTCTCGATGTGGCCGACCAGTTCCGCTTCGGCCTCGGCGCGGCCCGCGATCTCGTTGGTCCACTCCGGCATACCGCCGTACCAGGCGAGCGTGTGACCGCGGATCTCGACCTTGTGCTGCCGGGCAAAATCCACCAGCGCGTCGGCCTTCTCGAAATCGTACCGGTTCCGCGCGGGATGAACATCCGGCCATTTCATCTCGCCTTCGGGAACGATGATGTCGCAATTCGCAACAATGGCCTCACGATAGGCCAGGTCGGTCGCAAGCGCGCCGGCGCGCACCGCGGAACCGTAAGGAATTAACCTTGCACTCCCGCTCTGGGGCGCAGCTGTCCCCGCTGTCGCAAAAGCGGACATGCCGGACAGCGCGGTCGCGCCGAGCGCAGCCGCACGCCTCAGGAATTCGCGCCTGGTATGGCCTTCAACCGTCATGTCCACGTATCGATCGAAAATTTCACGCGCCACATCTTGTCACGCGCCACATCTTGCAAGTCATCTCGCAAGACTTCTTGCAAGTCGTAGTCCAACAGCGCGGCCTGTGGGGGCTCATGAGACTCGATGGTTAATCCCCGCGCGCATTAACCACCGCACAGCACTGCCATTGCGTTAACGGCCCTCCGGCACCGATCTTGCTCTTCATCGACATAAGGATTCGCTAAAGGGATTCTGCCGTCAGAAATATGAGCAATCCGGAAATGACTTCAGTTGCGTTGTTGACCCCGACCTATGCGCGCGACCTCGCGCTCTGCACGCTCTTGTGCGAGAGCGTGGATCGGCACGTCACCTCGTTCGACAAGCACTATTTGCTGGTTCCCGACAGCGACTACGACCTCTTCTGCCGCTTCATCAGCGACCGACGCAGCGTCATTCCCGCGTCCGCCTTCCTGCCGGCCTGGTTGCGGCCGATGCCCCGCATGTTCCAGCGCAAACGGCGCCAGTTCTGGTGGTCGATGCGCGCTAAGCCGGTCAGCGGCTGGCATGTGCAGCAATTCCTGAAAATCGCGGCGGCGATGGCGTTGCCGCATGAGCGCTACTGCATCCTCGATTCCGACATCGTGTTCTTCAGGGATTTCGACCTCGCGCGCTATCAGGCGCCGAACACGCTGCCGCTGTTCCGCGTCACCAACGAGGTCACCGCCGATCAGGCCAGCCATTCACGCTGGGTTGAAACCAGCCATCAATTGCTCGGGCTTCGCGCGCCACCGCTTCCGGCGCCGGACTATATCGGCCACATCATCTTCTGGGATCGCGACACCACGCGCGCGATGGTGTCGCGGATCGAGAGCGTGACCGGCCGCGGCTGGGTGGAGGCACTGTGCCGCACCCGCGACTTCTCCGAATACATGCTCTACGGCTATTTCGCCGAGAGCGACGCCGCCTCCGCTACGAGCCATTCGCCGGTCGCGAGCACGCCGTGTGTCAGCTATTGGGAAGCCCCAAAGCTCGACAAGGCCGGATTGAGCCGTCTGTTCAGCCGCGCCGGCCGCGACGACGTCGCTTTCTCGGTGGCGTCGTTTTCGCTGACGCCGGTCGACGTGATCCGCGCGGCCATCATGGAAAATGAAGCCACGCTGGCGCCGCTTGTGACCGCCACTGAACCCGCGGGGCTCGCGCCGGCATGCTGATCGGACAAGCCAGTATCAACCTGACCGCCAACGTGCTCTCGGCCGTGCTGGGGCTGTTGAGCGTGTTCGCCTTCACGCGGCTGTTCTCGCCGCATGATTACGGCGTCTATCTGCTCGGTGTCGGCTTTGCCTCGGTGATCTCTGTCTTTCTCGCCGGCTGGTTCCGCAACCTCGTGCTGAGCGGACACGCCCGCAATGACGGCACCGAGGTCCGCGGGGTCATCGCGTCGGGATTTATTCTCGTTTGCCTTTCGACGCCGCTCGCTTTCGCGCTCGCCCGCCTGATCGGGCTGGATACGACCGCAGCCCTTGCCGCGGTCGCGCTCTCGGTTGCGATCGGCCTGTTCGATCTCACCCAGGACCTGATCCGGGCACGGCTGCGGGCATTCACGGTCATGCGCGGCACGCTGGTGCGCTCGACCGGCGTGTTGTGCCTTGGCGCCATCGCAGCACTGGTGAGTCCGACTGGGCTGCAGCTGATTCTGGCGGCGACCGCGGCTTGTCTGCTCGCAATCCTGATCCAATCGCGCGCGGCCTGGCGTGGCACCAGGTTCGTCTTCGATCGCAGCGAACTCGCAGCCTTGGCGCGGCAGGGACTGCCGCTGACGCTGTCGCTCACCTTGCTTGCGATCTCCAGCGTCACCGACCGCTTCATGATCGCCAATCTGGTCGGCCCGGCCGACGCCGGCAAATATGTCGCCGCCCTCGACCTCGTGCGCCAGACCCTGATGCTGCCGGCGATGAGCACCGCCGCGGCGTTCTTCCCGCTCGCAGTCCAGATCCACGCGCGTCAGGGCGATGCCGCCGTGCGCGCGCATTTCGCCGAATGTGCCGAGCTCTTGTTCGGCATCACGCTGCCGGCCGCGCTCGGCTTTGCCATGATCTCCTGGCATATCGCCAACGTGGTGCTCGGCGCCGATTTCCGCGAGATCGCCGGTGAGACCATGCCGATCGTCGCCGTCGCCGTGATCTTCCAGATCATGACACAGCAATATCTGCATGCGAGCTTCCTGCTCTCGGGGCGCAATGGCTTCTATCTCATCAACACGGTCGCGATCATCGTCGCCAACGTGATCCTCTCCTACGTGCTGGTGCGAGGCGACGGCGCGGTCGGCGCCGCCTGGGCGCGGCTCGGCGCCGACGCGATCGGCTTCATCTGTGCGCTGGCGCTCACCCGCCTCGCCTTCCCGGTTCCGCTTCCCGTGGGCCGGCTCGGGCTGATCATGCTCGCAGGCCTCATCATGGCGCTCATTGTGGCCACGCTCGACAGGACGCTCCACCTTTCCCATCCGGCCGCCTGCGTCGTGCTCGCGCTCACCGGCACTGCGACTTACGCGGCGCTGGGCTGGCTGTTCGATATCTCGCATGCGCGCCGGCGCCTCAGGACCGGACTCGCGCTGCTCCGGGCCAACAGCGCCAACATCACCATTGGACCGAGTCAATGACCAAGTCGGCCGCCCTCGATCTCCTTCGTACCGAACCTCCCGCGCCCGAGTTCGCGCCACGCGCGACGCTGACAGCCGCGGAACTGCAGGCGATGCTCGATCTGCCGCCCGGTGAAGCGCTCGAAAGTCTCCTGACCGTGCATGAAATCCTCAACGTCGAGCTTCCGGAAAACGGGCTCAACGTCTACGAGGCCGGCGGCGGTTCGACCAGCTTCCTGCCGCCCGATGTACTGCGCCGCTCGCATGTCACCGTCGTCGACATCGACGAGGATCAGATCCGCAACAACACCTACGCGCAGAAGACGATTCTCGGCGATATCCAGACCTGGCGCTTCCCGCCTGATAGTTTCGACTTGATCATCTGCTACAACGTGCTCGAGCATGTTCCCTATGTCGAGGCGGCGCTGGCCGGCTTCTTCCAGTCGCTCAAACGCGGCGGCTTGATCCTGATCGGCGCGCCGAACCCGCGATCGCTGTCGGGTGTGGTCACCAAATACACGCCGCACTGGTTCCACATCTGGTTCTATCGCCACGTCGTGGGCAAGAAGAATGCCGGCCTGCCGGGTGAGCCGCCGTTTCCGACCTATTTTCACAAGCTGGTCACGCCGTCGCTGCTGGAAGCCTTTGCGCGCAAAAACGGGCTGCAGGTGATCTATCGCAGGGAATATGAGAGCCCGCGTTATCCGGAGATGCGCGAACGCAAACCGCTGTTCGCAGGGCTGATCGATGCGCTCTCGGTGACCCTGAACCTGTTCCTGCCCCGCAAGATCGACGTGCGGCGCGGCGACTATCACGTCATCTTGCGGAAGCCGTGAAACATGAGCAACTCGCGCGACATCACCGGACTGGCAGCGGGTCGCGCCGCGATCGCTAACGCTTGGTTAATTTCCGCTTGGTGCGCGGGCGCAGGCTTAAACGGTTTCTTTGCCTTTTCGGTGAATAGTCCCTCAATGAGTATGGTTAATGTTTCCTGTTGCGTTGATTCCGCGTCCCTTTCCGCGCGTCGCGTGACCCGAAGCGTAACCCCTCAGCCGATGCGTGCGGCAGTTCGAATGGAAGCTGGGGATGCTTGTTTTTGACCAGCCGATAGATCAGGGGAAACCCGGCACGCGGGCGTCAGCGCCCGCGTCGTCGGGCTTCGACCTGTTTGCGCTGTTCCGCCTGTTGTGGCGGCGCAAGACCACCATCGTCGCGGCCGCGCTCGGCTGCGCGATTGCCGCGGTCGTGATCGGCAAGAGTTTCTCGCCGAAATTCACCGCCACCGCCCAGCTCTATGTCGACCCGCGCGAATTGCAGCTGGTCGACCGCGAACTGACGCCGCGCGCCCAGGACGTCTCCGGCCTGTCGATGGTGGTGGAAAGCCAGGCCCGGCTGATCACCTCCAACAGCGTGCTGCTCAAGGTGATCCAGAACACCGGTCTCGACCAGGATCCCGAGTTCGGCGGTGAATCCAAGGGAGCGCTGACGTCGCTGCTCCATTTGTTCGGGATCGAGTTGCGCTTCACTGCCGCCCCGAAGCTCGATCACACCATCGCGCTCGATGCGCTCACCCGCCACATCATCATTCGCAAGACCGAACGCAGCTTCGTGGTCGATGTCGAGGTCTGGTCTTACGATCCGGCCAAGGCCGCGATGCTCGCCAATGCCGTTGCCAACGCCTATCTCTCGGAATTGAAGAGCTCGCAGGCGACCGCCGCGCGGCGCGCCACCAACGATCTGTCCGGCCGTCTCAAGGAATTGCAGTCGCGGCTGCGCGATTCCGAGAATGTGCTCGCGATCTACAAGGCGCAGAACAATTTCGTCGGCATTCAGGACACGCTGCTCAGCGACCAGCAACTTTCGGGCGCCAACCAGCGGCTGGCGGCAGCGCATGCGCTGACGCTGGATGCGCAGGCCAAATACGACCAGATCGAGGCGAGCCGCCGCTTGGCGACCGATCCCGGCGCGACTGCCGAAGCGCTGCAATCGCCGACCATCGCCAATCTGCGCGCGCAATATGCCGAAGCGAAGAAGAAGCACGCGGAGCTCGCCGCCGAGCTCGGCCCGCTGCATCCCGCCATCAAGCAGGCGGAGAAGCAGGTCGAGGATATGCGGCGCACCATCAATGAGGAAGTCGACCGCTTCGCGCAGTCGGCGAAGAACGACCTCACCCGCGCCCGCGACTATGAATTGTCGCTGAACAAGGCGCTGGAAGCGCAGAAGAAGCAGAGCGTTCAGCTCGGCCAGGCTTCGGTACGGTTGCGCGAGCTCGAGCGCGACGTCGAGGCCAACCGCGACGTCTATGCGTCCTTCCTCAAGCGTTCGCGCGAAACCGAAGAACAGGAGAGCCTCAATACTTCGGCCGCGCGCATCATTGGCGAGGCCACCGTGCCGCAGCGACGCACCTTCCCGCCGGCGATGAGCATCCTTGCGATTCTCGGCTTCATGCTGGGCGCACTCGGCGCTGCCGGCTGGATTGTCGCCGTCGACCGTCTGCCGCCCGACAATTCCAGGCCGCGCCCGATCGAGCCGGAAGCCGAGCCACAAGCCGCGCCCGCGACAAAGGCCAAGCGGATGGCACCGCAGTCGATGCCGGCCGCCCTCTTCGAAAAGCCCGTGATCGCCCGACTGCAGGACTCCGACGTGATCCGCACCCTCGGCGGTATCCTGCAGGGCGGCGCGACCGCCGATGTCACCCGCTTCGGCTGGCCGACGCTGCGGCCGGGCTTCCCGATGACGACCTTCCTCAACGCGCTGCGCGACATCCATACCGCGATCGGCCGCCGCGTGCCCGCGAACGGGATGCCGGTCATTGCCGTGATCGGCGCCGGCTCCGCCACCGAGCGCAGCATCGCAACGCTGAATTTCGCGCTCGCCGCGGCGCGCGACGATGCGAAGGTTTTGATGATCGACGCCGATCGCGACGCGCACGAACTTTCGAACAAGGTCAACCGCCTCGGCAAGACCGAGCCGAGCCGGCTCGGCTGGCTCTCGATCGGCAGCAAGGCTGCGCGCGCGACGGTGACGGCGAACGGCATCTCGATTCTGCCGGCCGTCCCAGCGAATGAAACCAGGGCGACTGAGGCGATCCGCAAATCCATCGCGCAGGCCAAGGCGGCCGGCGGCTGCGATCTCGCCATCCTCGACGGTCCGGCGCTGCCGCTTGGCGCAATCGATCGCAAGCTGGTCGACGAGGCCGATGCCATCGTCGCAGTGCTGCCGGTCAATCTTGACATCAATGATGCGCTGGAAGAGGTCATCGCCGCGCTCGGCCCGGCGCGGCGCAAGCTCGCGGGCGTCATCCTCAACGAACTGACCCCGCCGCCCTCGATGGCGCGGCAGCGAGGCAGCGCCTATGCTTGAGCGCCGCCAGAACCCGCTCGGTCGCGCCGCGACCGCTTCCGTTCCCCGCATCACGCTGGGCGGACTGCGCCTCGCGGTGCTCGATCTCGAGCAGACCGCCAATTTCATGATCGAGATGACGTTCCCGCATCGCCGGATCGGCCGTCCGCTCTATTGCACCTCGGCCAATGGCGAGGTGCTGGCGCGCTGCTCGACCGAGCCGATGACCGAACGGCTGTTCCGTACGGCCGACTTGATCAATGCCGACGGCCAGCCTCTGGTTACGGTGTCGCGCTTCAAATCCAAGACTCCCTTGCCCGAGCGGGTCGCCACCACCGACCTGTTCCATGTCGTGGCGCGCAAGGCCGCCGCCGCGGGCCTGACCTTCTACATGTTCGGCGCCGACGAGGCGGAAAACGCCACCGCGGTCGCCAATGTGCAGAAGATGCATCCGACCCTTCGCATCGTCGGCTGCTCCCATGGCTATCTTCGCGGTGACGCGTTGCGCGCCAAGGTCGACGAGATCAATGCGCTGGCGCCGGACTATCTCTGGATCGCGCTCGGCGTGCCCTATGAGCAGGCCTTCGTCGAGGAGTTTACGCCGCGGCTGACCAATGTCGGCGTCATCAAAACCTCGGGCGGTCTGTTCAATTTCCTGTCGGGAAGCCGCGCCCGCGCGCCGCAATGGATGCAGGCCGCAGGCCTTGAATGGGTGTGGCGCATCTGGCTCGAGCCGCGCCGGCTGTTCTGGCGCTACCTCACCACCAATCCGCGGGCGCTCTATCTCCTGTTCAACCGCAGCCGGCCGTCCGATACCAATCGGACCGATAAGCAATGACCGATAAGCCGGCGATCCTGGTCACCGGAGGCGCCGGCTATATCGGCGCGCATGCCTGCCGCGCGCTCGATACCGCCGGCTTTCAGCCGATCGTCTATGACAATCTCTCCACCGGCCATCGCCGCTTCGTGGGCGGAGCGTTGGTGGTCGGCAATCTCATCGACAAGGCGAAGCTTGCGCATGTGTTCGCGCAGCACGAGATCGTCGCGGTGATGCACTTCGCTGCCGCGAGCCTGGTCGGCGAGTCCATGAGCGATCCGCAGAAATATTACATCAACAATGTCGCCGGCACGCTGTCGCTGCTGGAGGCGATGCACGGCGCCGGCTGCCGCCGCATCGTGTTCTCCTCGACCGGCGCAGTCTACGGCAATGCCGACAGCAAGGCACTGAAAGAGGATTTCCCCTGCGCGCCGATCAACACCTACGGCGCGACCAAGTGGATGATCGAGCGCATGCTCGCCGATTATAGCAGCGCCTATGGCTTTCGGCGCGTTCTGCCTGCGCTACTTCAACGCCAGCGGCGCCGATGCCTCAGGCGGCATCGGCGAATTGCGCGACAATGAGACCCATCTGATTCCGCGCGCCATGATGGCGCTGCAGGGCCACCTGTCGGATTTCTCGGTGTTCGGCGATGATTATGAGACGCCCGACGGCACCGCGATCCGCGACTATATCCATGTCACCGATCTCGCCGCGGCGCATGTCGCCGCGTTGAGGTTGCTGCTGCAGGGCCATGCCGGCGGCGCGTTCAATCTCGGTACCGGCACGGGCTATTCGGTCCGCGAGATCCTCAATGCGATCGCCGGTGAAACCGGCCGCACAGTGCCGCATGTCATCAAGCCGCGGCGGCCGGGCGATCCGGCTTACCTCGTCGCGGATACCAGCGCAGCACGCAAAGTGCTGAATTTCAAGCCCGCCCATTCCGATCTCAAGACCGTCATCCGTACCGCCTGGGCCTGGCATCAGCAGGCTCATCCGCGCAAGGCGGCGTGAGCCTGCTCTAGCGACCGCAAATCAGAGCGGCTTGATCTGCACCTTGCGGAACTTCACCACGCCGGAGCCGTATTGCAGGGCGAACGGCCCGGCCCCAACATGCGTGGAGTCATCGACGTCGGCGGTCTTCTGCCCGTTCAGCACGATGGTCAGATGCGGGCCCTTCGCCGTGATCTCATAGACGTTCCACTTGCCGGCCGCCTTCGGCATCGGGTCGACCTTGGCGACGTTGACGATCGCGCCGGTGCCGTAGCTCGGGTCGGGACGCTTGTCGAAGATGTTCACCTCGTAGCAGATCTTGGCGTCGATCTTGTCGCGCTGGTCGCAACGGATGAAGATACCGCTATTGGCGTCCTCGTCGGTCCAGAACTCGGCGCGGATCTGGAAGTCCTTGTAGGCCTCCTTGCTGACCATATAGGACGGGTCCTTGCTGTCGAGCTTGTCGGCAGAGAGCGCGCCGTCCTTCATCGCCCAGTTGGCCTTGCCGACTTCGGTCCAGTCGCCCTTGTTGTTGGCATCGAGCAGCGTGACCCAGCCGTCCTCGGCCGACACCGCGCTCGCATATGACACGGCGGCGCTGATCACGAGACCCACCGCGATCGTCTTCAATCCTGTTCGCATGGAATTCCTCCCTGAGTGTTGTTCTTTCATGGCGGCACGATAGCAAAGCGCGGCATGAAGCCAACGCGCTTTTCATGCTGCAACTGCGTCCTGCACCTCTGTCATGCGTTGCCCGTCGATAGCTTGCGCCGCGACGATGTGACCGGATAGCATAACAACCAACAAGCAGGCGTATTCCAAACGCCGCGCATCGGGAGGACATCATGACATCGACCAACCGCTTCTGGCGCTACCTTGCCCTGCCCGCGGTCTTTGCCGGACTATTGAGCATCAGCTCGGCGGCGGAACTCAATCCTGCCGCACTGGCCTACAAGCTTCCCGATCAGATTCCATGGAGTCCCGTCAGCGCGCGCGGCTCGCAACAGGCGGTGGTGGTCGGCGATCCCACCAAACCCGGTTTCTACATGGTCTACAACAAGTGGACCAAGGGCAATCAATTCAGCCATCCGCACTTCCACCCCAACGACCGCTACATCGTGGTGCTGCAGGGAACGTGGTGGGTCGGCACAGGTCCGAAATTCGATCCCGAGCACGGCACGGTTCCGATGCCGGCCGGCAGCTTCGTCACGCACTATGGCAAACAGGTCCACTGGGACGGCGCCAAGGACGAGGACGCCGTGCTCCTGATCATGGGAGAAGGACCGGCGACCTCGACGGAGGTCACCGAAGAGAAGTAGCGGCCCCGCTTGATGGAAATCGGCCATGCGTAAGGGGCACGGCGACCGGCGCCGTTTGGCCGGTCTGCGGGCTTGCTCTCACGCCACCTGTTTGAGACGATAACAGCAAGACCCATATTCCCAAGGGCGGCGTTCAAGAGGAAACCCCATGCCGATCGTTCAGGCCGAGCGTCTCACCCGCATCGGCACCGCGCTGCTGAAGGCGGCCGGCGCGTCGGACGAGGAAGCGACTGCGGTCGCGGTCGGCTGCGTCAATGCCAACCTCGCCGGACATGACTCCCACGGCATCATCGCGATCCCGACCTATATCGACCGCATCAAGGCCGGCCACATCGTCCCCGGTGCGCCATGGACCATCGTGCAGGAATCGCCGACCACGACGGTGATCGACGGCCATTGGGGTTTTGGCTTTCACGTCAACGCCAAGGCGATGGCGCTCACGATCGAAAAGGCGAAGAAGGCGAATGTTGCGGCCTGCACCGTGTTCCGGCAGAGCCATGTCGGGCGGCTCGCCGCCTATCCGATGATGGCGATGCGCGAAGGCATGATCGGGCTCGCCACCGCCGATTCCGGGCGCTCGCCGAAGCTGGTCGCGCCGTTCGGCGGCCGCGAGGCGCGGCTCGGCACCAATCCGATCTCGATCGCGGTGCCGAGCGATCTCGACGCGCCGTTCTATCTGGATATGGCGACCTCGGCGGTGGCCGCCGGCAAGATCATGCTGTCGGTCGCGCGCAAGGAAGAAATTCCAAAAGGCTGGATCATCGATTCCGAGGGGCGGCACACCACCGACCCCACGCAGTATCGCAAGGGCGGCGCGCTGCTGCCGCTCGGCGGCAGCGAGGGTTATAAAGGCAGCGGGCTCGCCGCGATGGTCGAAGTGCTGTGCGGGCTGCTCACCGGCCTCGGCTTCGGTGTCGAGCCGACCGGCCGGCACAATGACGGCTGCTTCATGGCCGTGTTCAACGTCGCCGCGTTCCGGCCGCTGGAGCAGTTCAGGAAGGAAGTCGGCGAGTTCGCGCGTTACCTGAAATCGACGCCGCCATCGGAGGGCTCGACCGGCGTGTTCTATCCCGGCGAAGTCGAGTACATCCGCGAGCAGCAGCGCCTCAAGGACGGCATCGAGATCGAGGACGCGACATGGGAAAAGCTGCGCGGCCTGGCAGGCGAGTACAAGCTCGCCAAAGACCTCGATCTGGCGTGACAGGGAGGACCGCATGACACGACAAATGGTGATGGTCGGCTTCCTGCAGGCGCAGAACTGCACGAATTTGCCGAGCTCGTGGCGGCATCCGGAATCGCGCGACGATTCCATGTCGTCAGATTACTACCAGGAAATCGCGCGCATTCTCGAGGCCGGCAAATTCCACATGGCGTTCTTCGACGATCGCCTGGCGATGCCTGATCGCTACGGCAACGACCATGCCCACACCGTCGAATACGGCATCCGCTGCGTGAAGATGGACCCGCTGATCGTGCTGACGACCATGGGCATGGCGACGACCAAGCTCGGACTGGCGTCGACGGCCTCGACCACCTATTTCGAACCGTTCGACGTGGCGCGCCGCTTTGCAACGCTCGACCTGATGTCGGGCGGCCGCGCGGGGTGGAACGTCGTCACCTCGCTCAATGACGGTGAAGCCCACAACATGGGCAAGGACGCGCATCTCGAACATGACCACCGCTACGACCGCGCCGACGAGTTCATGGAGATCGTGCTCGGCCATTGGGACACCTGGGAAGACGGCTCTGTCATCATGGACAAGAAGTCCGGCCGTTTCGCCGATCCCAGCAAGGTGAAGCGGCTCGATCACAAGGGCGAGTACTACAAGTCGCGAGGCCCGTTCACGGTGCCGCGCTCGCAGCAGGGACATCCCGTCATCATCCAGGCCGGAGCGTCCGGCCGCGGCCAGCGTTTTGCGGGGCGCTGGGGCGAGGTGATCTTCACGGCTTCACGCAATCTGGCGGCCGCCAAGGAAGGCTACGCCAACATCCGCAATGAGGCGGCAAAGGCCGGCCGCGATCCCGAGCAGATGCGGCTCTGCAATCTCACGACGCCCGTGTCCGGCGCGACCAAGGCCGAAGCCGAAGACAAGATGGCGCTGATCCAGAAGCTGCCGCTGCAGATCGACGCGCTGTCGCTGCTGGCGGAAGCGCTGAATTTCGATTTTGCCGCCAAGCCGCTCGACGAGCCCATCACCACCGAGGAGCTGAAGGGCATGCAGGGTATTTTGGGCATCCGCGACGGCGTTCTGAAGACGTCCGGCAAGAGCAACCCGAGCGCGCTCGACTTCGTGCACTATTCCGGTCGCGGCCAGGTCCAGGACGCCATCGTCGGCGGGCCGAAGGAAATCGCGGACAGGCTGGAAGAGATGTTCGTCGAGCGCGGCTGCGACGGCTTCGTCATCGCGGCCACCATCGTGCCCGGCTCCTACGCCGATTTCGTCAAGCACATCGTGCCGGAATTGCAGCGCCGCGGGCTCTATCACAAGGACTATGCCGGCAAGACCTTGCGCGAAAATCTTGGCCTCAAGCGCCCCTCGGCCGGCGCCTGGAAAACCCCGCCGCGCGCCGCGGCAGAATGAGGAAACGATCATGCGTTGGCTGAAATTCACTGCGGGCGGCAACACCTCCTGGGGCATCGTCGAGGGCGACAAGGTCGTCGCTGTCAGCGGCGATCCCTTTGGCGAGCACAAGCGCACCTCGCAGACCCATGCGCTGAAGGACGTCAAGATCGAGCTGCCGGTGATGCCGCGCACCTTCTATTGCGTCGGGCTGAACTATCTCAAGCATCTGAAGGAGGCCGCCGACAAGGCCGGTACCGTGCCGAACGTGCCGGATCGCCCCGAGATCGGCTATCGCGCCCAGAACGCGCTGATCGCGCATGACGAGGATGTGGTGATTCCCGCGACCGCGACCGAGAAGATCCATTACGAAGGCGAACTCGTCGTCGTCATCGGCAAGAAGGCAAAACATCTCACCGAAAAGGACGCGATGTCTTGCGTGCTCGGCTACACCATCGGCAACGACGTGTCCGAGCGCACCTGGCAGAAGGCCGACCGCGGCCTGTGGCGCGCCAAGAATGCCGACACTTTCAAGCCGATGGGGCCGTGGATCGAGACCGACGTGAACCTCGACAAGATGGAGACCATCATCAAGGTCAACGGCAAGCAGACCGGCCATTTCCATACCAACGACATGATCTTCGGCATCGTGCCGTTCATCGTCGAGCTGACCAAATATTTCACGCTGTGGCCGGGTGACGTGATCTGGATGGGCACCGACGGCGCCTCGCCCGACATCAAGGCCGGTGACGTGGTCGAGATCGAGATCACCGGGATCGGCACCTTGCGCAACAAGTTCGTGGCGGAAAAGCGCTAGTGGCTCGTTACTCCGCCGCGCATTATTTCCTCGAAGGCCTGGTCGATCTCGGCGTCGACTACATCTTCGCCAATCTCGGCACCGATCACGTCTCGATCATCGAGGAAATCGCGCGCTGGGACAAGGAAGGCCGCAAACATCCGGAAATGATCCTGTGCCCGCATGAGGTGGTCGCCGTGCACATGGCCGGTGGCTATGCGCTGGCGACCGGAAAAAGCCAGGCCGTGCTGGTGCATGTCGATGCCGGCACCGCGAATGCCTGCATGGCGATCCAGAATTTGTTTCGCTATCGGTTGCCGGTCATGATGTTCGCCGGCCGCGCACCGCACACGCTGCATGGCGAGCTCACGGGCTCGCGCGACACCTATGTGCACTTCGTGCAGGACCCGTTCGACATCGCGAGCATCGTACGGCCTTATGTAAAGTGGGAATATTCACTTCCGTCAGGCGTGGTGGTGAAGGAAGCGCTCGCCCGCGCCAGCGCCTTCGCCCACAGCGATCCGCCGGGACCTGTCTACATGATGCTGCCGCGCGAGACGCTTGCGGAAGAATGGGACGAGACGGCGATGCCGTCCTATCCGCCGTCGCGTTACGGCCATATCCGCGCAGGCGGCATCGAGCCGGCGCGGGCCGAGGCGATCGCCGCGCAATTGATGACCGCGGAAAATCCGGTGGCGTTCGCCGCCTATCTCGGCCGCAGGCCGGGCGCGGTCGAAGCGCTTGATCGACTGGCGCGGGCTTGCGGCATCCGCGTCGCCGAGTTCAACGCCATCGATCTCAACATTCCCCAGGATTCGCCCTGCCATGTCGGCGGCGATCCCCTGCCCTTGCTGGAGAATGCCGATCTCGGCCTGCTGCTCGACACCGACGTGCCCTTCGTGCCGCAGTCGAAACGCGCGCGCGAGATGAAGTGGATCCAGATCGACGTCGATCCGCTCAAGAGCGATTTCCCGATGTGGGGCTTTGCCACGGACATGCGCGTGCAAGGTGACAGCGCCGTGATCCTGCAGCAGGTGTTGGACGCGGTCGAGGCCCGTGCCGATGACAGCTATCGCAAGCGTATCGCGGCACGAATCGAAAGCTGGGGTGCCGCGCGCGAGGCCTCAGCCAAGCGCCGCGCAACGGCGAGCGCCAACAAGGGCGTGTCCGGCGCCCTCAATCCGGCATTCGTCGCCGCGACCTTAAGCAACAAGGTCACGCAGGACGATGTCGTGCTCAACGAAGCCATCCGCAACGCGCCGATCTTGCAGGAGCATCTCAAGCGCACCAGACCACAGAGCTATGTGGGGCTCGCCGGCGGCGGGCTCGGCTTTTCCGGCGGCATGGCGCTGGGGCTGAAACTCGCGCAACCCAATCGCCGCATCGTGCAGGTGATCGGCGACGGCGGCTTCCACTTTTCCTCGCCCGACAGCGTCTATGCGGTCGCGCAGCAATACCAGATTCCGATTTTCACGATCGTGGTCGACAATGGCGGCTGGCAGGCCGTGAAGTCCGCGACGCAACGCGTCTACCCCAAGGGCATCGCCGCCGAGACCGATCAATTCCAGTCGCGCCTGATGTCGGGCCGTCAGGGCGAGCGGCGGGATTTTTCCGAAGTCGCGAAGGCCTTCGGCGCTTACGGCGAATGCGTGCGCGAGCCGGACGAGTTGGCCAGCGCCATCGACCGCTGCCTTGCCGCGCTCGACGACGGCAAGGCTGCGGTCCTGCATATCCATGTCACGAGGCTTTGAGAGGATGATGATGTCGCTTCGCGCTCTTGTCGGTCTCTGTGCGCTCCTCTTTGCAACGAACGCGTCACTCGCGCAGGACGATCCCGCCAAATATCCGACGCGGGCGATCCACATGATCGTCGGCTTCGCGGCCGGCGGTGGCAACGACGTGATCGCGCGCATCTATGCGCAAAAGCTGTCGGAGGATCTCGGCCAACCCGTGATCGTTGAGAACAAGCCGGGCGCCGGCGCGATCGTCGCGACCGAATACGTCTCGAAAGCCGCGCCTGACGGCTACACGCTGTTGATCGGCGCCAGCGGCATGGCCATCAACCAGTCGCTCTATGCCAAGCTGCCTTATGATTCCGTCCGCGATTTCGTCGCGATCTCCGAGCTGGCGTCATTCCCGTTGCTGCTGGTCGTCAATTCGTCGTCCCCGATCAAGTCGGTCGCCGAATTCGTGGCTTATGCCAAGGCCAATGCCGACAAGATGAACTATGCGACCTCATCCGCTACTTTTCAGCTCGTCACCGAGCTGTTCAAGCTGAAGACCGGCGCGCCGATGCAGGCGATTCCCTACAAGAGCGCCAACGAGATGGTACTGGCGGTGGTCTCCGGCCAGGTCGCGGCGACGATCGCGGATGCCGGCCCGGTGTCGCCGCAAGTGAAATCCGGCACGGTGCGCGCGCTGGCGGTCACCTCGAAGAGCCGGCTGGCGGATTTCCCCGATGTGCCGACAATGAAGGAATCAGGCGCCGACGTCGACGCCATCATCTGGACCGGCATCTTCGCGCCGAAGGGAACACCGCCCGAGATCGTGAAGAAACTCGAGGGCGAATTCATGAAGATCGCGAAACTGCCGGACGTCGCCTCCCGGCTGAAAGCGATCGGCGTCGATGCGGTGGGCACCTCGACCGCGGAGTTCACCGACATCCTCAAGTCCGAGGTCGCCCGTTGGGGCGACGTCGTCAAATCGGCCAATATCAAGATCGAGCAGTAGCGCTCTTCGGCATCGCCATCTGCAGGATCACCGTCGCAATTGCCGCAACGACGATATTGAGCAGCAGCGCGCCGAGGCCGACGAAGAAGGTGTAGTTCGTGCCGCCGAACGCGAGGCTCGCCAGCGGCTTCAGGCCATTGCTCCACGCCGTCCAGGTGCCCCAGCCGATGCCGGCGGCCCAGCCGAGCAGCAGCGCCTCGGCGCGGAACCAGCGCGTGAACAGCCCGAACACCAGCGCCGGGAAGGTCTGCAAAATCCACAAGCCGCCGAGCAGTTGCAGGTCGAGCGCAAATTGCGTCGGCAGGAACAGGATGAAGGCGAGCGCGCCGACCTTGACCACCAGCGAGGTGATCTTGGCGACCGCCGCCTCCCCGGCGTGCGTAATGCCGGGATTGACATAGGACTTCCAGACATTGCGGGTGAACAGGTTGGCCGCGCCGATGCTCATGACCGCGGCCGGCACCAGCGCGCCGATCGCAATCGCGGCAAAGGCGAAGCCCGCGAACCATTCCGGAAACAGCGTCTTGAACAGCATCGGCACCGCGTCGTTCGGCGACGACAGTTTCAAGTGCGCGGCATAGGCCATATACCCAAGTAATGCGATGAGTCCGAGCAGCAGGGTATAGGCCGGCAGCAGGATCGCGTTCTTGCGGATGGTATCGGCCGATTTGGAGGCGAACACGCCGGTCAAGGTGTGCGGATACATGAAGGCGGCCAGCGCCGAGCCGAATGCGAGCGTCGCGTAGGCCAGATACTGGCTGTCCTTCAGCGTTAATCCGGTCGCGCCGCCCTTGGCGGTGAACGCGTCGTTGGCGGCCGAGAACACCGCGCCATAGCCGCCGAGCTTCGTCGGCACCACCACCACCGCGACCAGCACCACGATGTAGATCATGATGTCCTTGACGAAGGCGATCAGCGCCGGCGCGCGCAGGCCGGAGCTATAGGTGTACAGCGCGAGCACGACGAAGGCGATGATGATCGGCGCTTCGCCGGTCAGTCCCATCGCCTTGATCACGACGCCCATGCCGATCAGCTGCAGCGCGATGTAGGGCATGGTCGCGACCAGGCCGGTCAGCGCCACCGCAAGCTCGAGCGCGCGCGAGCCATAAGTGCCGAGCACGACATCGGCGGAGGTGACGTAGCCGTTGGCATGCGCGACCTTCCACAGGATCGGCATGACCGCGAACACGAAGGGATAGACGATGATGGTGTAGGGCAGCGCGAAGAAGCCGTAGGCGCCGACCGCATAAACCAGCGCCGGCACCGCAATCACGGTGTAGGCGGTGTAGAAGTCGCCGCCGATCAGAAACCAGGTGATCCAGGTGCCGAACTGTCGGCCACCGAGCCCCCATTCATCGAGATGCTCGCTGACCGGGCCGGACTTCCAGCGCGCGGCGAAGAAGCCCATCACGGTGACGAGCAGGAAGAAGAAAATGAAAACCGAGAGTGCAATCCATTCGATTCCGTCGGCCATGACGATGCCTCCTATTTGGCTTCGTCATGCGGCTGGCTGCGATAGACCAGCCAGATCAGCACCGAGGTGATCGGCACCCAGGCGAACTGATACCAGTAGAAGAAGGGAAAGCCGAACAGCGACGGTTCGGTGAAATTGTAGAAGGGGACCCACAACAAGCCGATGAACGGCACCAGTAACAGCACCCACATGAGCGGCCTCCAGCTCCTTGGCCGGCCATGCGTGGCCGGCCTCGATGTCGGAGACGATCTAGGAACTGGATGGTTCCGCCGCCAAGCGGATTTAGCGATGCTGCTATGCAATGCCTGAGAAAGTGATCAGAACGCCGGGCCCTCGCCGTTGCGGCCATAGGTGATGCGCGGCGTCAGCAGCGTGCCGCCGGGCTGCTTCTTCGCCGCCGCAACGAAGATCCTGGTGCCCGGCTGCACCTCTTCGCGCTTGCCGAACTCGTAAGTAACGACCACGGTCTGCGGCGTCACCACCAGCTTCTTCTCGCCGTCCTCGTATTTGACGCGAAGCACCGGACCGTCGACGGCGGTGACGGCTTCCTCGACGCTGCCATTGGTCATCTTGCTCTTCGGCAGCAAGTCCCAGTCGTAGTGCCCGTCGCCGGTGCCGCGCATCGATTCCGGGAAGATGTGAACCTCGATGGCCTTCTGCGTACCGTCCTCCTGCATCATGCCGGCCGAGCCGACATACATGCCCTGCTTGATGTCCTTCATGGTCGCCGGCACGATCGCGACGAACAACGGCTTGTCTTCCACCGTGACGAGCTTCACCTCGGAGCCGTCGCCGGTCTTGACGATATAGACCGGGCCTTCGATGCGCTCGACCGTGCCACGCACGCGCACGGTATCCTGCGCGGACGCGGGAAGAGCAAGGCAAACAAGCGCAAGGCTTGAGGCAGCCAGCACGCGTAGGACCATTCCGATCATGACAACCTCCGGGTTGGGACAACCCCTGCAACCCTCGGATCGGAAGATTATTCCGTTACCGGCAAGACAACGCCACTTTCGGCCCGCTAAGATCGTCGCCGTTGGACTAGGAGAATGTCATGCGCCATCCGCATCGCGCCTTGCTGTTGAGCATCACCATCGCCGTTTCGACGGCCCCCGTTCCGTCACGCGCCGCAGGGGCCCCCGACCTCGATGCACTGACCACACAGCAGGCCGCTACCGACCTCTGCACCAGCAAATACACCAGCACCGCGCTGGTCTCCGCCGCGATTGTGCGCGCCAAGGCCGATCCCAACCTCAACGCCTTCATCACCCTCGATGAGGCGGGCGCGATGAAGGCCGCCGCCGCATTCGACGCCGGCCACAGAAAACGGAGCGCCTGCAAGCCGCTCGGCGGCGTGCCCATCGTCATCAAGGACAATATCGAGGTCGCCGGACTGCCCGCGTCCGCCGGTACGCCGGCCCTGAAGGGGTTCGTGCCGAAGCAGGATGCGCCGGTGGCCGAAAAGCTGCGCGCGGCAGGCGCCGTCATCATCGGCAAGACCAACATGCATGAGCTTGCCTTCGGCATCTCCGGCTACAACACCGGCTTCAAGACCGGCCCCGAGCCCGGCGTCCGCAACGCCTATGATCCTTCGAAGATCGCGGGCGGCTCCTCCTCCGGCACGGCGGCCGCGCTCGGTGCGCGCATCGTCACCGCAGGCCTCGGCACGGATACCGGCGGCTCGGTGCGGATTCCCTGCGCGCTGAACGGCTGCGCCTCGCTGCGTCCGACTGTCGGCCGCTATCCGCAAACCGGCATCGCGCCGATCTCGCATACCCGCGACACCGCAGGTCCGATGGCGTCCACCATGGGCGACGTGGCGCTGCTTGATCGCATCATCACCGGCGGCGGCGCTGTTGCGCCCGCAAATTTGAAGGAGGTCCGCATTGGCGTCGAGAAGACGATGCTCGCCAATCTCGACGGCGATACCGAGGCCGCGTTCCGCGCGGGCCTCGACAAGCTCAAATCGGCCGGCGTCACCGTGGTCGATGTGGAGATGCCGAAGCTCGGCGAGCTCAACGGCCAGGTCGGCTTTCCCGTCGCGCTCTTTGAAGCCTATGACGACATGGTCGCCTATCTGAAGCACACCGGGACCGGCGTCACCATCGAGGAGCTGGCGAAGCAGATTTCGAGCCCGGATGTGAAAGGCACCTATGACGGCCTTGTCATTCCGCGCAAGCTTCCCGGCCCGAACAATAGCGTGGTCGATGCCAAGCCCGCTTATGATGCCGCGATGAGCACAGCGCGCCCGGCATTGCAGGCGCTCTATCGCGATACATTCGCCAAGAACAAGCTCGATGCCATTGCATTTCCGACCACGCCGAAGGTCGCGATCGCAGCGAATGCGGATTCGAGCAGCCTCGCCAATTTCCTGCTGTTCATCCAGAACACCGATCCCGGCAGCAATGCCGGCGTGCCGGGCATTCAGGTCCCCATCGCGCTCGGCGTATCCAGCAAGCTGCCTGTCGGGCTCGAGCTCGACGGTCCCTCGGGAAGCGACCGCAGGCTGCTCGCGATCGGAATGGCGCTGGACAAGCTGTTTGGACGGTTGCCGCCGCCTCCGCACTGACTACAGTTACTCCGCCTTGATACCGGCGTCCTGGATGACCTTGCGCCAACGCTCCTCTTCCTCACGGAAGTAGCGATCGAGTTCGCCTGGCGGAGCTCGCGACCATTACGAGGCCCTCGTTGACGCTGAGCTTCTTGAACGCCTCGGCCTGGACGGCCGTCGCGGCGGCCTTGTTGAGGCGGTCGATGATCTCGGATGGCGTTTTGGCAGGAACGAAGAGGCCGTACCAGGCTTCGGCATCGTAACCGGGCACACCGGCTTCGGCGACGGTCGGCAGATTTGCGAAAGCCGGCGAGCGCTCGCTCGATGTGACCGCAAGCGCGCGCAACTGCCCGCCTTCGACCAGCGACGCGCAGCTTGCCACCGTGGTGAACATCACCTGGATCTGGCCGCCGATCAGGTCGGTGATGGCCGGCGCCGATCCCTTGTAGGGCACGGTGGTAAGGTTGACCCCGGCCATGTGCTTGAACAGCTCGCCGGCGAGATGCGCCGATGTGCCGGTGCCATAGGTGCCGTAGGACAATTTATCCGGCGCGGCCTTTGCGGCCGCGATCAGGTCGCCGATCGACTTGATCGGCGAGGCCGGATTGACCACGACAATGCTGAAGGAACGCGCCACCAGCGCGACCGGAGCGAGGTCGCGATGCTGGTCGTAGGGCAGCTTGGCATAAAGGCCCGGATTGACCGCGTTGGCGAAGGTGCCCATCAGCAGCGTGTAGCCGTCACCCTCGCTGGCCGCGACCGCCTGCGTGCCGATGATGGTTCCCGCCCCCGGCTTGTTCTCGATGATGACGGAGACGCCGAGCTCTTTCGCCATCTCCTGTGCCAATGTGCGCGCAACCACGTCGGTGCCGCCCCCCGGCGCGAACGGCACCACGATCTTGATGATGCGCTCGGGATAGGCGGCGCGAGCGACGTTGACTGGCAGCGCCAGCGTGCATGCTGCAAGCGCCAACGCAACGACGATCGATCTGAGTTTCATGCGACCCTTCATAGAGCGAGTTTGCAGCGTGCGCCATGCGCCGAACGACGGACGCCCCGCGCGTGCATCATTGGACGCCAACGCCGGCGATCGACTAGCATCCGTCGCCCATCAGAAAAGCCAACAAAACATCCCGGGAGGAACTTCATGAAGCGCGCGCTGATCGGATTTTTGCTGCTCGCGGCATCGCCCGCGCTGGCGCAGCAGACGGTGCCGAGCATTGCCTTCGAACTCCGCGCCCAATCCGCTGCGGCTGCCGCACAACATGTATTTCGGCGAGGCTTCCGGCGTCACCGTCAACTCCAAGGGACATGTTTTCGTGCTGTCGCGCGGCAACACGTCGGGCCCGGCCTATGCCGCCGCGGCGACGCAGCTGCTCGAGTTCGACGCCAAGGGCAATTTCGTCGGCGAGATGGGCAAGAACCTCTACGCCTGGTCGTTCGGGCACACGGTGAAAGCGGACCCACAGGACAATATCTGGGTCACCGACAAGGGCTCGGACATGGTGATCAAGTTCGACCCCGAGGGGCGCGTGCTGATGGTGTTCGGCCGCAAGCAGGAAGCTTCCGACGAGGATACCGCGCCGTTAAAGCATCCGAAGCCGCCGCTGCCGTCCGAGGACGGCCGCTTCCGCCAGGTCACCGACGTCGCCTTCGACAAGGCCGGCAACACCTTCATCAGCGACGGCTACATCAATTCGCGCGTCGCCAAGGTCGACAAGGACGGCAACTGGCTGAAGTCGTGGGGCGACCGCGGCAAGGAGCCGGGCCAGTTCAACACCCCGCACTCGATCGCAACCGACGCCAACGGCAACGTCTATGTCGCTGACCGCGGCAATCACCGCATCCAGGTGTTCGACGGCGACGGCAAATTCCTGAAGCAATTCACCATCGACGTGCCGGTGCCGCCGGACGCCAAACCGGCGATCGGCAAGATTCCGGACGAGGCGATGATGGCGGGCGGCACGTTCGCGCCGGGCTCGCCGTGGTCGATCTGCATCACGCCGCCGCCGAACCAGGTGCTGTACTCCTCGGACGCCTGGCCCGGCCGCATCTACAAGCTTTCGCTCGACGGCAAGGTGCTGGGCGTGCTGGGCAAGTCCGGCAAGCAGCTGAAGCAGTTCGGCTGGATCCACGCCATGGCGTGCCCGTCGGAGAACACGCTTTATGTGGCGGAGTTGCTGAACTGGCGGGTGCAGAAGCTGACGCTGAAGCCGTAGCATCGTCATTGCGAGTGAAGCGAAGCAATCCATCTTCCGCTTGCGGTCCTATGGATTGCTTCGTCGCTTCGCTCCTCGCAATGACGAGGACTAAAGCATCGTCCGCACCACCGGTATCTTCCTCAGCAACGCCGTCACCGCCCAGCTTGCCGCCAGCGTGCCCACGAATACGATCGCGAATTTGACGAACGGCGACCAGGCCGGCCCATAGACGGCATATTGCAGCCAGATGATGAAGATGTAGTGCGTGAGATAGATGCCGTAGGCGTTCGGCCGCATCGCATCGAGCAGCCGCAACGGCGCCTTGGCAAAACGCAGGAAGAAGCCAGGCTCGGCAAAGGCCATCGCGCCGCTGAACAGCGCAAAGGCGAGGCCATAAGCGACGCGCCATGACAGCGGCGGCGCATTGAAGTCGGCAACCCAATTATGGTGCGCGTAAACCAGCAGCAGGATCGCGCCATAGAACATCAGCGCGATGCCGAGCCAGACCTTCCAGCGCGCGGCGAGTTCGCCATTCTCGGCGAAGATGCCCGAGCGGAGATCAGTGGCGCCGATGCCGACGCCGACCAGGAAATAACCGGAATAGAGGAAGATGCGGCTGGTCTGGATCGGAAGCGGATATTTGTCGTCGAGTTCATACCAGGCCGCGTCGCCGAAATAGAGCCGCATCGGCAGATAGACGATCACCGAGAAGATCAGGAACGCTGCGAACGCGACGCCGGGGCGGTCACGCAGCGCCTGAATTGCGTTGCCGAACGCACGAATTGCGCCTGGCGCGACCGACCACAGCAGCGCCACCAGCGCATCGAATGCCAATAACACCCAGAGAAACCACGCCGGTCCCGACGGCCACGGCCCGACCGTGAAGATGCGTCCCCAGAAATGAAGGAAGCTGAAGTCGGTCGTTCCCGGCAGATGATAACGCAGGAACGTCGGGTAATAGGCGATCGGCATCAGCACGAAGATCGAGACCAGGAAGGGAATGCCGAGCCGCCAGGCGCGGTTGGCAAGAAAGCTTGCGGGTCCGCGCCGCGCGAGGCTTTCGCAGACGAACAGGCCCGAGATCAGGAACATGCAGGCCATGAAGAAGCTGTCGTTGAACAGCACCATCAGGTCGAAGCCGAGCCAGCGCGCTTTGTCGCCGTTGCCGAAATGGGTGTAGTTGACGACCGAGTGATGCAGCAGCACCAGCAGCGTGATGAAGGTGCGCGCGCGGTCGAGCGGGCCGATGCGCCCGTGCGCCGCCACCGCCTGTTCGTTTGTGTCGGACTTCAAGATCGCCTCACTTCTCGAACGCGCCGTAGATGATCTGCTTGACCGTCCGGTTGACATGCTGTCGCCCCGAGGGCGAATCCTGCATCACCACGAAGAACATGTCCTGCGCGCGATCGACCACGATGTAGACGCCGGTCGCGCCGTCCCATTTGAATTCGCCGATTGAGCCCGCCGGCGACGGGATTTCAAATCCGGGATCGGTGCGCACGCCAAAACCATAGCCGAAGCCGAAACCGTCGCCGGGATAATAGAAGTAATTGCGCGCGACACCCGCGCCCGGGCCGACGTGATCCGTGGTCATGGCCTTGAATGTCTCCGCACCGAGATACGTCTTGCCGTCGAGTGAACCGCCATCGAGCAGCATTTGCCCGTAGCGGGCGAAATCGGCAACGGTCGAGACCAGGCCGCCGCCGCCGGACTCCCATCGCGTGACATCGAGCGAGTTACGCTCGACATGGCGATCTTTCGGCAGCGGCTGCGCATAGCGCGCACGCTCGGCCGGATCGGTCAGGAAGAATTTCGTCGTTGTCATACCAAGCGGATCAAACAGATTCTGCTTCTCGAACTGATAGAGCGACTGGCCGGAGGCCACTTCCACGACGCGGCCGAGAATGTCGGCCGAATGGCCGTAATCCCACAGCGTGCCCGGCTGCTCGGCGAGCGGCACTTTGGCGATGCGCTCGGCAAAGCCGGCATTGTCGAAATCGCCGAGATAGATGCCGTCATAGGCCGACTTGACCAGGCCCTCGCCATAGAAGCCGTAGGTGATCCCCGAAGTGTGCAGCAGCAAATCCCTGACCGTCATGGGCCGGCGCGGCGGCACAAGGTCAAGGATGGTCTTGCCGTTGTCGTCCTTGCGCTCGGTGCCGACTTTCTGATCCGCGAACGAGGGGATGTATTTGCGGACGGGATCGTCGAGCGCGATCCTGCCGCGATCGACCAGCATCATCGCGGCGACGCTGGTGATGGTCTTGGTGACGGAATGGATCGGAAAGATCGCGTCTTCCGTCATTGGCGTCCCCTTGTCGGGATCGCGCAGGCCGAACCATTTCAGGTAGACCGGCTTGCCGTGCTGCTGCACCAGCACGATCGCGCCGGGAATCCGCTGCGCGGCGATTTCGCCATTGATGAACTCAGCGATTGAGGCAAGTTTCTCGACCGACAGTTTCGCGCCTGGCGGCGGCCCGAACGCCGCCGTCTCTCCTTGCGCCGCGGGCGCAAGGAAGATCGAGGTCAACAGGGCAATCAGGGGTGCGGCAATGCGGGTCATCCGGGCCCAATTTATTGCATCAACGTGACCTGATCCAGATGATGCTTACGAATATGGATTGATCAACTTCTGCTGCTCGGCGGCGTGGCGGACCAGCAGATCGATGAAGGTCCGCACCTTGGCCGAGAGGTGATGCCGGTGCGGATAGACCGCGTTCATGGAAAATTCGACCGTCCGGTATTCCGGCAGCAGCCGAACCAACTGGCCTGATTCAAGGTCGTCATGGACCAGAAATCCGGGCGCAAGGAAAATGCCAACGCCGGCAAGCGCCGCGCGGTGCAATGTCTCGCCGCTATTGGAGACGAGATTACCGGCGACTTTCACCGAGGCCGGCGCTCCCTTGCGGTCGGTAAAATGCCACTCGTCGCCGTACGGATAGCTGGCGTGACGGATGCAGTTGCGCTCGGCGAGCTCGGATAGCGTAGCCGGCCGACCCTGCTTCTCCAGATAATCGTGGGAGCAGCACAGCACATGACGCCAGGTTGCAAGGCTGCGCACAATGAGACTTGAATCGGGCGGTGGCAGCATGCGCACCGAGATGTCGTAACTCTCCTCGATCATATCGACATTGCGTTCGCCGATATTGAGGTCGACCTTCACCTCGGCATGGGCGGCAAGAAATTCGGTGACCACGGGTGAGAGAAACTGCACGATATGGGTGCTGGTGTAGATGCGCAGCGTGCCGCGCGGCGTCGACTGCAGCGCGCCGGCGATGTCGTCGGCCTGCTCGATATCGGCAAGGATTTGGATGCAACGGTCGTAATAGGCGCGGCCGACTTCGGTGAGACTGACCTTGCGGGTGGTGCGGTTGAGCAGCCGCACGCCGAGCCGCTCCTCCAGCGCCTGAACATGGTTGCTCACCATGGTGGTGGACATGTTGAGCTTGCGGCCGGCGGCGGAAAACCCGCCGTTGTCGACGACGCGGACGAAGGCGGTGAGGCTGGTCAGGCGGTCCATAACCGGCACCTTCTATTATCTGCCCTAGCTGGATAATCTTTCCAGATATCACTGGATTATCACTGTGCGGGAGACAGTGCATCTTGAGACCACGCCAAAAAACTTGGCGAGATCGATGAGGATGCCATGTCGAGCGCTTCGTATGTCACTGAAAAATCTTCAAAAATCGGCCTGAGGCCGTCACGCCATGCGATCAGGCGCGCCGCGCTTGCGCTGGCGCTGACCCTCGGCGTCGCTGCTACCGCCGACTTCGGCCACTACTATTTCACGACCGGCCGTTACCTGGAGTCGACCGACGACGCCTATGTGAAGGCTGAACTCGACGATCATCGCGCCAAAAGTCTCCGGTTACATCGACCAGGTGCTGGTCGGCGACAACCAGCCGGTCAAGGCCGGGCAGTTGCTGGCGCGGATCGACGACCGCGACTTCCGGACTGCGCTGAACCAGGCCAAGGCCGACGTTGCGGCGTCCGAAGCCGCGGTGAAGAATCTCAACGCGCAGCTCGAATTGCAGCAGCCGCTGATTCAGCAGCAGGCCGCCGAGGTCGATGCCGCCGAAGCCAACCTCAAATTCGCGCAGGAAGAGCAGGCCCGCTACGACAATCTGATGAAATCGGGCTCCGGCACCGTGCAACGTGCCCAGCAGACCGACGCGACGCTTCGCGCGCAGACCGCGCAGTTGCAACAAGGCAAGTCCGGCCTGCTCGCCGCCAACAAGAAGATCGAGGTGCTTGCCACCGAGCGTGCCAAGGCCGTTGCGCAGCTCGACCACGCCCGCGCGGTCGAGCGGCAGGCGGAACTGAATCTGTCGTACACGCGAGTTTCAGCGCCCGTCGATGGCACGGTCGGCGCGCGAACATTGCGGGTCGGCCAGTATGTGCAGGCCGGCACGCACTGATGGCAGTGGTGCCGTTGGATCAGGTCTATGTGGTCGCCAACTTCAAGGAGACGCAGTTGACCCATGTGCGCAACGGCCAGCCGGTCGAGCTCAGGGTCGATAGTTTCCACGGCATGATGTTGAAGGGCCATGTCGACAGCCTGTCGCCGGCCAGCGGCCTGGAATTCGCGCTGCTGCCGCCCGACAACGCCACCGGCAATTTCACCAAGATCGTGCAGCGCGTGCCGGTGAAGATCGTGCTCGACGATCACAGACTCAGCGGACTGCTGCGGCCCGGCATGTCGGCGGTGCCGACTGTCGATACCAAGGCAACCGCGGTCGCCGAACGTGAGGCTGCGACGCGGATCGCGTCCGAAAGCACCTCGCCCCGCAGCTAGTACCAAATTCCGGAGACGACCATGACCGCGCTCCAAGCCACCATCGGAAACGCAACCAGCCCGGCGGCCGCCCCGGCGGTGCCCTCGGTCTCCGCCAAAACGTGGCTTGCGGTGATCGGCGCCACGCTTGGCGCCTTCATGGCGGTGCTGAACATCCAGATCGTCAACGCCTCGCTCGCCGATATCCAGGGCGCGATCGGCGCAGGGATCGACGACGGTGGCTGGATCTCCACCTCTTACCTGATCGCCGAGATCGTGGTGATCCCGCTCTCCGGCTGGCTCGCGCGGGTGTTCTCCGTGCGCATTTATCTGCTCACCAACGCCGTTCTGTTCCTGCTGTTCTCCGCGGCCTGTGCCTTCGCGCAGGACCTGCCGCAGATGATCGCGCTCCGCGCCGTGCAAGGCTTTACCGGCGGCGTGCTGATCCCGATGGCGTTCACGCTGATCATCACCCTGCTGCCGAAGGCCAAGCAGCCGATCGGGTTAGCGCTGTTTGCCGTGTCCGCGACCTTCGCGCCGGCGATCGGCCCGACCATCGGCGGCTATCTCACCGAGAATTTCGGCTGGGAGTACATCTTCTATGTCAATCTGGTGCCGGGCACGATCATGATCGGCATGCTGTTTGTCTCGCTGGAAGCCGCGCCGATGAACCTGTCGCTGCTGCGCGATGGCGATTGGCCGGGCATCGCCACTATGGCGATCGGACTATCCGCGCTGCAGACCGTGCTGGAAGAAGGCAACAAGGACGACTGGTTCGGTTCACCCTTCATCGTCCGCCTCGCGGTCATCGCAGGCGTCGCGCTGACCCTGTTCGTCATCATCGAGCTGACCAGCAACAAGCCGCTCTTGAACCTGCGCCTGCTGGTCCGCCGCAATTTCGGTTTCGGCCTGCTCGCCAATTTCCTGCTGGGCATCGCGCTGTACGGCTCGGTCTTCATCCTGCCGGTCTATCTCGCGCGCATCCAGGGCTACAATTCCGAGCAGATCGGCATGGTGCTGGCCTGGACCGGCCTGCCGCAGCTGGTGCTGATCCCGCTGGTGCCGCGGCTGATGCAGCGGTTCGACGCCCGCATCATCATCGCTGTCGGCTTCGCGCTGTTCGCGGGCTCCAACTTCATGAACATCTTCATGACCAACGACTACGCCACCGACCAGCTGTTCTGGCCCAATGTGGTCCGCGCGGTCGGGCAAGCCCTGTGTTTTGCGCCGCTGTCGGCGGTCGCGACCGCCGGCATCGAGGCCGAGAACGCGGCTTCCGCTTCCGCGCTGTTCAACATGATGCGCAACCTCGGCGGCGCCATCGGCATCGCCGCGCTGCAGACACTGCTCACCAAGCGCGAGCAATATCACTCCAACGTGCTGTCGCAGTCAGTCAGCCTGTTCGAGCAGGCGACGCGGAACCGGCTCGACCAGCTCACGCAATATTTCATGAGCCACGGCGTGATCGACCGCGTCGATGCCGCACACCGCGCCTACGTCGCAATCGGCAAGATCGTGCAGAAGCAGGCCTTCATTCTCGCCTTCAGCGATACCTTCTATCTGCTCGGCGTCGCATTGATCGTCGCCCTGATCGCCGCCTTGATGCTGAAGAAACCCGGCCATCTTGATGCCGGCGGCGCCCATTGACACCTCTCACCCCCAGCAAAGGAGACCGACCATGAAGCCCCGCATGAATTTCTACCAGGCAGCCCCCGAAACAATGAAGGCGCTTATGGCGCTGGAAAATCAGATCGCGTCCAGCGGGCTCGAACAGTCGCTGATGGAGCTGGTCAGGACCCGGGCGTCGCAGATCAACGGCTGCGCCTTCTGCATCGACATGCACACCAGGGACGCCCGCAAGCGCGGCGAGACCGAGCAGCGGCTCTATCTGCTCAACGCCTGGCGGGAAGCGCCCTGCTACACCGATCGCGAGCGCGCGGCGCTGGCGTGGACGGAAGCCGTGACGCTGATCTCGGAGACGCACGCGCCCGACGATGTCTATGGCGAGGTGCGCGCACACTTCTCGGAGGCCGAGACCGTCAACCTGACCGTGCTGATCGGGTCGATCAACACCTGGAACAGGCTTTCGATCGCCTTCCGCGCCATACCGCCGGTGAAGGTCAGCGCTTCGACCGCGGCCTGATCACGTCGCGGTGGCGCGGGCGAAATCGATGTAGATCTCGCGCAACCGGCTGGTCATCGGTCCCGGCTTGCCGTTGGCCACCCGCTTGCCGTCGATGGTGACCACCGCCTGCACGAACGACGACGCGCTGGTGATGAAGGCCTCCTTGGCTTTCAAGGCTTCGTTGACCGAGAACGCCCGCTCCTCGACCCGGAGTTGGCGTTCTTCCGCCAATTTCACCACCGCCTTGCGGGTGCAGCCCGGCAATATTTCGCTGCCGTTCCGGCGGGTGACGATGACGTCGTCCTGGGTCAGGATGAAGGCCGAGGACGAGCCGCCTTCGGTCACCTTGCCATCCTCGATCATCCAGGCCTCGCCCGCGCCGGCTTCCGCCGCGGCCTGCTTGGCCAGCACCTGCGCGAGCAGCGCCACGCTTTTGATGTCGCGCCGCGTCCAGCGGATGTCGGGCACGGTGATCACGCCGATGCCTGTCCTGGCGGACTCCGCGTTCACGATGTCCTTGACCGAGGTGAACATGATCAAGGTCGGCTTGACGTCGCCCTTCGGGAAGGCGAAGTCGCGGCCCTTGTCGGCGCCGCGCGTGACCTCGAGATAGACCAGGCCCGCGTCGAGCTTGTTGCGCGCGATCAACTCCTTCTGGATCTCGATGATGCGTTCGATGCTGTCCGGCAAAGGCAACGATATCTCGCCGACCGAGCGCTCCAGCCGCGCCAGATGCGAGGCGTTGTCGACCAGCTTGCCGTCCAGCACCGCGGAGACCTCGTAGATGCCGTCGGCAAACAGGAAGCCGCGATCGAGGATCGAGACCTTGGCCTCCGAGAGCGGCACGAAGGCGCCATTGACGTAAGCGATCGAGTCCAAAGCAATTCTCCTAACCTGCAAAGCGGATGGTAGCGCATGTTATAGACCACTCATCTCGTCATTGCGAGGAGCGAAGCGACGAAGCAATCCACAGCGCCACAAGCGGAATGATGGATTGCTTCGCTGCGCTCGCAATGACGAGGCACACTCAGTGCGACAAAATCTTCGACAGGAATTTTTGCGCGCGATCGCTGCGCGGCTTGCCGAAGAAATCGGCCTTGGCCGCGTCCTCCACGATCTCGCCGCGGTCCATGAAGATCACGCGGTCGGCGACCTTGTTGGCGAAACCCATCTCGTGGGTCACCACCATCATGGTCATGCCCTCGCGCGCGAGGTCGACCATGACGTCGAGAACCTCGCTGATCATCTCGGGATCGAGCGCCGAGGTCGGCTCGTCGAACAGCATGGCGATCGGGTCCATCGCGAGCGCACGCGCAATCGCCACGCGCTGCTGCTGACCGCCGGACAACTCCGCGGGGTATTTGTTCGCCTGCTCCTTCAGTCCGACCCGCTCTAAGAGCTTCATCGCTTTCGCCATTGCCGCGTCGCGATCCCGTCCCAGAACCTTTTCCTGCGCCAGGCAGAGATTGTCGGCGATGCGCAGATGCGGAAACAGCTCGAAATGCTGGAACACCATGCCGATGCGGGCGCGCAGCTTGGGCAGATCGGTTTTGGGATCGTTCACCTTGATCCCATCGACGGTGATGTCGCCGCTCTGGAACGGCTCCAGCGCGTTGACGCATTTGATCAGCGTCGACTTGCCCGAACCCGAGGGACCGCAGACCACCACGACCTCGCCCTTGGCGACCGAGGTGGTGCAATCCTTCAGCGCCTGAAAGGCCGTGCCGTAGAATTTATTGACGTGGCTGATCTCGATCATGGGGCCTCGTTAGCGCATCACTGCGATGCGCGACTGCAGCTGGCGCACGCCGAAGGAGGCGACGCAGGAAATCGTGAAATAGACCAGCGCCGCGAACAGATACATCTCGACCAGCCGGCCGTCGCGCTGCGCGACCTTGCTGGCCGCGCCGAGGAAATCGGTGATCGACAGCACGTAGACCAGCGAGGTGTCCTGGAACAGCACGATGGTCTGGGTCAAGAGCACCGGCAGCATGTTGCGGAACGCCTGTGGCAGGACGACATAGCGCATGGTCTGCCAATAGTTCAAGCCAAGCGCCTGCGCCGCAGCCGGCTGTCCCTTCGAAATGGATTGGATGCCGGCGCGCATGATCTCGGAAAAATACGCCGCTTCGAACATGATGAAGGTGATCAAGCAGGAGGAGAACGCGCCGACCGTGATCGGGCGCGAGGCGCCGGTCAGCCATTGCCCGATATAGGGAACGAGGAAATAGAACCAGAAGATCACCAGCACCAGCGGCAGCGAGCGGATGAAGTCGACATAGAGCCCGGCGATCCTTCCGAGCAGGCGATAGCCGGACAGCCGCATCAGCGCGATCAGCGTGCCGATGATCAGGCCGCCGGTCGCGGACAGCGCCGTCAGCATCACCGTGAACGTCATGCCCTCATAAAACAGGTAGCCAAACGAGCGGCGGATGACGTCGAAATCGAAGCTGCCGAACATCTATTTCCCCGTGATGTAGCCGGGGATCGCGACGCGGCGCTCGATCAGCCGCATCGCGGTCACGACGATGACGTTCAGCAGCAGGTACATCAGCGTCGCGGCTGTGAAAGCCTCGAACACCTGGAACGAAAACTCCTCCATCGAGCGCGCCTCGCCCGTCAATTCGAGCAGGCCGATGGTGATGGCGACAGCGGTGTTCTTGATGGTGTTGAGGAACTCCGAGGTCAGCGGCGGCAGGATGATGCGGAACGCCATCGGCAGCAGCACGTAGCGATAGGTCTGCACCGTGGTGAGCCCGAGCGCGGTCGCCGCCATCTTTTGCCCGCGCGGCAGCGAGCCGATGCCGGCCTGCAATTGCACCGCGACGCGCGCCGACATGAAGAGGCCAACGCCGATCGCAGCCGTCCAGAACGGCGCGTTCGGCAACTGCTTCAGCCACAGCCCGGCGGCACGCGGCAGCAGCTCCGGCAGCACGAAGAACCACAGGAACAGCTGCACCAGGAGCGGCATGTTGCGGAAGAATTCGACGTAAGCAAAGCCGATCACGGACGCGGTCCGCGACGGCAAGGTGCGCAGCACGCCGATCACGAGGCCGAAGGCAAGCGCGATGATCCAGGCCAGCACGCCAGTTTTGATGGTGAGCACCAGTCCCGCCAGCAGCATGTCGAGATAGTTGCCGGTCCCCATCGGGTTCGGCTCGAAGAAGATGTGCCAGTTCCAGTGATAGTTCACGGGGCTCCTAGTGATGCTGCATTGGTGTCGATCTGCGTCCGCATCGGCGGTGCGTTCCCTCCCCCCTTGCGGGGGAGGGCTAGGGAGGGGGGTACCCCACGAACACTATTTGCTCGGTCACCCCCACCCCCAACCCCTCCCCGCATCCGCCTCCGCCCGAAGGCGGGCTTCGGCGGACAAGAGGGGGAGGGGAGCAGAGCGAGCACGCGGATCGCTTACGGACTTACTACTCTGCTCAATCCTCACATCGCCTTGTAGGAATCCGGGTCCGGCGAATCCGACGGCTTGGCGAACTCGGCCTTCAGCTCCGGCCCGATCGGCGTGTTGAGGTTCAAACCCTTCGGCGGGATCTTCGCAGTGAACCATTTGTCGTACAGCTTCGTCCCCTCGCCGCTGGTGTAGACCGCAGCCGTCGCCGCATCGACCACCTTCTTGAAGGCAGGATCGTCCTTGCGCAGCATGATGCCGTAGGGCTCCGGCTTGGAGAATGCATCCTTGGAGATGACGTAGTCGTCCGGGGCCTTCGATCCGGCGACCAGACTCGCGAGCAGGATGTCGTCCATCACGAAGGCCGCGGCGCGGTCGGTCTCCACCATCAGGAACGCCTCGGCATGATCCTTGGCCGGCACGATGGTGATGTTGAGATTCTTCGCGGCGTTGGCTTCGGTGAGCTGCTTGATATTGGTGGTGCCGGCGGTCGAGACCACCGTCTTGCCCTTGAGGTCGTCGATCGACTTGATGGCGCTCGCCTTCTTGAACACGTAGCGGCTGGCCGTGAGGAAGTGGGTGTTGGTGAAGGCGACCTGCTTCTGCCGCTCGGCATTGTTGGTGGTCGAGCCGCATTCGAGATCGATGGTGCCGTTCGCCATCAGCGGAATGCGGGTCGCCGAGGTCACCGGATTGAGCTTGACCTCGAGCTTGTCGAGCTTGAGCTCCTTCTTCACGGCATCGACGATCTTGTAGCAAATGTCCATGGCGAAGCCGACCGGCTTCTGGTTGTCGTCGAGATAGGAGAACGGAATCGAGGAATCGCGGAAGCCGAGCGTGATCGCCCCGGTGTCCTTGATGTTCTTCAAGGTCCCGGTCAAGTCCTCGGCGTAGGCCTGGCTCACGCCGAAAGCGGCGGCAAGCGCAAAGCCCAAAATCGGCAATCGGTTCATTCGTTAACTCCCCCACATGGATGATCGGCCGGAATGCAAGCACAATCCGGGCCAGAATAGAATGTGACTTTCGGCGGCCAAATGTCCTGATTTTCATGAAGTATGGCTGTCGGCCCCCCGGCTGCGGATGGTCATCAGCGCCCAAAGGCTGAACAGGCAAACCGCCGTCAGATAATAGCCCGGCGCGAGATCGCCGATCAGCGCGAACGAGCCAAGCCAGGTCACGATCGCCGGTCCCGAGCCGCCGAAGGCGGTGACGCCGATATTGTAGCTCAGCCCCAGACCGGTCGCGCGGGTGGAAGCCGGAAACAGCTCGGACATCAGCGCCGCAGATGCGCCGAGATACAGTGCCTTGAGCGAACCGAGCAGCAGCACCGCCAGCACGATCACCATTCCGGACGGCTTTCCCGACAGCAGAAGATAGGCCGGGAAGATCGCGATCAGCAACAGGAGGCCAATTGTGATGATATAGGTTGTGCGTCCGACCCGGTCGGAGATGGCGCCCGCAACGGGATTGAATGCGATGCCGGCGATGGCGGCAGCAAAGGCTGCGAGATAGCCGATCGTCGGCGGAAGGTGCAGCGTTCTGACGACGTAGGTCGGCATATAGATGATGAGATAGTTGACCGAGGTTGCGGTCGCGATCACGCCCACCGCAAGCAACACGCGAAACTTCTGCTCCATGAAGACGTTGCGCACCGGCGTGTCGTTCTTGTCGGCCGGCGGCGCGGTAGCATCGTCGATCCTGCTTCGGATGTAGAGGCCGATCGGACCGATCAGCACGCCGAAGAAAAACGGAATGCGCCAGCCCCAGGCCTGCAGATCGGCCTCGCTCAAGGTCGAGGTCAATAACAGGCCAAACCCGGAGCCGAGCAACGCGCTGATGCCCTGGCTTGCGAATTGCCAGCTGGCAACAAAGCCGCGCCGCCCGGGCATGTGCTCGACCAGGAAGGCGGTCGAGCTGCCGAACTCGCCGCCGGCGGAAAAACCCTGCACCAGGCGGGCGACGATCACGAGCAGCGGCGCCAGCACGCCGATCTGCGCGAAGGTCGGCATGCACGCTACCGCCAGCGTGCCGAACGTCATCATCAGAATCGACAGCAGCAGCGACGCCTTGCGGCCGTAGCGGTCGGCATAGGTGCCGAGCAGCACGCCGCCGACCGGCCGCGCCAGGAATGTCAGCGCGAAGCTGCCGAAGGTCAGCAGCAAGGACGTCGTCTGGTTTTCGTTGGGGAAGAACGCCTTGGAGAGATAGACCGCGAAATAGGCATAGACCGAGATGTCGAACCATTCGAGCGCGTTGCCGAGCGAGGTCGCGATCACGAGCCTGGTGACGTTCTTGCCGCGCGACGGCGATATGTCTGGTGCTTCCGCGTGTGCCAAAGCCATTGCCGATGTCCCTCCCCTGCCAGTCTATTTTCTGATCTCGCCGAGATCCCAGAACAGTCCCGCCATGATGCCGAGCGCCTCTTCGGTGACATCGAGCAGGATGTGCTCATCCGGCGCATGCTGCGAGCAGCCGGGATAGGAATGCGGCACCCAGATCGTCGGCAATCCCAACGTTTCGGAAAACACATCGTTCGGCAGCGAGCCGCCGAAATTCGGCAGCACCGCGGGCGCCTTACCGGTGGTCTGGCGGATCGAGTCCGCGGCCCATTTGATCCAGGGGCTGTCGAAATCGGTACGGGACGCAATAAAGCTCTGGGTGGCGCTGACCTCGACCATGGGAAAGCCATTGGCATGCAGATGCGCGCGCACCGCCTCGACCACTTGTTCGTATTTGGTGCCGACCACGAAGCGCAGCTGCAGGATGGCGCGGGCGTGACCGGGAATGGCGTTCGCCGGATGATCGATGTTGCCCGACGACATCGCCAGCACTTCGAGCGTGTTCCAGGCATAGACGCGCTCGGCGGCCGACAAGCCGTCCTCGCCCCAATTCTCCGACAGCGCCGGCTCCTCGGGCAGCGGCTTGATCTCGACATCGGCCAGCATGCTGCGGACCTGGTTGGTCAGCCGCGGCGGCTTCAACGCCTCGAGCTTCATGCGGCCGTGACCGTCGACCAGGCTCGCAATCGCATTGGCGAGGATCGTCGCGGGATTGGCCAACAAGCCGCCCCAATTGCCGGAATGATGACCGCCCTCGCGCAAATTCACATCGAGGTGGATACGGATGCCGCCGCGGCAGCCGAGGAAAATGGTAGGACGGTCCGCCGCCAGCCGCGGGCCGTCGGAGGCGAGCAGCAGGTCGGCCTTCAGCTCGTCGCGCAGCGAGGCGCAGACCTTGTTGAGGTCCGGCGAGCCGATCTCCTCGCCCATCTCGACCAGGAATTTGGCGTTGAAGCCAAGCTTGCCGCCGCGCGCGTCGCGCACCGCACGAAGTGCGGCGAGATTGATCGTGTGCTGGCCCTTGTTATCGGCAGTACCGCGGCCATAGACGCGATTGCCGATGGTCGTGGTCGCCCAGGGATCGAGCCCGCCGCGCCATTCGCCTTCCATGCCCGGGACCACATCGCCATGACCGTAGACCAGCACTGTCGGAAGCCGCGAATCCTCGCGATACTCGGCGACGAGGAACGGCGACTTCCCGCTCGGCGACTCCACCAGTCGGCTGTCGAAATCGAGCTCGGCGAAGGACGGGCGCATCTCCATTTCAAGATAAGCGCGCAGTTCCTTCTCGCGGCCGGTGCTCTGGCTTTCGGTCTTGTAGGCCACGCGGCGCGCCAACGTTTGCAGGAAGTCGCCCGACGCGAATTGTTGGCGGACATTGGCGATGGCGTCGGCCCTCATGCGGCACGGCCTTTTCTCATCGCGCTGGAGTAACGCGGACAGATCTGTTCGGCGAAGCGGGTCATCATGTGCTGACGGACGGCGCGCGGCGTGCCCGGCGTCGCCGACGACACCATGAAGTAGTTGAAGCCGAGCCCGATCAGGGCATCGATGCGCTTGCAGATCGTCTCGGGGCTGCCAACCAGGTTGGAATCGAGGAACGGACCGAGCTCGTCCGGGTCAGTCATCTTGCGCAGATTGGCGAACATCCGGCTGAAATCGGCATATTCCGGAATGTTGGTCCAGGGATCGGCGTCCGCCTCGTAGTGATCGGCCTGCAGCGCAAAGTAAGGCGGATAATAGCGCCGGCCCATCTCGCGCGCCTCCTCGTCGGTGTCGGCGATGAACATTTTCACCGAGATCGGCAGAATGGCGTTGTTCGCTTTCGCGCCGGCACGCGCGCGCCAGCGATCCAGGATTTTCACCAGCAGGCCGTCGGGGAATGTGGAGAGGCAGATCGGCGGAATGCCGAGATCACCCATCACCTCGGCGCTCGCCGGACTGCCGATCGCGCCATAGAAGGCGACCTTCTTATCGCCGGGCTCGGGACGGATGCGGACCGGCTGCGCGATATTCCAGAACCTGCCGTGATAGCTGAAGGGTTTTCCCGAAAGTCCCTGCTCGACGATTTTGAACACTTCGGCGAAGCGCGCGCGGCCCTCGTTCATATCGATGTTGTAGGCATTGTATTCCATCCGCGCCGTGCCGCGTCCGATGCCGAGATGCAGGGTGCCTCGGGTCAGCATGTTGAGCATCGCGATCTCTTCGGCGAGCCGCAGCGGATGATACCAGGGCAGCACCAGCACCGAAGTGCCCAGCGACAGGTCGGGAAATTTCGCCGCGATATGCGCCATCATCAGAAGCGGGCTCGGGGTCGGGTAATAGTCGCTGAAATGATGCTCGAGCAGCCACGCCGCGTCATAGCCGAGCCGGTGACCCAGCTCGCAATCCGACATCATGTCGCGATAAAGCTCGGCGTCGGGAACCCCGGCCACATCCGAGGCCGCCGCCTGAAAGCCGAACGATACATCTTGCATGGAATGATCTCCCCAAGCCTGATCCTAGAGGGCTGGCATCGGGACGCAACAGGGCATGAATTTCGGGTGGCGAACTTTCATCCGATTTGCCTTGCCAAAGCCTGCCGTAGTGCAACAATTCCGCCTATAGCCCGGCATTGAGACCGGGCGCGATCAGGGAGAGAGCCATGAAGACCGTGCTGCGCGCGACTGCCATTTGCCTGCTGTTTGCAGGCTCCGCCCTCGCCCTGACCGGCGAGCGCTTTCCCGAAATCCCGCTGGACAAGATGACGCCGCAGCAGCGCACGGTGGCGGACGCCATCATGTCCGGGCCTCGCCAGCGCATGAGCGGCCCGTTCAATGCCTGGCTGCGCAGCCCGGAGCTCGCCGACCGGCTGCAGAAGGTCGGCGAATATGTCCGCTTCAAGACCTCGCTCGACAAGCGTCTCAACGAGATGGCGATCATCATGACCGCGCAGCATTGGGGCTCGACCTATGAGTGGTTCGCGCATGCGCCGCTCGCAATCAAGGCCGGGCTCGATCCCGATGTCGTCGCGGCGATCGGCGCCGGCAAGAAGCCCGACAAGATGAAGGACGACGAGGCCATCGTCTGGGAATTCGCCACGCAGTTGCGCCGGGATCATCATGTCGACGACGCCATCTATGCCAAGGCGGTGGACAAGTTCGGCGAGAACGGCGTGATGGACCTGATCGCGGTCAGCGGCTATTACGACGTGGTCTCGATGACCCTCAACGTCGCCCATGTCGCGCCGCCTGCGGACGCGCAACTGCCGTTCAAGCAGGCCGGGCGCTAACCGCAAGTCGCGCGCATGACCAAGCAAATCCGGCTCAACGCTTTCGCCATGAATTGCGTGGCGCATCAATCGCCGGGGCTGTGGACCCATCCGCGCGACCGCACGGCCGAATATAACCGCCTGCCCTACTGGCTTGATCTCGCCAGAGCGCTGGAGCGCGGCCGTTTCGACGGCCTGTTCCTCGCCGACGTGCTCGGCGTCTACGATGTGTTTGGCAACAGTCCCGATGCGGCGCTGAAATATGCGACGCAGACGCCGGCCAACGAGCCGTTGCTGCTGATCTCGGCGATGGCGGCGGTGACGAAGCATCTCGGCTTCGGCGTCACTAGCAATCTGTCGTTCGAGCCGCCCTACCCGTTCGCGCGGCGAATGTCGACGCTCGATCATCTCACTGAAGGACGGATCGGCTGGAATGTCGTCACCGGCTATCTCGACAGCGCCGCGCGCGGCGCTGGAAAGGACAAGCAGACGGCGCATGACGACCGCTACGACATTGCGGATGAATATATGGAGGTGGTCTACAAGCTCTGGGAAGGCAGCTGGGAGGACGACGCTGCGATCCGCGATCGCGTGCGCGGCATCTTTACCGATCCGTCCAAGGTGCATCGCGTCACCCATGAAGGCACAAACTACAAGCTCAACGCGATTCATCTCGCCGAGCCCTCGCCGCAGCGCACGCCGGTGCTGTACCAGGCCGGCACCTCGCCGCGCGGCCGCCAGTTTGCGGCGGAGCACGCCGAATGCGTGTTCATGTCGGGCCCATCGGCAAAAGTGATCGCACCGCGCGTCGCAGGCATCCGCGAGCTCGCTGCGAAATGCGGCCGCAACCCGCGCGAGATTTTGATGTTCAGCATGTTCACGGTGATCCTCGGCGAGACCGAGGCCAAGGCGAAAGCAAAGTACGAGGAGTATCGCCGTCACATCAGCCCCGAGGGCGCGCTGACCCTGATGTCGGGCTGGACCGGCGTCGATTTCTCGACCATGGCATTGGACCAGGAAGTGCGTCATGTCACCAACGACGCCGGGCGCAGCGCGATGGACAACATCACGCGCGCCGATCCCGATCGGGTCTGGACCGTGCGCGAAGTCGCCGAGCATGTCGGCATCGGCGGCATCGGGCCTGTGATCGTCGGCACGCCTTCGAGCGTCGCCGACGAGATCGAGGCGTGGTTCCAGGCGACCGACGTCGACGGGCTCAACATGCCCTTTGCCGTCTCGCCCGGCGACTTCGAGGACATTGCCGACATGCTGGTGCCCGAGCTGACCAAGCGCGGGCGCTACAAGCGGGCGTATGCCGAGGGAACGTTGCGCGAAAAACTGTTCGGCACGGGCCGCGCGCGTCTCGCCGCGCCGCATCCGGCCGCGCAGTACCGGCCGCGGTTGAGGGCACGCGCGGCGGAGTAGCCGCGTGTCCCGGGCGCGATGCAGCGCCTGAAGCGCGTTCACGCGCGTCTTCGACGCGCTATGGCGCTGCTTCGCAGAACCGGGACCCACCAATCCGGTCTCATAGGCCCCGGATCAGCAGCGCACCGCTGAAGAAGCGCTGCGCTGCGTCCGGGGCACGGAGCAGCGAGCGATTCAATTCACCGAATTATTCAACACCACCTCGATCAGTTTCGCGCCGGGCCGCTTGAACGCATCCGACAGCTTCGGCTTGAGCTCGGCCGGATCGGTGATCCGCATCGCTTCCAGCCCGAGCGATTTCGCCATGCCAGTAAAATCCACAGGCGGATCGACGAAATCCATCCCGATGTAATTGTCGTCGTCATGAAACGAAAGCAGCCGCTGCTTGATGATGCGGTAGCCGCCATTATTGCAGATCACGACATTGAGCGGCAGCTTGTGATGCGCGGCGGTCCATAGCGACTGGATCGAATACATCGCGCTGCCGTCGCCGGAGTAGCACACGACCGGCCGCGTGGGATTGGCGAGGCTGACGCCGACAGACGCAGGCAAACCCCATCCGATGCCGCCGGAGGCCAGTGCATGATAGCCGTAGCGATCGCGATGCGGTCGCAGCGACAACAATTGTCGCCCCGAGGTCAGGCCTTCGTCGACCAGGATCGCATTGTCGGGCATCGCCTCGACGACCTGCAGCGACAGATAGTCCGGCTCGATCGGCGACTTCGTAGCTGATTTCGCGATCTGCTCCATCAACGGCTTGCGCCGCGCGCTCCAGTTCTTCGCAGCGAGATCGCTGACGCCCTTCTTCGCACGCGACTCCAGCGCGCTGCCGCCGGCCGCCTTCAACGCCGGGACGAGCGCACGCAGCGTCTCTTTCACATCCGCCTTCAGCGCAATCTCGGCGCCGTAGTTCTTCGCAAGATCCCAGTCGACCAGGCCGACCTGCACGAGTCCCATGCCGTCCGGCATCGGATCGACCTCGCTGTAGACGGACATCCGCAGGGGATCGGCGCCGAGCACGATCATGAGATCGTAAGGAGAGAGCACCTCGCGGACCTGCTTCTGCAGCCGCGACAGCGCGCCCATGAAGCACGGGCTTTCGGAGAGGAATTGCGCGCCATAGGGCGTCGAGCACTGATAGGCCGGCGCGCCCAACGTCTCGGCGAGTTGCGCGCCTTCCTGCAGCGCGTCGCTTTTCACGATCTCATCGCCTGCGATGATCACCGGCCGCTGCGCCTTCAATATCCGCGCGACCAGCGCCTGCAGCGATTCGTCCGACGGTCTGACGCGCGTGTCGACGCGGGTGGAGCGGCCGAGCTCGATGCCGGCCTCCGAATTGAGGATGTCGCCGGGCAACGAAATGAACACCGGGCCGGTCGGCGGCGTGGTCGCGATCTTGGCGGCGCGGCGCACGATGCGCGGCAAATCCTCCAGCCGCGTCACCTCGACCGCCCATTTCACCAGAGGTTCCGCCATCTGCACCAGCGGGCCGTACAGCACCGGCTCCATCAGCCCGTGACCCTGCTCCTGCTGGCCGGCGGTGAGAATCATCGGGGTGCCGGTGAAGGCCGCGTTGAACAGCGAACCCAGCGCATTGCCCAGCCCCGGCGCGACGTGGACGTTGCAAGCGACCAGCTTGCCGGAGGCGCGCGAGTAACCATCGGCGATCGCGACCACCAGGCTCTCCTGCATCGCCATCACATAGGTGAGATCGGGATGGTCCTTCAGCGCATGCATGATCGGCAGTTCGGTGGTGCCGGGATTGCCGAACAGATGGGTGATGCCCTCGTCCTTGAGCAGCGCCAGGAAGGCCGAGCGGCCGGTAATGCGGTTCTTCATGTCTCCTCCGTGCCGGGCTCTCTGGCGCGCGGTTGAGGCAATCAAGCTGATCCCGCTGGCGAGAGCAATGGAGGCCCGTCATGGCTGCCTTGCAGACTCCCCTCTCGTGTCCCGGACGCGGCGCAGCGTCCTTCACGGTGCGCCGCAGATCCGGGACCCATCATGAAAAGCATGGGCCCCGGATCAGCAGCGCAACATTGCATGTTGCGCAGCATCCGGGGCACGGAGACTGTTTCATGCGGAGAGACGGCTGCGGTATAAGGCGGCAAAGAATCGGGAGGAGATCATGACGCACGCCTGTCTTGCCGGCATCGCCGGCGTTCTGCTGTCGATCAGCCTCGCCACGCCGTCGTTTGCGGCTGCGCGCGACCCCTTCTACTGGATGACGCAAATCAACAAGGCGTCCGCAGTCATGGTCGTGGAGCGCGGCATCGTGCCAAGACCGCTCGGCGCGAAGATTTACGACGCGATCAACAACGTCGATGCGGCCGGCGATGCGCCGGGCGCGGCGCGCTCGCGCGATTATCTGGTGGTCGAAAAGGACCTGATAGCGGCGGGCGGGCCCGACATCAGCCGGCTGCATTCGGGCCGCAGCCGACAGGACATCGGATCGACCACACAGCGGTTGATCACGCGGGACGATTTTCTCACCGCCTTCGAAAAGCTCAACGGCATGCGCGACGCGCTGCTCGCACTTGCCGCGCAAGCGCCGAACGCGATCCTGCCCGCTTACACATGGGGCGTGCAGGCGCAACCGATCACGCTCGGACATTACGTCTCGGCCTATGCCAATGCGCTCGACCGGCAGGCCACGCGGATGCGGGAAGCCTATGCGCGACTCAATCAATCACCGCTCGGCGCGGCCGCCTTGGGCACATCGAGCTTCCCGGTCGACCGCCCTCGCCTCGCCGAGCTGCTCGGCTTCGATGCGCCGGTCGAGAACTCGCTCGATGCCAACCAGATTTCGCCCATCGATGGCGGCGCTGAGCTTGCGGGGCTTTCGACCTCGGCCGCGCTGACGCTCGGCACCTTCATCGCCGACGTCACCGCGCAATATGCTCAGAGCGAGCCATGGTTCATCCTGACCGAAGGCAACGAGACCGGCGTGTCCTCGATCATGCCGCAGAAGCGCAATCCGAGCGGGCTTGTTCGTTTGCGCGCGGAGGCGAGCACGCTGATCGGCGAGGCCACGACCTTTGCGGTCATCGCCCACAATGTCGAAGCCGGCATGAGCGACTACAAGGATTTCGGGAACCCCAAGGAATTTCCGAACGTGATGCTGCGCGACATGGCGGCGCTATTCGCGCACGCCGAGAGCGTGATCCGCACCGTGCGCTTCCGTCCCGAACGCGCGCTGGACGAGGTCAACAGCGACTATTCCACCACGACCGAACTCGCCGACACCTTGCAGCGCAAGGCCGATGTGCCGTTCCGGATCGGGCATCATTTTGCATCGGAGCTGGTCAATTACGGTCGGGGCAACCGCCTGCGCGCGAGCCAAATTCCCTACAGCGAGGCGCAGCGGATTTATGCCGAGATCGCGGGACCGGCCAAGATGGATGCCAAGCTGCCGCTGTCGGAAGAGGCGTTCCGCCGCTCGCTCTCGGCGGAGAACATGGTGACTGCGAGCAAGGGGCTGGGCGGCCCGCAGCCCGCCGAGGTCGCGCGCATGCTTGATGGCGCCAGGGACCGCCTCACCGCCGACCGTGCGTGGCTGGAGGCGGCGCGAAAGAAACTGATGGACGCGTCAGAGAAGCTCCAGCAGGCGTTCAATCAGCTTCGCGGCTGAGCTCGAACGGGTCCTCACCCGCGCTGCGGCGCTTCTTCTTCGAGCGCTGCCAGACCACGCCGGGAAAACCTTTCAGCGGCACCAGCGGCTCGCCGGTATAGGCCCATTCCTGCAGCTCTTCGATCGCGATGTGATAGAGCGGTTGCCGCCCGGTGCGGCCAGAGAACAGCGCGCGCGGAATGTTGACCATGTGCGGCGAGCGAGCGCGTTCGTAAAACAGCGGCGTACCGCAGCTCGAGCAGAAGCTGCGGGCAGCCTTCGTCGCAGCATCCTCGTAGCGAGTCACCAGCCTGTCTCCCTTGACGATGCGGAAACGTTTGCGCCAGCTTCCGACATAGGTCGCATACGCCGCGCCATGCGCGCGGCGGCTCGATGCGGAATGATCGTGCCAGGCCCAGCGCGCCGGCACGTCGATCTCAAGCGCGACCTTGCCGCACAGGCATTGGCCACTTGCGATTCCTCCTGCTGCCGCTGCTTTGGCCAAATCGATCTCCATCAACTCGTCACTGCGAGCGAAGCGAAGCAATCCATCCATCCGCTTGTGGCGCTATGGATTGCTTCGTCGCTGCGCTCCTCGCAATGACGAGGGCTTACAGCGTCTCCTGCTTGTGGCCGCAATGCTTGCAGGCAAACTTGACGCGGGTTGCGCCCTTCTCTGCCGTCAGCCGGTTAGGGCCGCCGCACTTGCCGCAAACCGCCTCGATCCGGGTGTTGCCCTGCTTGACGACGAGGTTGCGTTTTTCCATGGTTTCGCGGATCAGGCGCTCGGCCTCTTCCCGCATCGCTTGCTTGTCCATCGTTTCTCCGGCGCCCGGAATTGCTCGGCAATTCTATCCGGCGCTGATGACAGTTTGCGCCTCACAGCGCAAGCAACAACGACGTGCCGATCGGCGTTCCCCAACCGGAGGCCGCATCGAAACCGTGGCCGGCGGCGTAGCCCAGGCCGGGATGCGGGATCGACGCATTGTGGCCGATGATGATGTCGTGACAGACGTGCTTGCCGAGCGGCTCGCCGAAGGCGGACATCTTGTAAAGCTGCGGCGTCAGGAAGCGCTGGCGCTTCTTCTTCGGGAGCAACGCGTTGATGCGCGCGAGCAGCGCCGCCCAGAGCGGCGCCGAGGCGCTGGTGCCGCCGCCGGTGGTCCACTTGCCGTCGAGCACCATCGCATACCAGGGCGGCCCCGACAGCGCCGCGACATCAGGCACCACGCGGCCGACGATGCTGCCCTTGTTGAGCGACTTGACCTTGACGGCCTGCCAACTCGGACGGTCGAACTTGACGCTGACGCCGCCGCCGGTGGCACCGCTTCTTCGCTTGCGGTTCGGCGTGCGCCGGCCCGGCTTCTTGTGCCAGACCCGTTCGATCAGTTGACCTTTCACGTGCTCCATCTGGGTGCCGCCGACCGCGAGCACGAACGGGCTCGATGCCGGAAAAGCGCAGTGGGCACGGCCATCGTCCTGCTCGTCGCTGCTGCCGTCGTCGCCTGCGCTCGCACAGATGGTGATGCCGAGGGCGGCGGCGACATGCAGCCGCTCGTTGATGGCATCAATGGCGGCAGGCGCCCAATTCCGCCCGTCCTCGGTCGCACCCCAGCTCATCGAGAACACCACCGGGCGATCCATGATGACGCGATCCAGCATGTCGACCCAGCCCTTCTGGGTGTCATGGGCGAAATACACCGAGATCGAGGCCTTGGGACAAAGACCCGCGATGATCTCGGTATCCATCATCACTTCCTTGGCGTCGCTGATCGCATCATTGCGGTCGGCTCGCGGCAGCTTCGCGACCTGCTTGCGGTTGCGCAGGCGCATGTGCATCGGAACGGTCCTGATCTTCGGCACCGGCCGCTTGTAGAACCTGCAATAGGCGGCAACGTCGTCCGGAAACCATTCGTCCACGAACTCCGCGATCGCGATCTTCTGGCCGGCGGCGTCACCATGCGGGAAATGGTAGTGCCGTTCGAAGTCGGCGGGCCCGAACGGCTTGAGCGGAACCTCGCGACGGCCCGAGGCGAGCCGTTTCTTGCCGACGCGACGCTGGCCGAGGCCGAGGACCGCCATAATGATGCCGTGCAGACCGGGCGGCAGCTTGTAATGGTGCTCGCGATCGCGGAATTCGCCCTGCGCGCCCTTGTAGATGCCGAGACGTGCCTGAAAGGCGGCTTCAGCGGCGGCGATCGTGCCTGACACCCGCATGCTGCGGGTTTCGAGCGAAGTGCTTTCAACCTTGAAGCCGTATGACTTCAGGACCCTCGCAACCTTGTCCGCGTCGCGCGGCGAGGCGCAATATTTCTTCTTGAACTCGGCGGGCGTCAGCGGACCGTCGGCGAGCTCATCGGCGGATGGAAGTTCCGGCCCGCGCAGCGACAGCGTCAGTTCGAGCGTCTTCGTCGGATCGGCGTCGCGGACTCGTTTTATACCCTTGCCGAGCTCGCCGCGCTTGCTGCCGTCGACCTCGACATGATGCTTGTACGGGTCGTCGCTGATCTCGCGTGCGCGCTTGTCCGTCTTCCTGTTCGTGCGCCTGGATGTCATTCGAGCCCGCCCCCCACTCGCGTGAAAGTTGATTTAGCGCAGAGTGAGGGATGGCGGCAAGCGAGCTTGCGACGTCAAAGCGTCACGTCTCCACGATGATGTAGCTGTCCTCGACATGCACCGGGAAGGTTTCGGCGACGTAGGGCCCCTTCTTCATGTCCTCGGCCAGTTCCTCGCCGCGCTCGACCGCGACCGGGAAGGAGCGGATCTTGAAGCGCTTCGCATCGCCCCAGGACTGGCCGGTGCGCATGTCGAACTCCCAGCCGTGCCAGGCGCAGCGCAGGAATTCGCCGACGCGCGAGCGCTGATAAACGCCGGGCTCCGGCGAGGTCAGCCGCGCGATGCAGGCGGCCTTTTCGAGGGGCGCACCCTCATGCGGACAACGATTGAGCAGCGCGAAGAACTCGCCATTGACGTGGAATACGACGATGTCGCGGCCGCCGATCGCAACCACCTTGTTGCCGCCGGGCGGAATGTCCGTGGTGCGCGCGACGATGTGACGTGTCATGACATCAGTCCGGTTTAGCTGCTAAATGCAGTGATCGTGGCGAAGTGTAGCGCCGTGGCGCGGGATGATGCAATCCGGCGCAGGACGATGGTTCCGCTGGCGGAAAGCCGAACGGTGATGGGCAGGAAAATGGAAATCCGTGTCGACGACCTGTCGAGTTCCTCCACGCAGGAATTGTTGCGCCTGCACCTGGCGGGCATGCATGCCAATTCTCCGCCCGGTCATGTGTTCGCGCTCGATCTTTCCGGCCTGCGGGCGCCGGGCGTAACGGTCTGGACTGCGTGGAAGGGCGAAACGGCTTGCGGAATTGGCGCGCTGAAGCAGCTCGACGATGCCTCCGGGGAAGTCAAATCCATGCGTACTCACCCCGATCATCTCCGCCAGGGCGTCGGCGCAGCGATCTTGGAGCACATCATCAGGGAAGCCCGCGGGCGCGGCCTTCGTCGGCTAAGCCTGGAGACGGGTCAAGGACCGGCCTTCGAGCCGGCGCTTGCACTCTATCGCCGGCGCGGCTTCGTCGACGGCGAAGCCTTTGCGGATTATGTCCGCAGCCCGTTCAACCAGTTCCTGCACCTGACGCTCGGCTAGAACTTGTAAACCGCCCGCGCGTTGGTGTTGAATATTTTCTTGCGCTCGCCGTCCGACAGCGGCGTCTTGAACGCGAAGCGCGCGTCGTCATAGTCCCAGTGCGGATAGTCCGACGAGAACAGCAAGCGGTCGATGCCGATCCACTCCATCATCTGGCGCAGATGCTTGGCCTCATCCGGCTCGTCGATCGGCTGGGTCGTGAACCAGAAATGCTCGCGGACATATTCGCTTGGCTTGCGCTTGAGATGCGGCACCTCGCTGCGGAAGCGTTCGAAATGCTGGTCCATGCGCCAGACCGTCGCCGGCACCCAGCCGAAACCGCCCTCGATAAATACGAACTTCAGTTTCGGGAAGCGCTCGGGCACACCCTCGATCACCATGCTGGAAAGCATCGCGGACATGGTGTGCGCGTTGGAATGATGCTCCTCGCAATAATAGGACGGCCAGCCGCCGCCGGTCGGCGCATGCCCGCCATAGCCGCCGGTATGGATGCCGATCGGCAGGCCCAATTCCTCGGCGCGCGCGTAGATCGGCCAGTAGCGGCGGCGGCCGAGCGGCTCATTGGCGCGCGGCGAGATGTTGATCTGGATGTACTCACCTGACTTCGCGCAGCGATCGATCTCGGCGATCGCGGCCTCGGTGTCGTCCTGGCTGACCAGGATCGAGGCCTTCAGGCGCGGATCGCGATGCGTCCATTGCGCCAGCTGCCATTCGTTGATGGCGCGCTGGATCGCCGCGCCGCATTCCAGATTCTGCTGCGAGAAGATGAAGAGGTCGAGCACCTGCAAAATGCCGAACTCGACGTCGTAGGGATCGAGATGCTGCTTCTGCATGAAGGCGAGATCGGAACCGGGCACGTCGCCGCTCGGCGGCCAGGCGTCGCGGCGGCAGATCAGGGGCGATGAGCGCGGGTACGGCGTGGTGCCGATATAGGGCACGCGCAGATGATCGCCGTAGGTCTTCAAATGCTCCTGCCAGCGTTTCGGCAGGAACTCGTTGAGGTCGGCGCGCGAACGCAGACTTGGATGGACGTCGCAATCGATGATGCGCAGCCGGCTCTGGGCGGTCTGCTCCTGCTTCGACAGCGGGCGGTCGATGACTTCACTCATGCGATCCTCCTGAGATCTCAATTCAGCTTCAGCCGCGGAAAGGTTTCCAGCGGATTGTCCGCGCACATGCGCGAGATGATGTGAGGCGGCAGATGCGGCGGCAGCGGATCGTCGCCGTCGAACTGCCAGTGCGGATAGTCGGACGCGAACAGGAACATCTTTTCCGAGCCGATCTGCTCGATGATGTCGGCGACGCCTTTTGCATCGGGTGGCCCGTCGAACGGCTGCATGGTGACGCGGACATGGTCGCGAATGATCGACGCCGGCTCGCGCTCGACCCAGGGCACCTCGACACGCACGCCGCGCCAGGTCTTGTTGGCGCGCCACATGAAAGCCGGCAGCCAGCTCACGCCCGACTCCATCAGCACGACCTTCAATCCCGGGAATTTGCCGAACACGCCTTCATAGACCAGGCTCAAGATCTGCGCCTGGAAGGCATGCGACTCGACCAGGTAATATTCATAGCGATGCGAGGGCCAGCCGACCGAGCTCGGCGCCTGCCGGTAGGAACTGCCGGCGTGGATGGCGAGCGGCAGCTTGTACTTCTCGGCGAGCTGGTAGATCGGCCAGTACTGCCGGCGGCCGAGCAGCATCTCGCCCTGCGCCAGCACGAGGATGGAGACGAAGCGGTTGTCGCCGGCGTGTCGCTCGATTTCCTCGAGCGCGAGATCCGGCGCCTGCATCGGCACCAGGATCGAGGCGCGCAGGCGAGAATCCTGCGACAGCCATTCGGCCGCGATCCAGTCGTTGATCGCCTTGCAGAAGGCCAGCGCCATATAGGGATCGTACACGGCGGAGGCGCCATAGAGCACGTTGCAGATCGCGTGGCTGACGCGCCGAGTTGGTCGAACGCGCCGCGCTGGACCATCTTGAGATCGGAGCCGGGCTTGCTGCCCTTGGTGCGCCAGTCGGGCCGGCCGCTAAGAGGCATGTTCGGCGGATAGGAGGTCAGATCGAGCCCGTCGATGGCTCGGCTCACCACCTGCTCTTTCCAGTGATCGTCGAGATAGGGCAGCAGCGTCGTGCGCGTTCCCCCGACCGCCGGGTGGATGTCGCAGTCGATCCGCGTCG
>CAWBTH010000017.1:0-30132 GCA_963791665.1 uncultured Alphaproteobacteria bacterium | reverse complement strand
CGTCTGCTCGGCGCTCTCCGGTGTGTCGTCGAGCGTGGTGACCGGCGCCGACGCGCGGCGCGCATATTCGGCGCGGCAGACATTGCGCAGGATCGCGAACAGCCAGGGCTTCATCGCCGGCCCGCGATAGGTGTGGAAATGTTTCAGCGCGCGCAGGTAACATTCCTGCACGGCATCGTCGGCGTCGGTCGGACTGCGCAACAGATAGCGCGCCAGCGTATAGACGTCGTCGAGATAGGGCAGCGCGGCCTCGCGAAAGCGCCGCGCCTTGTCAGGGTCTTCGTTGGAGGTGCTCACCGGCCTTGCCTCTTGCCCCATTGTGCGGACAGCGCGTGAGCCCGGCCGGCGGGAGGAAGCCGGCCGGGCATCACCGTGACCGCTGTGATGCCTTGGATTTGAGCGTTACTCAACCTTGATCATCCCGGTCATATGCGGGTGCAGCGAACAAAAATACTTGTAGTCGCCCGCGGAGGTGAAGGTGAACGAGAAGGTGCCGTCGGTATCCGTGGCCTTGGACCTGAATTTGCCGGCCGACACCACGGTGTGCGGGATGTCGTCGTGATTGGTCCAGGTCACGGTGTCGCCGACCTTCACTTTCAACTCGGCGGGCGTGAAGGTGAAATTGTCGATGGTCACCTTGAGCTCCTCGGCGCTCGCAGACGCGATGCCGAGGAGGATGGTTGCAGCCACGGCGAGGCCGAGGCTGCGTAAAGCAGCGAACGTCATTTCCGTCGTCCTTGTTTTTCTTGTTCTTCAGCCCGCCAGCGGCGTGTCGATGATCGCGAGGCGCTGATCGCCCTGCTTGAAGTTGACGCTGGCGATGCCGAGCACGCTGCGCAGCTTGGCGTCCTCGACCTTCATCGGTCCGGGCGAGGGCGCCGTGCCGGGCGCGGGCTGCGGGAAGGCGGTGGAGCGCGCGGTGTGGAAGGTGACGTTGCCCTCGACCTTCTGCATCACCTGGTGGATGTGGCCGTTGAGCACGGTGACCGAGCCGAAACCCTTGAGATAGTCCAGCGCGCGGGCGCCGTCCTCGGTGCCCCAGCCCCACTGCGGATACACCGTCCAGAGCGGAATATGGGCGAACACCACGACAGGCGTCGATTTCGAGCGGCCCTTGAGATCTTTCTCGAGCCATTCGAGCTGCTCATTGCCGAGATTGCCGAGCCCGCCGGCCTTGAGGTCGACCACGTTGACGAGACCGACGAAGTGGGCGCCGCCGGCATCGAAGGAGTAGTAGCCGGGACCCGTGGTGCCCTTGCCGTAGCGGTCCTTGTAGAACTTGATCTCCTCGTCGAGGAAATCGTGCTCGCCCGGCACATAATGCACGTCGAGCTTGGCCTGCGAGATGATCTTCTCGGCAGTGTCGAACTCGGCGGCCTTCGACAGATGGGTGATGTCGCCGGTGTGGATCATGAACGACGGCTTCTTCGGCATCGCATTGATCTTGCCGATCGCCTCTTCCAGCGTGCCGGCGGCGTTCGGATTGGCCGGCTTGTCGAAGCCGACATGGCTGTCGCTGATCTGCAGGAACGTGAGCCCCGCGGGCTCGGCCGCGTTGGCCGCGTCGACAAGGCCGAGCGAGCGCGGCACGCCGCCCGTAATGGTCCAGAGCACGCCGGTGCCGGCCCAGGTCATGCATTCCAGCACCTTGCGCCGGCTGACGCCGGGCTCGTCGTCATGGTGATCGTGATGGCTCATCGCTCTCTCCGTGGGCCCGTGATTGGGCATTCGGGGGCTTGATTGGGGAGGGCGCGGCTTTATTCCCGGGATATCGGTGGGCGGATGACGATTTCGTGAGGGCGGCATTCGCAGCCGCCACAAACCTGTCTTGGGCCCGTCAGCAAAGTGTCAGCCGATTCACGTAACGCTTGCAGACTTTTAATCGCCAAACCGGGAGAGCGACATGAGCGAGCACAAGGGTGTCGAGCATCATCACAAGGCCGCCGAGCATCACGAGCATGCCGCAAAGCATCATCGCGAGGCCGCAAAGCATTACGAAGGCGGCGATCATGAGAAGGCCGCGCATCATGCCCATTCCGCGCATGGCCATGCCAGCCATGCCGAGCATCACCATCATGAGGCGAGCCGTCACCACGCCGAGCATCACGGCCAGCACTGAGCACCGTTGCGCGGCTAACTGCAAAACGGCTGTCTGGGCGCGCTGGGACGGCCGTTTCTTTTTGCAATGCGCGGCGTCAGACCAGTTTCGAAGCGAGTTCAATCAAGCGGGCGCACTGCTCTTCCGTTCCGATCGTGATGCGCAGGAAATCCGCGATCCGCGGCTTCGCAAAATGCCGGACGAGCACGCCGTGTTTGCGAAGCCCTGCGGCGAGATCGGCGCCGCTGTGCGGGGATGGCGCGCGAAGACGAAATTCGCGGCCGACGGCAGAACCTCGAAGCCGAGGCCGCTGAGGCCGCGCGCCAGTGTTTCGCGGCTCGCCATGATGCGCGCGCGCGTTTGCTGAAACCAGGCATCGTCCTTGATCGCGGCGATCGCGCCGGCCTGGGCAAGCATGCCGAGCGGGTAGGAGTTGAAACTGTCCTTCACGCGTTCCAGCGCCTCGATCAGCGGCCGCTGGCCGATCGCAAAGCCGACGCGCAAGCCCGCCAGCGCCCGCGACTTGGAGAGCGTCTGGACGACCAGCAGATTGTCGTGGCGCGCAACCAGCGGCACGGCGCTCTCGGCGCCGAAATCGACATAGGCCTCGTCGATGACGACCAGCTGATCCGCGATGCTCGGCCACGAGTTGCTCGATCGCATCGCGGCGGAAGCGCAATCCCGGTCGGCGCGTTCGGATTGGGCAGGATGATCGCGCCGCACGGCCGCCGGTAATCGGCGATCTGCACCCGCATCGCGGCATCGAGCGGCACCTGCTCATGGCTGATACCGTAGAGCTGGCTCCAGACCGGAAAGAAGCTGTAGGTGATATCGGGAAACAGCAGCGGCGCGTCGTGCTTCAGCAACCCTGCGAAAGTGTGGGCCAGCACCTCATCCGAGCCGTTGCCGGCGAACACCTCCTCCGGCGCGACATTATAATAGTGCCGCGATGGCCTCGCGCAGGCTGGTGGCGCCCGGATCGGGATAGAGGCGCAGGCGATCGGTCGCCGCCGATATCGCAGCCAGCACATGCGGCGAGGGGGGATAGGGATTCTCGTTGGTGTTGAGCTTGATGAGATTGTCGAGCTTCGGCTGCTCGCCGGGCACGTAGGGCGAGAGGCCGTGGACGACCGGGCTCCAGAAGCGGCTCACGAGCGTGCGTCCTCCAGGATCATCGACGCGCCTTTTTCGGCGATCATCGCGGTCGGCGTGTTGGTATTGCCCGAGGTGATGGTCGGCATCACCGAAGCATCGGCGATGCGCAAGCCCGCGATGCCCATAGAAGCGCAGCCGCTCGTCGACCACGGCGTTGGCGTCGTCAGGCCGGCCCATCTTGGCGGTGCCGACGGGATGGAAGATCGTGGTGCCGATGTCGCCCGCGGCCTTCGCCAGCGAGGCGTCGTCGTCGCCGACGGAAGGGCCCGGCAAAAATTCGACCGGGTGATATTTCTCCAGCGCCTTCTGCTTCATCAGCCGCCGCGTGGTGCGGATCGCATCGGCCGCGACCTGCCGGTCCTCATTGGTCGACAGATAATTCGGCGCGATCGAGGGCGCCTCGTCCAGCTTGGCTGAGCGGATGCGCACGGTGCCGCGCGAGGTCGGCTGCAGATTGCAGGCGCTCACGGTGATCGCGGAGAAGCGGTGCAGGGGATCGCCGAACTTGTCGAGCGACAGCGGCTGCACATGGAACTGGATGTTGGCGCGCGAGCGGCGCGGGTCGGAGCGGGTGAAGATGCCGAGTTGCGACGGCGCCATGGTCAGCGGCCCGCGGCGGCGCAAGGCGTAGTCGAGCCCCATCAGCCCGCGGCCGAGCAAGCGAATAATACGTCTCGTTCAGCGTCTTCACGCCTTCGACTTTATAGATCGCGCGCTGCTGCAGATGATCCTGCAGATTGCGCCCGACGCCCGGACGGTCCAGCACCACGTCGATCCCGAGCGGCGACAGCCATTCGCCGGGTCCGATGCCGGAGCGATGCAGCACCTGGATCGATCCGATCGCACCGGCGCTGAGGATCACTTCGCCCTTCGCGCGCGCTTCGATCACCTCGCCGTTCTGGACGAAGCGCACGCCGGCGGCGCGGCCGCGCTCGATGATCAGGCGATCGACATGGACATGCGTCTCCAGCCGCAGGTTCGGCCGGTTCAGCGCGGGCTTGAGGAAGCCGCGCGCCGACGACCAGCGCCGTCCGCGCTTCTGGTTGACATGGAAGTAGCTGACGCCTTCATTGTCGCCGGTATTGAAGTCGGGGATTTTCTTCACGCCCATTTCCTGCGCGGCCTCGCCGACCGCATCGAGGATTTCCCAGGACAGCCTTGGCGCCTCGATACGCCAGCCGCCGCCGGCGCCATGATGCGCGCTGTCGCCGAGGAAGTGATCCTCCAGCCGCCGGAACACCGGCAGCACGTCGTCATAGGCCCAGCCCTTCAGTCCGAGCTGGCGCCAGTAATTGTAGTCGGCGGCCTGACCGCGCATCGAGATCATGGCGTTGATCGCCGAAGAGCCGCCGATCACCTTGCCTCTCGGGTAGGCCAGCGCGCGGCCGTTGAGGCCGGGCTCGCTCTCGGTCTTGAACATCCAGTCCGAGCGCGGATTGCCGATGGCGAAGAGATAGCCGACCGGGATGTGAAACCAGATCCAGTTGTCCTTGCCGCCGGCTTCGAGGATCAGCACGCGCTTGCTCGGATCGGCCGACAGCCGATTGGCAAGGATACATCCGGCGGTGCCCGCGCCGACGACGATGTAGTCGAAATCACCTTCAAGCGTGCGCGGCATCAGATAAAATTCCGGCAATTGGGGCCGTTTTATTAGTCGGTTGCAGAGGGTATGAACAGGGCCGCTTTTTGGGCTGTTGGGTCGCACGCATTTGGGTGCTAGACAGACTCGAGCATCCAACCAAGAGAATCCCATGCCCATCGTGAACCGCGTCGCCGACCTGCACCCCGACATCACCGCCTGGCGACGCGACATTCATGAGCATCCGGAATTGCTGTATGACGTGCACCGCACTGCAGCATTCGTGGCGGATCGCTTGCGTGAATTCGGCTGCGACGAAGTCGTGACCGGGATGGGCAAGACCGGCGTGGTCGGCGTGATCAAGGGCAAGAAGCCGGCGGGCAATAGCGACATCAAGGTGATCGGCTTGCGCGCCGACATGGACGCACTGCCGATCCTTGAGGCGACGGATCTGCCTTACGCCTCGAAGACGCCCGGCAAGATGCATGCCTGCGGTCATGACGGCCACACCGCGATGCTGCTCGGCGCAGCACGTTACCTCGCCGAGACGCGCAATTTCGCCGGCGATGCCGTGGTGATTTTCCAGCCCGCGGAAGAGGGCGGCGCCGGCGCCAAGGCGATGATCAAGGACGGGCTGATGGACCGCTTCAAGATCGAGCAGGTCTATGGCATGCACAACGGCCCGGGCATTCCGATCGGCTCGTTTGCCATCCGGCCGGGCCCGATCATGGCGTCGACCGCCTCGATCGACATCAGGATCGAGGGCCATGGCGGCCACGCCGCGCGGCCGCACAAATGCATCGACTCGGTGATGGTCGGCGTCCAGCTGATCCAGGCGTTGCAGCAGATCGTGTCGCGCAATGTCGATCCGCTCGACTCCGCCGTGATTTCGATCTGCGAATTCCACGCCGGCGACGCGCGCAACGTCATCCCGCAGACCGCGCATCTGGCCGGCACCGTGCGCACGCTGACGCCGATGAAGTGAGCGAACTGATCGAGAAGCGCGTGCGCGAAGTCTGCGCCGGCATGGCGCAGATCACCGGCGCCGGCATCGCGCTCACCTACGAGCACGGCTATCCCGTCACCGTCAATCATGCGGCGCAGACCGACACCGCGATCCGGATCGCCACCGAGGTTGCCGGCGACGGCCATGTCCACGAGACGCCGCCGCTGATGGGCGCGGAAGACTTCTCCTACATGCTGGAGGCGCGCCCCGGCGCGTTCATCTTCTGCGGCAACGGCGACAGCGCGGGCCTGCATCACCCCGCCTATAATTTCAACGACGATGCGATCCTTTACGGCACGTCGTTACTGGATCAAGCTGGTCGAGAACACGCTGGCAGCGTAGCGCGCGACTCATTTAACGTTACGTCGTACCAAAGTCGGGTCGGTGAAACTCCACGAAACGATCGCGCCGACATCGAAACCTGCTAGTTTCCACGTCGCATGAATCGCCGAAAATTTCTTACACTTTCCGCTACCGTCGGATTGTTGCCCTTCGGCGCACGGGCGCAAGGTCCCCGCCGGACCATCGGTGTGCTGATGGCAGGGAGCGAGGGGTCGGCCGAAAATGCGCCGCGCATTGCGGCGTTCCGCAAAGCGCTGACCGAGCTGGGCTGGCGCGACGGCGACAACGTCGAGATCACCACCCGCTGGTCGGCCGGCAAGAACGAGCTGGTCCAGCAATATGCGAAGGAGCTGGTCGAGCGCGCGCCCGACGTGATCCTTGCCAACAGCACCACCGTGATTTCCGCACTCAAGAGCAAGACCGAAATCATCCCGGTCGTGTTTGCGCTGGCGATGGATCCGGTCGGCCTCGGCCAGATCAGGAGCCTGTCGCATCCCGGCGGCAATTTCACCGGCTTTACCTTCATCGATCCCGAGCTGATCGGCAAATGGATGGAGCTGCTCGGCGATGTCGCGCCGGGGCTGACGCAAGCCGGTATCCTGTTCAATCCCGATACGATGAATCCCTATCCAAATTTCGTTCGTGAGGTTCAGGAGACGCAGAAAAGCAATGTCAGCCTCAGGCTCGTTCCCGTGAGGACGACGGAGGAGCTGACGTCCGCGATGCAGTCCTTCGCGGCGTCTCCTGGCGGCGGACTGATGATCGGGCCTGATCCATTCAACCAGGTGCACCTGCAGCAGATGGCCGAGCTCGCAACGAAGCTGCGGCTGCCGACCATTTCGGTCTACCGGTCCTATGTGATGGCCGGCGGCCTGATGGGTTACGGTCCCGACGTCGCCGACGTGTTTCGCCGATCGGCCGCTTATGTCGATCGAATCCTCAAGGGCGAAAAACCCGCCGACCTTCCGGTGCAGCAGCCCAACAAATTCGAGTTCATCATCAATCTGAAGACGGCGAAAGCGCTCGGCCTTGCCGTTCCTCCGACATTGCTCGCGACCGCCGACGAGACCATCGAGTGACTTGCTGATTTTTCTCGGCAACCCGTGCTAAGACAACCTCGAGCAAATCCTGGGGTCTTGCAATGACGAAAATCAAAGTCGGTCTGGTCGGATGCGGCTTCGTCGCCGAGCTGCACATGTATGCCTACGCCAGAGTCTATGGCGTCGATGTCGAGGTGGCGGCGGTGGCGGCGCGGGGCGACCATGTCGTGGAATTCGCGCGCAAGCACAAAATCCCGTCGAGCTATCGCAGCTTCGATGAACTGATCGCCGACCGCGTAATCGACGTCGTCGACATCTGCACGCCGCCCAATCTCCATGCCTCGATGATCGTGGCGGCGATGCGCGCCGGCAAGCATGTGATCTGCGAAAAGCCGTTCGCCGGTTATTTCGGCCGCGACGGCGATCGGGCGCCGATCGGCAAGCACGTGCCGAAGGCGCTGATGTACGAACGCGTCTGCGAGGAGATGGAAGCGACTTGCGCTGCGATCAAGTCGACCGGAAAACTCTTCATGTATGCGGAGGACTGGATTTACGCGCCGGCGATTAGCAAGACGGCGGAGATGCTGCGGGCGACCAGGGACAAGATCCTGTTCATGAAGGGCGAGGAAAGCCACTCGGGCTCGCATGCGGCGCATGCCGCGCAATGGGCGATGACCGGCGGCGGTTCGCTGATCCGCATGGGCTGTCATCCGCTTTCGGCGGTGCTTTACCTGAAGCAGGTCGAGGCGCGCGCGAGAGGCGAGAGCATTCGCCCCGAGAGCGTCACCTGCGACGTCGGCAATGTCGCGGCGTGCTTGAGGCCCGACGAGCGCGCCTTCATCAAGGCCAGTCCCGTCGACGTCGAGGATTGGGGCACGCTGACAGTCACCTTCTCCGACGGCACCAAGGCCACCGTGTTCTCCGGCGACATGATCATGGGCGGCGTGCGCAATTTGATCGAGACCTACACCTCCGGCGGCTCGTTGTTCGCCAACATCACGCCGAACAACCACATGATGAGCTACCAGACGAATGAGGAGAAGCTCGCAAGCGTCTACATCACCGAGAAGGTCGACCGCAAAACCGGCTGGCAGTTCGTCTGTCTCGAGGAGGAATGGACGCGCGGGTACTTGCAGGAAATCCAGGATTTCATGGAATGCGCCGCGAGCGGGCGGCAGCCGCTCGCCGATCTCGCGCTGGCGCAGGAGACCATCAAGGTGAATTACGCCGGCTATTGGGCGGCGGAGGAGGGGAGACGGGTGGTGTTGTGAGGCGAAGCGGACGCGGCGATCTCCCACCTTGAAGTCCTTCCGAGAAGCAGACCGGACAGGCCGCTCGGAGGGCCGACTTGCGCTTATGCCCCGAACTTGAGCTCCCGTTGTTCTTTGGAAACTCTTCGCTATTAATTCTCCCTCGCGGCGGTCGCAAAGTGTTACGCTGTTTCATTGGCGAGGCGGCGCGTGGCGCTCCGCCGGAGGAGGCGAATGCGACGGCGACAGTTCATCACGCTGATCTGCGCAGCGGCGGGGTTGCCACTCGCGGCGCGCGCGCAGCAGACAGCAAAAATCCCGACCATCGGCTTCATGAGCGTGAGCACTCCCGCAGCCTGGAGTCATTTCGTGGCCGCGTTCGAACAGCGCCTGGCTGAACTCAACTGGATCAACGGCCGCACCGTGGCGATCGAGTATCGCTGGGCCGAGGGACGCAGCGAGCGGTTCGTCGAAATATCCGCCGAGTTCGTCCGATCGAAGGTCGATGTCATCCTGACCGGCGGAAGCGCGGTGCTGGCCGCAAAGCGGGCGACGCAAACCATTCCGATCGTCTTCGCGCTGGCCAACGATCCGCTCGGCGCCGGCCTGGTCGCGAGTCTGTCGCGACCGGGCGGCAACGTCACCGGCCTGTCGCTGCAGGGCCCCGATATCGGCAGCAAGCGGCTCGGATTGATGCGCGAGGCGCTGCCGGGCCTGCGCCGGCTCGCGATCATCGCCAATCCCGCGTCTCCCCAGGCGTCCGCCGAACTGGACGAGGTCAAGGCTGAGGCGATTGGCCTCGGGCTCGATCCAGCTGGCCTGGAAATCCGGCGCGCGGAAGATTTTGCGCCCGCGATTGGCATGCTGAAGGGTCGCGCCGACGCGCTCTATGCGTGCGCCGACGCGCTGATCAGCGCCAATGCCGCGCGCATCAACGCGCTGGCGCTGGCCGCGCGCCTGCCGACCATATTCTATGCGCGAGAGTATCTCGAAGGCGGCGGCTTCATGTCCTATGGACCGAACGTCCCCGACTTGTTCCGACGCGCGGCCGATTTCGTGGACAAGATTCTCCGGGGCACCAAACCGGGCGATATCCCGGTCGAACAGCCGACCACGCTGGAACTGATCGTCAATCTCAAGACGGCCAAGGCGCTTGGCATCGCGCTATCGCCGACGCTGCTGGGCATTGCCGATGAGGTGATCGAGTAAGGGGCAACTTCCGCTCGTACGTCTTTGACCAGATAAGCGCCCGAGCCAACGCGTTGATCGAATGAGAATGCTGTTGCGGCGCCGCCTGAGCCCGGTTCTGTTCTGGCAATTGGGACTTCTGGCGCGCCTGCCACATTTGGGTATCGTCCTCGCGTGCCCCTTCGCTAAAGCTTCGGCGGACTTGGCCATCGCGGTCTACGAGGTGCACAGGTCCTGGAGCCAGCATGTTTATAGCTGGACCCGCGGCGAAAACGACTTCACGCCGCGGCAGTTGCGCAGGGCCATCGAGCAATCTCGTCGTTCGCGCGACTGAAGGCCCAGGAGAAAAAGAACGGTTTTCGCGAGCGGCCGGAGGTCTCGACGCCGATTTTTTTTCGCGAGGGGCGGGCGGGCCAATGGAAGGAGGTGCTGACGCCGGCACAGGTGGATCGTCAACGATCACGGCGCGCAAATGCAATGCTTCGGATATCTTCCATTGAATTTGTAGCGGCCCCGTTCCTGGGACTTGGCGGGCTTCGTCGGGCTCACGCGTTATGTCCGCTTCGGATGCCAAAGCGAACGTAGTCGAGCCGGCGACCGGGCTGTTGCCGCCGCGACACGACGGGCAAAACACTTCGTCTATTCATAAATGGCATGCGAAGTCCAGCCCTCCGCGCCAAAATATTTCTATTTCCGAAACAACGAACTTATGATTTAACGAAGACATCCCGTGCTCGTTACGGAGGGCGTTTCGCGATCGTCACGAGACGTGGCGCGGGTGGCGATGGACGCTGGTCCTGCCGCAAGACGTGCGGCAGGGTCGCGTACGGTCAAGCCGTGTGGTCCTGATCCCCCGACGCTGGGATCAAGTCTTGTCGAGATGATCGGCGAGGCGATGGTGGCTAAAAAGCCCGGTACACCAGGGAGAGCACGGAGTAAGCCGTAAAGCCATTGCGCAGGGAGTGCCGGACGTGTTTCGGCGAACCTGTGGTGACTACCGCTTGTGGGCCGCCTACCCGTTTCTGCCCACGAGGCTGCGGGTGCGTTGAGCGCCCGGCATTCCCTGCGCCCTCTTTCTCCTGAGGGACACCGAATTGCAACACTCGGACGCGAATTCGCGCCGCGGGAATGTGGCTTTATGTCTCCTCTTCATTGCGAGGAGCGAAGCGACGAAGCAATCCATAAGTGTCCCCAAGCGGATAGATGGATTGCTTCGCTTCGCTCGCAATGACGAAGTGTTGTTTGACAGATAAATCAGAACAACTACGCCCCGTACACCGACGATTTCGGCAACGGCAGCACCGGGTCCTGGGTGCGGATGTTGGTCGGCCACACCACCGTGATGCGCTCGCCCGCGTTCTGCATCACCACCGGCGTCGAGCGTTCGTTCTGGCCCGCCATCGGCGTATCCGGCGGATAGAACTTCACGCCATAGCCCTGGATGGTGCCGCCCGGCGGGATGTCGACGTCGAGCGCGGCCTTGCGCACGGCTTCCGGATCGAAGCCGCCATATTTGTCCTTGGCGACCGGCAGCACGTTGTTGAGCAGCACCCAGGTCTGGTTGAAACCCATCGAGCAGTGCGGCGGCACTTCCTTCTCGCCGGTCTTGGCCTTGTAGCGCTCGACCATGATCTTGATGAGATCGCCGAGGCCGGGCGCGAGCTTCGCCGGATCGAGCAGTTGCGCGGGCACCGGATCGATGTTGCAGAAATTGTCGATGTCGGCGCCGAAGCTCGCGCGCAGCTTGTCGAGTTGGCTGTAGCCGGCGCCGGCGCCGAACAGCATCTTGAATTTCAGCCCGCCTTCGCGCGCCTGGCGCAGGAACAGCGTGATGTCGGGGTTGTAGCCGGCGTGCGAGATCACGTCGACGCCGGCGCGCTTGAGCTTGGTCACCAACACCGAGAGGTCGGGCGCGGAGGCCGAATACCCTTCCTTCAGCACGACGTTGAGCCCGGCCTCCTTCGCGTAGGCCTGGTCCGCGGCCGCAACACCGACGCCATAGGGACCGTCTTCGTGGATCAGCGCGATCTTGACGTCCTTTGGCTCGAGGCCGAGCTTGCCCTTGGCGTGCTCGGCGAGGATGCCCGCAAAGGCCTGGCCGTATTGATCGCTGTGAATCTGTCCGCGGAAGACGTAGCGCAGGTTCTTGTCCTTGAACACGGCGGTCGAAACCGCCGTCGTGATCCAGAGGATCCTCTTGTTCTGCTCGACCCTGGCCGCGAGCGGCACGGCCTGGGCGCTGGCAAAGACGCCCAGCAAGATGTCGACCTTCTCCTGGTTGATCAGGCGTTCGCCCTCATTGATGGCGACATCCGGCTTGCTCTGGGAGTCGACGTTGACGGGGGCGACCTTGTATTTGCCGGCGACGCCGCCCTTTTCGTTGACGAGATCGATCGCGATCTGCGTGCCGACGGAGGAAGCAACCGAGCCGCCTGCCGCGAACGGACCGGTGATGTCGTACATGACGCCGATACGGATGGCCTCGGCCTGCGCCTGCGCGCGCGTCCAGTCCAGCGACAACACGGCCGCGGCGGCCGCGCTGCTCTTCAAGAGGGTTCTGCGTGACGTCGGCATTAAGGCGTTCCTCCCATGTGGTCGATCGCCATGCGATCGATTTCATTGTTGGGTCAAGTATTTGAAGGACGGAGAGGAATGTCAACACGGGGAACCCGTGCCTAGCCGAAGGTCGGGTGCGCCAAAGGCCGCGCATTCAGGGGTCGATCAGCACGCCGGGGTTGAGCATGCCCTGCGGATCGAGCTCGCGCTTGGCGGCGCGCAGCGCGGTGGCGAACAGTTCGGGCCGCTGGCGGTCGTACCAGGGCCGGTGGTCGCGGCCGACGGCATGATGATGGGTGATGGTGCCGCCGGCTTCGATCAGCGCGTCGCTCGCGGCATTCTTGATCGCCTGCCATTGCTCGAGCAGCGCGCCGTGGCGGCCGAGCCCGTGGAAGGTGAAATAGGGGGCGGGTCCGTCCGGATAGACATGGGTGAAGCGGCAGGTGACTTCGCCCTTTTTGCCGGTAGCGTCCATGATGGCGCGCTCGGTCGCCGCCTTCACCTTGTCGTGGAAGGTCTCGAACTTGTCCCAAGTGATTGAAGTTTCGAAGGTGTCGTTGATGATGCCCGCGGGGTTGAGGAATTCCCGCGCATAGGGCATGCGAATGAAGGCGTTGCGCCAGATGCCGGCCGCACCGTCGAGATGCGCGTCGCCTTTTGCGGTTTCCGGCGTGCCTTTGTTGTCGCGCACGCATTCCAGCGCGCGCGCCATCCAGGCGTCGGTCGGATGGTCGCCGGACTCGAAGCCGAGCACCATGATCGCGACGCTGCCGTCGGCTGCTCCCGTGTTGTAGGCCTCGTTGCGCATCGAGGATGCGGCAGTTCGACGGGTAGAGCCCGGCTTGCGCCACGGCGCGCACCGCGCGCGCCGCATCGAAGAAGTTTTGGAAGCGCACCGACGCGCCGCTGCGGAATTTCGGCCGCGGCTGCAGGCGCATCCAGGCGCGCGAGATCACGCCGAGGATTCCCTCCGAGCCGATGAACATGCGGTCGGGGCTGGGGCCCGCGCCCGATCCCGGCAGCCGCCGCGTCTCGACCACGCCGCGCGGCGTCACCACGCGCAGATTCTCGACGAAATCGTCGATGTGAGTATAGAGGCTTGCGAAGTGCCCGCCCGAACGTGTCGCGATCCAGCCGCCCAAGGTCGAGAACTCGAAGCTTTGCGGGAAATGCCGCAAAGTCACGCCATGTGGCTTGAGCTGGTTTTCCAGATCAGGCCCATAGGTGCCACCCTCGATCAGCGCCGCACGCGAGGACTGGTCGACCTCGACCACCCTGTTGAGGTTGCGCAGGTCGAGCGTCACCGCGGCCTTGTATTTCGTGCCGTCGGCGTGCGGCTCGACGCCGCCGCAGACGCTGGAGCCGCCGCCGAATGGCGTCAGTGAAGCGCTGACGCTACCGGCCCAATCCATCACGGCGGAGATCTCGGCCTCGTTGCGGGGATAGGCGACCACGTCGGGCGCGCAGGCGTAATCGCCGAGCATCGCCTTGACGTAATCGGGGTAGGACTTGCCGTAGGCATGGGCAGCGCGGTCGTAGCGCTCGGTGGTGCAGAACTGCGCCAGCGAAGCCGGCGGTTTCGCGCGGGGCTCGCGCAGGCTGAGGTCCTCCAGCCGGGGAACATTGATGGTATCAAAGCTGCTGGTGTCGAATTTCGTGTGATAGCGGCCGAGGACGAAGTTGCGCTCGTCGTCGCTCATGCCTTCGCCTTCGCGGCCCCAGCCGTAATGCTTCAGTCGTGCGCCGGTCATGAGCGGTTCCCCGTATTCTTGGTCTCGTTGGGCCAAACCATAGGCCGCCGGCGCGCAACAAAAAAGGCCCGCGCAAGCGCGGGCCTTTCGGAATGTGCGGCTGGCCGCGATCAGAAGATCGAGGCGAAGCAGTAATACAGGAAGCCCGACAGCATCATCGCGATCGGCAAGGTCAGCACCCAGGCCATCGCGATGTTGCGCACCGTCGACCATTGCAGGCCGGACCCGTTGGCCGCCATGGTGCCGGCGATGCCCGACGACAGCACATGCGTGGTCGAGACCGGCAGGCCGTAGATGTCGGCCGCCGCGATCGTCGCCGCCGCCGTGATCTCGGCTGCCGCGCCCTGCGCGTAGGTCAGGTGGGTCTTGCCGATCTTCTCGCCGACGGTGACGACGATGCGCTTCCAGCCGACCATGGTGCCGAGCCCGAGCGCGATCGCGACTGCGATCTTCACCCAGTTCGGAATGAACTTGGTGGCGTTGTCGAGCGAGCCCTTGTAAGCGCTCAGCGTCTTGACCTCGTCGGCGTTGAGCTCGGACTCCTTGTCCTTCGACGAGGAAGCGCAGCGCCTCGGACACCAGATACATGTCGTTGCGGGTGTTGCCGACGTTCTCCGCCGGGACCTTGGCGAGCGAGCCGTATTCCTTGACCTGCTTGGAGATGTCGGTCACCAGCACGGCGAGCGAAGGATAGGTGCCCTCGTTGATCTGGTGCTGGGCGACATAGTTGGTCACCGCAGGCCTGCGGATTGCCGAGGATCTGATGACCGCCGGCCTTGGCGGATATCACCTTGCTCGCGGCATCCGAATTGCTGATGAAGGCCTGGACCTGGCTCGCCGGCATGGTGCGGTTCAGCGCGTAAGCGGTCGGCACGGTGCCGATCAGGATCAGCATGATCAGGCCCATGCCCTTCTGGCCGTCGTTGGAGCCGTGGAAGAAGCTGACCAGCGTGCAGGTCAGCACCAGGATGCTCCGGATCCACAGTGGCGGCGGCGCGTTGTTGACGGGCTCGCGGAACAGCGCGGGCGTGGCGCGCACCAGCGCGGTCTTCAGCGCGAACAGCAGCACCGCGGCGAGCGCGAAGCCGAACAGCGGCGACAGCAGCAGCGCCTTGCCGATATTGGCGGCCTGGGTCCAGTCCACGCCCGAGGTGCCGTCGCGGCCACGCATCAGCGCGTTCGCAATGCCGACGCCGATGATCGAGCCGATCAGCGTGTGGGAGGAGGAGGCCGGCAGGCCGAACCACCAGGTGCCGAGATTCCACATGATGGCCGCGATCAACAGCGCGAACACCATGGCGAAGCCGGCGCTGGAGCCGACCTGCAGGATCAATTCCACCGGCAGCAGCGAGACGATGCCGAAGGCGACCGCGCCGGACGACAGCAGCACGCCGGTCAGATTGCACAGGCCCGACCAGACCACGGCGATGTGGGCCGGCAGCGAGCGGGTGTAGATCACGGTCGCGACCGCATTGGCGGTGTCGTGGAAGCCGTTGACGAATTCGAAGCCGAGCGCGATCAGCAGCGCGACGAACAGCAGGATGTACGGCAGAAAAGCGTTGACGCTTGGTGCCGGTCGCATCGATGTCGGCATAGATGCTGTAGGCGACGAACAGCAGGGCCGCCGCCACCACCCCCAGATAAATGACGCCGGTCAGCGGATGAAAGCCCTTGTCGAGGTCCGGCCCCCTGGTGAGGGCGGGCTCGATCGAACCGGGCAACGCAATATCGCTCATTTTTCTTCTCCTGTCCCAATGGCCAGGATTTTCCCTTGCGTATGTGACAGGCAGGTGAAATGCGGCGCAGCAAGGCTGGCTTTCCCACCGTGTGTGGCAAGAAAACCATGCAATGCAGCAATTGGCGTAAGTTCAGGCGGCGCGGGCAGATTTTCGCAAGAACGCGGCCGCGATTTTCAGGTCCTCGACGAAGCGCGCATATTCACGCGTCCTTGGCGTCCTCGTCCGGCAGCCGGAGCAGATAGGACGGATGCACCGTGACCAGCGCCTTGCGGCCTCCTTCGAGGTCGATCAGATGGCCGCGGTTCTTGTTGATCGGGCGTGATCTTGCCGAGCACGCTTTGCGCGGCGGTTGCGCCCAGCGCCACCACCAGTTCGGGCTGGATCGCGGCGAGCTCGCGCTCGTACCATTGCCGGCACGCCTTGATCTCCGGCGTGGTCGGCTTCTGGTGCAGACGGATTTTTCCGCGCGGCACGAATTTGAAATGCTTCACCGCATTGGTGACGTAGACCTTGCTGCGGTCGATCGCCGGCTTCTTCCAGCGCGCGGTCGAGCATCTGCCCGGCGGGGCCGACGAACGGCTTGCCGGCGAGGTCTTCCTTGTCGCCGGGCTGCTCGCCGACCAGCATGATCGGCGCATGCGATGGGCCTTCGCCGAACACGGTTTGCGTGGCGTTCTTCCAGAGCGGGCAGGCGCGGCAGTCGGCGGCTTCCTCGCGCAAGGCTTCGAGGCTGTCGGCTGCGGCGGTCTTGCGTGGCATCGGCTCCTCCTGTCGCTGCGGCTTGTGCGGCTCGGTCGCGGGCTTTGCGATCATCGCGTCGGTCGTGCGCACGGCATCGGCGATCAGAGGCTTAATCATCGAGGCCTCCGGCAGGTTCCTCCAGTATTTCCGCGGCATCTCGGTCTGCATCGCCTTCACCTTCAGCCGCGCCGGATTGAAGATGGTGGCGTAATAGCGCCGCCAGGTCTCCTCCAGCCGATCGCTGGTCGGCGCCTCGGATTTGGCGACACCCGGCGTGAAGACGACGGCAAGCCCGTCCCAATGCGCGCAGAGCTCGGGGGTGAGGATCGACCACGGCATGTCGGCGAAGCGCCGCGCGAAGAACGGCGCGGCGAGCTCGACGATGTGATGCTCCGGCTCGAACCAGGCGATGTAGCGCGCGTCGCGCTCGCGGCCGACCTCGCGGAAGCGGACGAAGGCGTGCATCTTGTGCTCGTCGCGGCGAACGGCTTTCGCCATCGCGCTCACGCGCGCCACGTCGGGATCGGTCGCGATGTCGAGCAGGTCGTGATGACCGCGCAGCCGCCACAGCAGACGGTAGAGCAGGGCGAACCGCTGGGGATCACGATGCAGGATCGCGATCTTCGCCAGTTCGACGAACTTGGCCGAGACGGTGAAGGTTTCGTCCGGCGATTGCGACGGCAGTGGTGTGGCGGCCGATGCAAACAACTCGTCGTCGCCTTTGACGCTCCATGTCACATCGGCCGGAGTGACGCCGCCGAGCGCAAGGTTACGTGCGGCTTTACGCCAGCCGTCGAAATCGGTTTCGTGGTCGAGGATGATATGGTGCATGTTACTCTACTCTCTCATTCGTCATTGCGAGCGAAGCGAAGCAATCCATTCTTCCGCGCTTGCTGCGCTATGGATTGCTTCGTCGCTTCGCTCCTCGCAATGACGACACCTTTAAAACCCAAATCCCAATTGCGCCGCCTTCGGCTTGAACCGCTGCACGAGGCTCGCCGCATCGAGGAGGCGCGACGGACGATGATCGGCCAGCACGATGAACGGCAGCGCCTTCTGCCTGGGGATATGCAGCCGGCCGAGATCGCTCATCGCGGATGGACGTGAGCCGGCGCGTGGCGATGATGCGGTCGACCGCCTTGCGGCCGAAGCCGGGCACGCGCAGCAGCTCCTCGCGACTGGCGCTGGCGACGTCGAGCGGAAAGCGGTCGCGGTGCCGCAACGCCCAGGCAAGCTTCGGATCGATGTCGAGCGGCAGCATGCCGCCGCCTTCGGTGATCTCGCCGACCTCGAAGCCGTAGAAGCGCATCAGCCAGTCGGCCTGATAGAGCCGGTGCTCGCGCATCAAAGGCGGCGCGGCGAGCGGCAGCGCGCGGCTGGAATCCGGGATCGGGCTGAAGGCGGAATAATAGACGCGCTTGAGACGGTAGGCGCCGTAGAGATTGGCGCTGGTTGCGAGGATGGTCTGGTCGTACGCCGCGTCGGCGCCGACGATCATCTGCGTGCTCTGGCCGGCCGGCGCAAAGCGCGGCGGCTTTGTCTTCGTCGTTTGCGTCTCCTTGGTTTCGTCGAGCTTCAGACGCAACCGGCCCATCGTGCGCCGGATCGCGCGCACGTCTTTCTCCGGTGCGAGCCTGGCGAGGCTGGTCTCCTCGGGCACCTCGATATTGATGCTGAGCCGATCGGCATATTTGCCGGCTTCCGCGATCAGCGCGTCGTCGGCTTCGGGAATGGTCTTCAGATGAATGTAACCGCGAAAATGCTGCTGGCGCAGTTTGCGCGCGACACTGACCACCTGCTCCATGGTGTAATCGGCGCTGCGGATGATGCCGGAGGAGAGGAACAGGCCTTCGATGTAATTGCGGCGATAGAAATCGAGCGTCAGCTTCACGATCTCGTCGATGGTGAAGCGCGCGCGCGGCACGTTCGAGGAGGCGCGGTTGACGCAATAGAGGCAATCGTAGTTGCAGGCGTTGGTGAGCAGCACCTTCAACAGCGAGATACAGCGCCCGTCCGGCGCGTAGGAATGGCAGATGCCCATGCCGGGCGCGGTCGAGCCGAGGCCCTTGCCGTCGCTGGAATCCCGCTGCTCGGTGCCGCTGGAGGCGCAGGAGGCGTCGTATTTGGCGGCATCCGCCAGGATTTCCAGCTTGCGCTGCACGTCCATTACAAAATCCCCTTGATTCCGTTCACAGATTCCCAGCCAGTCAATCCGATTGACTCCTACCGGGCAGTTAGCTTTATATTAGAACATATCATGAACAAATGAGCCAGCTTCTGGTTTCTCAATCAGGGCGGCCATCATCGGATTAAAGGGCGGCGCGGCATGGGAAGCACGCTTGCGACTTTGCGCGAGCGCATCGAGCGCATCGAGACGCATGGCGCTGTCGCGCCAAACCGGATCGCGCTCGGCCATGGCGAGGCCGATGCGGCGCTGCAGGGCGGGCTCGCGCGCGGCGCGCTGCATGAGGTGTTTGCCGAAGGCGGGCGGCACGGCGCGGCCGCGACCGGCTTCATCGCAGGACTCACATCGCGCGTGAGCGCGCGGCGGCCGCTGGTCTGGGTGCGGCAGGATTTTTGCGAGCTCGAAGCAGGCAGCCTGTCGATGCACGGGCTGGCCGAGCTCGGCCTCGATCCGCGCTGCATCGTGACGGTGCGCGCGCCTCATGTCGAGAGCGCGCTGCGCACGACGGCCGATGCGCTGGCCTGCGATGCGCTCGGCGCCGTCGTGCTGGAGGTCTGGGGCGAGGCGCGCCAGCTCGATCTCGTCGCCAGCCGCAAGCTGACGCTTGGCGGCACAGGCCTCCGGCGTCACCGCGCTGTTGCTGCGGCTTGCAGCGACGCCTGTGCCATCGACCGCGGAAAGCCGATGGATCGTGCGCGCGGCGCATTCGCCGCCATCAGCGGAGTGGGGCGCGCCGCGCTTCGACGCACAACTTGTCCGCAATCGTCATGGCCCGGCCGGGCGATGGATCATGGAATGGAAATGTGATGCGTGCCTTTTCAGCGAGACGGCGGATTCTGTGCCTGTGGCTGCCGCGCCTGCCCATCGACCGCATCAGGCGGGAGTTGGAGCGATGCGGCGATGGGCAAGTTGATTGTAACTCGCGCAACACGGGCGGTCGGCCCTCTCCCCCCTTGCGGGGGAGAGCTGGAGAGGGGGGTATCACGAACGCCGGTGCCCGCGGTTTACCCCCCTCCCTAACCCTCCCCCGCAAGGGGGAGGGAACACCACCGAGTTAAATGGCGAGAATCCCAGCGTCGTCGTCATCAGGGAGAACAACGCGCTGCAGCTCTATGCCCTCAATGACGCCGCTGCGCGCCATAACCTTGCGATCGGCATGCCGCTTGCGAACGCCCGCGCGATCTGTCCGCATCTCGATTGTCCATGACGCCGACGAGGCGGCGGACGCCAAAACGCTCGACAACATCGCCGACTGGTGCGATCGCTTCACGCCGCTGGTGGCGCGCGATGCGCCGCATGGATTATTCCTCGACATCACCGGCTGCGCGCATCTGTTCGGCGGCGAGGCCGCGATGCTCCGTCTGCTGTGCGATGCGCTGACCGTGCAGGGCTTTGCCGTCAGCGCTGCCGTCGCCGCGACCGCGATCTGCGCGCGCACGCTGACGCGGCATGTCCATGGCCGCATCGTTGCGGATGGTGAGGAGCCCGGCGCGGTCAGCCCGCTGCCGGTCGCAGCCCTCGGCGCCAACGAGACAATCGTCAATGGCCTGCGCCGCGCCGGCCTGAAGACCATCGGCGACGTTGCCTCGCGCGCGCGCCATGAGATCACCGCACGGTTCGGTGCCGTCTTCACCGCGCAGCTGGAGCAGGCGCTGGGGCAGGGCGACGCACCCATCAGCCCGCGCAAGCCACTGCCGGACTACATCGTCGAACAGCGCTTTGCCGAGCCGGTCGCGACCGATGGCGTGATCTCGGCGACCTTGTCACGGCTTGCGGTGACTTTGGTTACCTCGATGGAGAAGCAGGGCAAGGGCGCGCGGCGGCTGGAAGCGAGTTTCTTCCGCACTGACGGCGCGGTGCGCGACGCTCCTCGTCGATACCGGCCAGCCGGTGACGCGGCCTGCGGTGATCGACCGCCTGTTTCGCGAGCGGCTCGACGCGCTCGCCGATCCCCTCGATCCCGGCTTCGGTTTCGACCTGATCCGTCTCGCGGCGAGCCGTACCGAGATCGTGGTGCAGCAGCAGCACGATCTCGACAGCCATGTGCATGACAATGACGAAGTCGCGGCGCTGATCGACCGCATCGCGGCGCGGATCGGCTCGCGCCGCGTGGTCGTGCATATCCCGCAGGAGACGCACATCCCCGAACGCGCTGATCTGGCTGCGCCCGCGCAGCAGGCGCTTGCCGCGGCGTCGCAAGCAACATGGCCGGCGCGCGCCGAAGGCGAACCGCCGCTGCGGCCGTTGCGGCTGTTCGCGCGTCCCGAGCCGATCAAGGTGCCCTTTGCGACCGTGCCCGACGGTCCGCCGCATCGCTTCACCTGGCGGCGCGCCGATCATGTGGTGGCGCGGGTGGAAGGGCCCGAGCGCATCGCCATGGAATGGTGGAAGCAGGACGGCAAGGTGCTGACCCGCGATTATTTCCGCGTCGAGGACGAGGCGGGCCTGCGCTTCTGGATTTTCCGCGACGGTCTCTACGGCAGCGAGCTGAAGGACGAGACGGGCGAGCCGGTCGCCGCCAACTGGTTCGTGCACGGGCTGTTCGCATGAGTGGTCTGACTCGTCATTGCGAGCGAAGCGAAGCAATCCAGAGTCTCTCCGCGGAGATAGTCTGGATTGCTTCGTCGCTGGCGCTCCTCGCAATGACGATTGATATCGGGAAGTCGCCATGACTGTCGATTACGCCGAGATTGGCATCACGACCAATTTCTCCTTCCTGCGCGGCGGTTCGCATCCGCAGGATTATGTACATCAGGCCAGCAGCCTGCGCCTTGCCGCCATCGGCATCGCCGACCGCAACACGCTTGCCGGCGTGGTGCGCGCTTACTCGGAGCTGGAGAACCCGGAAGTTCTGCAAAAGCCAAAACTCCTGATCGGCGCGCGCATCGTCTTCACCGATGGCACATCAGACATTCTGGTTTATCCGCGCGACCGCGCCGCCTATGGCCGGCTGTGCCAGTTGCTCACCCGCGGCAAGATGGGCGCCGATGTCGAGAAGGGCGAGTGTCTCCTGACATTCGCCGATCTTCTCGACTACGCCGAAGGCCAGCTTCTGGTGCTGACCCTGCCGCATCGCTTCGAGACGGCGGCCACGACAAAAATCCTGGAGCAACTCAAGGCAAGTCCGGCCGACAGCGTCTGGCTTGCCGCAAGCCTGCTCTATCGCGGCGACGACAAGCGGCGGCTGGCGCGGCTCGCGCGCCTCGCGCAGGCGACAGGCGTGCCGCTGCTCGCGACCAACGAGGTGCTGTATCACCATCCCGCGCGGCGTCCGCTGCAGGACGTGCTGACTTGTATTCGCGAGAAGACCACGATTGAAGCAATCGGCAAACGGCTCGAAGCCAATGCCGAGCGTCATCTTAAATCCGCGGACGAGATGGCGCGGTTGTTCCGCGATTATCCCGAGGCGATCGCCGAGACGCTTCGCTTTGCGAAGCGCATCTCCTTTTCGCTCGACCAGCTCAAATACCAGTATCCGGACGAGCCGGTGCCGCCGGGCAAGACTGCGCAGCAGCATCTGGAAGACCTGACCTGGGCCGGCGTGCAGACATATTTCGCAGGCCGGATCAGCGACACCTTGCGCGCCACCCTGAACAAGGAGCTCGCGCTGATCGCCGAGCTGAACTACGCGCACTATTTCCTGACCGTCCATGACATCGTGCATTACGCGCGCAGTCAAAGCATCCTGTGCCAGGGCCGGGGCTCGGCGGCGAACTCCGCCGTCTGCTACGTGCTCGGCATCACCTCGGTCGATCCGACCAAGGTCGACCTCTTGTTCGAGCGTTTCATCTCCAAGGAGCGGCTGGAGCCGCCCGACATCGACGTCGATTTCGAGCATTCGCGGCGCGAGGAGGTGATGCAATATGTCTATCGCCGCTATGGCCGGCATCGCGCGGCAATCATCGCGACCGTGATCCATTATCGTCCGCGCAGCGCGATCCGCGACGTCGGCAAGGCGCTGGGCCTGACCGAGGACGTCACCTCGCTGCTCGCCGACACCGTCTGGGGCAGTTGGGGCGACGGCCTCAGCGACGGCCAGGTCAAGCAGGCCGGCTTCGACCCCGGCAATTCCATGGTCGGGCTCGCGGTAGCGCTCGCGGGCGAATTGATCGATTTTCCGCGGCATCTGTCGCAGCATGTCGGCGGCTATGTGCTGACCCAGGACCGGCTCGACTCCTATGTGCCGATCGGCAATGCCGCGATGGACGACCGCACCTTCATCGAATGGGACAAGGACGACGTCGACGCGCTGCGCATGATGAAGGTCGACGTGCTGGCGCTGGGCATGCTGACCTGCATCCGAAAATGCTTCGACCTGATTGACGATCACAAAGGCAAGCGCTGGAAGCTCGAGACCGTCCCGCAGGACGATGAGAATGTCTACGACATGCTGTGCCGCGGGGAATCGCTCGGCGTGTTCCAGGTCGAGAGCCGCGCCCAGATGAACATGCTGCCGCGCCTGCGGCCGCGCGAGTTCTACGATCTCGTCATCGAGGTCGCGATCGTGCGGCCCGGCCCGATCCAGGGCGACATGGTGCATCCATATCTGCGACGCCGGAACGGCATCGAGAAGCAGAACTATCCGTCGCCGGCGCCCGAGCACGGCCCGCCGGACGAACTGTACAAGGTGCTGCACAAGACGCTGGGCGTGCCGCTGTTCCAGGAGCAGGCGATGCGGATCGCGATCGAGGCCGCGAAATTCACGCCCGAAGAAGCCAACGGCTTGCGCCGTTCGATGGCGACCTTCCGCAATGTCGGCACCATCGGCAAGTTCGAGGACAAGATGATCGGCAACATGATCGCGCGCGGCTATGCGCCGGAATTTGCCAAAAACTGCTTCGAGCAGATCAAGGGCTTCGGCTCCTACGGTTTTCCCGAGAGCCATGCCGCCGCTTTCGCGCAGCTGGTCTATATCTCGTCATGGCTGAAGCATTATCACCCCGACGCGTTCTGCTGCGGGTTGCTTGAATTCGCAGCCGATGGGTTTCTACGCGCCGGCGCAGATCGTCGGCGATGCCCGCAAGAACGGCGTCGAGGTGCGCGAGATCGATGTGTCCTTCAGTTTCGCCGAGAATACGCTGGAGGAGGGAAGCGGAAAATATTGCGCGGTGCGGCTCGGTTTCCGCCAGATCGACGGTTTCGGCTGGATCGATCGGGACGAGGAGCGGTTGAAGCAAATTCAGTCGTCATTCCGGGGCGCCGCGTCAACTTCTCCGTCGTCATTCCGGGGCGCCGCGATAGCGCCAAGAGGCGCGCCCCGGAATGACAATGTTGAGAGAGCCACCGACTGGGCCGACCGCATCATCGCCGCGCGAAAACGCCGCAAATTCACCTCACTCGAAGACTTCGCCCGCGACACCGCTCTGCCCAAGCGCGCGCTGATCCTGCTCGCGGATGCCGACGCGTTTCGCTCGCTCGGGCTCGACCGCCGCGCGGCGCTGTGGGCGGTGCGGCGGCTGCCCGACGATGTGCCGCTGCCGCTGTTCGAGGCGGCGGTCGCACGCGAACTGCCGGACGAGCGCGCGCAGCCGCTGCCTGCCATGCCGCGTGCGGAACATGTCGTCGCCGACTACCAGACCATCCGCCTGTCGCTGAAGGGCCATCCGATGGAATTTCTGCGCACGCGGTTTGCGCGCGAGGGCATCGTTGCCTGCCGCGAGGTCTGTCACGCCAATGACAAGCGCCGGCTGCGCTGCGCGGGCGTGGTGCTGGTGCGGCAGCGGCCGGGCAGCGCCAAGGGCGTGGTGTTCATGACGCTGGAGGACGAGACCGGGATCGCCAACATCGTGGTGTGGCCGAAGGTGATGGAGCAATTCCGCAAAGAGGTGATGGGCGCGCGGCTGGTGCTGGTGGAGGGCTATGTGCAAAGCAGCCCGGAAGAGGTCACCCATCTGGTGGCGCAGCGCCTGATCGACCGCTCGCAGGATCTGATCGGCCTGTCCGACGACGCGTTTGAGCGCAAGCATCCATTGCCACCCGGTGCCGCCTTGATCGAGCCGCTCAATGATGATCGCCGCGATCATCCCGACAATCCGGCGCAGCGCATCCGCCATCCCCGCGACGTGCGCATCCTGCCGAAGTCGCGGGATTTTCATTAGGACTCTTTCCATCGTCATTGCGAGGAGCGAAGCGACGAAGCAATCCAGACTTGATTTCCTGGCTCTGGATTGCTTCGCTTCGCTCGCAATGACGGATACTTCCATGCAAACTCCCTCCCAAATTCTTGGCCAGCTCTGGTCCCTCGCCGGCGGCGAGCGCGTCCGCACTCAACTCCGTCACGCTGACCGGCACCGAACCCGTGCTGCCGTCGTCGTTCCGCGTCGATGCCGCAGCGCAAGCCTCGATCGCGGCGAGTGGACTTGCCGCCGCCGAAATCTGGAAAGCGCGCAGCGGGCAATCGCAACAGGTCACGGTCGACATGGTGCATGCGGCGGCCGAATGCCGCTCCGAGCGCTATTTGCGCGTCGACAACAAGCCGCCGCCGCCGACCTGGGATCCGACCGCCGGCATCTACACCACCCGCGACAAACGCTTCGTGCGGCTGCACACCAACTTTAGGCATCATCGCGCCGCGGTCTGCAACGTGCTCGGCTGCGACATGGAGCGCGACAAGATCCAGGCCGCGCTCAATCAATGGGACGGCGAGGCTTTCGAGACCGCGGCCTATGCCGGCGGCGCGGTGGTATCGCTGATGCGCTCCCATGACGAATGGTCGGCGACGCCGCAGGCAAAAGCGCTGGCCGCGCTTCCGGTGCTCACCATCGAGAAGATCGGCGAGGCCGCGCCAAAGCCGTGGCCGAAAGGCGACCGGCCGCTGTCCGGCGTGCGCGTGCTCGACCTGTCGCGGGTGATTGCCGCTCCGGTCGCCGGGCGCACGCTCGCGGCGCACGGCGCCGACGTGATGCTGATCGCAGGTCCCGACCTGCCGGCGTTTCAATGGCTCACCATCGACACTGGCCGCGGCAAGCTCGCAGCCTTCGTCGAGCTCAAGAGCGAAGCGGGCAGGGCGACGATGCGCGAACTACTCGCTCAAGCCGACATCTTCTCGCAAGGTTATCGCCCGACGTCGCTCGCCGCGCTCGGCTTCTCGCCGGAAGAGGCAGCGAAGATCAATCCGGGCATCATCTCAGTCTCGCTCTGCGCTTACGGCCATGCCGGCCCATGGGCGGAGCGGCGCGGCTTCGACTCACTGGTGCAGACCTCGACCGGCTTCAATCACGCCGAAGGCCAGGCCGCAGGGATCGACGGCCCGAAGGAATTGCCGGCGCAGATGCTCGATCACGCCACCGGCTATCTGATGGCGTTCGGCGCCATGATGGCGAAGGCGCGCCAGGCGCGCGAGGGCGGCAGCTGGCATGTGCGGGTGTCGCTGGCGCAGACCGGGCGCTGGCTGTGGAATCTCGGCCGCCTCGCCGATGGATTGAATACGCCGGATTTGAAGAGCGAAACGGTCGAGTCCTTCATGGAGGATTTGCCGTCGGCCTTCGGGCCGCTGCATTCGGTGAAGCATTCGGCGATCCTGTCCAGAACGCCCGCGATCTGGGATCGGCCCGCCGTGAAGCTCGGCACGCATCCGCCGGAATGGCCGGCGCGCTGACCGTGGGCGCCCAACGAGGCATCCCCTGAATTATGTCGGGCACCGAACAGACGGAAACCGGCTGCCGGTTTTAGATTTATGGGAGGTGAAAGTCGGGAGGTGATGCGCCATGGAGCGCCGCCGCATCAAGCACAGGACGTCTCTTGAAGAACGGCTGACGAACAAGGCCCGGCAGTTGAGAGAGCAGGCTAAAATCCTCCCGCCCGGGGCAGAGCGCGAAGAGTTGCTGCGCAAGGCGCGGCAGACCGAAACCGCCTCGCACATGAGCGAATGGCTCAACTCCCCTGGATTGCAGCCGGCCAAGTAGTGTTTTGCCGAGGGGAACGGCGATGCGAGACTATCGTGCATACGTCATAGGACGTGATGGCCACATCCAGAAGCGCTTCGAGTTTTATTGCTCGGACGATGCGGAGGCCAGGGAGCGTGCCAAACAATACGTGGACGGTCGTGACGTAGAACTATGGCACCGCGGTCAACGGATCGCAGAATTCAAGGCAAGCCATAACGGTCCCCGATGATGCGATGGCGCGACGACCCGGCGGACGCCTCGTGACCGGACCGCCGCGCAAGCGGAGATCGAACCCGCCTAGATAAGGATCGCCGACTGGTCCACGAACTCCCGTTTCCGAGTGGGTCCAAGGCCACGATGCATTCCCAGTGACCATCGTATCTTAAGGAAAGTTAATTTTCATTAAGTGCACAAGTGAACTTACTGCGCCGACCTTATTGCCTATGCCCGGATCGTCGCTCTTTTGCTGAAGAAGATGATCCAATGGAACACAAGGGAGTAGAATACTCCGTTGTTCGACTGACCGATGACAGTTGGCGATGGGAAGTGAAATTCGGCGACGGCAAGAGCAAATCCGGTGTGACGCGGGTAAGCCGAGAGGCGGCAATCAGAATCGCTGAATACGAAATTGATCGTGTCATAAAGGACGAGAAATAAGGCCGCGTCAGTCGGCTGGCCCGTTTCCATCTTGAATGAAGCGGGCAATGTCGCCGATTGGCACCAAACGGATAGCTGCCGCGCGGGCTCAGAGCCGCGGGAAAACTCGCCTAGATTAGAATAGCCGACTGGTCCACGAGCGTCTGATAGCACTCGCAGGACATTTTCTCCAAGGCGGATCGCTTCAATATCGTAATCAGCCCGCGGGTGTAATTGATAGCCCCCGTAGCCTGTATCCTGCTTGCAACTTCCGTGACCGAGGTGCGGCGGACTCCAAGCATCTCGGCAAGAAATTCATGGGTCAGCGCCACGGTGTCACTTTCGGCGCGATCGGCGGTTTGCAGCAGCCAGCGGCAGAATCGTGCCTCGACGACGTGCAATGCGTTGCAGGCCGCGGTGACCCGCGCCTGCGCCAGCAGGACTTCATTGTACTGGATACACATATTCCGGACGGCTTCGCTTTGGGCTGCGGCTTTTCTGAATTGGGTCGCAGGAATCCTGCTCACCGTCATCGGAAGTTGGACGACAGCGCGAACCAGGGACTTGTAGAGCCCCAATCCAGCCATCGCGCCGACCACGCCCTCGCGGCCGACCGTCGCCGTTTCGATGGCTTTGCCGTCGCGCAGCACGGCAAGCAGCGAGAGCATCCCGCTTTGGGGAAAGTAGACGTGATCGAACTCATCGCCCGGTTCGGCCAGAACCATTCCTTGCTGCAAAGAAATAGCAGTCAGATTGGGTACCAGCAGATCGAACTGATGGCGCGGCAGCGCCGCAAGCAGCTTGTTGTCCAACGGACGGCCCGGGTTTTTGATGTGCACCGCGAGATCCCGCCCGGTCGGTCGGGCCGTTTCTCGCAGGGGGGTGAGGTGGAGCCGCTCCGATGGTGCGGTCCTCGCGGGAAGATCCACATATAGGTACGAAACGGGCAGATTGTCGGTACGGTACCGCTCCTAGCGCGGAATCCGAGGGCTGGAGCCGCGCGACAATGTTCTGATTGTCCTGCAATGCCTGTTGCTTAGGGAGGGGCAAGTGCTGAGGTCTTGATCCGAAAAATAAATGTCCGGTTCCGGACATATATTCTGTTATACGAGGAACGTTAGCGTCTCAGCGCATTTGACTAGATGATTTTAAATAAAGGACGGCCCGCCATGAGTTCTGCATATGCGGCGAGGCGGCCAGTCGTCCTTATCGTCGAGGACGAACTTCTGATCCGGTTACACGCGGCTGAAATCATCGAAGACGCCGGGTTCGATGTGATCGAAGCGTCGAATGCCGATCAAGCAATTGCCATTCTTGAATTCCGACCGGACATCGCCGTTCTATTCACGGACATTCAGATGCCCGGTAGCATGGATGGCTTGAAGCTGGCGGCTGCGGTCAAGGGCCGCTGGCCCCCGATCAGGATCGTCGCGACATCCGGCCTCGTCCATGTAGGGCCAGGCGACTTGCCTGAAGGCGGGCGATTTCTTCCCAAGCCCTACAATCCCACCCAGCTCACGGCGACCCTTCAGGAGTTGACGGTCGATCCGTAAATTTGGTGGTTGCGCTGGTGCACAGTCGACGTCAGAGGCCGCTCGGGGACTGCATCAGGCCGGGCGACTGACCGATCTGCGTCTCGACAATTCAGAAAACGCGCGGTGGGCCACGGGCCGCAAACTCTCCAGCGTGACATTTCCTTCTTTAGCGCTCTGCATGAGCCTTCTGGCGATATGCTTTCGGCTCTCATGGTCGCCGCCGTGTGGCAGACTTCGGCAGACTTCCTCGAGCACGACGTCCATATTTGCGGTTATTCGCTCTTCGATTTTGCTCATTTTGACACCAGGGTCGGTTATCGATGCCAATCGTGGATCTATTTCTCAGGGCCTCTTTGTTGATTAATCAACGCTCACACTGTTCTCTCAAATCGGCGGAGACCTTTTATTGTCGTCATCACTCTCCGCGTGCCTTGACGCGATCATGGCTTGAACATCGGATGCCATATTGCGCAGGTTGGCGGCAAGGCGATTGAAGAGGTCGCGTTTCGCTGCGTCGGTCGCAAGTTTGCCGATGAGGGAGCAATCCTCGGCGTCGGTCAGCAACTTTTCGAGCCTTGCCTGCAGGTCTTCCACGGCATCACCTCGCGCTCGTCCTCAAACCGCACGCCGCTCCGGCGAGATGTCGTGCGAATAGTGCGAGCACTCGAGCACGGCCAGCAAGGCCGCAGCTTTTAGTGCCGCGGGGTCTCGCTCACCCTTGCCGGCACAAACAAGAATTTGCGAGGCCATTTCGGCCATCGTCGTCGAGGTGCGCCTCCCTTCCGGAAGCGTCGCGGCAGCCTCGTCGAGGACTGCTTTCATCAGGTCGATCAGCTCCGGCTGAAAGACCGCCCCAGCTGCGTACATCGCCATCTCCTTCACTCGGTACGCCCCGGTTAATTTTTGGGCATGAGGCCGAAATCTGTCTGTCCGCTCCCGTACGAAGGCTGGATTAACTTGTTCATTCGAACGAGTTTTTCGCTGCGATGCAGCGGCGCGTCCGGCGCTGCTCGCCGCGACTCGTGGTGCTGCCGAAACAACCTTCCGAAACGCGAATGGGCATTTGCCCATAAATCCTGCCCACTCGGTTTGTGGTTGACGCCGCCCGATGGCCGTTCCTTGATTGCGATCAGGGAAGGAAACCGCGGGGGGACACCATGCGGATCGAAGAACATCAGGGCAGGACGCTTGGCGGCACCTCCGAGGAGATCCTCGGCGAGATCAGGGAGTTCTGCCGCGCCACGCAGACCGCCGAGTCCACCTTCGGCCGCCTCGTCGTCAACGACGGCAAGCTGGTGTCGCGCCTGCGCGACGGCGCCAAGATCACCACCGGCACGCTGGACAAGGTTCGCGCTTATTTGAGCGAGCACCGGCCCGCGCCCGCGAACGGCAACGGCGCGGCCGCCGCCGCGAAGACCGCGAACGGCGGGCGGTTCGCACTGATG
>CAWBTH010000016.1:0-121914 GCA_963791665.1 uncultured Alphaproteobacteria bacterium | reverse complement strand
CCCTCTGCAGCTTGATCCTTACGAGCATGATTGGTCCGGAAAATGGTCCCCTGTTTCCGGCTCATGCGCCCAGCGTAAATCACGGCCGGGGCCGCTCGCATGCGAGGCATGTATCCGGATAAAGGAAGCAGGCGGCAGAGGCAAGCAAGAAGGGGCTTTTGGGACTGCAGAATTCGTCGACAAGCCCTTGATATCCCCGGAAAATCTGTGTCCTCGCCGAAACGGACGCCTCAAGCCTTGCGGCCAATTGATGAGCACTTTGGTGTGCATGGTCGCGATGCGTCGCCCAAGGTTGATGCAACCCGAGAATCCGTGTCTGTGGTGCAGCCGGGCTTGAGCCGGGGCGGAACCCGAAAACCGCGCCGGAGGCCGCGGCATATCGAGGCTGCATTCATTCCGCCGATGTCCGCGTCCGACCAAACCACAGGCTCAGCCGTCGGGATACTGGATCGCCAACCAGCCCTACCTGCTGCTCTGCATCACTGCGGCCTGCTGGGCCGGCAATGCCATCGTCGGCCGGCTCGCCGCCGGTCACATCCCGCCGGTGACGCTGTCGTTCCTGCGCTGGTCGGCGGCGTTCCTGATCATCCTGCCGTTTGCGTGGAATCATCTGAAGCGCGACTGGGTCGCGATCCGCGGCAAGCTCGGCATCATGCTGCTGGTGTCCGTCACCGGCATCGGCGTCTTCAACACGCTGCAATACTGGTCGCTGGAATACACCACGGCGCTGAACACGCTGCTGCTGCAATCGGCGGGGCCGCCGATCGTCGCGGTGTGGTCGCTGGCCCTCCTCGGCGTGCGCCTGACGCCGGCACAGGCGATCGGCATCCTGCTGTCGATGATCGGCGTGCTGATCATCCTCACGCACGGCGATGTCACCACGCTGGCCAACATCCAGTTCAACAAGGGCGACCTGCTCTTCCTGGTCGCGCTGACGAGCTTCGGTCTCTATTCGGTGCTGACCCTGAAGCGGCCGGCGATTCACGGCCTGTCGTTCGCCGCCTTCACCTTCGGCGCCGGCTCGGCCGCGCTGATCCCGCTGTTGATCTACGAGTTCTTCACGCGGCCGAGGATGAGCTTCGACGCGCACAATCTGCTGACGCTGTTTTATGTCGCGGTATTTCCCTCGATCGTCGCCTATCTCTGCTTCAATCGCGGCGTGCAGCTGATCGGCGCCAACCGCGCAGCACCCTTCTTCCATGTGGTGCCGGTGTTCGGCGCGGTGATGGCCATGGTCTTTCTCGGTGAGCTGCCGCAGGCCTTCCATGTCATCGGCTTCGCGCTGGTGCTGGCGGGCGTCTACATTGCCTCGCGGAGGCAGGGGTAGTCTTTCGTCGTCATTGCGAGGAGCCAACGGGTCCGGCCCTCTTGGGCCGGCCCGATGACAGGCTCCGCGACGAAGCAATCCAGACTATTCCCGCGGATGAATTTCTGGATTGCTTCGCTTCCGGCTTCGCGCAAGGGCGCTTCGCCGGACTCCCACCCGGCGTAGCTCGCGCAGCGAGCGTGACGGGTCGCTCGCAATGACGAGGATCAACCTTCCCATCGCAAACTTGCTGTAACTCTCGCTCGTCGCGATGATGACATGATCGGCGCAGCCGTTGCGGCGATGCGGATCGGATTTGGTCTCGTAGTCGGTCGAGGTCATCATGTCGATGAAGGCTGTGACCGTGGGATAGTAGACCAGCGCCACATAGTCCCACTGGTTGCCGTCCTCAGCACCGAGCGCCACCGCTTTGGCGTTACCGGTCCAGAGCAGCGTGCCGCCGCGCGCCTTGATCATCGGCACGGTCAGCGCGCTGTAGCGCAAATAGGCGTCCCAGCCCGACCCGTCGCCGTCGAGCGAGCGAGCGTGAAACCGCATCAGGTTGACCATCACGACGGGCTTGTCGCGCTCAAGCGCCTCCAGACCCCTGATATTCAGCAACTCCACACTCATCGCCGGCTCCATGCATCCAACAGGATTTACCGTATTGTAGCATTGCCACCCGAGAGCTACCTCGTCTGCCGTTTTTGCCGGATCGCCATGCCCTTCTTCGCCCTAGCTTGACCGCACCTGCCCATGCTTTTATGCCGCCCGCAAAAGCGGTCCACGAGGCCGAATACAGGGAGATCCGATGTCCAGGTTCAGGGTTGTGACGCCGAAGGGCGCGAGTTTCACGGTGGCCGGCGGCGGCTATGACTACGAGAAGGAGGCGCTCGACCTTATCGGTGCCGAGATCGTGGAGGCGCCGGCCAACGAGGCCGAGTTCATCGCCGCGGCAAAGACGGCGGACGCGATCTACGCCAAGGGCATGCCGATCACCAAGGCGGTCATCGATGCGCTGGAGAACTGCAAGGTCATCACGCTCGGCAGCGTCGGCGTCAACTCGGTCGACGTCAAGGCGGCGACCGCGCGCGGCATTCCCGTCACCAACGTGCCCGATACCTTCATCGAGGAAGTCGCCGACCATGCCATGACGCTGCTGCTCGCGGGCTTCCGCCGCCTGATCGAGCAGGACAAGATGGTGCGCGACGGGCGCTGGAGAGAGGGCCGCCCGGCGCTGTTGAAGATTCCGCGGCTGATGGGACAGACGCTCGGCTTCGTCTCGTTCGGCCGGGTTGCGCGCGCGGTGGCGAAGCGCGCTGCGCCGTTCGGCCTGCGGATGATGGCGTTCGACCCCTTCATCCAGGAAACGCTGATGTTCGATCACGGCGTGATACCGGCGACGCTATCGGAGGTGCTGTCGCAATCCGATTTCGTGTCGATGCATGCACCTGCCCGTCCCGAGGTGCATCACATGCTCGGCGAGAAGCATTTCAAGCAAATGAAGAAGAGCGCGGTCTTCATCAATACCGGGCGCGGCGCCACCGTGGACGAGGAAGGGCTGATCAAGGCGATGCAGGAAGGCTGGATCGCGCATGCCGCGCTCGACGTGCTGGAGACGGAGCCGCCGTCGCACAACAATCCGCTGCTGCGGATGGAGAACGTCACGCTGACCGCGCATGTGGCCTCCGCCTCGGCACGTTTCGACGAGGCGCGCAAGCGGCGCGTGGGCTACGAATTGTCACTGGTCCTGCAAGGCATGTGGCCGGTAAGCTGCGTCAACCCGTCGGTGCTGCAGACCACTAAGCTTCGGCGCTGGCAGCCGGTCGGCATGGATCGCGGACCGAACAGCTAGCGCGAGGAGCGGCACGGCAGTGGAGGTGTTAGGCGCCGCCGATCCGCCACCCTACTTGCTCTCCAGCGAGTTGACCGGCTCCCAGCCAAGGCCCGGCGGCCGTTTGGCGAATTCGCTGGCGCGCTTCAAAAACAGCGCCGACGGCTTGTCGGTGCCGGCGACACGGGCAAAGCAGGCCACGGTCGCAGCAAATTCGCGCTTGCGCCAGTGCACGAGTCCCTGCTCATAGGCATCCGCCGCCGCGCGCTGCTGCGGCGTTTCCTCACCAGCCAGCGCCATCAACTCGTAGATTTTCACCGGCGTCTCGCGGCCCTGAACCCTCACCGCGTCGAGCTCGCGCCAGGCGAAAGTCGAGCCGGTCTGCGCCACCGTGGTCTCGGAGGCGATGATGGTGGTGCCGTAAAACTTGTTGGCGCCTTCGAGCCGTGAAGCGACATTCACCGCATCGCTCATGACGGAATAATTGAAGCGCCGCCGCGAGCCGATATTGCCGACCAGCGCCTCGCCGGAATTGAGGCCCATGCGATGCGCCACGGTGAGCCCGCGAAACGCGGACGAGGTCTTGTTGAGCTCGTCCAGTTTCGCGCGGCACAACAATGCGGCCTCCGCAGCATGGCGCGCGTGATCGCTGTCGTCGACCGGCGCGCCGAACATTGCGACGATGGAGTTCGCCGATATATTTGTCGACATAGCCGCCCTTGCTCTCGATGATATCGGTCATGGCCGACAGATATTCATTGACGAAGGCGACCAGCTCGGTCGGCGTCATCTTCTCGGCAATCGACGAAAAGCCTTCGAGATCGGAGAAGAACACGGTGACGTCGCGCGTCTCGCCGCCGAGATCCGGCAGCTTGTTGGAGGCGAGCATGCGGTCGATCACCTGCGGCGCCAGATAGAGCGCAAAACTCCGGCGTAACAGCCGCTGGCCGCGATCGGTCACCACCAGCCGCCAGGCGATCATCAACAGCAGCGCGAGAAAGCCGGCGATGAAGGGTTCGCTGAGAGGAATCACGTAAGCCTTCGAGAAAGCATAGGTGGCGCCCAGCGCGGTCAGCACGACGAGGCCGAGATAAGTCGCCGCCGCCGCGGCCGGGGCCAGCATCCATGCCGCAAGCGCGGTCAGCAAAGCAAAGCCGACTGCGATGGCAATCGTGGATTCCTGTCGAATTCGATCAGTCCGTCGTGCGCGAGCAGATTGTTGACCGCGGTCGCGTGGATATACACGCCGGCGATGGTGCTGCGGGCATAACGCGTGCCGGCCTTGGCCGGCGGCAGGACGCAGCGCGGCGCAGCCGATTCCTCGATTCCCGTGGCGAAGCGTTTCGAGGTGAGCTTGCGGTCCTCGGCATCGAGCAGCGTGCCGAAGATCACGATCTTGTCCGCGAACTGGCGCTGGAAAAATTCCTTGTCGTCTTTCTCGACGCAGGCGCGCAAATCCGCCAGCGAATAGGTCCGCACGTCGGCCGCGCCGCCGTCGAAATTGAGCGTGAGCGTGCCCTTCACCGAAGACGGCACGCGATAGCCCGCGAGCGTCACGCTGCCATCCAGGCCGATAACAGGCTCGGCGCCGAGCGCGCGCGACGCCAGCTCCAGCGCCATCGAGGGAAGCGGCTTGTCTTTTGTCGCAAAGGTCAGCGGCACGCGCCGGACCACGTCGTCGGGATCGGAGACGATGTTGAGCGGGCGAATGTTGGAATAGCCGCGAACTGCGATGCGCTGTCCGTCCGTCGGCTGGTTCGCGCCATCGGGCCGCAGCGCTTCGCCGAGCACGACCTTGCCGCTGGCTGCCCCCGCCGCCAGCGATCGCAGGAAGGGACGATCGAAGCCGCGCAGCTTCGCGCCGACAGCGTCGTCGCCGAACGGCAATTCCGACTGCTCGATCGAGTTGGCCAACACGACGTCGAAGCCCGCGACCTTGGCGCCGCCATCCAGCACCGCCGTCAGCACGCGGCCGATCTCGGTGGTCCAGATCAGGGTCGGCGAGCCCTTGAACGGCGGGGTCTCGTAGGTCTCTTCGTCGATCGCAATGACGGCGACGGGTGCGGCTGCGGCATCGCGATGCGGTCCCAGCAACTTCCATCGCAGCGCGGTGAGCGCGTCGATCGACCAGCCATGCGCGAGGTTGAGCGGCGGCAGCACGGACAGCATGCCGCAGGCCAATGCGATCACGAGGATTGCGACGGCGTCCCGCCTGAAACTCATCCGCCGCCCTGCCCCACTATTCCTTTACTGCAGCGTCACCAGCCGGCCGATCACCGGACCCGCGCCGGGCGTGGCATTGGGATCGACCACGAAGGCCGCGAATTTCGATTTCACCGTGATCGAATAGGCGCCGCCGGGCGTGAGCGCAATGTTGTTCTTGCCGAGATCGTAGAACCGGCCATGCGCGAGCTGCGCACCGCTGAGATCGACCTCGTAGCGTTCGCCCTTGACGTCGAGCCGCTCGACCACGAGCTTGCCGCGCTCGGAGGTCGACACGATCGGCGACAGGCCGTGCAGCACCAGCGGCGGCGGGCCCTTCTTCGGATCGTCCTTGAGGCTGCGGAAGACGGTGGCGGCGCTCTCGCCAAGCTCCTTGCCGATGCGCTGCGCCTGGGTCGGATCGCAGGCGACCTTTTCGGTCTTGAAGTCGGCGAGATGCACCGCGCTCTGCTCGCTGCCGACGATGACGGTGCCGACACCGGAGATGGTTTCGCGCCAGCACGACTTCATGTAGCCGATCACGACCTTGCCGCCCTGCCCGAGCTTGATGACCTGGCCGGGCACGACATAGTCCATGAACTCGGCGCCGGTGACCTTGCCCTGCACGTCCTCGACCACGGCGACCGGCGGCTCGGCGCGGGCAATCGCGGTCAAGGCGAAGAGAAAAGCGGTTGCGGCAATCAGGCGGTTCATGGCGGACCTCGATGGACCAAATCATCGCGCCGGGGCAGCGCGGCGTCTCGCCAGACAGCTAGTGCTGCCCGCGCGAGAACAGCGTGAACCATATCACACAAGAGCCAATTTTTGCCGGTTTCGGTTGTCGCAGGCCGTGTCACACCGGTTCATTTTACCTGCAAAAACAACGCGTCACGGCTTCTTCGTGCGGTAGTCGCCGAAGCTGGTATCGCGCTGGTCGAGCTGCGCCTTCACGCTGCCGCCGTCGCGGCGGAAGCTCGACATATAGGCGCGGCTCGCTTCGGTGGTGAACGCCAGCGCCTGGATTTCCGTGCCGGCGCGCATCGCGGCGCGCGCCCCCATGATCTCCATGGCGCGATGCACCGAGCGCTTGTTGAGCTGCTGCAGCTCGACCGGCACCTTGGCGGCGCGCTCGGCGAAATCGAGCGTGCGCTGCTCGAGTTCTGACCAAGCGGAAACGCGCGCGTCGCAAAGCCCCATTCGGCGGCCTCGCGGCCCGACATGCGCGTCGCCGGTCAACATCAGTTCCATGGCGCGTCGCATGCCGACCAGCCACGGATGATATTGCATGTCCGGCGGGCTCATCAGCCGCACCGGCGGATAGCCGATCTGGGCGTCGTCGGCGACATAGACCACGTCGCAGGCGGTGGCGAGCTCGGTGCCGCCGGCAAGGCAATAGCCGTGCACCTGCGCGATCACGGGCTTGGCGAGATCCCAGATCGAGAACCAGCCCTCGACCACATGGCGCGACCACTGCCCCGGTCCCGCCGCCGAATGCCAGGGCTGGTCGATCTTGTTGTCGGCCGAGAGATCATAGCCCGCCGAGAAACACGGACCGGCGCCGCGCAGGATGGTGATCGATACATCGGCGTCGCGGTCGGCGGCTTCCAGCACTTCGAAGATTTCGCCGCGCAGACGGTTGTTCAGCGCGTTGCGCTTCTCGGGCCGGTTCAGCGTGATGCGCCGCACCCGCGGCCGGGGATCGTCGACGAGAATATGCTGGTATGACATCGGTTCCTCCCGGGGCTTATTGAACGGTTTCAACGTTCATGCCCGAGATTCGCAGCGATGTCATGGGTGCAGGCGCTGCCCGGCGAGCCGCCCGCTCCTTTTTCAGGACTTGCAGCCCCGGCCGAACACGCGGCGCACCAGCTCGGTGGTGCTCCGCACGCCGGCCTTGCGCAGGATATTGGCGCGGTAGCCTTCGACGGTGCGCGCGCTCAGTCCGAGCGCCTGCGCGATTTCCTTGGCGCTTTCGCCGAGCGCGATCCTTTCCAGCACCTCCCACTCGCGGCCGGTGAGATGCGCCTGATCCCAGAGATCGGTCGGAATGCCGCCGGGCGTGCGCGCGGTTTCGGCAAGCGCGGCATTGACGCGCGCGACGACGTCGCCGCCGTCAAACGGCTTTGCGATGAAATCGAAGGCGCCCCGGCGGACGGCGTCGACGGCGAGCGGAATACTGGCCTCCGCCGAACTCGCGAACACCGGCGCGCGCCACTGTTCGGCGCAAATCCGGTCGAGCAGGTCAAACCGGCATCTGTCGCGAACGCCGACGTCGAGGAACACGCAGAGCGGAATCCGGATTCTTGCGCGCGCCAGCAGTCCGGCGCCGTCCGCAAAGCAGATCACCTCATAGCCGGCCAGCGTCAGCGCGCCCGCCAATGTCGCGCGTGCGGCGGCATCGTCGTCGATGACGAAGATCTCGCCTCTGGAATTCGGATTACATTGCATGATAACCCCCGCTACGAAGCCAATAAAAAGCCGGCGGCCGCCGACATGAATCGGCGAGCGCCGGCAGTTCGCGAAACGAATCCGCCGATATCAGTGCTTTCGATGTGAGCCGGGCGCTTGCTTGTCGCGGGACCGGCAGTTCATGGCGTGATGTATACCAGAGCGGAACCGAGCATTTGACCGTAGGGGACAGCTGTTTTACATTTCGGGACATCGGTGGAGAGCGAGGCATGACCGACCTGATTCGCAGCGCCTGCCTGACGCACTATCCCGAGCTGGCGCGCTCGGTCGGAATCGATCCCGAAGCGATGTTGCGCAAGGTGCGCCTGCCGCTTGCCTGCCTCGCGCATCAGAACATGCGGATAGCCGTGACCAAGGTTCGCCGCCTGCTCGAAATCACCGCGACCGCCGCGGGCGTCGACGAATTCGGGCTACGCATGGCCGAACGCGGTGGCTTGTCCAATCTGGGACCGGTTGCGCTGATCATCCGCGACAAGCCTACGGTCGGCTCTGCGCTCGAAGCGCTGTCAAGCTACATCCACATCCATCACGAAGGCATGCGGCTCGCGATCGAACCCGACGGCGACATCGTCATGGTCGTTCTCTTCCTGCGCGGCGGACGTCCGCGGGTGCCGCGCCAATCGGTCGAGATGGCGCTCGGCACCGTCTATCGCGTGATCGAATCCCTGTTCGGCGGCGCCTGGCACCCCCTGGAAGTTCACCTGATGAACCCGCCGCCGCGCAATCGCGCCTACTACCGGAAGTTTTTCAGGTGCGATGTCGCCTTCAATTCCGAGTTCGACGCGGTCATGCTGCCGGGGCGCGACCTGGACAGGAAGATTCCGACGGCGCACCCGCTGATCGCCCGTTACGTCGAAAGCCGCGTCGACGAGTTCGACGCGCAACACACCGGGTGGGACGGCAAGATCGGCCAGCTGATCCGGATGCTGCTGCCAGCCGGGCATTGCTCGATCGAGCGCGTCGCCGAGCATCTGGCGTGCAACCGCCGCACCATTCACCGACGTCTTGCGGAGTGCAGGACGACGTTCTCGGAGGTGCTCGATAAACAACGCTCCGAGCTTGTCATGCATCTGATCAGGGACCGCTCGCGACCGCTGGCCGAGATTTCCGAGATGGTCGGCTTTTCCGCGCAGAGCGCGATGGCGCGCTGGTTCCGCGAGCGCTTCGGCTGCAGCATCACCGAATGGCGCAACGATCCGCGGGAGCGGATGCGGATGGCGGCCGGCCGCTGGTGAACGAGCGGATGATCCGGAAAGTGTGCAGCGGTTTTCCGAAAAGATCATGCGCCAACAAAAATCCAGTCCTCAGGCCGCGCGCACGGAATCCAGGAACCTGCCGACCTCGAGCTTGAGGCGATTGCTGTCGCCGGACAGCAGTTGCGCCGCCGACAGCACCTGCGTGGACGACGATCCGGTCTCGGTCGCGCCCTGCCGCACATCGGCGATATGCGCGCTGACCTGCGTGGTGCCCTCGGCGGCCTGCTGCACGTTGCGCGAAATCTCCTGCGTCGCCGCCCCCTGCTCCTCGACGGCCGCCGCGATGGTGGACGCAACCTCGGAAAGCTTCTGGATCGTCCCGCTGATGTCGCGGATCGCGCCGACCGATTCCTGCGTCGCCGTCTGTATCCCCGTGACCTGCTGGCCGATCTCGCCGGTCGCCTTCGAGGTCTGTTCGGCCAACGCCTTGACCTCGGCGGCGACCACCGCGAAGCCGCGGCCGGCTTCGCCGGCGCGCGCGGCCTCGATGGTGGCGTTCAACGCCAAGAGATTGGTCTGACCGGCGATGGCATTGATCAATTCGACGACATCGCCGATGCGCGAAGCCGCCTTCGACAGCTCGCTGACGCGATCGTTGGTCCGACGAGCCTGCTCGACCGCCTCATTGGCCATGCGCGCCGAAGCCTGCACCTGCCGGCTGATCTCGTTCACCGACGACGACAGTTCCTCGGTGGCGGAGGCCACCGACTGCACATTGGCGGACGCCTCTTCGGCCGCGGAAGCGACCATGGTGCTGAATTCCTGCGAGCGGGCGGCGGTCGAGGTCAGCGCCGTGGCGGAAGCCTCCAGCTCGGTCGACGCCGAGGAGACGGTCTCGACGATTTCGCCGACCGCGCCTTCGAAGGCGTCCGCCATCCGCATCATGTCGGCCTTGCGTTGCGCCGCGGCGAGCCGGTCCTGCTCCGCCTTCGCTTCCGCCTCCTCGCGCGCCTTGCGTTCGGCATTGATCTTGAAGGTTTCGACGGCTAGCGCGATCTCGCCGATCTCGTCACGCCGGCCGAGGCCCGGCAGCACGACGGCAAAATTGCCGTTGGCCAACTCGATCATGGCCGATGTCATTGCCTTCAGCGGCTTTGCGACCGATCGTCCGATGAACAGGCCGGCACCCAGCACGAGCGAGGCGATCAGGAGTATCGCGACTTCCATTTGCCACTGGATACGATCGCGCTCGATGGCATTTTGGCGTTCAGCCTCGGTGCGGATCTCGCTGACGGATTTCGACACGGCTTCGATCACAGGCTCGACCGCCGAGAACGCGTCCGAGGTCGCCTTCAGCTCGGCCGCGAGCGTCAATGCGGTGTCCATCCACGCCTGGAAATCGCGCTGATAGTCGCCAAGCAACGCCTTGAGCTCCGGCTTCGCGGCGGCCGGAATATCGGCGCCCTCGACACCGGCGACGAATTCGGCGGCGCGCTTCTTCATCTCGCCGCCATATTTCGCATCACGCCGCAGCATGAAGTCTTTCTCATGCCGGCGCATCATCAGCATGGTTACAAGCAGCGCCGGCTCGTGCAGCTGGTCGACCTTGGCCTCGATCGCATGGACCGAGCCGCGCAGCCGGCCCTCGAGGCCCGCGTCCTCGTTGAGGCCGAGCTTCTGTTTCAGCGCGACGACCGCCTCGAAATGATCCTGATATTGTCCAAGCGAGGCGCGCATGGCCTCGATCCGCGCGGCCAGATCGGCCGCTCCGATGGCAGCGACCCGGTCATGCAACGCGGCGATATCGGCAGCAACAGCCTTGCCGATTTCAACCTGTCTCTCGGCTTTTTTCGGGTCGTTGCGAAGCAGAAAATCCTTTTCGGCGCGGCGGCCTTCGAGCAGTTCGACCTCGACCTTGCGGTTCAGCTCCGAAATCGCCCGCGCCTTGTCGGCCGCCAGGCGATAGGCCGCAACAGCACTCTCGCCGTAGAAGTGAATGCCGCCGACGAGGATGACGCCGAGCAGGCCGACCACGCCGATCGCGAGGATCTTGTGAGTCAGACGGATGGAAAGGCCGCGCATCGCGATCTCCGGGCCGAAAGGCGAGACAATATGCGCGGATTGTTAGGTTGGGTGCCGGCAACACCAGGTTAAATTCCAGCTCCGTAGGAATACCTGCAACGAGAACAGCGCGGCGATGCCCATCGCCGCGCTGCCAATGTTCGTTGGAACCGTCGGCGGATCAGCCCGTCGGCAGCATCACCACGCCCTTGTCCTTTGGCCAGCGCACGCGCCAGGCGAAATTGATATCCCTGACCTCGCCAGGCTTGGCCTCGAACGCCCATTCCAGCACGCCGCGCTTGTCACGGACGTTGGTGGTGGTCGGAGGCGTGGTCGACGGCAGCATCTCCACCACGATGTCCTCGTTCTCGCTGACCGGGAGCCGATCCTGGATCGCGACCCGGATCGGGAAATCATGGCCGTTGCGCACGCTGGTCTTGAAGGCGCGCTCATCGGTCTTCGAGGTCACGATCAGGCCGGTCGAGCCTTCATTGTGCTTGATGACGGTGTCCTCGATCTTGACCTTGTCGTCGGCGCCAAAACCGAGCCGGACCGTTTCGTCCTTGCCGGCGGCCGCCATCCTGCCGAGACCGACAAACGTGCCGTCGCGGTAGATCGAAACCTTGCCGGGCAATAGCGGCGCATCTTCGCCCTGCACGAAGCTCGCCTGCAGGAACGCGGTCGGATTAAGAACCGGCGTGGATCGGATCACCAGATCGGGGGCGATCGTGGCGCTGGCGATCCGCAGGCTCTTGGCGCCCTCGCTCGCGCCGATGCTGACGCGGCCGGGAATCCTGAACGATGTCTGGAAGGCGCTGATTTCCGCTGCGGCCTGCTGCTCGTCGGCCCGCTTTTGCATGAGATCACTTGACACGGGCGCGGGCGCCGGCGCAGGCGGCGCTAAATCATATTCCACGTGTCCCCTGAGCTGAAGCCTCGCCCTTTGCGCGCGCCGCCACTGGATATTGCACCACGAGCGTGCCGAGATCGGGCGCATCGCCGCCGCGGGCCGTGCGGACCGTGGACACATCGAGCCTCACGTTCGACCAATCCTCGCCGGTCGATTGCGTGATCTCGGCACGGCGCACCAGCTCGAGCGCCGGCTTGCGATCCCTGGCGCCGGTATCGAGCCGCGCATCATAAAGCGGCGCCCAGCGCGCATTGTGCACGGAATAGGTGACCCGCAGCGTCGCCTTTGTCGCAGCGGCCGACGCGAGATCGATGCTGACCTCGAGCTTGGCGGGAGGCTTGGCGTTGCGGTCCTGCTCGAGCCGCGCGATCTCGCGGTCGATGTCGCGCTGCTTGCGTTTGGCGTCGCGGACCGCGGCCTCTGTGGTTGCGACTTCGTCGGCGACCGCGGCAAAGGCAGCGCGCCAGTCCGACATCGGCCGCGCTTCGCCCTTCTCGCCCAATCCGGCCGGAGAGGCCTCGGCAAACCGTTGGGCAAACTTGCGGCGCGCTTCCGCGGAGGCGATCGCACCGTCGAGATCGGCGCGCTGATCTCTCAGCGTCTCGATGCGGCGGTCGATTTCGGACAGGTTGACCGGCGTGACCGGCCGCGGCGGACGCGTATCGATCGCGCCGATGGTCAGCTTCTCGCCCGCCTCGCCCTCGACCCGCAGCGAGGATCGGATCCAGCGTCAGCGGGAAATCCTTCGCCACCACCCGGTTGTCGCCGGACGGCAGATCGAGCGAGATCACGCGCGTGACGCTCGCGCCGTCGGGATAGACGGTCACGGTATCGATCGAAGACGTGGCGTCGAGATCGGCGGCGCGCACCGGCACGGCCGCAAAGGCCGTCACCAGGACGAGGCTCGTGGTCGCAAGGTAGTTTGCAATCAAACGCATATATCCCTCCTGCAAGGCGGTTGCGCGTCGCGCAAGCGCCATCATCCGCGCTGGCGAGGCCAGCCGGCTGAAGTCACACCCCCATCGGTGGTTTTTGTCGTTGGCCCAAGGAGGCGGGTTCGATTGAGGTTTCCGTGTGGCCCGGCACGGACGAAAGCGGGGCAGCGTGCGACATGCAGTCGCGTCCGTTTGCCAAATAAAAACGGCGCGGCGATTGCTCGCCGCGCCGTTCGTTCAGTCTCGCGTGGCTCAGTAAATCTCGAACAGGCCGGCGCCGCCCTGGCCGCCGCCGATGCACATGGTCACCACGCCCCACTTGGCCTTGCGGCGGTGGCCTTCCTGCAGGATGTGGCCGGTGAGCCGCGCGCCGGTCATGCCGAAGGGATGACCGATCGCGATCGAGCCGCCATTGACGTTGTACTTCTCCGGGTCGATGCCGAGCCGGTCGCGCGAATAAAGGCACTGGCTGGCGAAGGCTTCGTTGAGCTCCCAGATGTCGATGTCGTCGATCTTGAGCCCATGGCGCTTCAAGAGCTTCGGCACGGCGAACACCGGACCGATGCCCATCTCGTCGGGCTCGCAACCAGCCGAAGCCCACGCGACGAAGCGGCCCATCGGGTTGAGGCCGCGCTTTTCGGCGTCCTTGGCTTCCATCAGAACCACGGCGGCGGCGCCGTCGGAGAGCTGGCTGGCATTGCCGGCGGTGATGTACTTGCCCGGCCCCTTGACCGGCTCGAGCTTGGCAAGGCCCTCCATGGTCGTGTCGGGGCGGTTGCACTCGTCGCGATCGACGACGTAGTCGACGATGCTCTCGGCCTTGGTCGCCTTGTCGACCACCTTCATTTTGGTCTTCATCGGGACGATTTCGTCCTTGAACTTGTTGGCCTGCTGGGCGGCGGCCATGCGGCGCTGCAACTCCAGCGAATACTCGTCCTGGTATTCGCGGCTGAGCTTGTAGCGCTCGGCGACGATGTCGGCGGTGTCGATCATCGCCATGTAGATGTCGGGCGCGTTCTTGAGCAGATCCGCATCCAGCGCCTCCTTCGGGATTGCCGAGCGCGGGAACGGAAATGCTTTCGACGCCGCCGGCGACGATGCAATCGGAGCCATCGGAGCGGATGCTGTTCGCCGCCATCGCAATGGTCTGCAGGCCCGAGGAGCAGAAACGGTTGACGGAGACGCCGGCCGTCGTCTTCGGCATGCCGGCAAGCAGTGCCGACTCACGGCCGATATTGCGAGAACCGTGCGCACAATTGCCGAGATAACAGTCCTCGACATAGTCCTTGCCGACGCCGGCGCGTTCGACCGCATGCTTGATGGCGTGCGCCGCCATGCTCATGGGCGGGGTGATATTGAATCCGCCACGGCCGGATTTGGCCAGCCCGGTGCGCGCATAGGAAACGACTACAGCCTCACGCATTTCTGCCTCCCTGTTGAGAGCCGCTTATGGTTCGTGAAACCGTTACAGCACAGATATTTCGCCGAAAGCAACAGAAACGGGGCCTGCCGTGGCCCCAAATTTTCCGTCTCCCAAAATACCAGCGCCTTGCGAGACTGGTGCGAGATGTAGCAGCCGCAGAAGTGCGCCCTCCCCCCGTACCGGGGAGGCTTGGGATGGACTCAGATTTTCAGAAGGTTTGCCTATCGGCCGCGCGATGCGCGGGATCGTCAGCTCAACAAGGTACGGGTCTTCTTCTCGGCGTCATAGATCTGGACCTGAAGCATCGGATAAGCCGATTTCAGCTTTCGACCCGATGCTTCAGCCGCATCGACCGTGTCGAATTCCGTCTTGAATTGCCCGTCGACAACGATCGCGAACCCTTCGGCAGGCGGCCGGTCGGCTCGTAACATTTTCTTCGGCTCCGGCTCGTCAAGTGAGAGAACGGGTTTTTTCATTTTTTGATCCTTTCCAAGATCGCCGCAACGGCTGATCAGGCTCACGCACGTCACCGATGAAACGCCAGCGGCAAGGACGCGGCGTTCCCACCAATCGCGATGGTTGATCACGATAGACATCGATGTACTGGTCAAAGTCGAACGCGGCGTCTACCAGCGCACGATAACCGCACCGGCAAGGATCAGACCCAGGAAGAGTGGCACCAATATTGGAGGTACGAACCACTCACGAAGATCGAATTTCCGGATGTCGGACATGGCGACCGCCCTGTTATTGGCGGGAGCTCAAGACTCTCCGTCACCGATAGCGGCCAAATATGAACGGTGATGACCGCAGCAGAGGCTCTTTCCGTCACGATGTCGAGGGAAATCTCGAAGAAATCGCCGATAAGCCCAAGGTTACATCGACGCAGGTCCGCGGAACACGGTAGGTCATCCCTCGTGACACGTTTGCGCGGGAAATATCGGCCGCGAGCGCCAGCGAAGGTTGATATCGGATGGTGGAGTAGCCATATCCTCCAAGAGCATCAGCGCTCCTTCACATAAGGCGTGTCCCGGAACGCGACGCCTTATATGCCGAAATCCCATGAGTAAATCGACCAAACGTCACGTCGCTTCGACGTGCGCACGTTCGGGTCAGGAAACATATGCCCATCGAACGCGCCTTGGTGCGGGTCATTCACAAACCGTGGGGGGTCGGCGATCTCCGGCCGTGGAGCAGCATCGATGGCGGTGGCGAAGCCGTGGGCGAGTTGTGGTTCGAGCGGGCCGGCAACGATGCTCCGATCCCTGCCTTGCTGCTCAAGCTGCTGTTCACCAGCGAGCCATTGTCGATCCAGGTCCATCCGGACGATACTTACGCGCGCGCGATGGGAATGCCGAACGGCAAGAGCGAGGCATGGTACATCATCTCGGCAGAGCCGGGCGCACAGATCGGCGTTGGGCTGACGCATCGGATAACGCCGCAAGAACTGCGAACGTCGATCAGGAACGGCTCGATCGTCGACCTCGTTCAATGGCGTCCGGTCGCGAAGGGCGACGTCGTCTACATCCCGGCCGGTACCATCCACGCCATCGGCGCGGGCATCGTGCTTGCCGAAATTCAACAGCGAAGTGATACGACGTACCGGCTGTTCGACTATGGCAGACAGCGCGAATTGCACGAAGACAACGGCGTGGCCGTCGCCAATACCTGGCCGCTTCGCCCTCCACCCGACCCGACCCGCCTTTCCGGCGAGCGGACGCTTCTTGTCGCCAGCCGACATTTCGTTCTCGAGCGGCTTGAGCTGCCGAAGGGTTCAAGCTGGGCGCTGCTGGCTGAAGCGGAGACATCGATTCTCGTTCTCGACGGCCATGCGGCGGTCGGATTGACCGCGTTATCCGCTGGGGAAGCGGTCTTCGCTGCCGGCGGCCGTAGCAGCATCGAGGTCGGTGCCAACGGGATGACCGCGCTGGTCGCCTATCCCGCAACCGCTTCAATCGCGTCGTTGGTGCAGCGGCTCGGCGAACCTTCGACCGTTTCTGTTCGGCAACCGGCTGTCGCCGTATCGCAATTGGCAGGCGCCGAGGTGCGGACGTGACGCCGCTGCGCAGGATCGCGGTGATCGGCAACTCGCTGCCGCGCCGCTGCGGAATTGCAACATTCACGACCGACCTGCAACGCGCCATCTCGACTTCACGGTCAAATCTCGAGACTTGTATCGTGGCGATGACCGACCACGGTCAGGCCTATGACTATCCTGTTTCGGTCACCCTGCAGATCAAGGACGACAGCATCGAAGAATATGTGCGCGCCGCAGCGTTTCTGAACGCCGGCCGGTTCGACGTCGTCTGCCTGCAGCACGAGTTCGGAATTTTCGGCGGCGAAGCCGGCGCCCACATCACCGAGCTGCTGTCTCGCCTCACCATGCCGATCGTGACGACGCTGCACACGGTGCTGGCCAAGCCGACGCCGGCCCAACGCGCGGTGATGGGTCGCATCGTCGAGGTATCTTCGAGAATAATCGTGATGGCCAACAAGGGGCGCGAGCTGCTTCGTAGCGTCTATCGTGTGCCGGATGAAAAGATCGAAGTCATCGCGCATGGCGTTCCCGACTTTCCATTTGTCGGGCCGGACGCGGCGAAGGCCAAGCTCGGATTCAGCGACCGTTCCGTCATTCTGACGTTTGGATTGCTGTCCCCCAGCAAGGGCATTGAGGTCATGATCGACGCCATGCCCTCGATCCTGAGGCAACGCCCGGACGCGGTCTATGTCGTGCTCGGCGCGACCCACCCCAATCTGGTTCGAGACCAGGGCGAAGCCTATCGCGAGAGCCTGATGACACGCGTGCGGGAACTCGGCGTCGAGGATCATGTCGTATTCCTCGACCAGTTCGTCGACCAGGCCATACTGCTCGAATTCATTTCGATGTGCGACGTCTATGTCACGCCCTATCTCAACGAAGCACAGATGACGTCGGGTACGCTGGCCTACAGTTTCGGCCTCGGAAAGCCGGTGGTTTCGACGCCGTATTGGCACGCGAGCGAATTGCTGGCCGATGGTCGTGGCGTTCTGGTTCCTTTCGGCGACGCAGCGGCGATCGGCGACGAAATTGCCCAGTTGCTCACCGACGCCCCTCGTCGACAGGCGATGCGCGAGCGAGCTTACGCGGCCAGCCGACCGATGACATGGGATCGGACCGCCGAACGTTACATGACCGTCTTCGAGGATGCGCGGCACGGGCACTGGCTCAAGGTGATCAAACGCAGCAGGCCGGACCAGGTCACGCCGAAAGGCGTCGCGGCCCCGGCCATGCAAACAGGCCATTTCCTGTCGATGTGCGACGATACCGGCTTGTTCCAGCACGCCGTGCATTCGGTGCCGGATCGCTCACATGGCTATTGCGTCGATGACAATGCCCGCGCGCTGTTGCTGGCGTGTGCCCTGAATGAACCGGGCGAGCAGCCGCTTGCGGACGTGCTGACGGCGCGATTTGCCGCGTTTGTGCAACATGCCTGGAATCCCGACACCGGACGATTTCGCAACTTCATGGGCTTCAACCGGACCTGGCTTGAAGACCAGGGATCCGAGGACAGTCATGGACGGACATTGTGGGCGTTGGGTGCGTGCGCGCGCAAAGATGCCAGTCCGACCCGGCGTCGATGGGCGGCCGTCTTGTTCGCCAACGCGCTGCCGGCCGTGAAGACCTTTCGCTCGCCCCGCGCGTTCGCCTTCACGCTGTTGGGTCTGGACGCCTACTGCGCCGTTGTTCCCGATGATAGCTGCGCCCGGGAAATCCGCCATACCCTTGCCGACCGGCTGATGTCCAGCCTCGCGTCGGTCGAGACGCCGGACTGGCAGTGGTTCGAGGAAGGCCTCGCCTATGACAATGCGCGCCTGCCGCAGGCTTTGATCGTCACGGGCATGGCGACGCAAACGCCCGCCTATGTCGATGCCGGCCTGAGATCCCTGCGCTGGCTGATGACACAACAAACAGCATCGACGGGCTTTTTCCGGCCGGTCGGCACCGCCGGCTTTGGCGAGCTTCGAACGTCTCCTCGCGCGTTCGATCAACAGCCGGTCGAAGCGACGGCGACGATTGCCGCCTGTCTCGCTGCGTGGCGAGCGGACGACGATGCCGAATGGAAGTCTGCCGTGGCCAACGTCTTCGCCTGGTTTCTCGGTAGAAACGACCTGTCCGTCGCGCTCGTCGATGTCGCGACCGGCAGTTGCAGGGACGGGCTGCATCCCGACCGCGCCAACGAAAATCGCGGGGGCAAGTCGGTTGTGTGCTATCTTCTGGCGCTGGCTGAGATTCGCCAGCTTGCCCGCGTTAGTATCAATCCGGCAAATCCCGTGGCGCTTCGCGCCATCGGCGCTTGATCTAACGCCTCATCCCCGGCCAATCGAGGGCAACTTGTCGCAAGCTACTTTTCTGAATCGGCACGCGCTCTATCTGCGTCCCGACCCGGCACGCGTCATCGTACGCCCGTTCAAGCTCGCAACCGAGCCGCGCGGTCTCAATCCGACCGACAAGACCCGCGCCAACCATATCGTCGAGCGCGTTCTCAATCTCGATCCCGATGCCGCGGCCAGCCAACTGGCGGACGTGCTGGACAACTTCAGGGGTCGTCATCGCAACCTGCTGGAGACTTTTGAGCTCCGTGCCGACGACATGGAGAAGACGCTTGCGACGCACTGCAGCTTTTCAGAGGTCCAGCGCCGGCTGATCGGCGCCTATTTCATGAACGAGTATTCGTTCGAGGCATCGGCATTGTTCAATCCCAGCATTGTGCCGCATCCCGATCAGTCGGGAATCCCGGCCGGCAGCCTGCGCTTCATTCTCAGCTTGCGTGCCGTCGGTGAGGGACACGTGTCGTCGTTGACGTTTCGCGCCGGCACCATCGCGGCCGATGGCAGCATTGCGGTCGACCGCACCGCCCGGCTCGCTTCAAATCCGCGGATTGGATATATGATACCGGGCCCCATCGGCGACGAGGTTGAAGTCGTCTTCACGCCGGACCAGGACATCAGCGAACGCGTCATCTTTCCGACAACGGCGTCCCAGTCGCAAGGCATCGAGGACGCCCGCTTCGTCGAATTCACAGATGGCGGCAGGAAGACCTATTACGCGACCTATACCGCGTACAACGGCACGGCGATCCGGTCGGAATTGATCGAGACCAACGATTTCCTGTCGTTTCGAATGTCGCCCCTGCAGGGCGCCGCCGCGCGCAACAAGGGCATGGCGCTGTTTCCGCGCCGGATCGACGGCAAGTACGCCATGATCGCGAGACAGGACAACGAGAACCTCTATCTGGTCTACTCAGACAACCTGTACAGGTGGGAAGGCGGTCAGGCGATCCTGAAGCCGCAATTTCCCTGGGAATTCGTCCAGATCGGCAACTGCGGATCGCCGATCGAACTGGAACAAGGCTGGTTGCTGCTCACCCACGGCGTCGGCCCGGTGCGAAAATATTCGATCGGCGCGGCGTTGCTCGACAAACGCGACCCATCGAAAGTGCTGGCGCGATCGAGTGAACCGCTGCTGCGGCCCGAGCCGTCCGAGCGCGAGGGATACGTTCCCAATGTGGTCTATACCTGCGGCGCGATGGCGCACAACGACCAGATCATCCTGCCATACGCGGTATCGGACACCTTCTCCAACTTTGCCACGATCAAGATATCTGCGCTGATGCAAGCGATGGCATGAGACGAACGCCGCGCCTTGCGACCTGCTTGCCTCAAAGGAGAGCCCCATGGCGCGCGAAACCATCTACTTCGTTCAGGCATTCAACACCGGCCGGGGAGGAAACCTGAAAGGCGATGCTCCGATCGCCTGCAAGACGGAGACCAGCGCGCTTCGGACAGCGGAGAGACTGGTGCCCAACAAGCTCGGCGTCGTTGCCTTCTCGTCGACCGGCGATCCGGAAATGGGTGACTATGACGACGAGCCGACGGTCATCTTCCGTCAAGGCCAGATTCCTTCCGCCTTCGACTGAGATCATCTTGCCCGTCGCAGCGGCTACAGAGCCAGGGTGCCGAAATGAATGAACAACTCGAAACATTGAAAAAGGCGCGTGAGCGCATGATCGAAGACAGGGACGCGCATGCAAAGGTCCTCGCCGCTCCCTTTGACCGGGACAAGGCCGAGCGCGCACGCAGCAAGTTCACCGAAATTCAAACACTGATCGACGCCATGGACCGCGCCATTGTGGGAGAGAATGCCATCTCACCAAAAGGTTGAGCGCGGGAATTAGGCGATGACGCTTTGCCCGCCCGCCCTCCAACAAGGGGAGAGATGCGGGACCTTGGGAGCGCTGCCTCAAAACACCAGCGCCTTGGCCTGCTTGACCTGCGGCAGCGCCTGCACCTTGGCGATCACCTCCGGCGACACCGCGCCGTCGATCTCGACCAGCGCGATGGCGTCGCCGCCCTGCTTGACCCGGCCGAGATGGAAGGTCGCGATATTGATCTTGGCGTCGCCCAAGAGGCCGGCGAAGCTGCCGATGAAGCCCGGCTTGTCCTCGTTGGTCACATAGATCATCGACTTGCCGAACTCGGCGTCGACCCGGATGCCCTTGATGTCGACCAGGCGCGGCTTGCCGTCGGCATAGACGGTGCCGGACACCGAGCGTTCCTGGCGCTCGGTGGTGACGGTCACCGTGATCAGGCTTTCATAGTCGCTTTGCGCGGCGCGCACGACCTCGTCCACGATCATGCCGCGCTCCTTGGCGACGACGGGCGCGGAGACGACATTGACGTCGCCGAGCATCGGCCGCAGCAGGCCCGACAGCACCGCCGAGGTCAGCGCCTTGATCTTCATCTCGGCGACGTGGCCTTCATAGGTGATCTGCACCTTGAGGATGCCGGTCTCGGTGAGCTGGCCGGCGAACGAGCCGAGCTTCTCGCCGAGCTCGATGAACGGCCGCAACTTCGGCGCCTCTTCGGCGGTGATCGAGGGGAAGTTGACGGCATTGGAGATCGCGCCCGAGAGCAGATAGTCCGACATCTGCTCGGCGACCTGCAGCGCCACGTTCTCCTGCGCTTCGGTGGTGGCCGCGCCCAGATGCGGGGTGCAGATCACATTGGGATGGCCGAACAGCACGTTCGAAGTGGCCGGCTCCTCGGTGAAAACATCGAAGGCGGCGCCCGCGACATGCTTGGAATTCAGCGCATCGACCAGCGCCTGCTCGTCGACCAGGCCGCCGCGGGCGCAATTGATGATGCGCACGCCCTTCTTCATTTTGGCAATCGCGGCGGCATCGATGATGTTCTTCGTCTTCTCGGTCAGCGGCGTGTGCAGGGTGATGAAATCGGCGCGCTTGAGGAGATCGTCGAGATCGACCTTCTCCACGCCGATGTCCTTGGCGCGCTCCGGCGACAGGAACGGATCGAACGCGATCACGCGCATGCGCAGGCCCAGCGCGCGGTCGGCGACGATCGAGCCGATATTGCCGCAGCCGACGACGCCGAGCACCTTGCCGGTGATCTCGACGCCCATGAAGCGGTTCTTTTCCCACTTGCCGGCTTGCGTGGAGGCATCGGCCTGCGGGATTTCGCGCGCCAGCGCCAGCATCAGCGTGATGGCGTGCTCGGCGGTCGTGATCGAATTGCCGAACGGCGTGTTCATCACGATGATGCCCTTGGCGGTCGCGGCGGGAATCTCGACATTGTCGACGCCGATGCCGGCGCGGCCGATCACCCGCAGCTTCGTGGCTTTCTCGATGATCTTGGCGGTTGCCTTGGTCGCCGAGCGGATCGCGAGCCCGTCATAATTGCCGATGATCTCGGCGAGCTTGTCCTTGTCCTTGCCAAGATTGGGCTGGAAGTCGACATCGACGCCGCGATCCCTGAAGATCTGCACGGCGGCGGGAGACAACGCGTCGGAAATCAAAACTTTGGGTTTGGACATGATGATGACCTGAAGACCTAATTGAGGATGCCGCCCTTGACGGCGACGACGGGAATGCCTGTGCGCAGGTTGATCGATATCGCGCTGTGATCGAGCGGCATCGCATCCAGCTCGCGATCGAGCAGTTGACCTCCGGCGAGCGCGCGGCCGATCGCGGCCTGCACGTCCTGCCAGCTGCCCAGATTGTCGACCCCGAGCATCCAGCCATGCTCGCTCTGGCCCGCGCGCATCGCCTGCATCAGCCAGGCGCCGCGCACCGATTTGAGCGCGCCGAGCTCGCGTCCCAGCGCCGCGATCAATTTGGTCGGAACTTTTTCCGGATGCGACAGCAACACCTGCTCCTGCTTCTGGATCACCTCCGTCGCCGGGCCGTCGTCGAAATGGCCGGACAGCAGCCGCTTCACCTCGTCGGAGGTGAACTCCTTGCCATAATCCGATGCCGGATTGAGCACGAACAGCGCGTCGACATAACGGGCGAACAGTTCGCGGGTCTTGTCGGGCACGACGATGTACTCGCCCCTGAACCAGGTCCGCGCCCGCGTTGGTGAAGAGAAGAACGGCAGCAGCTTGACCGCGCCGCGCGATGCGCTGGGCAACGCCAGCTTGGTACCTTCAGGAACCTTGACGCTGCCGTCGGGCTGCTGCTCGACCGGTCCGTCTGGCACCAATACGAGGAAGATTTGCGCATCCATCAGCGCGCGGGTGAAGGCCGCGCGCGCCGACGGTTCGGACGCGGCGCGCACCAAGAGGCGCTCGATTTCGTTTTCAGGCTCGAACATGAAATGGCCTCGGATTGGTCGTGTCGCGCGGGAAAAATCCGCGCGACGAAAACTCACGCTGCCTTCGGCAACGCAGCCTTGGTCTCGGCGAAGGCCCAGTCGATCCACTGCGTCAGCAGCTCGACGTCCCTTGCTTCCACGGTCGCACCGCACCAGATGCGCAAGCCCGCCGGCGCATCGCGATAATGCGCGAAGTCGAAGCCGGCATTCTCCTTCTCGACCAGCGCCACCAGCTTCTTGGTGAAGTCGGACTGCGCATCGGCCGTGAGCGAGGTGATCGCGGGATCGACGATCTTGAGGCACACCGAGGTGTTGGAGCGCGTCGCCGGGATCCTTCGCGAGGAAATCGATCCAGGGCGTACGCGCCTTCCAGTCGGCCAGCACCTTGGTGTTGGCGTCGGCGCGCGCCATCAGCGCGGTCAGACCGCCGATCGACTTGCCCCAGTTGAGCGCGTCCAGATAATCCTCGACACACAGCATCGACGGCGTGTTGATGGTTTCGCCCTCGAAGATGCCCGCATTGAGCTTGCCGCCCTTGGTCATGCGGAAAATCTTCGGCAGCGGCCAGGCGGGCTTGTAGGTCTCGAGCCGCTCGACGGCGCGTGGGCTGAGCACCAGCATGCCGTGCGCGGCCTCGCCGCCCAGCGCCTTCTGCCAGGAGAAAGTGACCACATCGAGCTTGCCCCAATCGAGCCGCTGCGCGAACGCCGCCGAGGTCGCGTCGCAAATGGCGAGGCCCTTGCGGTCGGCCTTGATCCAGTCGGCATTGGGCACGCGAACGCCTGAGGTGGTGCCGTTCCAGGTGAAGATGAAATCGGTGTCGCAATCGACCTTGGCGAGATCGGGCAGATCGCCGTAGCCGGCGTGAAGCTGGGTGACGTCCTTCAGCTTCAATTCCTTGATGATGTCGCTGACCCAGCCTTCGCCGAAGGATTCCCAGGCGATCGTCGTAACCGGCCGCGCGCCGAGCAGCGACCACAGCGCCATCTCGACCGCGCCGGTGTCGGATGCCGGCACGATGCCGATCTTGTAGTTGGCAGGGACTTCCAGCACTTCGCGCGTCAGCTCGATCGCCTGCTTCAGCCTGGCTTTGCCGAGCTTGGCGCGATGCGAGCGCCCGAGCGCTGCGTCCTTGAGATTTTGGGGATTCCAGCCGGGGCGCTTGGCACAGGGGCCGGACGAGAAATGCGGCACGGTCGGCCGCTGAGCGGGCTTTGCAGTCATGATCTACCCTTCCAGATAGCAAGCCTCCCGTTGGGGGGAGGTGTCCCGCCGCTGCCAATATGGGAATCGGCTGTTTCCGTCAAGGAACTTCGCGTGCCTCACAGGCCGTTGAACGCAGGCAGGTACGTTCTTTCGGAAAAGATCGGCCGCGAAGAATAAACTTGCGCGCTTATTCGGGTGAGGCGCCCACCGGCGAGCCGCCGGGCGGACGGTGAAGATACGTTATCGACGCGTAAGCGCCGATCCAGGAGCCGATCGCGGCAAAGCCGACATAGATCCAGTTGTCGGTGTAGCTGATGACAGCGAAAGAGGAGAGCAGATACCAGATGCTGCTCCAGGTCGCCGCCGGCACGCGTTTGCGTGCCACCACCGCCGATGTGAACATGACATAGACGGCGTCGGTCGCAGCGGTTGCGAGCACCACCGCGATCGCGGTCAATGGATTGATAGCGGACATCGTTGGTCTCCCTGTGCTGGAAGTTCCCTTCATAACATGTGTTGGAACAGCGCGTCGCCGCGAGAGAGTTCGCCGGTCGCGGGAACGCCTGCCCGCGGCATTTGTTCGTGTCGATACGCAACCGCTCCGTCGGGAACAACGGCGGTGGCAGCTCAAGCCAAGAGAAGGAGCAGCCGATGAGATTGAACGACATGCAAGTGAAGCAGACGCTGAGCCAGATCGATGCGCAGGTTCTCCCCGACAGTCATCCGGTGGCCGCGCAACTCTGCGACATGTTCGGAGACCACACCTTCTTCCTCGATCAGAGCGGTCTCAAGGTGCTCGAGCCGGCCGAGACGGCCACCGCGGTCGCGACAGAAATTCCGGCCGGCGAGGTCGTGAGTCTTGCGGACTGGTCGGATGCAACGCTGACCAGCCTGATGCCGCACGCCCCCGAGACCACAGGCACGATCATCCAGTTCAGCCAGATGAAGCATTAGAATCTGATCGTCATGCCGACATGGCTGCGGGCAAATCCGAGTCGCTCGTAGAAGCGCTGCGCGTCGACGCGGGTGTGGTGGGTGAGCAGCTCGACCAGCTTGCACCCGTTGTTGCGCGCCTCGGTGACCGCCCATTGCACCAGCAACTCGCCGATGCCGCGGCTGCGGCAGTCCGATGCCACGCGCACGTCCTCGATCAGGCCGCGCGAGCCGCCTTGGGAGCTCAAGCCCGGCAACATGCAGAGTTGAAGACAGCCGACGACGCGGCCGCCCTGCTCGGCCACGACAAGCCTGAACAGCGGATCGCGGTCGACGCGCGCGAAGGCATCATAATAGGATGCCGGAAGCGGGTCTTCGAGCCGCTCGCGCGCGCGGCCGAGATGATCGTCGGCCAGCATCGCAACGATCGCGGGAACGTCGTCGCGGCGGGTGCGGCGGATCGTGATGTCGGAAGCGGCAGTCACGGCAATGTCCTCGTCAACGCACGGGCGGCAGCCCAAGCTGCGTCTCACCATCCTTGATCCAGCGTTGGATCGACGGGTACTGCGCCAGATCGAAGCCGCCTTCATGGGCGACCCGTGTATAGGCGAGCAAGGCGACGTCGGCGAGCGAGAAGGCGTCACCGACCAGAAAGCGCGTGCCGCCAAGATGCCGCTCCATGCGCTCCAGCGCGGCATGGCCGCGTTGCACCTTGTCGGGGTCGAGCTCGGACGCAGGCTTGCCGAGATAGACCATCTGGAAGCGGCACACCGCGATATAGGGTTCGTGGCTGTACTGCTCCCAGAACAGCCACTCGTCCATTTTCGCCGCGTCAAAGTGATCCAGCGGGATCAGCGCGCTGCCGCGCGCCAGATAGCGGATGATGGCATTGGATTGCGCCAGCGTGCGGCCGTCGTCGAGCTCGACCACCGGCACCTGGCCCGCGCTGTTGAGCGCCAGGAATTGCGGCGTCCGCGTCTCGCGCTTCATGGTGTCGACCGCGATCCAGCGATAGGGCAGCGCGAGGCGGTCGCAGACCCATTTCACCTTCAGGCAGTTGCCGGAATTGCCGTCGCCATAGATCTTCATGACGCCAGAGCAGCAGGCGCGACCGCGCCTGTCAACGGGACCCGCGCCGTCTCTCAGGCTACTCAGAACTTGTAGCCAAGGCCGAGGTGGATGGTATTGACGGCGGTGTCGACCGGAGCCGCAAAGCGCGCATACTGCCATTCGGCGCGCAGGAACAGGCACGACATCAGCATCATGTCGACGCCGAGACCGCCGGCGTAGCCATAGATGAAATGGCTGTTCTTGGCATCGGTGGCGGAAACATCGAACGGGACATCCTGGAAGCCGGGCGCCGCGTTCGGATTGACCTGATCGCCGAAGATATGCGCGGTGCGGATGATGTCGGCCTGGCCCATCGCAAAGCCGCCGAACATATAGGGCAGGAACGCCCCAATGGCGTAACCGGCGCGCGCACGTGCCGTGGCCATGTCGGAGATCTTCATGCTGGCGGTGGCCTGGTAAGTCACGCTGTCGGTGTAGCCGCCGCCGGCGTCGAAGAATCGCGACATGCTGTCGGTCGACGTGCCGCCGAACGAGCCGTGCATATAGTTGAACTCGACACCGAGGACCACGTCGCTCCACTGGCTGTTGTAGCCGGCGAAGAAGCCCCAGCCGTTGCCGTGAACGGACGTCTTGCCGAGCAGCGGCCATTCGGCCGTGCCGCCGAAAGCCTCGATCGCCGTGCCGGACAACAGCTTCTGCGCGACACTCTGGGTGGCGCCGGTGAAATCCATATCCGATGTGCCGAAAGCGCCCTGGCCACCGGCGTAGAAGCCCTGCCAGTTGACGCGGGTCGACGAGAGGCCCACGGGCCCGCGCAGGATCGGGAGATCGGACAGGTCGGCCGCGCGCGAGCCCGACATCGCCGTCACGCACATCGCCGCCGCCAGCAAGAACCTACGCATCGCAACGCTCCAAATGGGACTTCAAACGCGTCACGATCATCGCTCGTTAACCTTAACCAATCGTTGTCGCGGGACGTCGACGGCGCCAAAAGCGCAAAACAAAACGGCGCGGTGTTAACCGCGCCGTTGCAAAGCTTAACAGGCGAAGGGGTCGATCAGCCCTTGCGGATCAGCGGCATGACCGGCTGCGGCGAGTCGAAGTTCCAGCGAACGCCGAGCTTCAGGTCGTGCGAGGTGATGTCGCTGCATGGTCCAGGGGATTCTGCGGCACAGCGGAGCCGGCGAAATTGGTGTTCGCGCCGGTCGTGGCATCGCCGAGGTTCATGTAGCTGTAGGCGAGTTCGACGGTGACGTTCGGCGAAACCTTGTAAGCGAGACCGGCATGGAGCGCCCAGGCGAAATTCCATTTGCCGTTGTCGGCCGCGTACACGACGCTGGTTGTTGAGCGACGCCGCCATTGCTGACCACGCCGTCGTCGCGGAAGCCGCTGATGCTGGTTGTACGACGTGCCGATGCCGGCGCCGATGAACGGCGTCACGCACCACCAGGTGCCGAGATCGACATAGCCGTTGGCCATGAACACCAGCTCGGACTTGCTGAGCCGGAATAGTTGTCATTGGCGGCAAGGTCGACCGAACACGCCGAAGGCGGTGGCGAACTGCGAGCCGTGGAAGTTCGAGCGGCCGCGCCACTGCGCGGTCACGTCGCCGCGGAACCAGTTGTTGAGCTGGTAGCCGACGCCGATATCCCACAGCATCGAGGAGTCGAAGCCCATGCCGTTCGAGGTGAACAGCCGCGGAGTTCGGATCGGGGTTGTCGAGCGATTCTTCATGCGCTGGTTGGTCATGCCGATGTCGCCGCGCAGATACCAGCCGCCGAATTCGGCCGGCGGAGGCGGCGCGTACATCGGGGGCGCTGCAATCGGGAGGTCGGCGGCGAAGGCCGCGGTCGACAGGGTCACCGCTCCGGCGGCAATCAGAAACTTAACGCTACGCATTTTCATCGTCCTCTTTGCCGGTGAGGCGACAACGAAAAGCCTCACATCGAAAATCCACGATCGGACGATGCCAGCAAAACCTTAAGCAGCACTTAACCCTAATTTTTAAGGTTGATATTTTCTCACCAGGAAAAACACGAGGGCGCGCAATGTGGCGCTCTCGCCGCAATCCCTAACGATGTGTTGACGGATCGGCGAATAGCGAATGGCGAGTAGCGAATAGAGGAAGGGCCTCGTACCGCCTACTCGCTACTCGCTATTCGCTACTCCCTACTCGCTTTCATGTTGGGCAGAAACGCCGCCAGCAATCCGATCGCCGGCAGGAAGGCGCAGACCTGATAGACGAACGAGATGCTGGTGATGTCGGCGAGCTTGCCGAGCGCCGCCGCTCCAAGGCCGCCGATGCCGAAGGCGACGCCGAAGAACATGCCGGAGATCATGCCGAAGCGATGCGGCACCAGTTCCTGCGCGAACACGATGATCGAGGACGTGGTCGAGGAGAGAACGAGACCGATGCAGATCGTCAGCAATGCGCCGACATGCAGGCCGACGTAAGGCAGCGCCAGCGTGAACGGCAGCGCGCCGAGCACCGAAATCCAGATCACGATCTTGCGGCCGAAGCGGTCGCCGAGCGGACCGCCGAGGAAGGCGCCGACCGCATTCGCGGCGAGGAAGATGAAGAGATAGAGCTGCGCGGTCTGGGTCGAGACGTGGAATTTGTCGATCAGATAGAAGATGTAATAGCTCGACAGGCTCGAGGTGTAGAGCTGCTTGGAGAACAACAGCGCCACCAGCACCGCAAGCGCGATCACGACATGGCGCGAGCTCGGCGCATCCGGATGGGTCGCGACGGCCGCGGTCCTTCTTCGCCGCGATCTGCGGCCGGTACCACAGCCCGATGCGCCACAGGATGATGATCGCGACGAACGCGATCGAGGAGAACCAGGCGATCGAGGGCTGGCCGAACGGCACCACGATCAGCGCCGCCAGCACCGGTCCCATCGAGGTGCCGAAGCTGCCGCCGAGCTGGAACACCGATTGCGCGAAGCCGTAGCGCCCGCCGGAGGCGAGCCGCGCGATCCGCGCCAACTCCGGGTGAAACACCGCAGAGCCAAGTCCGACCAGCGCCGCCGCGATCAGGATCGCCGGATAGCTGGCGGCAATGCTCAGCAGCAGCAGGCCGACGAACGTCGAGCCCATGCCGATCGCGAGCGAGAACGGCTGCGCCTTCTTGTCCGTCATATGACCGACCACCGGCTGCAGCAGCGAGGCCGTGAACTGGAAAGCCAGCGTGATCATGCCGATCTGCGCGAAGCTCAGCGCATAGGCGTCCTTGAGGATCGGATAGACCGAGGCGATCAACGACTGCATGGTGTCGTTGAGGAAGTGCGAGAAGCTGATGCCGGCGAGCACGATGTAGGCGGGCCCGGCAGCCGCCGTCGCCCCGAGGCCTGGCGTGACGTCTTCAACGATGACCGGTTCGGTCAAGATTTCTTCGGAGACGACGACAGACTTGTTCAATTGCAATTCCCAACGAGATTCGAAAAGACACGCTGTTCCTACGACAGCGGCCCCCCTGCCCGCTACCGCCTTTCGCTTATAGCTGCGATGCAAATCAAATCAGGCCGCGGCCTGGCCCAGCGCGGCGACGATGTTGTCGACGACATCCTCGACCAGGATGCGGTCGTCGCCCTCGCCCATCACGCGGATCACGGGCTCGGTGCCGGAGGAGCGCACCAGCAAGCGGCCGTGACCGTTGAGGCGCTTCTCGCCGGCGTCGATCGCCGACTTCACGTCGGCGTCGTCGAGCGGCTTGCCGCTGCGGTAGCGCACGTTCTTGAGTATTTGGGGCAAGGGATCGAAACGATGGCAGACTTCCGACACCGGGCGGCGCAGCTTCTGCACCACCGCCAGCACCTGCAGCGCGGCGACGAAGCCGTCGCCTGTGGTGGCGTAGTCGGAGAGGATGATGTGACCCGACGGCTCGCCGCCGAGATTGTAGCCGCCGCTCAGCATCTTCTCCAGCACGTAGCGGTCGCCGACCGGCGTGCGCAGCGTTTCGAGGCCGATACCCTGCAGGAAGCGCTCGAGGCCGAGATTGGACATCACGGTGGCGACGATGCCGGGCTTGGAAAGCCGGCCGTCTTCCTTCCAGCTCTGCGCGATCACCGCGAGCAGCTGGTCGCCGTCGACGATATGGCCGCGCTCGTCGACCAGGATGACGCGGTCGGCGTCGCCGTCGAGCGCAATGCCGATGTCGGCGCGCATTTCCCGCACCTTGCGACAAAGCGCTTCCGGCGCGGTCGAGCCGCATTCCTTGTTGATGTTGAAACCGTCGGGGTCGACGCCGATCGAGATCACGTCGGCGCCGAGCTCCCACAGCGCTTCCGGCACCACCTTGTAGGCCGCGCCATTGGCGCAATCGACCACGACGCGCAGGCCGTCGAGCGAGAGATCGCGCGGCAAGGTGCGCTTGGCGAATTCGATGTAGCGGTCGTGCACGCCGTCGATGCGGCGGGCGCGGCCGAGGCTCGCGCTTTGCGCGAGCCGCCGGTCGAGGGATTCGTCGAGCAGCTGCTCGATCTGCTTCTCGACGTCGTCGGAGAGCTTGAAACCCTGCGGGCCGAACAGCTTGATGCCGTTGTCCTCGAACAGATTGTGGGAGGCCGAGATCATCACGCCGAGATCGGCGCGCATGGATTTGGTCAGCATCGCGACCGCCGGCGTCGGCATCGGGCCGACCAGCAGCACGTCCATGCCGACCGAGGTGAAGCCCGCCACCATCGCATATTCGATCATGTAGCCGGATAGCCGCGTGTCCTTGCCGATCACGACGCGATGACGATGCTCGCCGCGCTGAAACACCAGACCCGCGGCCTGTCCGACCTTGAGCGCGAGCTCGGGCGTGATCAGACCATTGGCACGGCCACGGATTCCATCCGTACCGAAATAATTGCGGCTCATATGACCCCCAGCACCAACCCGGGCCCCCTGTTTGCAGCGCCAGCAGCGCCATCACGCCTCCCCAGCGCGTCCGGAGGTTTATAATGCCTCCCGGACTAAAATGGCTTCAAAAAATATGATGAACGATTACCGGGGAACCGCGCCGGATGCGCCGGTAACTCGTTGTTAACGCTTAAATTACGGGCAACTCAAGGCACGCCTAGCGCTTGCGGCGGATGTGGTGGTCGCCCTTGCTCGGCGCGGGCTGGGTCACGTTGACGGGGTCGGAGGCCGGGAAGGTCTCCTCCAGCCCTTCCTCAAGGGCATCGTCGAGGTCGCGCTTTTCGGCGCGGTCGGACTTTTCAGGCGCCTTTTTCGGGGTCCGCTCATGCGATCCGGTCCGTCGCTGCGATTTGGCCCCGCGCTCAACCGTGCTAGATGACCATAAAGGCTGCCAAAACAAGAAGGGGCGGAAACGTTCATGAAGCACGTCACCTGCATCGAGGACCTGCGGCTGCTGCACAAGCAGCGGGTGCCGAAAGCGTTCTTCGATTATGCCGACCGCGGCTCCTATACCGAGGATACGCTGCGCGCCAACAGCGAGAAGCTGCAGGAGATCAAGTTCCGCCAGCGCATCCTGGTCGATGTCAGCAAGCGCGACCTGTCGACCACGATCCTCGGCGAGCCCGCCGCGATGCCGCTGATCCTCGCGCCGGTCGGTCTGCTCGGCATGCAGCATGGTGACGGCGAGATTTACGCCTGCCGCGCGGCGCAGGCGGCCGGCATTCCCTTCACGCAAAGCACGATGTCGATCTGCTCGATCGAGGATATCGCAGCTGCCGTCGACAAGCCGTTCTGGTTCCAGCTTTACGTGATGAAGGACCGCGGCTTCATCAAGGCGCTGATCGAGCGTGCCATCGCGGCGAAATGCTCGGCGCTGGTTTTGACCGTCGACCTGCAGGTGATCGGCCAGCGTCATCAGGACATCAAGAACGGCATGACCGTGCCGCCGGAATGGTCGCTGTCGAAGCTGGTCGATTTCGCCACCAAGCCGGCCTGGGTCAACGGCATCCGGCGCGGCAAGCGCAAAACCTTCGGCAATCTCGCCGGCCACCTGAAGATCAGCGACGACATCACGTCATTGTCGACCTGGATCAATTCGCAGTTCGACACCACGCTGAACTGGAAGGACGTCGACTGGATCCGCTCGATCTGGCCGGGCAAGCTGATCCTCAAGGGCATTCTCGACACCGAGGACGCCGAGATCGCGGCCAAGAGCGGCGCGCAGGCCATCGTCGTCTCCAATCATGGCGGCCGCCAGCTCGACGGCGCGCCGTCGTCGATCGAGGTGCTGCCGGAGATCGCGGACGCGGTCGGCTCGCAGCTCGAGATCATGTTCGACAGCGGCATCCGCACCGGCATGGACGTGATGCGGGCGCTGGCGCTCGGCGCCAAATCCTGCATGATCGGCCGCGCCTATGCCTATGGACTTGGTGCAGCGGGCGAGGCCGGCGTCGCGAAAGCGATCGACGTGCTGGCGAAAGAGCTCACCACCACCATGGGCCTGTGCGGCGTCAACACCATCGCCGAGATCAACGATCACGTGCTGGCGGTGTGAGAACGCTTCGTCATTGCGAGGAGCGAAGCGACGAAGCAATCCATAGCGCCACAAGCGGAAAGGTGGATTGCTTCGCTTCGCTCGCAATGACGAAAGCATTTGCGGCTCCAGATCCCGGGTTCGCGCGTTGCGCGCCCCGGGATGATTTTTGTGGCCGCGAGCCGCGGCCACAAAAATCACATCGGCGGCGTGATCCCGTCGCGGCCGACATTGACGCGTGCGGCTTCCAGCGTGCCGTCGTCCTTCTTGGCCGCGCCGAAGATGATCAGCTTGGCGCCCGGCTTCACTTCCGACTTGTCGCTGGCGACGAAGGTGACGATCGCGGCATCCGGCGGCACCACCACCTTCTTCTCGCCGTCCTTGTATTTGACCAGGATGTTCTGGCCGTCGGTGCCCTTCACGGTCTCGGCGACGGTGGCGTTGGTCATGGTCGAGTTGGCGCGCGCATCCCAGGGCCGAAAACCTTCGGCCGCGCCGCGCTGGTTTTCGGGGAAGATGTGCACGGCGAACGCCTTCTGGGTGCCGTCGGGCTGCGGCATCGCGGAGACGCCGATATAGGAGCCTTCCTTGATCTGCGACAGCTCGGTCTTGACCACGGCGAACACGGCGACGTTGTCGGTCATCTTGACCTTCACGTCGGTGCCCTCGCGGGTCTTGATGCTCAAGGTCGGACCATCGACCGCCTCGATGGTGCCGCGGATGCGCACCGGGGGCGCCTGCTGCGCCCAGGCGACTGTTGTCAGGACGGAAACGGCCGCCAGCGCGGCAGTCATCCAGGATGTCAGTTTCGGCATGGCTCTCTCCCCTCGGGTTTCTTGCGACCAACCTTGGGCAACCCCGGGGAGCGAGGGGTATTCCTCTAAATCTGTCGTCCCGGCCAAGCGAACGGGGACGAAAGCGGAGCTTGCGGCTCGAGATCCCGGGTTCGCGCTTCCGCCTTCGCTCTTCGAGCTACGACGGACAAGTCGCGCGCCCCGGGATGACGCTTTGCGTCACATCGGCGGGGTCAGGCCGTCGCGGCCGACACTGACGCGGTTGGTCTCGAACGAGCCGTCCGGCAGCTGCTTCATGAAGGCGATCACCTTGGCGCCGGCCTTGAGGTCGGACTTGTCGGCGGGGACATAGGTCACGACCGGCGTTTCCGGCGTCACCAGCACCTTCTTCTCGCCGTCCTTGTACTTGACCAGCAGGGTGTTGCCGTCATTGCCGACCACGCTTTCCGACACGGTGGCGTTGGTCATGGTCGCGTTGGGCTTGAGATCATAGGGCCGCGAGCCCTCCCCGGTGCCGCGCATGTTCTCCGGAAACACATGCACCTCGACCGCCGTCGGCATGCCGTCCGGACCGGGCACCGTGGTGGTGCCGATGAACGAGCCGACCTTGATGTCGGACAGTGAAATCTTGGTAATGCCGACGATCCTGATGTCGCCCGTCATGTGCAGCTTGACGTCCTCGCCGCCGCGCGACTTCACCATGATCGTATCGTCGTCGACGGCGGCGATTTCACCACGAACCCGGGTCGGGACCGGCGCCTTCTGCGCAATGGCAAAGGCAGTGGACCCTGCCACCATGGCAAGGGCGATCAGCGGGCGGATGTAGGAACGATGCATGGGAATCTCCGAAGGGCGGCGTGATGTAGCACCAGACCCCAACTCGTCGGCGATATTCCGTCTCAAATGCGCGCGAGGCGCAGGAACAAATGGCTCATGTCCCCGCGAGATCGGCTTCCACCAGCGCGCGCAACTCGGCCGTCACCTCCGGGCGCTTGCCGAACCACAATTCGAAACCGCGCACGGCCTGATGCAAGAGCATGCCGAGTCCGTCCGCGGTCTTCAGCCCGCGCGCGCGCGCTGCCTTCAGCAGTTCGGTCTCGAGCGGCACATAGACGAGATCGGCGACGACGGCTCCAGCCGGCAGCTTGCCGACGTCGATGTCGAGCGCGGGCTGGCCATGCATGCCAAGCGACGTGGTGTTGATCAAAAGCCCCGCGCGCGGCAGCAACGCGGCAGCCTGCTCCCACGCCGCGACCTGAATCTTCTCGCCGAACTGCTTCGCCAAACCTTCGGCGCGCGCGCGGGTGCGGTTGACCAGGTGCACGCGCTTGATGCCGCGGTCGAGCAGCCCGAACAGCACCGCGCGCGACGCGCCGCCGGCGCCCAGCACCAGCGCCTCCTCAGCCTTGGCCCATGCCGGCGCTGACGCATCGAGATTGCCGACAAAACCTTCGACGTCGGTGTTGGTCGAGCACAATTCTCCGTCCTTGAACCACAGCGTGTTGGCGGCGCCCACGGCCTGCGCCCGCGCATCCGGTTTCGACAGCGCCAGCGCGCGCTCCTTGTGCGGACGGGTGACATTGGCGCCGACGAAGCCGCGCGGCGACAGCCGCAGCACGAAATCGCGGAAGTCGTCCGGCGGCACCGCCTCGAGCACATAGCCGCCCTCGATGCCGAGCGTGCGCAGCCAGTAGCGATGGATCAGCGGCGAGCGCGAATGCGCGGCCGGCCATCCGATCAAACAAGCGAGGCGAGGTGCAGCTTCGGTCATGCTAGTCAATTCAGCCAAGGCGGCGGGGCTGTCAATGCCGATGACGCGCCAGGAGCGCTTCGGCCGCGGTCGCTCACCGGCTGACGGAGCGACGAGCATGCCATGGCCGCCTAGCGCCGCACGGGGCGAAACTGGCTGTTCCACACGCCCATGATGTTGGCTTCGCGCGCTTTCAGCCGGACCACGTCGTCCTGAAGCCCCAACGCCTCGGCGATTTCGATAGCGCGGGCGAGGTAGAGCAGGGCGTCGTCCTTGAGATCCTTCTGGTCGTAGTCGGGCGCATCGTACATGGCCGCATAGGCAGTCTCGGCCCGGACTTCCCATTCGGCCACCTGCTCCGCACTTGGCGTGCTTTTTCCCATTCGATCTACCTCTCCGCCGTCGCGGCAACGAGCGCGCTCAAGGCGAGCGCGAAGGCCGCGGCAAACCAGATCGCGGCGAGATTGATCCAGTGATAGGCCAGCGCGCCGAGAACGCCTCCCGCGACCAGTGCCGCCCAGAGCAGCAGGTTCGGCACCCAGCCGAAGCGCGCGCCGCCGGTCAGCGCCGCCGCAATCAGCTGGCCGACCTTGACCAGCGCGCCCGTGACATAGGTGAGCCCAAGACCGGCGCCGCCCTCGATCTGGAACACCGCATTCTCCAGTCCCATCGCCAGCACGATGGCGGCGATGGCGAGGCGATCGAGGCCGAAGGTGTAGAGCAGCGCGGCGGCGGCGAGCAGCAACGCTTCGGTCAGCAGCAAGCGGCTCTGCGCGTGCTGGCCGCGCCCGAGCACGATCAGGCTGCCGCAGGCGGCGCCCAGCACGAACAGCACGATCAGGATCAGCGCCTCGCCGGCCGCGGACCAGTTGCCCGCGGCGAGGCTGACGCCCATCCGCGTCGAGTTGCCGCTCATGAAGGAGACGAACAGGCCGCCGAGATGCAGGAAGCCGATGCCGTCGACATAGCCGGCGAGCGCGCTGAGCGCGCAGGCGAGTGCGGTGTTGCGGTGGGAATCGAGCATGGCGCCACTGTCGGCGATTTCCTGAACTTTGAAAAGCGCGGGCTCAGCTTGCGGCGTCGCGTGCTTGATCGGCAGCGTTGCCAGCGCCGCTCTTGATGTCGGCAATGGCACGCGCGATGGTCTCGCGATAACGGGCGCGCGGCGGCGACACGCCATGCGTCAGCAGGGCGCGGCGCACGGCGGGCGATGCGCCGGTGATGAACAGCTGGATGCCCTGGCGGTGGGCCTTGGCGGCGACCCGGCCCATCGCGTTCGCCGCCGTCGAATCCAGGAACGGCACCGCGGCGAAATCGACCACGAAGGCTTTCCGCCTGTCGGCGATGCCGTCGAGCACGCCGCCGATCGCGGAAGCCGCGCCGAAGAAGAATGCGCCGGTGATGCGATAGACCAGCACGTCGGGATCGACCGCCAGTCCGGGATCGTAGGGTGTGCGGCCGTCGTCATTATCCGCCTGGTCGGCGGCGACCAAAGGCGTGCCATCCTCGATGCCGGTCATCGCGGCCATGCGGTTGATGAACAGCACCGCGCCAAGCGCAAAGCCGACCACGATTCCCTCGGTGAGGTCTCGGAAGATCGTGAGCAGGAAAGTCGCGAGCAGCACCACGGCGTCGCCGCGCGAGGAGCGCAGCAGCAGCGCAAACTCGTGCTTCTCGGCCATGTTCCAGGCGACCGTGACGAGCACGGCGGCGAGCGCGGCGAGAGGAATGTAACTGGCAAGGGGTGCTGCGATCAGCATGAACAGCAGCAGGAAGATCGCATGCAGCATGCCGGAGACCGGACCGCGCGCGCCGGCACGCACATTGGTCGCGGTGCGCGCGATGGTGCCGGTGACGCAGATGCCGCCGAACAGGGCCGAGCCGATATTGGCAAAGCCCTGCGCCACCAGTTCGCAATTGGAGCGATGGCGGCGTCCGGTCATGCCGTCCGCGACGACCGCCGACAACAGCGACTCGATGGCGCCGAGCAACGCGAAGGCGATGGCGTCGGGCAAGACGGCCTTTGCCTTCTCAAAAGAGAACGGCGGCAACGCCGGCAGCGGCAATTCGCGCGGCACGCCGCCGAAGCGGGTGCCGATGGTCTCGACCGGCAACGCGAAGGCCCAGGCCGCGAGGCTCGCGATGAGGACCGCGATCAGCAGTCCCGGCCAGTTCGGCCGCAACCGCCTGATCACGGCGATCAGCGCGATGCTGACGGCTGCGATGGCGATCGCGGAGAGATTCGCGCTCGGCCAAGCGTGTCCGAGTGCGAGAAGCTTCGGGATCAGTTCGCCGGGCTCCTTGCCCGCAAGCGTGATGCCGAACAAATCCTTTAACTGGCTGGCGAAGATGATCACCGCGATCCCTGCGGTGAAGCCGACCGTCACGGGATAAGGAATGAACTTGATGTAGGTGCCGAGACGGAAGAGTCCCGCGGCGATCAGGACGAAGCCCGCCATCAGCGTCGCCAGGATGACGCCATCGACGCCATGACGATCGGCGGTGACCGACACCAGAACGACGAAGGCGCCGGCCGGCCCGCCGATCTGGAAGCGGCTGCCACCGAGCAGCGAGACGATGAAGCCGCCGACCACGGCAGTAAAGAGTCCGCGTCCCGGCGTGACGCCGGACGCGATGGCAATCGCCATCGACAGCGGCAGTGCGACGATCGCCACCGTCAGGCCGGAAACGATGTCGGCGCGGAAATCGGCGACGCCGTAGCCTTCGCGCAGCACCGTGAGCAGTTTCGGAGAATAAAGCTCGGCAAAGGTCGGCTGACGGTGCGGATGCAGCTTGCCAGCAGGTTCGCTCGCGATGCTCATGCCCATACCCGTTGATATGGCGCGGCAATCCCGGCTGCTTCAGCCGCACGCCGCGCCCGCCGTCGTCGCTGCGCGCATGCTCGCCGATCAGCTCGACGCCGGCGCGATTGAACGCATCGACCACCTTGATCAGCGTTTCCACGACGCCACGAACGTTGCCGGTCGAAGCCTCCATCCGCTGGATGGTCGGCAACGACACGCCGGCGAGTTCGGCCAGGGTTTTCTGGTCGATCCCGAGCAGCGCCCGGCCGGCCCGCATCTGAAACGAGGTGATCACGAATTCACGTACCGAGGATGATAATTGATGTCTGGCATACAGACAATGATGTAAAATACATCAAATAGAGCTCGCAGCAAGCCTATTCTGGCCGAGAAATTCAGGGCTCGACTTTGCATACAAACCGATTGTCCGGCCCTGTGGGATTGCTGGCGGCGCAGGCCATTCCGGGTACAGAACGGCCGCGCCGATCGATGGCGCACCAGTTGCCGTCGCGCTTGGCCCAAGCGACGCCGCGCAGGCCGGGGGAGAAATAAACCGGCTCATCAAACTGCGGGTCCACCATGATCTGACCGGCCGTATCGACCAATCCCCACTTGCCGCCCTTGAGAAACGTCAGCAGCCCAAAATCGAGGTTGAGGCCGACGCGTTCGGCGCCGACATCGATCCAGGTCTCACCATCGGGCGACAGGATCGTCCGCTTGCCGTTGCTCTCCGACATGATGGCGCCATAACGATGGGTATCGCACAGGATGCCCGGACGCGGCGGGATCGCCCAGGACTGGTCTTTCAACCGCAGCACGCCAGTTGCGCCGGAGACGGTCGCGAACGCGGTATCCGCATCACGCCGCTGCGCGGCGTCGAACTTCGGCTCGATGAGCCAACTGCCGTCCGACCGCATGAAGCCGCGTTTGCCGTCGACCACTGCGACGAAGATATCTGGCTCGTTTGAGATGTAGTCGAACTTCGGGTCGAGCAACCAATGCCCATCGGACCCGATACGTCCCCACTTGTCGTCGATTTTGACATTCCGTGCGCTGCGCCCGACCCGATTGACTGCATCAAATTGCAGCGGTGTAAGCGGGTTTGAGTCCGCATCGACCAGTCTGAATTTTTCGCCGATTTTCAGAGTGTATGGCGGCTGGCCGCCACACGTGGCGTCTATAAGCCGACCGTCGGGCGGTTGCAGTGGGCTGCCGTCCGACTTGAAGAACAACTGCTGCTTCTCCTTGTACGCAATCAAGCGGCCGTCATCACAGCGCTGAACGATCTGCTCGAAATCGGCATCGAGTACCACGCCGCCGTCGAGATTCAACAATCCCCACCGGTCGGCCTTCTTGACGTGCCAGCCGAACACGCTGCGATATTTGTCGAAGTTGGTCGCGAGAAAGATCTGCTGATAGTCCGTTCGAAACAGCCACGCACCGGTCTTGTCGATTACACCGGCGATGCCGTCCCGAACAGCCGAGGTGCGTCCGAGTCCGCGCGTGAACGACCCGGCCCTTTCGAACGCCGGCGGGATGACGAACGCGCCGGTCCGATCAATGAAGCCAACCTTGCCATTCTGCGTGACGCGAGCCAAGCCATCGCTCAGCGAGTCCACGATCTCGAATTTCGGCTCGACAAGCCAGCTTCCATCTGTCCGCGCCAATCCCCAGAGATTGTCATTTTGCACCCAGCGGATCGATAGGTCTTCCTTGTCGAATACAGGCGTCGCTATCCGCCCCGGTTCGATCACGCGCCCGGACAGGTCGGTGACACCGATTGGGTTTTTCAATTCCAGATCACTTACGACAATGCCCATGCCGCCCGGCATGCTCCGTGCCCGGATGCCCGAGAAATCCTCGCCGCCATCGATCAATCCGCCCGTTCGCCGAACGTCCGACACTTCGAAGCGGTCAGGTGCGACGGCGCGGATGAAGCCGTATTTCGGTTCGACGACCATCTTGCCGTCGGGATCGATCAAGCCGGACTTGCCGTCGACGTCGACCTGCGCGAAGCCGAAGTGATAATCGTCGACAATGCGGTATTGCGGCTTGACGACCTCGCGGCCGTTGTCATCGACAAAGCCGTAGAGACCATTGAGGCGAACCGCGGCGCGATTGTCCGAGAATGGGCCGACCCAATCGTAGCGCGGCGGCACTGCGACCGAACCGTCGCGACGGACCGCACCACACAGGCCGCCGGGAAACATGCAAGTCGCCAGCGGAAAGATCAACGGATTGGCGAACCGGCGACGTCCGGCCTCAAGCGCGCTCTGCAGCATCGCCTTGCCGGCAGGCGTCAGCTCGGGCGGTTTGTCCTGCGCGAACGCGGCTTGCGCGAGCAAGACGGCAATCAAAACGGTGATGCTGAACCTCACGCGCAATGCCCCAGTCCTCGCCTGACCATGCGTTGGCACAATTGGGCAGGCACGATCGTGGCGAGAGTGCGTCGGAGTTCGCACTTCGCGCATTCGTCATTGACGAAACGATTTCATTCCGAGCCGCGGCATACTGCGCGCCTCGGAATGAGACACTGGATCACGCCGCGTCGCGATGCGCGGCGATGATCTGATCGGCGGTGCGTCCCGTCACCTCGGCCATGTGGTCGAACTGACGCGTGAAACTGCCGGCGCCGGCGGTGGCCGAACGCAGCTCGACGATCAACTCGCCGATCTCCGCCTCCGGCATCATGGCCCGCACGCAGTCCCAGCCTTGCCAGCCCTCGCGGGTGTCGAAGCCGAGAATCTGCCCGCGCCGCGCCGACAGGATCGCGTTGATTTTTGCCGTGGCGTCGGTTGGACAGACGATCTCCACCACATGGATCGGCTCGAGCAGCACCGACTGACAATTCGGCAAGGCCTCGCTGACGCCGATCCGCGCCGCGGTGCGGAACGCGAGGTCGGAAGAGTCGACGCTGTGGTAGGAGCCGTCGGTCAGCGTCACCTGGACGTCGACGACGGGGAAGCCGAGCGGCCCGCGCGCCATCGCATCCCTGACGCCTTCTTCCACCGCGCCGATGTAGTTGCGCGGCACCGCGCCGCCGACCACCTTCTCCTCGAACTTGACGCCCTCGCCGCGCGCCAGCGGCTTGATGTCGAGCAGGACGTCGCCGAACTGGCCGTGGCCGCCGGACTGCTTCTTGTGGCGGCCGCGCTGGTTGCTGACCGGCTTCTTGATGGTCTCGAGATAGCCGATCCCCGGCGTGTGCGATTTGACATTGACGCCGAAACGGTCGCGCAGCCGCTCCTGCGCCACCCGCAGATGCATCTCGCCCTGCCCCCACAGCACGGTGTCGTGGGTCTGTGCGTTCTGCACCATGCTCAGCGAGGGATCCTCCTCGTTGAGCCGCAACAGCGCCTGGCCGAGCTTGACGTCGTCCTTGCGGTCGGCGGCCGCAACCGAGAGCGACAGCACCGGCGGCGCAGGCTCGGCCTTGACCAGCGCTTGCGGCGCGGTCTTGCCGGTGCCGATGGTATCGCCGGTCTTGATCGTATCGACCTTGGCGAGCGCAACCGTGTCGCCGGCTTCCGCGCCGGCGCGCTTTGAGTCGTGCGCGCCGCTGACGCCAAGGATGGCGGAGATTCGTCCCGTACCGCCCGATGACGACTGCAAGGTCGCGCCGTCGTCGAGATGGCCGGACAAGCAGCCGCGTCAGCGACAGCTTGCCCCCGTGCTGCAGATGCACGGTCTTGAGGACATAACCGAGCGCGTCCTTGGTCGCAGGCACCCCCAACCGCTTTGCAGTCTCCGCGATACCGGGCGCCTCATGGCGCAGCGCCTTCAAGAGCCGCAGCACGCCGTTCTCGCGGCTCGCACAGCCGAGCAACACCGGGCAGATCAGCCCTTCGCGCAATTCGCGCGCGAGATCGTCGAACACGGCGTCGCGCGGCGGCTGGATGTCCTCGAGCAGCTGCTCCATCAGCGCGTCGTCATGATCGGCGAGCTTTTCGAGCATCGAGAAGCGCGCTTCCTTCTCGCGATCGAGATTGCCGCCTTCGAGTTCGATGACTTCGCTGGCCTTGTGCTCGCGATAGACGAAGGCGCGCTCCAGCGCGAGATCGACGAAGCCCTCGATCAGTTCGCCGTTCCAGATCGGAATCTGGCGCAGCACCAGCGGCACGCGCGAGGCCGGCTGCAAGGTCGCCAGCGTCTCGCGGATGCGCTTGTTGGCGCGATCGATCTTGTTGAGGAACAGGAAGCGCGGAATCTTCAGCTCTTCCAGCTCGCGCAGGATGATCTGGAGTTGCGGCAGCTTCTTCTCGTCGGCCTCGCAGACCACGATGGCCGCGTCGACCGCGGGCAGCGCCGCGCGCATGTCGTTGGCGAACTCCACCGAGCCCGGACAGTCGATGAAGGTGTAGCTGTCGCCCATGAAAGTGGTGGTGGCCGCCGTGAGCGCGACGCTCATCTTGTGATGGCGGGCCTCGGGGCTGGAATCGCCGACGGAAGTTCCGTGGTCGACGGTGCCGGCGCGGGGGATGGCGCCCGTGCGCGCCAGTATTGCTTCGAGAAGGGTGGTTTTACCGCTTTGGAAAGGGCCCACCAGTGCAATGCACCGTGGACCGCGGGGACTTCTGACGTCTTGTCCCATTCGCCGCCTCCTGTCTGGAGCTCGGCCCTTGATTGGGTCGGCAAGCATCAATGCTCTGCCTGCTCCCGGACTTTGGCAAGCGGGAAAATGTCGCTGCGGCGCATCGTTGGTTTAGGCGTACCTCAGCCGTCATTGCGAGCGAAGCGAAGCAATCCAGACTATTTCCGGGGAAACGGTCTGGATTGCTTCGTCGCTACGCTCCTCGCAATGACGAGGACGCCGGCCGTTAACGTCCCGGGCTCAGTTCCAGACTTTCCAGACCGGCGGCGAGGTTGATGCCGACCGAACCTTGCACGCTGAGCGGCTGCAGCGCGATGGTATTGTTGGAGCCGCCGACCAGCACATTGCCGCCGACGCCGACGCCGAGCGAGGCTGAGCCCTGCGCGCCGGCATAAGTGCCGGTGAGATCGCCGGGCGCCAGCCGCGCCACCGGCGCGAACACGCCCCAGGCCAGCGCGGTCTCCTGGGTGATGCCGAGGTCGAGGCCGACCTTGCGGATGGTCGCGATATAGCGGTCTTCGGGCAGGCCCTCGACGCGCAGCACGCAACCGAGATTGGTGACGGAGCCGACCACGAAGCCGATGCTGGCGCCGCCGCGGCATTCGAGCACGCCGACCCGCACGCGGTTCATCGGTGCCTGCGCATCGGCCGACGAGGCCAGCAGGGTTGCGGCGATTGCGGCAAGGGCGAGTAAACGGCGCATGAGAAAAACTCCGAAGCAAAGTGTGATGCGAGTTGGCTGTTCTATGCCACAACGCCCACCCACGCCGCAAATGAAAGAGGCCCGCTTTTGAGCGGGCCTCAGATCGATTCGGTTAATTCATTCATCATCCGTGACGGCGGTGGTGCCAGCGGCCGCGGTGGCCGAAGCCGACCGGCTCGAGCTCGATGCCGGCAATGCCCGCCGCGACATTCAATCCGGTCTGGCCCTGCACGCTGATCGGCTGCAGCGCATAGGCATTGCGCGGACCGCCGACCAGGAAGTTGCCGCCGCCGCCGATGCCGATCGACGCATTGGCGCCGACGCCGCCATAGGTGCCGGCGAGTTCGCCGAAGCCGAGCCGCGTGGTGGGTGCGTTAACGGCCCAGATGAATTGCGTTTGCGCGGTGACGCCGAGATCGATGCCGATGCGCCGCACGGTCGCGATATAGGCCTCGGGCCGCCGGCCGCGGCTCTGGAACACGCATTCGAGGTTAGCGACGGAACCCACGACGAAGCCGACATTCTGTCCGCCGCGGCATTCGAGGACGCCGGCCTGCACGGCCGGGACCGCCTGCGCGCTGGCGACGGTGCCAACGAGTGCAGCGGCGGCGATGAAGAGAATGGAAAGTCGCATGGTCTGTCTCCGCGAAATTGAAAAGGTGGCGGGACAGGAAGGAAGCGCCGTGTCCGAAACAAGGCGCTTCCTGAAGAAGCCATCAAAACTTAAGGCGGGCGACGCCGGTTTTGATTTGACTATCTCAAATTACCGCAGAAGCGCTGGATGCGCTTGCAGGCCTCTTCGAGGTCCGAGTTCTTGGTGGCGTAGGAAATCCGGAACGCCGGGCCAAGCCCGAACGGCGTGCCCTGCACGACGGCGACGCCTTCGTTCTCGAGCAGCTCCGTGACGAAGTCCTCGTCATTGGCAAGCACCTTGCCCGACGGCGCTGTCTTGCCGATCGTGCCCGCGCAGGACGGATAGACATAGAACGCGCCATCCGGCCGCGGACAATCGATGCCCTTGGCCTGGTTCAACATGGAGACGACGAGATCGCGCCGCTCCTTGAACGCCTTGTTGTTGACGGGGATGAAGTCCTGCGGACCGTTCAGCGCCTCGACCGCCGCCCACTGCGAAATCGACGACGGGTTCGACGTCGACTGCGACTGGATCGTCGCCATCGCCTTGATCAGATCGGCCGGGCCGCCGGCATAACCGATGCGCCAGCCCGTCATGCAATAGGCTTTCGACACGCCGTTCACCGTCAGCGTCCGCTCGTAGAGCTTCGGCTCGACCTGCGCCGGTGTCGTGAACACGAAGTCGTCGTAGACCAGGTGCTCATACATGTCGTCGGTCATCACCCAGACCTGCGGATGCTTCACCAGCACGTCGGTGATCGCCTTCAACTCGGCACGCGAGTAGGCCGCGCCGGTCGGGTTCGACGGCGAGTTGAGGATGATCCACTTGGTCTTTGGCGTGATCGCCTTCTCCAGGTCGGCCGGCTGCAGCTTGAAGCCGTGCGCGGCCGTGCAGACGATCGATACCGGCTCGCCGCCGGCCAGCGCCACCATCTCGGGATAGCTCACCCAATAGGGCGCGGGGATAATCACCTCGTCGCCCGGATTGATGGTGGCCATCAGCGCGTTGTACAGCACCTGCTTGCCGCCGGTGCCGATGATCACCTGATTCGGCTTGTAGCTGAGGCCGTTCTCGCGCTGGAATTTCGCGATCACGGCATCCTTCAACTCCGGAATGCCGTCGACGGCGGTATACTTGGTCTTGCCGGCCTCGATGGCATGGATCGCCGCCAGCTTGACGTTGGCGGGCGTGTCGAAGTCGGGTTCGCCGGCACCTAAGCCGATGACGTCGCGTCCCGCCGCTTTCAGCGCGCGTGCTTTGTCCGTGACCGCAATCGTTGCGGACGGCTTCACACGGTCGAGCGCGGCGGACAGGAACGGCATCATCGTCTCCTTGCAGGCGTCGTGAACCGGGGCGTGGCCACGACTCTTTTTGCGGGAATGATGCACCCTAAGGCCAGCGCCGCTGCATCGCAAGAAGCTTGGGCAAATCCGCAGATATTTTCGGGAACGCTTAAGGGGCGTGGTCTTGGCTGGCGCAACATTCATCCAAATTCCGCGCCGAAATGACTCATATCTGGCAGAGCGTTCGATCCGGCGACTGGCTCGCGCGCGGGGCTACAGCCTGATCCTGCTTGCGATCGCGGGCATCGCCATGGCCGGATGGATCGCCATCTCCGACGGCTTGATCGACCGCTACGGCAAGCCTGCTCGCGACACCTTACGTGCTCGATTGCGATCTTGTCGTATCGGCGGTCGCCATCGCGACGCCCGCGCTCTACGGCTTCACCCCGAAGCGTGCATGGCTTGATCGCGCGAGCGTCAAAGTTTCGGCGCAGTGTATCGCGCAGGCGTGATGTCAATTGTTCCTACCCGCAGAGAATGATCTTCGGCGCGTTTGCACTGCGGTAGAAGTTTTAGATTTTTTCCGGCCTTCCACTCTTGCGGCGCCCGCAAGCCGGCATCATTGTTTAGCCGGGTTGTGGGGTTAAAGCCCGTCGACTCACCGACGTGCCTCTTAAGTGTTTCCTCTGGGGAATCGACCACTTGTACAAGCTCTACTCGATGCAGCGCTCCGGCAACAGCTACAAGGTCCGCCTTGCGCTCGCGCTGTTGAACACGCCCTATGACGTCGTGGAGATCGACATCCTGCGCGGCGAAAGCCGCACGCCTGATTTCCTCGCCAAGAATCCGAGCGGCCATGTGCCGCTGCTGGAAGTGGAGGAAGGCCGCTTCATCGCCGAATCCAACGCCATCCTGTGGTACGTCGCCAACGGCACCTCGCTGTCGCCGGAATCGCGCATCGAGCGCGCCGAAGCGCTGCAATGGATGTTCTTCGAACAGCACGCGCTGGAGCCGAATATCGGCGCGGCCTATTTCTGGCTGGCGCTGGTGCGCGGCGGCCGCGATCTGCAGACGCATGCGCTGGAAGACTGGATAGAGCGCGGCTATGCGGCGCTGCAAGTGATGGAAAATCACCTCAAGATCCACGATTACTTTGCCGCCAACCAGCTCACCGTCGCCGACATCGCGCTCTATGGCTATACCCATGTCGCCGACCGCTGCGACTTCGATCTCTCGACCTTCCCGGCGATCCGCGGCTGGCTCCGCCGCGTCGAGCAGTCGCCTCGCTTCGTGACCATGGACTGGCGCGCCGAGATCGACGATCAGGCGAGCATTGCGGCGGGGGCCTAATCGTTAACAACGATTAAGACCTGCGGCGAATCCGGCGCAGGCCTGCCGCAATATTGCCGGCCGGAAAAGCCACGGTTCCCGCAACTCGGCGGGTGATTCGCCCGCAGCCTCCAGGGATTTTCGCCATGATACGCTCACCCGGCGCGCACGGCTTTCACGGCCTCAGCGCCAACGTCGCCTCGCCTCGATTGATCGATGCGGTGGTGGCATCGCTTGCCTTCGGTGCGTTTTCGCTCTGCCTTGCGGTCGTTATTGCGGCACTCTCGCTCAAAGCCAGCATGGCCATGCCGCTCTAGCAGGCGGCTCGCAGCGCTCCGAAGGCGCGCAATTTGACCCAACAGATCGGAAAGTTGGCGCTTCCGCGTCAACGGCTTCTTAGCCGCTGCACGGAAAACTCTTCCGCCTGTACAACGATCGGTCACCTTTGTGGCGCCTGATTGCTTGCAAGCGAAGAGACAAGCATGCGGCTCGACTGGCGCACCATTGCGGGACCGGGACTGGCGGCAGCGACGGCATTGGCCGCGATGCTGGCCGAGCACGTCGGCGTCGGCGTACCCAATCCTGCGCCGCTGCTGGTCTGCATCGTCGCCTTCGCGGGCTCGCTGTCCGGCATCCGATCGGCCTCGGTGAGCGCGGCCATCGCGGTCGTCGGCTCGGCGGTCTTCTTCCTCGATCACCGCGGCGTCGCCGGATACGACACATCGGACCTGGTGCGCCTCGCGATGCTCGCGGTCACCGCGGGCGGCACCGCCGCCCTCACCGGGCTGCTGCGTCAGCAGATGGTGGATGCCTTCGCGCTCGAACGCACCCATCACGCTACCGCCGGCCGCCTGTCGGCCGCGCTCGACGAGGTCGACATCGGCATCGTGCTGCTCGATGCGGACACCCGCGCCGTGTTCATCAACCGCGCCTTCCGCGGCTATTTCGCGCTGCCCGACGACAAGGCCGACGCAAAGCTGCCCTTCATCGCGCTGATGTATCACGGCCGCGACACCGGCGCCTGGGAGATGCCGGCCGACGAGCTCAACGCCTTCATCGCGCGCCGCATGGAGATGATGCGCGCCGGCAATTCCACGCCGCTCAACATCAACCTCGCCGACGGCCAGGTGCTGCGCTTCTCCTGCACCGCGCTGCCGGATGGCGGACGCATGCTGAGCTACACGCCGGTCACCGAACTGGTGCGTCACTCCGACGACCCCGGCAGCGCCGACTATTATCGCGCGCTGCGCGGCGGCGACCGCGGGCTCGCGCGCTCGCTGCGCGCGGCGGAGTAGACGTCAACTCCCGAAATATCGTTGATCGAGATGCGAGGAGTCCTTATTGAGGACGACGATCCGGCGCACCCGAAAGATCTGAGATGTCCGACAACCTGTCCGTCCGCTTCGTCAAGCGCGACGATTTCGACAAATGGCTGCCGCTGTGGGACGGCTACAACGCGTTCTATGGCCGCTCCGGTCCGACGGCGCTGGCGCGCGCCATCACCGAGGCGACATGGTCGCGCTTCTTCGACGGCTATGAGCCCGTCCATGGCCTCGTCGCCGAAAGCGGCGGCGAACTGCTCGGGCTGACGCACTATCTCTACCATCGCAGCACCACGCTGATCGAGCCGGTCTGCTATTTGCAAGACCTGTTCACGGTGGAGGCCGCGCGCGGCAAGGGCGTCGGCCGCGCGCTGATCGAGCGCGTCTATCGCGAGGCGAAGGCGGCCGGCTCTCCGCGCGTCTACTGGCAGACCCACGAGACCAACGCCACCGCGCGCCTGCTCTACGACAAGGTCGCCGCCCATCTCGGCTTCATCGTCTATCGCAAGGACGTCTAGGGCTTCCACCCTGTGGATATCGCGCCCGCCGCGGGCGCAACGGTCCCGAGCGACGCAAACCCTTGTTTTTGGGCTCTCGCAAGCCCTGTGGATAAATAAACCTGTCACCGCCACGTTACAAAGCCCGCCTAGGTTACGCCTGCGTCTGATCAGGCCCCCCGTCACAGATCAAGCGCCCCAGCGGTCCCCGTCAGTCGCCGCGTCTGACCGGGGCCGCATCTTTTTGTGGACCTGCTCTGCGTTGCTACCGGGCCGGTGGACATGCCGGCCCGGTAGAGCAGATGCGCCCTGCGCGGCACAACCGCACCTTGCGGCCCAAGGGCCCGGCGCGTCACAATGCCGGCCCCTTTCCTTCCCACGGAAATCCCACATGGAAATTCGCAATCTCGGCGGCTCCGGCCTGCGCGTCTCGGCGGTCGGCATCGGCTGCAACAATTTCGGCATGCGCATCGATCTCGAGGCCTCGCGCAAGGTGATCCACAAGGCGATCGACCTCGGCATCACGCTGTTCGACACCGCCGACATCTACGCCAACATGGGCGGCTCCGAGACCATCCTGGGCCAGGTCCTCGGCGACCGCCGCAAGGACATCGTGCTGGCCACGAAATATTCCAAGGCGATGTCGAACGACGGCACCAAGCAGGGCGCCTCGCGCCGCTACATCATGGAAGCGGTGGAAGCGAGCCTGAAGCGGCTGAAGACCGATTACATCGATCTCTATCAGCAGCACGATTACGATCCGCTGACGCCGATCGAGGAGACCCTGCGCGCGCTCGACGATCTCGTGCGCTCCGGCAAGGTCCGCTACATCGGCAATTCGAATTTCCCGGCGTGGCGCGTCGCGGAGGCCGAGCATGTCGCGCGCGCGATGAACGTGCCCCGCTTCGTCTCCTGCCAGGACGAATACAGCCTCGTGGTGCGCGACATCGAGAAGGACCTGCTGCCGGCCGCGCAGGAATACAATCTCGGCCTGCTGCCGTTCTTCCCGCTCGCGAGCGGCCTGCTCACCGGCAAGTACAAGAAGGGCGAGGCCGCGCCCGACGATACGCGCTTCGGCAAGATCGCGCGGCTGCGCGACCGCTATGTCACGACGCGTAACGAGGAGATCGTCGAGAAGCTGCATGCGTTCGCGAAATCGCGCGGCCACTCCATGCTGGAGCTTGCGTTCTCATGGCTCGCCGCGCGGCCGCAGGTTTCGAGCGTGATCGCCGGCGCCACCCGCGTCGAGCAGGTCGAGCAGAACGTCAAGGCGATCGCCTGGCACATGACGAAAGAGGACATGGCGGAGATCGACGGGATCATACTTGACGGCTCAGAAGGGGTAGCGCTAACCTCTCCCCGCCCTTTACGGGGAGAGGTTAGCCAACCAACCCCTTCATCGGTTTCGCCGCGGCGCTGTCCGGAAACACCGTCTCCGCCAGCACGCGCTCGCTCAGACCGAGATGATCTGACAGCACGCCCTTGATGACGGCGCGCAGGTCCGTGGTCGGCATCAGGTCGCGGCCCTGATAGAGGCTCGCCGCCTTCAGCGACGGCCAGTCCGAAATCACGCGGCCGCCCTTGATCGCGCCGCCGGCGAGCAGCGCGATCGTGCCGGTGCCGTGATCGGTGCCCTCGGTGCCGTTGATGCGCGCGGTGCGGCCGAATTCGGTGGCGACCACGACGGCGGTGTCGCGCCAGTGCGGACCGAGTCCGCTCTCGAATTCCGCCAGCGCGCCGTCGAGACCCGACGAGAAGCTGCGCCAGCCGGCCGACCGGGCCGCCTTCATTGGCGTGGGTGTCCCAGCCGTCGAAGGCGAGCGCGCCGATGCGCGGGCCGTCATCGGCCGCCATCAGCTTGGCGGCGCCGCGCGCCACCTGCCGCATCGCGACGATCGCGTTGCCGCCGGGCTTCGGCTTCATGTCGTCGCCCTGCGCGGCCTTCTCCAGTTGCAGGCCCTGCGACAGCGCAGTCGCGAGCGCGGGATCGCGATGACGATAGAGCTCGACCAGCCGCATCGCGGTGTCGTCATCGGCCTGCGGCAGCGCCACCGGCGCCCAGCCGACCGTCGGCGCGGCGCCGCGCAGCACCAGCGGCGTGGTCGGCCCGACCGCGAGCGCGCTGGTGACGCGATCGCCCTTCGGCAAACTTTCCAGCGCGCGGTTGAGCCAGCCGGACTGCACCCGGCCCGGACCGGCATAACCGCTCTCCAGCACGTCCTGGCCGTCGAAATGCGAGCGGTCGCGATAGGGCGTCGACACCGCGTGAATGATTGCGGCGTGCTTGTCGCGATACATCCGCGCAAATTCCGGCATCGACGGATGCAGCGCGAAGAAAGAGTCGAGCTTGGTCGCGGCATGCTGACCGTCCGCAGTCAGCGCGATCGAACCGTGCAGGCCGGCGTAATCGGGATCGCCGAGCGGCGCCACCGTCGCCAGCCCATCGAGCGCGCCGCGCAGGATCACCACGATCAGCCGCGGATCGCGGCCGTCGGCGGCGCGCGCAAATTTCGGCACATAGGCCCAGGCGGCAAAGGACGCGCCGCCGAGCAGCAGCGCGCGGCGTGATGTCACCAGCGATGAACGGCTTTCACAGCAATCCATCGTCATCTCCTCTGGAATTCCGGCGACATCAGCAGGATCGCCATCGCCTGCTGCCGCGACTCCGCGCGCTCGATGGTGCGGCGGGTGTCTTCGGAGGCAGCATCGGCGGCGGCGAGCTCGAGCAGTTCGCGCGGATCGATATTGTTGTTCATGCGCGAGGCGACCTGCGAGGCGATATCGAGGCGCAGCTTCATGCCCTCGGGCGCGGCCCATGCCGCATTGGTGTCGGGAAAGCCGTTCGGCCCGGCCGGCGACCACAGGGGCTGGCCCGAGCACGTTGAGGCCGCCCAGATACGCCGCCGGGATCCTCGGGCACACGCGCCTGGATGCGCGCGGTTGCGATCAGATATTCGTAAGGCGAGCGCATCTTGGCGATCGGCGCGGTCCATGCCTCGTTGGAATCGACCAGCGCGACCGCCAGCGCCTTCAAGTCGCCGTTGGTTTTGGTGAAGACGTCCTGCAGCCGCGCCACCAGCGCCGGCGGCGGATCATCGGCAACGAAGTGCCGGACGAATTTGGTCGCGATGAATTTCGCGGTCGAGGGATGGCGCGCGATGTCCGACAGCACCGCCTCGCCCTGCTCCACGCCGCCGGCATTGTAGACCTTGCCGAGCACGCGCTGCGCGCCGGGCTCATGCGCATTGGCGTTGAAGACGAAACGTGCCGGGCGCGCCGAGCTGGCCCTGCCGGCCGGCATAGGTCCACCCCGTGATGATGCGCGCCAGCGAGGTGACGTCGTCCTGGCTGTAGCCGCCGCCGACGCCGAGCGTATGCAGCTCCATGATCTCGCGCGCGAGATTTTCGTTGAGGCCGCGGTTGCGGTTGATGCCGGCGCGGGAGTCCGGACCGAGCGATTGCTGGTTGTCGAGGAAGAACAGCATCGCCGGATGCTGCTCGACGGCTTTCAGCATGTCGGCGAAGCGGCCGAGCACGTTCGGGCGGATCGCCTCGCGCTCGAACGAGCCGGCCCACATCCGCGCCAGCCCGCCCTTGCCGGCGGAGATGCAGAAATGGTTGGACCAGAACACGACGAGGCGCTCGACGAAGCCGCATTCGGCCAACGCAGCGCGCTGAATGCGCGCCAACGCTTCCGAACGGAAAGTCTTCTGGATGACGTTGAGCTGCGGCGGCGCAGGTTTCGGCGGAGCCGCGGTTGGCGTCATGGTTTCCGCGGCAGGCGGGTGGAGGAGCGCGCAGCTTGCCGGCGGTCTGCATCGCCGGATCTTTCGGCGATATCTGCTGCGCGAGATCGGAGAGCGACAGATTGCGCCGCTGCGGCGGCTTGGTATCCGGAGCGGCCTGTGGCGGGCTCTCGGTTCCGGCGGCGGGCGCGGCCTTCGCGGCCGGCGCGCGCCTGCTGTTGCTCGAACTGATACTCGAAGATCGCCTTCGCCAGCACCGGCGTCGGCTGCAGCCCCGGCACTTCCAGCAGCGCACTGCTCGGCCGGCTCAGCTCGGCCTTGACGAAGCCGCGCGGATCGGAGGCGGCATTGACGAAATCGCCGGAGGCGCCGCCGCGCGCGCCGAACCCGAAGCGATTGAGCGCAACCAGCGCCGTGAGCGAATCGCGGGCCATGGTGATTTCCGGATTTCCCTTGCGCTTGTATGGCGCGGGACTATACCGCCGTTCGAGATGAACCCGGCATGAAAATCGGGACCGCTTTCCTTAAAGTGCCGTCATGAACGTTTCGACAAAATCGCCGCGCCGCCTCGCCTGTTCCCGTTGCGGGACGGAATTCGCCTGCAATCCCGGCGGAGATTGCTGGTGTGCCAGCGAAACCGCGCGGCTGCCGATGCCGGTCGAGGGCGAGGACTGCCTGTGCCGCGACTGTTTGCGGAAGGCGGCGGAGACGCAAGACGTGTCTGGCCTTCCCCGGACGCTGCGCAGCCATAAGCGCGTTCACGCGCGTCTTCAAATCAAGAAGCGCTACGCCGCGTCCGGGACACGAGAGCAGCGTTACTCCGCAGGTCCGGCGAACAGCAGCAGATTGCCGTCGATATCCCTGACGATGAAATCGAGCGCGCCCCAGGGCTTCTTCGCCAGCGCCTGCGCAAAGCCGACGCCGGCTTGCTGGAAATCGCGCGCGAGCTGCGTGATCTCGTTCGCGCTCGCCACCGTGATCGATGCCGACAGCAACTCCTCGCGATCGCGCAGCGAAGGATCGATCGCCGCGCCCTCGACGCAGCGCAGATTGAGCGCCGCGCCGTCGCGCTTCACCTGCGCATAATACGGCGGCTCACCGTAGGTGAAGACGATCGAGAAGCCGAGCTTGTTCGTGAAGAACGCGCAGGACGCGGTGACATCGGCGACGAACAGCTGCGGCTCGGCCGCAACGAGTTTGGGCCTGGTGGAGACGGTGTCGACGGACATGACGATATCTCCCTCCACTCGTCATTGCGAGGAGCGAAAGCGAGACGCAATCCATATCTCCACAAGTGGCACGATGGATTGCTTCGCTTCCGCCTACGCGCAAGAGCGCTTCGGCGGACTCTTACCCGGCGTAGCTCGCGCAGCGAGCGTAGACGGGTCGCTCGCAATGACGAGATACTACCGCACCACCGCCGCAGTCTGCCCGAACAGAATCCGCCGCTCCTCCTCGGTGCGGTTCACCGGCTGGCCGAAATTCGGATTGACCTCTTTCGCCTTGGCATAGGCGCGCTCGGTCGCGGGGCGCGCCTTGATGGTCTCGAGCCAGCGCTTCAGATGCGGAAACTGCTCGATGTCCTGGCCCTGGTTCTTGTACGGCACGACCCAGGGATAGCAGGCCATGTCGGCGATCGAATATTCGCCGGCGATGAAGGCGCGATCGGCGAGACGCTTGTTGAGCACGCCGTAGAGACGGTTGGTCTCGTTGACATAGCGGTCGATGGCGTATTGCAGCTTGTCGACCGCGTAGTTGCGGAAGTGATGGTTCTGCCCGGCCATCGGACCGAGCCCGCCCATCTGCCAGAACGTCCACTGGATCACGTCGTAGCGGCCGTAGAGATCGGACGGGATGAACTTGCCGGTCTTCTCGGCGAGATAGAGCAGCATCGCGCCGGACTCGAAGATCGAGATCGGCTTGCCGCCGCCTTTCGGCGCATGATCGACCATGGCGGGGATGCGGTTGTTCGGCGCGACCGCCAGAAACTCCGGCTTGAACTGCTCGCCCTTGCCGATCTGGACCGGGAAGAACTTGTAAGGCAGCCCGGTCTCTTCGAGGAACATCGTGATCTTGTGGCCGTTCGGCGTGGACCAGTAATAGAGGTCGATCATGGCGGACGCTTCCTGCTGTGATTTGATTGGTGCGCATCGCGAAAAGGATGCGGATGCATGAAGGTTGCGCCCGCGCCTGCCGCGAGTCAATTGGTTCGCGCGCGAATGTGATCGTGCCCGACGCGATGGCTTATGTTCGTCAAGCCGAGCGCACTCACGCCTCGCGAGGAACAGACAAAGCCGGTCCTTTCGCGCAGCACAAAACCCGCGGCTACTTTGTGCTGAGTTGAAACCCGAACCCCGGTCATTGACTTCACATAGGTCGTTTGCGAACATCGACGCTGGCTGATTTCCTGCATCATACCAACAAGACTTGGAGCGCCTCAAAAGGCGCCCTTTCCTTCCGGGAGGGTGATGGCAATGGGCAAGTATAGCCGAAGATCCGTACTGCGCGGCTCCCTTGGGATAGCTGCGGCGACCACGCTGGGTAAACCGTACATCGCCAACGCTGCCGCCACGACGGCGACCGTCTGGGTCAACCAGGGGTTCGTGAAGGCGGAGGACGATGCCTTCAAGCAATTGGCCGCGGAGTACATGAAGACGAGCGGCAATACGCTCGACTACAGCATCATGCCGTTCCAGGCGCAGAACCAGAAGACGGTCTCCGCGCTGACCAGCGGCGACGTCCCCGATCTGGTTTTCATGGACGCGCCGCAGTCCATCATTCCGCAGAACGCGTTTGACGATAAGCTCGTCGACGTCAGCGACATCGTCAAGCCCTACGAAGCGCAGCTTTCCAAGACGGCCAGGGAATGCTCCACCTTCTACAACAAGGCCGCGAAAGCCCACAGCTACTATCTCTGCCCGATCAAGCAGGCCTGCATCCCCTTCCACATCTGGGGCAGCCTGGTCGAGAAGGCCGGCCTGAAACTGTCCGATGCGCCGAAGACGTGGGATGCGTTCTGGGATTTCTTCAAGCCGGCGCAGAAGGAACTCCGCGGCAAGGGCATGCGCAAGATTTACGCGCTTGGCCTGCAAATCACCACGGTCGGGCCCAACGACGGCAACGGCCTGTTCGCGGCCTTCGTGATTGCCAACGGCGGCACGATGGTTACGCCGGATGGCAAGTTGCACACCGACGACCCGAAGACGCGCGAGGCCGCGATCAAGTCCGTCGCCTACCTGACCGATGCCTACAAGCAGGGCTACGTGCCGCCCGAGGCGTTGAGCTGGAACGATGCGGACGACAACAACGGCTTCCACGAAAAAGTATTCATCGCCGATTTCGACGGCACGATTTCGACCGAGCTTGCGATGATCAAGGACACGCAGGCCTACATGAATGAGGTTGTCACCATGGGCCTGCCCAACGGCAACGACGGCAAGCCGATGGCGGCCCAGGTGAATGCCGGCGGCGGCTTCATTCCGAAGGGCGCGAAGAACGTCGCGGTCGCCAAGGACCTGATGAAGTACTGGATGCAGCCGAAGATCATGAACGACAATTTGAAAGTCGGCCTTGGACGGTGGGTGCCGGCGATGCCGCAGATCGTCAAGGATGACCCGTGGTGGCTCGACCCGGCGGATCCGCATCGCGCCCCCTATGTGACCGAAGCGGTGCTCGGGCCGACGACGTCGAACTACGAAGGGTTCAACCCCGCCTGGGGCCAGGTCAGCGCCGAGCAGCTCTGGGGCCAGGCGCATGCCGACGTCATCAAGAACGGCATGACGCCGGAACAGGCGATCGACAAGGCGTTCAAGCGAGCGGAGGCGATCTTCTCGGCTGTCACGTTCTGACAGCCTCATGAGGGCCACATGAGCATAACCGCGCTTCCGGCTGGAGAGCATCTCGACGACCGTCGCGATCAAGCGGCGCGCGCGGCGCGGTGGCCTTTATGGCTCCGACCGTGCCTGGGCCATCGCGTTTGCGCTGCCTTACGTCTTCATCTTCTTTGCGTTCGTCCTCTATCCCGTCACCTACGGACTGTGGATGGGCAGCGATCCGGCGCTGTACCGCCAGCTGTTCGACGATCCGCGTTATCTGACGGCGGTCATCAACACGCTGTTGTATGTCGGCATCGGCGTGAACCTGAAGATGGCGTTGGCCTTCCTGCTGTCCGGCTTCTTCATGCGCAAGGGATGGTGGGTCAAAGCGGTTCTGGTCATCTTCATCCTGCCCTGGGCGACGCCGGCGCTTCCCGCCTACATGTCGATCCACTGGTTCCTGAACGGGCAGTGGGGAATGCTGAACAATGTGCTGTATGAACTGACCGGCATCGATGGGCCGGTCTATTTGAACTCGCACTGGATGGGGCTCGGCGCCAACATCGGCGCATATATCTGGAAGAACCTGCCGTTCTGGACCTTGATCCTGCTGTCCGGTCGCATGGCGATCCCGCAGGAGCTGTACGAAGCCGCCGCGGTCGACGGCGCCAACGGCCTGCGTCGCTTGACCCACGTGACGCTGCCGCTGATGGCGAACCTGTACATCGTCTGCGTGCTGCTCGACACCGTCTTCGCGCTCGGCGATTTCAATGCCACCTACTTCGTCTCCGGCGGGGGCCCGGCGATGTCGACCGAGGTGCTCGCCACGCTCGGCATCCGCTATGCCTATACGGTTTCGCTGCCCCGGCTCGGGGTGGCGGAGGTCATGACCGCCTTGCCGGTGTTGATCCCCTTGATCATCATCCTGATGCGCAAGCTGCGCATGTCGGAGCAGCAGCTGTGAGCGTCACCCGGCATCTTCCGCCATGGCGCTACCGCGCGCGTCGGCGCGCAGTGGACGCCGCCTGCATCCTGCTGGGGATCGTGCTGATCATTTGGTCGGTGACGCCGATCTACAACATGGCGGTCATCGCGCTCTCGAGTCACGACGCCATCTTCGCGGGCACGATCTGGCCGGAGAATCCGACGCTGGACGCCTTCTATGTCGTGTTTACCGAAGGCTTCTGGTACCTCGAACGTTTCTGGCATCAGTTCGGCAACAGCTTCTTCGTCGGACTGATGACGATGTTCCTCACCTTGCTGATCGGCTCGCTTGCCAGCTTCACCGTGGGGCGGATGCGGCTGCGCAACGGCTGGCTGCTCACGAACGCCGCGCTGATGACCTATGTCATTCCGGCGTCGTTCCTGGCGATTCCGTTCTACCGGATCATGCAGATTTACGGACTGACCAACCATTTGTGGGCCGTGGTCGCCGCCATCACCACGTTCGCCACGCCGTACGCGATCTTCATCTTCTCGCAGTACGGCAAATCGATCCCGATGGAGCTCGACGAGTTGGCGCGGATCGACGGGGCGAACCCGCTCCAGATCTACCTGTTCATCTACCTGCCGCTGATGGCGCCCGCACTGGTCGCAGTCGGCACCTATGCCTTGCTGCTTGCCTGGAACGAATACCTGTACAATTTCCTGATGCTCTCCACGCCGGAGAGCATGACTGTCGCCGTCGCCCTGGCGCAGTTCCTGAACAGCGACGAATCGCCCTGGAATTTGATGATGGCAACGGCGATCGTGTACGCCCTGCCGCCGCTGATGATCTACTACATGTTCCGTCGCAACATGGCCGCCGGCCTGACCATGGGCGGCGTGAAGGGATGATGCTTCGCGGGGCACGATGAGCAGCGCGCAGCAGGTTCTGGCGCTCCAGACTCCCAAGCCTGCCCGCCGGCGCTTCCGCCTGCAAGGTTCGGAGACCGCCTGGGCCATCGCGTTCGTCATTCCCTACGCGGCCGTATTCGTCGCCTTCATCGCCTACCCCGTCGCGTTCGGTTTGTGGATGGGCAGCCGGCCGGCGCTCTACGCCTTGTTGTTCTCCGATCCGCGCTACCTCGACACCCTCGTCAACACGCTGTTGTTCGTTTGCATCGGCGTGAACGTGAAGATGTTTCTTGCCTTCCTGCTCTCCGGCTTCTTCATGCAACGGCAGTGGTGGGTGCGGGCGCTGCTGGCCGTGTTCCTGCTGCCCTGGGCGCTGCCCGCGCTCTCCGTCTTCCTGTCGATCCATTACATGCTGGTGTCGCAATGGGGGCTGCTCGACAGCCTGTGGTCAGCGGTGACCGGCGGAGACGGTCCGCTGTTCCTGGTGTCACGAAGCCTGGCAATGGCATCCAACATTATCGCCTATATCTGGAAGTGGCTGCCGTTCTGGACACTGATCTTCCTGGGCGCGCGGCTGGCGATCCCGCGGGAAATCTATGAAGCGGCTGCGATCGATGGCGCGACCGCCGTCCAGCAGACGGTCTATGTCACGTTCCCATTGATGGCCAATGTCTATCTGGCGGCGACGCTGCTCTCCACGCTCTGGACGCTCGGTGATTTTTCGACGGTCCATTTCGTCTCTGCGGGTGCGCCCGCGCGCACCACGGAGGTGCTGGCGACCTACGGCTTTCACGAGGCGTTCAGCGCTGGCCGTCCGGCGCTCGGGGCGGCGGCGATGATGTCGGCTTTGCCGCTCGTCATCCCCATCGTGATCCTCTTGATGCGGCGTCTGCACGGGACCGGCGTGCAACTATGACCCCTCGATCCGCCGTGAGCCTTCCGAGTCGCAGATCGCACCGCGCGCCGCCCCTATCGCCGCGGACGCCGGCTTGCGGCGAAGCATCGCCGGTGCGGCCCTTGGCGTCGTGCTGCTGATCTGGACGCTGCTGCCGGTCTACAACATGGTGCTCATTGCGCTCGATGACGAGGGCAGCGAGTTCACCGGCAGCCTCTGGCCACCGGAGCCGTCGTTCGAGAGTTTTCGCGCGGTCTGGACGCAGGATCATTGGTATCTGGAGAATTTCTGGCATCAGTTCGGCAACAGCATATTTCTCGGCCTGGCGACCATGGTGCTCACCATGGCCATCGGCTCGCTCGCCAGCTTTGCGATCGGACGGATGCGGTTCGCCTCGCGGTCAGCTCATCGGTGACGTCGCGCTACTGACCTACATGCTGCCGACGGCCATCCTGGTGATCCCGTTCGTCCATGTCATGCATGTTTACGGGCTGTCCGACAGCCTCTGGGCGGCGATCGCCGCCTATGTCGCGTTCGCCACGCCGTACGCCATCCTGATCCTGCATCAATACGGCAAGCTGCTGCCGATGGAGTTCGATGAGTGCGCCAGGATAGATGGCGCTTCCCCTGTGCAGGTCTATCTGCGCATCTACCTGCCGCTGATGACACCGGCGCTGGTTGCGGTGGGAGTCTATGCATTGCTGCTGGCGTGGAACGACTACCTCTACCAGTACATGCTGTTGTCATCGACGCGCAACATGACCGTGGCGGCGGCCATCGATCAGTTCTTCGACAGCGACGAGGCGCCATGGAACTACATGATGGCGGTCGCGCTGGTCTATTCGCTGCCGCCGGTCGCGATTTATTTTGCGTTGCGCCGGTTCACGTCGTTTGACCGAGCGCAGACCTAGCTGCGACGCGTCGTCGTGCGCCAGCCGATGCGGCCGTGCGCGCGCAAGACCTTTCGCCGTCCTCGGTGACCTTCACGACCAGACCGAAGCCGGCAACGCTCTCGCGCGCGACATAGCCGCCCTCGGCGGCGTCCTCCCAGATCGTCAGCCGCGGGCATGAGGTTTTCCAGGTGTCGACCACCTCGGAATAGGCGCGTGGCTCGCGCGCGATCCATTCGACGAAATCGAGCACCAGCGGATCGGCTTCGCGCATCGCAGTCGTCCTTCAGAAAGATGTCGACCGAACTCTTCGCCACCAACAGCCAGCCGCCATAGAGAATGTAATAGCTCGCCACCGTCGTGATCAGCCGGTTGGCCCAACGGCGGAATTGCTGGTCGCTCATCGCCTCCAGCACCCGCCGCGACAGCGTGGTGCCGAGCATGGAGGCGGCGACCGCGACCGCCGCCAGCACGGGATCCAGCGTTGCGGCCTGGTCGATGATGCCGCCGAAATAGATCAGCTTGGTGAAGTGGCTTGCGACCTGGCAGGTCGCCTTGGTCGCGATGATCTCGCGCCGCTCGAAACTGCCGCCGAGGAAGAAGGTGTCGAGCAGCGGCCCGGAGACGCCGGTCATCAGCATCAATCCCATGCAGATCGAGCCGTACAGCGTGCCCTGCACGACGCTGTCCGGATTGGGCTTGATGTCCTGCGGCAGCAGCCGCGCCATGAAGGGCGTGATGCCGAGGATCAGGAGCGCGATCGGCTTGTCCGGCACGTAGCGGGTGATCGACCAGGCCCCGAGCGCCAGCGCGCAGCCGATCAGGTAGACCGAGACCGGCCGCCAGCGGATATGCGCCCGCCACAGGAAAGCGCGCCAGCCGTTCGAGGCCATTTGCGTGATGGCATGCAGCACCATCGCGGTCGGCAGCGGCATTAAGGCCAGGAGCACGCCGATCAGGATCAGCCCGCCGGCCATGCCGAACAGGCCCGACAGGAAGGCGGTCGCCACCATCAGGGCGCCGAGGCTGCGATCATCAGCGGGGTCATGCGCGAAGAATTCTCCGATTGTGCTTTTTTGCCCCGCTTGTGTCGCTGCGCGCAAACGGAGTTATCTTGCCCCAGCATCAGCTTTCCTGAGGGTCCGAATTGCGGCGCCTGCTCTTCCTCAACGGCATCAAGGCATTCGAGGCCGCCGCGCGCAGCGGCAGCTTCGCCGCGGCGGGAGCCGAGCTCAACGTCTCGCCGGCCGCGATCAGCCGGATGGTGCATCTGCTCGAAGAGCGGCTCGGCGTCGCCCTGTTCGAGCGCAAGGCCAACAAGCTGGCGCTGACGCAAGCCGGGCGCACCTACCAGGGCGGGCTGACGCCGATCTTCGATGCGCTGGCGAGCCTCACCGCGCAGGTCACGGCGCCGGCGAATTTGCGCGTGCTGACCATCGGCGTCGGTCCGACCTTCGCGATGCGCTGGCTGATCCCGCACCTTGCGGACTTCCGCAAGCAGGAGCCCAACATCGAGGTGCGCATCACCACCGGCGGCGTGGCAGCACCCTTTGCCGACGACTGGAGCTGCGGCGTCACGCTCGGCGACGGCAACTGGCCCGGGCTCGTGGCCGAGCCGCTGTTTGCCGCGGATTTGCTGCCGGTGTGTGCGCCAAAACTCGCCGCGTCGCTGAAACGTCCCGGCGACCTCAAAGGATCGAGCCTGCTGCGCGTCGCGCATGCCACGGACGACTGGCCGCTCTGGCTGAAGGCCGCCGGCGTCACCCGCGTCACCGCGCGCGGCACCGAGTTTCAATATTACGGCCAGGCGCTGCAGGCCGCCACCGACGGGCTCGGCATCGCCATGGGCATCCGGCCCTATATCGACGACGACCTCGCCGCCGGACGGCTTGTTGCTCCGTTCTCGCTCACTGTACCCAAGGGCATGCGCTGGTACCTGGTCTATCGCAGCTACCGCACCGAGCAGCGCGACTTCGCCGCCTTCCGCCGCTGGATTGTCCGCGCCGCGGCGGAGCCGGCCGCGAAGAGCAAGACGCGCCATGCCGGCTGAGCGCGTCGGGACGCTCGTGATCGGCGGCGGCCAGGCCGGGCTTGCGATGAGCCATCATCTCAAGCGGCGCGGCCTTGCCGCATCTCGTGCTCGAGCGCGGCCGCATCGGCGAGCGCTGGCGCAGCGAGCGCTGGGACGGATTGAAATTCCAGTTTCCGAACTGGTCGGTGCGGCTGCCGGATTTTCCGTTCCCGCACGATGATCCCGACGGCTTCGCCGATCTCGGCAGCCATCGTCGACTTCATCGACGCCTATGCCGCCTTTGTCGCGCCGCCGATCCGCTGCGGCGTCGAGGTGACGCGATTGTCGCGTAGACGGCGCCGGCTTCCTCGCCGAGACATCCGATGGCGCGATCGCGGCCGACAATGTCGTGGTCGCCACCGGCCCGTATCAGCGCCCGCTTCACGCCTCGCCCTTTTGCGCGACGAGCCGGCCTGTTCCAGCTCCATGCCAGCCACTATCGCAATCCCGCGCAGCTGCCCGACGGCGCCGTGCTGGTGGTCGGCGCCGGCGCGTCGGGCGCGCAGATCGCCGAGGAGCTGCATCGCGCAGGCCGCCGCGTGTTTCTCTCGGTCGGCCGCCACAACCGCCTGCCGCGCCGCTATCGCGGGCGCGACCTGATCCGCTGGCTCGTCGACATGCGGCTCGACCAGACCCCGGTCGAGCAACGCGGCGAGATGAAGCTGTTGCCGGTGATCTCGGGCGCCTATGGCGGCCACACCGTCGACTTCCGGCGTTTCGCGCGCGATGGCATCACGCTGCTCGGCCGCGTGACAGCCGTCGCGGGCGATGTCGCCGACATCGCGCCCGACCTCGCCGATAACCTCGCCCGCGGCGATCTCGGTTATGCCACCTTCTGCGACATGGTCGACGACTTCGCACGAAAGCGCGGCCTGAACCTCACGGACGATCCGGCGACCCGCGCGCGCTTGCCCGATCCCGCTGATGTCACGCATCCGTTGCGCCGGCTCGATCTGCGCGCCGAGGGCATCACGCCGTGATCCTCGCGACCGGCTACCGCCTCGACTTCGGCTGGATCGACCTCCCCGTCTTCGACGGCAATGGCGAACCCAGGCATCGTCACGGCATCGCCGAAGTTCCCGGGCTTTATTTTCTCGGCCTGCAATGGATGAGCCGGATGGCCTCGTCCTTCATGTCCGGCGTCGGCGACGATGCCGCCGTGCTCGCGGAACACATCGCAGCGCGCATATAAATCGGACCTTTGTGAACCAGTTCACACGGGACCCGGCCAACCCGTGCTCCCCTCATCCCACAGGGGAAAGGGTCGGCGCGGATGACGCAGATTTACGACGAGTACGACATCGAATCCTTCGAGATGGGCCGCGGGCAGTGGCATGCGCGGATCCGGCGTGCGGATTCCCGGCCCGTGCTGATCAACGGCCACCCGTTTCCAACCCTGCAGGTCGGCTTTGCCTGGGACACGCCGGAGGCCGCGATCGAGGACGCCAAGCGGCACATCGACCGCTTCAAACAAAAATGGGCCGCCTGACCGCGGCGGGAGGGACAGCGTGACGATCATCGACCTCAACCAAGTCCGCCAGGCGCGCGCGCCGGTGCGTTCCAAATGTCCCGATTGCAGCGGCCGCCTGACCGTGCTGCGGATCATCCGGGGGCGCGCCAGTTCGGAATACTGGACCATGCGCTGCGTCAGCTGCGGCGGCGTTCATCTCGATATTCTCAAGCCGGTCGCCGAGCCGATCGGGGCGTAGCGCCATCCCTCATGGTGAGGAGCGCGTCGTCGCGCGTCTCGAACCATGAGGCCCGGCCCTCAGCCTCATCCTTCGAGAGCGGCTACGCCGCTCCTCAGGATGAGGAGAAAGAGCGCGGGAACCGACTGACAGCTGCTGCCAGCATGCTGTCAGCAGACGCACTTTCAAGTCGCGCCGGATTCAGGCCCATATTCGCCCCATGGCGAAGACCCCCGACCGGCCGAAAAAGCCCGGCAAATCCCCGAAATCCAAAGCAGGCCGCCCCGACGTTCAGCCGATCGGGCCGGCGCTGGCGGAACTGCTCAATCCCGCGATCAATCGCGGCGACAGCGGCGTCGGCTCGTCGACCGGCTTGCAGCCGCCGCCCGACAATTCCTGGGATCGCCGCGCCGGCGGCGAGGCGGCCGCGCATCGCGCCCGCGCCTCGACGCGCGGGCAAGGGCGAGGATGTGGCGAAGAGAGATACGTCAGGCAACGTGTCGCATGACGCTGCGTTCCCCTCCCCCCTTGCGGGGGAGGGTTAGGGAGGGGGGTAAGCCAAGCAACACCGAGCAAGAGCTTACCCCCACCCCCGACCCCTCCCCGCAAGGGGGAGGGGAGCGTACCGCGCAAGCGGTGGGAGGGAGCGAGAGAGCGGAGCAAGGTCTCGACGAAGCGCCGCAAGCCAATTACGGCACCGCCGCCACCATCCCGACGCTCGATCCGGAACTGGCGCGGCAGCTCGGCCTGCCCACCGCCGAGGATGACGACGAGGCGCTGGCGCGGCCGCCGCGCAGCAAGATGGAAGCGTTCGGCGTCAAGGCCACCGCGGACGCGCTGGAGAACCTGATCCGCGAGGGCCGCCCCGAGTTCAAGAAAGACGACGGCACGCTGAAAGTGTGGACGCCGCACCGGCCGCCGCGCCCGGAGAAATCCGAAGGCGGCCAGCCGTTCGTGATCAAGTCCGAGTACGAGCCGAAGGGCGACCAGCCGACCGCGATCAAGGACCTGGTCGAAGGCATCCAGCGCAACGACCGCACCCAGGTGCTGCTCGGCGTCACCGGCTCGGGCAAGACCTACACCATGGCCAAGGTGATCGAGGCGACGCAGCGCCCTGCCCTGATCCTGGCGCCGAACAAGACGCTGGCCGCGCAGCTCTATGGCGAGTTCAAGAGCTTCTTCCCCGACAACGCGGTGGAGTATTTCGTCTCCTATTACGACTACTACCAGCCCGAAGCCTATGTGCCGCGCACCGACACCTACATCGAAAAGGACTCCTCGATCAACGAGCAGATCGACCGCATGCGGCATTCGGCGACGCGCGCGCTGCTGGAGCGCGACGACGTCATCATCGTTGCGTCGGTGTCCTGCATCTACGGTATCGGCTCGGTCGAGACCTACACCGCGATGACCTTCGCGCTGAAGAAGGGCGAGCGCATCGACCAGCGCCAGCTGATCGCCGACCTCGTCGCGCTGCAGTACAAGCGCACCACGGATTTTTCCCGCGGCACCTTTCGCGTGCGCGGCGACGTCATCGACATCTTCCCGGCGCACTATGAGGACCGCGCCTGGCGCGTGAACCTGTTCGGCGACACCGTGGAGAATATCGAGGAGTTCGATCCGCTCACCGGCCACAAGCAGGACGATCTCGAATTCATCAAGATCTACGCCAACTCGCATTATGTGACGCCGCGCCCGACCCTGGTGCAGGCGATCAAGGCGATCAAGGGCGAGCTGAAGCTGCGGCTCGACGAGCTGAACGCGCAAGGGCGCCTGCTGGAAGCGCAGCGGCTGGAGCAGCGCACCACCTTCGATCTCGAGATGATGGAGGCGACCGGAAGCTGCGCCGGCATCGAGAACTATTCGCGCTATCTCACCGGGCGCCGGCCCGGCGAGCCGCCGCCGACGCTGTTCGAATATGTGCCCGACAATGCGCTGGTGTTCGCCGACGAGAGCCACGTCACCATTCCGCAGATCGGCGGCATGTTCCGCGGCGACTTCCGCCGCAAGGCGACGCTTGGCCGAATACGGCTTCCGCCTGCCCTCCTGCATGGACAACCGCCCGCTGCGCTTCGAGGAATGGGACATGATGCGCCCGCAATCGGTCGCGGTGTCGGCGACGCCGAGCGGCCTGGGAGCTCAACGAAAGCGGCGGCGTGTTCGTCGAGCAGGTGATCCGCCCGACCGGGCTGATCGATCCGCCCGTCGATATCCGCCCCGCGCGCACCCAGGTCGACGATCTCGTCGGCGAGGTGCGCGCCACCGCGCAGGCCGGCTATCGCAGCCTCGTCACCGTGCTGACCAAGCGCATGGCCGAGGACCTCACCGAATATCTGCATGAGCAGGGCATTCGCGTGCGCTACATGCACAGCGATATCGACACCATCGAGCGCATCGAGATCATCAGGGATTTGCGGCTCGGCGCGTTCGACGCGCTGGTCGGCATCAACCTGTTGCGCGAGGGCCTCGACATTCCCGAATGCGCGCTGGTCGCGATCCTCGACGCCGACAAGGAAGGTTTTCTGCGCAGCGAGACCTCGCTGATCCAGACCATCGGCCGCGCCGCGCGCAATGTCGACGGCAAGGTGATCCTCTATGCCGACACCGTGACCGGCTCGATGGAGCGCGCGATCGCCGAGACCAACCGCCGCCGGGAGAAGCAGGTCGAGTACAACACCGCGCACAACATCACGCCGGAGAGCATCAAGCGCTCGATCCACGACATCATGAACTCGGTCTACGAGCGCGACCATGTGCTGGTCGAGGTCGGCGACGGCGGCATGACTGAGGACGTGATCTCGATCGGGCACAATTTCGAGGCGGTGCTCGGCGATCTCGAAACGCGGATGCGCGAGGCCGCCGCCGACCTGAATTTCGAGGAAGCGGCGCGGCTGCGCGACGAGGTCAAGCGGCTGCGCGCCACGGAGTTGGCCGTGGTCGACGATCCCACGGTGAAGCAGCGCAGCTGTGCAGGACCGCGCCGGGGCCTATGCCGGCACGAAGAAATACGGCGACGCCGCGAATTTGCCGGTCAGCGCCATGAAGAAAAAGACGGGCAAGTCGGCGTTGAAGGCCAGTCGCTCTTCCCCCTCCCCTGCGGGGGAGGGTCGGGGTGGGGGCGGGGTGGCGCGAAGAACGCGACCCCTGCTCCCTCCGACGAAATCCGCAGCAAAGTCCACAAGCCGCATCTCGACGAGATGCACGGCCCGGAGTCGCTGCCCTTCCGCGCCGAGCGCGCCCTGCCCGCCAAACCGTTCGGCGAAACCAGCCGCGTCATCCAGCCCACCAACTCGCAGCACTCCGGCCCGGAGTTCGGCCCCGCGCCGCGGTCGACAGGTGGCGCGCCGGGGAAGCGGGGTGGGTGGAAGAAGAGGTAGGCGCTCAGGCTGTGGACATCCAAAAAGCAATGACTTGATTTTGTTGCTTTTTTGTGAGAACAAATAGTGAACTTATCCACAGGGGTGATTCTCATGAATGTCCATGCGCCGGTTGTGCGTTTGCGCGCGGATTCTCAAGCCAAGATGGCGTGTGAGGACAACCTCGACTTCATGCGAAGGCTACCAAGCAGCTCAATCAAACTGATCGTTACCTCGCCTCCTTACAACATCGGCAAATCTTACGAGAAGAAAGATTCGCTCGAAAATTATGTGAGCACTCAAGCCCAGGTAATTTCCGAGTGCGTGAGAACTCTTACACGATGAAGGATCGATCTGCTGGCAAGTTGGCAATCATGTTCAGAGCGGAGAAGTGTTCCCGCTGGATATAATTCTGTACAGAATTTTCAAGGATCACGGATTGCAACTACGCAATCGGATGATTTGGCATTTCGAGCATGGGTTGCATTGCTCAAAACGGCTTTCAGGTCGCCACGAAACAATCCTATGGTTCACGAAAACGAACGACTACACCTTCAATCTCGATCCAATTCGGGTGCCCTCGAAATACCCAAACAAGAAATACTTCAAGGGTCCAAAGGTTGGGCAGTTATCTGGTAACCCACTTGGCAAAAATCCGGGCGACGTCTGGATTTTTCCGAACGTGAAAAACAACCATGTCGAGAAAACTGAGCATCCTTGTCAGTTCCCTGTCGAACTCATTGAGCGGCTCGTGCTGTCGTTGACCAACCGAAATGACAGGGTTTTCGACCCCTATATGGGTGTTGGGACGGCTGTTGTCGGTGCGGTGAAGCATAATCGGTACGGATTGGGTTGCGATGTCGTGCCTGAATACGTCAATATCGCCTGGGAGCGGCTTCATTTGTTGAGAGCGGGTCTACTGAAAACACGGCCGATGGATCGGCCCGTCTATGACCCGACAAAGCCGCGTGGCGGACATGGATGAAATATGAGATTTTTAGCTACCGTTTTGCGGAAGAAATTCTCCAACACAAACGTCATCGTCAAGCGTGGAAAGAGATAATTGACGCCATCACCGAATGTCCGGTGTTCGTATTTCCTGGAAAATCCAAGAAAAAACCCAAGCTCGATGTCGTTCAGCAGTTGCAAAACGCTTATTTCGACAGAAAATTTTCGATCGATTTCGGTTGGGAATTTCACCCCGTCGCCACAAGGATTCCCAAGAGCAACCTGACCGCCGATTTTAGAAAATCATTTAATGGTTTGGATGTTCAAACTGAAGTCCAGTTTGGAAATATGGCACGATGGTATACGGACATCTTCAAGTTTCAGGCGGCGTATAGCGAGGCGCTCGCGCAAGCAGCTGTAAGCATTGTCCCGACCTATTCTTTGGCGAAACGTATCGATCAGAATGTCGTCAACTTTGAGCGCGCGATAAGGGAATTGCCGTCTGCAAAGCTATCAATCACTTTGCCTATTTTGCTTATCGGAGTTTCCGTCGACGAAAAAACCAAGATTATCGATGTTTCTAAGTCGAGCTTTACAGACATCAAGCAATTTACTGGTCAAGGAAAGCTAAATAATCGGTGGCGCGTGATTGACGCATTTTTTTGAAGGTCGTCCGATCGAAAGTGTCAACGAAAAATCCCCGACCGGCCCGACTTTAGAAGCGCCTGATGATGATATTAAGTCGGATGACGCTTAAGTCGTTCCCGGCGAAAACATCGCCTTCGATCCTAGGAGATCAGCATGGCCTGGTTCCTGAATGTCTATCGATGCGACCGGTGCAACCAAATCTGGACCGATGAATGGTCCTGTATGTGCGATGACGATTGCGTCCATTGCGGCGCGCGGCATATGACGCCCTACCATAGCGAAGACATGACCGAATTTATCGCGCAAGACGGCGCAGAATTTGTTGCAATGCGCTCGCCAGAAACGGCGGAGCACGATCCCGACTACCGCGAGCTCGGCCGCTTCCCGACGCGCGCCAAGGCCGAGGAGTTTCTGGCCGCGTACGAAGAGGCGTGACCCCGGCCAGCCCTACTCCACCACCTCATTCGCCAGCTGCTGATGGCTCAGCGGCACCTCAAGCCCGAGCGCCTTGGCCGTCTTCAAATTGATCAGAAACTCGAAGCTCGACGGTTGCTCGACCGGAAGGTCGGCGGGCCTGGCGCCTTTTATAATCTTGTCGGCAAACACCGCCGAGCGCCGGCACATCTCGACATGATCGGGACCGTAGGACACCAGCGCGCCGAATTCGAACGTCTCCTTCGAATAGGCGCACATCGCGATTTTTCGCTCCAGCGCGAGCTTCGGAATGACGGCGCGGGCCTGGAACGCGGTGCCGCCCTGCACCGGCGTCATGGCCTGGATGCCGGCTTTCGCCATGGCGTCGAAGGCGGGCTCGATTTCGGCCGCGGAGCGCGCATCAAAGGTCTGCAGGTTCAGTCCGAGCTGACGCGCGGCTTCGCCCATCACCTCGATGTAGACGCGGTTGGTTTGCAGGTCCGGATTGGTCAGAAGGCCGACGCGTTTCAGGCCCGGCACCAGCTCCTGCAGCAGCTGCAGCCGCTTGCCTGCGATTTCGCGGCCGAAGTTCGACAGCCCGGTGATGTTGCCGCCCGGATGCGCGAAACTCTCGACCAGCTTCATCCCGACCGGATCCGGCACGAACATGAAGACGATGGGAATCGTCGTCGTGATGTCCCGCAGATATGACGAGCCGAGCGATCCGCCCATCAGCACATCCACGTTGAGCGACACCAGCTCGGCGGCCATGCTGCGGAAGTTCGCGGGGATTTCGTTGGGGAAGCGGTGCAGCAGACGGATGTTCTGTCCGTCGACATATCCGAGTTTGGCAAAGCCCTCGATCCATGCCTCGTAATAGGGCGACTCTTCCTTCGGATTGCCGGCGTGCCAGAGATAGGCGACGGTCGGCAGCTTCTTCGCCTGCTGGGCGCGAACGATTGCCGGTGTGGCAACCGCGGCACCTATCAATGAGATGAAGTCCCGCCGCCTCATGCGATGCTCCAGGCCCAGGAAAGCGTGCATCATAGGCTCGCCCGCAACGGTTGGAAGGGTGTAGCCGGCTCGAACGCGATCCCGGTTTGCACCGACTAAGGGGTGATTCACGCGAGCCACCGTCCCCTATGCCAAAGACCAGTGCTGCCGCGCTCATCATTCTCGCCAGCGCGCTCCTCTCCGCCTCCCCCTCCCGCGCCCAGACCTTCGACCGCGCCCTGCTCTCGACCTTCTGCGACGTGGCCAACATCAAGGGCTCGACCTGCGCGCGCGCCAGGGGCTATCCGAACGCGGGCAAGCGCCGCTGCGACGTCACGCTGACCGACCTCTATGGCGGGCGGTTCATCGCGGCGGGCAATCCGCTGCTGGTCGCCAACTACGACAGCGGCTGCGAGGCGCACGCCACCGACGACGGCGGCTCGGTCGTGTTCGAGCAGGTCGGCTCCAAATATGTCTTCCGCGGCTTTCAGCCGGGCGAACGGGTCAACGACTGCGTCACGACGGCAAAGGACGCGCAGCAGGATATGATGGCCTGCCTCACCGGCCACATGGGCCAGGGCATTCTCGAGAGCGGCGTGGCGCTGATGAATTTTGCGGTAGGCGCGGGCGGAGGGATTCGCGTCTCGACGGAGATGCTGCTGCGCGCGGAGGATTCCACCGGCGCGTACGGCGCCAACACCGTCACCTGCAAGGAACGGCCGCCGAAATATTTCGAGCTGTCGAAACTCGCCGCGGGGCCGCGGCCGATGACGGTGAGCGTGGACGCGCGTTTTGCCGACGCCGAGACGGTCCGCATCGCCTGCGGCAAGGGTTTTGCGAAGCCGGCGGAGGCGATCGGCGATCTGGTGCCCGGCGACGCCTGGATGCCGGACGATCGGATCAAGCGCGGGACGGTGGTGGTCGATCTGGCGACGCGGAAGGTGACGATGCAATAGCGTGCTCAAAACCGCTCGTCATTGCGAGGAGCGAAGCGACGAAGCAACCCATATCGCCACAAGCGGATAGATGGATTGCTTCGCTTCGCTCGCAATGACGACGAAACTTACCCCGACCGCCGGTGGCTCGTGTTCTGCACCAGATTGCCGTGCGCGGCCTGTTCGCGGATGTTGTGCTTCTCGTCGTCGCGATGGCCCTTCGTCGTGTCCAATGGAACGGACGGCGCGCTGCCGGGTCCCTTGTGGCTCTGCGCGTGCGAAGGCACGGGCTGGATGGTCTTGTTCAACGGCTTCGTCATCGCTGGTCTCCGTTGCTTGTGGCAATCAACGTGGCGCGCGTGTCGGCGTTCCTGCGGGAACCGGATCGGCGATCTCATGACGAGGTGTGTCTTTTTCAGCACGTCGCGTTACTGTGTCGCAGGCGAAGGCTATTTCCGAAATTCGGAACGTGTGTTCTAATGCGCGCATCCCGCCCGCATGAGGGGCGTTTCGCGATCGTCACGATTTGTGGTGCGGGCTGCGATGGACGCGCAAGTGTCGAGACGATCGACGCAAGCGCGTACGGTCAAGCCGTGTGGTCCTGTCCCCTCGACGCTGGGGTCAAGTGAATGGAGATGATCCATTCGCGACGGTGGCTAAAAAGCCCGACACACCGGGGAGAGCACGGAGTAAGCCGTAAACCCATTGCGCAGGGAGTGCCGGACGTGTTTCGGCCTTACCTGTCTATCTTGTGTGCGTTTCTTCCCTTTGCACACAAGCCTGCGGGTGCGGCCAGCGCCCGGCATTCCCTGCGCCCTCTGTCTTTCGAGGGGCACGCGTTATGCATCACCCGGGCACACATCGTGTCGCGGGAATGCTGAGGTGTGTCATCGCCATTGCGAGCGAAGCGAAGCAATCCAGACTGTTTCCGCGGATGCGGTCTGGATTGCTTCGTCGCTTCCGCCTTCGCCCTGCGGGCTACAGCGGACAAAGTCGCTCCTCGCAATGACGAGGTCGTTGTTTGACATTCGAATCGGAAACCAGAACCGCGCGCTAGATCTTGCCGTTGGCGTCGCGGGGATTCCCTTGCGGCTGCGTTTGCGACTGCCGATCCTGCTCATTGGCGCGGTGGCGGCCGTAGAGACAGCCGGCGGCAGCGCCAAGCAGGCCGTGATGGCCGGCATAATGGCCGGCGACGCCGCCGACGGCCGCGCCCTTGAGGCAGCCCTTGGCGTCGGCAGGCGAGGAGACAATCGCCAGCGTGGCGATGGCGGCGAGAGCGATTACGGTCTTCATGATGCGATCTCCGGGAATGAATCTCGCATCGATAACGGCGGGGAGACAGCGGGGTTCCGCTTGAAGCGACGCGAGGCGCGCGACAAGACGATTTTTCGGGGCGATGGCCGTGCGGATAGGGCCCGGCCTGCGCGGTTGCGCTGCACGCAGGGGGAGCGCCACGTGTTGATTTGGCAACCACACCGTAAGATTGTATTAGGTATCGCGGTGCCATATGCGCCGATGCCGCATGCGCATATTGCGGATTGATCTTCCGCAACCCAAACGCGCACAATGAACCCCAATGACGAGTTGGACGACAAGAAACCGACGGAGAAGAAAATGGTCGAGAGTTCTGAATCGTCAACGCGTGCTGAACTTCCTGGCAGCGTTCTACGCGGGGGACATCGAAGGCGCGCTGTCGCGCTGCAGCGACGATGTCGAGTTCTTCTGCAACGCGCCGGTGGATCTGCTGCCGCATATGGGTCACCACCGCGGCAAGGCGGAGCTGCGCGAGATGTGGAAGACGGTCCACACCCGCTATTACGACATGCGCCATGAGGTCCGCACCATCGTCGCCGAAGGCGACAGGGTCGCCGTGGATCTGCGGCTGTTCTTCAAGAAGAGCCTCAACAACCGCATCGTGCAGTTCGACCTCGCCGCCTTCTACGCCCTGCGCGAAGGCCGCATCACGGATATCCGCGAGATCATCGACACCTTCGACCTGGTGCAGCAGGTGCTGGAGCGCGATCTCGCGGCAGCGATCGCCGTCACCAGGCCGAACGAGGTGTGAATAATTTCGAGCCGGCGCAGCGCGGGGCCTTTCCGAACTATTCGTCATCGCGCGTTGAACCTGACCGCATCGGCCTGCGACCCACCACGGGAAATTGCGGCTGTTCGGGGCGTTGAGCACTGATGAAGATCGTATTGCTGGCCCTGCTCGGACTGTTTCTGGGCGCCATCGGCGGCGCGGCGCTCGGAATCGGCGCCGGGCTCGCCTGGGTGGAGATGTTCAAAACCTCGGATTTTGAAGGCACTAGCGGCATGCGGGTGTTCTTCGGCTTCATGCCGGGTGGCGCGATGATCGGGGCAATAAGCGGCGCGCTGCTGTTTGCGATGATGGCCTTGCGCGACAACGAAATCGCGATCGAGCGCGATCGGATGCCGCACAGCGAGCGTTAGGGCATGATCCGGAAAAGTGTTGAGCGGTTTTCCGAAAAGATCACGCCCCAAATAACAGACCCCCGTAAATTCACGGGATCGTCGCAATGGTGCAATGCAAAAATGCCGATTGCGTTCCGGCGGAATTCGATTATTTGAAGCTTCAAATAAATCGGCAGCGAACCCGGCTGGGCGCAATTGGCGTCCGTTGCCGGGTCTGGTCCATTGCGGGACTTTCGCTGCTTCTCACAGCCAGTCCGGGAATCAAGCGACATGACAGAGCACAGTCTCTGGCGTTTTTCGCGCGCGCTGCATCGTGCGATCAACGACCGCCAGTTCGACGAACTTGCCGCCACGCTCGACGACGACGTCGATTGGGCGATCTATGGACCGATCGACATGTTTCCGTTTCTCGGCGCGCGCCGCGGCCGCGATGCGGTCATGGAGGTTGTGAAGCAGATCGCGGAGAACGTCCGCGTCCACCGCTTCGATCGCGAGACCATCATGCTCGGCGTCGATTTCGGCCTCGTCGATGATGCGCTATTCGCTGACCTCGCTGGAGTCCAACAAGCCGATCTCGCTGCGGGTGGCGCATTTCGCCCAGTTCAAGGGCGGCAGGCTCAGCAACATCCGCGTCCTCGTCGACAGTTTCGACCTGGTCGAGCAGGCGCTGGGCCATCCCCTCCATTTGCCGCGGATGACGGCCTGACCGGCCGGCGGCAAACTTGAAGCGGTCCGACCCTCCAGCCCCCGTCGGGATCGCTTCGCCCAGCGGGCGGCGCTTCAAGCGCCGCCCTGCTGGCGCTGGTGGCACAAAGTGCCGCAGGGCGCTGACGCGGACGTGAATCCGACGTCACAATTTTGCTCCCGAAACAGCCGCATGTTAGGCCTGTCTGAGACACGGGCTGGGTCATGACTTTTCATTCATTGCGGGATCGAACCGCCGCGCTGATGTTCGCGGCAGGCGTTGCGCTCGGCTTCATGTCCTTTGCCGCGACGCATCCGGTTTTCGCCCAGGCGCAAACCACCGACGATGACGAAGCCGCCGACGAATTGGCCACCGCGAAAACCGACGAGACCAAGCCCGCGGAGACGTCGCCGGCAAAAACCCACCGACACCGCCGAGGTCGATGCCAATACGCTCGACTGGAGCCAGCTCAACTTCGATCCCGCCACCCTCACCTATGGTCCGAAGGCGCCGGCGCGGAGCGCCAGCGCCGACGGCGACATGAAATGGTCGAACAACAACAAGCCGAACGGCGCCGCGGTATCGGTCAAGCAGCAGGTCGCGCCGTTCTGGGATACCCGTGTCGGCGCCGACATGACCGTCACCCGCGAGCCCACGACGATGTCGGAATTGCTCGCCGAGAAGACCGCCAATGGCGGCAACCTGCCGCAATCGGGCGGCTCGGCCTGGGCGGCGGTGACCGCCCCGGGCGCCGGTTCGGTCTGGGACAAGACCGCAATCGAGGCGCGCGTCGATCCGTCCTCCGAGCAGAGCAAGCTCGGCACGTCACTGAGCAAGCAGGTGCCGATCAGCGGCGCGTCGTCGCTGACCCTGCAGAACGGCTACAGCATGACCCAGCAGGGCATGGTGCCGGTACCGGGCCTCATCCAGCGCCCGCAGCGAACCTACGAGACCGACCAATCGGCAAAAGTCTCGATCGGCGACACCGGCACCAGCGTCAGCGCCGGCCAGACCCTGTCCTCGACCGACGACAAATGGCTGCGCAAGTTCGGCGCGGAGCAGAAGGTGCTGGACGGCGTCACCATTTCCGGCTCGGTCAGCGAGACGCCGGCCGGCACCACCAGCAAGAGCATCAGCGCCGGTTTCAAGAAAAGCTGGTGAATGAGCCTTGAGTTTGCGCATGATCTCATCGGAAAACCGGTGCCCACTTTTCCGGATCATGCGCTGGATTCGCCACGGCGAAGCCGGTTGAATGCACCTTTGATGCCGCAACTTGGCCGCGATGAGGTCAAAATCGGCCCCCCTGATGGCACTGTTTCCATCAGGAAATTCGTCGTGCGGGGGACACTCGCTCAACGCGAAAAGGGGAAGGCCGATGAATAACGCCATTCGTTCTGAGGACATCGAACAGGTTGAAGGCGAAGACGCCAATCTCGCCGCGGTCTCGGAGGTCGAGGAAGGCATCCGCGAGTTCGTCCGCAACGACATCGCGTATCTGCGCCGTCCGGTCGCAGTCAGCGCGCCGGAGGCGACGCTCGATCCAGGCTCCGAAGCTACGGTGAACAATGTGAACTCGCTGATCCACCGCGTCGCCGGCACCTCGGTGTCGGAAATCGACAAGCTGATCTCGGAGCTCGAGGCGCTGCGCGAGATGCTGCATGCCGAAGGCCAGCGCGTCCAGCGCGAGATTTCCGGCTACGCGCAGCTGAGCCAGGCCGCGATGAAGTCGACGCGGATGATCGCCGACAACGTACAGCAGTGGAAGCGCGCCGCCGACGGGCTGCGCAACGGCTGACGGGTCTCAAGATGCGAGCCGCCGCCTCCGCTCGCCCGGAGCGCGGCGGTTTCGATTCGAGGTCAGTGAACAGAAAAAGCCCGCGATGAGCTTGAACGTGTCGATCCCCGCAAGCGACCAAGGTCAGGCGCCAGTTTCCGGCGCACATGGGGATACATCCATGGAAAGCATCCGGCCCAACACGCCAGATCCGATTCCGCTGCGGGCCTCGCCGCACCGGGTCGGGACCATCATGATCCGCTTCGTCGGATTGCTGTTCCTCGCGGTCGCCGCGATGGCGCTGGTCTATCTGCGCTGAAGAGGCCGCATCGGTTGCGGCCATGGTTAGCGAAAGCTGACTTAACCGCGGTCGATCGAGGCGACTTCGAGCCGCCAGGAGCCCTCGGCATAGCCCCTCACCACCATGACAGCCGTCAGCATCACCGCGAGCGTCACGGTTGCAAAGATCAAACCCACCAGTTTCAGCCCGCTGCGATCCGCCATCACCGTCCCCCGCCGAAATTTGCGGGCTCACTATCCTCAGCACAAGTTCAAAATGCGTTAGCAAACGATTCGTTCCGCCGATTCTTCGCGGGCGATGCAAGGGCGCAACAATGCGGTAACCTTGCTATTGGGTTACTTCGGCGCGCCGGCGTTCCGCCGCGGCACGAAGCCGCCACCGAGGAACGAGAACACCACCTCGCCGCGCTGATTGGTGCCGGTGTTGCGGACCTGGACGATGCCCCATTCGGGACGCGAGTTCGACGTCCGCTTGCTCTCGACCTCGCTGACGAAGGTGATGGTATCGCCAGCCATCACAGGCTTGATCCATCGCAGATCGCGAAAGCCCGGCGACGGTCCGCTTGCGGCAACGGTCTCGCCGCGCGCGACGGCTTCACGCGTGAGTTGCTGACTGCTCGTGACCATCAGCTTCATGCAGACGGAGGCGACATGCCAGCCCGAGGCGGCGAGCCCGCCGAACAGCGAGTTGCGGCCTTCCTCCTCGGACAGATGAAAGCGCTGCGGATCGTATTTCCGAGCAAAGCGCTTGATCTCGTCGGCGGCGAAGGTGAAGGAGCCGACCTCGCGCCGCCGGCCGACATGGATGTCCTCGAAGAACCACATCAGCGCATGCTCTCCCGGCGGCTGATGATGATCGGCGAGACCATCTCGCATAACACCTCGCCCGCCGCGTTGCGCGCCACGCCCTTGAAGGTCACGATGCCCGTCTCCGGACGGCTGCGCGACACCCGCGCCTCGGTTACGTCGACATCGAGCGTGACGTCGTCGCCGGGCCGCAGCGGCGCCACCCATTTCAACTCATTGACGCCGGGCGAGCCGAGCGAAGCAGCGCGGCCGATGAAGCCGTCGAACATCATCCGCATCATGACCGCGCAAAGATGCCAGCCCGAGCCCGACAGCCCCTTGAGCATGGTCTTGGCCGCGGCCTCCTCGTCGAGATGCATCGGCTGCGGGTCGTACTCGCCGGCAAACTCCAAAATCTCTTCGCGCGAGACGTGACGCGGGCCGAAGGTGCCGAGGCGACCGACCGGAAAATCTTCGAAAGTGAGGGTCATTCTGTCAGGGGATTGCGGCTGGGAAGGTCAGATTGTGGCCGCACTTTGCGGCAATCTCAACCCGTCCGCCTGCATGGCTTCCGATACTTCATCGTGGCCCTGTGCGGAGGAACGGATTTGGACGAAACTTGAGACCGATTCGCTGGGGGAAGGTGATGCCTTGTTTTCACGATGCTGGAAATAAACGAGGTCGCGCCGGTTTTGTCGCGGCGCGATCGCGCCACCGGGCCTGGAGGGAACGGTGATGTTTGAATATCGCGACCTGTTCCGCTGGGACCGGTTCATCACGCCGACGCTGATCAAGCCGTTTTTCGGCGTGATGATCGGCTTCGTGGTGCTGATGGGCCTGTCCGGCATTTTCACGGGCCTGACCGCGATGGCGATCAATCCATTCGGCGGATTCATCATCGTGGTCGCGAGCATCGTCGGCGTCGTCGCCGGAATCATGTTCTCGCGGGTCATCGCGGAATTCGTCCTGATCGCATTCCGCATCAACGAGCACCTCGGCGCGATCCGCGACCAGGGCGAGATGCGGTAGACCCTGCATTCAGGTCGACCATTTCGAGCTCTTGTTTCTGGGCACAGTTGCGCGTCGCCGACGGGCGCTGGGCATTGCGAGATTCGGTAAGGCCGAAGTGCGTTGCCGGGTCGCGTGATCAGTACCGGCCCAAGCTAGGCCGTGCGGCCCCGCACAGCGCGCCAAAGAAAGATAATGATGCATGCGCCGATGAAACCGGTGATCAAATAGCCGATCCAGCCGCCAAACGCGATACCGAACAGCCCGAGCAGCCAGTTTGCCAACGCCGCCCCCACGATGCCCAGGATGATGTTCATGAGGATTCCCGTGCCGGACTTCATGAACATTTCTGCGAGCCAACCCGCGAGACCCCCAACTATGATTGCCGCAATCCAGCCGATCCCTGCATCAGACATGTCGCGCTCCCGTCCTTGGCGTGGTCTGCCCATCATGCGGCGAAACCGAAGTGACTGCCAGCGTGAGCGCACCGCAACATCGGACATATCCCCCAGGGATCGGTGAATTGGTCGGCGGCTCCGGCAGACGCAACCTGCCCACCTGCCGGACGCGGGCCAAGCGCATCGCAGCAACGCAGCCTCTATTCGATCACCTCGCCGGCAGCGACGACCATCGACGTCGGAATCGTGAGGCCGAGCGCCTTCGCCGTCCTTGCGTTGACGACCAGCTCGAATCTGGTCGGCTGCTGGACCGGAAGCTCGTTCGGCTTTTCCCCGCGAAGGATGCGGTCGACATAGGAAGCCGCGCCCGAAAGCAGATCGGCGACATCGACGCCGTAGGACATCAAGCCGCCCTCGGCGGCAAAGACACGATACGGATAGATCGTGGGCACGCGATAACGCTCGGCAAGCGAATAAATCGTCTTGCGATAAACCACCATCGAGGTGTCCGACATGACGAAAAGGCCGGCGCCGGCTTCGCGACCGAGCTTGGCCATGACGGCTTCAATGTCCTCGGTGCCGTGAACGGGGGCGTCGATTGCCTCTATTGCGAGCGCCGACGCGGCCGAACGGAACGTATCCAGATAGTACAGCGCATAGGGCGCCGTCTGTGGATTGAACATGAAGGCGATGCGGGACACCCGGGGCGCGATCTCAGACATCAATGAGAGCCACTTTCCGACCACCGAGGCTTCGATATTGAGGAAGCCGGTGACGTTGCCGCCTGGATGCGCCAGGCTCGAGACAAATCGACTGCCGACCGGATCGGACACCCACGCGAATACGATCGGAATCGTGCGGGTCTCGGCCTGCAACGCCGCCGTCGCCGGCGTGCTGACGGTGACGAGCGCGTCCGGGCTCAGCTCGACCAGTTCCTTTGCGAACAGGCGCAGGGGTCCACGCTTCCGGCGCCCCAGCGATAATCGATACGAATGTTGCGACCGTCGACCCATCCGAGCTCGACGAGCCGTTTGCGGAAGGCGGCGTCCCAGGCCTGGCCCTCGGCATCGCTCTCGGCGAGTGAGCTCAAAACGCCGATGTGCCGCATCCCCTCGGAATGCTGCGCAAGCGCCGCCGGCGGCCACGCCGCAGCAGCACCAAGCAGTGCGATAAATTCGCGTCTCTTGACAGCGCCGCCGCTGCGGCCGGATCGATCTGGAGTCATGGTCACCTCCGGGAAAAGGGAATTGACCTTCCAACCTCACTGAAATTTCCGCCGCGAGACGAGCTCGCAGCATGTTCACCTGAACCGCAGGTTCTCGCGAGAGAGCATGTCGAGGCTCCTGCAGCCCATGAGCTTCATGTCGCGTTCGATCTCCGAATGAAGATTTTGCAACGCTTTTTCGACGCCGGCCTGCCCCGCGGCGGCCAGCGCGTAGAGATAAAACCGGCCGCCGGAGCAAGCCTTGGCGCCGACCGAGAGCGCTTTCAGGACGTGCGTGCCGCGCCTGATGCCGCCGTCGCAGATCACGTCGATCCGGTCGCCGACGGCATCGACGATTTCCGCGAGCTGGTCGAAGGGACTTCGCGACCCGTCCAGCTGGCGGCCGCCATGATTGGACACCATGATGCCGCTCGCACCGATGTCCACGGCGCGTCTGGCGTCCGCGACACTCATGATTCCCTTGAGGCAGAAATGCTTGCCCCACTTCTTGCGAACGAGTTCGGCATCCTTCCAGCTCATGGACTGATCGAGCATCCTGCTGAAATAGTCGCCGACCGAAATGGCGACGTTGGAGCCCTCCTTCAGATGGCCTGCGAGCTGCGGCAGCGAAAACTTCTCGTGCGTGAAATAGGAAAACGCCCATCGCGGATGCAGCGCGAAGCTCGCGAGACTCTTCAAGGTAAGCCGGAATGGCGAGGTAAAGCCGGTTCGCAGGTCGCGCTCCCGGTTGCCGCCTGTGATGGTGTCGACCGTCAACGCCAGCACATCGAAATCCGCGGCGATGCAACGCTCGATCATGGCGTTCGTCAGGCCTCGATCCTTGTGGAAGTAGAGCTGGAACAGTTTTGGCGTCTTGACCGCGGACGCGATCTCCTCCACGCCGACCGTTCCTAGCGACGAGACGCCGAACATGGTGCCGAATTTCTCGGCGGCCCTGGCAACGGCCAGTTCACCGTCGTGATGAAAAATCCGCTGCAGCGCAGTAGGCGCGCAGAACAGCGGCATACGCAATGTCTGGCCCATGACCGTCGTCGTCATGTCGACCGTTTCGACGCCGTTGAGGACATTGGGCACGAGATCGCACTGCTCGTAGGCCAGCGTGTTCCTGCGGCAGGTCGCCTCGTCGTCGGCCGCGCCGTCGATATAGTGAAACACGGGGGCCGGCAGCCGCTTCTTCGCCAGCGCGCGGAAGTCGGCCACGTTGTGGCAGCGGTCGATCGCCACGGCTTCCTCCCTTTCTCGACGAACCGGGTTCATGCCGCTGCTCCTTTCCAAAACGGCTGGAGCTCAGACCGTTGGTAAATTTATTTTACCACAGTGTCAATTGGTAATTCATTGATACCATCGTTGCGGCGACGCACAAATCCTTGACCAAAACTGCGAATGGCTCATAGTCGGTCCCGGATTCGCTCGATCCACGAGACAGACAGGTGATGCCTTGAGCAGCGTGGTGCGCACGCCGAAAATCTCGGCGGCAATGGCCGAGCACATCGAGAAGTTGATCCTGGAAGGCGTATTGCGGCCCGGTGAAAAGCTCGCCCCCGAGCGCGAACTGGCTGAGAGGCTCGAAGTCTCGCGGCCGTCGCTTCGCGAGGCCCTGGCGATGCTCGAGAAGCGCGGCCTGCTGGTGAGCAGCCGCTCAGGAACCCACGTCGCGCAATTCCTGTCGCCGCTGTTTCGGCCTCTCGCGACATTGATGCAGGACAAGCCGCGCGTGACCGCGGACTATTTCGAATTCCGGCGCATTCAGGAGACGCACGCGGCGCGATTTGCCGCGATGCGCGCCACTGACGTCGACCGGCAGGCGATCCAGCAATGCGCCGAGCGGATGAAAAAGGCCCACAGGCTGGAGGACCCCACACAGGAGGCCACCGCCGATGTCGAGCTTCATCTGCTGATTTACGAGGCGAGCCACAACGTGATCGTGCTGCATGTGATGCGTGCGCTCGGCGATCTCCTGCGCAACGATATCTTCTACAATCGTGGTCAACTGTACCAGCGCGAGGGTGTGCGCGATCAACTGCTTCAGCAGCATCTTGCGTTGGCGGAGGCCGTGATCGCCGGCAAGGCAAAAGAGGCCGAAGCCGCCGCCGCGGAGCACATCCGCTTCACCTTCGAAACGGTGGAGGAGATCAGGCGCGATAGCGCGCGGCTGGAGACTTCGCTAAGCCGGGTGAACAGGAGCGATTTCCTGGCCTGATTTCCGACGCGAAAACAATCGATACGCACCATGAGTGCCTCCACCATGAAGAACTGGATCGGCGTTATTTTCGCAATCGTCCTGCCTTGCCTGTTCGCGATGCCGAGCAGCGCCTCGGCGGACCCGGTGCTCGATATCGTCATCGGCGGCCGGACCCGGCACTTCGGGCGGGACGAGTTGCTGCGCCGGCCGGACGTCGCTCAGGTGACCGTTGCGAACGACATCGCCTACGGCAAGGCCATGACCTATCGCGCGGTGCCCGTGGCTGCGCTGCTGGCCGACTATCCTCCCGCGAATGCCGTGATCGAGTTGGTCGCGCTCGACGGGTTTGCCGCGCAACTGCCGCTGGCTCTCCTCACCAACACCGACCCGGCAAAAGCGGTCGCCTGGCTCGCCATCGAGCCTGACGATCCGCGCTGGCCGATGCTTCCCGGCAAGGCCGAGAGCGCGGGGCCGTTCTATATCGTCTGGACCGGAGCATCGGTGGCGACGATCCGCAGCGAGCAATGGCCGTACCAGTTGAAGCGGCTGGCGAGCCAATCCTCGCCGCTGGAACGCTGGCCCGCGCTCGACGTCGATCCGGCCTTGGCAGCGGCCGATCCGGCTCGCGCCGGCCTTGCGCTCTACAAGACGCAATGCCTGCCCTGTCATACGCTGAACGGCGCCGGCGCGGGCACCATGGGACCGGACTTGAACAAGCCGATGAATCCGACCCGGTACATGACGCGGGACGGATTGCACGCCCTGATTCGCGATCCCCGGTCGGTTCGCAACTGGCCCGCGATGCAAATGCCCGGCTTTGCGGCGGAGCAGTTGAGCGACGCAGAGATCGACCAGATCATCGCCTATCTCGACCACATGGCCGGGAGACACTGAGGAACGCCTCAAGTCGTCGCTTTCAGCACCGCTCGCGAAGCGTTCACGGCCCAACACTGTCCCGTGAACGAAACACTTCGGCAAGGCCACGAAGTGGCGCTGAAACATGACCCTGCCTACCTGTGAGGTCAGTCAAGCACCCAGGAGGGTGACATGCGCAATCTGATTTTCGGTTCCGTTTTGATCGCAGTCGCTGCGGTAGGTTTCTACTCGCTGATTTCCGCTTCGCTTGCCGCGGCGCGCGATGCCCGGCCCGCGACCTTTGCCGAACGATTCGCCCCGGCGCTCAGATCGACCGACACGACCGGTTTGCGGAAATAGCCTTCATTCGATGACCTCGTCGGCGCAGGCGAGAAGCGCCGGGGAAATTTGAAGCCCGAGCGATCGGGCAACTCCGGGATTGATCACGAACTCAGAGCGGGCGACCTGCCGGACAGGCAGGTCGGCCGGCATATCGCCTTTCAGGATGCGTGCGGCGGAGAGGCCCATTTGGTAAGCGCCATCCGACCGGCGCATGCCGAGACTTATCAGACCGCCATCCTCGACGGCCGCGCGGTAGGCGTGTATCGCCGGAAATTTTTCGCGCGCGGCAAGGTAGCTCAGGATTGCGTACCTGACCAGGAACGGTACGCCGGTGCCAAAGATCAACCCTGTCCTGCCGTCGTTCGCGAGCGCGGCAATGTCGGCATCGATGCTGCGCTCTCCCGTCCAATCGACGATCGACAGCTCAAGCCCGCGCGCGCCGGCGGCTGCCTGCGCCTCGCGGATTTCAACATCGTGCACGGGCGCATTGCTCGGATCCGTCACCAGAACGGCGCGAATGGCCACCGGGACCAGATCCCGGACGATTTCAATTCTCTTCTTTGTCAGGCCTGACACGGGACAAGCGACTCCCGTCAGATTGCCGCCGGGCCGGGCCGGATTGTCGACAAGGCCGATCGGCAAGAGGTCGTCGGCCAGAAAAACAATCGGCGTGGTGTCGGTGACGGCTTTGGCTGCCAGCGCGGCCTTGCTGGAGAACGCAAAAATCAGCGCGACCTGCCGGCTGACGAATTCGGCAGCGTGCCTTGCGATCTGCTCGACCTCGAATTCGGCGCCGATCCATCGGCTATATTCGAACCTGTAGTGCCTGCCCTGAACAAAGCCCTGTTGCTCGAGGCCACGGCTGATCGCGTCAAGAAGGCGGTAGCCGCACGCGCCATCCAGCAATCCGATCACGGGAACGTCTGGCTGCGCCGTCGCGGGCCCGATCGCCGAACCGGCCAGCAGGCCCGCCGACATCGATCCCGCAATGAAATTCCGACGGTTCATCCGCGCTCCCGGATCCTGCGGTTTGTCGCGATCTGGAGTCGCGTGGTTCAACCGCGTCGGCAGCCCTCGAAATATCGATTGCCGGGATCAGCTCGAAGCATCACAATTTCAGCGTGACTTCGGATTCCAAAAGCGATCCTCCCCGCATCCCGGCGAGCCTGCTTCATGCCAGGGCCTGGCAGGTCGCCATGATCGGGCTCGGCACTGCCGCGACGCAGCTCGATACATCGGTGAATATCGCCTTCCCCGCCATCACAAGGGGATTTGGCCTTGCGATCGCCGACATCCAATGGGTCGTCATCTGCTACGTGCTGACCTATGCGAGCCTGCTGCTGGCGCTGGGACGCATTGGCGACACGGTCGGTCATGCCCTGGTTTTCCGCATCGGTCTCGTCTGGAGCACGGTGGCGCTGCTGCTTGTCGGCTGGTCGCCGAGCTTCGGCGCGATGCTGCTGTTTCGCTGCCTGCAGGGCATTGGCGCCGCACTCGTGCTGAGCTGCGGCGCTGCGCTGGTGATCTCGCTCACCGGCGAAGCGCGGCGCAGTCACGCGCTCGGCATCTACACCATGATGCTCTCGGTCGGCTTGATGCTCGGGCCGCTGCTTGGCGGCGCCCTGACGGCGGCCTGGGATTGGCCGGCGGTGTTCTGGTTCCGCGTCCCGATCGCGCTCGCGGCGCTGTTGTTGTTTCGCGGCACGCAGGCACCGCCGCGGCGAGAGGCCGCCGATCGCTTCGACGTCCCCGGCGGCATCGCGCTGGTGCTGGGCCTCGTCACGATGCTGCTGGCGATCAACCGCCTGCGCGAGACTTCCGCAATCGGATTTGCCGTGCTGTCGGCGCTGGCCTTTACGGCCTTCGTTTTCCGCGAGAAGCGCGCGGCGCGTCCGATCATCGCCGTCGAAATTCTCAAGGGACCGGGATTTGCGCTGCTCAATCTCGTTAGCGTGCTGCTCAATCTCGCGGCCTTTTCGGTCTGGCTGCTGACGGCTTATTTCCTGGCGCGCGTGCCGGCCTACAGCCTGACCGAAAGCGGCGCCATCCTGGCGACGGCCGCGGCAGGGGCTGCGCTGGCCGCCCCGATTGGCGGCCGGCTCACGGGGCGGCATGTCTCCGCACGGCGGTTGGCGATCGCAGGCGCCGCGGCCAATGCTGTCGGACTGCTGCTGATCAGCACATGGACGGAGCAGACGGCGACGATCCTGCGGATCGCCGCGCTTGTCGTGCAGGGCGTGGGGCTCGGCCTCTTTCAACTGGCCTATTCGGATATCGTGACGGCAACACTTCCCCTTCGGGATCGCGGCGTGGCCGGCAGCCTCGTGTTGCTGACGCGAACGCTCGGCACCGTGACCGCAGCGTCGGTCATCTTTCTTGTGTTCGGCATCCTGAACGCGACATATGGCTTCCTCGAAGGTTTTCAGAAGACCTTCCAGTTCGCGGCGCTGCTGGCCTTTGTCGCAGCCGGATTGGCTGCGTTCCCGCCACGCGGGATCGGCGGCCCACAGGATTCGTGACAAGCCAATCACGCGGATTTTAGTTTCTGCCCAGATAAGCGACGGCTTCGATCTCCACCAGCACCTCCGCCCCCGCCAGCGATCGCACTTCGACAAGGGTGGAGGCGGGAAAATCCCCGGTGAAGAATTCGCGGCGCGCGCGCCAGACGTCTTTGTTGTTTTTGATGTTGACGACGTAGATCGTCATCTTCACCAGATTGTCCATCGTTCCGCCGGCCGCCTTGATGATGCGCTCGATGCGCGAAAATATCTGTTTGGCCTGCTCATACTCGTTGCCGCCGACCATTCCGGTGCCGCCCTCGAAGGGACGGGCTACCTGGCCGGAGATGTACAGCGTATCGCCGGCACGGATAGCGTTAGACCACAGGCCGGGACCGGCCTCGGCGACATCGGGGACCGGCAGCTTTGTCCTGGGCATGGCGTTCTCCTCGCGAAAATTCACAATTGTTTCTCAACCGATCCGGTCGAGCGTCGCCTTGGAATGAACCTCGAGATCGGTGTCGGCGCGCGACTTGAGCAGGGCCGAGCCCTGCTGCGTGGCGATCCGGCGCGCCTCGGTGAGATCGCTCAATCCGCCTTGTCCATCGCCGGCCTGCAGGCGCAGCAGCCCGCGCAGGCGATGAAATTCGGCCGCGATCCAGCGCTCGCCGTTCTCGACTTCGGCGGCAATCGCGGCGAAGTTGGCGAGGCCCTCCTCGATCCGATGCGCCTTCAGGCAACCGCCGACGAACACGACGCACCACGCCGTCAGCGACGGTTCATGCGCGGTCATCAGCCGCTGGATGCCGCCCTTGGCCTGACGAAATCCCTTGTCGATCGCGCCGCGGTGGATGGCGGCGACGCCGGCGAGCAGATCGGCATGCGGCCGCCAGAACGGCAGGTCGTGCTGCAGCGTCAGGCTGCGCAGCCGCGAGGCGTGGAACGCGAGATCATCGATGTCCTCGGTGAACGCGGCCAGCAGACCGCCGGCGAACGCCGTCGTAAGGCAAAGCGTCTGGAAATGGCCGCCCGCCTGGGCGTCTTCCAGCGCGATCTTGCGCCAGACCGGGCCGAACTCACTATCGCCAAGCAGCGTCCATGCCTCGGCCAGCCCAACCTTGACCGCGACGTCGTGCAGCGTCGCGCCGATCTTGTCGAGGGCCTCGCTGTGCAGTTCGGGAACGTACATCTCCAGGAACTGCTCGAACTCGAAAATCGCCTCCTTGAATTCGCCCCGGAACAGCAAGGTCGTACCCATGCAGCGGTGCGACATCAGCTTGTCGAAGGTGCTCCCCTGCGCCGCCACCTCGGCGATCTGCCGGGCCACCTGCAGGCGCGCTTCGGTCTCGTTGAACCGGCCCATCCATTTGTGAAACAGCGCCGCCACGATCCGGTCGGTGGTGCCGAGCCGGGTCGACAGCTCGACGGCGGAGTTGATCTCGCGCTCGACCTCAGTGGCGCCATAACCGCGCGCGGCGATCAGCGGCCCGAGAATCTCCAGCCGCAGTTCGAACTCGCGAAGATCGCGATCGCTGCCCGGCGGCAGCCTCAAGGCCAGATCGATCGCGGTCGAAAAATGCGCGACCGCCTCGACCGCGGCGGAGCGCCGCGCGGCATCCCTCCCTGCGCGCTGCCACCAGGCGATGGCGCGCGCATCGTCGCCGGCCTCGGTGAGTTGATGCGCCAGCACGTGCGGCATCTGATCTGACATGGCGGGGAAGCGGGCCTCGATCGTGTCAGCGATCAGCTGGTGAACCCGCAAGCGATCGCGTCGCAGCAACAAATGGTAGGCGGCGTCGCGCAACAGCGAGTGACGAAATTCGATCGCTTCGCCGAACGGGCTGTGCCGCTTGACGAAGATACCGGTTTCGACAAGACGTTCGATGCTGGCGGCCATCTCGGCGCCGCCGAACGGCGAGACCGCGATCAAAAGGTCGATCGGGACGTCGCGGCCGATCGCGGAGGCGAACTGCGCGGTTTCGCGGCCGTATTCCAGCAGGTCCAGTCTCGCCAGCAAGGTTTCATTCAAGGTGGCCGGGATCGCATGCGCGTCCGCGCTTCCGGGAGCGACAGTCTCGATCGCCTGATAGCCGCGCGCCAACTCCTCGGCGAAGATCGGAATGCCGTCCGAGCGCGCGACGATGGCGTCGACGACCCCGGTCGGCATTTTCCGGTCGGCGGCGATCGCGTTCACCAGCCGGCGGATCTCCTGGGGCTGCAGGCGCGTCAGATTCAGCAAATTGGCGTCGCGTTCTTCGGCCCAGCGCGGCGTCTCGCCCGGACGCATGGTGGCAACCAGCAGCACCGGCAATTCGCGGATCAGGCGCGCCAATCGCGTCATCAGTTCGGACGTGGACGGGTCGATCCAGTGCACGTCCTCGATGACGATGACCGGGCTTTCCCGGCTGATCGCCTCGATGATGTCGAGCAGCGCCTCCACCGTCCGCGAGCGGATTTCGGCCGGCGCGAGCCGCTCCAGCAGTTTGCGATCGACGTGCTCGTGGCGCAGCATTTCGGCGATCAGCGCCAGCCGTTCGGAGGTCGACTGGCCGATGCGTCGCAAGAGCGCGTCGAGCTTCTCGACCTGGCCGCCGTCCGGCGCGGAGACGTCGGTCGCGTAGGCGAGGTAGTGCGCGACAGGGTGAAACGGCTGATTGGTGTGGATCGGCGAGCACTGCAGGATCAGCCGCTGCGCGGCGTTGATCTCGAGCCGGCGATACATCTCCTCGATCAGGCGCGACTTGCCCACCCCGGCATCGCCGGTGATGACGACGATCTGCCCCTGGCCTGCCTGGGCAGCGGTGGCGCGATCGACCAGCCGCGTGATCTCGCTTTCACGGCTGACCATCGGCAAGACGTTCGAGCGATGGTCGGCCGCGAACCGGCTTGCGCCCCTGCGTTCGCCGAGCACGCGAAACACCGCGACGGGTTCCGCAAAACCTTTGAGCGAGCGTGTGCCCAGCTCCTCGCAGTGAAACCGGGCGCCGACGATCCCGGCAGTCGCCTCGCCGATCAGCACCTGGCCCGGCAGCGCTTCGCCCTGCAGGCGCGCCGCGAGGTTGGGCGCCTCGCCCACCAGTGAGTCCTGCTCGGAGGCGGCATTGCCGATCAGATCGCCGGCGACGATCAATCCGGTTGCAATGCCGATCCGGACCTGGAGGCCGTGCTCGCCTGGCGTCCGCAGCGCCGCGATCGCCTTGACGAGCGCCAGTCCGGTGGCGACCGCGCGCGCCGCGTCATCCTCGCGCGCACGCGGATAGCCGAATGTCGCCAGCACGCCGCCGCCGTAAAGGCGCAGGACATGTCCGCCGAAGCGGTCGATCACGCCGCCACAGGCATTCACATAAGAGCCGACGATGTCGTGGACCAGTTCCGGGTCGAAGTGCGACGCGAGGTCATTGTATTCCACCAGCTCGCAGAACAGCGTCGTGACCTGGCGGCGCTCGAAGATCGGCGGATGGCCGGCGGAAGGCGCCGGCGCGGGCTTGCCGGACTCGATCGAACGGTTCTCAGCGGCGGCGAGCCTGCCGATCGCGTCAAGCAAGCGCCGGCGATGACCGACCGAGCTGATGCCGAGTTCCGCCAGATCCGCGCCGGTCAGATGCGGCAGCACGCTGGCGTCGATGTGGTTGTCGAGGAACGTCCGCACATAGGTCCCGAGACCGAGCTGACGGAGCCACGCGTCGACAAATTCCACGTCCGGACCGGCAATTGGCTTGGTCATCTCAAATCGAACTCGGAGCTAACAGCGAACGCCCATCGAACAGCATCGCGCCGAAACGGCCAACGATCAAGTAATCTGCTGATACTACTTTATAATTGATCGCCGGGCCATGTTGGAAATGCCGCATTGCGGCCGGAGCTGGACGACCATCGACGCAGGTTTTACCCTTGGCGGGCGATCTCAATGTGTGGCGGAGGCTGGAGACACCTCCCACGCCAGAGGGTCCCACCAGTATGCAGCGCACGATTGCGCGCTGCCGCGGCATGAGGTGCCCGAGCTTTTGCGAAATCGTCGTCCCTCGAAAGCAGAGGGAGCAGGGAATGCCGGGTGCACGCCGCACCCACTGCCACGCGTGCAAACGAAAAAGACGCACGCAGGCCAACACAGGTACGCCGAAATCACTCCGGCACTCCCTGCGCCATGGTTTTACGGCTTACTCCGCGCTCTCCCTGGTGTACCGGGCTTTTTAGCCACCATCGCCTGCCGATCATCTCGGCAAGCTTGACCCCAGCGTCGGGGGGACAGGACCACGCGGCTTGACCGTACGCATCGTACCGCACGTCTTGCGGCGAAATGCGTCCATCGCAGCCCGCACCACGAATTGTGACGATCGCGAAACGCCCCTCATGCGGGCGGGATGGCAAAGTAATACGCCTGTGTTCCGATTTTCGTAAAGAGGAATATTTTCGCGGCGAGGGCTGGACATCGTTCGCGATTTATGAATAGCCGAAGTGTGTTGCCCGTCGTGTCGCGGCAGCAACGCTCCCATTTTCGCCGGCAACGAATTTGGCGAAGCAATGTTCGCTTTAGTGCCGGAAGCAGACCTCGCGTCCGGGGTCGACAGAGTCCGCTAAGTGCCAAAAGCCGACATGACGCGAAAGAGGCCCCCAACTGAGGCGGCCTCTGGCGTTTGTATCAATTCTTGAATCCCTGATTGCTGCAACCCCACCAGACATCGGCGGCGCGCCAGCCCCTGTCTGTCCACATCTTCACGCACTCGGTGTAGCTGTGCTCAGGTTTGTAGCACTGGGCAGCCGAATGGACCGGCCAGGTCGTGGTCGAACATTTGTAATTGTCTTGAACCTTGGGATTGCTTGGTTCCGCAACCGGCTTGCGCGGCGCGGCATTCGCCGACCCGACTGACAAACCGAAGGCAAGCAGGACCAGCGGGACCTTCATCGCTTGCTTCCTCCATCCGAGGCATGCATCCAAAGTGAACCATCACGATGTGTCTCGCGAATTTCCGCGTGTGGCCGTTTAAAATTTTCCATGTCGGCCCGGCAGGTCGATACATTACGTTACAAAATAGGATCTCGCTTGCTCGCCAGTTGGGTACTGTGGCGTGTATCGCGATCTCGCGTATGATGATGGTCATGGCATCAATACCACGGTGATCGGCTGCGGCGTGCCATCCGAGGTCTTTCCGAAATCTTGTCAGCACCGCTTTATCAATAGAGGACGACATTTCTACTTCCGTCATCGACCGGCAGACGCAGCCGATTGGAAGGCCATGCAGCAGCGAATCATCGGGGTCATGGACGCGCTCGAAGCGCATGACGCGAAGTGACTGCGTCCGCTCTGGGTCAAAGTCGGAAATACTCGCGCCGAGCAGATGTTTTCTCTTCCTCACCCAAAAGCGGACATTGCATGGACAGCCCGCAACGTCGGTTTCGTGCCAGACTCGGACATCACGTCCTTCATTCGATAACCTCGTCGGCTACCGTCAGCAGGCGGTCAGGTGCCGCGATCCCCAAGGATTTCGCTGTCTTGAGGTTGAGCACGAGCACGAATTTGCTGGCCTGTTCAATCGGCAGGTCCGCCGGCTTTTCGCCCCCGAGAATCTTGGCGGCATAGATGCCGGCGCGGCGGAAGTCATCGATCAAATCGGCCGAATAGGACATCAGAAGACCCGCGCGGCCCCACTCTGGATAGGTGCCGACCGTCGGTTTTCCCGGCGCCATCGCCAATGGCAAGACGCGAGCCATATTGTTGTATAGGAGCGGCTCGCCGGAGACGTAAATCGCGCCAACGCCATCACGGACGCTCGCCGCCACGGCGCCCTCGATGTCGTCGAGACCGCCCAATGGATGGCGTACGATCTCGAAGCCGAATTGGCCGGACACGCTCTGCAACGCGGTGAGTTCGGTGGTTGCCAAAATCGACGCCGAGCCGACGAACCCGATGCGCTTCAGGTCGGGCACCAATTCCCTGAACAGGTTCATGCGCTTTTGGGTGAGCGCTTCCTCGCCGCCGACCGCGTTCATGACGTTTCCGGTCGCGTGGCCGCCCGGATGCACGTAGCTCTCGGCAAAGCCGGCCTTGACCGGGTCCGCAGCATAGGAGGTGAAGATCAACGGCAGCTCGGGCAGGACTTTGTGCGCGATCGGCGCCGCGGCGGCCGAAGCGATGATGAGGCGTGGCTTGAGAGCAGCGAGTTCAAGGGCAAGCGCAGGCAATCGATCGAAGACACCGTCGGCATAGCGCGAAGCAAAGGTGAAGTTGATGCCCTCGGTGAGGCCTGCTTCCCGCATACCTTGGCGGATGGCCACTATTCGATTCTCGGCGTTTTTCGCGGGTCCCGGCACGAGCACGGCGACAACAGGCAAGTCCTTTTGGGCGCGCGCGACAAGAGGTACAGCCGCCGCGCCACCTAGAATACCAAGAAGCTCGCGCCGCCGCATGTCCCGCCCCGATCGTCACTGAGCGGCATCTTATCGGTCAGACCGATGGTTTGACTAGGCCAAGCGACGCATCCGACCATGTCGGTTCATCCCCCAACAACGGACATGTCGCGACTGCATCGGCATGTCGGTTTCGTGCCAGTAGCGGCCGTTTGCGTGTCTGCAACAGCATGCTATCCAGTATCCATTGTTTGCAGTTGCGAAAAATCAGGCGGTGATATCAGCGGAGCCAAGGCAATCATGGACCGTCGAAATTTTATCAGCTCGGTCGGCGTTGCGGTCTTGACGTGGCCGATACCGGTTCGAAGCCAGACTGCTCGCAGGCCGACGCGTGTCGGTATCGTCAGCATCGGTGGACCAACCGAGGAGATGACGGGTCCGCTACCTCGCAACCGTACAGTGCGTGCGTTTCTGCGCGGAATGGCCGAGCTAGGCTACGTCTTCGGGCGCGATTTTGTGACCGAAGCGCGCGGCACAGATTTCCTTTCCAACCTTCCTGAACTGTTGCTTCAGGTCGATGTGATCGTCGCGACCGGTGGCGGCACGGTGCTATCCTCCCTTAGAAGGACGCCGCAAGCTATTCCCATCATCATGACGGCTGCACCCGATCCCGTAAGCCAAGGATTTGCGCAGAGCCTTGCTCGGCCGGGAGGCAATTTTACCGGGATGAGTCTTCAAACTCTCGAACTCACGGGCAAGCGTCTGCAGGTCCTCAAAGAACTCGCGCCAGACGCTCAAAGCGCGGCGGTTTTTTGGGACCCGACCAACCCCGAATTGTGGCCGGTAGCTCAAGCTTTCGGTCAGAGGCAGGATTGGAAGATGCTATCTATCGAAATTCGGGATTCCTCAGAGATCGCAAAGGCCTTTAAGGTTGCCACGGACGCGGGCGTGGGCGCACTCCTCATTCCTGCCTCGGGACTTCTTTTCAGCCATAGCAGCCAGATTGCCGAACTCGCCGCGCAGAGCCGCATTCCTGCGATGTACGAGCTGCGACCTTTCGTAGACGCCGGTGGGCTAGCTTCTTATGGAGCCGATATCGAAGATATCTGGCGACGTGCCGCAACCTACGTCGACAAGATCATCAAGGGCACTCATCCCGCAGAATTGCCAATTGAACAGCCGACCAAATTCGAACTTGTGTTCAATGCGCGCGCGGCAAAAACGCTCGGCCTGACGATCCCGCCCTCCATTCTGATCCGCGCCGACGATGTGATCGAGTGATCAACCGCGATCCGGCAATTCTTCTTCGGGTCAATCGCTGCCGACCCTTTCCTCCCGATAGCGACCAGACTGGACATCGTTGGAGGTCAGGTTCGTGCCAAAGGAGGCTGTCGAGGGCAGCCTTGCGGCTTGCCCCGTTCACGCGCAAGAGCAGACGCGTCGCCGGCTATCAGGCGGATGGCATCTCGAGGCCTTATAGACCTTTCTCAGGGCGACCCGTCGCAGTTGCACGAGTTGTCACGCTTGTGGGGAAATGAGACGCTCTAGGGTAGGCCACCGGAGCACATGTCATGGTCATGCCGTTTGCCAGACGAACCTTGTTGGAAGCGTTAGCGCTATCGATAGCTTCTCCTACTTTTGCGTCGCGGGCCATCGCAGCGGACCAAGCGCCATCTTCTGAGCCTGTAGCTGCGGGGAAAGGCATGCCAAACGAAGTTACGCACCGCACGCTGATAGTAAGTGGTCTCAAGTTTCACATCGCGGAAGCTGGGCAGGGCCGCGCGCCGCTCGTGCTTCTTTGCCATGGATGGCCGCAATGCTGGTATTCGTGGAGGCACCAGCTTCGAGCGCTTGCCGAGGCAGGATTTCGCGCCGTTGCACCCGACATGCGGGGGTTTGGCCAGACCGACGCGCCTGACGATGTCTCGGCCTACACAATCGTTCACAATGTTGGAGACTTGGTGCAACTCGTCTCGGCTCTCGGCGAACAACAGGCCGTCATCATAGGCCACGATTGGGGTGCATTCGTCGCGTGGGCGTGCGCGTTGCTTAGGCCCGACATCTTCCGGGCGGTCGTAGCGATGAGCGGGCCCTACATCGAGCGCGGACCATCACCGCCGTTAAAGGCGCTTCGGGACGCAGGAACAACAACCTTCTATTGGCAATACTTTCAGACTCCGGGCGTCGCAGAAGCCGAGTTTGAGCGCGATGTGGATCGCACCATGCGAGCGGAGCTTTACGGCACGGGGAAATCCCTCATGGTGAAGGCTGGAAAGGGCTTCCTCACTGAGGTCAGAGTACCTGAGCAATTGCCCCCGTGGCTAACAGAGAAAGACATTGCCTACTATGTTGAAACCTACAAACGCACTGGCTTCCGCAGCGGTCTGAACTTCTATCGCAACATCGACCGCAACTGGGAGCTCTCGGCAGCCTGGGACCGAATGAAGATAAGACAACCCGCGTTCTTCATCGCAGGGACCGAAGACGCTGCCATCAATACCTTTGGCTCCAAGGCGCTTCTTCAGCTGCCGAATACTGTGCCTGGGCTGAAAGGTACACGCCTGATATCCGGCGCTGGGCATTTTATCCAAGAGGAACGTTCGGCCGAAGTAACCGCCGCAGTGATAGATTTCCTGCATAAACTCTAACTCGGTGAGATGTCGGTTTTGGGTCAGGTGCAGACGTCCCCAATTCATGCGGCGCAGGTCTGCTCTGCCGCCCAGAAGCGGACATCGCAACGTGTGCGTACACACCCTAGTTCGTAAACCGGAAATGCATGACATCGCCCTCGGCGACGACATAGTCCTTGCCTTCGAGGCGGAGCTTGCCGGCGTCACCGCCATAGCCTGATTGACGCGAGTTGAGCGAAGGCCAGATAACGGCCCTCGCGTCAGCCGCCGCTCAGACCGCTCGAACCTGCGCAAGCCGCTTGATTGCGTGTGCGTCGTCCCAGCAGACGGCGGCTTCCCATGCGGCTGAAGCTTGCGCGGCGATGTCATACGCGCCGGCGTCGAGACCGGCGGCGTTGTGGGGCAGCGCCAGGTCGAGATCGGGGACGTCGACATGCAACTCGTCCCAGTCGATCAGCGCGACCCGATCTGCGGTGATGCGGATATTGCGCGGGTTGAGGTCGCCGTGGACGACGCAGGTCGGACGTCCGGCCAGCCGCGCCCACGCGGCGCGGCATCGCGCGACGCCCTCGGGCGGCATTGCGCCGAGGTCGATCCTCGTCCCGGTCCCGGTGTGCAGCAGGTCGGTCGACGATCGCCAGCCCGGACGCTGCGGCCAACCCGCCGTCATCAGATGCAGCCGGCGGAGCATGTCGGCGACGCGACGCCAGTCGGCCTCCGTCTCCGGCGGTCCGCCCTCCATTGTCATCACCACCAGACCGTCCGCGAACAGCCGGCCGTCGGTCGTCGGGATCGGCACCGGCACGGTCAGACCGTTGCGGTCGAGGTGTTGGAGGAGCGCGGTCTCCCAGGCGAGATCGGCGTCGCCCCTCGCACCCAGACGAGCGACCGCGAGGCGCCCGTGGACGCGCACGCTCCACACGTCGTTGGCGACCCCGCCGGCGAGCGGCGCGATGCGCGCTGCGTCTTCACCCCACCGCCCGAGCGCCTCCCATCCGACTGGCGACATCAAGGGCACTTCCCGTCGACCTGGCTGACAAAAGACATTGAAGCGACCTATTGGCGATGCGGCGATTGCACAAGGACGGTGGCCCCGTCATCTCCGCCAAGGGCTCGCTCGGGAAAGCGTGACATACCTGACAGGGCTCGGTTAAGATATCCAGTATTTGCAACGGATCGCTTCATGCGTTTGGGGCACTTCCATGTACCATTTTCCCCTGCTCGATCCGCTGCGCTTCGGGGCCGCCTTCGGCGTCGCACTTTTTCACCAGCTGTTCTGGTCGTGGGCCTGGGTTTCGATTGGCCACCCGGGGTTCGAGCGCACCGTCGGCGCCGACGTACTCTATCCGTCCGCCGCGCCCTTCACGTGGTTTGGTTGGGTGGGAGTTGAGATATTCTTTGTTATTTCCGGTTTCGTCATAGCGAACTCCGCGAGCAGGTCTTCACCGACACAGTTTCTCCTTGGCCGCGCGCTCAGGCTGTATCCGGCGGTCTGGGTTTGCGCCACCGCCACCCTCCTCGTTCTGCTTGTCTTTGGCGGCGGACCGGCATCCAAGTTCATCATGCCCTACATCCACGCCATGCTGCTCGTTCCCGAGGGAGTCACCAAGCAATCGCTCGACGTCATTTACTGGACGCTGGCGGCCGAGATGGCGTTTTATGTGCTGGTGTTTTGCGCGATGCTGACGAAGAAAATCACCCTGCGGCACTTCGCCTTCGGCCTCACCGTCTGGAGCGCCGTGTTCAACGCCGTCGCGTTGCTGGTCCTGTTATGCACGACGCCGGTCGACCTGCCCGCTGTGTCGCCGGCCAACGTGCCGTATCTCGTTGTTTTGTTGTTTCGAGTGCCGTTCGCGGCATTGCTGTTGAACCACGGCTGCTTCTTTGCGCTGGGTATCTGGCTGTTCATTTCTGCAAACAGACGGCTGACGTCGATTGAACGGATCGCCGTGGCCGTCACGTGTCTTTCGGGCGCGGCAGAAATCTACTTTTTTGCCTCTTTCTTTTTGACATGCATCCCTGCCATCTCGGGTCAATCAGCCTTTGTGCCGATCCTGGTCTGGGCGGCGGCGGTGGGCCTCATTGCCTATGACGCGAACAGGAACAGGCGTCCTGCAGCCGCAGCTTTGCGTGAAGCGCCGGCCTTCTTGAGGACGCTTGGGCTGATCACCTATCCGCTCTATCTCACCCATAACGTCATTGGCGCAGAGATTATTCATGCCCTGATCAATGCCGGCCTCGGCGCCACCGCGGCCGTATGGGTCGCGCTGGCCATGCTCGTCCTGGTCTGCTGGTTCATTTGTATGACGGTCGAGCCGGCCGTCAGAGGCGCGATGGCGAAAGCCATTTCATATTTCGGACTGCTTCCGGAAAAAATGCCGGCATCGAGGCGCACGCTGTTTGCCCGGGGGCTGGGCCTTTCGCCCGTCCCGAAGATGACCACCAATTCGGCACGAAGCATCGGGTGAAAGTCACCAGAGACATGGTGGATAAAGACCTGCGCGGCAAATATGCCGCCGGGCGGATGCTCGCAGCCTTTTTCCACACGAGACGGCTCTCTCCGCTCGTGCTCGGCTTCATCGGCAGGGCCGCGCTGGGAAGAAACACCAGAGGACTTGTCTGCGAGCAGCTATATGTTCCGAGCAGAAATGGCGGGGCGCCCATTCGCGTGAGAGTCTATCGGCCGACCGCAGCAGCTGGACCATTGCCGGTCATGCTGTATTTGCACGGCGGCGGTTACTTTCTCGGGGTGCCCGAGCACTTCGGCTCAATCATCAGGGACTTCATCAAAACAGTACCATGCATCATCCTCGCGCCGGACTACAGAAAGGCCGTTCAAGCGCCGTACCCGGCCGCATTCAACGACTGCTACGACACCCTGCTATGGATAAGGGATCATGCGGTCTCCATCGGTGGACGAGGCGACAGGTTCATCGTGTCGGGCCATAGCGCAGGCGGAGGGCTTGCGGCGGCCGTCTCGCTCAAGGCGACCGATACCGGCGATGCAAAACTGGCTTTTCAAATGCCGATCTATCCAATGATCGATGACCGGCAGAACAGCGCCTCTGCTGTCGGAAACAACGCACCTGTTTGGGATGCAAAGGCCAACAGGCTGGCATGGTCGCGTTATCTCGATGGCGTGACGAAAGTGACGCCTTACGCAGCTCCGGCACGCTGTACCGACTATACGAAATTGCCGCCGACGATCACTTACGTCGGCAGTACCGAGCCCTTTCGGGATGAAACGAAAACCTACGTTGAGAACCTTCGTCGGGCCAATGTTCCGGTTGAATTCGAGATATTCAACGGCGCGTTTCACGCGTTCGACATGATGGTTCCGAACGCTCCAATCAGTAAGCGAGCAAATCGGTTCCTGTTGGAAAACTTCCGAAAGTTTGTTCGGCGGTATTTCCCGTAAGAACCGGACATCGCGAGGGAGGTACAGATGACGAAAACGATCGCTGAACTGATCGAACAACGGTTTGGTCTCCCAGGCGCAGCGGGACACGACGCGCCAGCGGAAGGCGAGCTGGCGGCTATCCTCAGCCACCGAACCCACCGGCGCTATACCGATGTGCCGATCTCCGAAGACCTGATGCAGCAAGTGCTCGCCGCCGGCCTGTCGGCGCCGGCCAAATCCGATCTGCAGCAAGTGGCCGTCATTCGCGTCGAGAATGCCGGCATCCGCCGGGCGATCGCCGAACTGCTGCCATCCATGCCGTGGGTCGCGCAAGCGGCGCGGTTCATGGTGATCTGCGGCAACTCGCGCCGTATTCGCCGCGTCTGCGCGCTGCGCGGCATCCCGTTCGCGAACGACCACCTCGATGCGTTCCTGAATGCCGCGAGCGACGCCGCCATGGTGCTGCAAAATCTGATCCGTGCCGCAAGCGCGGCAGGGCTTGGCGCATGCCCGATCAGCGTGATCCGCAATCATGCTGCCCGTATTGCCGAATTGCTGGGGCTCCCCGATCACGTATTTCCATTGGCGGGACTTTGCCTCGGCTGGCCGTCACGCGAGGGGTTCGTCAGCATGCGCTTGCCGACGGCGCTCACGGTGCATGTCGACCGCTACGACGATACCAAACTCGAGGCCGAGATCGACGGCTACGACCGCCGCCGCAATGCACGCCACGCTATCCCCGAGAACGACTGGCGTCAGGTCGAGCGTTTCGGCAGGCCATCGTTCTATGGCTGGTCGGAGGACAAGGCCCGCCAGGTTTCCGTCCCCGAACGGCAGGATTTTGGCGCCTTCGTGCGCCGCCAGGGGTTCAAGCTGGACTAGGAATGCTCCGTGATCAGGTCACCCAATCCGGATCGAAGGATTGCCCCCCGCCCGCCAATCATTTCATAATGCAGCAAGCCGCAAGCGAAACGCTGCAAACATGACGGAGGGAGCAAATGGCCTATACCCTTGAGCAATTGAGCGCCGACATCCGCAAGACGCTCAAGGCGGATTCGGGGGCGACCGGCAAGCAGCAGGTGTGCAAGCTCGTGTCGAAGGCGCTGCTTGACCAGGAATTCATCGCCAGGCACCTGACCGCCGAGGCGTGCCGCCCGCGCAAGGTGTTGTACGAGGATCCCGAACTCGGCTTCTGCGTTTGCGGACATGTTTACCCGAACGCAGCTAACGGCGCACCGCATGATCACGGCTCCAGCTGGGCGATCTACGGCCTTGCGGTCGGCGACACCGAGATGACCGACTGGCGCGTCGTCAAGAAAGGCGGGGGTGACGAGCCTACCTTGGTCGAGCCCGCCAAAACCTATGTCCTGAAGCCGGGCGACAGCCACTTCTATGACGTCGGCGTCGTCCACTCGCCGAAGCGCGACGGGCTGACCAAGCTGGTGCGTGTCGAGGGCAGGAACCTGGACCACGTGCAGCGTTCGAATATCAAGGCGGCCTGACGCCTAGCGCGGATCAAGAGCATGTCGGGCAGCAAGATCAAGCGCATCGATGCACGCGCATTGAAGGCGCAGCTTCACGATGGCGGCGAGTTGGCGCTGCTCGATGCGCGCGAGGAACTGCCGTTCGGCAAGCGCCATCTTCTGATGGCATCTTGCGTTCCGCTCAGCCGGCTGGAGCTGCTGGTCGACGATCTGGTGCCGCGGCGCGGCGCGCGCGTCGTCTGGTGCGATGATGGCGAGGGATTGGCGGCACGCGCGGCGGAACGGATGTCCGCGCTCGGCTATCAGGATGTCGCCTGGCTCGACGGCGGACATCGCGGCGTGGGAGGCGGCGGGCTTCCGCATCTACAGCGGCGTGCACGTGCCGAGCAAGGCATTTGCCGAAGTCGTCGAGCACGAGGCCGGCACGCCCTGGATATCCGTCGAGGAGCTTCAGGCGTTGATCGATCGCAAGGCCGACATCGCGATCTACGACAGCCGCTCCTACGAGGAGTATCACAACAACAGCATTCCGACGGCGATCAGCGTTCCCGGTGCCGAGCTGGTCTATCGCTTCGCCGATCTCATGCCGTCGCCCGATACGACGGTGATCGTCAATTGCGGCGGCCGCACGCGCAGCATCATCGGAGCGCAATCGCTGATCAATGCCGGCGTGCGCAACAAGGTCGTGTCGCTGAAGGACGGCACCATGGCCTGGCACCTCGCAGGCCTCGACGTGGTGCATGGGGCGACGCGAAAGCCGCCCGAGGTCAGCACGCACGGACTCCAGTCTGCAAGCGACGCCGCCGCACGGGTGGCGGCGCGCTGCGGCATCGCAGGGATCGACAAGCCTACGCTCGAGAGATGGCGCGCCGAGGCAGGCGAGCGCAGCCTCTATGTCCTGGACGTGCGCTCGCCCGAGGAATACGTGGCCGGCCATTTGCGCGGCGCGCGTTCGGCGCCCGGCGGCCAGCTCGTGCAGGAAACCGACTCGCATCTGGCGACCTGGGGCGCGCGCGTCGTGCTGGTCGACGACAACGGCGTCCGCGCCACCATGACGGCGTCGTGGCTGAAACAAATGGGCTGGACGGAGGTCGCAGTTCTCGCCGCGGGTGCCGCCGATGGCGACTGGGTGACCGGACCTCATGTGCCGGCCGTTCTCGGCCTCGAAGCGGCGTCAGTGCCGCAGATCGATGCAATGGCGTTGCACGGTCGATTGGCCGCAGGCAACGTCACGGTGATCGATCTCGCGCTGAGCAAGCGCTACGCGCTGGGCCATATTCCGGGCGCCTGGTTTGCGGTCCGATCGCGCCTTGCCGCGGCGCTGGCAAAGCTCCCCGCCCATCAGGCGATTGTGCTGACGTCGCCCGATGGCGCGCTTGCAACCCTGGCGGCGACTGAGCTGCAGGCCGTCGCGTCCGTACCCGTGATGGCACTTGCCGGCGGCACGCAGGCCTGGGTCGCGGCGGGATTGCCTCTCGAAACCGGCACCACCCGCATGGCCGACCAGGCGGATGATGTTCACCTTATGCCACGCGAGCGCGGCCAGGACCGTGAAGCGGCGATGCGCGAATATCTGACCTGGGAAGTCAATCTGGTCAACGATATGGCGGAGGACGACGACCACCGCTTCCGCATCATCGCATGAACTGAAGCTGCAAACGCCCTAGTTCGCAAACCGGAAATGCATGACGTCGCCGTCGGCGACGACATAGTCCTTGCCTTCGAGGCGGAGCTTGCCGGCATCGCGCGCGCCCGCCTCGCCATCGAGCGCGACATAGTCGGCATAGGCGATGGTCTCGGCGCGAATAAATCCCTTCTCGAAATCGGTGTGGATCACGCCGGCCGCAGCCGGCGCCCGCGTGCCGCGGTTGATCGTCCAGGCGCGCGCCTCCTTCGGGCCCGCGGTGAAATAGGTGATGAGGTCGAGCAGCTGGTAGCCGGCGCGGATCAGCCGGTCGAGACCGGCTTCCTCCAGCCCCAGCGTATCGAGGAATTCCTTGCGTTCCTCGCGCGACAGCGTCGCGATTTCGGACTCGATCTTGGCGGAGATCACGACCGCGACCGCGCCTTCTTCCTTGGCGCGCTTGAACACTTCAGCAGAGAAATTGTTGCCGTCCCTGGCCGAGGCCTCCTCGACATTGCAGACATAGAGTACGGGCTTTGCGGTCATCAGCCCGAGCATGCCGAAGGCGCGCTCCTCTTCGAGCTTGCGCTCGACGAAGCGCGCAGGTCTCCCCTCGCGCAGCAGCACCAGCGCGCGATTGACGAGGTCGAGTTGCTCCTTGGCCTCCTTGTCGTTGCCCTTGGCTTTTTTCGACAGATTGTCGACGCGCTTCTCCAGGCTTTCGAGGTCGGCGAGCATCAGCTCGGTCTCGATGGTCTCGATATCGGCAAGCGGCGCGATCTTGCCCTCGACATGGGTGATGTCGCAGTCCTCGAAGCAGCGCACGACATGCGCGATCGCATCGACCTCGCGGATGTTGGCGAGGAACTGGTTGCCGAGGCCCTCGCCCTTGGAGGCGCCGCGCACCAGGCCGGCGATGTCGACGAAGGTCAATCGCGTCGGAATGATTTGCGCCGACTTCGCGATGCCGGCGAGCGCATCGAGCCGCGGATCGGGGACCGCGACCTCGCCGACATTCGGCTCGATGGTGCAGAACGGATAGTTGGCCGCCTGCGCCGCCGCCGTTTCCGTGAGCGCATTGAACAGCGTCGACTTGCCGACATTGGGCAGCCCGACGATACCGCATTTGAATCCCATAACGTGTCCCAAAATCCCTTCGCGATATCGGCGCTACGCCGCGCCGTCGTCGCGTTGATCCAAAAATCCCCTGGCCTGCAGCGCCAGATGCACCTTGTTCTGGAACGAGGCGTCCTGACCCACGGCGAGCAGGCCGGCACTATCGGCCACCGCCTCGCACAGCGCCGTCACCCATGCGCCGTCGTCTTTGGAAAAGTCCGACAGCACGTGGTGATGCACGAACTCCTTGACGCCGGGGTGACCGATGCCGAGCCGCACCCGGCGATACTCGTTGCCGATATGCGCTGATATCGAGCGCAAGCCGTTGTGACCGGCGATGCCGCCGCCCACCTTCACCCGCACTTTCGCCGGGGGCAGTTCGAGCTCGTCCTGAAACACGGTGATCTCGCCGGCCCCGAGCTTGAAGAAGTTCGCAGCTTCCTGCACCGCGCGCCCGGAGTCGTTCATGTAGGTCGTGGGCTTGAGCAGGATCACGCGCTCGCCATCGAGCGCACCTTCCGATGTCTCGCCCTGAAAGCGGCGGCGCCATGGTGCGAAACCATGACGCCGCGCAATCTCGTCGACTACCATGAAGCCGATATTGTGCCGGTTACGCTGATATCGCGTGCCGGGATTGCCGAGGCCGACAAAGAGCAGCATGACGCGGCATCCCGCGTCCCATTACTTCTTCTTGTCGCCGCCGCCGGCAGCGGGCGCCTTGGCTCCAGCCGCTGGAGCTGCAGCGCCGGCCGCGGGCGCCGCTGCGCCAGCTGCGGGAGCAGCCGCACCGGGTGCTGCGGGAGCCGCAGCACCAGCCACGGGGGCCGTAACACCAGCTGCAAGACTTTCCGCCGCAGCAGCCGCGGCAGCCGCAGCCGCCTTCTGCTCTTCGGCGTAGCCCGACGGCGGCACGATGGTGACCAGCGTCAGATCCTTGCGCAGCGGCTTGACGTTTGGCGGCAGCGTCGCGTCGTCGAGATGCAGCGAGTGGCCGATCTCCAGCGAACTGACATCGACCTCGATATATTGCGGGATGTTGTCGACCGAACATTCGATGTCGATGGTGTGGGTGACGATGTTGACCGTGCCGCCGCGCTTCACGCCCGGCGAGGCCTCCGCCTTCACCACGTGCAGGGGAACGCTGATGCGGATGGTGGCGCCTTCGCCGAGCCGCATGAAGTCGACATGCAGCGGGAAGTCGCGGATGGGATCGAGATGGAAGTCGCGCGGGATCACGCGGTGCTTCTTGCCCTCGAGCTCGATGTCGTAAAGCGTGGTGAGGAAGCGGCCGGCCAGGATGCGCTGGCGCAAATCGCGGTCATCCACCGAGATCGGCAGCGGGGGCTGGTTGTTGCCATAGATCACTCCGGGAACTCTCCCGGCGCGACGCTCTGCCCGTGCGGCCCCCTTGCCGACTGACGGACGTGCGGTCGCCTTCAATTCCTTGACGGTCGTCGCCATTGTCACAAGTCCTTGTTTTCAAAAGAGAAAGGCCGCTACGCGGCCCGGCTGTCAGTTCGCGGCAAGCCTCCAGGGGTGCGGGGGCCGCGAAACTGCCGGGCTTGTAGCCCCAAAGCGGTGAAATGACAAGGAAATGCAGGGATTTTTTGGTCCCTCCCGGCCCCTCATTTCTTGACCTGCTGTGTCTTCGGCTTGGGTGCCTTTTGCGGGTGGATCGTCTCGCCCATGGCCAGCATCGCAACGAATTTCGCGATCCTTGCCGCGCGCGTCTCAGCCTTCTTCGCGGTATGGGTGCGGTGAAGGATGGCGTAGCGATTCTTCGCATCGAGCGTCTCGAAGAAGGCCGCCGCCTTCTTGTTCCTGGCAAGCGCGGCGCGCAAATCGTCGGGGACCTTGGCCGTGCTCGCAGCCGCATAGGCGCGCTCCCAGCGGCCATCGGCCCTGGCGCGGTCGATCTGGCGCAATCCCGCGGTGCGCATCTCACCAAGCTTCACAAGCTCCAGCGCGCGGGCGCGATTTTTCTCCGACCAGATGCTGGTCGACTTCCGGGGCGTGAAACTGATCAGCCAATATTTGTCGTCAAAACTGTCGAGCTGGCCGTCGATCCAGCCGTGACAGAGCGCGGTATCAACCGCCTCGTCCCGCGAAATACTGCTGATCCCTGAGGATTTCCTGGCGATTTTCAGCCACAGGCCGCGCAAATCCGCAGGTTGCGATACGAGCCAGGAATCGAACGCCTTCCGCGATTCGAACGCGACGACAGGCAAATCGCGCCTGGCCTTTGCCATGGCCGCAAACGGCTTGCGATCAGCTGCCGGTCTGGCCGAGCTTCGCCTCCAGCGCCGCGATCCGCGCCTTCAGCGCCTCGTTCTCCTCGCGTGCCAGCCGCGCCATGTCCTTGACCGCCTCGAACTCCTCGCGCTTGACGATGTCGAGGTCGCGCAGGATTTTTTCGGCCTGGTTGCGCACCACCGCATCAACCTCGCGCTTGACGCCCTGCGCCGCGCCGGCAGCGTCGTTCATCAGGCGGCCGATCTCGTCGAAAAACCGGTTGCTGGTCTGGGTCATCCGAGGTCTCCTGAACTGTTACCGTACAATGGCAATCCCAAGCGCGGCATTCAAGGGCCGCGCCGCCTTGTCATGGTCCTCTTTCCTTGCAATCGTGTTCAGGCCCAAGGAAATCTCACACAATCAAACGAGCAAAAAACGCCCATGATCGACAGCCAGGTTGAGATCCAGACCAAGGACGGCAAAACCACCACCTTCATCACCCATCCCGAGCGCGGCGGACCGTTCCCGGTCGTCATCTTCTACATGGATGCGCCGGCAATTCGCGAGGAACTACGCGACATGGCGCGGCGGCTCGGCACATCAGGCTACTACGTCATGCTGCCGAACATGTATTACCGCGCCGGCGTGATGGAGCTCGGCCCGCTCAATCCCGATCCGGAATCGCCGGAGCGCAAGAAGATGTTTTCGCTGATGGCCTCGCTCTCCATTCCGCTCGTGATGGAAGACACCAGGGCGCTGCTCGCCTATGCCGAGACGCAGACAGCGGCGAATACGAAAATCATCGGCACCGTCGGCTATTGCATGAGCGGCCGCTATGCGGTGAATGCCGCCACGCATTTCGCCGATCGCGTCAAGGCGGCGGCCTCCGTCTATGGCGTGCAGCTCGCGACCGACCAGCCTGACAGTCCGCATCTCGCAGCAGGCAAGACCAAGGCCGAACTCTATTTCGCCTGCGCCGAGACCGACGTCTATGCACCGCAGGAGGTGATCGACAAGGTGTCCGCCGGCATGAAGGGCACCAGGAACGAGGTCGAGGTCTATCCGGGCACGCATCATGGCTTCGCCTTCCCCAAGCGCCCGGTCTACGACCGCGACGCCGCTGAGCGGCACTGGGAGCGGCTGCTTGCGCTCTACAAGCGCAACCTCGTCTGAGCTAGATGCTGCCGCTGCTGATCGCCTTCCCCACTTTCGACCCGGTCGCGATCGCGATCGGGCCGATCGTGATCCGCTGGTATGCGCTCGCCTATATCGGCGGCATCGTGCTCGGCTGGATTTACGCGCGCGCGCTGGTCAAGAGCGAGAAGCTCTGGGGCGGACCGGCGGCGATCACGCTCGCGCAGCTCGACGACTTCATCCTGTGGGTCACGGTCGGCATCATCGTCGGCGGTCGCACCGGCTATGTGCTGTTCTACAACCTGCCGTTCTTCATCGAGCATCCCGCGGAAATCCTCGAGCTGTGGAAGGGCGGCATGTCCTTTCATGGCGGCTTCATGGGCTGCGTCATCGCGGTGATGTGGTTCGCGCGCAAGAACGGCATATCCATTCTCTCGCTCGGCGACATCACCACCGCGGTCGGACCGATCGGCGTGTTCCTCGGGCGCATCGCCAATTTCATCAATAGCGAGCTGTGGGGACGCCCCGCGGACCCCGACCTGCCCTGGGCGATGATCTTTCCGAACGGCGGTCCGCTGCCGCGGCATCCGAGCCAGCTCTATGAAGCGGGGCTCGAAGGTATCCTGCTGTTCACGGTGCTCGCGGTGATGATCCGCTTAGGCGCGCTGAAGCGGCCGGGCCTGATCCTCGGCAGTTTCATCGCGCTTTATGGGCTGGCCCGCATCGCCGGCGAGCATTTCCGCGAGCCGGACCCGCAGCTCGGCTTCCTGTGGGGCGGGCTCACCATGGGTATGCTGCTGTCGGTCCCGATGGTAATTGCGGGCGCGATCATTATTGTAGCGGCCTGGCGACGCAAATCGCCGGCAACGAACTGATTTCATCCAGGACAGGCCGTGACCGAATTTTCTCCGCTGCAGTCCGAGATCAAGAAGTTGATCAAGTCGTCCGGCGCGATGCCGGTCTGGCGCTACATGGAACTGTGCCTGCTGCATCCGGAGTATGGCTACTACGTGTCGCGCGATCCGCTCGGGCGCGAGGGCGATTTCACCACCTCGCCCGAGGTCAGCCAGATGTTCGGCGAGCTGATCGGCCTGTGGGCGGCCGCGGTGTGGAACGCAATGGGCTCGCCGCCGCTGCTGCGGCTGGTCGAGCTCGGCCCCGGCCGCGGCACCATGATGGCGGACGCGTTGCGCGCGCTTCGCGTGCTGCCGCCGCTCTATCAGACGCTGAGCGTGCACCTGGTCGAGATCAATCCGGTGCTGATCGAAAAGCAGCAGGCGACGCTGTCCGGCGTGCGCAACATCTCCTGGCACGACCATCTCGACGACGTCCCGGAAGGCCCCGCCATCATCCTCGCCAATGAATATTTCGATGTCCTGCCGATCCACCAGGCGGTGAAGCAACAAAACGGCTGGCATGAGCGCGTGGTCGACATGGACGCGTCAGGCAGACTGGTGTTCACCGCGGCGACTGAGCCGATCCCGCGCTTCGAGGTGCTGCTGCCGCCGCTGGTGCGCGCGGCACCGGTCGGCGCGGTGTTCGAATGGCGGCCGGATGCCGAGATCATGAAGATCGCGAGCCGCGTGCGCGACCAAGACGGCGCGGCGCTGATCATCGACTACGGCCATCTGCGCAGCGATGCCGGCGATACCTTCCAGGCGATCGCGCGCCACAGTTTCACCGATCCCCTGAAGGCGCCGGGACAGGCCGACGTGACCGCGCATGTCGACTTCCAGGCGCTGGCTCACGCGGCGGAAGACATCGGCGCGCGCGTGCACGGGCCGGTGACGCAGGGCGACTTCCTGCAAAGGATCGGCATCGAGCAGCGCGCGGCAACCTTGATGTCCAAGACGCCGTCGCACGAAGTGTCCTCGGAAATCGACGGCGCGCTGAAGCGCCTGACCGGCGGCGGCCGCGGCGGCATGGGCTCGATGTTCAAGGTACTCGGCGTGTCCGAGCCGCATATCGAGGAACTGCCGGGCCTGAGCGACGCGCCGCAGCCGGACAGCAAGTGATGCTCGGCTCTTCGCTTCTCGCCGCAATTCCCGGCATTCGCCATGCCTTCTTCACCCGCGAGGGCGGCGTGTCGGGCGGCGTCTATGCCGGACTCAACGGCGGCCTCGGCTCGCGCGATGATCCCGCCGATATCAGCGAGAATCGCCGCCGCATGGCGGAGCGGCTCGGCGTAGCGCCCGAGAATTTCTTGAGCGTCCACCAGACCCATTCGCCGGATGCGATTGTCGCCACCGGTCCGTGGCCGGGCCCTGCACGGCCGAAGGCGGACGCCATGGTCACGACAAGCGAAGGCGTCGCGCTCGGGGTCACCACGGCGGATTGCGCGCCGATCCTGTTCGCCGACGCACGCGCGCGCGTGATCGGCGCCGCGCATGCCGGCTGGAAGGGCGCGCTGACGGGAATCCTGGAATCGACCATCGACGCCATGGAGAAACTCGGCGCCGAGCGGAGTGGCATGGTTGCCGCCATCGGCCCGCTGATCCGGCAACCGAGCTACGAGGTCGGCAGCGAATTCGTCGCGCGCTTCGTCGACGCCGACGCCGACAACGCAACCTTCTTCCTGCCCGGCGAGCGCAATGGTCACGCGATGTTCGATCTCGCCGGCTACATCCGCAGGCGGCTGGAAAATGCCGGTGTCCTGATGATCGACGATCTCGGCATCGACACCTATTCCGACGAGCGCTGCTACAGCTATCGCCGTTCCGTGCATCGCGGGGAGCCGGATTACGGCCGGCATGTGCACGCCATCGCGCTGGAGCGAGCCTAGCGGCACCGACTTCACCGTGCTTTTTTGACGCTTGCTTGAAAGCAGATGTTCCTCTAGGGGAACTCGAATCTGGTTTTAAAACAACTTGTGCTTGCCATTGCCTTGCACCAGACTTGCGATGCATCACCGTTCAGCAAGGAGACAATCGATGGCCGGACTTCCGCTACGTCCCGGCGACACCGGACCCATGGTGACGCAAATGCAAGATGCCCTCATTGGCAAAGGCTATAGCGTCGGCTCGACCGGGGCGAACGGCACCTTCGCAGCTGGCACGACCAGCGCCCTGGAATCGTTTCAGCAGGACGCAGCACTTCCAACGCAACCGCTCTGCGACCAGAAGTGCTGGACGGCACTTGGCCTGCCCGGACCATAGTCAAGCGGCTCTTGGCTCCATTTCCTCCCATTGCTGTGTCCCGCCGGCCCTAGACGATCCCCCGTTTTGGCGTTAACGCCGGATTAACAATGAGGGACGCGTCAACCTTTGTTCCGCACCGGACGGGCCGGGCGCTGCTGCGCGCCGGCTGCGTGGCGCTGTTGTGTGCTGCCGCGGGCGCGCTCGGCGGCTGCGCCAGCGGGGGCGCGCCCGGCGCCTCATTCGCGCTTGCCAGCGACGGACCTACCGTCGCCTTCGAGTCGATCGACGGTCCGCCTCCGGCCGTGTTCGACCGCATGGTCAGCGTGCTCGACAGCGAGACCAAGCTGCGCAATCTCTCGATCGTCTCGCGTGAAGGCTCGGCCGCCTATCGCGTGCGCTCCTATCTTTCGGCGCAGGTGATCCGCGGCAAGACCGTGATCGCCTGGGTGTGGGACGTCTATGACCGCGACCAGCAGCGCGCGCTGCGCCTGTCCGGCCAGGAGGTCGGCGGCAAGCCTGGCCGCGATGCCTTGCGTAATCCCTGGGGCGCCGCCGACGACCTCGTGCTGCGCAAGATCGCGCAGGCCGGATTGAGCGGCTTGACCGGCATGATCAACGGCACGCCTGAAGCGCCGCCCGCAGCGGCACCGGGCAGGCGGGGACCCGCGGTCGCGAGCACTGAGGAGCCGGCCGCACCGAGCCGTAGTTTTGCGGCTTTGGGCTACACCGAGCATTAGCCAAATCCCGGCAGTAACTGCCATTTTTGCCCAGGAAATCGCGAAGGCCGGGTTGCCTTTGGCGTCGCCTCCCTGATATTCCCTCGCTCGTTCAAATTGGCGAGTCCAAGGGAAAACCCGATATGCTGAAAAAGGTCGCCAGCAACCAACGGGAAGCCTCCTCGATGTCGGGCAAGAACGGCTCGATCAAGCTGATCGCCGGCAATTCCAACCCGGCGCTCGCCCACGCCATCGCCGATGGACTCGGGCTGCCGCTCACCAAGGCCGTGGTCCGGCGTTTCGCCGACATGGAAATCTTCGTCGAGATCCAGGAGAACGTCCGCGGCTCCGACGCCTTCATCCTGCAGTCGACCTCCTATCCGGCCAACGACCACCTGATGGAGCTCTTGATCATCACCGACGCGCTGCGCCGCTCGTCGGCCCGGCGGATCACGGCGGTGATCCCCTATTTCGGCTATGCCCGGCAGGACCGGAAATCCGGTTCGCGCACGCCGATCTCGGCCAAGCTGGTCGCCAACCTGATCACACAGGCCGGCGTCGACCGCGTCATGACGCTCGACCTGCATGCCCTGCAGATCCAGGGCTTCTTCGACATCCCGACCGACAATCTGTTCGCCTCGCCCGTCATGGTGCGCGACATCAAGGACCGGTTCGATCTCTCCAACGTCATGGTGGTGTCGCCCGACGTCGGCGGCGTGGTGCGCGCGCGCGGGCTCGCCAAGCGCATCAACACGCCGCTCGCCATCATCGACAAGCGGCGCGAGCGCGCCGGCGAGTCCGAGGTGATGAACGTGATCGGCGAGTGCGCCGGCTACACCTGCCTTCTGGTCGACGACATCGTCGATTCCGGCGGTACGCTGGTGAACGCGGCCGATGCGCTGCTCGCCAACGGCGCCAAGGAAGTCTACGCCTATATCAGCCACGGCGTGCTGTCGGGCGGCGCGGTGACGCGCATCACCTCCTCGCGGCTGAAGGAACTCGTGATCACCAACTCGATCCAGCCGACGGAGGCGGTGCGCAAGGCGTCCAACATCCGCTCGTTGTCGATCGCCGGCCTGATCGCGGAAGCGATCAACCGCACCGCCGCGGAAAAGTCGGTGTCGAGCTTGTTCGATTGAGTTCGGTCTCGTAGCCCGGGTGAGCTAAGCGACGCCCGGGAAGCGAAAGTCCCGCATATCGCTTCCGCCTTCGCTCTGCGAGCTTCGGCGGACAAGGCGCTCATGCGGGCTACGACATCCGTCTTCCTAATCATGCCCCGGGCGCGGCACCAAATTCATGATTGTGCGCGTAAAACCACCGTCGACCACGATCTCGTCGCCGGTGACGTACGACGCGCGGTCGCTGGCGAGGAACATCACGGCGTCCGCGATGTCCTGCGGCATGGCGATGCGGCGCATCGGCGTCACCGCCGAGCGGCGCTCGGTCACGCCAGGCGTATCGTAGAACGCCTGGCTCATCGGCGTGATCACCATGCCCGGGCTGACGACGTTGCTGCGGATGCCGTCCGGTCCCCATTCGCCGGCAAGCTGACGCGACAGCATGACCACGCCCGCCTTGCTGACGCTGTAGGCGCCGCTCTTGCCCTGCGCGTTGCTGGCCGCGATCGAGGCGACATGCACGAGACTCCCGCGCCCGGCTTTGCGCATCTGCGCGCCGAACGTCTGCGCACACAGGAAGTAGCCGGTGAGGTTGATCGAGATCACCATGTTCCATTCGGCGAGCGACAGCGTATCCAGCGTTCCGGAGCGCAGGATCGCGGCGGCATTGACCAGCACCTGTGCAGGGCCGAGCGTCTTCTCGATGGTCGCAGCCGCGGCAGCGATGCTGTCCGCGCTGGTGACGTCGCAGGGTGCGATCACGTGACGGTTGCCGGCAAGCTCGGCGCGGGTCTTCTCCAGCCCCTGCTCGTCACGATCCAGCGCCGCGACCTGCGCGCCGGTTTTCGCAAGATTGACCGCGACGGAGCGGCCGATGCCGCCGCCCGCGCCGGTCACCACGCAGACGCGGCCGGCAAGGCCGAGCCAGTCGGATGAGAGTTGGTCGGTCATGGTGTTTCCTCATGTTTCTTTTTGTGATCACAAAAAGACTAGCAGCGGATTTGAATCCGGCCAATGACTGCTTTCCAGCCGCATATTCCGCGATTACGCTGCCGCGAATGGTCCTCCCCCGCAAAGTTCGCGCCGTCGTCTTCGACATGGACGGCCTGCTGTTCGACACCGAGTCGCTTTATCGTGATGCGACGAGCGCCACCGCGCGCGAGGCCGGCCATGACATGCCGCTCGAGCTCTATCTCTCGACGATCGGGACGCCTCTGCAGGGGACACGCGAGATATTCGAAGCGCATTATGGCGCCGGTTTCGGCTTTGACGCCTTCTGGGCCAAAGCCAGACAGCGCTTCGCCGCGCAGCTGGAAACCCAGCTCCGTCTCAAGGCCGGCGTGATCGAGCTGCTCGCTTTGCTGGACGAACTTGCCTTGCCCCGCGCGATTGCCACCTCATCGCACCACGAACATGCGCAGCATCATCTCGGGGCGTTCGATCTCACGCACCGATTCCACGCGATCGTTGCCCATGGCGACTACGCGCGCGGCAAGCCGCATCCCGAACCGTTTCTGACAGCCGCCGAACGGCTCGGCGTCGCGCCCGCGCACTGTCTGGCGCTGGAAGATTCCTGGCATGGCGTGCGCGCAGCCTCGACTGCGGGCATGATGACGATCATGGTGCCGGACCTCATGAACGCAACGCCGGAGATGGAAGAGCTCTGTGTCCATATCGCCGCCGATCTGCATGAGGTCCATGGCCTGATGAAAGCCGTGAGCGTTTCAGCATGAACCCCGACATCCGCTCCGCGGTCGATTTTTACGAGCGCCATCCGATTTCCTGCGAGATCATCCTGGCCAAGCTCACGGCCAGCCGCGGTCATCTCGACGATCTCGGGCCGGAAGAGCTCTTCCCGCACGACCAGGATCATTATGGCGGGCTTGCCGCCAACGATGCGCTGGCGCAGTGCGCTGCGATCGGCAAAGGCATGCGCGTCGCCGATTTCTGCGCCGGGCTCGGCGGCCCCGCCCGCTATCTCGCGCATCGTTACGGCGCCGATGTCACCGGCATCGAATTGACATCGGCCCGCGTCAAGGGCGCGCAAGAGCTGACCCGGCGCGTCGGCCTGCAGGACAAGGTGCGCATCATCGAAGGCAATGTGATGCAGGTGCCGCTAGAGGCGAACAGCGTCGACGTCGTGGTCAGCCAGGAAGCGTTGTTGCACGTGCCCGACAAGCGGCGCGCAATATCGGAAGCCTTTCGCATCCTCAAACCCGGCGGGCGCATCGCCTTCACCGACTGGGTGGCGCACCGTCCACTGTCCGCGGCCGACAAGGACCTGATGTGGCAGGGCATGGCGGTGACGGAGTTGTTCACCCTGCCCGCCTATGCCGATCTCGTTCGCGACGCCGGCTTCGCCGTCACCTCAGTGGAGGATCTGACGGCCGAATGGGGCGCGATCCTGACGCAGCGGCTCGCAATGTATCGCAAGCTGCGCGAGGAAACCATCGCGGCGGGTACGCCCGCCGGGCACGACGCCTTCTATGAAAGCTATGTCCGGTTCGTCGATCTGGTGAATGCGGCACAGCTCGGCGGCGGGCGGTTCGTGGGTGAGAAGCCGGGCTAAGGTGGGATGGTGGACCGGTAAACATGGCTGTTATAGTCAGGGACGCGGGATCGATACTCCGCGGCTCGCAACGAAGAAAATCCAGGGGAGACGCGATTGCTGCAGAGACTGGCGAGCCTCCTGACCGCATGCGCGATCGGCCTTGCATCGACCCTTCCCGCGAGCGCGCAGGCGCCCTACCCCAACCGCCCCATTCGCATCGTGGTGCCGTTCGGTCCCGGCGGCTTTGCCGACATCACGGTGCGCCTGCTCGGGCAGAAGCTCACCGAACGCAGCGGCGCACAGGTGGTGATCGAGAACCGACCCGGCGCCGGCGGCATCGTCGCGGCGAACTCGGTGATATCATCGCCGCCGGACGGCTACACGCTGTTCCTGTTCTCCAGCGGCATTGCGCTGTCGAAATCGCTGCTCAAATCGATGCCGTTCGATCCCGCCACTGCGTTCGCGCCGATCTCGACCCTGGCGCTGTTCGACCTGCTGTTGCTGGTCAAGGACGATTCGCCGATCCGCAACCTGAAGGACGCGCTGGACATGGCGCGCCGCGACCCCGGAAAATTCAACCTCGGCACCATCAATCCCGGCAGCACCCAGAACGTCACCGGCGAACTGCTACGCTCGGCGACCGGCATCGCCATGACCATCGTGCCGCATCGTACCTCGGCCGACGTGCTGACCGCGCTGTTGCGGGGCGACGTCCAGATCGGCATTGATTCCTATGCCGCGCTGAAATCGGCGATCGATGCCAAAAACATCCGCGCCATCGCGTCCTCCGGCAGCAAGCGCTCGGCGCTGCAGCCTGACGTGCCGACCCTGCGCGAGCTCGGGCTCAACGCCACGGTCGACGGCTGGAATTCGCTGGTCGCGCCGTCAGGCACGCCGAAGGAGATCATCGCCTTCCTGAACAACGAGCTGCGCGCCATCATCAACGACACCGATTTCAAGACGCGCATGGTCGAGCTCGGTGGCGAGCCCGCAACCTGCTCGCCGGAGGAGCTCGACGCACGGATGAAATCCGATGTCGCGATGTGGGCCGGCGTGGTCAAGAGAGCCGGCCTCGAACCGAACTGAGAATGGAGGAGATCATCATGACCGCCACGCCTTCACGCCAAAGGTTTTCGCTTTGCAATTGCGGCCTCATCCACGAGCCGCGACTCAACCGCCGCAATCTCCTGATCGGCGGCGCGGCCACGCTGGCGTTCGGTGCGGCGGCGACCTCGGGCCTCGTGCCGAAAGCGGCGGCGCAGGCGAGGGCGCATCGCATCGACGTGCATCACCATATCTCGCCGCCCAGCTGGGTCGATGCGCTCAAGAGCATGAAAAAGGACACCCCGCCGGTGACGAACTGGTCGGTGCAGAAGACCATCGAGGACATGGACGCCGGCGGCGTCGCCACCGCGATGACGTCGCCGACGACGCCGCAGCTGCAGGGCCTGGATGCGCCGACCGCGGCCCGCATCGCCAAGGAGTCGAACGAGTACGCCAAGAAGCTCGAGGCCGATCACCCCGGCCGCTTCGGCACCTGGGCGATGCTGCCGCTGCCGCATGTCGACGAGAGCCTCAAGACGATCGAATATGCCTTCGACACGCTCAAGGTCGACGGCGTCGGCATCATGACGAGCTATGGCGACAAGTGGCTCGGCTACAAGGAATTCGAGCCGGTCTGGCAGGAGCTGAACCGGCGCAAGGCCATCGTCTACACCCACCCGACCGGCGCCAATTGCTGCGTCAACCTGGTTCGCGGCGTGGACGAGGCCTATATCGAGTTCGGCACCGACACCACGCGGTCGATCTTCTCGATGATCTTCTCCGGCTTTGCCGAGAAATACGCTGACATCAACTGGATCTGGTCGCATGGCGGCGGCTCGATCACCGCGTTCTACGAACGCTTCACCGTGCAGGCGCTGATGCGGCCGCCCTACAAGGAGACATTCACGCGCGATCGGGTCGAAAAGCAGATTCGCCGCTTCTACTACGACACCGCAGCGATTCCGAACGACGTCACGCTGTCGGCGCTCGCGAAGATGGTTCCGGTCTCGCAGATCGTCTATGGCACCGACTTTCCCTATCGCCGGGCCGCCGAATACACCAAACCGCTGGCCGACTTCTTCAAGGCCGAGGAGCTAAAGGCGGTCGATCGCGACAACGCATTGCGGCTCATTCCGCGCCTGCGGGCGGCCTGATCCATGCCAAACCGGCTTGTTCCCGCGTGCCGTATGGCGCAAACGCGGGTGCAAGCTGCCTGAATTGGACAAATCCGCACATTGCACGAGAAATCGATGGCTATTTGCCGCGATAGCGCGCACGGTCGACCATGGCCGAAAATGTGTGTCTGCTCGTGCGCGGAAGCGCGGGTCAAGCGATATGACCACGCGCACGCGGCGGGAAACGGTCCATTTCAAGCATCCGTTCAGGCTTGACGGAATAGACCGGTTGCTGCCGGCCGGCGCCTATCAGGTCGTTACCGACGAGGAAATGATCGAAGGCCTCTCATTTCCGAGCTTTCGCCGCGTCGCCACCATGATCATGATTCCCGGCGCGGCGCCGCATGTTTCCACGCTGGAGATGATCACCGTCAGCCCGGCCGACCTGTCCGACGCACGACGCGACGACGCGGGCGCCTCTCGTGAGTGAAATTCCGATCGAACTTGACAGGCATCGCGGCATGGCCGCGCAAAAAGCCACCGATATCCGTCGCGTCATCCACGACGTAGAGACCAACGCCAAACTGCTGCGCGAGCATCAGGCCGCGGTCGAGCTCCAGCTCCTCGAGGTCCCGGCGGCGTCGTGGGCAGAGGCCGTCGCAAAGGCGCGTTACGTCCTGAACCTGTATGCCGCGAGCCTGCCGCCGGCCGATACGCATCACCGCGACCTCGTCACGGCGGTGCTTGCCGACCTGACCCGGCTCGCCGGCGAAGACTGAGACGAACGCTCGACCAAACCGTCACCCCGAAAGTTCGATGCAGTGTCGAACGGACCAACAGAAAGCATCTGATGCAAAATCTCTCGCCTCGTCATGTCAAGACTGAAGAGTCGCTCCGCCTCGGCGTAACGTCCGGCTGGTATTCCATCAAGGCCAGCGGAACATTCGTCTCGGGTCCTCACGATTCCGAAGCCGACTGTCTGCGCAGGATCTCCGAGATCGATCCGCCGCCGGCCAGGAAGCGGTGACCGCCGTGCGCGTTTGCAGCACCGCGACTCGAACCGGATGGCTCGCATGACGCTGATGCGCGGCAATCTCGGCGGCTACGAATTCAATCGCATGGTGATGCTGTTCTCGATGATGGACGGTCCGACGGAGATTCCCTGCGCCGTCAGCGCCACGGCAATGGACCAGATCGAAAAGGTCGCGCGGACGGCGCCGGAGCAGCGCGAACAACAATTCGAGCGACTGCGAGAGCGCATCGAGCAATGCGCCTCACGGAAATTCCTCGCGCGCGAGTTCGAAGGTAATCCGCCCGGCATCGTTTTGCGCGGTCTCGATTTTCGGACGTGAGCAGTTTTGGCCGGCCCGACGATCCTGTCGTCCGGTACCAGTCGGCAGGCGCCTATTTCTTTTTGTTGGAGCCGATGTCCGGCTGCCATGCAGGCGTCTTCTGACTCGGAGCCGCTGCGATCGTCTTGATCTTTTCCTTCTTGGGCTTCTTGGCTTCCCGATTACCCTTTTGCTCGCGGCTGGCCATGTCGATCTCCCTGGGCTGGTGACGCTGCAATCAACGCCTTGAAGCGCGTCAGATCACTGCGAATATGAAAGCTGGTCTTCCGTCACAACGCGCTCAACATTGTCCGATTTGCTTTTGATACGGTACCTGAGACGACCGTCGGCCTCAATGGGCATGCGCTTGACGATGGTGTAAACCGTTGGTTCGTCGGTTACGGCGCGCCCCTGTGGACCCTGGGGCTGGTGGCGAACGTCTTCATTCAGCTTGTAGGCATGGGACATGTGCTACCTTTTGGGTTTGCGCTTGCTCCAGTGTAGTGGGTTCTGCGGGGTAATGCACCCCTGTCGATCCTCGATGGCGCGCGAAAAGTCACCGAAGTCTGCTATTGATCCTTGAAAAGCGGTGGATGCGCCTTTGGGGCGAGGACTTACCTATGAAAGGCGAACTCACGATCTTCGGAATTCTGATGCTGGCGGTCGCGCAGTGGTATGCGGGCGACAGCCCGCGCTCGCGCCAGATCGCCTACGGCCTGTTCGGGCTGGCAGCGGCGATTGCGGTGGTTCTTGTCGCGCGCGGGTCGCTGTGAGTCGAAACCAACACCGGTAAACAAGAGGGGCGAATGTCAAATCCTCCCGACTTCAAGATCGACGCCCATGTGCATGTCTTCACGTCAGACATGCCGCTGATCGACAATCCGCGCCATGCGCCGAAATACAGTTTTACCCATGAGCAGCTGATCGCGACGCTGGATGCCAACGGCGTCGCCCGCGCGGTGATCGCGGCAGCAAGCCCGTGGGGCGACTACAACGACTACACCTGGACCGCGCTGCGCGTGCACGGGAAGCGCCTGCGCGGCACCGCGATCTTCAACCGTCCGATGGAGCGCTCGGCGCTGGAGGCGATGAGTCGCGACGGCTTTGTCGGCATCCGCCTGCCCTTCATCGGCCTGCCGGAGCTCCCCGACATCACCGGCTTCGAGCATCGCGCGCTGTTTCGGCGGCTGGCCGATCTCGACTGGCATGTGCACCCGCATGTGGACGGCGAGGATTTGCCGAAAATCTTGCCGACGCTCGAGGCGTCCGGCGTCAAGATCGTGGTCGATCATCTCGGCCGGCCCGATGCGAGAGGCGGCATCGACAGCGACGGCTTCAAGCGGCTGGCGCAATCGATCGACAAGGGCCGTACCTGGGTGAAAATGTCCGGCGGCTACCGGCTCGGACCGCAAGCCAGGGATTATGCGCGCGAGCTGGTGCGCATCGCCGGTCCCGAGCGCCTGGTATGGGCGAGCGACTGCCCGTTCGTCGGCCACGAAGGCGAGTTTGCCTATTCCACCACGATGGACTGGCTGGTCGATGCCGTGCCCGACGCGGCGGCACGCGCGAAGATTTTCGGCGAGACGGCGCGGGCGCTGTATTTCGGGGGAGAATGAGAGCCTGCACGCCGCGAATTTGCCGCGTTCCATCCTATGATGGCGCTTGCCAATCCATGTGAGGGAGGCCGTGCGATGCGAACGCATGGAGCTGCCCTGATCGCGCTCGTTGGATTGTGCAGTCCCGCATACGCGCAAACGCAATGTCCGGAATTGGCGCGGCTGCGCGCCGAAGCGGAGGCGGCAGCAAAGCCGGCCCGCGGTGCTCGTGCACTGGCCGGCTGCGAGACCTACATCCGGATTTCCATCGCCTGGAACGACGCCGCCATACGCCAGCGACCATCGCGAGGCCTGCGATGTTTCGTCACCGGTACTCGACGCGATCGAGAAGGCTCATCGTGAGGCAGTGAAGGCGCGCGACAATGTCTGCACGGGACATCCCTTCCGCAATTATCCGGCAGAGATCATGTTGCGCTGAGGGCAGGCTGTCGCCGACCCTGCCTTGCCTGCCCTTTACGCCCGCGTGGCCGGCGGCGCCTGCACCGAGGGTGCTGCGGCCGCAAGTAGCTCGGCGCGGCTGCCGTTCTGCGGCGGATAGATGCGCTGCCGGTTGATGGTCTGCTTGGTGACCTTGGCTGCGGCGCCGGTGGTTTTCACCTGTCTGTCCCAGCCTGTCGTGTAGAGCGCGCCCCACGCGCCGAGGTCGAGCACGGTGACGTACCAGTCGATGTGCAGCGGCAGCAGCGGCGCATCGAACAGGTCGGCCACAACATTGTGGCCGGCGTAGCGGCCCATCGGGCGCGCGAACTGGCACGACATCACGGTGACGTGCTTGCCGTCGCACTGAGCTGCGGCGACATCGCCGGCTGCGAACACGTTGGCCATGCCCTTCGCGCGCATGAATTCGTCGACGGCCAGCCGGCCATAACGATCGCGCTCGGGTGAAAGCGTCGACGACCAGCGGACTGGCGCGCATGCCCGCGCAGCACACCACCGTTTGCGCCGCTATGACCTCGCCCGACGACAGCGTGATGCCGTTGGCGCCGACGGCAGCGACCTTCACGCCGCAGCGCGACTCCACGCCGAGCGCCGACAGCGCCTCGTTGACAACAGGCTGCCCGTGCGCGCCCATGGAAGCGCCGAGCGGCGTAGCGGGATCGACAATGACGATGCGCGGCTTGCCGGTGATACCGGCCTTGGCGAGCTTCGCCGGCATTTCGGCCGCGACCTCGATCCCGGTGAAGCCGGCGCCGACCACGATCACGGTCGCGCGCGCCGCGGAGGCCTCGCGCTTGCCGAGCGCGGCAAGGTGTTCGTCGAGCCTCAGCGCGGCTTGATAGGTATCGACATCAAAGGTGTGCGCAGCGAGGCCTGATATCGCCGGACGCACCAGCTCGCTGCCGAGCGTCAACACCAAACGGTCATAGCTCAAGGTTTCGCGGCGGCCTTCGGCGGCGATGACGACCGCTTGTCCCGGGACATCGATCGCTTCCACTTCCGCGACGCGATGCTTGACGCCGACGGGATCGAGCAGCTTGGCCAGCGGAATGGCAACGTCATCGAGCGTGACCTCGTAATTGCGCACGCGGATGTTGTGATAGGGGTTGCGGTCGATCACGAGGACCTCGGTATCGCTGGCGTCAGCGCCGATCTCCTGGCGCTTGCGCGCGGCGCCGAGCGCGGCCCACAGGCCCGCGAAACCGGCTCCGAGAACGAGAATGCGCGGCATCACCCTCTCCACTTGCTCTGTCGTTTCTCTCCGCGGGAGAGGATGAACCGAGTGTTCATCCTAGACAAGCCACGCTCACCTTGTTCGCGCAACCGTTCATCCTGCATTCATCGCGGCGATCCCGCCGTGACGTAACGCACACGCTGTTGGTACCAAGCGCACGAATCTCGAACCGTCGACGACATCGCTGCAACGAAGAAGCAGGTGTGAATGGTCACATCCACCGCTTCAGGAGAGCGTCATGTCCCTTGCTTCGTCACTTCGACGGTCCGCTTTCGTGGCCGTCGCCCTCAGCCTCACCGCGTTCAGCGTGTCGGCCGTCCCGGCGGCTGCGCAGCCGCAGCCCTTCCCGATCAAGCCGGTGATCAATCCGGTGCCGATCAAGCCGATCGTCAATCCGGTGCCGGTCAAGCCGATCGTCAATCCAATTCCGATCAAGCCGCTGCCCATCCCGATCGTCAACCCGCCCAAGCCGCTGCCCGGACCGATCGTGAAGCCGATCGACATTTGCGTGATCATGCCATCGAAGTGCGTGAAGCCCGTTCTGGTCACCCCTCCGCCGGTCATCATTGCGCCGGCGCCGATCGTCGTCGAAGAGACGGCACACGTCGTCGCTCGGCCCGAGCGCGTGATCGTCGAGGCGCCCGCCCCGACCTGCAACTGCCTGACCAAGCAGTATCAGACCGACGGCAGCGTGCTGTTCCGCGACGTCTGCACCCACGAAGCCGCAATGGCGACGCCTGACGATCTCAAGGCGCAGGCCCAGGCTGCGGCGCAGCAGCAGATGCAACCCGCGCCGGCCCGCTAAATCGCCGACGATCCCTCACTCCAGCAAGACATCGGACGCGACAACCGCGTCCGATGTCATTTTTTTGCGATCACGCGCTCTGCACGATGCCCGCGGCGACCTGGCCGCGCAGCCGCTCGAGGCTGAGCAGCGTGTTGGCGCAGGCTTCCGCCACCTCGACGCCCTTCACCGCAAAATGCCTGCGGAAGAAATCGAGATGCGCCTGGCTCTCGTGGAATTGCTGCGGCGTCAGCACCGCCGAGAACACCGGCACCTCGGTGCGCAACTGCACATCCATCAGTGCCTTGATCACGGTGTCGGCCACGAACTCATGGCGGTAGATGCCGCCATCGACCACGAGGCCGGCCGCCACGATCGCGGTGTAGCGCCGCGTCTTGGCGAGGATCTGCGCATGCAGGGGGATTTCGAACGAGCCCGGCACCTCGAAGATGTCGATCGCGGCACGCGGGATGTGCCGCGCCTCGGCTTCAGTGAGGAATGCGGTCTGGCATTCCATCACCACCTCGCGGTGCCACGAGGCTTGCACGAAGGCAATCCGTTGCGGCTTGGCGAAGCGCGGATGTGACCGCACGGGTGGATCGGTGGTTTGGGAGTTTTGGGGGTCTTGCAGCATCTGATTCATGGCTTTCCTCTTGTCGAGACCAGAATCAGGGCACACGGAACGAGATAGCCCGCGCTTTCCAAGCGAAAGCGCTGGCATCGCGACCGTTCTCTTTCATCCGGACTTTAACCGTCGGCTTCGGAGTTGCACCGAATTCTGCTGACCCTTCTTCCCAAGCAAGGAGGAAGGCGCTCGCGGGCTTGGGCTTCCTTCGAATGGTGGCCCTTACCGCCGGTGGGGACTTTCACCCCGCCCTGAGAACATCGGCCGCCCGGAATGGACGACCTGTCCCGAAATATGACGAAAGCCTGACAGGGCGGCAAGCGGCTTTGCGGCCCGGAACCAGCAATATGCCCATGCACAAATGCCGCAATCGACGTGCCTGCTTGGCTCGCAAGCGGAGGCGGCGAAAAAGTTAACAAATTCTTAAAGCAAGCCATTCCGATTCCGGTTTGTTCCGTTTGTTAACAGGCATGGGTCGATCTGCTGTGGACGACGCGAAAGTGTCCCCATGGAATGATTGAGGAGGCAGTTGCGCGGATTCCGCAAATCACATCACTTGATCCCCGCAAGGCCCGGCCGCGATCGGGATTGCGCCCGGCGGCCGAGCGACCCAACGCCCGCGCCGGGTGGCCGGCGTGAGTATCAAGAGAGATCGGAAGTCAGAGGTCGAGACGGAATGTCCATGCTCGAAAACGTCGTCGATTCCCACAACCACCCGCTTGCGGCGGTCGAGGACATCGCTGCCGACAACAATTGGGCGTTCGAGCGCTCCGGCGACGACGAGATCACCATCGTCTCCAAGGGCGAGTGGACCGACTACCAGCTCTCCTTTACCTGGATGGCCGAGATCGAGGCGCTGCATCTGGCCTGCGCCTTCGACATGAAGATTCCCCAGGCGCGCCGCGCCGAGGTACAGCGGCTGATCGCCGCGATCAACGAGCAATTATGGGTTGGGCACTTCGACCTGTGGACCCACACCGGCATGGTCATGCACCGCCAGGCGCTGGTGCTGCCCGGCAATCTGCGCGCCTCCACCGCGCAATGCGCGAGCATGCTGACCGGGGCGATCCACGCCTGCGAGCGCTATTACCCGGCGTTTCAGTTCGTGGTGTGGGCCGGCAAGACCGCGGCCGAAGCCATGTCGGCGTCGATGTTCGACGTCGAGGGGGAAG
>CAWBTH010000015.1:0-187905 GCA_963791665.1 uncultured Alphaproteobacteria bacterium | reverse complement strand
CGTTCGGGAAGCGGTAGCTCTTGAACGTCTCGCGCAGCGCGGTCTTGAGGATCTTGCCGGTCGCCGTGTGCGGAATGCCCTCGACGAACGCGACGTCGTCGGGCATCCACCATTTGGCGATCTTGCCGTCCATGAACTTCAGGATCTCTTCGCGCGTTGCTTTCTGCCCCTGCTTGAGCTGCACGATCAGGAGCGGCCGCTCATCCCATTTGGGATGATAGATGCCGATCACGGCGGCCTCCGCCACCGCGGGATGGCCGACCGCGAGATTCTCCAGATCGATCGACGAAATCCATTCGCCGCCGGACTTGATCACGTCCTTGGAGCGGTCGGTGATCCGCATATAGCCGTGCTTGTCGATGGTGGCGACGTCGCCGGTGTCGAAGAAGCCGTCCTCGTCGAGGATGTTGGCATCGACCCGGAAATAGGCCTTGGCGACCGCGGGCCCCGAGACCTTGAGGCGGCCAAACGTCTTGCCGTCCCATGGCAGCTCCTTGCCGGCATCGTCGGTGATCTTCATCTCAACGCCATAGGGCGGGAAACCCTGCGTCTGCAGGATGTCCAGCTGCTCCTCGCCGTCGAGACCCGTGAACGGCGGCTTCACCGCCGCCAGCGTGCCGAGCGGGCTCATCTCGGTCATGCCCCAGGCGTGACGCACGACGACGCCCATGTCGACGAAGGCCTTGATCATCGAGCGCGGCATCGCCGAGCCGCCGCACACCACGAATTCGAGCAGCGGCAGTTTCAGATTGTTGGCGGCCATATGCTGCAGCAGCATCAGCCAGACCGTCGGCACGCCCGCGGTGTGGGTGACCTTCTCGGTTTCCAGCAATTCGAACACCGAAGCGCCGTCGAGCTTCATGCCGGGCATGACCAGCTTGGTCCCTTGCGCGGGCGCCGAGAACGCGATGCCCCAGCTGTTGGCGTGGAACAGCGGCACCACAGGCAGCATGACGTCGCTGGCGGAGGTGCCGAGCGCGTCCTTGGCATTGGCCATGAAGGAGTGGATGACGTTGGAGCGATGCGAATACAGCACGCCCTTGGGATCGCCCGTGGTGCCCGAGGTGTAGCACATGGCGGCGGCAGTGTTCTCGTCGAAGTCTTTCCACTCGAACTTGCCGTCGGCCTGCGCCAGCCATTCCTCATAGGCGATGGCGTTCTTCAGCGTGGTCTGCGGCATGTGCGCCTTGTCGGTCAGCACGATGTAGCGCTCGACGCTCGGCACCTTGTCGGCGATCTTTTCCAGCATCGGCACGAAGGTGGTGTCGACCATCACCACGCGGTCGCCGGCGTGGTTCAGGATCCAGGCGATCTGTTCCGGGAACAGGCGCGGGTTGACGGTGTGGCTGATCGCGCCGATCCCCATGATGCCGTACCAGCATTCGAGATGGCGCCAGGTGTTCCAGGCGATGGTGGCGACGCGGTCACCGAGCTTGATGCCGTCGCGTTGCAGCATCTGCGACAGTTTCAGTGCGCGCGCATGAATTTCGGCGTAATTGGTGCGATGAATTGGGCCTTCGATCGAGCGCGTCACGACCTCCTGGGTGCCGTGATACTTCGCCGCGTGCTCGATAATCCGGTGACACAGCAAAGGCCAGTCTTGCATCAAACCCAGCATACATTCCCTCCCGCTCGGTATTGCGCGCGCCCGTTGCCACGGGTCTGCACGATCATGGAATTGACATGAAGCTTAGCGCGGGGAAAGGGCGACGAAAATGCCCTAATGGCAGCTTCTGGCGGAGGTGGGCGGCAATGGTTACCGCCGGAGCCGCGCTCGCGCTGGTACAGACCGGGCCGGGCTCAGCCGCGACCCCGAAACCCTTCCGCATGGATGACCTGTTCGGCGGCGGCCCGCCGCGTCCGCGGGGCGGCGTTCACGCAGCCAGGGTGCCCCTGCCGCGTCCGCGCCCGGCCGAGGCGCCGCAAGCCGACAATGCCAAATCCGACAATGCCAAATCCGACCATGCAAAGGCCGCTCCCGCCGAGCCCGAGAAGACTGCCGAACCCGCCGTCCCCAAGCCGCCTGAGCCGTCCGCCTGCCGTCTGGCGCTGACCGAGGAGATCGCCATCGCGCCCTCGATTCCCGACATTCATGGGTCCGGCGGTTGCGGCGGCGAGGACCTGGTCAGGCTGGAAGCGATCATGCTTCCGAACAAGCACCGGGTCGCGGTGACGCCGGCCGGCGACCCTGCGCTGCAGGATGGCCTCGGAGATCGCTGATTGGGTCCGCACCGACGTGGTCGGTCTCACCGCGCCGCTCGGCAGCGAGCCCGCGGAACTCGACAATTTCAACTCCTATGAGTGCCGCGGCTTCAACCGCATTCCGGGCGCCCATCTGTCCGAGCATGGCCACGCCAATGCGCTGGACGTGCGCGCCATCAAGCTCGCCAACGGCAGATCGATCGAACTGACCGACCGCAGCGTGCCGCGCGATTTGCGCGAGCGATTCCTGCAATCGGTCTGCGCGCGCTTCATGACCGTGCTCGGTCCGGGCTCCGACTGGTACCACGAGGAGCACATCCATCTCGATTTGATGGAGCGACGCAACAACTACAAAATCTGTCAGTGGAACGTTTGGGACCCGCTGCCGAAGATCGCGCCCTTGACGCCGGCGGCTAGACCCGACGAGGCGCCGCCGCGCGAGGTCGCCGGCAAGGCCGACGCGAACAAGAACGATGCCGACGAGCCGAAGGCGAGCGAGGACGCCAAGCCTGCGCCAGTCAAGCCGGCAACAAAAAAGCGCCGGTGAAAACCGGCGCTTTTGATTTCATTGCGGAGCCGCGCGGCTATTGCGCCATCGGGCCGCCATGGCCGCCGCCCTGCAGGGCCATCTGCGAGTTGAACGGCGAGTCGCCCTTGTGCGGATCGAGCACGACGACGATGGTGCCGACCTTCACGCGGCTATAGAGGTCGATCGCGTCCTCGTTGGTGAGGCGGATGCAGCCCGAGGAGATCGAGGCGCCGATATATTCCGGCTGGTTGGTGCCGTGGATCCGGAACAGCGTGTCCTTGCCGCCCGAATACAGATACATCGCGCGCGAGCCCATCGGATTGTCCGGTCCCGGCGCCACGAAAGTGGGAACGCCGAGGCGCGAGATCTCACTGGGCGTCGGATGCCAGGGCGGCCATTCGGTCATGTTGCCGATCTTGGCGATGCCCGACCAGGCCATGGCTTCTTCGCCGACCGTGATGCCGTAGCGGATCGCCTGGCCGTCTTTCAAGACGTAGTAGAGATAGTGATTGTCGGAATCGACCACGATCGAGCCCGGGGCTTCCTTGCGGTGATAGTCGACGATCGCGCGCCGGAACGGTTCTGCGACCGGCACGTTGGTGTATTTGATCTTCGCGAGATATTCCTTGTCGCGCGGCTTGAAGTTGGCGGTGTTGGCCGCCTCGTAGGTCGCGGCCTGCATGCAGCCTGTCAGCATCAGGCCGGCAGCCAGGATTACGAATTTTGCTTTCAGCGACGACATGATGTCTTCCAATTGAAAACCGCGCTGGCGACGCTTCAGTCTGCGTCCCAAACGCCACGATTCCGTTAAGCCCATTATCGTCGAAATCCGCCATAATTCCAGCGCTTAGACACTTGTCCAGCACAGCGGGACTCAACCTGTGGCTTTTTTGCCGCAACGTTGCCGGATCGGGGCTGTTCCCTGGGCAAAGCTCGCGGGGGCGCCGAATCAGTGCCACGATGCCGCCCTCGGAGCGCCACAAAGTGTCAATTGACGGTTAACAAGCACCGTCATCAAACGCCCGTCGAAACTGAGCTAAGTCCCCAACGATCAGGCCCGCACCTCCCGGAGTCCCCATGTTTTCGGTGTTTGTTCCCTCCGAGACCTCGCTGAAGAAAGCCACCATCGAGGATATTTCCCGGCTGCCGGACAACGCGGTGTGGGTCGACCTCGTCAAGCCCACCGCGGCCGAGGACAGGGCGGTCGAAAAGCTGGCGGGCATTGCGGTGCCGACCCGGGAAGACATGCAGGAGATCGAAATCTCCAGCCGGCTCTATATCGAGAACGGCGCCCGCTACATGACGGCGACCTTGATGTGCAATTCCGACACCGACATGCCGAAGACCACCGCTGTCACCTTCATCCTCGGCGATCATCGCCTGGTGACCGTGCGCTACGACGAGCCGAAGCCGTTCGCCCTGGTCGAGAACAAGCTGGCGCGGACCTGCTCGCCCGGCATCACCGGCGAGATGGTGCTGATGGAATTGCTGGACGCGGTAATCGATCGCTGCGCCGACATTCTGGAGCGCATCGGCGCCGACGTCGACCAGGTCAGCCATGAGATCTTCGAGCCCGAGAGCGAGCGCCATGGCCATGCCAAGCGCTACTCGCAGATCCTGATCGCGATCGGCCGCAAGGGCGACCTGACCTCGAAAGTGCGCGAAAGCCTGGTCTCGATCGGGCGCCTGGTCGCCTTCCTGTCGGCGGTGATCGAGGGCGTCAAATGGACCAAGGACATGCGCGAGCAGCTCAAGACCATGCAGCGCGACGTGGCCTCGCTGACCGACCACGCCTCCTATCTCTCCAACAAGATCACCTTCGTGCTCGACGCCATGCTGGGCGTGGTCAATCTCGAGCAGAACAACATCATCAAGCTGTTCTCGGTGATGGCGGTCGTGCTGATGCCGCCGACCCTGATCGCCTCGATCTACGGCATGAATTTCAAGGCGATGCCGGAGCTCGAATGGGAGCACGGCTACACCTTCGCGCTGATCGCGATGGCGGCTGCGGCGATCGTTCCTTACTGGATCTTCAAGTGGAAGAAGTGGCTGTGAGACGGCGATACGGGTCTAGTCAAAGTAAACTGGTTACCAACAGGCCGAAAATAGGTCCATTGGTAGACGTTTCATTTTAAAATTCAGTGCCAGGGTGGTAGAGTAAGCCATGCGCAAGAAGGCAATAGACTTAACGGCTGCCGAGCTAGGCAATTTAGCCAGTGACGCTTGGAAGGCGGCCACGGAGCGAGCATTTGCCGCCGGGTTGCCGGTAACTGGCTCTCGAGACGGTCGTCGGATTCGGTATTATCCGAACGGTCGTATCGAAGATTTGGGGCCGGTTGTCGATGCCCCTCGCGACGACGGCATACCCCTTCCCAAGAAGCCCGGGCGGTCGGTGGCGTAGGCCACACGGAGCAGCACTTGGACGAGCCCTTCCTGCTCATGATCGCTGGGCCCAATGGCGCCGGCAAAACCACTCTGGTCAGAAGTCTTCTGCAAAAGGGTCTCGACCTCGGCGAATATATTAATCCGGATGACATCGCTGAAGAACTACAGGGCCCACCCGACGAGCGGACTAGGCGGGCCCAAGCAATCGCAGACCAACGACGGGAAGCCTACATACAAGCGAAGGTAAGTTTTAGCTTCGAGACAGTGATGTCTCATCCCTCGAAGATCGACATCCTTGTTAGGGCCAAAGAAGCCGGATACCGGGTGTATCTATACTTTGTCGGCACGGATGATCCACAAACAAATGTTGAACGTGTTGCGCTTCGAGTGGCGCAAGGAGGACACGACGTTCCCACCGAAAAGATCAGGGAGCGCTGGCTCCGAACCATGAACTTGCTACAGCAAGCAATAAGATCTTCCGATCAGGCGTACATATTCGATAACAGTGTGGTTGGTACGATAGATACTATTCCTCGACTGGCTTTTCAAAGAACGGCTTTACAAAGCGGACGCCTGCCACAGAGCGAGATGATCGGCTATCCCCCCACGTGGCTTCAGCGATTTGTGTTGGACCCGTTAGGATCGGATTTTTTTGATAGTTACACACATATACGCCATAAGAGCGCAGTTGGTTCGATAGTAACCTTGCCGCTTCGATCCGCTGATTCTCAATCGACGGCTCCCGTCCAGGAGCCCGGTTTGCAACAACTTTCCAGCGCACTCGGGAGCGCTGTAGATTCGGCTGCCCAAGCCTACAATCGCCAGGGCGTCGGGTTGAGAACTGGATTTGCAGATCTTGATCACCACATTGTCGGGCTGCAGCCCTCAGAGCTAATCGTTATGGCTAGCCGACCCGGAATGGGCAAAACGGCTTTGGCAACAAATATTGCCTACAACGTTTCAAAGGCATGGCGGCCGAAAGGGCAAGGTGATCCCTATGATGTGCAAGGCGGCATCGTTGGCGTGTTCTCATTAGAGATGTCGGCCGAGCAGATCGCGTCTCGGATTATTTCTCAACAGAGCGGCATTCCGCTGGGGACCATCAGACGTGGCGCGATCAGGGAAGCCCAGTTCGAGGTAATTCGAGACCTGTCTATCGAGTTACAGAACCTGCCATTTCATGTTGATGACGCTGCAGTTCTTTCGATCGAACAGCTCATTGCGCGGGCGGGTCGATTGAAGAAGGAGAAGGGCCTCGATTTGCTTGTCATTGACAATCTTGAATTGCTTAGGAGGATCGCGCGAACAAATTTTGGAGAAACAAGACGGGAGTCTTTTGAGATAGCAAGAAAACTAAAGCGACTTGCCAAATCTCTCGATATTGCGATCTTGGCTTTGGACCAACTGCCTTCAAAGATTGATAAGAGAAGGGATGGCAATAGACCTCGATTAAACGAGTTGAACGACGATGGCATAATTGAGCAAGACGCTGACTTAATAGTTTTCCTCCATCGGGATGACTATTATTTGCTTCAAGAGAAGCCTACTGAGGGTTCATATGAGCACATGGCTTGGATGAATCAGGTCGATCTTGCTTACGGGAGAGCTGAGCTCATCATTGCAAAGCAAAGAAACGGTGCAACCGGGTCGGTGATGGTGCATTTCGACGAGAGTTGTGGGTCGTTTAGCAACCTCGCGATGCCCCTCTAGTAAATGGACCCGAACGCCTCCGGTAAAATTTGAGCGTTGCCCTGAACGCTTGATCCAAACTTCTCTGCGATAACGTGCCCCTGAGCTGATCGCACGAGAAGGGTTGCGCGGACTTCGCGGGCCGATCAGGCTCAACAAAACGCTAAGGCGCGCGAAGAAAACGCGCTTTGGCCCACGAGGGCTGCAATGGTTGAGAAAAACATAATGTCGTCGCCGAACGTCGTCGACCTCGCGCGCTACCGCCGGCGTGCCGACGGTTCGCCCTCGCTTGCGATTTCGCCTCGCCTGTGCCGGCATTGCGGCGCGGCGCTGATGGAGGGCGAGCACGAGGACGAGTGCTCCAGCGCCGTCAATGTCGACGTGGCGCAGCTGCGCTGGCAGGCGGCGCAGATTCTGCGCGGCATCGTCTGAAACTCACAGGCGCCGCGCGACGCTGGCGGCTGACATCAGCGTCTCCAGAATGCCATCCCGGCTGAATGGCAACAGCCGCGCTTCGATATCGGCCAGCATCGCCTCTGCCCTGTCGCCGAGCGCCGCCGGCGAGGATGAAGAGTGTGTCAGCACACGCCGGGCAAGATCGGTCGCGCCGATCTGATGTGTGGCCTTGACCATGATGGTGTCGACGACGCCAAATCCAAGTGGGCCGAGAACATCATTCGGATTGCGGTGCGCGTGCTCACCCTTGCGCGAGCCTACCAGCAACTCCTCGTCCGACCAGCGGCGGCGCGCCGCGTCGTACTCCTCGAGCCACGGATTGCTGCCGTCGCGGGCCGAGAACGAGGAGCAGATCGCGATCGCGCCGCCGGGCGCGACCAGCCGCGCGAACACCGATCCGAGCGCGCTGTGGTCCATCCAGTGAAGCGCCCGGCCGATGGTGACGAGGTCGAAGCTGCCGATATCGACGGGCAGGTCTTCGGCTTTGCCTTCAATGAACGTCACGTCAGCTTTCGCCCGCTTGGCCGCGGCGCGCGCAGCCGCCAACATCGCAGGCTCCGGATCGACGCCAATGAGGCAGCCGACATAGGGCGAGAAACCGAGCGCGAGCGGGCCAGGTCCGGTGCCGAGGTCGATCAGCGCGTGGCGTTTGTCGAGGGCCAGCTTTTGTACGAGCGTGCGAAAGAACTCGGCCGGGTAGGGCGGGCGGTATTGCTCGTAGAACTCGGCTGTCGTGGCGAAGCGTCCCATGCGACGAGCGTAGTCTCTCATCTCCGCCGCCGCTACATGGCGCGGATCACATCCGCGCGTCTTTCCCCTTGATTGCCGTTCATCTACCTTGCCTGAACGTCACTTGATGCGGAGCCATCCATGATCCCGACCTTCGCGCAGCGCGACGACTTGTTGAAGGGTTTTGCCAAGGCGCTGTTTCGCCGCGGCCTCGACGCGCTGTACGCGGTGGTGACGCCGGATTTCCTGTGGAGCTTTCACGACGGGCTGTCGGTGACGAAGGCCCTTGTTGGCCGCGACCAAATCCTCGCACATCTGGAGTCGCAGCGGGAGTTGTTCTCGTCACAACGTTTCGAGGACGTGGTCTATCACCATTTCCCCGATCTCAGCTTCATGACCTGCCGCATCGACGAGATACTGCGTGCCACCGGCGAGAGGCGCGAGCAGCGCGGCATCGAGCTGTATCGATTCAGGGACGGCAAGCTGGCGTTGAAGGATGTCTATCGGAAGCCGATCGCGGTGTGAGCGGTGGCGCTCACACGTGCTGCCCGCCGTTGATGTGGATCTCTGCGCCATTCACATAAGAGCTGGTCTCCGTGCACAGCACATAGATGATCTTGGCGACCTCATCGGGCGTGCCGAGCCGATGCAAAGGGATATCGTCCTCGACGATCTTCTCGGTGCCGGGCGAGAGAATCGCGGTGTCGATCTCGCCGGGCGCGATGGCGTTGACGCGGATACCGTGGCGGCCGAAATCGGAGGCCATTTCCCGTGTCAGCGAAGCCAATGCCGCCTTGGAGGTGGCATAGGCCGCGCCGGCAAATGGGTGCACACGGCCGCCGGCAATCGAGGTGACGTTGACCACCGAGCCCTTCGCCGTCTTCAATTCCTCGATCAATCCGCGCGCCATCATGATCGGCGCGAAGAAGTTGACTCTGAACACGTGGCTCCAGGTGTCGACGTCGGTCTCGATCGTACCAAGTCTGCGGCCGCCGTCCGCCTTTGGCGAAATCGCCGCATTGTTGACCAGCGCGTGTAGCGCGCCGCCCTCGAGCCGCCGGCGGATTTCTTCGATCGCGCGTGTCGTGTCGCTGTGGTCGGCGAGGTCGACCTGGATGTGATCCTCCGGCCCGGCGTCCCACGGGCAGTCCTCCGGAAACGGATGCCGCGAGCAGGTGAGGACGCGCCAGCCGGCCGACGAAAATCGGATCACGGTGGCGTGCCCGATGCCCCGGCTTGCTCCCGTCAGGAGCAGCGTACGCCGCGGATGGTTGGCAGAAGAGGTCGGCATATCATTCCTTGCGCGGCGTCACGGATAGAGCCGCGTCTTGCTCCAGGCCGCGCCGGGCGTGTCGCGGCTGAACTCGATGCGGTCGTGCAGGCGGAACGGGCGGTCGTGCCAGAACTCGAAATGCAGCGGCGCGATGCGCCAGCCGCTCCAGCCCGGCGGCCGCGGCACCTCGCCGATGATATGTTTTGCAGCAAACTTGGCGATCGCCTGCTCGAAGGCGAACCGGCTTTCCAGCGGCTCCGACTGCTTGCTCGCCCAGGCGCCGAGCTGGGCTTGCTTCGGCCGGGTGGCGAAATAGGCGTCAGCCTCAGCGCCGGTCACCGGCGACACGTTGCCGCGGATGCGGACCTGCCGGCGCAGCGACTTCCAGTGAAAAAGTAACGCGGCCTTAGGATTTGTGGCGAGCTCGCGGCCCTTGGCGCTCGCGACATGGCTGTAGAACACGAAACCGGCGGCGTCATAGCCCTTCATCAGCACCATCCGGACGTCCGGCAGGCCCTCGGTGTCGACGGTGGCGAGCGACATGGCGTTGGGATCGTTCGGCTCGGCCTTGACGGCTTCCGCAAACCACTCGGCGAACAGGGCGAAGGGTTCCCCGGCTTGCGTGAAATCACCGGATGTTAAGGGTGATGGGTGTTTGATGGAGGTCGTGTCGGTCATGTCCGGAGTCCGAGTTTGCGTGCGTCCGCGGCCCTCAGCGTGCTGCAGCCCGCCCTATATAGGGCATGGGGCCGCGTTGGCCTATCGGCGTTGGCAGCCCGGGGCGCCGCGGTTACAGCAATTCTGATCGGGCTTGGCACCGGCGGCTGCAGCTTCTCACGCAGCGGCGGCGACGGGCCGTTCGCCAAAATGGGCGACAGCGAGGTGACGGGCTCGATCGGCGATCCGGCCGGCCCGGTGCCGACCGACGCCGACGTGGCCTTCGCCCGCAACGCCGCCTCCGACGTGCTGACCAAGGGCGACAAGGATTCCAGCCAGCCCTGGTCCAACCCCGACACCGGGGCGCGCGGCTCGGTGACGCCCTTGGCGCAGGCCTATACCGCGGACGACGGCCGGACCTGCCGCGATTTCCTCGCCAGCTACGTCAACGGCAAGACCGAGAGCTGGCTGCAGGGCGCCGCCTGCCATAGCGGCAATGGCCGTTGGGAAATTCATACGCTGAAGCCATGGCGGCGGGGCTGAAACCGAACTCCAGCCCCGTTGCAAAAATGCAACTGAATCACCAGATGAAGAACAAAGCGGCTTACCCGCGATTGGTCTATCATCTGATTTTCCCTGAAGGAGAGGTGTGGGATGCGCGACCCCTATGAGGTCTTGGGGGTGCCGCGGAGCGCCAGCGCTGCGGCCATCAAGAGCGCCTATCGCAAGCTCGCCAAGAAGCATCACCCCGACAGCAACAAGAACGATCCGAAGGCCGCCGAGCGCTTCGCCGAAATCAACACCGCCAACGAGATTGTCGGCGACGAGGACAAGCGCAAGCAGTTCGACCGCGGCGAGATCGACGCCGACGGCAAGCCGCGCTTCTCGGGCTTTCCAGGCGGCGGTGGCGGCCGTACGGGCGGTCCGGGCGGCTTCGAGAGCTACACCTTCCGCACTGGCCCTGGCGGCGGTTTTGGCGCGGGCGGCGCCGGCGCCGGCGGCTTCGAAGACATCCTCAACAGCATGTTCGGCGGCGCGCAGACGCGCGGCGCGCGCGGTGGCGCGCGGGGCGGCAGCCCGTTCGAATTCGAGGGCGGCGGGGTCGGGCTCGATCTCGACGTCAATGTCGCGATGTCGGTGACGCTGGAGGAGGCGGTCAAGGGCGGCGAGAAGCGGGTGCGCCTGCCCAACGGCAAGGAGCTCAACGTCAAGGTGCCCGCAGGCGTCACCGAGGGCCAGCAGATCCGCCTGCGCGGGCAGGGCGAGACCGCGGCCGGTCATCCGCCCGGCGATCTCCTGATCACCATCAACATCGCCCCGCATGCCTTCTTCAAGGTCGACGGCAGCGATCTCCGCGTCGACCTGCCGATCACGCTCTATGAGGCGGTGCTCGGCGCCAAGGTACGGGTGCCGACGCTTGGCAGCGCGGTGGAACTCTCGATCCCGAAGAATACGTCGAGCGGGCGGACCTTCCGCCTCAAGGGCAAGGGCCTGCCGAAGCCGACGGGAACTCCCGGCGACCTCTATGTCACCACGGAAATCAAGCTACCTGACGGGAACGATTCCCAGCTCGAGGCTTTGATGCGATCGTGGCTGGAGGGGCACCCCTACAATCCGAGAAAAGATTTCGACCAAGCCTGAAACCACCGGAATTCGTGATCGTAGCTATCCCTTTCGGGGCATGTCCCCGGAACGGTGCGGCCTCGAGAGGGGGACCAGCGCGGTACAAAACCCCAACTCGAGGCCGCGTGCGTCGATCGGCGGATCGAACGCTTCTCATTTTCTCGTGATCATCCGGTGCGATAATGAGACGCACCCATGGTTGATTTAAGAATTTCAGTGTCCGAATTGGGACACCCGCTTTGACGTTTCGCCAAAGCGCGTTTTGAAAAATCCGGCGCAAAATCGCTGCCGCTTTTCTGCTAGCGCGGCTCCTCTTACCGGATTGCTTCATTGATGCCGCGCAATTGACTCAATTGCGGCGCTTGCGCATCCAACTGCCCGATCCGTGCGGCCATCCTTCGAGACGCGGCCTACGGCTGCTCCTCAGGATGAGGATCGAGTACGCGGTGCGAGCTAGTCCCTCATGGTGAGGAGGCGCGTAGCGCCGTCTCGAACCATGAGGCCCGGAAGTGCAAGCGACGACCCGCCGCTCTTCTCGCCCTTGTCGGCCTGGTCGTAGACCAGGCGTGCGACCTGCGCCAAACGCTCGCGATCGCTGCTGCCGCTCACGACATAACCGACGCCGCGGTCGGCCCAGAACATTGCGCCGTCCTTGTCCTGTGTGGTGTAGCGCATCTGCGTCGTCTCGGTGGCTGCCTTCGCGGTGTAGACCGTGAAGCGTTCGCCCGAAGCGCTCTCATACATCAGGAAGGAGGCGGGGCCGGTCGGGCCCGGCAACAGCCGGCCGCCGACCAGCTTCAATCCGGTGGCGTCGAGTTCGGGCGCGCGCACGGTCCAGCCGCAGCGCTTGGTGAGCCACGCCTGCAGATGCGCGCGTTCGCTGCCGGGCACCTCGACGGGATGGCGCACCTCGACGACATAGAGGCGATGCGCATCGAGCGCGTCATCGGTGAACATCTGAAAACCGGAAGGCGAGGCGGTCGCGCCATGCGCGATCCAGCCAGTGCCGCCGCCGGCGACGAAGGCGAGCAAGGACGCCGCGACCGCGCCATACAGCCACCTGCGCGGCTGCTGCACCAGGCGCTCGAGCTCGAGCCGCCTCGGCACCGGCTCGTTGACCACGGAGTCGTAGCGGGCGTGCAGGGCGTCGGCCATCGCGCGCCATGATTGCACCCGCCCGGCATCCTCCGGATGCGTCGCAAGCCACGCCTCGACGTCGCTGCGGCGCTCGGCCGGCAGCTCGTTGTCGACGTAAGCGTGAAGCTCGTCCTCGGTGACGGGAATGTTTCGGTCAGTCATTGTCGTCGTCTCTGTCCAATTCTCTAACGAAATGATCCATGCATAACGCTTGCCAGTGTACCTTCGCTTAACCTACTTGACCCGGCGCAAGGCCGGCCGCTCGCCTTCCAGCGAGGCCTTAACATGGGCGCGGGCGCGGGCAAGCCGTGACATTACGGTGCCGATCGGTACGCCCTGGATGTCCGCCACCTCGCGGTAACTCAGTCCTTCCAGCATCACCAGCAGCAGCACCGCGCGTTGCTCCTCCACCAGGGTCGAGAGCGCGCGCGCGATGTCGCGGCCTTCGGCCTCTGTGCCGCTGGCGTCGGGATTGTTCTCGAGCAGCGGCATGAATTGCGGCCGCCGCGCCAGCGAGCGGCGGCGGTTCTTGTTCAGATTGGTCAGGATCGTGTAGAGCCAGCTTCTGACGTCGCCTCCCAAAAACAGCTTCTCCGAACGCAGCGCCCGCACCAGCGTGTCCTGCACCAGATCGTCGGCGATATCCGCATCGCGCGCGAGCGCGCGCGCATAGCGGCGCAACGCCGGGATCATGGCTTCGACACTCTGGCGAAACGCGCTCATGCAAACTCGGTGTTACCGTCGATTTCGTTCACATCCGAACATAACACCCGAATCATCGGCCTATTCCGTGTTTCCCGAGTTGGCGGTAAACGGCCCGAACCGGGTACCGATTCGGGCTGTACCAGTTCGGATGGCTGGTGTAGCCAAAAGTCCAAATCCTAGACTCGGTGGACACTCGTATGGCGCACAATTCATCCCTCATGCAAGGCAAGCGCGGCGTGGTGCTCGGCGTCGCCAATAACCGCTCGATCGCCTGGGGCATCGCCAAGGCCTGCCACATGGCAGGCGCCGAGGTCGCGCTGACCTGGCAGGGCGACGCGCTGAAAAAGCGCGTCGAGCCGCTGGCGGCCGAGCTGAACGGCCTGTTGCTCGGCCATTGCGACGTCACCGATCCCGCGACCATCGATGCGGCCTTCGACGTGGTGAAGCAGAAATGGGGCAAGATCGATTTCGTCGTGCACGCCATCGCGTTCTCCGACAAGGATCAACTCGACGGCCGCTATCTGGAGACGACGGCGGACAACTTCAGCAAGACCATGCTGATCTCCTGCTACTCGCTGACCGCGATCGCGCAGCGCGCCGAGAAGCTGATGACCGACGGCGGCTCGATCCTGACGCTGACCTATTACGGCGCCGAGAAGTGGATGCCGCATTACAACGTCATGGGCGTCGCCAAGGCGGCGCTCGAGGCCAGCGTGCGTTATCTCGCCGCCGATCTCGGCGAGAAGAACATCCGCGTCAACGCCATCTCGGCCGGGCCGATCAAGACGCTGGCCGCCTCCGGCATCGGCGACTTCCGCTATATCCTGAAGTGGAACGAGTACAACTCGCCGATGCGCCGCACCGTCACCATCGAGGAGGTCGGCGACAGCGCGCTCTACTTGCTGTCGGCTCTCTCGCGCGGCGTCACCGGCGAGGTGCATCACGTCGATTCCGGCTATCACGTCGTCGGCATGAAGCGTCCGGACGCGCCCGACATCACGCTGGCGAAGGACTAGCCGGCAACGGCCATGCCCGCGCCCGTGATCTACTACATCCGCCACGGCGAGACGGCGTGGAATGCGGACGGGCGGCTGCAGGGCACGCAGGACACCGCGCTCAACGAGCTCGGCCGCAAGCAGGCGGTGCGGTCCGGGCAGATCCTCGCTGACCTGTTGGCGCGCGATGGCCGCGACAAGACGCAAATCCCGTATCTGTCGAGTCCGTTGTTGCGTGCGCGCACCACCATGGAGTTGATGCGCGGCGCGCTGAATTTGCCGCCGCGAGGATTATGCGACCGACGATCGGTTGCGCGAGATCGGCTATGGCCAATGGGAAGGCTCGACCTTGGCGGAGATGCAGGCCGCCGATCCCGTCTTCTTCGCATGGCGCCTTGCCGACAAATGGCGGGTCGCGCCCGAGGGCGGGGAGACCTATGAGGCGGTGCAGCGGCGCATGCGCGACTGGTACGATTCCGTTCGCGGCGACACCGTAGTGGTCGCGCATGGCGGCACCGCGCGGGCGCTGATGGTCGCGCTCGGCTTCGAGACGCCCGAGAGCGCATCCGACCTGCCGATCGCGCAAGGCGCGGTCTATGTGTTCGGCGACGGCGGGTTGACGAGGTATAGTTAACCGCGCAGGCCGCCATGGCCGGGCTTGTCCCGGCCAGCCACGCGCGTTACGACACGTCATGTCCCACAACACGTTCGGCCACCTGTTCCGCGTCACCACCTTTGGCGAGAGCCACGGGGTTGCGATCGGCTGCGTGGTCGACGGCTGCCCGCCGCTGATCCCGCTGACCGAGGCCGACATCCAGCGCGATCTCGACCGCCGCCGGCCCGGACAGTCGCGCTTCACCACGCAGCGGCAGGAGCCGGACGCGGTGAAAATTTATCGGGCGTGATGGCGCATCCCGAGAGCGGCGTGCAGGTGACGACGGGCACGCCGATTGGGCTGTTGATCGAGAACACCGACCAGCGCTCCAAGGATTATTCCGAGATCAAGGACAAGTTTCGCCCGGGTCACGCCGACTTCACCTATGAAGCCAAATACGGCCTGCGCGATTATCGCGGCGGCGGCCGCTCGTCGGCACGCGAGACCGCGATGCGGGTCGCGGCCGGCGCGATCGCGCGCAAGATTTTGCCCGAGGTCACCGTGCGCGGCGCGCTGGTGCAGATGGGACCGCACAAGGTCGATCGCGCGAAATGGGATTGGGACGAGGTCGGAAAGAATCCGTTCTTCTGTCCCGACAAGGACAAGGCCGCGTTCTTCGAGGATTATCTCGACGGCATCAGAAAGAGCGGCTCGTCGATCGGCGCCGTGCTCGAGATCGTCGCCGAGGGCGTGCCGGCGGGGCTCGGCGCGCCGATCTATGCCAAGCTCGATGCGGACTTGGCTGCGGCCTTCATGAGCATCAATGCGGTGAAGGGCGTCGAGATCGGTGCAGGCTTCGCCGCCGCCGAACTCTCGGGCGAAGAAAACGCCGACGAAATGCGGATGGGCAACCAGGGCCCGAAATTCCTCTCCAACCATGCCGGCGGGATTCTCGGCGGGATCTCGACCGGTCAGCCGGTGGTAGCGCGCTTCGCGGTGAAGCCGACCTCGTCGATCCTCAGCCCGCGCCAGACCGTCGATCGCAACGGCGGCGAGACCGATATCCTGACCAAGGGCCGTCATGATCCCTGCGTCGGCATCCGCGCCGTGCCGGTGGGCGAGGCGATGATGGCCTGCGTGCTCGCCGATCACTTCCTGCGCCATCGCGGACAGGTGGGACAATAATTATTCTCCAAACTATTGAAACGTAGTTCTATAAACTATAGTTTATAGAACTATGGAGCGAACTTTTTGCGTATTTTCAAGACCAAGACGTTGGCGAAATTCACGCAACGGAATCGCATCGCCGACTCCAGTCTGGTGGCTGCTGTCGAGAGAGCGGCGCGCGGTTTGATCGATGCTGACTTGGGTGGTCACATCATCAAGCAGCGGGTGGCCAGACCAGGAGAGGGTAAACGCGGTGGCTTTCGGCTATTGATTGGCTTCGGGCCTGAACGATCGGTCTTTTTGTTCGGCTTCGCGAAGAATGAGCGCGAAAACATTGCTAACGCCGAACTGAAGACCTTGCGTGAGATTGCTGCGACGTTCCTTAAGGCCAGCGAGGGAAAGATAGCTCAAGCGCTCGAAGACGGAACTCTGTTGGAGGTGCAGTACAATGGCAAAGGCTAAGAAAATGCAAACCAAAAAAGGGCAAAGCCGTCTCACCCGAGAGTTGCTGGAGACGGCGTGCGATATGCGCGCGAGCGGTCTCATGACCAAGGCCGCTCACGACAAGATCACAAAGCGCCATCTGGGCATCGCGGTATCTCCTCCGATTCCCGAAACAATGACCGGCCCCGAAATAAAGGCTTTGCGTGAGAAGGTTCACCTCAGCCAAGCTGTTTTCGCGCACCTTCTCAATTTGACGACGGGATACATCTCCCAACTCGAACGGGGAGCAAAGCGGCCGAGCGGTCCTGCGCTTGTGTTGCTTGATGTCATCCGACGTAAGGGTATCGACGCGATCCTCTGAGTCGGCCGAAAATTCGGATTGGTCGGACTAGATCACCTATCCCGGCGCTCCCATGATGTACGGCTTCAGCAGCGCGTACATCATGCCGTGGGTTGGCGTCGGGACACCGAGCTCCCGGCCCAGAGCGACAACCTTGCCGCCGAGCCAGGGCAGCTCCATGCGGTTGCCGCGCTCGAGATCGAGCGCCATCGACGCCTTCATGGCAGGCGGGGCGTGTCCGATGAACTCGAGCACCGTCTCGACGGCATTTTCCGGCAGCGCGATGCCCTTGGCCTTGGCGACCGCGTGAACCTCCTTGACCGCGGCAACGATGACCGGGCGGATATCCGGATCGTCGCGCAGCTTGCCGATCGGCTGGCGTGTCGAGGCCGTGATGCTGGCATTGGTGGCAAGCAGGATGAACTTCATCCAGAGATCGGTGAGAATCTGCTGGCTCAGCGTCACATCGAAGCCGGCTTTCTGGCACAGCGCGAGCAGGGCTTCGCCACGCTTGCTGACCTTGCCGTCGAGTTCGCCAAAAATCATGCGCATGAAGGTGCCGACTTGCTGGATCACGCCGGGCTTGACGATCGAGGCGCTGATCTGCGCCACGCCGCCCATCACGGCCTCGCGCCCGAGGATCGGGATCAGCCGGTCGGCGGCGTCGATGCCGTTCTGCAACGGGATGACAGCCGTGCCGGGCCCGACCAGCGGCTTGATGTGTTCACCCGCGCTCTCGACGTCCCACAGCTTGACGCAGAACAGCACGATATCGACCTTGCCGATGTTGGCGGGATCGTCAGTCGCCTGCGTCGGCACCAGATGGGTGTCGCCGCGCGGACTGTTGATCTTCAGTCCCTCGCTCTTCATCGCGGCGAGATGCGCGCCGCGTGCAATGAAGGTGACGTCGGCGCCCGCCTTCGCCAATGCCGCGCCGAACCCGCCTCCGACGCCGCCCGCGCCGACCACCGCAATCCGCATCTCGTTCTCCCATCATCGGGTGCAGCACAGACGGCTGCGCCTCGTTGCCTTGACAGAACCTCAACTCACGGAATCTTGCAACTTGCGAAGCATTCGCACCAGCACGGCGATCTCCGAATTTCGTGAGCCGTGTGCCGCTCGTGCGTCTTTCTTTGGTCATCATCCTGGCCTTCTACGTCACGCAAGTTGAGACCTTGGTCGTTCGGTAGCCCCTCCCGCGCAGACTGTGCTGGGTGCGGACATCGGTCGAACAAGCATCACTCAAGGCCCGCCTAATGTACCGTCTATCCGCTCCGGCACTGCTGGTGTTTGGAGCAAGTCTCGCGTTGGCGGGGTGTGCGGCGATCCAGCCCCGCAACGCCCTGCCGGAAGCGTCCGCGGCACAGGTTGATCCGGACGGATTCCACAACATCAGATTCTGGGGCGACGAGGCGGCTCCGGCCGTCGTTTCGCCCAGGGATGACCCGGCTGCGGGAAGTTCGCCGCGGAGCGGCGTGCACCGGCGGCTGAACCTGCTGGCGATATCGGGCGGCGCCGAAGACGGAGCTTTCGGTGCGGGTCTTCTCGCCGGATGGGGCGATGCCGGAAATCGTCCGGATTTCGACCTTGTCACCGGTGTCAGTTCGGGAGCTTTGATTGCTCCCTTCGCTTTCCTTGGCCGTGCACACGATGCCCAACTGCGGGAGATTTTCACGCAATACGGGCGCAAGGATATCTTTGCCTACAACGTGCCGAGCCTGCTCGAAGGCTCGGCGCTGGTCGACGATTCACCGCTCTCCCGCTTGATCGAGAAATACATCGACCGTGACTTCATTCGGGAAGTCGCGGAGGAAAAGGAAAAAGGGAAGGGTGCTCCTGATCGGCACCACCAATCTCGACGCGCAGCGCCCCGTGCTATGGGACATGGGGCGCATTGCGGCCAGCTACAGACCGGACGCGATCGAGTTGTTCCGGAGGGTTTTGCTTGCGTCGGCAACGCTGCCCGGTGTCTTTGCTCCGGTCCGCATCAAGGTTCGCGTCGGCGACAAGGATTACGATGAGCTCCATGTTGACGGCGGCATCACCAGACAGGTCTTCATTGCACCGTCCACGCTGCGCCTGGTCTCGGGCGGTTCGGTGCGCACGACCATGAACGGGGCGCGTCTTTTCGTCATCCGCAACGCGCATCGATCCGCAGTGGGAGCCGGTGAGCGAAAATGTGGTTTCGATCACCCAGCGGTCGCTTTCGACCCTGATCAAGAACCAGAGCATCGGCGATCTGTACCGGATCTATTCGGTGGCGAAACAGGACGGCATCGATTTCAACCTGGCGAGCATACCGGCGGATTTCGCGGTTCGGACCGACGAGCTGTTCGACCAGAAGTACATGGCCGCGTTGTTCTAGCGTGGATACCAGACGGGCGGCCACTATCCCTGGATCAAGAGCCCGCCCGGATTGCAGACCATGGCGCATCGCTCGCATCCCGGCTCGGGAGCTGACGAAATACGGTAGAAGCTGGCGCTTGTCGCCGCGAAGCAGCGCCTCAACGCAAATCGTCGGTCGCGGCGGTTGCCTGCATCGGCAAAACGGTCTGTAATCAGGCCACGCGCGAAGTAGGAGCAAGATTGATGGGGGATGCCAAAACCCATTACGAGGTCATTGTCGTCGGGGCCGGCGTGGCCGGCATCTACCAGATCAAGCGGCTGGTCGATCTCGGCATCGACGCCACCGTGCTTGAATTGGCCGGCGATCTCGGCGGCACCTGGTACTGGAACCGCTATCCCGGCTGCCGCTTCGATTCCGAGAGCTACACCTACGGCTTCTCGTTCTCGCGCGAGCTGCTCGACGAGTGGCACTGGAAGGAGCGATTTTCCGGCCAGCCCGAGAATCTGCGCTATCTCAATTACGTCGCCGACAAGTTCGACCTGCGCAAGCACATGCAGTTCAACTGCAAGGTTCAGGCGATGCGTTTCGATGAGGGGCGCGATCTCTGGCATGTGACGATCGGCGATGGCCGCGAGCTGACGAGCCGTTTCGTGGTCCTCGGGATCGGCCTGCTCTCGGCGCCGACCATGCCGCGGCTGGAAGGCCTCGATAGCTTCAAGGGACTCTCGTTCCACACCTATTACTGGCCGCATGAGCCGGTCGATCTCGCGGGCAAGAAGGTCGCCGTGATCGGCACCGGCGCCACCGGCATCCAGCTGATCGGCGAAATCGCCGACAAGGTCGGCGAGCTCACCGTGTTCCAGCGCCGGCCGAACTGGAATGCGCCACTCAACAACAGCGCGATTTCGGACAAGGAGATGGCCGACATCCGCGCGCGCTATGACGAGATATTTGCCGCCTGCAAGCTCACGCCCGGCAGCTTCCTGCATGGGCCACAGGCGAGCGGCTTCTACGAGGTGACGCGCGAGGAGCGCCTAGCGCTGTGGGACAAGCTCTATGACGAGCCCGGTTTCGGCATCTGGCTGGCGAATTATCGCGAAATTTTCATGGATGAAGCCGCCAACGCCGAGTTCTCGGAATATATCGCGGAGCGAATCCGCCGCCGTGTCAGGGATCCCAAGGTGGCCGAGAAGCTGATCCCGAGGGATCACGGTTTTGGCGTGCAGCGCCTGCCGCTGGAAACCAGATATATCGAAGCCTACAACCGCGACAACGTGCATCTCGTCGATCTCAGCGAGACGCCGCTCGTTCGCGTCACCGAGAAGGGTCTGCGCACCACCGAACGCGACTACGAGTTCGACATCATCGTCTACGCCACCGGCTTCGATGCCATCACCGGCGCCTATGACCTGATCGACATCCGCGGCATCGGCGGCGAAAAGCTGGCCGAGAAATGGAAGCAGGCGCCGTCCACCTTCCTCGGCATGCTCACCCACGGCTATCCCAATCTGCTGATGCCCACGGGGCCGCAAAGCGCGTCCGCCTCGACGAATTTCCCACGCGGCATCGAGAACGGCGTCAATTGGTGCACCGACCTGCTGCAATATATGCGGGACCGCGGCTACACCCGCGCCGATGCCACGCTGGAAGCCGAGCGGCGCTGGACCGCGCATGTGATCAAGATGTACGAGATCATGCTGATGCGTAAAGCCAAGGGATGGTTCACCGGCTACAACTCCAACGTCGCCGGCCACGAAGAGGGCACGGTGCGCTACTTCGTCTACAATGGCGGCACGCCGAAATTCGTCGGCATCATCAATGGCGTAGCGGCGGGGAATTATCAGGAAATCGCGTTCTCTTCGCTGCCCCGCGCCGGCGTGCAAGCGGTGGCTTGACGCCTCGCGAAATCGCGTCCGCTAATGCCGGGCATGGACACGCAAAAGCTGCAAAGCCTGATGGACTGGCTGATGGACGGCGCGCGGTCGGCGCCGACGCCGCCGGCCTTCCTGAAGGAGACCTGCGAACGGCTGATCGATTGCGGCATCCCGCTGTGGCGGGCAGCCGCCTTCGTGACGACGCTGCATCCCGACACCTATGGCCGCGCCTTCATCTGGCGGCGGGGTGGGGAGGTCGTTGTTCAAGCCGCCGATTTCGATATCCTGGACACGCCGGAGTTCCAGAACAGCCCCGTGGTGATTGTGCAGAAGACCGCGCGCGAGCTGCGCTATCGCATGGACGATCCCGAGAGCCATCGCTTTCCCTTCTTCGACGACATGCGCAAGGAAGGCGTCACCGACTATCTGGCGCTGCCGCTGCTCTACACCGACGGCACCGTCCATGTCGCGAGCTGGACCACCAAGGAGCCGGGCGGCTTCACCGACGAGCAACTGGCGGCGTTGCGCAAGGTCGTGCTGCCGTTCTCACGCGTCGGCGAAATCTTCGCGATGCGCCGCACCGCCACCACGTTACTCGATACCTATGTCGGTAACCGCGCCGGCGAGCGGATCTGGGCGGGGCAAATCCGCCGGGGGCATGGCGAGGAGATGCAAGCCGCGATCTGGCTGTCGGATCTGCGCGGCTTCACCGCGCTGTCCGACCGTCTGCCGGCGGCGACCGTGGTCGAGATCCTCAATCAGTATTTCGATTGTCAGGTGCCGGTGATTCGCAAGCATGGCGGCGAGATCCTGAAATTCATGGGCGACGGCCTGCTCGCGGTGTTTCCGATCGCGAAGGACGGCGGCAATCTCGGCGCGGTCTGCGCCGCGTGCCTGGAGGCGGGCAAGGAGGCGCGCGCCAATGTCGAGGCCATGCACTATCCGCATGACGACGAGGTCGAGCGCTTCCGCTTCGGCGTCGCGCTGCATATCGGCGCCATCCTGTTCGGCAATATCGGCGGCATGAGCCGGCTCGACTTCACCTGCATCGGCCCCGCGGTCAATCTCGCCGCGCGGCTGGAGAAGATCGCTTCGAAACTGCACCGCACGGTGGTGGCGTCCGCGGCATTCGCGGGCGCCTGCCACAACGACTGGACCGATCTCGGCGAATTTCCGATCGCGGGCTTCGCGAAGGCGCAGCGCGTGTTCGGGCTGCGCGATGAGACGTCACACGATGCCGCAGGCTGACCGCCAGCATCGCACGGGCATTGCGCTCATCATTGCTGCCGCGGTCGCCTGGAGCACCGCGCCGTTTTTCGTCCGGTCGTTGCACTTCGATTCCTGGACCATCCTGTTCTGGCGCGGCCTGTTCGGCGGCACCTTCATTGCACTGTTTCTGGTCCTCAGCCGGGGCCGCAGCGGCCTTCGCGATCTCTTCGCGATGAAGGCCAATGGCTGGCTCGTCGCTTGCCTCTCGACGATCGGCATGGTGACCTTCATTCCGGCGCTGCAGCTCACGAGCGTGGCGAATGCGGCCATCATCGTCGCCACGCAACCCTTCGTCGCCGCGGCGATCGCCTGGATCTGGCTGCGCGAGAGGGTGCTGGTCCGCACCATGCTGGCAAGTCTGGTGGCGCTGGCGGGCATTGCGGTCATCGTCAGCGGCGCCGGCGGCGCCAGCGACGGTCGCGGCATCGCGCTGGCCTGCATCATGGTGCTTGCCATCTCGACCATGACGGTCGCGATGCGCAAGCACCGGGAGACCTCGATGGTAGGGGCCGCTTCCATCTCGAATTTCCTGGGCAGCCTCATCAGCATTCCCTTCGTGCAAGGCATCGGCGCGGTCACTGCGCCCGATCTCGTCACATTCGCGCTGTTCGGGCTGTGTCAGGTCGGCCTTGGGCTCACCTTCTATGCGCTCGGATCGCGGGCATTGCCGTCGGGACAGGCGTCGCTGATTGCGACGCTGGAGACGCCGCTGATGCCGTTCTGGGTTTATTTGGGGTTCGGTGAAATTCCATCGCTGCGCGCGCTCCTCGGCGGCGTGCTGGTGATGGGCGCCGTGATATCAGACATCCTCGCCGACAGCCGTGCCCATGCCGGCGATGCGGCTGCGAAGGCCGTGACGTCGGGCGAGTAGCTACTCTTCCGGCTCGGTGGTGAACAGCAGCGGATAGCCCTTGGCGCGGCCGGCGTCGGTGGCGCGTGTCGCCTTGGTCTCGGCGACGTCCTTGGTGAAGACCGCGACCACGCAGACGCCGCGGCGATGCGCGGTGATCATCACCTTGTAGGCTTCCTCCTCCGTCATGCGGAATTCGCCCTTCAGGATGGTGACGACGAATTCACGCGGCGTGTAGTCGTCATTGACCAGGATGACCTTGTGCAGCCGCGGCCGCTCGACCTTGGTCTTGACCCTTGTTTTCGGCTTGGTGGTGGTGTCGGCCATACCGGCGGTCCGTATTTCCTCGGGCCGAGTTTACAATCTGGCGCGCCGCGGCGAAACCCGCATGTTTCGATGGCTTGGTTGCGGTGAGGATGGGTCAGCGCGAGCACGCCCGGTAACCGAACTTGCGGATCATGTCGGCCCCGGAGATCGAATGAAATTCCAGCGTGTCCATGAAATGGTTCGCGGTGACGTAGGCGCGAAGCGGCGCGTTGTAGGCTGCGAGCATGTGCTGGGTGAGCGCTGGCGAGACGTTGCGCTGGCGGTCATGCGCGGAGTGGAACAGCAGCGTCGCCGACGGCTCGATGCAGACGTTGCGGATCGCAAGAAACAGCGTGCAGGAGGACTGGCAATGACCCTGGATGCGGAAGCGTTCGCCCGACGCGTTGTATTGCGCGACCACGGGATCGAAGCGCGAATAATTGCCGCCCATGGCCCATGGCGTCGATGAGCCGTCCGCCCAGGCCGCGGTCGAGAACAACAGCAGCAACGCAGCAAGGATCGTCTTCATGGCGATTCCCCCGAAAGCAGGTCCGCGCCTTATAACATGTGCTGCGCGCCGCCGCGCGGACTCCCGCGGGCCAAGGCGACGCCACAATTGGGCCCGGCGCTAACCTGAAAGTGAAGGATAAATCATGTTCCCGCTAGGCGCGGCGCAATTTGCGTGTCACCATCGGCGTCACTCGTGGGAGGTCAGCAGATGCGCTGGTTTGTCTCGATCGGGGCCGTGCTTTTTGCCGGACTGATGGCGGGCGTTGCCGTTGTGGCGGCGCCGGGCCCGCAAGTCGCGCAGCAGCGCGCCGAGACGGATGCCAATGCCGTCGACGTTCAGTTGATCCTCGCAGTCGACGTCTCCTATTCCATGGACATGGACGAACTCGCGATTCAGCGCGAAGGCTATGCGCAGGCGATCGTGTCGAAGGATTTCCTGCAGGCTTTGAAGACCGGCCCGCACGGCAAGGTGGCCGTGACCTATTTCGAATGGGCCGCCTCAAGCGACCAGAAGATCATCATCCCCTGGCGGGTGATCGACGGCCCGGAAAGCGCGGACGCGGTCTCCGCCGAGATCCTGAAGACGCCGATCCGCCGCGCCTCGCGCACCTCGATCTCGGGCGCGATCTATTTCGCGATGCCGCTGTTCGACGAGAGTCCTTATAAGGGCTTGCGCCGCGTCATCGACATTTCGGGCGACGGCCCCAACAACAACGGAACACCGGTCACCATCGCGCGCGACGAGGCGTTGTCGAAGGGCATCATCATCAACGGTCTGCCGATCATGGTGAAGGAGCCGTCCTATTCCACCATGGATATCGACAATCTCGATTACTACTATGAGGACTGCGTGATCGGCGGCCCCGGCTCGTTCGTGATCCCGATCAAGGACCGCGAGAAGTTCAAGGAGGCGATCCGCACCAAGCTGTTGATGGAGGTTGCGGGCCGCATGCCGGAGAAAGTTCCGGTCGCCGAGAAGGAGAAAGAGCCGCGGGTCTCGTGCAAGATCGGCGAGAAGATCTGGGAGGACCGCTGGGGGCGGTGAGGCGATAAGTCTCCTCTCAATCAGCTACGACTTAATGCTTCATTAACGTTGCCGGCGTTCTGATGGGAGGCAGTCAATGCCTTCGTCCGCCGATGACCACGATCTCGTCCGCCACCAGCCAGATTTCACCCGCCACCGAGCGGGTCTATCACCAGAGCAATTTGCTCGGGGACTGGAAAGGCACGTGGAAAAACACCAGCCGCCCGGTCGAGTTCAAGGTCATCAATATCAGGGGCGACAAGGCGCAGATCGAGTATACCCATGACGGGCATACCGAGCGCGGTCTCGCCGACGTCAGCGGCGCCACCATCACCTTTGGCAACGTCACGATCGGCACCCGCAACGGTTCGGTCGCGGCTTTCGAATTCTCGGTCTCCGGCGCCAAGAAGACGGCAACCCTCAACAAACAGGCTGCGACCGTCGATCAGAACAAGCTGGTCGGCACCTGGAACGGCTTTTCGACCTCTAACGGCAAGAGCATCAGCTTCACCGTCAAGTCGGTCGACGGACGCGATGCGCTGGTGAGCTGGACCGTCAACGGCATCGCGCATCAAGGTGACGGTTCCGTCTTGAAGAACACCGTGATGTTCGGCAAGGCGCAGGTGACCAGCGACGACGGCAAGTCCGGCACCGCCGTGCTGCAGGTCGGCAATATCAGCTATCCAATTCCGGTGACCAAATATGTGCCGCCGAGCACCTCGACGGCGGTGAACAAGCTGGCCTAGCCGTGCTCGCGGCTCGTGAGCTGATTCACGTCGCGCTCGATTGCGCGCAAATCCGCTAATGCGGCCCGCAGCTCTTTGCTGCCGATCAGGCGCCAGATATCGGCGATGCGGCTCTCGACCTCAGGAATGGTCAGTGGAAACTGCGCCGCTTCCTGCAGCGCGCCCTTCTCGTTGATGAGATAGCGTTCGTTGAGCGCAAACAGCACCTGCGCCGCGCAGGCCAGCGCCCGATAGGCGCAGCCCGCGACATGGGTCTGCTCGGCGCGGCCTGCGGCAAGCTCGGCGTTCTCGATCGAAAACAGGATTTCCCAATCGAACTTGCGGATCAGCGCGTCGCGCAGCGCGCGCGGGTAGGGCGAGGTCGCGGCCTTGAGCTTTGCGATGTGACCGTCCGGATCGTGCAGCGGCCGGCACAGCGCGACTTCGCCCATCCAGATCGCCGAGCAAAATCCATGCGGATGGCCCGGCTGATAATGCATGTCGATCTCGCCGGCGCGGCATTTGTCGATCACGTCAGACACGGCCTCGATGCCGCGATAGAGCAGGTCGACCTTCTGTCCTGCGACGCTCAACCATCCGCCGCCAACGATCCACGAACCCCAGCCGCCGATCGGCGTCACCTCAGCAGCTTCCGGCGCCTCGGCGAATGTGCGCACGGCCTGCAACAGCCCGTTGGTGTCGAGCGGTCGCGCGGCGGAATAATACAGGCCGACGTCGTAGTCGGAGGTGTCCGTCGCGGTCCCGCGCGCGCGCGAACCGCCGAGCGCGATGGCCGCGATGCCGGGTACTTCGGCAAGCACGGGAACGACGCGTTGCAGGATAGGGTCAGGCGGCATGGCGGGCTTTTAGCAGCTATCTTCGCGAAAATCGCGCCACCAGCTCGACATGCGGCGTGTGCTTGAACTGGTCGACCGGGGTGACGCCTTCGAGACGGTAGCCGCCGTCGACCAGAATGCGCGCGTCGCGGGCGAAGGTTGCCGCATTGCAGGACACCGCGATCACGACCGGCACCTTGCCGGCCGCAAGCTGCGTGGCGATCGCCTGCGCGCCTTGCCGCGGCGGATCGAAGATAACCGCGTCGAAGTCGCGTAATTCCGGTGGCATCAGCGGGCGGCGGAACAGGTCGCGGGCCTCGGCCTTGACCGGCTTCAATCCTGCCGTTGCGCTCGCGGCTTTCTGCAGGGCTGCAACCGCGCCTGCATCGTTGTCGAACGCGGCGACGCGCGCCTTGGCCGCAAGCCGCAGCGCGAACGGGCCGACACCGCAGAAGAGATCGGCGATGTGTTTGGCCTTGCCGGCGAATTCACCGACAAGTGCGGCCAACGTCTCCTCACCCGCGGTCGTGGCCTGCAGGAACGATCCCGGCGGCAACGTCACCTGCGCCTTGCCGATGATGATGTCAGGCGCGTTGCGCATCAGCACCAGTTCGCCATGGCGTGTTAGCCGCGACAGGCGATGTTTTTCAGCCATGCCCGACAGTGTCGCGATCATGGCCGGCGGCAACGCTCCGGAGCCGCGCACATCGATATCGAGACCGCCTTTGGTCGCGGTGACCTGGATGTCGAGCGGCTTGCCGATTTTGGTCAACGGCTCGGCCAGCGCCCATGCCGCCGCCAGCGCGCCGGACAATGCTGGATCGAGGATCGGGCAGCGGTCGATCGGCACGATGTCGTGCGAACCGGCCGCGGCGAAGCCGACCTTCAGGATATCGCGGTTGAGGAGTTGCGCATGCACGGTGATGCGGCGGCGGCCGGCGCCATGCGCGTCGACCAGCGGCGCCACCTCGCAATCCAGCTTCGCCTGTCGCAAGGTCTCCACCACGATGTTGCGCTTCCAGTCGCGATAGCGATCTTCCTGCCAGTGCTGGATTGCGCAACCGCCGCAGACGCCGAAATGCCGGCAGAACGGTTCGATCCGCTCGGGGCTGGCCGTCGTAACGGCAAGCAGCCGCGCGCGGTCGGAATGGCCGGTGGTATGATCGACCTCGACCGTCTCGCCGGCAAGCGTGTACGGCACATAGACCGCCTCGCCATCGGCGAACGCGACACCGTCGCCGCGATGGGCGACGTGATCGATGATCAACCTTTCAACCACGGCGCGCGCCGAGGAAGAATTCGGCGTTGCCGTCGCCGCCCGCGATCGCGGACGGGAAGACCTTGATGTCAGTGCAGCCCTGGGAGGCCGCGAACGCCGCGATGTCGTCGCAGACCTGCTTGTGCACGGCGGCGTCGCGGATGATGCCGCCCTTGCCGTGCTTCCCCTGCGCCTCGAATTGCGGCTTGATCAGCGCCAGCAGGTGCATGGGTGCGGCGGCAAGCGACAGCGCCGCCGGCAGCACCGCCTTCAGCGAGATGAAGCTGACGTCGATGGTGACGATGTCGGGCCGCGCCGGCAGCCGCGTGCCTTCGAGCTTGCGGATGTCGGTCGCCTCCATCGACACGATCTTGGCATGTCCGTGCAGCGAGCGGTGCAGCTGCCCGTGCCCGACATCGATCGCGAACACGAGTGCCGCGCCATTCGCCAGCAGCACCTCGGTGAAACCTCCGGTGGAAGCGCCGACGTCGAGGCAGACGTGGCCTTCGATCTCGACGGGATATTGCTCCAGCGCGCCGGCGAGCTTGACGCCGCCGCGCGACACGTAAGGGTGCGCCGGCTCGGCCTGGAGCGTCGCGTCCGATGGCAACATGTCCGAGGGTTTCGCGACCTGCCTGTCATTGGCGATGACGCGGCCGGCCTCGATCGCGGCCCGCGCCCGCGCCCGACTCTCGAACAGGCCACGCTCGACCAACAGCAGGTCGACGCGCTTCTTCACAACGGACATTGTTCACTCCCGCGCGCGCCTGGCCGCCAGGCGCACGCACGTCTCGAAGGCCGTCAGATCATGCCAGATATCATCCGGCTTTTGCTGCGGCATGACCAGTGGGCAGCCGTAGAGATCGAGAGCATGAATTATCATCAGATTATCGTTGAGACCGAAATCCTCAACCGTCAGGCCGTCGCTGTCGATCAAATGTCCGTCGCGCGAGGTGACCGTGGTGAATCGCCCGACGCGGCCGGCATAGACGCTAGGGTCGTTGGAATAGCCGAGGCAGAATTTTCGGCGCGCCGCCATGGCGCCGAGCTCCCAGGCGGTTCCCGGGTCGGCGCCAGGGCCGCGGAACGGCGTCAGATTGGCGATGATGGCATCGGCCGCGTCGATCATCGCCTCGTTGCCCTTATAGATTTGTAGAGAGGCGTCGGGCGCGGCGAGGTCCACCTTGTTGTCGAGCGGATAGAGTCCGGTCATACCGTGGCGCGCACAGATCGCGACCTTGCGGCGGCCGATCTCGACCGCATCCGGCAGGAACACGTCGGGACCTGCCAGATAGATTTTCATGGATCACCTGCGGGAGGTGAGGGACCTCAAGCCAGCTTCACGGTCTCGGCCTTGAAATCCTTGCCGAGCGCCTCGAACACCTTCTTGACGATGCTCTTGGCGTCGAGACCGGCGCGCGCATACATCGCGTTCGGCGAGTTGTGATCGAGGAACACGTCGGGCAGGATCATCGAGCGTGCCCGCAAGCTGCCACTATCGAGCATGCCGTTGTCGGTGAGACACTGCATCACGTGCGAGCCGAAGCCGCCGATCGCGCCTTCTTCCACCGTGATCAGCACGTCGTGGTCGCGCGCGAGCTTCAGCACCATGTCTTCGTCGAGCGGTTTGAGGAAGCGCGCGTCGGCGATCGTGGTCGACAGGCCGTGGGCAGCGAGCTCATCGGCGGCCTTCTCGCACTCGGCAAGGCGCGTGCCGAACGACAGCAGCGCGATCTTGCTGCCCTGGCGGATGATGCGGCCCTTGCCGAGGGGCAAGGGAATGCCGGCCTCGGGCATTTCGACGCCGCGGCCTTCGCCTCTGGGATAGCGCAAGGCGCTCGGGCGGTCGTTGATGGCCACTTGCGTCGCCACCATGTGCACGAGCTCGGCCTCGTCAGCGGCCGCCATGATCACGAAATTGGGCAGGCAGCCGAGATAGGCGTTGTCGAACGAGCCGGCATGGGTCGCGCCGTCGGCGCCGACCAGGCCGGCGCGGTCGATGGCGAAACGCACGGGCAGGCTCTGGATCGCGACGTCATGGACCACCTGGTCGTAGCCGCGCTGCAGGAAGGTCGAGTAGATCGCGCAGAACGGCTTGTAGCCTTCGCTGGCGAGGCCCGCCGCGAAGGTCACCGCATGCTGCTCGGCGATGCCGACGTCGAAGGTGCGCTTGGGGAAAGCCTTGTTGAAGATGTCGATGCCGGTGCCTGACGGCATCGCGGCGGTGATCCCGACGATCTTCTCGTCCTTCTGCGCTTCCTTGACGAGGCTCTGGCCGAACACGTTCTGATAGGCCGGCGCATTCGGCTTGGCCTTGGCCTGGGTGCCGGTCGCGACGTCGAACTTGACCACCGCGTGATACTTGTCGGCGGAGGCTTCCGCCGGACCATAACCCTTGCCCTTCTGGGTCACGACATGGACCAGGATCGGACCGTCCTCCATGTCGCGTACGTTCTTCAGGACGGGCAGGAGATGGTCGAGATTATGGCCGTCGATCGGACCGATGTAGTAGAAGCCGAGCTCCTCGAACAGCGTGCCGCCGTCCATCATGAAGCCGCGGGAATATTCCTCGACGCGGTTGGCGCGGTTGGCGATGATCTTGGGCAGACGCTTGTTGATCTGCTTGGCCACTTCGCGCAGCGTTCGGTAGGTCTTGCCGGAATAGAGCCGCGACAGGTAGGCGCTCATCGCGCCGACCGGAGGCGCAATCGACATGTCGTTGTCGTTGAGGATGACGATCAGGCGCGAGTTCATCGCGCCGGCATTGTTCATGGCCTCATAGGCCATGCCCGCCGACATCGCGCCGTCGCCGATCACGGCGATCACGTTGTTCGTGCCGCCGGAGAGATCGCGCGCCACGGCCATGCCGAGGCCGGCGGAGATCGAAGTCGAGGAATGCGCGGCGCCGAACGGGTCGTAATCGCTCTCGCTGCGCTTGGTGAAACCGGACAGGCCGCCGCCGGTGCGCAAGGTGCGGATGCGGTCGCGGCGGCCGGTGAGGATCTTGTGCGGGTAGGCCTGGTGGCCGACGTCCCAGATCAGACGGTCGCGCGGCGTGTCGAAGATGTAATGGATCGCGGTGGTCAGTTCGACCACGCCGAGGCCGGCGCCGAAATGCCCGCCCGTCACCGAGACGGCGTCGATGGTCTCCTGCCGCAGTTCGTCGGCAACCTGCCGAACCTGCTCGATCTTGAGCTTGCGCAGATCGTCCGGCGTGCGGATCGTATCGAGAAGCGGCGTTTTACTGTATGCGTCCACGGCGATCTTCCAGTTCTTAAAGGTCGGACAACAACCCGACACCAGATGGGTATTGGCGCAGCAAGAACCGGTTCAGCCGGTGTTCTGACAGCGCGGGCAGATGTGCCCAGATTCCAAGCTTAGAGGAGCTCCGGATCGGTCAATGTGATATCAGTCACTCTTCGCGGCTTTCAGCCACTTTCGTCAACCATTGCAAGCGGTTAAGTTAGCCCCCAAAACGGCCGTCCCTGCCTGCAAGTCCCAGGTTCCTGCAAGCTTTACACCAAAGCCGAAGTCAAAGCCAACCCGCGGGACCCTCTCGGGAACCCGAGGAGAGACCGCGCAAAGCCGGTCGACGTCAACGATGCTGCGGAGCGGAAGGTTCCAAAGTGCCCGATTTGGGGGCGCCGGCCGGCGTTGCAAGGGGCGCTTCAAGCTCGCTCCATCCTTGCGCCCGCATAGCTTCGTCATGGGACGCGATCGCGAGTGCGGCGTCAGGCCGCGCCATCCGTTCCCGCAACGGAACCGGGCCGCAGACGATCATGAAGAACTCGTAGGCGTGCCGAACCTCGTTCGCCATCACGAACTGGAAGTGCACCCGGAAGAACTTCCAGCGGAAGCGGTTGTAGTTCTCGGGCAGGATCATGTCGCGGAAGCGGATCGGCACGATGGCCGGGTTGCGGCGGGCCGGACCTACATCGATGCCGTGGCTTGTCAGCGGATCGAAGTCGAAGAAGTTCATCACGTCCTTGCGCGCCTGGCAGTCGATCCAGTCGACCGATGGCTCGGTCGCGATCCGCGCGAGATGATCGCGGAAGAATTTTGCGGCCTTGTGGTAGCCGACGATCGGAGTGTTGCCGCCGAGCGTCAGCAGCACGATGCGGGGGCCGTGGCGGCCGAGCGCGGGATCGCGTTCGAGCGCGCGTGCGAGAATTTCGGTGCCGAGGAACGAGCCGGAGCTGTGGCCGACCAGCACGATCTCCTGCGCGTCGCTGCTCTGCGCAACCTCGCAGAGATGTTCTGCGAAGCGGTCGAGCCGCGCGTCCCATTCGGGACGTTCGCCGTGCGAAAACTCCCAGGTCCAGATAGTGTCGCACATCAGATAGAGCAGATAGGTGTATTTCTCGGTGGTTTTCAGCAGCGCCCACAGCGCGCCGATGAACAGCGCCGTTGTCGCCAGCCAATCCAAAGGGGAGGGGATGCCGAGTGCATCGAGTTGGCGGCGCACGAATGATGCGATCAGCGCAAGGCAGACGACTTCGAACCAGAACACGATATGCGGCCAGGTGATGAAGATCAGGAATCGCCAGTTCGCCGCCATGAAGCGGAACACGGTGCCGTTCGCGATCAGCCGCAGATAGATCCATGTCGTGGTAGCGATGATGCGCCAGCTCGGCAGCGCCATATCGCGCAGGATCAAATCCTCGACGCGCAGGAAGTCGTAGGTCGTGCGCGTCTGCCAGTCACTGGCTTTGGTGTCGATCGACCATGAGGCGATCTCGCCTTCAGCGATGGTCTTCGGCCGGCCGATCGAGGAGGAGACGCCATAGAGCGCGTCGAACTTGCGCAGCTCGGTGCGGAACATGCGATAATATTGCGCCAGCCCGCGCGGGTCGTAGCCCTGCACATAGATGACGTGGCGGTTTGTTACGCGCACTCAGGTCCCCGGCAATCAATGGGTGGGGACTATAGCAGGCCGCCTTGCGCGCCAAGAGGGAATGTACCGTGCAGCAACACGGGTGGTCTTATCCCTCCCCCCGCGAAGCGGTGGGGAAGGTCGCTGCGAATGAAATGAGCGGCGGGGTGGGGGGCGTTTCATTCACGCGGTGCTCGTGGAGATACCCCCACCCGCCTCGCTTCGCTCGGCACCCTCCCCACCACTCGCTTCGCTCGCGGGGGGAGAGATAAAGGGACTCAGCTACTGCACGTCGAGCGGAGCTACCCCCACCGCTTGGCCGCTGGCATCGGTAGTGATCTTCTCGACGCGGGCCTCGGCCTGGCGCAGCAATTCCTCGCAGCGGCGCTTCAGCGCCTCGCCGCGCTCGTAGATCGCCACCGACTCCTCCAGCGGCACCTTGCCGTCCTCCAGCCGCTTGACGATCCCCTCCAGCTCCTCGATGGCGCGCTCGAAGGAGAGTTTCTTCACGTCGACCTGGGTCGTCTCGGCCATGCTGTTGCCCCTGGAAAAGTGTACGCGTTACGCTCGTGGATAAATCTTAGGGTCACCACTGCGGACGGAATGTGGCGCACTCAAGGTTTTGACGTGGTGCCCATCAGGGCGGTGACATGGGCCGCCGCCGATTCTTGCAGGCCCTGCAGATCATAGCCGCCCTCGAGCACCGAAACAATTCGCCCCCCGGCGCTCGTGTCCGCGATATCCATCAGCTTTTGCGTCACCCAGCCGAAATCGGCCGCCTCGAGGTTGATGTTGGCCAAGGGATCACGGCGATGCGCATCGAAGCCGGCCGAAATGATGACGAGCTCGGGCGCGAATTTTGTCAGCTGCGGCAGGATCAGGTTGTCGAAGGCGGCGCGGAATTTGGCGCTGCCGTCCTCGGGACGCAGCGGCGCGTTGACGATGGTGTCGTGCTCGCCGCGCTCGCCCGATGCGCCGGTGCCCGGAAACAGCGGCATCTGGTGTGTCGAGCAATACATCACGGATTTGTCCGCCCAGAAGATGTCCTGTGTGCCGTTGCCGTGATGCACGTCGAAATCGATCACGGCGGCGCGCGCAATGCCGTATTTGCGCTGCGCGTGGCGTGCGGCGATGGCGGCATTGTCGAAGAAGCAGAAGCCCATCGGGGTCGCCTTCTCGGCGTGATGGCCGGGCGGGCGCACCGCGACAAAGGCGTTGCTGTGCTCTCCTCGCATCACGGCATCGGTCGCGGCGACCGCGCCGCCGACGCCGCGCATCACCGCCTCCCAGGTGCCAGGCGACATCGCGGTGTCGCCGTCGATATAGACCATGCCGCTCGATGGCGCGACGCTGCGCAGCTCGGTGACGTAAGCTTCGCTGTGGCACAGCGTGACGTCGTCGAGGCTGCCTTCCGGCGCCTCGACGCGTACGAGTGGATCAAAGCGCGTCTCGGCGAGGATCTGGTTGATCGCGCGTATCCGGTCGGGCCGCTCGGGATGACCCGGCGGCGTCAGATGGTCGAGACAGGCGGGATGGCTCAGGAGAAGCGTGGTCATGCAAGCACTGGTTACACGACGCCGGGGAAGGGCGGCAAGCGCGATATCTCAATTGATCCGCGAAATACGCGTCGGCGCGCCTGCCGTGATCGGGCTATTGGCGCCGAACCACGCAAACAGTGCCTCGTCGTCATAGATGCCGTATTGCGGCGCGCCGCCGTCCTTCAGCACCGCAAAACCGTCGCCGCCGAGCGCGAGATAATCGTTGACGGTGACGCGGTAGCTTTTCGCAAGCTCGATGGCCGCGCCGTCGAGCTTCATCGAGGCGGTGTCGACATGCTCGCCATAGGGCTTGGCAGCATCCCAGGCGTAGGAGAAGCCCCTGGAAACCTGCAGGATGCGCGGGCGCGCCGGATCGCGCCATTGCTGCTCCAGCATCTCCTTGATCTGCGCGCCGGTCAGCGTCAGCGTCACCAGGCGATTGCGGAACGGCTGCGCGGCGAACATGTCGGCATAGCTCACCGCGCCGCCGTCCTTCTTGACGATGTCGGTGCGAATGCCGCCGGGATTGGTGAAGGCCATCACGGCGCCGCCATTGGTCGCACTGCGCGTCGCCGCGAGCTGTGCGTCCGCCACGATATCGCCGAGCACGCTCTCCCCGGTCAAATTCGGCACGCGCGACAGCGTCGCGGTGATGGTGCCGGCGCGGCGGTTGGCGATGGGCGCGGCGACCTTTTCATAGGAGTCGATCAGTGCGGTCTGCTCGGGATCCTTTGCGAGGCTCGCCCGCACGATGGTATTGCCGGCCTTGGCGCTGATGACGTCGTGCGTCGTGGGATCGAGCTTGAGATCGATCGCGGTCACCAGCGTGCCGAACTTGTCGGCGCTGGTGACGAGACGACCGTCGATCTCGCAGATATAGGCCTGATGGGTGTGGCCGCTGATGACGACATCGACCGCCTTGTCAAATTTTTTCACAATATCCACGATCGCGCCTGAGATGGCCGGACATTCATTGTAGTCGCCGGTCGGAATGCCGCCCTCGTGGATCAGCACCACGATCGCCTCCACGCCCTTTGCCTTCAATTCCGGGACCAGCGCATTAACGGTGTCGGCTTCGTCACGGAATTCGAGGCCGGCCGCGGCTGCGGGCGAGGTGATCCCGGACGTGCCTTTCAAGGTCAGCCCGATGAAGGCGACGGGAATGCCGTCGAAACTCCTGATCTCGTAAGGCGGGAACAGCGTCTTGCCGCTGTCCTTCAGGAAGGTTGACGCGGCGAGATAATGGAATTTTGCGCCTTCAAACGAATGCGGTCCCTTGCAGCCGTCCTCTTTGTGACAGCCGCCGTTCTGCATGCGCAACAACTCGTCCTTGCCCTCGTCGAATTCGTGGTTGCCCACGGCCGAGATCGCAAGGTCCATCAGCGACAGCGACTCGATGGTCGGCTCGTCATGGAACATCGCCGACAGGAATGGGCTTGCGCCGATGAGATCGCCGGCCGCGACGAACACATTGTTGGTGTGCCCGTCGCGAAGCTGTCTCACCAGGGTCGCCATCTGCTCGGCGCCGCCGGCAGGGATCACGATCTTTTTGTCCTTGTCGTTGGGATCGTCGATGCGGATGCCGCCGGGCGGCGGCTTCAGATTGCCGTGGAAGTCGTTGATGGCGAGGATGCGCAGCTCCACCGGCGCGGGCGATTGCGCGGATGCCGATGCGGCAAGGGCCCACAATGCGAGCGCGGCGAAGAACGGACGCGGCAGCTGGTTCATCGCAGCATCCTAAAGCGTCGTCGCAACGACTTCACGAACTCATTCGATGCAGCTCCGGAGCGGGGCTGGGTCTATGGCCTTGATTTTCTTGCCTGAACGGAGCCCGCCCCAACCGATTTGTAAAGGTTAACAAGACGATAATTGGGTTGGTTCGAGCACTTTGCCAAGCGCCAATTATTGACTTCTTAACCCCGCGGTAGTCTTAATAAATCCTCAAGACAGGGCCGCGAAGTGTCGGTAATCGATCAGGAATATTATCAGGAGGTGCCCGCCGGCAGCGTGGCGGAGCGGCTGATGATTGCCGCGCGCGACCGCATCTTCGGCGACTTCGTCTCGCGCATGCGACCCGCCGCCTCCGACGCGATCCTGGACGTCGGCGTCTCCGACGTGATCAACGACGGCGCCAACGTGCTGGAGCGCAACTATCCCCACCAGCAGAACATCACGGCCTGCGGTCTCGGCGCAGGCGCCGGCTTCAGGGCGGCCTTTCCGGCCTGCAGCTACGTCCAGATCGAGCCCAATGCGCGGCTGCCGTTCGACGACAATGCCTTCGATGTCGCCACCTCGAACGCGGTCCTCGAGCATGTCGGCGGCTATGAGAACCAGATCAACTTCGTGAAAGAGCTGTGCCGGGTCGCACGCCGCGTGTTCATCACGGTGCCGAACCGCTTTTTCCCGGTCGAGCATCACACCGCGATGCCGCTGGCGCATTATCTCGACGGCACGTTCAAGCTCGCCTGCCAGATGACAGGCAAGTCGGAATGGTCGCAGGAAGAGAATTCTGGTGCTGATGACGCGCAAGCGGCTGTGGCGGATCGCGGCGCCCGCGGGGCGAAGTGCTGCGGTCGGTTACACCGGATTGCTGCTCGGACCGCTGTCGTCCAATCTTTACCTCGCGCTGCACTGATTCCGGCATGAAGAACGCCGTCGCGCTCAAGACCGTGTTCGCGGTCCTGTGTCTCGTGATGCTGGCCCTGCAGCTGCGGTCGATGTCGGGATGGAGCGAGTCGCGCGGCGTCTTCGACGACATCTGCTATTTGCGGCAGGCGCACCTGTTCCAGCGCTTCGGCCTTGCCGGTTTCGACACCGATATGTCCCGCGACGATGATGGCTTCGAACGATCGAAGCTGAAGGAGATCGGCTTTGCCGGCTGGAACGACCCGACAAGGAATTGCCCTGTCACAATCCGATGACGGCCGGCAAGATCGTGATTCAGTACCCGCCGGGTCGTGGGCTTGGTGCTGGCGCTGTTCCCGGAAGGGCATCAGGTCGTGCCGATGTTCTGGCTTTCGACGATCGCGGTGTTCGCTTTCGCCTGCCTGGCGATTTTTCGCGCGCGCAAGCCGGCTTCGATCGTGGTCGCAGGACTGTTCGGCGTTCTTGCGATCTACCTGATGATCAATCCGATCAAGGCGAGCTATTCGATGGCGCCGACGGCGGTGATCTGCGCGCTGTGTGGATATCTCACCGTACGATGCTTCGCTGTGCCTCAATCGGATCGGCGACTTGCTCCGCTGATGACGCTCGGCTTCCTGTTCGGGCTCGGCATCGATTTCCGGCTGGCGAATATTTTCCTCTGCAGCGGATGCAGTCTCTTCCTGCTTGATCGATTTTCTCGGATCGCGCCAAGCGCAACAATTTCTGCGCGGCGTGCTATTCGCCCTCGCGCTGGTCGTCGGCATGTTGCCGACCCTGGTCTCCTATTGGGTCAACACCGGCAGTCCGTTCACCTCGACCTATCATGGCGCGCCGACCGTGGTGCCGCTCGAGTTCACGTTCGCGGTGGTGTGGGAGTATCTCAACGATACCTTGCAGACTGCGCTGATCGCGCTGTCGATTGCGGGCGCGGCTGCGCTTTGGCTGGCCCGCACAGGCGGCCTCAAGCGCATCGGACAGCTGACGGCCGCAAATCTCGTCATCAATCTCGCCTTTTTCCTGAGCTATGGGATCGCAGTGTCCTATTACACCATACCGATTTCGCTGCTATCGCTGTGGACCCTGCTGTTTGCGAACGTAATGCAGGAAACGGAAGCTGCGCGAGTTGAAGCCGTTACGGCTTGACCGCGGGTCAGCCAACCTCGGTCGTAGCGCCGTGCCGGTCATGACCCGGACGCAGCAAGTCGCCGCGCGCCCGACGCAGGCTGTCGACGTCCCATAGCGCAAGCTGCCGGCGGGGGAAGGGAGGCAGCCAGTCGTCGATGACCCGGATCGGCGGCGGAAAATTGTACGGCGGCGCGCAGAGGTTCAGGGTGAACCAGTTACCGTTGCGAATGGAGCGGTTCTTCCCGTTCGGATAGGTGGTGGTGAGAAGATATCGGACGCTGGAGCCAAGAATGTTGGCGAGTGCCAACAAGTTCATCTCCTCCGACAGGTGGATGAGACAGTCGCGGCACAACAGCAGATCGGCATCCGGGAGCGGATCGCTGCAAAGATCGATGGTTTGAAACTCGCGGTCGGGCCGGCCGTGCCGGCTCCTCGCTGTCTCGATTAATTCGGGAACGATATCGCAACCGATATAGCGCTCGACGGGAAGCTCCATGTGAGACATCCAGTGAAAGTCGCCGCAGGGCACATCGAGTAGCGTGCGGATGCCAAGACTGGTGAGGAGGCCGGGCAGGTCTTGCCGGAGCTGTTCGGTGTATTGAAGCGTCGAGCCGCTGCCTGATGCGGTTTCCTGATAACCCCAGATATTGCGCCTGTAAATCTGCGCGAACACCTCACGCGGCGTTCCCCGGAGATGCCGCACCGTTTGCCCGCTCAGCCAGGTGAAGACCGGAGCGGGTAGCGTGCGGCGGGCGACGTCGACGCTCGCCGTGAACAGTAGCGTTCGACGCAAGCCGTCCAGAATTTTTCCAGTCACGTATCTCGCGGCGCCCAGCACCACGACCCCCAGACGACGCATATTGCCGGCCCCTGCCTCGCACGCATCCAATCGCAACCGGCGCGCGGTGGCAACGCAAAAGCACACGAAATCCGTCGTCCGTCCATGACCTATTCGATCGCCGTGGAGCCTGCTATCCGCCGCCGGATTGCAACACCGGCGGGCCGAGCCTGTATCGAGGCGACGCGGAACTATTGGGGTGATGTCCCGTTGACCTGACACACCGGTCGGGCGCCGCCTGAGCCGGCTTGCCTGCTTGTGAGCGCGTCGGAATATCCAATGTGCCGCTGGATCGCATATCGAGGCGAGACGACGTCCTTCGAACCTTACGTCACCGAGCCCGAACACTCGCTGATCGCCCAGAGCAAGCGCGCTTTGGAAGGCACCACCGGCATGAACGGCGACGGTTTTGGCCTCGGCTGGTACGGCGAGCACCCGGAGCCCGGCCTCTACCGCGAGACGCGCCCGGCCTGGTCCGATGAGAACCTCCGCTACCTCTGCCGGCATCTGCGCTCGCATCTGTTCTTCGCCCATGTCCGCGCCGCCACCGGCACGGCAGTGACGCGGCAGAACTGCCACCCCTTTGCCTGTGGCCGCTGGATGTTCATGCATAACGGTTTCGTCGGCAGCTGGAACCGGCTGCGCCGCAAGGTCGAGCAGCTGATACCCGATGCGCTCTACCCGTCGCGGCTCGGGACCACCGACTCGGAAGCCGTGTTCCTCGCCATCATGGGGGCGGGGCTCGATCGCGATCCGATCGGGGCGACCGCGCGCGTGCTGCGGAGCTTGCGCGATCTCGTCAACGAGGGGGGCCTTCGCGAGCGTATGCGTTTCACCACCGCTATTGCCAATGGCCGCGATCTCTACGCCTTCCGTTACGCCGAGAACGATGCGGCCAACACGCTTTATTTCCGCGAAAGCGCGGGGCAAGTCGTCGTTGTGTCGGAGCCGTTCGATAGGCAAGACGATTGGACGGAAGTCCCCGATGACCACGTGTTGGTGGCGTGTGCGTCCAAGCCCGTCGAAATAGTTCCGCTGCACCTGGCGGTTTCTGCGGTCGAAAGCCAGGAACTCCCGCATATCAGCCGGATTATCGCGCGCAACTAGATTTGCGTCGGTACCCCGATCTCAGGCAGCGCGGACCATGGAATTCGATTCCGAGCTTTTGAAACGACTGCGTCTTGGCGTCAGCGATGACCGCAAGCATCTGGTCATTCGGTCCGCCGCGGGACGCGGCGAGATCATCGAATATTCCTTCGGCATCGAGGAAGAATATTTTCTCGCCGACAAGCGCACGCTCGATGTCGCGATGCAGACGCCGAACGCGCTGTTCGAAGCGGCGAACTGGTCGACCGGCGGGCAGGCGATGCGCGAGATGCTGCAGTCACAGCTCGAGGTCGCAACCAACGTCCATGTTGATGCCGAGCGATGCGCGCGAGGAACTCGTCTTCCTGCGCCGCGAGGTCGCCAAAGTGGCGGACCAGTTCGGTTTTGCCATCATGGCCTGCGGCACGCATCCGACCGCGGCGTGGCGGGAGTCGCAGCCGAGCCCGAAGCCGCGCTATGAGGAGATGATCGAGGATCTGCGCAGCATCGGTCACCGCAACATGATGTGCGGCATGCATGTCCATGTGCAGTTGCCGGACAGCGAGAAGCGCTTCGCCGTGATGCGCGCCATGATCCCGCATCTGCCGCTGTTCATTGCGCTGTCGGCCTCCTCGCCGTTCTGGGATTCCCACAAGACCGGGCTGAAGGGATATCGCCTCGCGGCCTACAGCGAGCTGCCGCGGACCGGATTGCCCGAGCTGTTCGAAACCGAGCAGCATTACAAGGACTATGTCGACGCGCTGAAGACGTCCGGCGTCATTCCCGACGAGAGCTATATCTGGTGGGCGATGCGGCCGTCGTTGCGGCATCCGACGCTCGAATTGCGCGCCCCCGACACCTGCACCCTGATCGAGGACGGCGTTGCGATTGCCTCGCTCTATCGCGCGCTGGCGCGCCATCTCTATCAGCGGCCGCAACTTTCCCATGGCGTGACCAGCGTCGATCGCGCGATCGCGGTCGAGAACAAGTGGCGCGCGCAGCGTTACGGCGCCGATTGCATCTTCGCCTCGAAGGAGGGACCGCTTCCGATCGGCGAATTGCTGTCGCGGCTGATCGAGGAGACCGCGGCGGATGCCGAAGCGCTCGGCTGCACTGAAGAAGTGCAGCATTGCCGCACCATTGTCGCGCGTGGCAGTTCTGCAGATTTCCAGCTGCGCGCATTCGAGGAGGGCGGTGAGGACATTTCCGCGGTGTCGCGCTGGATCGCGGCGGCGACTGCGCCAAGCCGGCCGAAGCGGACGCCGGCGGCGGCGTAGGGATGTACTGATAAAACGTGCGGTGTCTCGTCTCAGCGGGATACGACGAGGCGTTCATCGATCGGGTAATGCCCGGACTTACCATCACTCTACCGTTGATCGCGGGTGACTATGTCCGAGTGGCGCAAGATGCTTCGGGGGACGTCGTCGGCGTCGTCGCCGTGACAAACACTGCGCTTCAGGGAGTTGCACTGCTTTACGGAATCTATGTTGATCCCGCTTGCTGGAAGCGTGGGATCGGTCGATTGCTGTTCGGAGCGGCTGTAGCGCGTGCCCGGCAACTCAAGGCTGGCGCTTTGATGATCTATGCCGAACCCGCAGCGGAGAGTTTTTACAAACAGATGGGAGCGATCCGGATCGGCGAGGGGCCATTCTTCTATTCGCCGGAAATCATCCTGCCCCACCTCTTGTACGTCGTCCATCGAGAGGAATGAAGCGCGTGATCAGGCCTGGTCCTTGCATTCGCCGACGGCGCTATTCGATCACTTCATCGGCGCGGGCCATCACCGATGCCGGAAGTTCGAGGCCGAGCGCCTTCGCGGTTTTGAGATTGATCACCAACTCGAACTTGGTAGGCTGCTCGACGGGCAGGTCGGCGGGCTTTGCCCCCTTGGCGATGCGGTCGACATAATCTGCGGCGCGCGCAAACATCGCGGTGAGCGATGGCCCGTAGGACATCAAGCTGCCGGCGATGACGTGCTCGCGCAGTTCGCCGATGGTGACCATGCGGTGCTTGATGGCGAGCTCCGCGAGGCGCGTGCGGTCGAGGAAGAAGAATGGAGATCCGCCCGCGTAGAAGAATTTGCCGCTGGCCGCAGCCTCGGCGAAGGCCCGATCGTAATCGTAGGGCTGCTCGCGGAATTCGATCCCGTTCAATTTGAGCCCCGACCGCGGCGCCACCGCCTGCAAGGCTGCCCAGTGATCGGCGGACGCCTTGTCCCAGAACACCGTCATTGTCGTCACATCGGGAAATGCCTCCTTCACCAGCGCAAGCCGTTTGCCGACCAGCTCGACATTCTGGAAATAGACGCCGGTGACGTTTCCGGACGGCCGCGACAGGCTGCGGACATAACCCTTGACGACCGGGTCGTAGTCGACGGCGATCATCACCACAGGCAAACCATCGGCGGCGGCAATCGCCGCATGCAGGCTCCGTTCCGGCCCGGAGCCCAGCACGATGTCGGGCTTTTGCGCGACGATGGTGCGATAGCTCGCTTCCCACGCGTCCGCATTCGGAACCTGGATGTGGTCGTAGATGAAATTGTCGCCCTCTCTGTATCCGAGCTCGGCCATACGCTGCACGAAGGCGATCCATTGCGGCGCAGTTCTCGGCTGCACATTGGCAGTGCCGACGCGCAAGGTCTTCGGCGCCTGCTGCGCGCCTGCCGCGATCGGCCACACCGCCGCGCCACCGATCACCTCAAGAAATTGCCGCCGCCGCATGCCCGCTCCCGCGCCCGATCTACCCTTATCCAGCTTCACGGCAGAGGTCAAAAGAAGTCGTTCCACCCTTTGTCAACCCTTCGCCCATTCGCCGACCACGCGGTGCACCTCTTCGAGATGCTCGCGGATCTGCTCCAGCGCAAAGCCGAGCGCATAGAATTGTTCGGCCGCCTCGCTGGTCATGCCGCGGATCAGGCCGTCGCGGCGGACCGCACTGAACTCCTCGGTGTAGTCATGGAAGACCGCCTCGACCTCGGCAAGATCCGGCGGTTCCTGCCGCGCGCGCAACGCGTTGGCGCTGGCGCGCAGGAAATCGCCCGCGACATCGGAGATGCGTTTGACGTGCGGCTCCAGCCGCGATTGCGCGTCCGCCGGCAGCTCGCAGCCGACCGCGCGGCCGAGGATGACGATGTCGTGGCGCAGCCTGAGCGAGGTGCGGCACAGCGGGCCGGTGTCGGGACCGGCGGTCAGGCGCGCGGTGCGCTCATGCTCGGCCTCGGCGCCGGTCGCGTTCAGTTTGCTGATGAAGTTCGCAAGCTCCGCATTGATCTCGCGGATATCCGGCCGCTCGCCGCCAAGGTGGTGTGCCAGCATCTGCTGCAGCGCGCCGGCGACGAGGTCGAGGGTGTCGGCGGCGGCCTCGGTGGTCTGCACATGCGCGCGCGAGGGGAACACCAGGAAGGAGACGATGAAGCCGACGGCGCCGCCGACCACGACTTCGAGCACGCGATCGAACGCGGAGGCCATCGGGCTGACATGCTGCATGCTCGGTACCAGCAGCACGATGATCGCGGTGATCGGCAGCACGTTGAAATTGGTGCGGAACGCGGCGACGAAGGCCAGCGGCGCGATTGCCAGCGCCAGCACCGCGAACAGCGCATATTCGTTCTCGTGCGGGATGAGGATCGCCAGCAGCCCGCCATAGGCGACGCCGGCAAGCGTGCCTACCAGATAGTCGCGAGCCACCCTCAGCGAGCGGCCAAGGCTCATCTGCGTGACGATCAGCGAGGTCAACACCGCCCACAACGGCAGCCGCAGATGCATCGCCTGCGCAACGGCGAGCGCGGACAGTGCGGCCACCGTGACCCGCAGCGCAAGGATAAGTTGCAGCCGGTAGCGATGGGCAAGCGCGCGGAGATGGGTGATCTGCGCAAGGAGGCGCGAGGGAGGAGTGGACATGCGGCGGTTATAGCAGCGGACAATGCGGTCGTGCCATAGATGGCGCTATCCCGCCTGCCTCTCTCAGTATCGGATCCGCGATACCCTGCGCAATTCATCCGGCGTCGCAGTCTCGAAACCGAAGAATTCCAGATAGGCCGGAATCTGCTCGAACAGCATATCGGTGCCGACCTGATAGTCACAGCCTTTCGCGCGCGCCGCGGCGAGAAATGGCGTAATTTCCTCTGTCAGCACGACCTCGCCGACCAAGCTGGACGGCGAGATGCGGTCCACGTCGATCGGCAGCGGATCGTCCCTGTTCATGCCGAGCGGCGTGGCGTTGACGACGATGTCGTAGCCGGCTGGGTCGGAAGGGGCCGCGACCACAGTTAGTGCGGATAGTGAGTCCTGAGGCGCTCCGCCAGCGCGTTCATCGACTGCGGGACCACATCATATAGACCAAGCCTGGAAATACCGGCATTCGCGATCGAAGCAGCGATGGCGGAGCCAACCCCGCCGCAGCCGGCGACAAAAGCGCTGGCGCCAACAAGCCGCCGGCCCTTGCGCAGCACGCCGCGCACAAAGCCTTCGCCGTCGAACATGTCGCCGATCAGGGCGCCGCATTCGTCGGTCCGCACGGCGTTACAGCCGCCGGCGATCTTTGCCGACACCGAGGCGCTATCGACCAGCGACAGCGTCGTGACCTTGTGCGGCATGGTGATGAGCGCGCCCTGCACATTGGAAAGCCGGAACACCATCTTCAGGAAGGCGGCGTAGTCCTCGCTCCTGCAGCCCATCGGGACCACGGCCGCGTTGATCCCGCGCGCCTCGAAGAAGGGATTGTAAATCATCGAGGACTTGAAGCTGTCGGTGGGATAGCCGATGTGGGCGATGAGCCTGGTTTTTCCGTCGATCAATGTGGGACTGCGCGTTTGCGGGATGCCTTGGCGCGGCCAGACTAGGGGAAGCGTATTGGCTCAACAAGCGCCACTAATGCTGCCCGACGGGCTCTCCGCGTCCTGCGTGGGGAAGTAGCGGCCGCCCTGCCTCTGGAAGAATTTCACCCCGAGCGAGCGCTGGGTGTATTTGACCAGCCGGCTGATGATTGCGGTATAGCGGCATTTGGATCGTTCATCATGACATTCGATGCGCTCGGCCAGAAACAAACGTTGAAAGAGCAAATAGTTGGTACTTGGACTCTGCTCTCGTGGGAGCAGAAAAAGGGTGATGGCACGAAGGTTGAGCGTTATGGGACCAACCCGAAGGGCATCGCCTTCTTTGATGCGGGTGGGCGATACATCATCGCTGTGATGCGATCTGATCGCGCCAAATACGCGAGCAATGCTCTATGGCAGGGCACACCGGAGGAAAACAAGGAAACCGCCGACAGCACGATAACCTACTTCGGAACATATTCAGCAAACGAGGCAGACAGCAGCGTCGTGATCCATGTCGAAGGCAGTTCCTTTCCGAACTGGAATGGCACCGAACAGAAGCGCTTTGTCGCGATTGCGGGAGACCAACTAACGCTAACCGTTCGGCCTCCAGGTGGAGACGTGGTCGATGTGATTTGGATGCGGTCGAAGTGATCGCGCCCGTCAGCTGTTGGCACATCTCGCCTGCTGCCGTAGTCGTTCTATGTCCGCTATCGGCGCCCAAGAGCGGACATCGGGGCCGCCGAGCATTTATGAGTATACACCCTAAGCTTTAGCTCATCCAAATCTGCGCTATCCTTGTGCTCCTCAAGACAACCAGCGGGGAGGAAGCAATGCGACGCCAGCTATGCAAGATGCTCGGAATCGACATTCCCATCGTTTTGGCGCCGATGGGCGGTGCGGTGTCGCCCCGCCTTGCGGCGGCGGTGAGCAATGCGGGCGCGCTCGGCACACTGCCGCTGTGGCGTGCCGAAATCAAAACCCTTCGCAGCGCGGTGCAGAAGACCCGCTCGCTCACCGCAAAACCCTTCGCGGTCAATCTGAACATGGAGTTTCCGCAATCCGAGCGGCTCGAAGCCTGCCTCGAGGAAAAGGTGCCGGTCATCTCCTTCTTCTGGCGCGATCCCGGCGACCTGGTGAAGCGCGCGAAGGCCGGCGGGGCCGTTGTCATGTACACCGTCGGTAATGCCGAAGACGCAAGGCGCGCGGTCGACATCGGCGTCGATGTGATTGTCGCTCAGGGCTGGGAAGCCGGCGGCCATGTCAGGGGAACGGTGGCGACCTTGCCGCTCGTGCCGGCCGTGGTCGATGCGGTCGGCGATACGCCGGTGATTGCCGCCGGCGGCATTGCGGACGGACGCGGCATGGCCGCGGTGTCGGCGCTCGGCGCGGCCGGCGTCTGGGTCGGCACGCGGTTTCTCGCCGCCGAGGAAGTGTCGATCCACCCGGAATATCAGCGGCGCGTCCTCGCGGCGTCCGAGAACGACACGGGTTATTTCGAAAATCTGTTCGATGGCGGCTGGCCCAATGCGCCGCATCGCGTGCTGCGCAACTCGACGGTTCGCGATTGGGAAGCCGCGGGTCGGCCACCTCGGGGGCAGCGGCCAGGCGAAGGGGTGATCGTGGCGAGGTCGGAGTTGCGCGGCGATGCCGACCGCTATATGAGCGTCACGCCGGGACCGGACACCGTGGGCGAAATCGAGCCGCTTTCACTGTGGGCGGGGCAGGGCGCCGCAATGGTGCGCAAGGTGCAGCCGGCCGCGGAAATCGTTCGCGAGATGAACGACGAGGCCAACGCCATCCTGCGGCGGCTCGGGCAGTAGCGCCGTCACTCCAGCACGTCGTCGGCTGCGACCAGCAGATTTTGCGGAATCGCCAGTTCGATCTCGCGCGCCGTCTTCAGGTTGATGACCAGCTCGAACTTGGCCGGCTGCTCGACCGGGAGGTCGCCGGGATTGGCGCCGCGCGGGGTGATGCTTTGCAAAACCCGGGCAGATTCAATGAGGACCCTTGACCGCAAATTGAATCTCCCACGGCGTCCTGCTCAAGATTGAGATGGCCGCAATTGCAAGAGCGTGATGTCGTTGCGATCCCGATCCAATCTTGGCGTTCTGTTAGATACGGGGTATGTTCAATCAGGGGTTGATTGCGGGAGGGATGAAATGGCAAGTGTCGGCGACTGGGCCAAAGACATTCTCGACTGGTGCCACGCGAAGCTGAGCTGGTTGGGCAGGTTATTCCAGCTCGGCAGAGACGTGCTGCGGCCTCTCGCTGATCTCCGCATCATGCTCGTTTTGCTGACACTCGGAGGAGTTCTGTTGCTGTTCGTTGACGCCGGCGAGGACGTCATTCGCCAGCTCGTCGACAGCACCAATGCAACGGATTTCCAGCCGAGCTGGGAGAATGCGCTGATCTTTCTGCGTTGGTTGCTGTTTCTGCTGGCATGTATCTGGACCGGCCTCAACGCCTGGTACTGGGGTCATCTGCTCTATAAGACCAAACCGGGCACCGTCGACGAGCAGCCGGGCTGGTTCACCTGGGTGCGGCGCGTCCTCGGCGTCCTGCCTCTCGTCTTCGCGGTCGCAGCCATGCCGCTGAGCGCGCGACATGGCTTGACGGATATCAAGTTCCCGATGGCGGCTTTTGCGGCGTGCGCTGTTGCCTTGCTGATTTTTTTCATAACGCGCAACAGCCTCGCGGTCAGGCTGACGAGGAAACGCTGGAAGCTCACTCAAGCCGCCGATCAGGACACTCCCGATCGCGGAGCCAACACCATCGTTCGGGGCGATCTCTGGTTTGTCTACAGCACATCAATTGTGTCTGTTGTGATGCTGGTCGTCCTGTCAATCCCGGCCTTTCGCACTCATTTTGCGTGGATTGTGGGATCGGCTGCGCTGACCTTCAGTGCGATCGGCTGCATCATTCCTCTGACCAGCGTGCTGATCTACGCCGCGCGACCCTATCAGATTCCGGTCGTGCTGGTCGGTATCTGGGCGTTCGTGATCTTCAGCTTCTGGAACGATAATCACGCCGTCCGTACAGTCGATGGTTCGGCGGCGGTGGCGGCGGTGAAAGAGCGGCCGTCCGTCGCCGCCGCTTACGACATTTGGAAAGCTAAACACACCGATCTGCAGGATCCCGTTATCCTCGTCGCGTCGGCCGGCGGCGCCTCGCGCGCGGCCTATTGGACGGGAACCGTGTTGCGCGCGTTCGACGACCGAACCGAGGGCGCCTTCTTCGATCATGTGTTCGCTATCAGCAGCGTCTCCGGCGGTACGCTGGGAGCGATCGGCTATGTGGCGTGGCTCTCCGAGCGAAGCCTTGATCTTGAAAAGGGCGCGAGTGGCGCGCATCAGCGAATGGACTTCGTCCAGAACTTTTTTGGCGGCGATTATCTGGCGCCGTCGTTGGGCGGGCTGCTCTATCCCGACCTGCTGCAGCGCTTTCTCCCTGTACCGCTTCCTTTCATTGACCGGGCTCGCTCGCTGGAAGAAGCCTTCGAGATGGGCTGGAGCAGCAGCATGAAGCATTGCCCCAAGCCGCCCTGCGGCGCGAGCGCGGATCGCTTCTCGCAGGAATATATCAGCCTCTGGGCAACTTCCCTGCTCAAGAATGCGAACGGGCGTTGGATCCCCCTGGTGCTCGCTAACGGCACCCATGTCGAGACAGGCAAGCGCATCGTTACGGCGCCGGTTGTGGTCGACAGCGAGGTGTTCGAGGACACATATGATTTCTATGCGCTCGCCCCACCCGTAGCCGCCTCGACTGCGGTTCTCAACTCGGCCCGCTTTACCCTGGTCAGCCCTCCCGGACGCATGAAGAGGGATCGCAATGCGAACGGCAGCATCATCGACGGCGGCTATTTCGAGAACGGCGGACTGGAGACGCTCTATGACGTCGCGCGTTTCATCGAGAAAGTGGATCGCGGGCGCAAGATCATCATCATCGAGATATTGAACGACGACACGATGATGCAGGCCGATCTGCTCCGGCATCCGCCGGCAGCGATTCCCGTTGCAGCTGGACCTCAAGTGCACTGGTACTCCGGCCTGCTCAGCGAGTTCACGTCGATCATCGGCGGCCTCTACGAAACCCGCAGTTCGCGCGGCACTCTGGGCGCCAAGCGGTTGTCGGCATGGAAGGAGTCCGGTCTCACCAATGCGGAGTTCTTTTCGTTTGACCTGCAACCCTATGGACACGACTGCCAGACCACATTGAATTTTTTCAAGAAGCATTTCGTCTCCGAGCAGGAGCTCGATACCAATTGCCATACTGCAATGAGTTGGGCGCTATCGCTGGGCTCGCGGGATGCCATGGATGTGAGCTTCAACACAACGGTCCCCGCACTCGACGATTTCCTGGCGGGTCGGCAATACAAGGCACAGAGGCTGCAGCAGCAGAAGCACGATCTGCGGGCGGTTATCGATGGTGCGGCCATGGGTTACAATGCCATGCTGAACACGGTGCTGCAGAGGCTGGAAAGCAAGGGAATCGTCACACAAGGCGCGCCGGCGCCCACCGCGGCCGCCAAGGGAAATTGACGCGACGGGTCTTGTTACCCCTGCACCTCATCCGCGTCGTTCTTCGGATGCCTTGCGCCCGCTGCGGGTGTAGGATGGCTGTGGGCGCGTTATCGCTCCCGCCTCAAATGACAGCCGGAAGGAGGACCACATGTACGCCGCCATCCGTCAGGCCAAGGCCAAGACCGGCAGCGCAGAAGAACTGGCGCGCCGGATCAAGGAAGGCGCCATTCCCATCATCAGCGACGTCGAGGGCTTTCGCGCCTACTACGTCGTCTATGCCGGGGACGACACCGTCACCGCGATCAGCCTGTTCAACAATTTCGCCGGCGCGGAGGAGGCCAACCGGCGCGCGCTGGTATGGATCAATGAGAATCTCGGTCCGCTTCTCGTCGGGCAGGCGAGCGTGGGCGCGGGTCCTGTGATCGTGCATACGCTGGCGTGAGGCGCGGCGAGCCGCGCCCCTCGCCCTCGCCGAATGATGTTGTATGCTGTGCCTGGGCAAGAAGACCCAGGTCAACACAGGCGAGGATTTCATGCGGGTTGTTGCGTTGGAGGAGCATTTCACGGTGCCGGCCCTGGTCGGCCGCATCGATCGGGCCGCCATCAGCCGGCGCGGCTTCCGGCCGAGAACGCCTCCAAAGGACGGCGGCCCCGGTCCGCTCGAGCTGGCGCCCGAGATCGGCGAGCGGCGCCTGCAATCGATGGATGAGGCCGGCATCACCTTACAGGTGCTCTCGAACACCGGTCCGGGGCCGGACCTCGTGCCCGGTCCCGACGGCATCGCGATCGCGCGCGAGATGAACGACCATCTGGCAAGCGCGATCGCGCGTCATCCCAAACGATTCGCGGGGTTTGCCGTGCTGCCGATGCAAAGCCCGGATGCGACGGCCGCCGAGCTCACGCGCGCGGTGAGGGAGTTGGGTTTCCTGGGCGCGCTGATCAACGGCACCACCGATGGCCGCTTCCTCGATCATCCCGGCTACGATGCGCTGTTGGCCGCGGCCGAGGAGCTCGATGTTCCCATCTACATCCATCCGCATCTCGCGCCCGAAGCGGTGCGGCGCGCGTACTACTCGGATCTGCCTGACGGCGCGAGCTTCGTGCTCGAAGCCGCCGGATGGGGCTGGCATTCGGAGACGGCGATCCAGGTCCTGCGCATGGTGCTCTCGGGCGCGCTCGACCGGCATCGGCGGCTGAAGCTCATCATCGGCCACATGGGCGAAATGCTGCCGATGATGATGGCGCGCGCCGACGAGGTTTTTTCGCGCGACATCGATCATCTCCAGCGCCCGATCAGCCGCGCCATCGTCGATCAGGTCTGGCTCACCACCAGCGGCATCTTCACCGAGCCGCCGTTGCTGGCTGCGCTACTGACCTTCGGCATCGACCGCATCATGTTCTCAGTCGACTATCCCTATGCTCCCAACGCCAAGGGTCGCGCCTTCCTCGACCGCCTCTCGCTTTCGCCTGCCGACATGGCGAAGCTGTGCCATGGCAATGCCGATGCGCTGCTCAAGCTGAAGGTGGGATGACCTACGCCAGCAACACCGCGTCGGCGCCATTCACCGCTTCGGCGCTGTCGATCACGGTGCGCTCCAGCGAGGCCGCCTGCACCGTGACGTTCTCGGCAAAGAAACGCGCCAGCGTCACGTAACGCTCGCCGTCGCCATTGCTCTTCGCGGCAAGCGCCTCGCCGGCGAGCATGCAGCCGCCCAAGGTCGAGCCGAAAAGGCGCAGATAGGGCGTCGCGCCCGCCAGCGCATCGTTCGGCTTCGATGCGACGCGCTCCAGCAGCCACTTGCTGGCGCGCTCCAGCGAGCCGAGACCATCGCGCAGCTTCGTCCCCGTGGTGCCGAAGGCGGGATCGTTCGACGTCTCGACCTGCTTGATCGTCGCGTCGAGCTCGGCGAGCAGCGCCCACACCGAGGCGCCGCCATTCGCCGCAAGCTTGCGGGTGACGAGGTCGATCGACTGGATGCCGTTGGTGCCCTCGTAGATCGAGGTGATGCGCGCGTCGCGATAATGCTGCGCGGCGCCGGTCTCCTCGATGAAGCCCATGCCGCCATGCACCTGGACGCCGAGATAGGCGACCTCGTTGCCGATGTCGGTGGAGAAGGCTTTCGCGATCGGGGTCAGCAGTGCACCGCGCGCGGCGGCGTCAGCGCGCACCTTGGCGTCCTTGGCGCGGACGGCGACGTCGAGCGCCACGGCAGTCGCATAGCAGATCGAGCGCGCCGCCGCGGTCATGGCGCGCATCTGCAGCAGCATTCGCTTGACGTCGGGGTGCACGATGATCGCATCCGAACCATCGCCGTTTTTGCCAACCGCCTTGCCCTGCTTGCGTTCCTGGGCGTAGGCCAGCGCCTGCTGATAGGCGCGATCGGCAACGCCGACGCCTTCGAGGCCGACGCCGAGCCGCGCCTGGTTCATCATCGTGAACATGCACTGCATGCCGCGATTTTCCTCGCCGATGAGATAGCCGACGGCGCCGCCGTGATCGCCCATGGTCATGGTGCAGGTGGGGGAGGCATGCATGCCGAGCTTGTGCTCAACGCCGGAGGCATAGATGTCGTTGCGCGCGCCGAGCGAGCCGTCGGCATTGACCATGAATTTCGGGATCAGGAACAGCGAGATTCCGCGCGTGCCGGCGGGCGCGTCAGGCAGGCGCGCGAGCACGAAATGCACGATGTTGTCGGTCATATCGTGCTCGCCATAGGTGATGAATATCTTGGTGCCCTTGATGCGATAGGTGCCGTCGGCCTGCTTGTCGGCGCGGGTGCGCAGCGCGCCGACGTCGGAGCCGGCCTGCGGCTCGGTCAGCTGCATGGTGCCGGTCCACTCGCCGGTGACGAGCTTCTCCAGGTAGATTGTCTTCAACTCGTCGGAGCCGTGCGCATCGAGCGCTTCGATGGCGGACAGCGTGAGCAGTGGACAGAGGCCGAAGGCGACGTTGGACGCACTCCAGATCTCGGTGCAGGCCGCATTGATCGCCAGCGGCAGGCCCTGGCCGCCGAAAGCTTCCGGCCCCGATACCGCGTTCCAGCCGCCGTCGGTCCAGCGCTTGTAGGCATCGGGCCAGCCCGGCGCGGTCGTGACCTTGCCGCTGTCGAGCTTGATGCCGTGCTCGTCGCCCACTTTATTGAGCGGCGCGAGCACGTCGGTGGCAAACTTGCCGGCTTCCTCCAGCACGGCCGCGGTGATGTCGGCGTCGAAATCGCCATAATGGCCGGCTTCGAGCGCCGCCTTCAGCCCGGCGCCGTGATTGAGCGCAAGCAGCATGTCGTTGATCGGCGCGCGGTAGGTCATGGCGTCACTCCCGGAAAGCTGTTGGCGCCGTCTTCCCATGAAATGGGAGCGCTCTCAACTGCCGGGCGGGCCAATCGCAGTGACCGCGGAGCCATGGCGCGGGAAGGGGCGGCGCGAGGCATCTATATATCTCCATATACAAAGGGTGCGCGCTGCGGCCTGATCCGGCGGCGCGAAAGCCTGTTGAAATGGCCGTCCGCTCTCTATAGACGGGCGGGGATCATGGGAATTTGCGGTAACCTAATCCGCTGTTCCATCAGCGCGTTGGGGCGTAGCCAAGCGGTAAGGCAGCGGATTTTGATTCCGCCATTCGGAGGTTCGATCCCTCCCGCCCCAGCCACGCGCTCAACGCAAGACAGTTTGAGCCGGACTACAGAAGCCCCGCGAGATGGAGCCCACGAACGCGACGCGGCGGTTGAAATTGTTTGATCGCGGGATGGACCCGGTACTCGTTCCGCCGCTCCCGTAGGCACTTTATGCCGTTTGTTAGTGCTTGATCCCTGGTCTGGGCGGTGTTCTGCTTAAAAAAGCTGCTGGAGTTGCCCTCTCGTGTCGATCTACGTCGCACTGCATCACGTCACGCATTACAAATACGACCGCGCAATCGACCTTGGCCCTCAGACTATTCGCCTGCGCCCGGCGCCCCACACGCGCACGCCGATCCTGAGCTATTCGCTCAAGGTTACGCCTTCGAACAATTTCGTGAACTGGCAGCAGGATCCGCAGGGCAATTGGCTCGCGCGTTACGTCTTTCCGGAGAAGGCCACCGAACTCAGAATCGAGGTCGACTTCACGGCAGAGATGACCGTGGTCAATCCGTTCGATTTCTTTGTCGAGCCGTACGTCAGCTCCTTTCCCTTCCAGTACACTGACAGCCTGAGAGCGGAACTCGCACCCTATCTGCAGATCGAGGAGACCGGCCCACTACTCGCGTCCTATTTGAAGGACATTCCGCGCGAGGCCGATTCGACCGTCAATTTCCTGGTCGAACTCAACGCGAATTTGCAGAAAAAGATTCGCTATATCATCCGCATGGAGCCGGGGGTTCAGCCGCTGGAACAGACGCTTGCTGCCAGCGCCGGCTCGTGCCGCGACTCCGCCTGGCTGCTCATCCAGATTCTGAGGCATCTCGGTCTCGCTGCCCGTTTCGTTTCGGGTTACCTGATCCAGCTGCGCCCCGACATCGATCCGGTCGAAGGCCCGCGCGAGGTCGAGAGCGACTTTACCGACCTGCACGCCTGGGCCGAAGTCTACCTGCCCGGCGCGGGCTGGATCGGCTTCGACGTCACCTCGGGGATGCTGACCGGCGAGGGTCACATTCCCGTCGCCGCCACGCCGCACTACCGTTCGGCCGCACCGATCTCTGGCACCGCGGGGGCGGCCAATGTCGACTTCGCCTTCGAGATGAATGTCAGGCGCATCCGCGAAGCGCCTCGGATCACGAAACCTTTTTCCGATGAGGCTTGGCAAAGGCTCGATGCGCTCGGCGAGCAAGTCGATGCCGATCTGAAAACCCACGACGTGCGCCTCACCATGGGCGGCGAGCCGACTTTCGTCTCGGTCGACGACATGGAGTCGCCGGAATGGAATGTCGCTGCCGTCGGCCCAACCAAGCGCGGTCTTGCCGACGAGTTGATCCGCCGCTTGCACGCACGGTTTGCGCCGGGTGGGCTGCTTCATTATGGGCAGGGCAAATGGTATCCGGGCGAAAGCCTGCCGCGCTGGGCGTTCGGGCTTTACTGGCGCAAGGACGGTGTGCCGATCTGGAAAAATTCCGATCTTGTCGCGAAGATCGAGAATCCGAAGAAGGCCGACATCGCCGATGCCGAACGTTTTGCGGAAGCGACCGCGAGCAAGCTCGGTCTTGACGGCGACTATGTTCTGCCGGCCTTCGAGGACCCCGGCCACTGGCTGCAGAAGGAGGCAGCGCTCCCGCCGAATGTCGATCCCGGTGACTCCAAGCTCGCCGATCCCGAGGAGCGGGCGCGCATGGCCCGGGTGTTCGACCACGGCCTCAACACGCCGCGCGGCTTCGTGCTGCCGATCCAGCGCTGGAACGCGGAGGCGTCACGCTGGCGTAGCGAGCGTTGGAAGCTTCGCCGCGGCAATCTGTTCCTGATGCCCGGCGACTCTCCGCTCGGCCTGCGGCTGCCGATTTCCTCGCTGCCCTACATCCCGCCCGAGGATTATCCTTACATCAATGAGCAGGATCCGCTGGCGCCGCGCGAGCACTTGCCGGTGTTCGACCAAGCTGCGGCTGCGCCCGGCGCCCCGCCCCAGGCCGTACAAGAGCAGCAGACGCGGGGCAGTGGCGGCGTACGCACGGCGCTGTCGATCGAAATCCGTGACGGCATGCTCTGCGCCTTCATGCCGCCGACGGAAAAACTCGAGGATTATCTGGAGTTGGTCGCGGTCGTTGAGGCCACCGCCGAAGAGATGCAGATGCAGGTTCACATCGAGGGTTACGCGCCGCCCTACGATCCCCGCGTCGAGGTGATCAAGGTGACGCCCGATCCCGGCGTGATCGAGATCAACGTGCAACCTGCGAAAAGCTGGCGCGAGGCAGTTGACATCACCCTCGGTCTCTACGAGGACGCGGCCAAGACCCGGCTCGGTGCCAACAAGTTCCTGATCGACGGCCGTCACACCGGCACCGGCGGCGGCAATCACGTTGTGGTCGGTGGCGATACGCCGCAGGACTTGCCCTTCCTGCGCCGGCCCGACCTGCTCAAAAGCCTTGTGCTCTACTGGCAGCGGCATCCCTCGCTGTCCTACTTCTTCTCCGGCATGTTCATCGGCCCGACAAGCCAGGCGCCGCGGATCGACGAGGCGCGACACGACGGCCTCTATGAGCTCGAGATTGCGCTCGCGCATGTGCCGCCACCAGGCAGTGAGATTCCGCTGTGGCTGGTCGATCGCCTGTTCCGGCACATCCTGGTCGACATCACAGGCAATACCCATCGCGCCGAAATCTGCATCGACAAGCTGTTCTCGCCGGACAGCCCGACTGGCCGGCTCGGCCTTGTCGAATTCCGCGCGCTCGAAATGCCGCCCGATCCGCGCATGTCGCTAGCGCAGCAGCTGCTCGTCCGTGCACTGATCGCAAAACTCTGGCGCGAGCCGCAAGACGGCAAGTTCGTGCGCTGGGGCACGGCGCTCCACGACCGTTTCATGCTGCCGCACTTCATCTGGCAGGACTTCCTTGACGTGCTGAATGAGCTGAAGACTTCCGGCTACGCCTTTTCGCCGGAATGGTATCTGGCGCAGCTCGAATTCCGCTTTCCGGCTTTCGGCCGCGTTCACCATGGTGGTGTCGCGCTGGAATTGCGGCAGGCGCTGGAGCCCTGGCATGTGTTGGGCGAGGAGGGCGCCGGCGGCGGCACGGTGCGCTATGTCGATTCCTCGCTCGAGCGGATGCAAGTGAAGGCCGAGGGGTTTGTGGAGGACCGCCACGTCGTGACCTGCAACGGCAGGCCGCTGCCGATGACGGCCACGGGGCGCTCGGGCGAGGCGGTCGCGGGCGTCCGCTTCAAGGCCTGGCAGCCGGCCTCCGGCCTCCACCCGACCATTCCCGTCCACGCGCCGCTCACCTTCGACATCATCGATAGCTGGAACGGGCGGTCGCTGGGGGGCTGCGTCTATCACGTTACCCATCCCGGCGGTCGTAATTATGAAACAAAGCCGGTCAATTCTTATGAGGCAGAAGCACGCCGGCTGGCACGATTCCAGGATCACGGCCATACGCCTGGCAAAATCAACCCGCAGCGGGAGGAGCGCAGCCTCGAATTTCCTCTGACTCTCGACTTGAGGACGCCGCTTCCGCATTGAATTATGGTGTTGCAAGGGGGCGAGTTGATGGCGGACACCACGGGTCAGGACGGCAGTTCGGCGGCCAAGGCCCGTCCGGCGCATCGCCGGGTGGCGCAGTGGATGCGCGACTATGCCCGTCTGCCGGGCATCCCCGACGAATATATCGGCGAGGAGGGCCCGCGGCCGGTCTGGACCCGCTTCTTCGACGCCTTTGCTGGCCTCGCGCCCGCCGAGATCGAGCGCCGCTTCGGCGCCGCCGACCGGCATCTGCGCGAGGCCGGCGTCACCTATCGAGCGCCGGGCGAGAGCGCCGATCGGCTTTGGCCGCTGTCGCATTTGCCGCTCCTGATTGGCGAGGCCGACTGGCAGCAGCTCTCCGCCGGCATCGCCCAGCGCGCCGAGTTGTTTGAACGTGTACTGCGCGATCTCTATGGCGAAGGGCGCCTGGTCGCCGACGGCGCGATTCCGGCGGCTGCGATCGCGGGCTCGAACGAGTATCTGAGGCCCGTCTGTGGCATCAGGCCGCCGGGCGGGCGCTATCTCAGCATCTACGCTGCCGACGTCGGCCGCGGTCCGGACGGGCGCTGGTGGGTGCTCGGCGACCGCACGCAGGCGCCGTCGGGCGCGGGATATGCGCTGGAAAATCGCCTGGTGCTGTCGCGCGCCTTCAGCTCGCTCTACAAGTCGATGAATGTCGAGCGCGTCGCGCCGTTCTTCGAAGCGTTCCGCGACAGTCTTCGCGCCAGCGCCGACCGCGACGAGCCGCGCATCGGCCTGCTTACGCCGGGTTCCTTCAGCGAAACCTATTTCGAGCATGCAACACTCGCACGCTATCTCGGCTTCCTACTGGTCGAAGGTGACGATCTCGCTGTCTCCGGCGATCGCATCCACATCCGCACGGTCGCGGGGCTGAAGCGGCTCGACGTGCTGTTGCGCCGAGTCGATGCCAATTTCCTCGATCCTCTCGAGCTCGATGCCGCCTCCCATCTCGGTGTGCCCGGGCTCATTGACGTCGTTCGCAAGGATGGCGTGGTGGTAGCTAACATGCCGGGATCGGGTGTGCTGGAGGCACGCGCGTTGCTTGGTTTCCTGCAGCCGCTCGCCCAGCGCCTGCTCGGCGAGAATCTGAAGATGCCGCATATCGCGACCTGGTGGTGCGGGCAGAAGGCGGCGCGCGACGAAGTGCTGTCGCGGCTCGACGATGTCGCAATCGAAAGCGCGTATGGCCGAGGCGTGCCCGGTTTCGATGGCAACGGCCCGGTGCTCGCAAGCGAACTATCGGGCAAGGAGCGTGAGCGGCTCGTCGCCGCCATCTACGAACGCGGCATCGACTTCGTCGGCCAGGAGTTGGTGCGGCTGTCGACCACCCCGGTGTGGGACCAGGGGCGTCTCGTGCCGCGGCCGTTCGTGTTGCGGGTGTTCGCCGCCGCGACGCCCCAGGGCTGGACTGTCATGCCAGGAGGGTTCTGCCGGATCGCCGCCGAACTCGATGCGCGGGCGGTCTCGATGGGCGACGGCGCCCGCGCCGCCGATGTCTGGGTCGTCTCCGACAAGGCAGTATCGACGCGCACGCTACTGCCGGGCGACTCCGTTCGCATTAGGCGCATCGCCGGGGTGCTGCCAAGCCGCGCCGCCGACAATCTGTTCTGGCTCGGCCGCTATCTCGAGCGCGCCGAAGCCACCTTGCGGTTGGTGCGCACGCTGATCACCCAGCAGCGAGATCCTGGCAAGGGCGCTGTGGGCGCGCAGCATGCGGCCGAGCGTATCCAGCGCATGCTGGTCACCTGGGGTGCGGTTACGCAGGTATCGCGTTCCCAGCCCGCGAAGGTGGCTGCCGAGGCGCTGCAATCGGAGGAGCGATTCGGTTCCTGTCAGTCCCTTCTACGCTCGGCACAGCGCACCGCTACTTCGCTGCGCGAGCGGCTGTCACCCGACGCCTGGCAGGTCATCACCGAAATGACCGCGCGGCTGGCGGAAGAGGTAGAAGACGACGACGGCGTAGTCAGCGCGGCCGAGCTGACATTGCAGGAGCTGGCTAGCTTCGCAGGGCTCGCCCAGGAGAACATGAACCGCGCCGCCGGCTGGCGCTTCCTCGACATGGGGCGTCGCGCCGAGCGCGCCATTAACACCCTGCGCTTTACTCGCCAGTTCGGCTATGACGAGGCGACCGACGAAGATCTAGACGTGCTGCTGACGCTTATCGATTGCGAAATCACCTATCGCTCGCGCTATCTGGTCGCGCCGCTGCTCGCTCCGGTGCGCGATCTCGCGGTGCTCGATCCCTATAATCCGCGCTCGGTGGCGTTCCAGGTCGAACTGCTCAACGACCATATCGCAAGCATCCCGGCGTTGCGCGAGACCGGGTTGATCGAACGGCCGCAGCGGCTTGCGGTCGCCGTGCAATCTGCGCTGACCACGGCGGAAGCGACCGCTCTCGACACCAAGACGCTATTTGCCCTTGAGCAAGAGCTACTCAATCTCGCCGACGCCATCGGCCTGCATTATTTCCCGCACGGACCTAACGCCAGCCGGCCCGAGAAGCTGACAGGCCTCGCGTGATCTACGACATCCGTCACGTGACGACCTACGCCTACGAAAGTTCGGTCAGTTTCGCCCGGTGTTCGCTACGGCTGGAGCCGATGAGCGGCGGCGGCCAGGAGCTGATTTCGCATAGCGTCGAGATTCGCCCCAAGCCCGCCGAACGCACGTCGCGCCGTGACTTCTTCGGCACGCTGACCGAGAGCGTGGTGATCGAGATACCGCACCGGCATTTGCGCATCGACGCGCGCTCGCGCGTCAATGTGGCGCGCCACACGCCCGGGCGCACCGTGCCAAGCCCGGCCTGGGAGAGCGTGCGGGATGTCGCATTTGCGGCGAGGAGCCTGCGCGCCGACTCGCCGGTCGGCTTCGTTTTTGCGAGCGCGCTGGTGCCAGTGCTGTCGCCGGTGACCGCGTACGCGGCCGAAAGCTTTCCGTTAGGAAGCGGTGTGCTGGTCGGCGCGGTCGACCTGATGCACCGCATCCGCAATGGCTTCAAATACGATCCCAAGGCCACCGTGATCTCGACGCCGTTGCACGAAGTCTTCGACAAGCGGCACGGCGTCTGCCAGGACTTTGCGCATGTGATGATCGCAGGGCTGCGTGGCCTCGGCCTGCCGGCCGCCTATGTCAGCGGTTACTTGCGCACCATTCCGCCTCCGGGCAAGGTCAGGCTGCAAGGCGCGGACGCGACGCACGCCTGGGTGTCGCTGTGGTGCGGCGACGAGTTGGGCTGGATCGGCTTCGATCCGACCAACGATCTGCTGGTCGAGAACGATCACATCGTGCTCGGCGTCGGGCGCGATTTTTCCGACGTCTCGCCAGTCGACGGCATCATCGTCGGTTCGCGCAGGCAGAAGCTCGGAGTCGCGGTTGATGTAGTCCCGCTGGAGTAGAGACAAAACAGCGAGGATGCCCTCACATTTTCGCCTCAATGGACCGGGACAAGAGCAAGCTAGTGGAAAAAGGGTTCGTCGTCGTTCTTCTTTTGACAGTGCGGACAGGAAATCGTCCAATGCACGCTCCCCCGAAAATTGAGCGGCGGAATATGGCGCATTCGGACATGGCCCGATGTCTGACTTAGTCCGCTTTCGGCGCCCCTTAGCGGACATCCAGTTGCGCCGACAAAATATCTGTTTTTGAAGGATAGGCGGGCATCGGGAAGGCGCCGCAGTTTCCGACTTTAATTCCCTGATACGTCGGGAAGATTCCCTGCTTCCCAAATTAATTTCCCTGTTAATCCGTCAAGGGAATTACTCGAGAAGTGTCTGCGGGACGGGTTTTCGACGTCGACATTGTCTCCGTAACCCCAAAACTGCGACTTTCCCTGTAAAATTCCCTGTTTGCAGGGAAATCGGCTGGAGACGGGTGCGATCAGCACTGCGTCGCCAGCCAAAAGAGAACACGCAACATCAAAGCATTAGAGGACGAATTACGACGCGTTTTTCAAGCGGATATTCCCGTTTTGAGGAGACTTTCCCTGAAGACCTGGTCCAACGATAACCGCGCATGCAGCGACGGCGTCGTCATCAAACGGAATTGTCGACCAAATTTGGGTTTGATCCAGCGGCGCGCTGAGACGGGAAACGTAGACGCGACCACGATCGTCTAGCTTGCACACAACTGCCGACAGCGGCGCTCTCAACCCGATCCCGATGGCTTTGAGGCAAGCCTCCTTTCTGGTCCACATACGATAAAACAAGAGCCGCCGCCGATGCTCGTCTGCATCGGACAATATCTTGAATTCACTTTCGGCAAAGTGGCGCTTCGCTATTGCCAGGACGTCGGGACGATCAGAAATGACTTCCATGTCTACGCCAATTTGACCGGAGTCAGCGATCCCGATCAAGGCGCGGTCGCCGCTGTGCGAAAGATTGAACGATATCGGCGAAGGGAGCGGCGTGGCTTTGAGGATTGGGCGGCCGCGCGGTGTAACATCATATGCGATAGTGGAGGGAACAGTTCCCAGATAGACTGATAGAACGTGCCGCAAGGCCGCGCGGCTGGCGATGTACCGATTGCGGTCAGAAGTCCTTACATATCGGGCAGCGCGCGATTGTTCTTGTTCGCTGAGAGATCCTTCAAGCCAAGCGGCCAGGGATTTGCTGATCACCAGATCGATGTGCCAGGCTGCTGGCAGCGATAATTCCGCGCCATACCAGCGAGAGGGCGAGTCTTGCCAAGACCGGCCCTGAGCAAAGATCGGACCTATCGCTGACTCAACTCGGCGTATCGTATGTCCAAGCACTGAAATTCCTCAGCCATCAGAGTAGCGGCCACAGGATCAGAATCCGATCCTTGGGGCATCGAGCTGGCCAGTCCGCAGTTCTAGAAATGGTCTAAAAATCAGATACATAACAGGCCAGATCGTCCGCAGTGACGGTCGTCGCCTCTGAAAACCGAGCATTTCGCGAAACATGGAGTTCGCTGGAGGGTTGCGGATAATCTGACCGTCAATCCCCCACTCATCATCAATTGCCATATGCTCGCCCTAGTTGCGAACGGGAATGCCGATTCGGCGAGGCCAATGTGCAACTCCTGCGATCTCCGTCAATTATGGAGTCCATATGACCAATATACCGCGGAGGTATCGAATACCGAATTTGCGCCAGTTCGAACAATTTGTCGCAGTCGCCGAAGAGATGAGTTTTAGCCGAGCGGCGCAACGCTTGAATATGGCGCAGCCTCCGCTCACGGCGTCGATCAAGGCACTCGAAGAAGAGTTGGGTCAGCGCTTGATCAATCGTGGAAAGAGAGTCTTAAATCTTACCGATGCCGGTTTGAACTCTTCTCAGAGAAGCCAAGCTTACGCTGGCGCAAGCGGAGCGGGCCGTGTGGATGATACGGAACAGGATATTCGATAGCCAGGAGAGATTGAGAATCAGCTTCGTCGGTCTCGGCGGCGCGTACGAGTTTGTTCCGAGAGCCCTACGTGCGTTTCGTGCCGAGCATCCACACGTCGAACTCACGCTGACGCGCGGGACTACGGGTCAGCAGATCGGCTGGTTCGAGAAAGATGAAACCGACATCGGGATCATGGTCGGTCCTATTGAAGGTCATGACATCCTCGATGTGAGCGTACTCCGCAAATTCGAATTGGACGCAACGGTGCCGGATACGCATCGGCTGGTCGGAAGCGCAATGCCGGTGCCGCTTTCTGCGCTGTCCGAAGATGAGTGGATCATGTTTCCGCCAACGGAAGGACCAGGGTTGCACGGACGCATCATAGAGGCATGCCGGGGCGCGGGATTTCAGCCCTTCGTCGCTCACTACGTGGCGGATTTCGATACCATGCTAGGCTTCATCGCCAGCGGCCTGGGCGTGTCTCTTGTCCCTATTCCAATCATGGTACAAAAGAGGCAAAGCGTTTCATTCATACCGATAACGGGGCCCGGTACACCGATTCGATATGAGTTGGTGGTCGTTCGCCGAAAGGGCAGCGAGGTTAACGAACCCATCAACGATTTCATTCAAATCCTCTCTTCGCAGATTTCCGGTCAGTAAGGGTTGATCGTCGGAGCTGTTCTGCAGCTGGCTCAGTTACCGGGAAACCCTCATCGCAAATTCTGCTTTTCCCGAAAAGAGCGCTATTTCTCGTCTTGCATCTGTCTCTGTGTCGCCGACAGGTCGCTCGCCCGCGCCGATCGTGAATGATCAGAGTACGCAATTTCGCTGCAAGTTCCAAAGCATGTTGATATTTTCGACGTATGTTCCTCATACCAACTCCGTATTTGATCTCGCATTCCTCGACGAGCAGTGTGCGTGCGATGGATGCGAATTTCCGAGTCTGTCGCATCCTTGATGGCAACAAGCCATCAATTCAAGAGGAGCGACATCATGGCCGTGTCTTGGGAAGTCCCGAATCGCAACCTGCAACGCCTGAAGGCTATCCCCAAGCTCGGAAGCATGTATGCGAGCCTCAACAGGATCCGCAGCGCGGTGGATTTGGCGGATGCTCCGCCAATGACCGAAGCGGATTACCTGATCGCGATGGCCGAGCCGAAGCGATGGGATTGCAGCAAGGGAGCCTTCGCCTTCATGTCCTCAGGCACGACGGGAGCGCCAAAGATCGGCCTCCATCCGTCTCACCAGCATATTCCGGACATTCTCGCCCAGTGGCGGCCCAACCTCGGTGAACGAGGTCGCGTGTTCGTGGACTTCTCGGCTGGCGGACGCGCGTGTTCCACCAATCAGTTCTTCCGGGAAGTCGCCCTCTTCGAAGGCATGACGTATTTCCACTGCGGCAACGTCGATGTCGCAGACCTGGATGCGGCATGGCACGACATATTGACGACGTTGAACCCCGCTGCGGTCTCCGGCTCGCCGTCATTGCTGGAGATCATCGCTTCATATCTTGTTTCCCGGGGAGAAACGCTCCCTGAAGTTGAAGCGATTCTGTGGACCGGTGAGCCGCTGAAGCAATATCACGCCGATGCTCTCAAAAGCGCTTTTCCCGGCGCGCGTCTGTGGTCGGTCTACGGCGGGACTGAACCTTGGGTCGTCGGCTATCAGACGCCCGAAATGCCGATCAACGAATTCAAAATACTCGACTACCAGTTTGCCGAGGTTTTGAACGGTACCCTCCATGTCACCTCGCTGAACCCTGATGTGATTAATCCGATCTTGCGCTTCCGGATGCCGGATGCAGTGGATGTACTCGACCGAGATGAATCGATCCGTCGCATTCGCGTTCGAGAACGGCAGGACAGGACTATTTATTTCGATGGATACAAGGTCAATCCCTATCGAGCGGCAAACGCGCTTCGTAAGGTCGATGGCGTCGACGATGTACAACTTGTTTTTTGGCAGCAAGGCGGCGTTTTACGCTCGGTCGAGGTTCGATTGCGCCTTGAGCACGGAAAGAAATCCATCTGCATCGAGGATGTGATCGGTGCCAATCTGGCGGGCGACCTGCAGCATGACGTGCTCCGGGATCTCCTGGTTATGCGCGCGGCTGAACCGTTCGTCGTCGATCAGCGCAGCGGTAAATCTCCACCTTACGTGATCAAGGAACTGGAGAAGTCCAACGTCGTCAACTTGAACTCAGCCGCCTGAAGGCCGTCGGATCAAGCGACGCAATTTGGAGAGAAGCAAATGCAGATGAGCGTCTCAACCGCCGCTGGCGAGAACCAGACTCCTATTGCCGAAATGCAGAAGGCGATCTCATCCGCTGGAAGCCTCAAGGATTATCAGGAGCTCAGGCTGAAGCAACTCTGGGAAAGAGCGCGTTCGGCGCCGGCATATGCCGACATTGGCCCTTACTCTTATGAGGCCTTTCTGAAACTCCCGGTCATCGCGAAGGAGAAGCTCAAGCGGTCTCCGCTCGAATTCGAGAGCCTCGAGGCGCGAAAGGCCATCAAATATTATGAGTTGTCGGGAACGAGTGGTTTGCCGACGCCGACGCGGCGAACGGCGGAGGACCTAGCGTGGAACTACGCAGCCGTCGGCTTGCGGTGGGGCGAGATTATAGGTCCCAATGACCGCTGTTTGATTTTGCTGCCCTCCGACATTGCTCCGATTGGGGACATGATGGCTGGCGTTACGGAGTTGACCGGCGCGTGCGTCACACGCTGCTTCCCCTTTACCCAGGGCATTGTGACCTGGGATCGAATCGAAGCGCTTTGCGCACGCTTCCAGCCAACGGTGTTGTTTGCCTCGCCGGGAACGCTGCTTCAAATGATGCGCGTCTTCAAAAACAGAGGAACCTTCAGGTCCCTCGCCGCTTCGGTGACGTGTATCATGCTGGCGGGGGAGGTGGTTTGCAAAGCGTTGCGACGCATGCTCAGCCGAGAGTGGCGCGCGGAAGTCCACATTGCGAGTTATGGCTCGACCGAGACAGGCACCATTGCCGCAACCGGCGCCGACACAACGCTGCGGCTTCTCGAATATGCGGCGATCTGCGAGATCGACACAGGTACTCAACTTAAGCGCGCGGGGCTTGGCGATTGCGGCCGGCTGATTGTCACGCCTTTGAACGCATATGCGCGACCGTTGTTGCGGTTCGACACCGGCGATCAGGTCCGGGTCTATCCGACGCCTGATGGGCTAGGAAGATCGATCGAAATCCTCGGTCGCGATGAGGAGCGCATCACCATCGGGAACCGCAGCCTGTTGACGGAGGAAATCGAGGAGCTGATCTACGGCATAGAAGGATTAACCGGTTATCTGTTCAAGCAGGGAGAGGAATCCCCGTCGATTGTCGTCGAGCTCGATCCAGAGTGGGTCGATCGCCCCGAACAAGTAATCGCAATGGCGCGATCGTCACTCGATCGTGCGGAGATTTCCGTGCCTGTCCTGACGGTCGCCCAGTTGCCGGTGACGACCAAGAGCGGAGCTTCCCTGAAAAATTGGAAACGGTCTAATTTCGCACAGGCATAAGCCATGACCAGCACCGCGCAACGTGTTGCCCCGAAAATATCGGCTCCCGGTTTGTTCGCAGACGGCGGCTGCGGCACGTCGCTCCCCGATCTTTGGGCGACCTATGCTGCGGTACGTACGCTGACCTGGCTTGAAGAGCCCCTCGGACCGCAGCTGGCGCAACGCACGATCGACTATCTGCTGAGTTGGAGAAACCAGGACGGCGGTTGCGCCTGGCAGCGCGGGTTGTCTTCTGACGTTTGGGCGACCTATTACGGCTACCAGGCTTTGCGCGATCTCGGTCATCAAGTCGAGGTCGCCAGACTTCGAGAGTGGTTGTCACGCGCGCAGTCTGACGACGGCGGCTTCGGGATGATGCCAGGCCAGGGTTCCGACGTGTGGGCGACCTATTATGCAAGCCGGCTCTTTCGCGAGGTTGTCGGTGTGAGGCCTCCAGCCGAGACGCGATTGATTGACTGGTTAGGTTCGCTTCAAACCGCAAGCGGCGGGCTTTCATGGTGCCCGGGATCTGGCGCCCCCGACGTCCGAGCATGCTATTACGGCGTTCACGCTTTGGCGGCCACTGCCGAGAAGGAACAGTCGCCATGGCGCGCGCGAGAGTTGCGCGATTGGCTCGCCGCTCAGCAAGACCCGGCCGGCGGATTTCGTTTCAATGAAGAGTCCTCGCCGTGCCTCTGGGCCACCTTCCGAGCCACGATGACATTCGAACGCGCTGGCTGGCCGGTGCCAAACTCGGCGAAATGCACGCGCTGGATCATGGAGCGCTTCACCGATGATGGGTTTATTCGGTGGCAAGGTCACAATCGAACCGATGTCTGGGCGAACTTTTCCGCGGTCGGATCGCTTCTGGCGTTGGAGGCTTCAATCGATCGCGAAACAGTGGCCACTGTCCGCCGCGCGGTGCTTCGCGCGGCCTTTGCCGATGGCGGGTTCACATACCGCGAACCGGACTCGGCCAGCGACGCAATGTCCAGCGCCGCAGCGCTGATCATCAAGCAGCTCAACGATCCGAAGGATTCCGACATTCGGTCGATTTGCCGATGGTTGCGAGAAGCGCATATGCGATGGGAAGACGGCGTGATGTACATGCCGGGTCGCGGCGCGGAAGTCCGCTGCACGTTGTGGGCGCTTTCGGCGCTGAAACTCGCCGGAGAATCGTTTTCCGAGCCCGCTCGCCTCGGTCTATGGTTGATGCGTTTGCAAAATCCCGACGGAGGGTTTGGATATTGGTCCGGCCGCGGCTCCGATATTCCGTCTTCCATGTCTGCCATGGCAGTTGCCGTTGGAATTGAAGCCGATGCCGCGAGCCCGATCAACAAGACCAGACTTATCAATTTTGTTGCGCGATGCACGCGCGAGGATGGGGCCTCCGCCACACCAGGAGGCTCGGTTAGCGCGAGTGCCACCGCACAGGCCGTGCGCCTCTATCGAATGCTCGGAGTTGATGCGGAGGCGCAGCGTCTGCTGCAGGTGCTGAAGCGGTTCGCGATCTTGGGCGGCTTTCGTGAGACGCTGTCAGAACCGCCCAACCTGTACACGACCTATCAATGCGTTCTCGCGGCCCCTCAAGATACCGGTGCGCGATTTGACGGTCTTACGCCGTTTCTCAACAAGCTAACGGGCAGAGACGGCTCTGTCGGCTGGACTCCGTTCCAGCATAGCGGAGACCTCCTCGCGAGAACCCTGTTTGCGTTGCTTCGCCGCAAGGCGGCTCAACCTGATTTTCGTCTGCCCGAGTTGGTTTTGACCTAATGGAGGGTCACCATGCCAACGCTCAACATATGGACCGATATCACCGACCGGTCGGTGCGCAGCAGATTTTCCCGACGCGTTGCCCTTGCTCTCGGGCGCGCAGGAGTGAGCATGAGCCACACCATCATTTGCTGGCACGAGATAGACATTGAGTCGGTGTTCTACGGGCCGGTGCCAATGCCGCCATCCGCCGAGGCAGCTCAGGGAAAAATCTGCTTCATGTCGATTGAAGTCGATCAGCGGCGAGAGAGGACCTGGCGGGACAAGATCAGCGCCATGATGCGGGAAAGCGCCACTGGCGTCTTTCCGCTCGACCGCTTCTTCTTTCGAATCATACCGGTCGACCCGGATGATTACTGGAACGCCACTCTTTCGGTGCAGCGCGCGAACCTCGAAGGAAACCCCTCATGAATTCATCTTCGTATCTCGAACCGGTCAGAAATGCGTTTTGCGAGCTTTTCTCGCTCAAGCTCGGAACGTCGGACGTCGATCGGCTGCTCAGCGAAATACCGGGATTCAACTACGACAGCCTGCGAGCTTACGAGTTCGTTTCGTTGCTGGAAGAGCAATTCTCGATCGAGGTGGATCTGATCAACGACGATCTGCAGTACTCTCTGTCGACGCTTCGTCGTGCCTCCGAACTTGTCTGGCGCCACGTGCAATCGAGACTGGTTCAACCGATGACAGCACAGGACGCCTAGGAGCGCGTGATGAGCGATTGTTCGGCGAAACGCCCCCGCCAGTTCGATTGGCCGTCTTTATCTGACATGTTGTGCGTCAGGGACGATCATGGCCAAGTCAGTCTCAGGGCGGAATTACCACGTCAGCTGTGCGAAAGTTCGTGGCGCGTGGATTTCTCCGGCGCACGACCCCGACAGCTCGTCGATTGGATTGGGATTTCGTCGTCCGGCACGACCGGCTCTCCCAAGCTTTTTTGGCGCTCGCAAGAGCAGCTCATGTTGGAGGCGACTGCGGTCAGCAAGGCATTCGACCTGCAAGATGTTGCCGAGATCGTCTCATTCGCCCCGGCGAATCACGCATTCGGATTCCTGTGCGGAATTGGCATGGCTTACCTGCACAGGGCCGCTTTCACCTGGGTACCACAGCTTGATCGGTATTCAGCATATGAACCGATTGACGGCGAACGGATTCTTCTGACGCTTACCGCGTCATGGCAATTGCTGACCAGAACTCCGCAACTGATCAGGGGTGTCTCTCGAGTTGTGCATTCTGCCGGACCGGTGCCGGAATTCGCGCGCGAAATTCTTTCGGCCAAACGGGATTGTCGAGATAAACTTTGCGAAATATTTGGATCGGCCGAAGTAGGAGGTCTCGCATTTCGACGGGCAGCCGGCGAGAGCGACACCGTATGGCAGCTGTTTGACGATGTGGAGTTGAAGTATTGCACGTCGAACAATGCCTGGAACGTCGTGGGGGCCAGAGTCGCTTCTTTGCTGCCTCTGGAGAACGCGGTGAGCGATTTCCGGCGCATGGCGTTCCTCGATAGCGACGTCGAGATTGCCGATGGCCGAAAGATTCGGATACACGGCCGACGCGATATGGCGATCAAGGTCAATGGGATCAACGTGTCGCTGAGCGAACTGGCGGAAACGCTCGGGATTGCACTTCCCGATTGTCCGCTGGCGCTGATTTCGGAGCGAGATCCAATCCGTGGAGAAGCTTTCTCCGTGGTGATGCGCAGCTCGAACATCCCGTTGGCGCGTCGTGAGCACAACGAGCGGACAGTCGCAGCGGAAATTCAGCGCCTTTACGGAGAGCACGTGTATCCCCTGCGATACAGCTATTCCGACATCGTTGAGAGGACGGCGAGCGGCAAGAACAAGATCATCCTGGGCAGTTCTCGCAATGGCTGAGCCGTCCGCAAAAGGCAAGGAGGAAGTAATGACCCGATCGAAATTGTTGGCACCCAAGACGATCTTCTTCATCGACGGCTATATCGATGCCGCGCTGTCTTTCTTGAAAGAGCAGGGCGTTGCGCTCGAAGTCAATCCGGATTTCCAGGAATTTGTCGGCACGTACCGGGCATTGGCTTCCGAACCCGCGCTGACCACTTTCGATCCCGAACACAGCTTCCTGACGCCGCAGAACAGCCTTTGGTTGCTCGGCCGATCCCGAGGTGTTCCCGTGTGCTGCATCGCCGTCAAGATGTTCAGCACGCCTGACCTCAGAAACGATTTACGAACCGGCCGGCTGTTCTGGGATCGGACGCCGCTGATGGAGAGGTTTCTCGCCGATGGGCTCAATGATGAGTTGCCGGAAATGCGTGGCCGCGTGGCCTATGTCGGCGGCTCCTATGTAAATAGCAGCTTCCGTGGCAAGGGACTTGCGAGCTGCCTTTCCCGCACGGTGAAAGCTATCGCTGTCAAGCATTTCCTGGCCGACTGGTTGTGCGCGACCTATTTCGAGGATGGCGCCAGCTCAACGCGACCGCTCGGCGGAAATGGCTACGCCCATATGTTGCCATGTGTCCGAACGCCGCTGCCTGAGACCTACCGCTGGAAGCAGTTCTATTTGTCCTGGTCCAGCAGTCAGGAATTTATCGGCCGCTTGCGCTTGGACGGTTACTATCAAAAGAAAGCGGCGGCGATCATCCATGTTCCGGGCGGGCCAGAGAGTCCGCAACGATTGAAGGCCGTCGGATGAGCGAGCACGATCTCGTCATCGTAACTGGCGCCGGCAGCGGGATCGGCGCCGCGGCCGCCAAGCGTTTTGCCGCACAGCAAAAGCGCGTGTTGGCAGTTGGTCGGACCATGGCCAAGCTCGAGGCTTTGCGCGATGTGCTTGGAGATGGCGTCATCGCGCACGCCGCTGATGTCGGCTTGCGGACAGACGTCGAAGGGATAGTCCGTCGTATTCAAGACGAGCGTTTGACTGTTGGGGCACTGATAAATTGTGCGGGAATAGCGTTGGGGGGAAGCAGCGACCAAAATCTCGCGGAACTCGAATCCTCCTGGCGAACGGTGATCTCGACCAATCTTACCGGTTCATTCCTCATGTCGATGGCGATTGCGCCGCTGCTGCGAAGGCCGGGAGGACGGATCGTCAACGTCAGCTCGATAGCTGCCTATACCGGAGGGCAGAGTAAGGGGTCGTCGATTTACGCGGCGAGCAAGGCGGGACTGCACGGGCTTAGCGCCGGTTTGGCGCGTGAACTCAGTCATGTCGGCATCACCGTCAACACGATTGCTCCGGGCTTTGTCGGCGGCACCGAGTTTTCACAGGCGTGGCCGGCGGAGCGGGTCAAAGCCATCGTCGCGCAGACACCCGTCGGGAGACCTGGGACCGCAGACGAGATCGCCTCACTGATCGATTACCTTTGTTCGAACGAAGCCGGCTTCCTGACGGGGCAAATCATCGCCCCGAATGGCGGGTGGCGCTTTAGCGGGTAGTTGCCTTGTCCAATATGGAACATCTGATGCAGACCAACTCGGCGCGCCAAGCGAGACAGTGGACCATCTTGGCAGTCTTGCTGGCGCTTTATGCCGTTACGTCGTTCAATCGGGCGGCGACCGGCATCATCGCGCCGATCCTGCAACACGACATCGGTCTGAACGACCGGCAACTAACGACCGTTGTCACGAGTTTATTCTTTGCCAACGTGATCTTTCAGATTCCAGCCGGAACCAGTGTTGACTATTTCGGCACACGGTCGTCGATTTCCGCCTTCCTTTTTATCGGCGGACTAGGCTGCTTTTGGTTCTCGCTGGCGAAGGATCTCAACGATCTCACCGCCGCGCGAGTCCTGATGGGGATAGGTTACTGCGTTATCCAACCCGCGGCTTACATGCTGTTCGCACGGTTCTTTCCCGCCGACCGCTTTGCGACTCTCGTCGGCTTCTTGATTGCAGCGGGCAGTATCGGTGGTTTGCTCGGAACACTGCCGTTGGCTGTTCTCGTTAGCGGAATCGGTTGGAGGCACGTATATCTCGCGATAGCGGCCGTGACGATGTTTTTGGCTGTTCTGAGTTATTCGGTAATTGAGGAAGAGGATACTAAAGGCAAGTCTGTCGAAGCACGCACTCCGCGGGCCGCCGCTGGAATTCTGAGTGTGCTCAGGATTAGGCAATTCATACTGATCCTTCCGCTCGCGCTGGTTTCGTTCGCACCTCTCACCGCGATTACGGCGCTATGGGGGGCATCTTATCTGGACCGCGTATTCGGATATGCAACACGAACACAGGGGCTGTCTTTATTTGCTGTCTTTCTGGCGGCTGTCGCCGGGAGCATGATCTTCGGGCGTCTGGATCGCCGGTTCAAAACTTATAAATGGGTCGTGGTGTTCGGCGCGACAGTCTCTACGACCTGTTTTCTGATTTTGGCCCTGTGGCCGATTTCCTATGCCCCGATAGCTATAGCCCTACTTGCGATCATGTCGCTTGCGCAACAATTCGGCGTCACTCTTTCCGCTCACATGAGGTCGATCGTGCCGATCGAATCCGTCGGACGTGCGACAGCAATATACACGCTCGTCTCGATCTTGGGAATTCCGCTTATGCAATGGCTGTTCGGTAGCGTGCTGACTCTTGCCCAAAGGGTAAACCTGCCCATCGACGAGTCCTTCCGAGTGGCTTTTGGTGCCGTTGCCGTGTGTGTAGCTCTCGCAACGACAGTTTATCTTCGAGTCGATGATCGATCCCCAACGCGGGAGTGAACCATGTCGCGAGCGACAGCTGTGAGGACGGAACCGGTAGAATTTGCGCCGCAAGCTATTGTCGAGTGTGACGAACTGCTTCAATTGTCCGCGTCGCAACTTTATCCATTACTTTGGGCTCGAAAGGTCTCGCCCGTTGAGCTTCTGGAAAAGCTTCTCGATCGAATCACTGAGCTTCAACCGCGCCTGAATGCATTCGTAACGGTTGCTTCAGACCAGGCAATCGAAGCGGCCAAACGCGCGGAAACCGAGATCATGCGAGGCGCGTGGCGGGGACGGCTTCACGGAATTCCATTCTCGGTGAAGGATCTGATCGCAACAGCCGGCATCACGACCACGATGGGATCGACGATGCTTCGTTCGAATGTACCGGAAAGAGATGCCGCCTGTGTAGGACGGTTGAGAGCCGCCGGAGCAATTCTCATAGGCAAGTCAACCACGTCCGAATTTGGACATGCTTATGCGACGAAAGGCAAGCTGTTTGGAGAGACGATGAATCCGCGTCGACTTGACCTCACCTGCGGAGGCTCTAGTGGTGGCGCGGCCGTTGCAGTCGCCAGTCACCAAGGACCACTGGCACTGGCGACGGATGGCGGTGGATCAATTCGAGTCCCTGCCGCCTGTTGTGGGGTGTATGGCTTAAAACCAACCGTCGGCTCGATACCTCAGCCTGAGGGGGACTACTTGTTCAGCGGCTTGGCCCAGATCGGGCCGATTGCCGGAACGCCGAACGATATTCGGCTTATGTTGGACGTTCTCACGGGTAGCGATGACCGGGACCCGTTTGCGATGAGTTTACCGGAACTTCGACGCTCGCTAACGCGGCCGCTGCGAAGCTTTCGAGTTGGAGTTATCGAAGACGTCGGCGCCGGCTTGCCGGCATTGACGATTTCTAAAGCGCTTCACGAAGCAATTCGGCGCCTTGAGCACTCGGGCGCGCAAGTAACGTTCATAAAGATGGACTTTGCCCAATTCGTACCGGCGGCAAGTCTGATTGCCGCAGTTTCGCTTGCATCGCGATTCTGCGACAGCTCCCAAGAGCAGATTTCCGCTTTGGACAACTCCACAGCGCGCCTAATACGACAAGGGCTCTGTGTAGCCGGCCCTGCCGTGCTCAATGCTCAGGTGGAACGCAGCCGGTGTTTTCGCATGGTTCAGTCGGCATTCGGTCAGTTTGATTTCCTTTTGACACCAACACTCGCATCGTTGCCTCGCCCGTCGGTGTTGCTGGACGACATAGAAGATATCGCAGATGTCATGCGAAACTGGTGTCCCTATACGTTTCCACTCAATCTGTCCGGACATCCGGCTCTCAGCATTCCATGTGCGAGCACGCCTGACTCGATACCACTCTCCGTTCAAATTGTCGGACCTTGGTATTCCGAATATGACTTGCTACACGTGGCAGAGCTGATGGCGATTGAAATCGATTGAATCTCGCCACGGGTGTTGGCTAGCTGGGTATTGAACGCTGCAGCACCACGCTGCACGCGGGCGACATGGCGGACGAAGAAATGCGGTGGACGGACATTAACCGAGGTGGTGCGCGGCGGCGATTGGCTCGAGCTGGAATGCGACGTTGCGAAAACCTTCGCCTCTGGCGGCAAACTCCAGCTGCTCCTGCGCGCGACGGTCTGCATCGGGGTCGTCGTCCACGAAATGAACCGGTCGTCCAATGACGACATCAAGCACGGGCGCATCGACTTCCTGCTCCATGCGCCCCTTGAGGTATCCGAGGAATTTTCCGATGACGCCCTTGTAGGACAGGGCTGCGGATCCAAGTGCGACCTGTTCGTCGATGAGCGACGAACCGAGCAGGCTCTTCAAGCCGCGCATATAGCGGCCCTGCGTGAGCCCGATATATTCCGCCGTCGCATCCCGCTCCCGAATTGCATCCGCTTCTCTTCGAAATTGAAGAAGATCGCGGTCGGAATGGTGACATGAGGGTTTTCGACGGTCGCCAGCCGGTTGCCGGCAGCAGTGAAGATTCCTACTGCCGAATTCGAGGTGCCAAAATCAATCCCGCACCAGGCTTTCGTGTCGGCCGACATGAGTCGTCCCAAGGGGCTTGCAAAATTCGGGCGTGTGGAATGAGAGGGGAAGTATCACTGAAGATTGCATCGGGAAATACTTACTACGCTGCCGGGCGAGGGATTTGCAACATGCGGCCGGCGGCGGTCGTCAGCTGACGATCGATCGCGAACACCATCGATCTCGCTTATGCTGCAATTTCACGCGAGGCGCGGTCGCGCGTCAGGCCTGCCCCTTCGGAATGTATTTCCCCAACACACATTTGTAGCCTTGCAGTCTCCAGCTTCGGTACGGCCCGTTCTGCAGCCACTCCGCGATGCCGGCCTGGGCGTGGACCGCGCAGTCCATCATCGAGATGCTCGACTGGTCGCTGTTGGTGACGATCTTTTCCAGGCAGATTTGGCTGTTGCAGAGCACCGCGACGAGGGTAACGAGCATGGCTTCTCCAATGAGCGACGATTCGGCTCATTTTACCATGCAGTGTTCGTGCCAGGCGGGGAGGTGCACAGCCAATCGCTTCCGTACAAGTACGGAGGGGGCTCGCCCTTCGGGGGGCCGTCCGGGACGCGAGGCCGGTCAAGGACAGGCCTCGCCGCGAGGAGCAGGCGAGGCCGAGGTTCAGTCAGGGAGGAGGCTGGATTGAATCCCAGTCATTGTTGATTGAGTGCGAGACGTTGCGATCCGCTCACGCGGCCTTTGGTTTCGATTTCGCCACGTGCGTGGCGATCGCATCCATCAGCGCCGGCGACAGGCAGTCATAGGGTTCGAGCCCCAGCTCCTTCAGACGCGACCGGATCGCGCCCATCTGGCCCGGGTCAACGCCGGACTCGATGATCGAGGACACGAACGCCGCGAATCCCGGCGCCGCCGATCCGGATTCCTGGAACAGCTCCGGATGAATGAAGTCGAGACCGTAGAACGGATGTCCCTTGTTCTCGATGCGGCCATACATATGCGTGCCGCAGGCCTTGCAGGCGTGGCGCTGGATGGTCTTCGAGGCGTCGACGACATGCAGCTTGTCGCCGTTTTCGAGCACGCTCACGGAGTCGCGCGGCACCACGGCGACCACCGAGAAGTTTGCGCCCTCGGGCTTCCAGCATTGGGTGCAGCCGCAGGCATGGTTATGCGCGACGTCGCCCTTGATGCCGACCTTGACCGGCTTGTCCTTGCATTTGCAGACCAGCGTTCCGCCGGCAAAGCTGCCCGAGCCTTTCTTCACGCCATTGTCGACCGAGGGATGGATATGAACGTTCATGGGCCTATCCTCCTTGTGTTTGATTTCTTGCTAGTACACGACGACCGAACGAATCGATTTGCCCTCGTGCATCAGGTCGAATCCCTTGTTGATGTCCTCGAGCTTGAGGGTGTGGGTGATCATGGGATCGATCTGAATTCTTCCGTCCATGTACCAGTCGACGATTTTGGGCACGTCGGTGCGGCCGCGCGCCCCGCCGAACGCCGTGCCTTTCCAGACGCGGCCGGTGACGAGCTGGAACGGCCGGGTGGCGATCTCCTTGCCGGCCTCGGCAACGCCGATCACCACCGAGACTCCCCAGCCGCGGTGACAGGCTTCCAGCGCCTGGCGCATCACGGTGGTGTTGCCGGTGCAGTCGAAGGTGAAATCGGCGCCGCCGTCGGTCAGCGTGACGAGATGCGCGACGATGTCGCCCGAGACCTTTTTGGGATTGACGAAGTCGGTCATGCCGAACTTGCGGCCCCATTGATCCTTCGAGTCGTTGATGTCGACGCCGATGATCTTGTTGGCGCCGACCATCTTGGCGCCCTGGATGACGTTGAGGCCGATGCCGCCGAGGCCGAACACCACGACGTTGGCGCCAGGGTTGACTTTGGCGGTGTTGACCACCGCGCCGACGCCGGTGGTGACGCCGCAGCCGATATAGCAGCTCTTGTCGAAGGGAGCGTCGGTGCGGATTTTCGCGACCGCGATCTCCGGCAGCACGGTGAAATTCGAAAACGTCGAGCAGCCCATGTAGTGGAAGATGGTCTTGCCCTTGTGGCTGAAGCGCGAGGTGCCGTCTGGCATCAGGCCCTTGCCCTGGGTGGCGCGGATCGCCGTGCAGAGATTGGTCTTCTGGCTGAGACAGCTTTTGCACTGGCGGCATTCGGGCGTGTAGAGCGGAATGACGTGGTCGCCGGGCTTGACCGAGGTGACGCCCGCGCCGATCTCGCGGACGATGCCCGCGCCCTCGTGTCCGAGGATCGACGGAAAGATGCCCTCGCTGTCGAGGCCGTCGAGGGTATAGGCGTCGGTGTGGCAGATACCGGTGGCCTTGATCTCGACCAGGACTTCGCCGGCCTTCGGTCCTTCGAGATCGAGCTCGACGATTTCCAGCGGCTTCTTGGCTTCAAAGGCAACGGCGGCACGTGTCTTCATGATCCTGTCTCGCTTCTCGTTGAGCTCCACTAATGCTTGGTGCCCATACAAGAGTTTTCAGCCTCGGTATAGGCTGGGGACTTGTCTTCGTGTTTCGCCGGACGGACGCGTCCCACCGCATCATTGGCACGCGCCCGCAAATAAACGTAGAGGTCGTCCATGTAGCAGGCGACGTTCGGGTTGGCGCCGAAGGCCGGCATCACGTTCTCCTGCGCGGTAGTGACGTTCTTGCGGCCGCTCGCAACGACCCCGAGAAAATCGCCGTAACTCATCGTCTTCAACGAATCCTTCAACGCCGGCGCGTAGCTCGATCCCATGCCGTCGGGGCCGTGGCAGACGTGGCACTCCGAGTGATAGCGGCGGTATCCGGAATAGGTGTACCAATCGACGGTGCCGTCGGCGGCAATCTTGTAGGTCGGGTTTCCCTGTTGATCGAGATATTTGCCGTCTTCGGATTTCACCGCGGCCGGATCGCCCGAGCCGTCGGCGAAAGCCGATCCTCCGGCGGCGATCACCATGACCGCCGCAGTCAAAATGAAAATGCTGCGCAAGCGCTTATCCTCGGCTGTCGATGTCGCGTCGTCCGGCGCGTGAGGAAACCTCACGCGCCGGAGCGAGGTCGTCAGCTCATTGCGGCAGCGCGAACACGGTGAGTGCTCCGCCGAGCGCCGTGTAGTTGGTCAGCGCCGCGTAACCACCGACGGCGCCGAGACCTGCGGTCGGGTCGGTCAGGCCGGCCGCGAGGCCAATGCCTGCCCAGCCGCCGACACCCGACAGGATGGCAACGTACTGCCTGCCGTTGTGCTCGTAGGTCGTGACGTTGCCGATGATACCGGACGGAGTCTTGAACTTGTAGAGCTCCTTGCCGGTCTTGGCGTCGACCGCCTTCAGGTAACCCTCCAGCGTGCCGTAGAACACGACGCCGCCGGCGGTTGCGAGCGCGCCCGACCAGACCGAGAACTGCTCCTTGTTCGACCAGACGATCTTGCCCGTCTTGCCGTCCCAGGCGATGAAGTTGCCCATATGGGTTTCGCCGGGAGGCGGATACATCGAGAGCGTCGCACCCACATAGGGCTGACCCGCGGTGTAGCTCACCTTGAACGGTTCATAGTCCATGCAGACGTGGTTGGTGGGAACGTAGAACAACTGCGTGTCGGGCGAGTAGGCTGCAGGCTGCTCGTCCTTGGTTCCGAGCGCGGCCGGGCAGATGCCCTTGTTGTTGTGGTCCTCACCCTGCTTGTCGGTCGAGTACTCGTCGATCACTTTCGGCCGGCCATAGGTCGGCGAACCCTTGTTCATGTCGACGCCGCTGGTCCAGTTGACCTTGGGATCGAACTTCTGGGCGACCAGCAGCTCGCCATTGACGCGGTCGAGCGTATAGCCGAGGCCGTTACGATCGAAATGGGTCAGCAGCTTGCGGGCCTTTCCGTCGATCGATTGATCGGTGAGGATCATCTCGTTGACGCCGTCATAGTCCCACTCGTCATGCGGGGTCATCTGGTAGACCCACTTGGCCATGCCGGTATCCGCATCGCGGGCGAAGATGGTCATCGACCATTTGTTGTCGCCGGGACGCTGCTTCGGATTCCAGGTGGAGGGGTTGCCGGAGCCGTAATAGACGAGGTTGAGCGCCGGATCGTAGGCGATCCAGCCCCACGTGCAGCCGCCGCCGATCTTCCACTGATCGCCTTCCCAGGTCTTGGTGCTGGAGTCCTTGCCGACCGGCTTGCCAAGCGCCATGGTCTTGTCGGGGTCGAACAGGATCTGATCATCCGGACCTTCGGAATAGGCCTTCCACGCCTGCTTGCCGTCCTTGATGTTGTAGGCGGTCATGCTGCACTGGACGCCGAACTCGCCGCCGGATGTGCCGACCAGGACCTTGTCCTTGATCACGGCCGGGGCCGAGGTTCCGGTCTGTCCCTTGCTGGGATCGCCGTTGACCGAGCTCCACTCGACATTGCCGTTCTTGGCATTGAGCGCGACGAGCTTGTCATCGGCCTGATGCAGGAAAATCTTGCCGTCGGCATAGGCGAGGCCGCGGTTGACGGTATCGCAGCACATCACCGGAATGACGTTCGGATCCTGCTTCGGCTCGTAGCTCCAGATGATCTTGCTCTCGTTCGATAGGTCAAGAGCATAGACCTTGTTCGGGAACGGCGTGTGGACGTACATGGTGCTGCCGATGATCAGCGGCCCGCCTTCGTGACCGCGCAGCACGCCGGTCGAAAACGTCCAGGCGACCTGGAGCTTGCCGACATTGGAGGCGTTGATCTGCTTGAGCTTGGAGTAACGCGTGTTGGCGTAGTCGCCCGTCGGCATCACCCACCCGGCCGGATTCTGCGACATCCGGTTCAGTTCGTCATTGGCTGCGGCGCTTTGAGCGGCGAGTGCCGCCATCATGCCGAGACCCGTCGCGAGTAACAGCTTTCGCATCGTGGTTCCTCCCATTTGAAGAGCTTCGGGTTCCGTCGGACGCGGCCCGTTCGAATTCTTACTTAACCGTTATTGGTATCCCCTTCGAAAAACTGAGACTTGCCCGAGAGCGAAGCGCCTTTGCTCGAAAGGGAAGCCCGGCTAACTTTTTCGTCCCGGGCGAAGCACCGCCAGGTTCGCCCGTTCCGCGCTGCGGCGCATCGGAATGATTGAGGGATGCTGCCCATCGATGTTTTCCTTGACGACGCCGGAACTTAGACGGAGGATCAACCTTGACGGGAGCAGGAGGCGCGCTCCACAAATCCCGTCGGGACGGCCTCAACTTGGCCTCAAGTTGAATGTTGCCTGCCGTGATCAGCTGCGGAGCTCTCACGGTTGATCTCACCTCGGTGGCCGGAAATGCCCGACACGATTCACTCGCTCAGCACTGCCGGATTGGGGCCGAAGAGGCAGATTCAGTGTTGGTCAGACGCCCTGACCGACCTTTGCGGTCAGTTCTCCGTCGACCCGCTGGAGGCTTCGACGCTGGAAGCCCGGATCAACTACACGACCGTCTCGAAACTGAAACTGTGTCAGATCGAAGCAAGTCAGCATCGGATCGCGCACGCGGCTTCACCCAGTCACACCAGCGAGCACCCCTACGTCAAGATCCTGTTCCAGACCTACGGGATTTCCTACTTCGAGCAGAACGGTTGCCAGATCCAGGTGAAGCCGGGCGATTGCCTCGCCTACGACGTTTCCTCGCCGCACACGATCATCAGTCCAGCCCTGACGCGGCATGAAGTCGTGATCGTGCCGAAGGAGCTCTTGAGGGAACGCGGCTTTCATTTCGGCAAAATGTCGGCCTGCAAGCTGTCGGCGCTGACCGGAACCGGGCGGATTGCGCATGACTTCGTGCATGCCGCCTTCGGTGAGGCGGCCAAGCTGTCGGCGAACAGCGCGGTCGGCGTCGCCGATTCGCTGATCGATCTGCTGTTGCTGCCGCTGCGCGAGGCCGACACGGCCTTCGATCGCGTCGGTCCGGAGGCGATGTATGTGCGGGCGCAGGCCTTCATCCGCGAGCATTTGCGCGATCCGGAGCTGTGCATCGACCAGATTTCGGCGGCGCTCGGTTGCACCAAGCGCTATCTGCATATGCTGTTCAGCGAAAGGGGCATGACCGTCAGCGATTATATCTGGCGGGCGCGGCTGCAGCATTGCCGGCAGGAACTGGAGACGCATGGCGGCAAGACCATCACGGACGTCGCGTTCTCCTGGGGATTCTCGAGTTCCTCGCATTTCAGCCGCGTGTTCCGCAAATGCTTCGGCGTCTCGCCCTCCGCGATTCACAAAGGCCTGCACGGCGACGCATCATCAGACGTCAGCTAATCGCCTCCGGTCAGCTCGAAGGAGTGTTCGTGCAGGCGCTGGGCCGCGGCCTGTTGCCGCGCTTGTCGATGGGAACGTTGCAATTATCGATGCGCTGTTCGTCGGTCCATTTCGGGCCAAGGCGCTCCTTGCCCGTGAGCACCGGACGGCGGGTTTGTGCCGGAGCGGCAGCTGTTGCGGCGCGATCATGCCGGCCATTCTCGGCCCGTGCGCAGGACACAAATGCGATGACCAGCAATGCGCCGGCGATTCGTCGAGGTAATCTCATGCGGGCCTCATCGAATGTTTCGGAGAGCGTAGCAACCGCGCAATTGATGCCGCCACCCGGAACCTGACGACGATCAATCGATTGCAACTCGCGCACAGCAAATAGGAGGTCAACGATGCCGACGCGACGGTCTATCCTTTTGATATCAGCCGCATTCCTGGCGACCACTTCGGGTGTAAACGCCGCCGCGGGCGATCCGATCAAGATGTTCGACACCGATGCCGACGGCACGCTTGATCTCGCCGAGGTGAAGAAGGCCGCAACGGCGCTGTTCGCAAAGCTCGACCCCGATCACGACGGCACGCTCGATCGGCGCGAACTGGCGGGACGATTGAGCGCACGCGAGCTCGAGGCCGCCGATCCCGACCATGACGGCACGCTGACCCTCGATGAATATCTGGCCGTGGTCGAAAAACGCTTCCATGCGGCAAACCCGGACGGCGACGGAACGCTCGATGCAAAGGAGTTGCGCCCGCCGGCAGGACGCGCGCTGCTGCGTTTGTTGAGATGAGAGGCCGTTTTTCGCGAGGCCTTGCATGACGCGCGCGAGAGTCTTACGTTCCGACCCGGTGCGACTGTCGCACCAGACTGCTTGGGAGACCCACATGACTTGGAAAACTCCGAAGATCGTCGAAGTGCCGGTGGGCATGGAAATCAACATGTACGCCTGCGCTGCGCGTAAGTGACTGCGCTCTGTCCGGCTCCGGCATCCGTGCCGGACGCCGGGCAGACGTTGCGTCCCGTCTACGAATTTTGTTTTCGTTTTGACCGGCCGGTCGTCTGAAGCGACCCGCACTGGCTCCAGCTTTTCCCTCGGGTCCAGCCAAACTCGGCAATATCAGCGCCTCGACCTGTGATAGGCTCCGGGCGTGAGCGGACCTTTCGACTCCGGCGGCCTTCGGAACGGGAATGAGCATCCTTGCGAAATCATTCTGTGCTGCGATGCTGTGCCTTGCGCTGCAGCCCGGCCCCGGCCGTGCCGAGGGCATCGACACCGAGCACATCTATGCTTTCATGATCGGCACCGATGTCGGCGATCTCGGCGAGCGCGAATTCCAGACCGAGACCACCGGACGGTTCGGCAAGCAGGCCGGAGCATACCAGGCCGTCGGCCAGCAGATGGAGCTGGAGTTCGTGCCGATCAAGAATTTCCGCATCGAGATCGGGACGACGCTCGCCGCTCACAATATCGAATCCGTTCCGAGCCTCGCTGATCGCACACAGGCCAATTGGCAGGGCGCTTCGCTCGATCTGCGTTACCGCTTTCTCGATCGCGAGACCGCGCCGTTCGGCCTGACCCTGGCGCTGGAAAGTCACGGCAACCGCATCGACGAGACGTCGGCGGCGCCCGCGCGCAATTACGGGACCGAGCTGACATTGGCGCTGGAGCGCGATCTGATCCCGGAGCGCGTGGTCGCAACTCTCAACCTCGGCTATCAGCCGGAATGGACCCGCCTGGTGGGCGCGCCCACGGAAGAGCAGGACGCCACGCTCGCGGTTGCGTTCGGCGTCATGGCGAAACTCCGACCGAACTTTCTGTTCGGTGGCGAGGTGCGCTACTTCCGCAAATATGACGGCATTGGCCTCGATGCGCTGGCAGGGCAGGCGGTGTTCGTCGGACCGACCGCCTATTTCCAGCTTTCGGAGCGCGCACGCATGACCGCGAACTGGAGCGTTCAGGCCTGGGGCCGGGCTGCCGGATCGAGTGCCACGCTCGATCTCGTCAACTTCGAACGCCACCAGGCGAAACTCGTATTCGGCGTCAACTTCTAGGATCGCCGGCCTTACTCTTCACGTGCTAGTGAAACCTCGTTTTGGCTGATCCGTAACTCGCCGTGTTATCGATGGCTAAGGAACCGCGCTGGAGGATGTCGGCATGGATGCGATAAACCTGGTCATCACGGTTTGCGCCGTGCTCGCGCCGGCCAATTGCGAGGAAAAAAACCTGGTGTTTGCCTCGACCTTCTCGCTGCAGCAATGCCTGATGGCGGCGCCGCCCTATATCGCGCAATGGATCGGTCAGCACCCGCAATACACCGCCGTGAAGTGGCGCTGTGAATATCCGCATAGCCGCGAAAAGATCTGACCGGGAAGGCCTTGCGGGGCTAAATCTTATTGGCGCATGATCTTTCGGAAAACCGCTGCACACTTTTCCGGATCATGCGCTACTTGCTGCAATCCTTCAGGTCTTTGTCGGCAACCGAGAACACCGCGTCGGCCTTGATCTCGATGTCACGCACGAAGCATTGCCGGGAGTCGCGATAGCTGACCTTGGCGTCGTAACGTCCCGGCTCCACGCCGGTGATGCGCAGCCGCTCGTCGTGATCGACCTCCTTGTCGCGGTCGTTCAGGGTCTGGTTCGGTCCCCACTCGTTCTTGCCGGCGGGCGACAGTTGAAAGCCGGACATGGTCGCCGTGGTGAGGTTCCAGAGGCGAATGCCCTTGCCCTGCGCCAGCAACGCGCCGGGCAGCGTCATCGCGGCCAGGCAGATCGCAACCAACCTTCGCGGCATGATGATCCTCCGCTTCATGACATCGTGAGCCATTGCGCCGAATGCCGGCTTTTCAGCACGAGAGCGATAGCATAGCTTTTGCCCTCGGGAGAAATGCCAATGACACGTTTCGGATGGCCGATTGTCGCGGTGCTGGCCGGCCTTGTGGCGACCGCTGCGGTAGCTCGCGCGGAGGAGGCCAACGACTATCCGACGTCCGCGCGCGCCGAATATGTCTTCGGCTGCATCAAGGCGAACGGCGAGACGCGGCAGGCGATCGAGCAGTGCTCCTGCTCGATCGATATCATCGCGTCGCTGCTGCCCTATGATCGCTATGTCAGCGCCGAAACGGTGCTGAGCATGTCGCAGGTCCGCGGCAATCTCGGCACGCAGTTTCGTTCGTCGGAGCAGGCCAAGGGCGCGCTCGACGATTTGCGGCGCGCGCAGGCGGAAGCCGAGGTGCGGTGCTTTTAGCGATGTGGCGATCCCAAGGCGGGATCAGGTTCCGGAACCGTCGATCTTCCATTCCTTCTGGAAGACGTGACCCGAGGTGTCCTTGGCTTCAGCGCGGAACGTCTTGGCGCCTTTCGAGACGTAGGTGAAGCGCAGATTGGGATCTTCCGAGATGGAAATGCCGCCCTCCATCGACAGCACGGGGCTGTTGTCCTGCCACAGGCGCAGTTCGTCGATGAAGAAGGCGGGAACGTAGAGATGCGTGATCTGGTCCATCTGCAGCCCGGAATTGTTGGGATGCCCGATCATGATCTGGGCTTCGCGCTTGCCGCTGGTGGGGCCCTGATCGGTCTCGGTGAACTGCCGATATTTCATCTGACCGAGCCGGTTCTTCGCCTCTTCCACATTCTTGGTTGCGGGCGCCGAGCAGCCGCCTGATGCCTTCACATAGGTCTTGACCATGTAGAGCTTGCCGTCCGAGAGCTCGGCCACCGCATGAACGTTGGTGTAGCTGTTGACGCGGACGCGGGTCGATATTTCCGAGACGCGCGCATCCTCTCCGATCTCGAATTTCGCCGCCATCGGCGCCGGGTTCTGGTCGATGACCAGCGTGATGCTTCGAAGGCGCCTGTTGTCATCGGATGCAAGCTTCGAGCGCAGCGTCACCGGAACGATCGCCGCATCCTCCGCGCGGTAGGGCATCTCGAGGGCGATCACGTCGCCGCCGTCGGTCATCGGACGATTCTTGAAGATGTCCTGGACCAGGCCCGGCCAGGGGTCGTAGGGCTCGGCCGCGATGGACGGCGCGATGCGCAGTCCCAAGGCGGCGCCGAGCAGCGCAAGGGCGCAGAGCTGACGAAGTCGATATACGGTCATGGTCGCGCTCCCAAAGGGATCGAAGCAGCAACGCTTTCAGCGCATAGTTTACACCGCGCGCTATTCCCACTCAATCTCGGAAAATGCTGCAGTCGCGTTGCGGGCATTGTAATCGTCGAACAATTGCCATTTCGCGCGCTCGGAGGCGGCGGCCGTATCGGCGGCAACGGTAATCGGCGCGCCGCGCTTGACGAGCGCGCGAACGTCGCTTGCCAGGGTCTCGAGATAACGGCGTTCGCTGGCGAGGGCCGCGGGCCATTCGCTCACGGGACCGTGACCTGGAACCACGCGCTGTGCCGCTTGCCCACTCAAATCACCCATGATGCGCAACCAGCCGTTAATGCTGCCGTCCATGACAGGGATATGGGCGAGAAAGACCAGATCGCCCGCAAACAGCGTTTTGGTCGCCTCGTCGATCACGGTGAGATCGCTGTCGCTGTGCGCCGCTGGCCAGGCCCGCAGCGCAAGCGAGCGGCCGCCGAGATCGAGCTTGAATGTATCGTCGACCAGCAGGGTCGGCGGGATGATGCGGACCTCGTCGATCAAATCGTCGCCCATGGGTTCTCGAAAATTGTCGAGATAGAACGGCCCGCGCGTGCGCAAGGCCTGCGGCAGATTCTTGTGGCCGACGAAGACCGTTCCATTTCCGGAAAAGGCAGCATTGCCAAAGACGTGATCGGGATGGCCATGCGTGTTGATGACGTAGCGGATCGGCTTGTCGGTGCGGGCGCGGATCGCGGCGAGAAGCTCGCGCCCTTCGCGCACGCTGCCGCCGGTGTCGATCACCGCGACCGCCTCATTGCCAACGACGAAACCGACATTGGCGATCGCGCCTTCGTTCTCGCGCGTCATCAGCGCAATTGCGCCGATATGGACGAAAACGCCGGGAGCGATTTCGGTGACGGACAGCGCCGGCTGCTGCGCATGGGCGAGCGGCGAGGCAACGACCGCGGCAAGCAGCGCAAGACAACGCAGCATTCGTTTGGCCGATCTCATCGCATCGTCACATAGAGGTTCCGAAAGATTATCCTGTTGCACGCCCGGATTGACACGCCCGGATTGAGAAGCATAGCATTTTGGCGGGCGAGGTGGTGCGAACAGAACACAGCAACAATGACACATGATTTACCAAGCCGCCTGACAATTGCGCTTCTCGCGATCGTCGCAATGTTTGTCGGTCACGATCGTGCGCGCGCACAGTCCGACAATGAAGGGCTCGATCTCTCGATCGAGCTTGTCGATCCCAAGGTGCTCCGGGTCTGCGCCGATCCGCGCAACCTGCCGTTCTCGAATGAAAAGGGCGAGGGCTTCGAGAACAAGCTCGCCGAGCTGTTCGCGGCCAAGCTGCAGAAGACGCTCGACTACATGTATTTCCCGCAGGCGACCGGCTTTCGTCCGCGTCACGCTCGGCGCGCATCGCTGCGATGTCATCATGGGCTTTCCGCAGGGCGACGACCTCGTCCAGGGAACCAATCCCTATTACCGCACGGCCTATGCGCTGATTTCGAAGCAGGGTTCCGGTCTCGAGGATGTCACGGCGCTGAACGATGCGCGGCTGAAGGGCAAGCACATCGGCATCGTTGCCGGCACGCCGCCCGGCACCAACATGGCGGCCAATGGATTGATGGCGAATGCAAAGCCCTATCCGTTGATGATCGACACCCGTGTCAATTCGTCCGCCGAGGCCATGGTCAAAGATCTCACCAAGGGCGAGATCGATGCCGGCGTGCTCTGGGGGCCGATGGCGGGCTATTACGCGAAGAAGTCCGATCCGCCGCTTCACGTCACGCCGCTGGTGAATGAGAAGACCGGACCGCAGCTGGTCTATCGCATCGGCATGGGTGTGCGACGCGCCGACCAGAACTGGAAGCGGCTGCTCAACCGCCTGATCCAGGAGAGCCAGCCGGAAATCAACAAGATCCTCGCCGACTACGGCGTTCCCCTGCTCGACGAGAACAACCAGCCGATTACCGTGGGGGCGGCGACGAAGTCGCCATGATGCGGCGCGTCGCCAGCGCTGTGCTTGCGATCGTCGCGTTGAGTGGTTCGGCGTGGGCCGAGCCGCTCGTACCCGAGCCCGACGGCTATCGCACCGAAGACTATCGCGCGCCGGTCCCGGAAACGCTTGCCGGAGGGCGCGTTCTCACGACCGCGGAAACTGAGGCGATCTGGCGCGCCAGGAGCGGCGTCTTCATCGATGTGCTGCCACGGCCGCCAAAGCCGTCGAACCTGCCGGCAGGCACGATCTGGCGCGACAAGCCACGCCTCAATATTCCCGGCAGCGTCTGGTTGCCTGACACCGGCTACGGCGAACTCGCGGAAGCCACGGAGAACTATCTGCGGGAAGGGCTCTCCCACGCCTCCGGCGGCAATCGCTCTGCCTTGCTCGTGGTGTATTGCCAGGCCAATTGCTGGATGTCGTGGAACGCAGCGAAGCGGATTCTGTCGTACGGCTATTCCAATGTGGCCTGGTATCCCGACGGGACCGACGGTTGGGAGCGCGCCAATCTGCCGACGGTCGAATCTCAGCCGGAGCCGCGGCCTGTCGAGCAGGACGCGAAGTAAACGGCTATTCGATTTCCTGCTGGATGGTGCGGCCGAGCGCAAACAGGCGCTGATCGAGCGTGGTCGGGACATCGCAGACGAATTTGACCACGCGGCGGCGATCTTCGAAGATGCGCGTCTCCCAGACCAGTTGATTGCCGAGCTCGTCGATTTTGGGCTGGTCGGGCGGCTTCGCATCCTGCAGCGCCTGCAGGGCGATCGTATCGGAGCGGATCTTGTCCGCGGCCGCGCGCTGCTTGCGCGTCACCCGCTCGAGCCCGCTCATGACCGACGAGCGTTCGGCATTGAGCCGCTCGAACAAGCCTGCAAACACCAGCTTGCCCGCCATCACCTTGTCTGTTCCGGGCGAGGAAAGGTAATTGGTAATCGCTTTCTGGGCGTCATCGAGCGGCGTCCTGCGTGCCGCGACCTTCTCCACCAGCGCGCTGATCTTCTCGTCGTCTTTCCATTTCGTCTCGGCGTCGCCGAGCGGCGGACCGGCCCATACCGCGGCAAGCGAGATGTCCGGCACCTTGGCCTGTGCGCATGGCCAGTCCGGATAGCGCGGATCGGCGGCGAGGCAGACCCGCGGAACGAGCGCAAGCAATGCCAGCAGTGCGATGCGCGAAATCATGTCTCGCCTCCTGCAGGCGCACGGCGCGCCAGTCCGCGCGACGGATCATAGGCGAAAATCGCGGCGATCATGAAGGCCGCCGTGCAGCCGCCGACGACCGCGAGTGAAATCCAGTCGATCTTCCCATAGAGCGCAAAGCGGATCAGCTCGACGGCATGGGTGAACGGATTGAACTGGCAGACATAGTACAGCATCGGGCTGCCCTCCTGCACGCGCCAGAGCGGATAAAGGGCGCTTGAGGCAAAGAACATCGGAAAGATCACGAAGTTCATGACGCCCGCGAAATTCTCCAGCTGCTTGATGCCCGACGAGATCAGCATGCCGAGCGCGCCGAGCATCAGTCCGGACAGGATCAGCGCCGGCAACACGGTGAGGTAACCAAAAGGCGGCGGCGCGATGTCCCAGAACCAGGCGATCAGCGAGAAAAGCGTAGACCTGCAGCAGCGAGACCGCGGTGCCTGCGAGCAGCTTCGAGAACAAGAGATACCAGCGCGGCAGCGGGCTCACCAGCAAAGTGCGCATGTTGCCCATCTCGCGGTCGTAGACCATCGACAGCGAGGATTGCATGCCGTTGAACAGCTGGATCATCGCCATCAATCCCGGCGCGATATAGACCTCGTAGAGGATGTAGGTCTCGTAGGGCGGGATGATGGAGATGCCCAGCACCTGGCGGAATCCGGCGGCGAAGATGAACAGCCAGACCAGCGGCCGCACCAGCGCGGAGACGAAGCGCTCGCGCTGATGCAGGAAGCGCAGCGCCTCGCGCCACACGATGCCGCCGAGGCAGGTGGCATATTGGGCGAGCGAGAAGCCGCGCGGCGTTTCGTTGAGGGTCGTGGTGCTCATGACGCCGGGCTCCGCGCGCCGGTCAGGCGCATGAAGGCGGAGTTCACGTCCTGCGCGCCGGTCTGGCTAAGGACATGCGATCCCTCGCCATGCGCGAGGACCTGGCCCTGATGCAGGATGACGAGATTGTCGCTCGCCTCGATCTCGTCGAACAAATGCGTCGCCCACAGCACGCCGATGCCTTGTTCGGTGACGAGTTGGCGGACATGGCCGAGGATATCGGCGCGGGCCTTGACGTCGAGCCCGACGGTCGCCTCATCGAGCAGCAGCAGCCGCGGCCGATGCAGCAGCGCGCGCGCGATTTCGAGCCGGCGCATCTGCCCGCCCGAGAGATCGCGCACCTTGCTGCCGGCGCGCTCAGTGAGCCCGATGCGCGCCAGCTCTTCCTCAGCTCTCTCGCGTGCGCCGCGCCGGCCGATGCCGTGCAGCGCGGCGTGATAGAGCAGGTTCTGCATGACTGAGAGATCGAGATCGAGCGTGCGCGGCTGGAACACCACGCCGAGCAGACGCAACGCCTCGCCCGGTGCGCGTCCGATGTCGTGACCGAAGATGGCGATGCGGCCGCTCTGGATTCCGAACAGCCGCGTCACCAGCGAGAACAAGGTGCTCTTGCCGGCACCGTTGAGGCCGAGCAGGGCGGTGAAGCTCGCCGGCGCCACCGTGAAATCGACGTCGATCAGGGCGCGGCGTGCGCCATAGGAATGGCTGACGTTGCTGATCGTAAGCGCCGGCGTGGCCGCGGCCATCGGCCGCTCTGAAGCATCGGCAACATGGGCGATCGCATGTGGGTCAGCTATCGTCATGGCGATATCGTCACGCCCCACGGCAGTTCGCCGACCTGAATGGTCTTGATCACTTTCTGCGCGGCGACGTCGATCACCGACACGTCGTTCGAGACGCCGTTGGTCACCAGCAGGTATTTCTCATCCGGCGTGAATGCCATGTGCCAGACGCGCTGGCCGACCAGCAGATATTTGGTGACCGCATGGCTCGCGGTGTCGACGACGGCGATCCGATTGGCCGGACCGAGCGCGACAAAGGCGGTCTTGTCGTCCTTGGTGATGCCGATGCCGACCGGCTGGATGGCTTCGCTGCGCAGGCCGGGAATGGCGAACGTCACCTTGCCGGTGACGGCATGCTTGACGGGATCGATGATCGATACCGTGCCGCCGATCTCGGAGGAGACCCACAACTCGGAACCGTCATGCTTGTACTCGGCAAAGCGCGGCCGCGAGTCGACCAGCACGTTGGCGACAACCTGGCGCGTCGCGGTGTCGATGAAGTGCGCCATGTTGGTCGTTTCCGACGTGTTGATCAGGATCTTGCCGTCGGGGCTTATGGTCATGCCCTCGGGCTCGACACCGACCTGGATGTCGCCGAGCCGGGTGCGCTTGGCGATGTCGATGACGGTGACGGTGTTGTCGTTCTCGTTGGCGACGTAGAGAATCTTGCCGGCCGCGTCCTGGGTGAAGAGCTCGGGATCGGGGCCGGAGGGCAGGGTGTCGACGATCTGCCGGGTCTTGGTGTCGATCACCTGGATGGTGTCGTCGTCGCCGACCGCGACCATCACGAACTTGCCGTCGCGGGTGTACTCGATGCCGCGCGGCCGCTGGCCGACCTTGATGGTTGCCGTCACGGTCCATGTATCGGTGTCGATGACCGAGACCGTGTTGCCCTTTTCGTTCGAGATATAGGCGATGAACGCCGAGGCGGGACTCGTCGCCGTCAGCCAGAATGCGGACAGGGATAGCAGGTAACACAGGCGCATGCGCGACCGCTCCGTCATTTCACCAGCCGGCATTTGGTCTCGGGCCGGTCGACGCCGAGCGTATCGAGTTCCGAGGTCTGGTGCAGGAAGCCCTCCTGCGGCGACACCGATACCACCATGCGTCCATCGGCCAAAAGGATCGGCTGGCGAAGCTGCAGGTTCCAGTCCCGCAATGTCAACCGTTGCCCCTTGAAGGCGGCAACGGAAAAATCCTTTCCCTTGATGAAGTCGAACACGGTCTTCGGATCGCCTGAATTAGTGCGCGAGGTCGCCTCGCCAATCATGCGCGCGGCGGTCCAGGCCTGCATGTCGAGCGCGGTCATGTGCCGCGCGTTCAGTTTCACGAAACGGTTCTGGATCTGGATCGCGCCCCATTGATCGTGGGCGGCGTCCCAGCTGGTCGGCATCAGGCCGGCCGACCCGGCAACCGGCCGCGGATCCCAGGTGCGATAGGGCAGGTAGGATGCGAACACCTCGCTCTCGTCGGCGGCGACGAGAACGTCATAGGCCGGCGCGGCTTGCGTGAATACGGGAATCTGGCGCTGGATCAGGGTCACGCCGCTGTCGGTACGCCGCGCCCCGCCGGTGTCCTCGAAGGTTTTCTCCTGCACGATCTTCGCGCCGAACCGCGTCGCGGCGCGGCGCAGCGCATCGGCATAAAGCCTGTCGTTGTCGTGCGAACCGACGACCAGCAGCCAGCGCTTCCATTGCTTCCAGACCAGATATTGCCCGAGCGCGTCGGCGAGCATCGTGCGGGTCGGCGCCACATGGATCAGGTTGGCGCGGCAGTCCTCCTCGCGCAGCCGGTCGTCGATCGCGCCGGCATCGAACAGCACGGTGCCGCGATCGCGCAAGGTATCGGCGACGACAAGAAGTTCGTCCGCGGGCAGATCGAGAATGATGAAGCTGTTACGCTCGGCGAGCGAGTTCGCTGTCTTTGCGACGTCGTCGCCCGGTTTGAGCCGCATTTCGGTGAGCGTGAAATGCTGGTTGAGAAATTTTCCGGTGGTGTTGTTGTCCTCGATCGCCAGCCGCGCACCGTCGATACCGTCATTGTCGGCCGGTTGCGCAACCAGCGACAACGTCGATTTGATGCCGGCGTGCCTGATATAGCCGATGCCGATTTCGAGCGGGTCGGCCGCGAGCGCGTGCGTCGCCACTACGCAGAGGCCAATCGCGCCGATCAACATTCGGATCATGGCGTCTCCCTCGGTCCTCCCCAGCGCGGAGAACTTGTCTTGAAACAAGACCGGATTGCCTTAGCTTGCAAGTCCGCATTTTGTCGTTACATCCGCGCGAAGTATGCAGGTCACGATCATGAGAGCGCGTGTTGTCCTTGTGTTGTCGATGCTGGCTGGTCTCGTCCCGCTGCATGCGGCCGAGAAGCTCGCGGTGTTCGACTTCGAGATGATCGACACGAGCTTGCCCGGGCAGTTCTACGGACCGCAAGCCGATGAGCAAGATCGGCTGCTGCGGGTCGGCGACCTCCTGCGCAAGGAACTCGGCGAGTCCGGCAAGTTTGAGATCGTCGACATCGCGCCGGTCAATGCTGCGGCGCATCAGAGCAATCTGCAGGCTTGCGGCGGCTGCGACGTCAAGCTGGCAAAGCAACTCGCCGCCGATTTCGACATCACCGGCGTCGTGCAGAAGGTTTCGAACCTCATCCTGAACATCAACGTCTATCTGCGCGACGTTCGTACCGGCCGCCTCGTGACCGCGGCGAGCGTCGACATGCGCGGCAATACCGATGAATCCTGGTCGCGTGCCACGCGCTATCTGATCCGCGAGCGATTGCTTGCGCCGAACTACGGCAAGCCGCAGCCGCGATAACGATCAAGGGATCAGGCTTTCAGCCGCTCTGCATGCCAGCGCAGATGATCGCCCATGAAAGTCGAAATGAAATAGTAACTGTGGTCGTAGCCAGCCTGTCGGCGCAGCGTGAGGGGAATGCCCGCGTGCTCGCAGGCGGCTTGCAACAATTCGGGTTTGAGCTGCTCGGTCAGGAATTGATCGGCGTCGCCGACATCGACCAGGAATTCGGAGAATTTCGCGCCGTCCTCGATCAGGGCGACGGTGTCGTGCTTGCGCCACGCGCTCTTGTCGCCACCGAGATAGCCGCCGAGCGCCTTGATGCCCCAGGGCACGCGCGAGGGTGCGACAATCGGCGCAAAGGCGCTCGCTGCGCGATAGCGGTCGGGGTGACGGAGAGCCATCGTCAACGCACCGTGTCCGCCCATCGAGTGTCCCATGATCGATTGCTTACTTGCGTCTGCCGGAAAATGCTCCGCGACCAGTTTCGGCAACTCTTCGGTCACATAGCTCCACATGCGATAATTGCGCGCGAACGGCGCCTGTGTCGCATCGACATAAAAGCCCGCACCCAGTCCGAAATCATAGGCGTTGGCGGGATCGCCCGGCACGCCTTCGCCGCGCGGGCTGGTGTCGGGCGCAACGAAGATCAGGCCGTGTTCGGCGCAGGCGCTGCGGAATTCGCCTTTCTCGGTCACATTGGCATGGGTGCAGGTCAGGCCCGACAGGTACCACACCGCCGGAAGCTTCGTGCCCTCGCGATGCGCGGGGACGAAGACCGAAAACGTCATGTCGGTCTGTGTCGCGCTGCTCCTGTGCCGATAGACGCCCTGGGTGCCGCCATGGGATGTGTTCAGCGAAACGGTTTGCAGGGTCATGCGCGCGATTCCTGTTCAGACCAAGCCGCTCAGGATACGCCGCTCTCGATGGCGAGCCGCACCAGCTCGGCCGACGTCCGCACGCCGAGCTTCTGGCGGATGATCGATGAGGTGTTCGCCACCGTCTTGTAGGGCGAGTGCACCAGCCAGGCGATCTCCGAAAGGCTCTTGCCCGAGCTGAGCAGGCGCAGGATTTCCATCTCGCGCGCGCTGAGCCTGGCAAGCGGGCTCCTGGCGACGGCGGGCCCGGCAAAGGCGATGCTTCGTGCGAGCGCCGGCGGCAGATAGACGCCGCCTTTGGCGACTTCGCGGATCGCATCGACGAGATCCTGCGGATCGCCGGTCTTGGACACATATCCCTTGGCGCCGGTCTCGATGGCGCGCGCGACGAACACGGGGTCATCGTTCATGCTGAACATGATGATGCGCGCGGCCGCGTCGTGCACCAGCAAGCGGCGCGCCAGTTCGAAGCCGGATACCGTCGGCAGGTTGATGTCGATCACGCAGATGTCGGGATGCTCGGTGATGAATGCGCGCTCGGCGCTTTCCGCATCGGCGGCTTCCAGCACGACGACATCGGGCTCGTCCGCGACCACGGTGCGGCAGCCGGACGCAACGATCGGATGATCATCGACGATCAGAATCCGCATGGCATCGGCCTCGCGTCATCGCTCTCGCACTGCATTGCATGAGCGCCAATGACCAATCCGCCATGCAACTTGGGCGATATTGGGGTAGGTTTCATCAGTCTGTCAACGCTGCTCCGGATCGGAAGCGGAACTCGACGCGAAGGGAAACACGTCATGTGGCAGAGATTGTCGTTGCGTGGGCGCATCAATCTGCTGCTCGTGCTGGTGCTGACATTGGGGCTGGCGATCAACGTGGCGCGTCTCGTGCTCGAAGCAGCGCCCCGTGTCCAGGCCGAAGATCAAAGCGTCACGCGGCTGGCGCGCGAGTTCGTCGAAACCATCGTTGTCGGCCTCAACGAGGCGCCCGATCCGCAAGCGCGGCTGGACCAGATCGTTCGCGATCTCAAGCGGTTGCGCCATGTCAGCATTAGCAGGCACGATGACGGGGTGACGTCACCTGAAGCGATCGACGACAGCGATGACGCGCAATCGGTGCCGATGTGGTTCGTGACGCTGGTGCACCCCGAAAAGACCTCCGTTTCCGTGCCGATCTCGATCCATGGCAAGCGCACGGCGCTCGTCATCACGTCGATCCCGAATGACGAGATCGCCGAAATCTGGGACGGAATCCTGACCCAGCTCGAGGTCGGGTCCGCTGTGGCGGTGATTCTCTTCCTGATCACGATGCTGGTGATCGGCCGCGCCTTGACGCCGCTGCAGGCGCTGTCGCAGGCCATGACCAAGCTCGAGGCCGGTTCCTATGATGTGCGTGTCGCGCCAGGCGGGGCGCCTGAACTTGCGGCGATCTGCACCAGGCTCAATCATCTGGCGGCGACGCTGGGCGACGCAGTCGAGGAAAAGCGGCGGCTGGCCGAGCGCGCGGTATCGCTGCAGGATCTCGAGCGCAAGGAGATCGCGCACGAACTGCACGACGAATTCGGGCCGTATCTCTTTGCGCTGCGTGCGCATGTCGGCGCCTTGATGCGGCAGGCCGACGTGCATGAGCCGGACAAGGCCGCATTGCGCCGGCATGGCGGCGCCATCCTCGATCAGGTCAACGCGCTGCAACAGCTCACGCGCCGCATCCTGGAGAAGTTGAGGCCCGTAGGGCTGGCGGAGCTCGGACTTCGCGAAGCGTTGGGCGCGCTGCTACGTCTGTGGAACGAATCCCACCCCGACGTCACCATCGAGACGACGATCTCGGACAAGCTCCGCGAAACCGGCGAGACCGCCGATCTCACCATCTATCGTGTCGTGCAGGAAGCGTTGACCAACGTGTTCCGTCATGCCGATGCGACCGAGATCAACGTCGAGCATCACGCCTGCCGAGCAAGCGGGCGTGCAGGGGAAGCGCGACTATGCCCTGGTCCGGGTGTGCGACAACGGTCGCGGACTCAATCCGGACCAGAAATTCGGCCTCGGCCTGACCGGAATGCGCGAGCGGCTATTGGCACTGGGCGGAACGCTGACCGTGGCGTCCGGCGAGAGCAGGCGTCACCATCGAAGCCATGGTGCCCACTCACGCGGGCTAACAGCACGCATCGGGAATTTTCCCGAATCGTCCGGGACGTTTTATGGATGCGCACCGTCGTGCGCCGACTACACTCGTGTGTTCCGAAACCGGCGGGGACAGAAGAAGCCGGAACGGAATGGGGCAGCGTAGATGGGTGTCCGGGTCCTGCTTGATTGCGTCGGTGTCGGCCGCTTTTGTCGTCGAAAGCGGGCAGGCTTTTGCGCAGGACAAGGACAAGGGCAGCTATACCACCGAGCTTCCGGCCGTCGAGGTTACTGCGCCGCAGACGGCGGCGAGACCCGGGCGTCCGAGGGCGGCGGCGGCGCCTTCGCGCGTCGCCCCCCGGGTGGCGAGGCTTGTGGTCTATCCGACATCGCCGGTCTCGACCCCGAGCACCGCGCTCGCCGTCGACAAGGTGCCATCCACCATCAACTTCGTCGATTCCGGCCAAATCCAGCGAACCAACTCGCTGAACATCACGGATGCCCTGCAGCAGAGTGTGCCGGCCGTCAACGTCAGCGAGGTGTCCGGCAATCCTTTCCAGCCAAATCTCGAATTTCGCGGTTTTGTGGCATCGCCCGTGTCGGGAACGCCGCAGGGATTGGCCGTGTACCAGAACGGCGTGCGTATCAACGAGGCATTCGGCGACACCATCAACTGGGATTTGATCCCGACCTCTGCGATCAAGTCGATCGCCGTGGTGACGAACAATCCCGCCTTCGGCCTCAACGCGCTCGGCGGCGCCGTGACCGTCCAGATGAAGGACGGCTTCAATTATCATGGCGCCGAGATCGACACCATGGGCGGCTCCTTCGGCCGCGTCCAGAGCTCGGCGCAATGGGGCAAGCAGGTCGACAATTTCGCGGTCTATGGCGCGCTGGAAGGACTGCACGACAACGGCTTCCGCAATTTCTCGCAATCGGACATTCGCCGCTTCTACGGCGATGTCGGCTACCGGAACGACGGCAATGAATTTCATGTCAACATGGGGCTCGCCGACAACAAGTTCGGCGCTACGGCAACCGTGCCGATCGAATTGCTCCAGCAATATTGGGGCGCGACCTATACGACGCCGCAGATAACGGCAAACCAGGTCGGCTATGTGAATCTCACGGGGAAGGTGGAGGCGACGCCGACCTGGACGATCGAGGGCATTGCTCATGTTCGCGCGTTCAGCCAGCAGATCGTGGATGCCAACCCGACAGGCACACAGCCTTGCGCCGCCGACGCAACGCTGCTCTGCTTCGGCGACGGCAGTACGCCGGCGAACGGACTGAACGGAATGCAGCTGTCAAATCCATTCGCCCCGGACGCCATCCTGGGAGAGATTGATCGTACGACGACGCGCTCGACCACCGGCGGTTTCTCCCTGCAGGCGACCAACACGGACAAGATCTTTGGACACGACAATCGCTTCGTCGTGGGCACCAGTCTCGATTCCAGCGTCACCCATTTCGGCGCCAGCGCCGAGCTCGGCACCATCGGTTCGAACTACGTCGCCAGCGGCAGCGGCATCTTCCTCGGACAGTCCGGCAATCCCGTTTCGATCGGGCCGGTATCGCTGCGAACCACCAATCAATATACCGGGCTTTACGTGCTCGACACTTTCGACGTCACCAAGGCTTTCTCGATCAGCGCGGGCGGCCGCTACAACGACGCGCGCATTGCGCTGCAGGACCAGATCGGCACCGCGCTCAACGGCAATGCGACCTACGATCGTTTCAATCCGATCATCGGCGGCACCTACAAGATCAACTCCGGCCTGACGGCCTATGCCGGCTATTCGGAAGCCAATCGCGCCCCGACGCCGCTCGAGCTCGGCTGCGCCGATCCGAGCGCGGCCCTGCATCATTGCGGCGTTTCTGGTGTCCGATCCGCCGTTGAAGCAGGTGGTGTCGCGCACCTTCGAGGCCGGGTTTCCGGGGCAGCAAGGACCTGAATATCGGGACGCTGGAATGGAAGCTCGGCGGATTCCGCGCCACCAACACCGACGACATCCTCGCCATTCCGGACCCGCAGCTACAGGGATTTCGGCTTTTTCCAGAACGTCGGATCGACGCGCCGGCAGGGCATCGAGGCCGAGGCCACACTTAAATCATCGGCGCTGCAGCTCCGCGCCAGCTATGCCTTCATCGACGCGCGCTTCCTCGACGCATTGCAGGTCGGCTCGAACAGCCCGTTTGCGGACGCCAACGGCAATATCCAGATCGTTCCCGGCAATCAGATTCCGGCGATTCCCCGCCATCGCGTCAAGGCCGGGATCGACTATGCGATCACCGACGCGATCAAGGTCGGCGGCGATGCGCTGTTCGTCAGCAGCCAGTATCTGGTCGGCGACGAATCCAACCAGGCACAGAAGCTGCCGTCCTATGCGGTCTTCAACGTCCACGCCTCCTATCAGATCAACAAGACGTTCCAGATCTACAGCCGCGTCGACAATGTCTTCGACAATCGTTATGCGACCTACGGCACCTTCTTCGACACCACCGCGCTTCCGAACTTTGCAAACGGCGGCGCGCCGTTCACCGACGCGCGCTCGCTCAGCCCGGCGCGCCCGCGCGCTTTCTATGCCGGCCTGAAGGCAACGTTCTGAAGGAGACGGGGCGAGGTCAAATTATACCAGCATCTCGCATCTCTGCGAGATCGGCGTCTTTCAGGCCGAGCAGATCGCGGAATATCTCCGCGTTCTGCGCGCCCAGACCTTCGCCGAGCCAGCGGATTTCGCCGGGGGTGGCCGACAGTTTCGGTACGACATCGGGGACGGCGAGGCTGCCTGCGCGGGACTCCGTCATCTTGATGTTGCCGCGCGCGCGATATTGCGGATCCTCGAAGATGTCGGCGATGCTGAAGATCAGGCTGGCCGGCACCTGGCCCTCGGTGCAGCGCTTCAGCACCGTCTCCAGGTCGAGCGAGGCGACCCATTTTGCGACGATCGCGTTGACCGCGTCGCGCGCGGCGAGCCGCAGCTTCTGCGGACCATATTGCGTCGTCCGATGCCAGCTCCGGCTGCCCCATCACGTCGGCCAGCCGCGCAAACATCGCATCGCTGGTGCAGGCGATCGCGATCCACTTGCCGTCTTTCGTCTCGTAGTGGCTGTGCGGACAGACATTGACGGTGTCGGCGCCCATGCGTTCGCGCACATAGCCGAATTTCTGGAAGGCGGGTGCGATCTCGTCGAGCACTCGGAACACAGATTCATAGAGTGCGAGGTCGATGCACTGGCCTTCGCCCGTCGCCTGGCGCGCCTGTAGCGCCACCAGCGCGCCGATCGCGCCATACATGCCCGACATGTAATCGGCGAGCGACGTCGAGCCGGGCACCACGGGCACGCCACCGGGCAGGCCGGCGAGGTAGGTCAGGCCGGAAAAGGCGTGCGCGATGCGGGCGAAGCCCGGCTGCGAACGCATCGGCCCGTCCTGGCCGTAAGCGGAGATGCGAACCAGGATCGCGCCGCGATTGAGTTTTTTCAACTCGTCGTAGCCGAGGCCCCATTTCTCCAGCGTGCCGGGCCGGAAATTCTCGACGATGATGTCGCATTTGGCCGCAAGCTGGCGCAGCAGGTCGCGGCCGCGTTCATGGCGAGATTGAGCGTCACGCATTTCTTGTTGCGCGCTTCCGAAAGCCACACCAGCGTGTCGCCGCATTCGGTGTTGGTGCCGAGGCGACGGAGCGAATCGCCGGTCTTCGGCGGTTCGACCTTGATGACCTCGGCGCCGAACTCGCCGAGAATGGTGGCGCAGTGCGGCCCCGCGATGAACGTGCCGAGATCGAGGACGCGGATTCCCTTCAGCGCGCTCATGTCCGGTCCTTCAGGCTTGCCGCCCGCTCCAGCAGCTTGTTGGCGACCTTGATGTGCATGAGGTCGATCATCTCGCCGTTCTTGTCCTTGACCGCGCCGCGGCCTTCGCGCGCCGCCGCCTCCATCGCTTCCAGCACCTCCTTGGCCCAGGCGATCTGCGCGGCGGAGGGCGTCATCACCTCATGGATGGTGTCGACCTGCGAGGGATGGATCGCCATCTTGCATTCGAAGCCGAGCACGCGGGCGCGTTTCGCCGCCGCGCGCAGACCATCGATGTCGGGAATGCCGGAGTAGGGGCCGTCGATCGGCATCACGCCGAAGGCGCGGCAGGCGTTGGCGATCCGCGCGGTGGCGAAATGCCAGAGGTCGTTCCAGTGCCGCTCGCGCGGGCCGTTGCCGTCGGCGTCGGTCAGCACGACATAGTCCGATGCGGGCGCTCCCACCGCGCGCTGGAAACTGCCGAGGTCGAGCTGATAGTCGCCGCCGCCGAACACCAGCGCGCGCAACCGGCCGCCGGCGCGTGCGATCGCTTCGACATTGGCGACGCCGCGCGGCGTCTCGATCAACCCGAAGATGCCGACCTTGCGCTCGCGCGGCGCGGAAATCTCAGCGGAGCGGATCATCATTTCGACGGCATGGACGTCGGCGGCCTCTTCGCATTTCGGCAACAGGATGTAATCGAGCCGCGGGCAGGCCTCGACGACCTCGATGATGTCGCGGCAGCCCCAGGCGGTGCCAAAACCGTTGACGCGGACCGCGACGCCGCGGCGGCCCCAATCGAGCTGATTGATCGCGGTGATCGCGTCCTGCCGCGCCTTCGGCTTGAGCTGCGGGATCACGGCATCTTCGAGATCGAGGAAGATGGCGTCGGCTGGTCCTTGCGCGGCCTTCTCCATGAAGCGCGGCGAAGACGCGGGGACGGCGAGCAGCGATCTGTAGGTGGTTTGGGAGGTCATGAATATCTCATGTTTGGATTGTTGGTCGCGAGATCAGCGACGTTTTTGCGGGTGGCGCCGCCGCCGCGATGACTTCTGCGGCGTGATGCCGAGCAGCTTCGCGATGTCCTGCGAGGTCGCGACGATGCGTTCGGGATCGATCCCGGTCGCAACACCCATCTCGGCCAGCATGGTCACGAGATCCTCGGTCGGGAAATTGCCGACCGAGCCGAGCGTGGTCGGCATCGCAATGCCGCCGCCGATGCCGCAGATCGCGCCTTCGAGCCATGCTGCGCCGGCATCGAGCGCGGCCAGGATGTTGGCGGTGGCCATGCCGGAGAGGTTGTGGATGTGGAAGCCGAAGCTGGCTTTGCGGAAACTGTTCGCCCAGTCGCCGGAACAGGCGATTGACGTGGGCGGGGTCCTCCATGCCGAGCGAACCGGCGAGATAGAAGCGGCGGATGCCGCCGTCGTGAAATCGTCTGATAACCGCGATGACATTTGCCTCGGGGATTTGTCCCTCGTAGGCGCACCAGAAGGACATGCCGAGCGCCATGACGAAGGCGGTCGAATGCTTCTCGGCAATCCGGAACGACTCCAGATTCTCTGCGATCGCCTCGTCGATCGTCATGTTCTGGTTCTTGCGGGTGTAGGTCGCGCTGATCGTGATCAGCCCGAGCATCTCGTCGACATGAGCAGAGGCGGCGCGCTCGGCGCCGCGCGCGTTCGGCACCAGGCCGCGATAGACCGTTCCCGGCCGGCGCTTGATGCGCTCGAACACCTCTTCGGCGTCGCGCAGATGCGGGATGACCTTCGGATGGGCGAAATTCGAGACCTCGATCACGGGCAGGCCGAGATCGGAGAGGCGATCGATCATCGCGACCTTGGTGTCGGTCTCGATCCAGCGCGGAAAACTCTGCAGGCCGTCTCTCGGCCCGACCTCGGCGACCACGATCTCCTTGGGCAAGTACAGCGCCATCGCCCGCCCTCACAAACCTTCGAAGCTGGCGTAGTCGGCCAGCGGCGCGCGCTCGGTCGCGAGGCGATTGACCGGCGCGTCCGGGTCGATGTGGCCGAGCGCCATGCCGCACACGATGATTTCCTTCTCCGGGATGTCGAGCAGCGGCCGGATGATCTTGTGGAAGTCGGCAAACGCCGCCTGCGGGCAGGTATGCAAGCCGTGACCTCGCGCGGCAACCATCAGCGTGCCGAGATAAATGCCGAGGTCGAGCCAGCTTCCGATCTCGAGGTCTTCGTCGAGGGTGAAGATCATGCCGACCGGTGCGCCGAAAAATTCGTAGTTGCGCATCCGCGCGCGCTGGGTGCCTTCGAAGTCGCCCTTGCCGACCCCGAGCAGGCTGTACATGTCCCAGCCGATCTTGCGGCGGCGGCCGAGGAACGGCTCGCGCCAGTTGACGGGATAGTAATTCCATTCGCGCTGGTACGGCTCGAACCCGTCGCGCGCGACCGCCTCGAAAATCGCTTGTGTCAGCCGCTCCTTGATGTCGCCGGCAAAGACGCGGATGCGCCAGGGCTGGATGTTGCTGCCGCTGGCGCTGCGCGCGGAGAGTTTCAGAAGCTGCTCGACCGTCGCGCGGTCGACCCGCGTTGGCAGGAACGCGCGCACGGACTGGCGGCTGTTGATCGCGTCGTCGACGGCTTTGGCGGCGTTGACATCAGGCATCGGACAAACTCAGCTTCAGGCTTTCCGGAATTTCGCCAAGGAACAGGCGTTTCACGTCGTCGTTTTCAAGCAGGTCTTTCGCCGCACCTGCGATCGCGACCTGACCGAGATGCATCACATAGCCGCGGTCGGAGATCCCGAGCGCATGCGAGGCCTTCTGCTCGACCATCACGATGGTCAGGCCTTCGTCGCGCAACGCGAGAAGCTTCTCGAACACGACATCGACGAATTTCGGCGAAAGTCCGAGCGACGGCTCGTCCAGCATGATGATCTCGGGATTGGTCATCAGCGCGCGGCCGACCGCCAGCATCTGCTGCTCGCCGCCGCTCATGGTGTCGGCCTGCTGCTTCAGTCGTGATTTGAGCGCCGGGAACAGCTGCAGCACGCGCTCGATCGCGGCATCGATGGCGACGCGGTTGCTGCCGAGGATATGGGCGCCGATCATCAGATTGTCGCGCACGCTCATCTCGGGCACGACGATGCGCCCCTGCGGCACATAGGCGATGCCGCGACGGACCCGCCGCTCGGCGCCTTCGCGCGTGATGTCGACGCCGTGTACGAAAATTCCGCCCTCCCAGGCGCGCAACAGTCCGGCCGCGACCTTGATCGCGGTCGATTTGCCGGCGCCGTTGGACCCGACAATGGTGGTGATAAGGCCCTTTGCGAAGGTCATGCTGACGCGACGGATCACGGCGACGTCGCCGTAACCCGAAACGATGTCTCTCAGCTCCAGCGGCGCCGCGTCTGTCATCTTGGCCTCAGCGCTTGTCCCAGCCCGGAATCGGCAGCTTCGGCTCGGCGGTCTTGTACTCGTCCGGCCAGACCACCTGGCGTTTGCCGTTCTGGACCTGCACCACCAGGCCCTTCACGCCGATCTGCATGTAGGTCGACGGGATCGACCTCATGCCTGCCCATGACGGTGTTGAGCTTTAGTGTGGTCAGGACCTCGCGGATTTTTTCGTTGTCGATCGAGCCCGCCTTCTTGACCGCGGCTTCCAGCACGGTGCCGGCTACGAAGCCGAACGCCGCGTAGTAGCCGGGGTCGGCATTGTACTTGTCGTGATAGGTCTTGACGAACTCCTTGTTGCCTTCGCTCGGAAGCGACGGCTCGTAGAGCGACATGCCGAGCGCATATTCCGCGTCCTTGCCGGCCGCGGTGATGAAATCATCCTGCGACACGCCATTGGCGATGAACAGTTTCGGCATGTAATTCGTCGCGTGGAACTGGCGGACCGTCTCGATGGCCTCGCTTGGATAGAGCAGGCCGATCCAGAGGTCGGGCTGCAATTGCTGTCCCTTGGCAATCTGGGAGGAGAAGTCGGCGGTGCCGGCCGGGAAGTATTCGTCCAGGACGACCTTCACATCCCTGTCCTTGATCTGCTCCTTGATCGCCTTGCTGATGTCGCGCGCGGCGGCATAGTCGCGGGAGACCAGCGCCAGCGACTTGACCTTGTATGTCTCGATCATCGGCACGATGCCGTCGGCGTAGGAGGAAATCCGCGCCGCGGTCTGGAACACGTATTTGAAGCCGCGCTGCTGGATCGCTTCTGCCGCGCCGCCGCCGTTGATCATGACCATCTTGTGTTTCTCGGCCACGGCCGAGCCGGTCGCGGCCGTCGCCGAGCCCAGCGACGAGATCACGAGATTGACCTTGTCGTCGGTGATCAGTTTCTCGTAGAGCCGCGCTGCGGTCGCGGGGTCGGAGCGGTCGTCATAGATGACGAACTCGATCGGACGTCCGGCCAACCCGCCACGGGCATTGGCCTGCTCGCGCCAGAGGTCGAGCCCCTTGAAATATGGCGCCGCGGAGTCCGCAAGGTTGCCGGTTTGCGAAAGCGCGACGCCGATGCGAACGGGATCGGCAGCCTTGGCCAAGGCCGGCAGCGCGACCGCTACGGCAATCGCCGCGGCAGCCGAGAGAATTGTTCTTTTCATGTGTGACCTCCCAACAAATCCTGATCAGAAATAGGCCTGAAGTACTTTTGCGTCGTTGCGCACGGACTGGGGATCGCCGCGCGCGATCAGCCGGCCCTCGGCGAGTACATAGACGAGATCGCATTCGCCGAGCACGATGCGCATTTCGTGATCGATGAAGAAGACGGTGATACCCTTGGCGCAGAGTGCACGCAAATGCTCGACGATGCGGTTCTGCAGCCGCGGATTGACGCCGGCGAAGGGCTCGTCCAGCAGCATGATCTTCGGCTGCAGCATCAGCGCGCGCGCAATCTCGACCAGCTTACGCTGGCCGTAAGACAGCTCGGCGCCCCACCGGTCGGCGATGTCCCTGATTTCGAGAAAGTCGAGCAGTTCCAGCGCGAGCGAAATCGCGGCGCGATCGTCCCGGCCGCGTGCGACCGCGACGAGGTTTTCCAGCACCGTCATTTCGGCGAACAGCCGGCTGATCTGGAAGGTGCGCGCGACGCCGAGGCCGCAAATTTGCGCCGGCGATGCCGAGCCCGTGTTCCGTCCGGTGACCAGCACACGGCCCTCATCCGGCCGCAGGGTGCCGGCGATGATGTTGAACAGCGTCGATTTGCCGGAGCCGTTGGGGCCGATCATGCCGGTGATCGATCCCGGCGCGACCTCGATGCTGACCGAATCCAGCGCGACGCGGCCTGAAAAGCGTTTGGAAACATTCTCGACGGCGAGGATGGGATCGCTCATGCCGCTGCCCGCCCTTCGCGCGCCGCCAGCCGGCGGAATTGCGGACGTCCGATGGTGAGCCAACCCATTTTCATGCCGAGCGACACGATGCCGCGCGGCATGAACAGCACCGCGAGCAACACGATCATGCCGACACTGGCGAGGTAGATTTGCGGATAGTTCGCCCAGAGGATCTCGTTGACGACGGACAGAACGAGCGCGCCGACCAGCGGACCGAGCACCGTTCCCATGCCGCCGAGCAGGACCATCGCGATCGTGGTCAGCTCCACGTTCGGCGCGAACGCCGTCGGCGGATCGATGAAGCCGAGATAGGCGGCGTAGATCGATCCCATCGCGGCCGGCGCGATCGCGGAAGCCACGAAGGTGCCGATCTTCAGCCGTGTGGTCGGAAGCCCCAGCGATTCGGCGGCGTTCTCATCCTCGCGAATTGCGAGAAGCTTCAAGCCAAGTCGGGAATTGTCCAGCTTCCACGTCAGCAGCAGCATGATCATGGCGGTTCCGGCCACGGCCCAATAGAGCGGGCGGAGATCGCTGACCGGTTTTAGATAGATGCCGGTGCCGCCGCCGGTGACGGAGTCGAAGCCCAGCGCGAAAGCTTCCAGCACGCGCGCCAGTCCGAACATGCCGATGGCAAAGAACGGTCCCTTCAGCCGCAGCATCGCGCCGCCGAGCGGGATCGCCGTGACGGCGCCGGCAAAGGCGGCGACAACAGCGGCGAGATACCAGGGCATGCCATAGTGAAAGTTCAGGAGCGAGCCGACATAGGCGCCGATGCCGAAGAAGCCGACCTGGCCGAAATGGGTGTAGCCGGCATAGCCGCCGATCCAGTTCCAGGAGCAGGCGAGGACGAGGAAAATCAGCAGCTGGATCGAGAAGGAGATGGCGTAGTCGGAGCCGACGAACGGCAGGACGATCGCGACGATGGCCGCGGCACCGAGAATCGCAAGCGGGTTGATGCCCCTCATGCGCGCACACCCGCGCCCAGCAGTCCGCGCGGCCGCACCAGGAGCACCGCGAGCATCAGCAGGAAGAGAAACGCCGATCCGATCACGGCGCCGGCGACATAGCTGCCGACGACCTCGACCACGCCGAGCAGTAGCGCAGCAAGGATGGCGCCGGGATAGCTGCCCATGCCGCCGACAATGATGACGGCGAACGCCTTGATGATGAAGCGCGAGCCGAGTTGCGGATCGATGGCAAAGGCCGGCGCAATCAGCACGCCGGCAAAGCCTGCCATTGCAGTGCCGAGCGCAAAGGTCGCAAGCCGCACCCGCTCGATGGCGATGCCGGAAATGCTGGCGAGCTCAGGCGCCGCCGACACCGAGCGCACCGCGCGGCCGAAGCGCGTGGTTTCGAGCACCCACCAGACGGCGAGGCTGACGCCGATCGCGCACACGAACGACACCAGACGCGAGAGCGAGACGTTGACACCGAGCATGCGGACCGAGCCGGAGAGCACGCCGGGCAGCCCGCTATAGCCGCCGCCCCAGATCAGGATTGCAATATTCACAAGAATGGTCGAGAGCGCATAGGTCGCCAGCAGCGACATGATCATCGGCGCGCCGTCGATGCGGCGCAGGATCAGAATTTGGATCAGGGCGCCGAACGCCGCGCAGCCGATCGGGACAAGGACGATGGCGATCCAGAACGGCAGCTTGAAGCCGACGGCAATGGAGACCGTGGATAGCGCAGCAATCGCGAGAATGTCACCGTGCGCAAAATTGATCACGCGCATCACGCCGAAGATCAAATTGAGGCCGCACGCCATCAGCGCGTAGACCCCGCCGAGCAGAATGCCGCCAATCAGGAGGTCCGCTACCGGCATCGATCAGTCGCTCGTTTTCGGAACGATCGTGCGGTTTCGCACGCGCTGCTGGGGACCGTCGCCCGGCATGGTTCCTCCCTGGACGGCGCGTTGATTTTGTCCAGACAAGTACTGAGGACTTTACTTGACGTCAAGGACGGAGATATAGGTACCTTTGGATAAGGCGGACAAACTTGTCCGTACAAATATTGGAGGAACGTCCCGATGAGCCAGCTGCTTCGGGATACGCCCGCGGAGGCGGAGGACGACGGCCAGATCCTGGACATGATCGATCGCTGGGTGCTGCGCGAGCTGAAGCCGATCGTGAAGGAATACGATCACGACGACCGCTACCCGCATGGCGTCGTCGAACAGATGAAGGAATTGGGCTTGTTCGGCGCGACGATCGCGCCGGAACATGGCGGTCTCGGATTGTCGGCGTCGACCTACGCCAAAATCATCATCAGCATCGCGTCGGTCTGGATGTCGATCACGGGCATCATCAACTCGCATTTGATGCTGGCGCTGGCGATCCAGAAATTCGGCACGCCGCAGCAGAAAACCAGATGGCTGCCGAAGCTTGCGACCGGCGAGGTCCGTGGCGGGCTTGCGCTGACGGAGCCGGATGCCGGCACCGATCTGCAGGGCATCCGCATGACCGCGAAGCGCGACGGCGACCATTACGTCATCAACGGCACCAAGACCTGGATCACCAACGGCGCGGAAGGCTCTTGCGTCGCGCTGCTGGTGAAGACCAATCCGGACGCGCAGCCGCGCCACAACGGCATGAGCCTGTTCATCGCGCCCAAGCAGCAGGGCTTTTCGGTCGGCCGCAAGCTGCCGAAGCTCGGCTACAAGGCGATCGATACCGCTGAGCTGGTGTTCGAGGACTATCGCCTGCCGGCCGAAAACCTGATCGGCGGCGTCGAAGGCCGCGGCTTCTTCCAGGTCGCGGGCGGACTGGAGCTCGGCCGCATCAACGTCGCCGCGCGCGGCGTCGGGATCGCCGAGGGCGCGCTGAAGCTTGCCGGCGAATATGCGCAGCTGCGCAAGACATTCGGCAAGCCGATCTGCGAGCATCAGGCGATCCAGCTCAAGCTCGGCGAGATGGCGACGCGTGCGAGGGCGGCGCGGCTTCTGACGCTCGACGCGGCGCAGGCCTTCGACCGCGGCGAGCGCTGCGATATGGAAGCCGGCATGGCGAAATATTTCGCCAGCGAAGCCGCGCTGGAAAATTCGATCGAGGGCATGCGCATCCACGGCGCCTACGGCTATTCCAGGGAGTTCGACATCGAGCGGCTGTACCGCGACGCGCCGCTGACCTGCATCGGCGAGGGCACCAACGAGATGCAGCGCATCATCATCTCCCGGCAATTCATCAAGAGGAATCCCGCGGCATGAAGCCACTTCAGGGCGTGCGCATCGTTTCGGTGGAGCAATTCGGGGCCGCGCCGTACGGTACGATGCTGCTCGCCGATCTCGGCGCCGAGGTCATCAAGATCGAGAATGCCGCCATCAATGGAGATCCCGCCCGCAAGACCGGGCCTTATTTTCTAGGGGCCAATGACAGCGAGTATTTCCAGGCCTTCAACATCAACAAGAAGAGCGTCGCGATCGACCTGCGTTCGGCCGAGGGCAAGGCGGCGCTGGGCAAACTGATTGCGACGGCCGATGCGGTGGTCAACAATCTGCGCGGCGACCTGCCGGCGAAGATGGGGCTCGACTACAAGACGCTGTCCGCCAGCAATCCGAAACTGGTCTGCGTGCATGTGTCGGCCTATGGTCGTGACAACGAGCGTGCCTCCTGGCCGGGCTATGACTATTTGATGCAGGCCGAATCCGGCCTGATGGATTTGACCGGCGAACCCGATGGTCCGCCATCCCGTATCGGCGCGCCCTCGATGATCGACCAGACCACCGGTCTGACGATGGCGGTCGGGTTGCTGTCGGCCGTGATCCAGGCGCGATCGACCGGCAAGGGCTGCGACGTCGACACCTGTCTGCTCGACGTCGCACTGCATCAGCTCGGCTATGTCGCGACCTGGTACCTCAACGACGGCCTCGTCTCGACGCGGCAGCCGCGCAGCGCGCATTTTTCGGTTGCTCCGGTGCAAACCTTTCCGACCTCGGACGGCTGGGTCTTCATCATGTGCATGACCGACAAGTTCTTTGGCGAGTTGCTGTCGGCGATCGGCCGGACCGAGCTCGCGTCCGATCCGCGTTTTACGACACCGGCCCTGCGGCAGGCCAATCGCGACGCGCTGATGGAGGCGATCGACGGCGAAATGAAGAAGCAATCGACCGCGTTCTGGCTGAAAAAGCTGAACGGTGTGCTGCCGATCGCGCCGGTGCTCGAACTGCCGCAGGCGCTGGACAGTCCGTTCCTGCAGTCGACGGAGATGATCCATACCATCGCGCCATCCCGCAAAGCCCGCGCATGCGCGTGCTGTCCAACCCGATCAAGATCGACGGCGAGCGGCTGTCGCAGACGCCGTGCTCGGCTTATGGCGCCGATACCGCCGCCTATGTCGGGGAGACGCGCGCCACCGAGCGCGCCGGCTGATCATGAAGCTCGAAGGCATCCGCGTCATCGATCTCTCGGTGTTCCTGCCGGGACCTTATCTGACGCTGGCGATGGCCGATCACGGCGCCGAAGTGATCAAGATCGAACCGCCGGGCGAGGGCGATCCCGGTCGCCACATCGGCCTTTCGGACGGATCGAGCACGGTGTTCTTCCGCAATCTCAATCGCGGCAAAAAGAGCGTCGTGGTCGATCTCAAGGACGCGTCGCAGCGCGAAGCCTTGCTGACGCTGTGCGAGACCGCCGACGTGTTCGTGGAATCGTTCCGGCCCGGCGCGGTCGACCGGCTCGGTGTCGGTTACGACGCGGTTCGCGCGCGCAACCCGCGCATCGTCTATTGCGCGATCAGCGCGTTCGGGCAGGACAGCGCGTGGCGCGGCCGGCCCGCGCACGATCTCGCGCTGCAGGCCGAGAGCGGGCTTGTCAGCATGACGCTCGGCGGCGATGGCAAGCCGGCCATGCCGGGCATTCCTGTCGCGGATGTGCTGGCGGGTTTGCAGGGCCTGTCCGGCGTGCTGATGGCGCTGCTTCGGCGCGAGACGACCGGCCTCGGCGATTACATCGACATCAGCATGCACAGCGTCACCGTCGGCGGCATGCTCAACATATTGGGGCCGACCTTCGCCGAGGATCGCCAGCCGACCCCGGCGCATGAACGCACCACGGGCGGCGCGGCGTTTTACCGGCCCTATGAGACGAAGGACGGCCGCCATCTCGTGCTTGCGGGGCAGGAGGCGAAATTCATCCACAATCTGCTGGGTGCGTTCGGCCGGCCCGAACTTGCGGACGTTTGCCTGCGCGGACCCGGTCCGCATCAGCAGCCGGTGATGGACTTGCTCGCTGGCGAATTCCGCAAGAAGACGCTGGCCGAGTGGCAGGCCGAGCTGGCGAAGCTCGACGTCTGCTTCGGCCGCGTCAACACGCTGCCGGAAGCGTTTGCCCATCCGGTGCTGATCGAGCGCGGCATGATCCGCCGCGACGAGGCGGGCCGCACTCATGTCGGGCCGCCGATCCGTTTCCGCCATGAGCCGGCCGAGCCCGTGCTGCGGGAGCCCGCGCTTGGCGAACACACGTCTTCCGTTCTTGAGGAGAGGATAGGGCGATGCAAGGTCACGACCAGATCGGCCCCCAGCGCTATCGCGAAAGTTTTGGCCGCTACTACGACGATTTCACCGTCGGCGATGTCTATGAGCACCGGCCTGGCCGCACCATCACCGAGAGCGACAACACCTGGTTCACCCTGATCACGATGAACCAGCATCCTCTGCATTTCGACAAGGAATACGCCGCGAAGTCGGAGTTCAAGCGGCCGCTGGTCAACAGCTGTCTCACTTTGTCGATGGTGGTCGGCATGAGCGTGAGCGACATCAGCCAGAAGGCGATCGGCAATCTCGGCTGGAACGACATCAAGCTGACCGCCCCGGTGTTCGTCGGCGATACGATCTATGCCGAATCCGAAGTGCTGGCGAAGCGCGAGTCGGCTTCAAGGCCGGGGCAGGGCGTCGTTACGGTAAGGACGATCGGCAAGAAGGCGGATGGCACGCAGTTCATCAGCTTCGAACGAACCGCGTTGGTCGCCAAGCGAGGTCATGGTGTCGAAGACTGAACCCAGACCACGCCGCGCTGCCTCGCCCAAAGCGAGGCCGTCTGCGCGTGCGCCGGTCGGCGCCAGGTCCGACGATCCGCTCTATATGCAGGTCGTGCGCGCGCTGAAGGACGAGATCGTCAGCGGCGTCTATCCCGTCGGCTCGCAATTGCCGACAGAAGAAGAGCTGTGCGATCGCTTCTCGGTCAGCCGCTACACCGTGCGCGAAGCGTTGCGGCGGTTGCGGGAGGACAGCCTGGTATCTTCTCGCCAGGGTGCAGGGACCACCGTTGTGCCGCCGCGACCCTCCGAGTCCTTTGTGCACGAGGTGATGTCGATCAACGATCTCGTGGCATTCGCGACCGGCGTCCGTTTTGCGATCGATACCATCGAGATGATCGAGATCGACGACAAGTTGTCCGCGCGGACAGCCATCGCGCGCGGCGAGCAATGGCTCGCGGTGCGCGGCTTCCGCCACACCGAGGGCAGCGAATGGCCGGTGTGCTGGACCGAGGTCTACATCAACAGGGAGTTCGCCGCGGTCGGGCGGCTGCTGGAGCGCCACCGCGGTCCGATCTTCCATTTGATCGAGGATCTGTTCGGCCAGAGCATCGTCGAAGTGCACCAGGAGATCGCCGCCGCGCTGATTTCGCCAACGCTGGCCGGCGGTCTCAAAGTGAAGGCGGGCGCCACCGCGCTCGAAGTGCAGCGCACCTACAGGCTTGCGACCGGCAAGGTCGCGCAAGTGGCGATCAACACGCACCCCGCGTCGCGCTTCCGTCACGCCATGACCATGAAGCGGGTGAGGGGCTGATCGCGGCCTGCCTCATACCGCCTCGTAGGATGCAATCTTCCTGATCTGCGGTGCGAGCGCGTCTTCAGCCGTTTCGAGATCGAAGCGTGCCTGCATGTTCATCCAGAACGCCGCGCCGGTCTTGAAAAACTTGCCCAGCCTCAGCGCGGTGTCGGCGGTCACGGGTTTTTCTTCGCGCGCGAGGCGTTCGATCCGGGTGCGCGGCACGTGCAGCGCTGCCGCGACCGCGTAAGGCGTCAGCCTGAGTGGAACGAGAAATTCCTCTCGCAGGATTTCCCCGGGGTTATCGGTGGAAGTTTCTTTGCCATTTGCGTTCTTCTGCCTGGCGATACGTTCTGCGTCTTACGCATCTCGACATGATACCAGAGACAGAAGGCGGTGCGCCATCCTGGTTGCCCGTCGGGCAATCCCCTAAAACCCGCCGCCTGTTTTGCCCGACGAGTTCAAGCACGCCTCGTAAAAATATATCTCTTTCCGAAATACGGAAGTTATGAGATAACGATGCCATCCCGCCCCGCTACAGAGGGACGTTCGGCCAATCGTCACGATACGTTGGGCGGGATGCGATGGACGCTTCCGGTGCGCAGACGATGTGCGCCAGAGGCGGACGGTCAAGCCGTGTGGTCCTGTCCCCTCGACGCTGGGGTCAAGCGAATGGAGATGATCCACTCGCGACGGTGGCTATCAAGCCCGATACACCGGGGAGAGCACGGAGCAGCCGAAAAGAACCATCGTGCAGGGAATGCCGGATCGTGTCGGCGACCTGTAGTGACTACGCTTGTGGGCCGCCTACCCTTTTCTGCCCACGAGGCTGCGGGTGCGCCAGCGCCCGGCATTCCCTGCGCCCTCTCGTTTCGAGGGACACGGATTTCTTGCAAAGCCCGGGTGCGATACGCGCCGCGGGAATGCGGAGGTGCGTCCTCGTCATTGCGACCAGCGCTGGACGGCTTGGCCCAAAACTTTCGCGTGATAGAGTGCAGCCGTTCATCGCGGAGTGACGACGTGCTGCTTGAAACGCTGCTGCCGCTGGGCAAGGTCGACCCCGGCCTGCGCGCGCCGGAAATCCCGCTCGACCTCCATTCGATCGGTCCCGACGCGCGTCTGCTGGAAGAGATCGGCTACGACGGCTTGGTGGTCGAGGAAACCAAAGACGATCCGTTCATCCTGCTGGCGCTGGCGGCCCAGACGACGCGGACACTGAAGCTCGGCACGTCGGTCGCGATCGCCTTTCCGCGCAGTCCGACCGTGACCGCGATGAGCGCCTGGACGCTGCAAAAACTGTCGCGCGGCCGCTTCACGCTCGGCCTCGGCACCCAGGTGAAGGCGCATATCGAGCGGCGTTTCGGCATGCCCTGGACACCGGCCGGGCCGTGGATGCGCGAATATGTCAGCGCGGTTCGCGCGGTCTGGGATTGCTGGCAGAACGGCACGCCGCTCGACGTCAGGGGTCCGCACTACAACATCAATCTGATGGTGCCGTTGTTCAATCCCGGACCGATCGAGCATCCCGGCATCCCCATCCATCTCGCGGCGGTGAACTCGATCATGTGTCGGGCGGCGGGCGAAGTCGCCGAGGGCATCCGCCCGCATCCGGTGTGCACGCCATCCTATATCGAGAAGGTGATGCTGCCGGCGGTGCGGGCGGGTGCGGCCAAGACGGGTCGCCCGCTGGATCGTTTCCAGGTCTGCATGAAGCCGCTGGTCGCAACCGCCGCCAACGAGGCGGAGCTCGTGCCCAAGGTGCGCGACGCGCGGGCGCGAATCGCTTTCTATGCCTCCACGCCGCAATATCGCGCCGCGTTCGACCATCTCGGTCTGGGCGATCTCGCCGACCGGCTGAAACTGCTGTCGCGGGCGCAGCGCTGGGAAGAGATGCCTCAACACATCAACGACGACGTCCTGCACACGTTCGTGACGATCGCGACCTGGGACGAGATCGGCCGCAAGCTTTGCGACCGCTATGGCGGCGTGGTCACCAATTGCGAGTTCTCGATCGCGGTCAAGACCGACGCCGATCGCGAGCGCCTGCGCCAGCTCGCGCGCGACATCCAGTCCGAAGGCGTCGCGCGCGCCAGGCGCACCATTTTGGGAATCGCAGCCTGATGGGACCTGGCCCTTCAACGGAGACATCGGATATGAAGCTCGGACGCCTTCCTGGCGTAGATCGCCCTCCTGGAGAAATCGACATTCCATCGGCATGGCGAGGTGAGGAGATAGGGGCCGATCCGGAGCGCTGGCTGACATTGCTTGACGCCGCCGAGGTTGCCGAGCTCGAGGACGCAGCCAAATCATACCTCGCCGCCAATGATGAAATCGCAGGGATCACCAGGGACAGGTTTCCGCTGCCCCGCCTCAGTGTCTACCTCGAGAAGCTCCGCAACAAACTGATCAACGGCATTGGCTTCGAGCTCATACGCGGCCTTCCGGTGGCAAACTACAGCCAGAAATTCGCCGCCACGATCTTTTGCGGTGTCGGTGCGCATCTCGGATCGGCCACGATCCCAAAACGCCGCCGGCCATATTCTCGGTCATGTCCGCGACATCGGCGCCGATGCGAACAACCCGAACACCCGCATTTACCAGACGTCGGAACGACAAACCTTCCACACGGATTCTTCCGACGTGGTCGGGCTACTCTGTATTCGCGAGGCGATGGAGGGAGGCAAATCCCTGCTCGTCAGCACGACGACGATTTACAACGAGATGTTGCGGATGCATCCGGATCTTGCCGCCCTGCTGTTCGATCCGATCGCAACGGATCGGCGCGGCGAGGTGCCGGAGGGCGAGAAGCCATATCTCGAAATCCCGGTGCTGAATTGGCATGCGGGATTCCTGACCGGCTTCTATCAGCGCCAGTATATCGATAGTGCACAGCGCTTTCCCGATGCGTTGAGATTGACACAAGCTCACGTCCAGGCACTCGATCTGTTCGATAAGCTCGCCAATGACCCCAGCCTCCATCTCGGTATGCAGCTCCAACCGGGTGACATGCAGTTTGTCTACAATCACGCCTTGCTGCATGACCGTACGGGGTTTCGCGACTGGCCGGACGCGAACCAGAAGCGGCATTTGTTGCGGCTTTGGCTGTCCATGCAAGGCGATCGGCCGCTGCCGGATTGCTTCAAACAGCGCTATGGTTCGATCGAGATCGGCAACCGTGGAGGCATCATCACCAAAGGTACGAAACTCAACGTGCCCCTGGACTGACGCAGCCTGCGCGCACTCAGCTTCAACCGGAGACATCAGCCATGAAACTCGGACGCCTCGGCGTGTGGTACTCCACCGACAAACTCGACGGGTCGCAACTGCGCGATTTCGTGCGCACAGTCGAGAACAGCGGCTATTCGGCGCTGTGGTATCCGGAATCGCGGGGCTACGAGTCGATGTCGCTGGCGGCCTGGCTGCTGTCGTGCAGCGAGAAGCTCGCGATCGGCAGTTCGATCGCCAACATCTATGCACGCGATTCCTACACGGCGCAGCGCGCCATGGTCTCGCTGAACGCGCTCTACGGTAACCGCTTCATTCTCGGTCTCGGCGTCAGCCATATTCCGATGGTCGAGGGCCTGCGCGGTCATCGTTACGACAAGCCGTTGGCGGCGATGAACGCCTATCTCGACGGCATCAACAAATCCGCGGCGGCCGGCGAACTGCCGGTTGTGGTTGCAGCGCTGGGACCGAAGATGCTGGCGCTGAGCGGTGCCAAGTCGCGTGGCGCTGTCCCTTACAATGTGACGCCGGGGCATACGGCCCAGGCCGCCGCCATCCTCGGGCCGTCGAAATGGCTCGCGGTGGAACAGAAAGTCACGCTCGAGACCGATCCCGCCAAGGCGCGCGCGCTCGGGCGCAAGGAATTGTCGCGCTATATGGTGCTGCCGAACTATCGCAACAGCTGGCTGCGCCAGGGTTTCACCGAGGCGGAGCTCGCCGACGGCGGCAGCGACCGCTTCATCGATGCGATGGTGCTGTGGGGCGACACTGAAGCGATCAAGCGCGGCCTGCGCGCGCATTTTGCGGCCGGCGCCACCCACGTTTGTCTGCAGCCGGTCCACGCCGACGGCGATTTCGCCGCCCGCGACCGCATGCTGGCCGCGCTCGCCGATACTTGAGATGCTTTCCTCAAAGCAAATCGGCGACGGCGTTGCGGTAACGGCGCATGGCATCGACATGGTCGCTCATGCTGCGGCCGGCCATGCGCTTGTGATGATAGCCGCCGAACGTATTGTGCAGCGTCACATGGGTGACACCGGCCTTCTTCCAGAAGCTGATGTCCTCGCGCCAGTCCTTCTCGGCGCCTGTGCCGGTCGAGGTCCAGACTTCGAGGCCGACCGAGGCGGGATCGCGCCCCTCGGCTTCCACCAGGCGGCGCAGCTTGTCGAACTCCGCGACCGCCTTGGGGCCCGGCGGTTCGGACAGCATCATCCAGCCGTCGCCCCACTTGGCGATCCGCTGCAAGGTCACGTCCATATGACCGCCGAACCACAGCGGAATTTTGCGGCTTGGCGGCCGTGGATTGATGCCGGCGTCGGGGAGGCGGTGCCACTTGCCGTCGAACGTGACGTAGGGATCGGCCCACAGCGCTTTCATCACTTGCACCTGTTCCTCGGACCGCTTGCCCCTGTTGTGGAAGTTTTCGTTGAGGCCGACGAATTCCATCTCGTTCCAGCCGACGCCGACGCCGAACCGGAAGCGGCCGCCGGAGAGCACGTCGAGACTGGCGGCCTGCTTGGCAACCAGCACGGTCTGGCGCTGCGCGAGGATCAGCACCTGGGTGGAGAGCTCGACCTTTTTCGTGCAGGCGGCGATGAAGCCGAATGCCACGAAGGGGTCGTGGAACAGGCCGAGCCCACCCGCACGGCCGCTGGCGGGGTTGGCCGGGTTGCCGCCGAGCACGTGGTCGGCGAGGGTCAGGCCGTCGTAACCTTCGGCCTCGGCGAGTTCGGCGAATTCGCGCACGGTCGCGCCATCGCCACCGATGTCGCCGAAGGGCAGGGCAAGTCCGAGATGCATGGTCGCTTCCTCGCTTTGGGTGGTTGTCACCTTGCCGCTAGTCTATAGATTTCCGCTGGCGGTACCATCATGGCATCGGACCGGCCGCACAGGAGAATTGCGTTGATCAAGCTCGGATACAAGGCCTCCGCAGAGCAGTTCGCGCCGGGCAAGTTGCTGGGCTTCTCGTGTCTTGCCGAAGAAGTCGGCTTCGATTCCGTTTTCATCAGCGACCATTTTCAACCATGGAAGCATGTCGACGGCCATGCGCCGTTCTCGCTGACATGGCTGGGTGCGCTGGGCGCCAAGACCTCGCGCGTGGTCATGGGCACCAGCGTGCTGACGCCGACATTCCGCTACCATCCGTCCATCGTGGCGCAAGCGTTCGGCACCATGGGCGCGATGTTCCCCGGCCGCGTCGTGCTTGGCATCGGCACCGGCGAAGGACTGAACGAAGTGCCTTCGACGGGCCAGCCCTGGCCCGAATTCAAGGAGCGCTTCGCGCGTCTGCGTGAAGCCGTCACGCTGATCCGGGCGCTCTGGACGCAGGAGCGAGTCAGCTTCGAAGGCCAGTACTACAAGACCGAGAAGGCGACGATCTATGATCGCCCCGACACGCCGCTGCCGATCTACGTCGCAGCCGCGGGTGCGCTGGTGGCGCGTTACGCCGGCCGCTCCGCGGAAGGGTTCATCTGCACCAGCGGCAAGAAGCCGGAGCTCTACACCGAGACGTTGTTGCCGAAGGTCGCCGAGGGCTTAGCTGCGTCGGAGAATCCGTCGCGGCCATATGATCGCATGATCGAGGTCAAGGTGTCGTTCGATACCGACAAGGCGCGTGCGCTCGAAGACACGCGGCACTGGGCGGCGCTGGCGCTGACGCCGGAGGAGAAGATGACGGTCGAGGACCCCGTCGAGATGCAGCGCCTCGCCGACTCGCTGCCGCTGGAGCGCGCTGCCAGCCGATGGATCGTCTCCTCCGACGCCGACGAGCATGTCGAGCGGATCGGTTATTATGTCGGTCTTGGTTTTCGCCATCTGGTGTTCCACGCGCCGGGACCGGACCAGGCGCGCTTCCTGAAGCTCTATGGCGAGCACGTGCTGCCGCGGCTGCGCAAGCGGTTCGGTTGAGTGCACGAGACCGGTCGATGACAAGTAGCAGCGCCGTCGAGATGCTCGCCGTCCCCGGCATTCCACGGGTAGCCAAGGGCGACGATCTCGTCGCCTTGATCGCCGAGGGGCTGGCGCGCGGAGGGATCGTGCCACGCGCTGGCGACGTCTTTGTGCTGACGCAGAAGATCGTGTCCAAGGCCGAAGGGCGCATGGTCGATCTCGCGACCGTCGAGCCCTCCGCCGAGGCGATCGAGCTCGCCGCCAAAATCCAGAAAGATCCGCGCCTCGTCGAACTGATCCTGTCGGAATTGGTGCGCGTGGTGCGGGCAAGGCCAAACGTCCTGATCGTCGAGCATCGGCTGGGTTTCGTGATGGCCAATGCGGGCATCGATCAATCCAATGTGGCTTCGCCCGACGACGCCCCAGCGCGCACTGCTGCTGCCGGTCGATCCTGACGGCAGCGCGGCGATATTGAGAAATCGCCTGTCGGAAAAGTTCGGCGTGCCGGTGGCCGTCATCATCAGCGACAGTTTCGGCCGTGCGTGGCGGCGCGGCACCTGCGGCGTTGCGATTGGCGCGGCCGGCCTTCCTTCGCTGATGGATTTGCGCGGCTCGCCCGATCTGTTCGGCCGCGCGCTTCAGGTCAGCATCACCGGGCATGCGGACGAAATTGCTGCTGCGGCATCGCTGGTGATGGGGCAGGGCGCCGAAGGCCAACCCGTCGTGATCGTGCGCGGTCTGACCTGGCGCGGTCCCGACAATGCCGCGTCCGAGCTGGTGCGTCCGGCCGCCGAGGACATGTTCCGATGAGCAAGCGACTTGTCGTGGCGCTGTCCGGCGGGGTCGGCGGCGCGAAACTCGCGCTCGGCCTGAGCCGCGTGTTGCCGGCCGACGAACTGCTCGTGGTCGCCAACACCGGCGACGATTTCGAGCATCTCGGCTTAAGCATCTCGCCCGACATCGACACGCTGACCTATGTTCTCGCCGGTCTCGACAATCCCGTCACCGGCTGGGGCCGGCGCGACGAGACGTGGTCGTTCATGGACTCAATCGGCGCGCTCGGCGGCGAGGACTGGTTTCGGCTCGGCGATCGCGATCTCGCGCTTCATGTCGAGCGCACCCGCCGTCTGCGCCTGGGCGAGAGGCTGTCCGAGGTGACATCGGATATTTGCCGGCGCCTCGGCATCGGTGCCCGCGTGGTGCCGATGAGCGATGATCGCGTGCGTACCCGCGTGCGCGGCGACGCAGGCTGGATCGACTTCCAGGATTATTTCGTGCGCCAACAGTGCGGGCCTGTTGTCCATGAGCTGGCCTTCGAGGGTGCGGCGCTCGCCCGCCCGCAAGCCGACATCATGGCGGCACTGCGCTCGGACGATGTACGGGCCGTGATCGTCTGTCCGTCCAATCCGTTCATCAGCATCGAGCCGATCCTGGCGATCCCGGGCATGCGCGAGGCGATCAAGGCGAGCGGCGCGCCGGTCGTTGCGGTGTCGCCCATCATCGGCGGGCAGGCCGTCAAGGGACCGACCGCGAAGATGATGGGCGAACTCGGCCTTGAGGCGAGCGCCACCGGTGTCGCCGCACGTTATGGCGACCTGCTCGATGGCTATATCGTCGACCACGCCGATGCCGATGCGGTCGACAAAATCGGCGCGCGCGTGACGGTCGCCCAAACTCTCATGAAAAGCCTGCATGACCGGGAGACGCTGGCGCGCGTGACGCTCGACGCGGCGGACGTGCTGGCCTCAAAGCGATGAGCGACATCTGGGCGGTCATTCCGGTCAAAGAGTTCGATGACGCCAAGCATCGGCTGGCGGATTTGCTGTCGCCGCCGCAACGCCGTCGTCTCGCCGAGACCATGCTGACGGACGTGCTCGACGCGGTCGCGGGCTCGCGGCGTCTCGCTGGCATTGTGATCGTCACGCTTGATCCGCAGGCGAGGGCGATTGGCGAAAGGATCGGTGCGCGAATCCTGACAGAGGGCGCGCGCGATGGACATACCGGCAGCGTCAACGCCGGCCGCCGCTTTCTCGCGAACGAAGGGCGCAGCGGCATGATCACGATGCCCGGCGATATTCCAGCCGTCCGCGCTGGAGAGATCGACGCGGTGCTGTCGGCGCATCTCGCCGCGCCGTCTTTCACGATCTCGCCGGCGCATGACGATCTCGGATCCAATGCGGTCGTGTGCTCGCCGCCGGAATCAGTGCCGCTTCGTTTCGGCGACAACAGCTATGTCCCGCATCTCGATGCCGCGCGCCGTCAGGGCATCGAACCGACGGTGATCCGGCAGCCCGGCATCGCCATGGATATCGATCATCCCATCGATCTCGCGCTTTTCCTGCGCCTGCCGCAATCAAAGGGCACGCGCACCCGCACGCTGCTCGATGAGCTTGGCGTCCCTGCACTATTGGCCGCGCGGGGGATCGCTTAGTGGACCGCGGCCCTCTTGCGCGGCGGCGTCAGTACGACGGGCTCCAGCTCGGCCGCGATCATCGATGCCGCACGACGCTCTTCCGTGACCTGTCGATAGAGCGTGTCGCGTTGCATCGGTTCGCGGCCGATGGATCGGATCAGCGCTTCCATGTCGTGCGGCGGAAACTCCTGGCCGTGCTGCGTGCCGGCCGCGCGCGAGATGCTCTCGTTCATCAGTGTGCCGCCGAGATCGTTGGCGCCGGACTTCAAGCAGATTGCGGCGCCTGCCGGTCCCATCTTCACCCAGGACGTCTGGATATCAGGGATCAGCGGATGCAGCGCGAGCCGTGCGACCGAGTGCATGAGCACGGCCTCACGGAATGTCGGGCCGGAGCGCGCCATGCCGTGACGATACATCGGCGCTTCCATGTGCACGAAGGGCAGCGGCACGAACTCGGTGAAGCCGCCGGTCTCGGCCTGCAAGTCGCGCAGCGCGAGCAGATGTTTCGCCCACGAATGCGAGGTCTCGACGTGCCCGTACATGATGGTCGAGGTCGTGCGCAGTCCCGCCCGGTGCGCGGCGCGCTGCACATCGAGCCATTGCGCGGTGTTGATCTTGTCGGGACAGATGACGGCGCGGACATCGTCGTCGAGAATTTCGGCCGCGGTTCCGGGCAGGGTGCCGAGACCGGCCGCCTTCAGCTTCGCGAGGAACGCGTCGATCGTCATTCCGAGCGTGGCTGCGCCTTGCGTCACTTCCAGAGCCGAGAAGGCGTGGATGTGCATCTCGGGGACAACAGCCTTGATCGCCCGGCAGATCGCTTCATAGGTGGCGCCGGTGTAGTCGGGATGGATGCCGCCTTGCAGGCACACTTCCGTCGCCCCGCGATCCCACGCCTCGATGGCGCGGCGCTGAATTTCCTCGAGGTCGAGATCATAGGGAGCGCCGCGCAGATCCTCGTGTGTGCGACCTTTGGAGAAGGCGCAGAACTTGCAGCGGTAGCCGCAAATGTTGGTGTAGTTGATGTTGCGGTTCACGACGTAACGCACCGACGTCGCCACTGACCGCGCGGCGCAGCACGTCGGCCGCCTCCGTGACGTAGCGGTAATCGGCGTCGCGCGCCGCGAACAGGCGCACGATATCGTCTTGCGGCGAGCCGCTCGCCCGACGTGGCACGCTCTACAATTCCGGTGATACGAGCGTCGACATTGCGGGCGAGTACCATCGGTGCCGGCGGCGGTTTGGTGTTGCCCGGAGCCCAGTCGTCGTCGCGCGCAAAACCTTGGGTGTCGCTCATGCGCCGCACGCGGGTAGCAATCTCCGGCGCCAGCCATTTATCGGCGGCGCGCACGTAAGGGGGATAGACGGCCAAGCGGTTCACCAAGAGCTTGCCGGCGTCCGCGCTCTTGCGGGCAAGCTCGGCGATCGCGGGCCACGGCGCTTCCGGGTTGACATGATCGGGCGTGACCGGCGAGACGCCGCCCCAGTCGTTGAGTCCCGCATCGATCAGCTTTTGATAGACGCCGGGCGACAGATTTGGCGGCGCCTGGATGTTCATGTCGGGGCCGAGAATCAGACGCGCCACAGCGATGGTCCACAAGAGGTCGTCGAGATCGGGTTCCTCGGAGTCGGCCAGCTTCGTGTCGGGCTTGGCCCGAAAATTCTGGACGATGACCTCCTGGATATGACCGTGGGCGGCGTGCAGGTCGCGGATCGCCTCCAGCGCGTCGATCCGCTCGCTACGTGTTTCGCCGATGCCGATCAGGATGCCGGTCGTGAACGGGACCTTCAGTTCGCCGGCCAGACGCAGGGTCTCCAGCCTGACGGCGGGATGCTTGTCGGGCGAACCATAGTGGACGCCGCCACGCTCGCAGAGCCGCTCGCTGGTCGACTCCAGCATGATGCCCTGGCTGGCCGTCACCTCGCGCAGGCCAGCGATCTCCTCGTGCGTCATGACGCCGGGATTGGCATGCGGCAGCAATCCGGTCTCGCGCAGCACAAGGGCGCACATCGCAGTCAGATAGGAGATCGTCGTGTCGTGGCCGAGCGCCTTCAACGCATCGCGCGCGGCCTGGTATCGCAACTCGGGCTTGTCGCCCAGCGTGAACAGCGCTTCGGTGCAACCTGCGGCGGCGCCGGCTCGCGCGATAGCGAGCACCTCGTCGGGCGACAGGTAGACCGGCTTGCCCGCGCGCGGGACTTCCGCGAACGTGCAGTAATGACAGACATCGCGGCAGAGCCTGGTCAGCGGGATAAACACCTTGCGCGAATAGGAGATCACCCGGCCGTGCGCGGAATCGCGCAAGGCTGCTGCTTCTGCTATCAGCTCGGCCAGCGGCGCATCGAAACGCCGCCTTGTCTGTCTACCGGCCGTCATTATCACTCGTCTCCGCCCGCAGAGCTGTCGTCGCGGGATGCGCTTGCCGCCAACCCCCGGCGGCCTCATGGTGTCCCATCGACGCGCGCGATGCAACGTAAGGAAGGATGCAACAAATGCAGATCGGCTTCAACGCACCGACCGCCGGCCCCCTGTCGACCGCGGATAATCTTGCGAAGATCGTGGTCGGCGGCGAGGCGCTGGGCTTCGATTACGCGACGTTCAGCGACCATGTGGTGATTCCGACCAAAATTGCGGCCGAATATCCCTATAGCGCCTCCGGGGAGTTCCCCAGCGGCACCCGCGGCGAGCGGCACGAACAGCTGACGGAGATCGCCTGGATCGCCGCGAAAACGACACGCCTGCGTCTGGTGACATCAGTCATGGTGGTGCCGCATCGGCCGGCCGTGCTGACCGCCAAGATTCTGTCGACTATCGACGTTCTCTCGGGTGGCCGGCTGACGCTCGGCATCGGTGCGGGCTGGATGCGCGAGGAGTTCGAGGCCATCGATGCACCGGATTTCGATGCGCGCGGAACGGTGACCGACGAATATGTGCGCGCCTTCATTGAGCTCTGGACCAAGGACGATCCCAGGTTCGACGGCAAGCATGTCCGTTTCTCCAATATCGGTTTCGATCCGAAACCCGTCCAGAAGCCGCATCCACCGATCTGGGTCGGCGGCGAGAGCGGTCCGGCATTGCGGCGAACCGCGCGCCTCGGCGATGCCTGGTACCCGATCGGCACCAACCCCGCAGAATCCGCTCGACAGCCTGACGCGGTTCAAGACCCAAGTGGCGCGTCTGCGCAAGATGGTCACTGAGGCCGGTCGCGACCCCAGGGCGGTCGGCCTGACCTTGCGCGTCACGGTGTTTGGCGAGACCGCACCGGCGCAGGCCAGTGATGGCGAGCATCGCCTGTTCGCCGGCAAGCCGGCGCAGCTTGCCGCCGACATCAAGGCGCTGCGCGAGGTGGGCGTCGGCTGCCTCGATTTCGGTTTCGGTGGATCGACCGTCGATGAAGTCCTCGGCGGTATGCAAAAGTTCAGGGCGGAGGTGTTGCCGTTGGTCTAGCTGCCGAGCTGGCGGATCAAATCCGCCCAGCGGTCGAGCTCCGGCAAGATCTTATCGGCCTTGGCGGAATCGAGGCTGACGACCACGCGCGAGATACCATTGTCGCGGTCGCGCTTGAGCTGGTCAAGATTTCCCTCCTTGGCGCCCCAGAGCGTGATCGGCACTGAGGCGAGATCGCGGCCCGCCTCGGCTGCCATCTCGCGAAACTTCGGCAGCAGGGCCTGCACATCGGCATATTGCGTGCGCGTGCGGTGAGGCATCCAGCCGTCGCCGTAGGCCAGCGCCCGCCGCGCGCCGTAGGGGAAGGCGCCGCCGACCAAAATCGGCGGATGCGGCTTCTGGACCGGCTTCGGCCAGGCCATCATCGGGTCGAAGTTCACGAACTCGCCATGATACTCGGCCTTTGACTGGGTCCAGATCACCTTCATGGCCTCGATACGCTCGCGCGCCAGCTTGTGGCGCGTTGCGAAGACGGTGCCGTGGTTGGCCATCTCGTCCTCGTTCCAGCCGTTGCCGACGCCGAACAGGAAACGGCCACCCGAGACCTGGTCGATCGAGGCCACCAGCTTGGCGGTCTGTATTGGATCTCGTTGAGCTATGAGGCAAATACCGGTGCCGAGCAGCAGCGTTTTGGTCACGACCGCGGCCGCGCCAAGCACCACGAACGGGTCCATCGCGTCGTAGTACTTCTTCGGCACATCGCCGCCGCTGGGGAAGGGCGACTTGCGCGACATCGGGATGTGGGAGTGTTCGGGCACCCAGAGCGAGTCGAAGCCGCGCTCCTCCAGCGCCCGCGCAAGTTCGGTCGGCGACATCGAATAGTCCGTTAAAAACATTTGCCCGCCGATACGCATCGTTCTCTCCCTGTTGGTTTATGTATCTGTCGTGGTGACCTTCGGACGTCTCGGCCAGCGCGCTTCCGCGCGAGGCAGCACTTGCTCGATCAGCAAACGGGTCTGAGCCAGAATTGTATCGTCGTCGCCGCCGAGCGGCCGCAAGATGAACTTCGACACGCCGGCGTCGACATATTCGCCGAGGCGCGCGAGGATCGCGCCGGCGTCGCCGATCGCAAACGCATGCGTGGCGTCGCGTCCGGTGCGTTTGGCGTAGCTGTCCATCGCCTTGGCGACGCCGGGCGCGTCGGGCTTGCCAAAATGGAACGCAAAGCCGGCGCCGTAATGATCTTCGTCGATCGACCGGCCGACTTCTTTTGCGGCGGCCTTGATCGCGGCCACGACGCGACCGGCCTCGGCCGGCGGGTCGCCGCCAGCCTGCCATCCGGTGCCGATGCGCGCCGTGCGCCGGATCGCGGCGTCGGTCGAGCCGCCGATCCACATCGGCAGATCGGCCTGCACCGGCTTAGGCAGGATGGTGACGCCCTTCAGTTTGTAGAACGCGCCGCTGAAATCGACCTGGTCCTCTCGCCAGAGGCGGCGGATGATCTCGAGGCACTCGTCGGTCTTGCGGCCCCGCGTCTTCGTGTCGACCCCAAGCGCCTCCCATTCGGGCCCCAGCGGACTGCCGATGCCGAAGGCCGGCAGCAGACGGCCCTCCGACAGCACGTCGATGGTGGCGCATTGCTTGGCGAGCAACACGGGATCGCGGAAGGTGAGCGACACGACATTCATGCCGAACCGCAGGCGCCGCGTGCGCCCGGCCAACGCGGCCATCGTGGTCATTGATTCGAGGAACGGCTGTCGGCTGACGATCCGGTCGGTCTGCCAGATTGAATCCACGCCGCCGGCTTCGCACATGTCGATCCAGCGCCAGTATGCCGCCGCGCCGGAAAACGGAAACTCTGCACAGCCGAGGCCAATCGCGACACTCATGCGCTGGCCGCTGCTGCGGCTTTCACGCGCGGCGCCACGTCGCGCACGAAGCGTTCGAGACTGCTGTTCATCTGTTCCGGACGCATGCCCGGCGGGACTGCCCAGGTGACGAGGTCGGTGATCCCGTATTCGCGCACGAAGGCTATCAGCTCCTTCACGCAGTGCTCGACATTGCCGACCACCCATGTCTGAGGAATGCTGGCCTCGCGCGTGTTGCCGGAAACGCCGCCCGCGGCGCTGTCGTCCTTGTTGAAGCTGCGATAAATCTGGCCGCGGTAGCGCTCGGCGGCGCGCACGGCCGGCCAGTCGCGTTCGCGGTCGTCGGTCACGAGGCAGGAACGGATGATGCCGACGCGATAGGTGTCGGGATTGCGGCCCGATGCCTTCAGCGTCGCGCGCCAGGGATCGAGCACTTTGTCCCGCGCGCCCTGCGGCAGGAAGTTGCCGTCATAGCGCGCCGCGCGTTGCGAGCCCGCCTCGGACATCGCCGCGATCCAGAGCGGCGGGCCGCCCGCTTGCACATAGCGCGGCCTGATTACTACGTCGTCGAAATCGTAGCGCTTGCCGTGGAAGGAGAACTTCTCACCTGTGAAGCAATGGCGCAGCACCTCGATGCCTTCGTCGGTCAGCGAGACGCGGCGTGAAACGGGCAGGCCGAAGCCGCGAAATTCGTGTGGCGCATAGCCCATGCCGACGCCGATCTCGATGCGGCCGTTGCTGATATTGTCGAGCACTGCGAGGTCCTCGGCCAGCCGCAAGGGATGGTTGAATGGCAGCAGGCAGACGTCGCTCGACAACCGCACACGCTTCGTACGTGCGGCGATGGCGCCCGCCATCGGCACCCACGAAGGCAAATAGCCGTCATCGAGGAAGTGGTGCTCGGTGAACCACACCAGATCGAGGCCGAGGCCGTCGAGCATGACCACCTGGTCCATGATGGCCGCGTACAGGCTCGGCATGTCCATGCCGGATTCCGGCGTGTTGCGGAAATCGTAGACGGTGCCGACGCGAAGGGGTGGACGCATGGCGCTCTCCGTCAGTTCAGCCGCGCGGCCTGGGCCATCACCTCGATGGCCTCGGGTTGGCGCGATCGCACGCTGAGCGAGTGCGCGCCGCTGTCCTCCCAGGCGCGATAGCGTTCGCGGATGCGCGCGGGCGGACCGACCAGCGATTTCAGATCAACCCATTCGTCGGGCACGGTGGCGATGGCTTCGTCCTTGTGGCCGGCGAGGTAGAGTTCCTGGATGCGGTTCGCAGCGTCGCCGAAGCCACGCCGGACCATGATGTCGTTGTGAAAATTCTTGGTGCGGTGACCCATGCCGCCGACATAGAGCGCCACTTCAGGCTTGAGGCGCGCCAGCGCGCCCTTCACATCGTTGTCGACCTCGACATGGACGGAGGCCTGGACAGTAAAATCCTTCAGGCTTTTGCCGTTGCCCGCGCGGCGAAAACCTTCCTCCAGCCACGGGCCGTACTCCTCCATCGCGCCCGGCACGAAGCCCATCGGCAGCCAGCCGTCGGCGATTTCGGCCGTCAGCTTGACCATCGCCTCGCCGCCGGTGGCGAGATAGATCGGGATATCGGGGTTCATGTGCAGGATCGACTTCAGCGGCTTGGCGAGGCCGGCGGAGCCTTCGCCGGTGTAGGGCAGGCTGATCTCGCGACCTTCATGCGTCACGGGGCCTTCGCGCTTGAAGATCTTGCGCATGATCGTGACGTAGTCCTTCACCCGATAGTACGGCTTGCCCCAGGGCTGGCCGTACCAACCCTCGACGATCTGCGGTCCGGAGACGCCGAGGCCTGCGATGAAGCGGCCGCCGCCGGCCATCGCGTCGATGCTGGCGGCTGACATGGCGGCGTTGGCCGGCGTTCGCGCAGCGAGCTGCATGATGCCGGTGCCGAGCTTGATGCGGCTGGTTTTGGCGGCGAGGAAGGCGAGCGGCGTGATCGCATCCGAGCCATAGGCTTCGGCCGACCACACCGAGTCGTAACCGAGCTCTTCTGCGCGCTGCACGAGTGCGACCGGCAGGTTCATCTGCGCGCTGGAATAACCGATTGACAGGCCAAGCTTCATCGTCTGGTCCTCCCGAACCCTGAGGATACGAAGCGCCGGGTCGCTTGAACAGGTGTCGGCGCATACTGGAGGTCTGCCATGACGCGGCTCGCCGATGCTCCTGCCGCGTGCCATGATGGCGCTCAGAAGGCGCCGATCGAACGCGCCGCTTGAATCTGGAAGGAGCCGCCATGAAATTCGCCCTGCACTTCGGCAACAACACGTTCTACGAGCCGGAAGCGGCGCGCCGTCTGGTGCGCGTGGCGGAGGCGGCCGGCTTCGATTCCGTGTTCGCCGTCGAGCATGTCGTGTTTCCCGACAACTACACCAGCGTCTACCCCTATGCGCCGGGCGGCCGATTGCCGGGCAAGCCGTCGACCAAACTGCCCGATCCGCTGATCTGGCTGACCTGGGTCGCCGCCGCGACCACACGGCTGCGCTTCATGACGGCCGTAATGATCCTGCCGCAACGCAACCCGCTGGTGCTGGCCAAGGAGGTCGCCACGCTCGATTATCTCAGCGGCGGCCGGATCGAACTCGGCATCGGGGTGGGCTGGCTGAAGGAGGAGTTCGAGGCCCTCGGCATTCCCTTCGAGCGGCGCGGCAAGCGCGCCGATGAGTATGTCGCGGCCATGCGCGCACTATGGGCGAGCGACGGCGCCAGCTTCGCGGGCGAGTTCGTGAAGTTCGACAAGGTCAGCTGCAACCCGAAGCCGGTCGCCAAATCAGTGCCGATCATCGTCGGCGGCCACTCGGAGGCGGCCGCGCGTCGCGCCGGCCGCCTCGGTGACGGCTTCTTCCCCTCGATCGGCGCCCAGGTCGACACCATGCCGTTGCTCGATGTCGTGCGCCGTTCGGCCGAGCAGGCCGGCCGCGATCCTGCGAAGGTGGAATTGATCCTGGGCTGTCCCGGTGCGCTGCCGGCGTCGGGCACCGATCCGCGCGCCGCCGTCGAGGAGCGCATCGCGCGCGGCGTCGGCCGCGTTGCGCTGCCGGTGACGGCGTTCATCCACGATCTCGAATCGGAGTTGGCCCGCTTCGGCGAAGAGATCATCAAGCCTTACGCGAACGCATAGCGCTGCGTCTTATTTCGTCGCCCGCGACTGTTCGAGCTGCCGGCTGTAGCGCGACATCGCAAAGCAGAACATGAAGTAGATCAGTGCGACGAACAGATAGATCTCGACGCTGAAGGGCTGCCAGGCAGGATCGATGATCGCGGTCTTGGCGGTCGTCAAGAGGTCGAACAGGCCGATGATCAGCACCAGGCTGGTGTCCTTGAAGAAGGCAATGAAGGTGTTGACCAGCGGCGGGATGACGTGGCGGATCGCCTGCGGCAGCACGATCAGCCAGTTCTTGCGCCAGTAGGATAGCCCCAGCGCCTCGGCGGCTTCGCTCTGGCCACGCGGCACCGCCTGCAGGCCGCCGCGCACGACTTCGGCGAGATAGGCACCGGCAAACATGATGATCGCGATCTGCGCGCGCAGCAGCTTGTCGATGTTGAAGCCTTCGGGCATGAACAGCGGAAACATCACGCTCGCCATGAACAGCAGGCTGATCAGCGGCACGCCGCGGATCAATTCGACATAGAGCACGCAGAGCGAGCGGATCGCCGGCAGTTTGGAGCGGCGGCCGAGCGCGACCAGAATGCCGAGCGGAAAGCCGAAGGCGAGACCGAAGGTCGCGAGCACCAATGTGACCGGCAATCCGCCCCAGCGCTCCTGCGAGACAAAGGGCAGGCCGGGAACGCCGCCCCACATCAACAAGCCGATCAGCGAAAGCGCGCCGGCCCAGATCAGCACCAGTTCCTTGCGCCAGAGGCTGCGCCGGCTCGTGAGGACGAACAGCGCGATGAAGACCAGCACCGCCAGTGCCGGCCGCCATTGCTGGTCATAGGGATAAGTGCCGAACAGGATGAAGCGGTATTTCTCGGGAATCACCGCCCAGCAGGCCCCGATGCCACGCGCGGCCCGGCAGGCATTGGTGTCGCTGCCGGGAACGCTCCACACCGCATTGAGGATGCCCCACGACACGAGGTTCACAATCGCCTTCGCCAGCACCACGAACAGGATCAGCGACGTGATCGTCGAGCCGATCGACGAGAACAGATTGGCGCGCATCCAGCGCGTCACCGGATTGGCGTCCCAGCCGGTGCGGACGCGCGTGGGGCGGGGGCTGTTCGGAACGTCGGTCAGAATGGTCATCGCTTCACCGCTCCGTCAGCGCGATGCGCGCATTGTACCAGTTCATGAACAGGCTGATGCTCAGCGAGATGGTGAGGAACACCGCCATGATCAGCGCGATCGCCTCGATCGCCTGGCCGGTCTGGTTCAGCGTGGTGTTCGCAACCGAAACGATGTCCTGATAGCCGATCGCGACCGCCAGCGAGGAGTTCTTGGTCAGGTTCAGATACTGGCTGGTCAGCGGCGGAATGATCACGCGCAGCGCCTGCGGCAGCACGATCTTCTGCAGGACGAAGCCGCGCTTCATCCCCAAGGCGAGGGAGGCGTCCCATTGCCCTTTGTGGACGGCCTGGATGCCGCTGCGCACGATCTCGGCGATGAAGGCCGAGGTGTAGGTCACGAGCGCGATCAGCAGTGCGAAATATTCCGGCGTTACGATCCAGCCGCCGGCGAAATTGAAGCCGCGCAATTCCGGCATCGAGATGGTCCAGCTGACGCCCGACAGCCACGAGACCAGCGCAGGCAACACGATCACCAGCAGCACGCCATAGGGCCAGATCAGACGCGGCTGGCCGTCGGCGACCTGCCTGGCAATCAACTGGCGCCGTATCCACCAGAAGGCGGCAAGGCCCAGCGCCGCGAGGCCAATGATGGCGAACTGTCCTTCCTCGAGCGGGATGCCTGGAATGACGAGGCCGCGATTGGAGAGGAAGACGCCTGCGACCGGTTTCCATGCGCCGCGGGCCGGCGGCAAGCCCTGCATCATCACGTACCAGAACAGCACTTGAAGCAGCAGCGGAATGTCGCGCAGCGTTTCAACATAGATCGCGGCGAGGCGCGACAGCAGAAAGTTTGTCGACAGCCGCGCGATGCCGATCAGGGTGCCCAGGATGGTCGCGAGCACGATGCCGATCGCGGCGACGCGCAGCGTGTTGACGATGCCGACGATGAAAGCCCAGAGGTAAGTGTCCCGCGGACTGTAAGCGATCCAGGTATCGGAGATCGGCATGCCGGCCTCGCGGCCGAGGAAGGTAAAGCCGGTCGAGATGCGGCGCACCGAGAGATTATGGCTGGCGTTCGACCACAAATAGAGGATGACGAGAACGGCGATGCCGATGACCAGGACTTGCCACAGCAGTCCCTTGAACTGGTCGTTGTGCAGCGAAAATTCCATCCGCGGGCGGGGAGGGCGTTTTTGCGGCGTTATGGTCACGGCACGCAAATCCTTCCCTTTAAGGGCCATCCCGGGCGGCGTGTTTCAAATGTTGCACCAAATCCAAAAGTATGCAACATTTGTTTCATGGCCCAACCCGCCCGATCCCCCCTGAACGAATTGTGCAGCGCGTTGCCGTCGCTGCCGACCCGGCTGCAGCAGGTGGGGCGTTTCGTCGCCGCCAACGATTATGACGCGACGACGCGCTCGATGCGAGAGCTTGCTTCGGTCGCCGGCGCCGATCCTGCGGCATTTACCCGCCTTGCCAAGGCGATCGGCTATTCCGGCTGGGACGAACTGCGGGCCGCGCTGACCGAAGCCCGCAGGCCGGCGCAGGCCTCGCCCTTTTCCGGGCGCACCCGCGGGCGACGGCAGGGGCCGAACGCGGACGTGTCCCTGATATCCGACAAGCTGGACGCCGACGCCGCCGGCCTGTCGCGCATTTCGGCCCATTCGGTGGCACGGGCGGCCCGCGCGCTGCATACAGCGCGCCGCATCTGGATCGCCGGATTTCGCAGCTGCCGCAGCGTCGCCGAACTGCTCAATTACCAGCTTCGCCTGTTCCGGCCCGACGAGGTGCAACTGGTCGGCGGGTCCGGCCCTGAAGATCTCGACCTCGGCGCGTTCCGTTCGGGCGAAGCGGTCGTGGTGATCGGCTTCGCACCCTATTCGGCCGCGAGCGTCGAGTCGGCGCGCGCCGCGCATGCCGCCCGCGCCGACCTGATCGCGATTGCGGATTCCGTCAGTGCGCCGATGGCCGAAGGTGCCGACCATCGGCTGCTCTATGAATCCGCATCTTCGCCCGGATTTTTTCCGAGCCTCACCGGGGCGATCGCGATCGCGCAGTCACTGGCGGCCGCCACGTTCGCGCTCGGCGGCGCTGGCGCCAGGAGACGTCTGGAAGAAACCGAAGCGCGGCTCGCTGCGACCGCGCAATATGTTTCGGAGAAAGGTTGATCGTCATGGCTGTCTCTCATAGCCGCGTGCTGCATCGAAGCTTGCGCGAGACGCCGCCGAAAGCCGTGGGCGGCGAGGGCGTCTGGCTGTTCGCCGAGGACGGCCGCAAGGTGCTGGATGCCTCCGGGGGTGCTGCGGTGTCGTGCCTCGGCCATCAGCATCCGCGCGTGCTCGCGGCGATGGCGAAGCAGTCGGAACAACTCGTCTACGCGCACACCGCCTTCTTCTCCTCCGAGCCTGCGGAAGAGCTCGCCGAGCAACTGGTCGGCCATGAGCCCGGCGGATTGGCCTATGTCTATTTCGTCAGCGGCGGATCGGAGGCAATCGAGGCCTCGATCAAGATCGCGCGGCAATATTTCCTCGAGGCCGGCCAGCCGCAGCGGCAGCGCTTCATCGCACGAAAGCAGAGCTATCATGGCAACACACTCGGCGCGTTGTCGGCAGGCGGCAATACCTGGCGGCGCGAGCCTTACCAGCCGTTGTTGTCATCGGCCTTCAGCCATGTCACGCCGGCATTTGCCTATCACGAGAAGCGTGACGACGAGTCGGAGAAGGATTTCGTCGCCCGGCTCGCCGCCGAGCTCGACGCCGAGTTCATGCGGCTCGGTCCCGACACGGTCGCGGCCTTCATCGCCGAGCCTGTGGTCGGCGCGACCGGCGGCGCGGTGACCGCGCCGGAGGGCTACTTCCGTGCTATCAGAGACATCTGCAACAAGCATGGCGCGCTGCTGATCCTCGATGAGGTGATGTGCGGCATGGGACGCACGGGCACGCTCAACGCGTGGGAGCAGGAGGGCATTGCCCCCGACATCCAGGCGATCGCGAAGGGGCTCGGCGGCGGCTATCAGCCGATCGGCGCGATGCTCGCGACCTCGCGCGTGGTCGACACCATTCGGCAGGGCTCCGGCGCGTTCCAGCACGGCCATACTTATCTGGCGCATCCGCTCGCCTGCGCCGCGGCGCTGGAGGTGCAGCGGATCATCGCCGACGAAAAGCTGCTCGATCAGGTCAAGGAGCGCGGGCGCCAGCTCGAGCGCCGGCTCACCGAGCGTTTCGGCAATCACCGCCATGTCGGCGACATCCGCGGGCGCGGGCTGTTTCAGGCGATCGAACTGGTCGCCGACCGCGCCACGCGCAAGCCGTTCGATCCGGCCTTGAAACTCAACCAAAAGATAAAGGCGGCCGCGTTCGAAGGCGGGTTAGCCTGCTATCCATCAGGCGGGACCGTGGATGGCAAGCACGGCGACCATGTGTTGCTGGCGCCGCCCTACATTTCCACGCCTGACGATATCGATATGATCGTCGACAGGCTGGGTTCGGCTGTCGACAGCGCGTTGCGTAGTATCAATCACTGAGGGAGGGAGAAGCGTATGAAGAGAGTATTGATTGCCGCCGGTTTGATCGCCGCATCTGTCGCGGGCGCACAGGCCGCGACACTGGATGCGGTCAAGCAGCGCGGCACGCTGGTGTGCGGCGTCTCGACCGGCTTTGCCGGCTTCTCGGCGCCCAACTCGCAAGGCAACTTCAAGGGCCTCGACGTCGACTACTGCAAGGCGCTCGCTGCCGGCGTGCTCGGCGACGCCAGCAAGGTGCGCTATGTCTCGCTCACCGCGCAGAACCGCTTCACCGCGCTGCAGTCGGGCGAAGTCGACGTGCTCTACCGCAACTCGACCCAGACATTCTTGCGCGGCACCACGCTTGGTTTGCGGCAGGGACCGGTCAATTTCTACGACGGCCAGGGTTTTGTCGTGAAGAAGGACTCCGGCGTCAAGGAGCTGAAGGATTTGAAGGGTGCTACCGTCTGCGTGGCGCAGGGCACCACGCATGAAGTGACGCTCGGCGACTATGGCCGCGCCAACGGCATCGACTGGAAGCCGCTGGTGTTCGACCGGCCCGACACCATGCAGCAGACCTTCTTCGGCGGCCGTTGCGACGCCATGACCCAGGACGCCTCCGCGCTTGCGGGCTCGGTCGCAACCGCAGCGCCCAACCCGGCCGACTATCTCGTGCTGCCGATCACCATCAGCAAGGAGCCGCTCGGACCGTTCACCCGGAACGGCGACGAGGTCTGGAGCGACATCATCGCCTGGCTGCATTACGGCCTGGTCGAGGCCGAAGAGCTCGGCGTCACCCAGGCCAATGTCGACGAGATGGCGAAATCGACCACGCCCGGCATCCAGCGCCTGCTCGGCGTCTCCGGCGATCTCGGCTCGCGGCTCGGGCTCGACAACAAGTGGCTGCAGGCCTCGCTCAAGGCGACCGGCAATTACGGCGAGATTTTCGAACGCAATGTCGGCAAGTCGAGCCCGCTCAAGCTGGAGCGCGGTCTGAACGCGCTCTGGACCAAGGGCGGCCTGCAGTACGCCATTCCGTTCAAGTAATCGGAGGCGGCGGCGCGGTACACTTGCCGCGCCGCCGATTTTGACTGTCATGCGCATCGCACTCATTCATGCCCTGAAACACTCGATCGTTCCGATCGAGGCGTCCTTTGCGCGGCTATGGCCGGACGCGAAGCTGATGAACCTGCTCGACGACAGCCTGTCGGCTGATCTCGCGCGCGACGGCAAACTCACCGACGCGATGACCGAGCGGTTCCTGAGCATCGGACGCTATGTGACCTCGACCGGGTCGGACGCCATTCTGTTCACTTGCTCGGCGTTCGGTCCCTGCATCGAGGCGGTGGCGCGCGAACATGCGCCGATGCCGGTGCTCAAGCCCAACGAGGCGATGATCGAGCAGGCGGCGAAACAAGGCCGCAAGATCGGTCTGCTCTCGACGTTCCCGCCGACACTGGCGTCGATGCCGCGCGAATTTCCTTCGTCTGTGGAGGTCGTGACGAAGCTCGCCGAAGGCGCGATGGCCGCGCTCGATCGCGGCGACCGCACCGAGCATGACCGCATCGTGACGGAAGCCTCGAAGGATTTGCGCGGCTGCGACGTGGTGGCGCTGGCGCAATACAGCATGGCGCCGGCGGCGGCGATGGTGGCGGAAGCCACGGGCCGGCCCGTGCTCACCACGCCTGACAGCGCGGTGTCGAAGCTAAAGAGTGCCTTGTCAGTGAAGGCCTGAAGGCCGAAGCGAAAAGGCCGCCGCGAGGCCGCCTTTAAGGCGTCGCGTTCCGCTGGCGACTTCACAGCGAAGTGAGATCGGACCAAAGGTCGAATCTCAACGCGCCACAAATTTTGGAACCGACCCCGGTTGCATCAGTTGGAACTGCATGGTCGGGGCAGTTGAAGCGATACGAGGCAGCCTTGGCTCACGAACTCACTCTGCAACCGACCGCGCAGGTTGCGCGGCATCCGATCCATCCGATGCTGGTCTCCGTTCCGATCGTCTGCTTCATCGGAGCGCTGCTGACCGACATCACCTATGCCGTGAGCGCCGAAATCATGTGGGCGGATTTCTCCGCCTGGCTTTTGGTGGTCGGCGTCATTATCGGCGTTTTCGCCGCGATCGCCGGATTGATCGACTTTCTGGGAAATCCTGGAATACGGGCGCTTGGCCCGGCCTGGCTTCATCTGATCGGCAATCTCTTCGTCCTCGTGGTCGCGTTTTTCAACGCGTTGATCCACACGCGCGATGCGTGGACATCGGTGGTGCCTGTGGGGCTTGTCCTTTCCATCATCACCGTCCTGATCCTGCCCGTCACCGGCTGGCTCGGCTGGACAATGGTCTATCGCTACGGCGTGGGAGCGGCACGATGAAATCAAATCGACATCATCCACGCCTGCTGCGGCTTGCTCTGCTCGCCGCACCGCTACTGTGCCTGGCCGGCTGCAATGACGGCAGTGGCGATCCCACGGCGCAAATTGGTCCGAACCCGACGCTCCCCGAAATTCAGCAATATCTGCTGCCGCCGATGCATATTGCCCGCGTCGTCGGCTGGAAGAACAAGGACGAAACGCCGTCTGTCGCGCAAGGGCTTTCGATCCACGCCTTCGCGACAGGCCTGCAACACCCGCGTCAGCCCTATGTGCTGCCGAATGGCGACGTGCTCGTGGTGGAATTCGAAGGCGCCGCCGGCAGCTTCGATCAAGCGCCCCAAGGAAATCGTGATGGGTTATGTCGAGTTCCTGGGCCACCTCCGGCGGCAATACGGGCGCGAGCAACCGCATCACCTTGCTGCGCGACACCAATGGCGACGGTGTGCCGGACACCCAGAGCGTCTTCCTCGATCATCTCAATTCGCCGTTCGGCGTCGCGCTGGTCGGCAACGATCTCTATGTCGCCAACACCGACGCCATTGTCCGGTATCCCTACAACGAGGGCGACACCAAAATCACCGCGCCGGGCACGACTTTGACGCAGTTGCCGGGCGGGCCGATCGATCACCACTGGACCAAGAGCCTTGTCGCAAGCCCCGACGGCTCGAAGCTGTATGTCGGCGTCGGATCGAACAGCAATATTACCGAGAACGGGATGGAGGCTGAGAAGAACCGCGCCGCCATCCTGGAGGTCGATCGCGCCAGCGGCCGCTTCCGCATCTTTGCCAGCGGATTGCGCAATCCGAACGGCCTGACCTTCGAGCCGAAGAGCGGTGCGCTGTGGGCTGTCATCAACGAGCGCGACGAGCTCGGTCCCGATCTCGTCCCCGATTACATGACGTCGGTCAAGGACGGCGCGTTCTACGGCTGGCCCTACAGCTACTACGGCCAGCATGTCGATCCCCGCGTGAAGCCGCAACGGCCGGACCTGGTGGCGAAAGCGATTCCGCCGGACTATGCGCTGAGCTCGCATGTCGCGCCGCTCGGCCTGGCGTTCTACAACGCGACCAATCTTCCCGAATCCTATCGCGGTGGCGCTTTCGTCGGTGAGCACGGCAGCTGGAACCGCGACGTGCTGAACGGTTACAAGGTCGTGTTCGTGCCGTTCGCCGACGGGAAGCCAAGCGGCAAGGCGCAGGACGTCGTGACCGGGTTTCTCAACAATGACGGACAGGCACGAGGCCGGCCGGTCGGACTGGCCGTCGACAAATCAGGCGCGCTGCTGATCGCCGACGATGTCGGCAACACGGTGTGGCGCGTCACGGGCGGACCGCAGACCTCGGCATCGCGATAGGCCAGTTTCGAGGAACAAAGCATTCGCGCGCCGCTTGTATTGGCGCGACACATCTGAAAAAGGCGACGCGCCGTGCCCTGCTCCGATATTTTCTTTTACCGGGAGCGCGCTCCTTACGCTGCTTGTTCCTCGTGAACTGGTACTGCGCCGGCTGCGCCGACGACAGTATCCAATGCCGATCAGGCGCAGGCAACCTCGATCGACAAGGAAATCCTGCGCATCCGCTCGGCCCAGAGATGGCCGCAGAAGGTCGTGTTCGACACGAGCATTCCAACTATCGTCCCTCCGCCTCAGGCCGTTGCGAATATTCCGCCAGCCCGCCGTCGCGACGCCGGTGGCGGAAACGAACGGCGTCTCAACGCCCTTGCCGAGAGGCAAGCCCGCAAGCTTCAGCCCCAAGGTTCGGCGCGAAAGGCCGCGGGAAGCACAGGGCTTCGAGACCCGCTCCGGCCCGGGTACGCCGCCTATCCGACGGCTCCCGCCTGGTCATGGAACTGGTAGTTCTTAAGCTGAGCTAGGCCGTCGCGCGCTGCAGCGGAGCCTCGACCGCCGGCAGCGCCGTGTCGGCCGTTGAGCTCCGCCGAGGCAGTCGACTTGCGCACGAGCGGGACCTGCAACCGGCAGATCAGGCCCTCGGCGCGCCAGTCGAACACCGCCTGTCCGCCGAGCTGGGATTCCACGCTGGCCATCAGGCTGCGTGTTCCGAATCCGCGCGAGGTCGGCTCGCGCACCTCGGGGCCGCCACGCTCCTCCCAGGTCAGGGCCAGCGTCTCATCGTCGACCTTCCAGTCGATCGACAACTGCCCGGACAATGACGACAGCGCACCGTACTTGGCGGAGTTCGTCACCAGCTCATGCAGGGCAAGCGCCAGCGTCTGTGCGGTCGCCGGCTGCAAATGCACCTCGGTGCCGGTCAGACGGATACGGTCGCTCACCGAATAGGGCGCAAGCTCCTCGTTCAGGAGTCGGCTCATCTCCGCGCCCTGCCAGCTCGACAGCGACAGGATCGTGTGCACGCGCGCCAGCGCGTTGATCCGTCCTTCGACGGCGTTGACATAGGTCTTCACATTGTCGGCGCGCGTCAGCCGCACGATCGACTGCGCCAGCGCCAGCGCGTTCTTGGCGCGGTGATCGACCTCGCGGGTGAGCAGGTTCTGGCGCTCCTCGGCGTGCTTGCGTTCGGTGATGTCGATGGTGACGCCAGAGACCCGCACCACGCGTTCGTCCTCGTCGAGCGTCGCGGCAGCCGTGCCCACGCACCAGCGGACTTCGCCGTCGGGCCGCCTGATGCGAAACTCCGTTTCATAGGATCGCGCGCCCTTTTCGAAATGGACCATCGCCTTGCGGAGCTCGTCGATATCGTCGGGATAAAGCAGCGGCTCGACATTGGCCGGCGTCACCGTGAAGGTTGCGGGGTCGACGCCGAAAATCCGGTATTGGCCCTCGTCCCACAGCCAGTTGCCGCTGATCCAGTCCCAATCCCACGACCCCATCTTGCCGGCGGCGAGCGCCAGGCTTCGCCGTTGCTCGCTCTCGAGCAGCCGCTCATGCGACTTTTCCACCTCGGCGGTGCGGGCGCGGACGCGATCCTCGAGCTCGGCATTGAGCCGCTCCAGTTGCCGGGTCTTGCGATAGAGCTCGGCGAACACCTTGATCTTGGCGCGCAGTACTTCGGGGACGACAGGCACCGGCACGTAATCGACCGCGCCCATCTCGTAGCCGCGCAGGCGGTCGATGTCGGAAACCTGGATCGCCGAGATGAAGATCATCGCCGTCTTCTGGAAGCGCGGATGCTCGCGGATCATGGCCGCGAGCTCGAAGCCGTCGAGCTCGGGCATGCAGACGTCGACCAGGATGATCGCGATCTCGTTCTTGAGCAGGATCTCGAGCGCCTCGCGGCCCGAGGCCGCGACGATCAGGTTCTCGCCAAGCTCCTTCAGGATGACCTCATAGGCCAGCAATTTTGCCGGCTGGTCGTCGACCAGAAGGATGTTGACCTGTTCATGGTCCATCATTTGCTACCGATCAGCGATGCAGCCACATGCGGATGGCAAGGAGCAGTTGCTCCGTGTTGACAGGCTTGGCCAGATAGTCGGAGGCGCCGGCCTCCAGGCATTTCTCGCGGTCACCCTTCATCGCTTTCGCCGTCAGCGCGATGATGGGCAGGCGCAGGAAGGCCGGGTTCTGCCTGATCACGCCGATGGTCTGGTAGCCGTCCATTTGGGGCATCATGATGTCCATCAGCACGACGGAGATTTCCGGATTGGATTCGACCAGCGCGATCGCCTCGTGTCCGGTCGTCGCGGTCAACACCTTCATGCCGCGCCGTTCCAGCACGCTGGACAGCGCGAAGATGTTGCGGGCGTCGTCATCGACCAAAAGCGCGGTCTTTCCAACCAGATCCTCGTCGGAACTGTTGAGCCGTTCCAGCATGCGCTGCTTCTCGACCGGAAGTTCCGTGATCACGCGATGCAGGAACAGCGCCGTTTCGTCGAGCAGGCGTTCGGGCGACTCCACGCCCTTGACGACGATGCTGCGCGCCATGGTGTGCAGTTCCGCGTCTTCCTCGGCCGAAAGTTCCCGTCCCGTGAAGACGACGACGGGAACATTGGACAGCGAGGCATCGTTGCGAAGGCGATCCAGCACCTCGAATCCGCTCATGTCAGGCAGTCGCAGATCGAGCACGACGCAATCGCAGGGTTTCTCGCGCAAGGTCGTGAGTGCGCCTTCGCCGGTGTCGGTGGCGACGATCTCGATATCGTCGTGGTCGAGCAGTTCGCGGATGCTCATCTGCTCGGCGGCATTGTCTTCCACGATCAGCAGCCGCTTGCGGCGCGGCTTGGCGTATTCCTTGATCTGCGACAGCGCCGCAGCCACGCCTTCCGTCGTCGTCGGCTTGTTGACGAAGGAGAAAGCGCCGCGCGAAAGCGCATGCTGGCGGTCCTCGTCCAGCGTGATGATCTGGACCGGGATATGACGTGTCAGCGGATTGTGCTTGAGCTGGTTCAGCACGGTCCAGCCCAGCATATCCGGCAGGAACACGTCGAGTGACACGGCGGCCGGCTGGTACTGCTTGGCAAGCTCGAGCGCCTCGGTGCCGCGCGCGGCGACCAGCACCTTGAAACCCTTGTCGCGGGCGAGATCGATCAGCACGCGCGCATAATGCGGGTCGTCCTCGACGATCAGCAGGATGGTGTCGCCGGGCTCCAGATTGAGCCGGTCGTCGGGCAATTGCTCGATCATGCGCGGTTCCTGCGTCGGCGATTGCAGGGCTGGAACGGCGGCATATTGCGACGCAGGCGGACTGATCCGTGGCGCCACCGTGGGTCCTGAATATTTCAGCGGCAGATAGAGCGTGAAGGTCGAGCCCTTGCCGGGAGCGCTCTTCAGATGGATTTCGCCGCCGAGCAGGTTGGCAAGCTCGCGGCTGATGGCGAGGCCCAGGCCGGTGCCGCCATATTTGCGGCTGGTGCCGGCATCCGCCTGCTGGAACGCCTCGAAGATCAGCTTCTGCTTCTCCGAGGGAATGCCGATGCCGGTATCCGACACCTCGAAGGCGATCACCGCGGGCGCGCTGTTGAGCACGGGGTGATCCGGGCTCCAGCCGCCGAGCGCGCCCGAGACATTGAGGCGCACGCCGCCTTCGCCGGTGAATTTGAAGGCGTTCGAGAGCAGGTTCTTCAACACCTGCTGCAGGCGCTTGGAGTCGGTGACGATGCTGCGTGCCAGGTTCGGATCGACATCGACCGTGAAGGTGAGCTGGCGGTTGTCGGCCTCGTGCCGGAACGGACGTCCGACGGTTTCGAGCAGGTTGGCGGTGAGGATTTCCTCGGCGTCGACCGTGACGGTGCCGGACTCGATCTTGGACAGGTCGAGAATGTCGCTGATCAGGTTGAGCAGGTCGGTGCCGGCGCCATGGATGGTGCGCGCGAATTCGACCTGCTTGACGGTGAGGTTGCCGTCGGGGTTTTCGGTGAGCTGCTGGCCGAGGATCAGGATCGAGTTCAGCGGCGTGCGCAGCTCGTGGCTCATATTGGCCAGGAATTCCGACTTGTACTTCGAGGTCAGCGCGAGCTCGGTCGCCTTTTCCTCGAGCGCGCGGCGGGCCTGTTCGATTTCCTGGTTCTTGCGCTCGACTTCGACGTTGCGCTCGGCAAGCTGCTGCGCCTTCTGCTCGAGCTGGTCGTTGGTCTGCTGCAATTCGCGCTGCTGGGTCTGCAATTCGCCGGCGAGCTGTTGCGACTGCTTCAGCAGGCCTTCGGTCTGCATCGTGGCTTCGATCGAGTTGAGCACGATGCCGATGGAATCGGTGAGCTGCTCGAGGAACGCCATCTGCGAGGTCGTGAACTGGCTGAGCGACGCGAGCTCGATGACCGCCTTGACCTGGTTCTCGAACAGCACCGGCAGCACGACGAGGTTCTTCGGCATCAGGCGCAACAGCGTCGAGCTGACCGGGACCGCGTCGGACGGGATGTCGGACGACCAGCCGGTGACGTCCGTCCGCGGCGCATTGCCCGACCAGACCCTGGCCGATCGGCACGATCTGCTGATGCGGATAGACGCCGTCGCTGGCATAGGCCGCGAGCAGCCGCAGTTGCGGGTTCTCCTCGCTGTCGACCTGATAGATCACGCCCATATGCGCGTTCACCAGCGGCGCGAGCTCGGTCAGCAGCAAGCCGGCCGACGGTGGTCAGGTCACGCTGGCCCTGCAGCATGTTGGTGAAGCGGGCGAGGTTGGTCTTCAGCCAGTCCTGCTCGGTGTTGACGTCCGTCGTGAGACGGAGGTTGGTGATCATCGTGTTGATGTTGTCTTTCAGCTCGGCGACTTCGCCGCGCGCATCGACCTGGATCGACGCGCGTCAGGTCGCCCTTGGTCACGGCGGTCGCCACTTCCGCGATGGCGCGCACCTGCGAGGTCAGGTTGGCCGCCAGCAGGTTGACGTTGCCGGTCAGGTCCTTCCAGGTGCCGGCAGCGCCGGGCACGTTGGCCTGGCCGCCGAGACGGCCTTCGACGCCGACTTCGCGCGCCACGCTCGTCACCTGATCGGCGAAGGTCGCCAGCGTCTCGGTCATGTTGTTGATGGTTTCGGCGAGCGCCGCGACCTCGCCCCTCGATTTCACGGTGAGGTTCTGCTTCAGGTCGCCGTCGGCGACCGCGGTCACCACCTTGACGATGCCGCGCACCTGCTCGGTCAGGTTGGCGGCCATGAAGTTCACGGTGTCGGTGAGGTCCTTCCAGGTGCCGGCGACGCCGGGCACCTGCGCCTGGCCGCCGAGCTTGCCTTCGGTGCCGACCTCGCGCGCCACGCGCGTCACTTCGCCGGCGAAGGCGTTGAGCTGGTCCACCATGGTGTTGATGGTGTTCTTCAGCTCGAGGATTTCGCCCTTCACGTCGACGGTGATCTTGCGCGACAGGTCGCCGCGCGCCACCGCGGTGGTGACTTCGGCGATGTTGCGCACCTGCGTGGTCAGGTTCGCCGCCAGCAGGTTGACGTTGTCGGTGAGGTCCTTCCAGGTGCCGCCGACGCCGGGCACCACCGCCTGGCCGCCGAGGCGGCCTTCGGTGCCGACCTCGCGCGCGACGCGGGTCACTTCGGCCGCGAAGGAGCGCAGCTGCTCCACCATCGTGTTGAGGGTTTCCTTCAGCAGCAGGATCTCGCCGCGCACGTCCACGGTGATCTTCTTCGACAGGTCGCCGCCGGCGATGGCGGTCGCGACCTCGGCGATGTTGCGGACCTGCGCGGTCAGGTTCGACGCCATGAAGTTGACGTTGTCGGTCAGGTCCTTCCAGGTGCCGGCGACTTCCGGCACCTCGGCCTGGCCGCCGAGCTTGCCTTCGGTGCCGACCTCGCGGGCGACGCGCGTCACTTCCGAGGCGAAGGCGTTGAGCTGGTCCACCATGGTGTTGATGGTGTTCTTCAGCTCGAGGATTTCGCCCTTCACGTCGACCGTGATCTTGCGCGACAGGTCGCCGCGCGCCACGGCGGTGGTCACTTCGGCGATGTTGCGGACCTGGGCGGTCAGGTTGCCGGCCATCGAGTTGACGCTGTCGGTCAGGTCCTTCCAGGTGCCGGCGACGCCGGGCACGTTGGCCTGGCCGCCGAGCCGGCCTTCGGTGCCGACCTCGCGCGCCACGCGCGTCACTTCGCCGGCGAAGCGGTTGAGCTGGTCGACCATGGTGTTCAGCGTTTCCTTCAGCTGAAGGATTTCGCCGCGCACGTCGACCGTGATCTTGCGCGACAGGTCGCCGCCGGCGATGGCGGTCGCGACCTCGGCGATGTTGCGGACCTGGGCGGTCAGGTTGCCGGCCATCGAGTTCACGGAGTCGGTCAGGTCCTTCCAGGTGCCGGCGACGCCGGGCACTTCGGCCTGGCCGCCGAGCTTGCCGTCGGTGCCGACCTCGCGCGCCACGCGGGTCACTTCGCCGGCGAAGGCGTTGAGCTGGTCGACCATGGTGTTGAGCGTTTCCTTCAGCTGAAGGATTTCGCCGGACACGTTCACGGTGATCTTCTTCGACAGGTCGCCCTTGGCCACCGCGGTCGCGACCTCGGCGATGTTGCGGACCTGGCCGGTGAGGTTCGACGCCATCGAGTTGACGGAGTCGGTCAAGTCCTTCCAGGTGCCGGCGACGCCGCGCACCTGCGCCTGGCCGCCGAGCTTGCCTTCGGTGCCGACCTCGCGCGCGACGCGCGTCACTTCGCCGGCGAAGGCGTTGAGCTGGTCCACCATGGTGTTGATGGTGTCCTTCAGCTCGAGGATTTCGCCGCGCACGTCGACGGTGATCTTCTTCGACAGGTCGCCGTTGGCGACCGCGGTCGTCACGTCGGCGATGTTGCGGACCTGAGCGGTCAGGTTCGACGCCATCGAGTTGACGCTCTCGGTCAGGTCCTTCCAGGTGCCGGCGACGCCGAGCACGTTGGCCTGGCCGCCGAGCCGGCCTTCGGTGCCGACCTCGCGCGCCACGCGCGTCACTTCGCCGGCGAACGCGTTGAGCTGGTCGACCATCGTGTTGAGCGTTTCCTTCAGCTGAAGGATTTCGCCCGACACGTTCACGGTGATCTTCTTCGACAGGTCGCCGCCGGCGATCGCGGTCGCGACGTCGGCGATGTTGCGGACCTGCGCGGTCAGGTTCGACGCCATGAAGTTGACGTTGTCGGTCAGGTCCTTCCAGGTGCCGGCGACGCCGGGCACCTGCGCCTGGCCGCCGAGCTTGCCTTCGGTGCCGACTTCGCGCGCGACGCGCGTCACTTCGGAGGCGAACGAGTTGAGCTGGTCCACCATGGTGTTGATGGTGTCCTTCAGCTCCAGGATTTCGCCGCGCACGTCGACCGTGATCTTGCGCGACAAGTCGCCGCGCGCCACGGCGGTGGTGACGTTGGCGATGTTGCGCACCTGCGCGGTCAAATTGCCGCACATCGCGTTCACGGAGTCGGTCAGGTCCTTCCAGGTGCCGGCGACGCCGGGCACGATGGCCTGTCCGCCGAGCTTGCCGTCGGTGCCGACCTCGCGCGCCACGCGCGTCACTTCGGAGGCGAAGGAGCGCAGCTGGTCCACCATCGTGTTGATGGCTTCCTTGAGCTGCAGGATTTCGCCGCGCACGTCGACCGTGATCTTCTTCGACAGGTCGCCGTTGGCGACCGCGATCGTCACTTCCGCGATGTTGCGGACCTGGCCGGTCAGGTTGTTGGCCATCGAGTTGACGCTCTCGGTCAGATCCTTCCAGACGCCGGTCACTTCCGGCACCTGGGCCTGGCCGCCGAGCTTGCCTTCGGTGCCGACCTCGCGCGCCACGCGCGTCACCTCGGAGGTGAACACGCTGAGCTGCTTGATCATGGTGTTGACGATGGTCGCCGACTGCAAAAATTCGCCGCCCAGCGGGCGGCCATCGACGTCGAGTTTCACGGTTTGCAGCAGGTCGCCCTGCGCGACTGCGGCGACCGCGCGGGTCACCTCGCGTGTCGGCCAGAGCAGGTCGTCGATCAGGGTGTTGACGGAGCCTTCCATGTCGGCCCAGGAGCCGGAGGCAAGACCGAACTTCACGCGCTGGCGGGTCTTGCCTTCGCGTCCGACCACCTGGCCGACGCGCTCGAGCTGCTGCGCCATGCGCTCGTTGGCCGCGATGATTTCGTTGAAAGTGTCGGCGATCTTGCCGTCGATGCCGAGATAGTCGCCGCTCATGCGGACCGAGAAATCGCCGCTGCGCATCGCCTGCAGCGCATGCAGCAGGTCCTGACTTGGGTCGGCTTTGCCCGCGCCGTTGCGCTTGGGGACGGGACGCAGAGCCGGAGATGTGGCTCCGGATTCGAGGTCGCTCATGATCTTCCCCCCAGCCAGTCAAAAAGGCCGAATCCGCAAAGGGTCTCGGCATGAGAACGCCAGTAACCAAAAGGATCAAGCTGGAACACGGTGATGCAGCAAATTGGAACCTGCCGGTCTGACCCGAGGCATACAATTCACGAGGAGAACTTCGGTTCCATGCCCTGGAGAAAGAATTTCGCGACGGGCGCTGCGGGTCGGTTCATTTTCGGGAACTCGGGTCGGCCCATGACGATTAAGATCGCGTAACCAACTGTTGTGGAATCGGTTTTGGGTCCCACCTTGAGGGCATGAAGCAGTCAGACATCTATCGGGAAAACGCTGAAAATTGCCTGCAATTGGCCGAGCGGGCCAAGGATCAGCCGGCGTTCAAGCGCTATTGGCGCATGGCGCAGGCCTGGATCGCTTTGGCCCATGAGCAGGATTGGCTGGACGGGGAGATTTCCCCGGAGAGGGAAATATCCGCCTCGGCTGCAGAATGATCTCGGGAGGCAACGTCATGGCCGTTCGACGCGCCCTGATCGGGTTTATCATCGCTTTTGCGGTCGCATCCGGCATTGCCGCGCTGACGACGGCGCGGCAGGTGCACCACATCTCCTCGCTGCCCCAGCCCGTCACGCGAATCTAGCTACACGGGCTTCAGTGCCCGATAAACGCCGCGCTCGAATTTGCGGTAGAGATCGACCGCGCGCGTATCCGCGAACGGCAGGACCTGCATCATGATGACGCCGGCGGCATTCGACGCCGGATCGATCCAGTAATAGGTGTTGTACAGCCCCGCCCATGTCAGACTGCCGGCCTTGCGGCCGTCCTTGACGGGATCGAGGTTGATCATGTGGCCGAGCGCCCAGCGCAGCCGCACGCCGGGGAAGAAGTCGACGTCGTTCGACAGCGCCGGGCTCGTCGTCTTCATGTGGCCGGCCTCGATGTCGCCGGTCTGATTGCTCGACATCAGCGCCACGGTCTCGGGCTTGAGGAGTTGCACGCCATTGAGACTGCCGCGGTTGAGCAGCGCCTGCAGCAGGATCAGATAATCCGGCGCGGTGGAGTAGATGCCGCCGCCGCCGGAATGCGAGTGCGGCTCGTTGGCCTTCTCCAGCGGCTTGGCCAGCAGGGTGCCATCGGCTTTGCGGACATGCAGGTTGGCCTCGCGGGCGCGCTGGCTGCCGTGATCTCGAATCCGGTATCCTTCATTCCCAGCGGCTGACAGATGTGATTGCGGAAGTAGCGGTCGAGCGGCTCACCGCTTGCGATCTCCACCAATCGTCCGACCTTGTCGATGCCGCCACCATAGGACCATTTGCTGTCAGGATCGAAGAACAGCGGCCGGCGCGGCAGGCCCTTGGTCTTGCCGGCGACCGCGTAGTAGCGCTTGGCAGTCTCGTCCCACAGCGGATAGCTGAAGCCGGAGGTGTGGGTCAGCAGGTTACGCAGCGTGATCGGCCGCAGCGGCGGGCGAAGCTGTGGGTTCCCCTTGGCGTCGAAGCCGGTGAGCACCTGTGCGGTCGCAAGCTCGGGATCGATCTTGTCTGCGGGATCGTCGAGCGAGAGCTTGCCGCTTTCGACCAACTGCATCGCCGCGACCGATGTCAAAAGCTTCACCATCGAGGCGATGCGAAACACGGTATCGGCCGACATCTTTGCCTGCGTGCCGAGGCAGCGCAGGCCGAACGCGCCTTCATAGATCACGCTGCGATCGGTCGTCGCCATCGCGACCACGCCGGGCACCTCGTGGGCGTTGACGGCGCCTTGCAGTATCGCGTCGATATCGGGATTGCGCGGCGCCTGTTTGGGTGCGGCGGCGAATGCGGGCCGCAGTGCGCTCGCGCCGGCAAGCGCCAGCGTCTGCACCAGTGCATCGCGTCGCGTCAGCTGCATGTCCGCTCGCTCCGATGGTCAGGCGCCGACCGCATTCTTCTCAATGACATTGCGATAAAAGGACACGCTGAGTTTCGGAATCCGCTGTTGCGTCTCGAAGTCGACGCGGTAGAGCCCGAAGCGCTTCTCGAAGCCGAAAATCCATTCGAAATTGTCCATCAGGCTCCAGAGGAAATAGCCGCGCACCGGCGCGCCCTCGGCAATGGCGCGCTGCAGCTGGACCAGATAGTTGCGCAAAAACATGATGCGGTCGAGATCGTAGACCTTGCCGTCGGCGGCGATCTTGTCCTCCGACGAGGTGCCGTTCTCGCTGATATAGATGTTGTCGACGCCCCACACCTTCGCCACCATGCGCGGCACCCAGTAGGCGGTCTCGGGCCCGACCCGCAGCCACTCCGAGTTCATGTGCGGGAACGAGGCGGGGAAGGGCGCCACGTCGAAGCCGGGCTTGCTGTCCTTGGCCACGATGTAGAACTGCGGCGCATAGATGTTGACGCCGACGAAATCGTTCGGCGCGCCGATGATCTTCAATTCCTCGTCGGTGAATTTCGGCGCGTCCTTGCCGGCAAATTCCAGGAAATGATCGGTGTATTTGCCTTCCAGGATCACGCTGAGAATGCCGGCGTTCAGTTCGCGCGTCGCGATCTCGGTGGCGTGCACGTTCTCGGGCGTGTCGATTGCGGGCACGCAGGCCGCGATATTCTCGGCAATGCCGACCTTGGTGCCGGCGCGCGCTTTGGCGCGAATCGCCTGCACGGCAAGCCCATGGCCGAGCACGACATTGTGGCGCGCCTGATTCAGTTCGCCGGTCGACAGCTTGAGGCCGGGCGCGTCGATCGCCCAGCCATAGCCGAAATTCAGGAAGCGGCCGGGCTCGTTCAGCGTGAAGAAATTCTTGACCCGGTCGCTCAGGCGCTCGGTGACATAGCCGGCGTAATTGCCGAAGGCTTCCGAAGTCTTGCTCGATTGCCAGCCGCCGCCGCGATCCTGCAGCGATTGCGGCAGGTCCCAATGATAGAGCGTTGCGAAGGGTTCGATGCCGTTCGCGAGCAGCTCGTCGATCAGGCGATTGTAGAAGTCGAGGCCCTTCGGGTTCGGCGCGCCGTCGCCGTCGGGGAATATGCGTGGCCAGGCGATGGAGAAGCGATAGGCCTTGACGCCGAGCGCCTTGATCAGCGCGACGTCTTCCTTGTAGCGATGATAGTGATCGTTGGCGCGGTCGGCGTTGGTGTGATCGGCGATTTTGCCGGGCGTGTGGCTGAAGGTGTCCCAGATCGATAATCCCCGCCCGTCTTCGTTGACGGCACCCTCAACCTGGTAAGCCGAGGTCGCCGTGCCCCAGATGAAGCCGCTCGGAAAGCGCGCGAGCCCCGGCGAAGGTGTCGCGGCGCCTTGCGGCCATGCCGGCTGAGACATCAGGCCGATTCCGGAAAGGCCCGCGAGCTGCATGATGTGCCGGCGCGAGAATTTTCCGAGCATTGACGTCCCCTCGGGTCGTCCTCGACCCACGATGTATTATGGTCAAGACGGATCGATTTGATAGACGGAAATCCGGTCGATCTCGAATTCGACCATTTCGGGAGATTCGCCGTCGACCACGCCGACCCCGCCGAACCATTTCGAACCCATCGCCAGATTGACGATCATGTACATGGGATCGTCATAGCCGACCGGCACCTTGATTTCGGAGACCGGCTTGCGGTCGATGAAATAGATCAGCCGGTCCTGGGTCCACAGCACTCCATAATCGTGGAAGTCGTTCGATGCGCCCGCTTGCAGGAAATCGAAACCGCAGGACTCGATCTTCTGCGTGGTCGGAATCCGCCAATGTGTCGTCATCACGAGATCGTCGGGCCGTTGCCCGCGTCCCTCCATGACGTCGATCTCGGGCGGCCAGCCACCGTCATCGGCGAGCATCCAGAATGCCGGCCACACGCCAATGCCGTGGGGGATCTTGGCGCGGATTTCGAAATAGCCGTGCTTCTGCGCAAACGATCCCTGGCTGGTCAGGATGCCCGACACATAGGGATTGCCGAACAACACAGGCAAGAGTTCCGGAGGGGTGCGGCTCGCCACGATCGACAGCACGCCGTTGTGCACGCGGAAGGGATCGAGCCCGAGCGGCTGTTGCGCGAGGCCGGCATAGCGGGGATCGACATAGATCTGTTGCTCGCCGTTGGGCTTGGTCTGCCTCTTCAGTTGCGAACCCTGGCCGCCCCAATATTGCGCATCAGGCCAAGCGGCCCCGCCCGCATAGTGCGGCACCCAGCGTCCGCTCTTCAGCGGATGCTCGTCGAAATCGTCATGGAAGGTACGATGCAGCGACACCGGAGCAAGTTGCGCCGCATCGATGGTGTCGATGCGGCGGCAGCCATCGCCGAGCTCGTCATGTGCCGTCGACAGAGTGAGCTGCAGCTGCGCGGTCCTGAGATCGTCGTCCGCAAATGCCGGCGACGAGGCAATGAAGCCGATCAGAACGAGAAACTTCACCGTTCGTACCCGGAGATTCAACAACCTGCCCATGAGAGCCATTCCGCAAATTGCGCGCCGCTTCATTCTAGATCAATTAGCCAAGACCGTCTTGCAACCCTGATCATCGGTCTCGCCGAAATCGTCCCGCTGATTTGCAAAAATCATTGCAAAATATCGTGTTTGCACGACACTTGTCTTCGATTTTGAAGGGCAGGGTTTCATGAACCGATTTGTGATCTCGATGGCGGCTGCCGCATCTTTGCTGTTGGCGCAAAATGCGGGGGCGGCCGATCCGCAGTGCGAAGGCCATAATTTGCTCCCGACGCCGCGGCCCGAAACCAGCTGCCAGATCGTTCTGGCGAAAATCCATCCGTCGCCCGACAGGAAACTGCATGCCACCGTGCTTCCCGCCGAGATCAGCCTGGATGCAACGCCCGATATGGAAAGCCGGGTCGTGATCCGCTCGGTCGCCGGCAGCACACTCAATTCCCACAACCATTCTTCGCCGCGCGGCGCCAATGGCTATTACGTCGACCAGGCCCAGTGGTCGCCGGATTCCCAGTTCTTCGTCTACAGCCTGGTATCGTCGGGCGGCCATTCGCCATGGTCGCACCCGACCATGGTCTACGGCGTCCAGGCGAACCGCTTCGCCAATCTCAGCGCAATGATCGATGGGAGGCCGCTGCTGTCGGAGAAATTCCAGTTTAGCGCGCCTCACACGCTGACGGCGACGACCTGGAAGAAGGATGGCGCGCCTGACGATCCCGTGCCGGTCACCGTCGATCTCGCCGATGCTTTTGCGAAGCTGAAGCCGGAGTAAACGTCAAAACAGCGACGCCGCGATCAGCAGGACAATGGCTTCGCCGACCTGTTCGAAGGCGCCGAGCACGTCGCCGGTCTGGCCGCCGATCTGCCTGACGGCGATGCGGGCGGTGATGACGCCGGCAACAGCGAGCAACAGCAGCGATATCATCGCGCCCTTGGCACCGAAGCCGAACAGCAGGCAGAAGATTCCGATCGCGAGTGCGGCGGCGACGCATTGTCCGGGCGGTCGTCCGGCGCCGCTCGACAATCCGTCCGGACGCGCGAGCGGAACCAGATGCATGAAAGCCGTCATGCCGGCGCGTGCCGAAGCATTTGCACAAACCAGGGCGATTGCGACATAGCGCGGCTCGGCGATGTCGGCCAGCGTGCTCCAGCGCAACAGCAGCGTGACCACCAGCGCGAGCGTGCCGAACGTGCCGATCCGGCTGTCGCGCATGATGTCGAGCTTCTGCTCACGGGTCTTGCCGCCCATCCCGTCGAAGGAATCGGCGAGACCGTCCTCGTGCATCGCGCCGGTCAGCGCCATCGTCGCGGCCAGCGCCAGCGCGGCAGCGGGGATCGGCGCCACATTGAGGCGGATCGCGACCCAGTAGGCCAACGCGCCGCCAAGCCCGACCAGGATTCCCGCGATCGGGAAGGCCCAGCTCGCGTGCGCGATCTCGCCTTCGCTGAACGATGCCGCGGACCCGACCGGGAAGCGCGTGCAAAGCGAAATGCCGATCCGCAAATCCGCGATCAGGCCCTTCAATGTCTCGGCATACTCGGCCATTGTTACTTCACCCGAACAGGCAAACCCGCGACCACGAACTCGACTTCATCCGCGGCTGCCGCAATCATCTGGTTCATGACTCCGGCTGCGTCGCGATATTGTCGCGCCAGCGCATTGTCGGGCACGATACCAAGTCCCACCTCGTTGGTAACCAGCACGACCGGACTTTTTTGCGCGCGAAGCGACTCGGCAAGCCGTTCCGTTTCCTTTGACCAGTCGCGTTGCGCATGCATGAGATTGGACAGCCACAACGTCAGGCAATCCACCAGCCGCGCACCGCCGCCGTCGGTCGCCTTGAGCGCGGGGACGAGCTCCAACGGCGTTTCGTGCTCGATCCACTCATTGCCGCGCCGCGTGCGATGCCCCGCGATGCGTTCGCGCATCTCGGCATCGAGCGCCTCGGCGGTCGCGATATAGACCGGCTTGCCCGCAAACGCTTTGGCACGCGTCTCCGCGCGCACGCTCTTGCCCGATCGCGCCCCGCCGGTGATGAGAATGATCGCCATGCGTTCTCCCGCCCTGCACTAACCACCAATCCCCGGCGATGCAAACCGCTAAATCGACGGGCGGGGGGCTTGCAATGGCGCAGCTTTCTCCCGCATCAGGGGAGGGCGGAGGCGAGCGAGTGGGGTTTACAGGAGCGATGCTGGTGGCGATGGCGGTCGATGCCGTGCTGGGTTGGCCCAGCGCGCTGTTCGCGCGCATCGGCCATCCCGTGAGCTGGCTGGGTCGCCTGATCGGTGCGCTGGAGGCGCGCTGGAATCGCGCATTGGATACGCCTGCGATGCGGCGCATGGCCGGTGCTGCCGTCGCGCTGATCGTGATTGCGTTGACCGCTTGTGTGGGCTGGATCGTGCAAGTGGCGATGCCATCCGACTGGCGCGGCGTCATATTGCTGGGTGTGCTGGCCTGGCCCTTTGTCGCGCTGCGCTCGCTCCACGATCATGTCGCTGATGTGCGCGACCCCCTTGCTGCAGGAAATATCGATGCTGCGCGCAAAACCGTGTCGATGATCGTGGGCCGCGATCCTGCCGCGCTCGACGAAGCCGGCATCGCGCGCGCGGCAATCGAGAGCCTTGCGGAGAACACCTCGGACGGAGTAGTGGCGCCGCTGTTCTGGGGCGCGCTGTTCGGTCTGCCCGGCATCGCCGGCTACAAGGCGATCAATACGCTCGACTCCATGATCGGCCATCGCAACGAGCGTCACGAAGCTTTCGGCTGGGCAGCCGCGCGCATCGACGATGTCGCCAATATCATTCCGGCGCGCCTCACCGGACTTCTGTTTGCGTTGACCGGGCCGGGACCGCGCGACGCGCTGCTCTGCATGATGAGAGATGCGCGCCGTCATCGCTCCCCCAATGCCGGCTGGCCGGAAGCCGCGATAGCGGGCGCGCTGGGCGTGCGGCTGTGCGGACCGCGCGCCTATCATGGTGAACTCGCCGATGAGCCGTGGCTCAATGGCAGCGCGCGCGATCCCGCCGCCGCCGATATCTCGCGCGCGCTCGATGTTTACGTCCGCGCCATGCTGGCTGTCGGCGCAGTGCTCGCGTTCCTCGCCTTTGGGCTCGACATCGAATGATCAGGGATCATGGCGGGAACCTCGATGTGGCGCAGGCCCGCTTCGGCGGGCGGCTGGAGGACTGGATCGACCTGTCGACCGGCATCAATCGGCAGCCCTATCCGGTGCCGGCGCTTGCGCTCCATCACTGGAGCGCGCTGCCGTCGCGAACCGATATCGCTGCACTTCAGGACGCGGCACGACATGCCTACGCGACCGGGGCTTCGGTACTCGCAGTCGCCGGCGCCCAAGCCGCGATCCAGCTGCTGCCACGACTCGCGCCGCCCGGCCGCGCCCGCATCCTTGCACCGACCTACAATGAATTTGCGCCGGTGCTGACCGCTGCCGGCTGGCAGGTCGATGACGTCGGCGAGATCGAGGCGCTCGCCGGCGCTGATATCGCCGTGGTGGTCAACCCCAACAATCCCGATGGACGGCGGCACGATCCGGCAAAACTGCTGGCACTCCTTTCGCGTGTGTCGCGTCTCGTCGTCGACGAGAGCTTTGCGGATGCGGTCCCGCTAGTTTCGTTGGCGGCCGAGGCGGGCAGGCCAGGGCTTCTGGTGCTGCGCTCCTTCGGCAAGTTTTATGGGCTTGCCGGGTTGCGGCTCGGCTTCGTGCTCGGCAGCGCGGACGATATCACCGCGCTCGACGCGCTGGCGGGGCCTTGGCCGATTTCCGGCGCGGCGATCGAGATTGGCAGGAAAGCGCTGCGCGATCGCGACTGGGTCGACGCCACGCGCGCCCGGCTCAAGACGGAGGCGCAGAGACTCGACGGCATGGCAAAAACGGCGGGTTGGGACGTCGTCGGCGGCACGCCGCTGTTTCGGCTTTATGATGTCGACAATGCCGCTGTCGCGCAGGAGCAACTCGCTCACGCGCACATCTGGTCGCGTATTTTCAAGGACAGGCCGAGCTGGCTGCGGCTCGGTCTTCCCGGTGAGGAGACTGAGTGGACGAGGCTTGGGGAGGCACTGTCAGCGCGCTAGCGTCAGCAGGCCGTCGACGTCGAGATGCCCTTCGAAATGATCGGCCAGCGCATCGAGCGCGCCCTGAACCCTCGCGCCATAGCTTTCATTGGCGGCAGCGATTCCAATCTGCGCCAGGTAAGCGCCGCGGAACGCATCTGAAGCGAACAGGCCATGCAGATAGCTGCCCTGCACGCGGCTGTCTGCGGAGACTGCGCCTTCAGGCGCACCATCGACGAAAGCAAATGGACGTGCGCAGTCGTCGCCTTCCGTGCGGCCGATATGGATTTCGTATGCCTCGATCGGCTGCTTCGTCACGGCATGCCGAGCCTTGATACGCGTCAGGCTCTTTTCCGGCGTCATGATCGTGGTGACATCGAGCAACCCAAGTCCCGGTGTTTCGCCGGGAGGTCCTTCGATGCCATCGGGGTCGGCGATGCTTTTCCCAAGCATCTGATAGCCGCCGCACAACCCCAGCACATGGCCGCCGCGCCGGACATGCGCAAAGAGATCGACGTCCCAACCCTGCTTGCGCAGGAAGTCGAGATCGCCCCGCGTCGATTTCGATCCGGGCAGGATCACGAGCGTGGCATCCCCCGGAATCGCTTCGCCTGATCGCACCATCATCAGATCGACATCGGGCTCGAGCTTGAGCGGATCGAGGTCGTCGAAATTCGCAATCCGCGACAGCGCGAGACACGCGATCTTGCGCCGGCCCGGCTTGCGCGCGTCGGCAAGCCCCAGCGCGTCCTCCGCCGGCAATTCCCTTGCGCGATCGAACCAGGGCAGCACGCCAAAGCCGCGCCAGCCGGTGCGCTCGGCGATCGCTCGATAGCCGTCGTCGAACAGCGAGGGATCGCCGCGAAACTTGTTGATGATGAAACCCGCGATGGCGGCGGCATCGTCGGGATCGATCACCGTTTTGATGCCGACCATCTGCGCGATCACGCCGCCGCGCTCGATGTCGCCGACAAGAACGACCGGCACATTCGCGCGCCGCGCAAAACCCATATTGGCGATGTCGTTGGCGCGCAGGTTGATTTCGGCCGGGCTGCCGGCGCCCTCGATCAGCACCAGATCGGACTTTGCCTTGAGCCGCTCGAAACTTTCCAGCACCGCCGGCATCAGCGACGGCTTTAGCGCCGCATAGTCGCGGGCACGAAGGGTCGCGACGCGCTTGCCCTGTACGATCACCTGCGCGCCGATATCGCTCTCCGGCTTCAGCAGCACCGGATTCATGTCGGTATGCGGTTCGACGCCGGCCGCCTGTGCCTGCAGCGCTTGGGCGCGTCCGATCTCGCCGCCATCGACGGTCACGGCTGCATTGTTCGACATGTTCTGCGGCTTGAACGGCATCACCCGCAATCCGCGGCGCGTTGCGGCGCGCGCCAGCCCCGCGACGATGAGCGATTTGCCCACGTCCGAGCCGGCACCCTGGATCATCAATGCGCGCGCCATTGCGATCGTCTAGAACTCGACGCCGGGCTGCGCCTTGATGCCGGAGCGGAACGGATGCTTGACCAGCGTCATCTCGGTGACGAGGTCGGCGGCATCGATCAGCTCCTGTTTGGCATTGCGGCCGGTGAGCACGACATGGGTCAACGGCGGCTTCGAAGTTTGCAGGAACGCGACGACTTCGTCGATGTCCAAATAGTCGTAGCGTAGCGCGATATTGATCTCGTCCAGCACGACCATGCGCAGGGCTTCATCAGCGATCAGCGCTTTCGCTTTCTCCCATCCGGCTTGCGCGGCCGCGATGTCGCGGGTGCGATCCTGCGTCTCCCAGGTAAAACCTTCGCCCATGGCGTAGAACTGGCAGAGCTCGCCGAAATTGGTGGTGAGCAAACGCCGCTCGCCGGTGTCCCAGGCGCCCTTGATGAACTGCACCACCGCGCAAGGAAAGCCATGCGCGACACAGCGCAGGATCATGCCGAAGGCGGATGACGACTTGCCCTTGCCGGCACCGGTATGGACGATGATCAGGCCCTTCTCGCCGCTCTTCTCGGCCATCATCCGATCGCGCGCGGCCTTCTTCTTGGCCATTTTGACGGCGTGCCGGGCATCTTCGGCGACATCCTGTTCGGAAGCCATGCGCAACACTCCTTCGGCTTGACAAGGCGCTCATCCGGGCAAATGGTGACGCCAACGTTGGTTCCTGTCCTACGACAGGCGAAGAGGGAATGCGATAGGGTTCAAGGACTTGAGCCCTTAAAGCAGCCGCCCCCGCGACCGTGACCGGAGAGATCCTCAGACGCCACTGACCCCAACGGGTCGGGAAGGTGGGGATCGAAGGAGAAATCCTGCTCCGCAAGCCGGGAGACCTGCCAGCGGATTGTGTTTGGACCGGCGGACGGGGTGTTCCGCGACGGGGAAACGAGCCCACGCGGGTTCGTCCGCCTCATCGCACCTCCGCTAGAGAAAGAAGGGCGATGGCCGTCACGCTTCACGTCTGCATCACCTGCCGCGCAGGGCAGAGCATTCCGGAGGGCGAGCCCCCGCCGGGGTCGCGCTTGCACAAGGCGATCGCGGCGATGGGCGCGCCCGAAGGCGTCGCCATCGTGCCGGTCGAATGTCTTTCGGCTTGCAACAATGGCTGTTCAGTTGCGCTGAGCGCGCCCGGCCGCTGGGCCTACGTCTACGGTCGTATGTCGGAATCCAATGCAAAAGACATTCTCGCCGGCGCCGCCGCCTATGCCGCAGCGCCTGACGGACTCGTGCCGTGGCGTTCGCGCCCGGAAATCTTCCGCAAGCAGTCGCTGGCGCGCATTCCCCCCTTGTCCCTTCCGGAGGCCGCCGAGTGAACTCGCTTGCCAAGATTCCCGTCACCGTCATCACCGGCTTCCTCGGCTCCGGCAAGACCACGCTGATCCGGCATCTCATGACCAATGCGAACGGCCGCAAGCTCGCGGTGCTGGTCAACGAGTTCGGCAGCGAGGGCGTCGACGGCGAGATTTTGAAATCCTGCGCCGACGCCAATTGTCCGGAAGAGAACATCGTCGAGCTCGCCAATGGCTGCATCTGCTGCACCGTGGCCGACGATTTCATTCCGACCATGCAGACCTTGCTGGCGCGCAAGGTTCGACCCGATCACATCCTGATCGAGACCTCGGGCCTGGCGCTGCCGAAGCCGCTGCTGAAGGCGTTCGACTGGCCGGAGATCCGTTCGCGCATCACCGTCGACGGCGTGATTGCACTCGCCGATGCCGAGGCGGTCGCGGCCGGCCGCTTTGCGCCGAACCCGGACGCAGTCGCCGCGCAGCGTGCGGCCGATCAAAGCATCGATCACGAGACGCCGCTGTCCGAAGTGTTCGAGGATCAGATCTGCTGCGCCGATATCGTGCTGCTGACCAAGGCCGACCTCGCGGGGAGGGCCGGGCTCGATGCGGCAAGGCTGGCAATTGCGGCAGAGACGCCGCGCGCCGTTCCGATGTTGGCCGTGACCGATGGCGCGATCGATCCGCAGCTGATCCTCGGCCTCAACGCTGCGGCCGAAGACGATCTTGCCGCGCGGCCCTCGCATCACGATGGCGAAGAAGATCACGAGCATGACGATTTCGCATCCGTCGTGATCGATTTGCCTGAAGTCAACGATATCGACGAACTGGTTGCCTCGATCGCGCGGCTGGCGCGCGAGCAGAATGTGCTGCGCGCCAAGGGCTATCTCGCCGTCAAGGGCAAACCGATGCGCCTGCTGGTGCAGTCGGTCGGCGAACGCGTGCGGCATCAGTTCGACAAGCCATGGGGCGCGGCGCCGCGGCGCTCGAAGCTTGGTCGTGATCGGCGAGCATGGCGACATCGACGAGGCCGCCATCAAGGCGGGATTGGGAATTTAAGGCGGAGAAAGATGCACGTCGTCTTCCGCGAGAGCCATGGTCTGGAGGAGACCGCGACAGCCGTCGATCTCGGTCAGGATCCGGCCGACTTGATCATACTCTCGTTCTCCGACAGCGATCTCGCGGCATTCGCCGCCGGCTGGCGGCGTGGCCGCAAGAGCCTGCCGTCGCTCCGGCTCGCCAACCTGATCGCGCTGCGCCATCCGCTCTCGGTCGACACTTATGTAGAGCGCACGCTGTCAGGCGCAAAGGGGATTCTGGTTCGCCTGATCGGCGGCGAGTCCTATTGGCAATATGGCGTCACCGCGCTGCATCAGGTCGCAAAAGAGCGCGGCATTGCACTGGCGGTCCTTCCCGCCGACGGACGCGACGATGCGCGGCTCGATGCGCTCTCGACTGTGCCGGTCTCGACGCTTCGACGATTGAGGGTGCTGTGCGATGCCGGCGGCGCCGTGGCCGCACAGGTCGCGATCGCGCAGTTGGCGCTGGCATCGGGACTCTATGCCGGGCCGGTGTTCGGCGAGACCGAGATTTCCGAGATGGGGTTCTACGATCCCGCCAAGGGCGCGCTCGTATCGTTGCCGCCACCGAACGGGACGCCGCATGCGCTCGTGACTTTTTATCGCTCTTATCTCACCTCTGCCGATACCGGCCCGGTCGATGCGTTGATATCGGCGTTGCGAGAGAGGGGCTTCGATGCCTGGGGCGCGTTCGCGACGTCGCTGAAAGCGCCTGGCGTCGCGGACTGGCTCAAGGCGCATTTTGCGGAGCGGCCGCCGGCCATGATCGTCAACGCGACCGCCTTCTCGGCGATGGGTGACGATGGAACGACGCCATTCGAGACCGCCTCCTGTCCGGTGTTCCAGGTTGCGCTGTCGACAGCGCGCCGCGAGGACTGGACTGCTTCGCTGCGCGGCCTGTCTCCAGCCGATCTTGCCATGCACGTGGTGCTGCCGGAGGTCGACGGACGGTTGCATGCTGGCGTCGTCAGCTTCAAATCGCAGGGCGAGCGCGATGGCGATCTGCAATTCGCGCATGTCGCGCATCGGCCCGACCGCGAGCGCATCGATGCGGCCGTTGCGCGTGTGTGCGCGTGGCACAAGCTTGCGACGACGGCAGCGCATGACAGGCAAATCGCCGTCGTGCTGTCGAGCTATCCCGGCCGCCCGCACCAGATCGCGCATGCGGTGGGTTTGGATGCGCTGGCGTCGACCGAGGCATTGCTCGGCGATCTCGGTGAAGTCGGCTTCGATGTCGAACCGGTCAAGTCGCTCGCGCAACGAGCTCAGCAACGCCACACTTACGTGGCATGTCGATGAATATCGTGCCGCGCTGAAGCACCTTCCGCGAAATTCTACAAGACAACCTGGCGAGCGCGTGGGGCGCGCCGGAGAGTGACCCGCAGGTTCGCGGACGGTGAATTTCATTTCGCAGCGATCCGCTCCGGCAAAGCCATCATCGCCGTCCAGCCCGAACGTGGCGAGGTCGCGAGCCGCGACAGCCGAGTATCACGACCTCTCCCGCATTCCCCGCCACGGCTATGTCGCGTTCCATCTCTGGCTCCGCCGGCAAGGCATTGATGCGCTGATCCATATGGGCGCGCATGGCACGCTGGAATGGTTGCCCGGCAAATCGGTGGCGCTGTCGGAGGCCTGCTGGCCCGAAGCGCTGATCGGCGATCTGCCCGTGATCTATCCCTTCATCGTCAACGACCCCGGCGAAGCCGCGCAGGCCAAGCGCCGCATCGGCGCCGTCACCGTCGGCCATCTGTCGCCGCCGCTTGCTGCAAGCGCTGTCCCGCAAGATATCGTCAGGCTCGAGCAATTGCTCGACGAATACTCCACTGCCGACGGGCTCGATCCCGCGCGGCGGCAGCGTCTTGTTGTCGCGATCCGCGACGAGGCGCGCACCGCCGGTGTCGAAGACGATCTCGGGCTTGCCACAACAGCCGCGCCGGCCGAAGCGATCCCGCGCATTGACCGCTTTGTCTGTGATCTGAAGGAAAGCCAGTTCGGCGACGGCCTGCATGTGTTCGGACGCGGCGCCTGTGGCAACGAAGAGCGAAGCGCGCTGCTCGCTGCGCTGTCGGGACAAGCGCGTCGCGCCGGGTCCGGCCGGCTCGCCCTGGCGCGGGCGCAGCGACGTGCTGCCCACGGGGCGCAATCTGTTTGCGGTCGATCCGCGCGGCGTGCCGACCCGATCAGCACATGCGCAGGGCATCAAGCTTGCCGAGGAATTGCTGCGGCGGCATCTGCAGGATCACGGCGACTGGCCGAAGGGTCTCGTGGTCGATCTCTGGGGCTCGGCGACCATGCGCACCGCGGGCGAGGAATTTGCCATGGCGCTGCAGCTCGCCGGCATCGCGCCGCGCTGGGACGGCGCCTCGGGCCGCGTCATCGGCTTCGAGATCATTCCGCTGGCAATGCTCGGCCGGCCGCGCATCGACGTGACCCTGCGCATCTCCGGACTGTTCCGCGATGTATTCGCGGGATTGGCGCAACTGTTCGAGGCTGCCTCCGATGCACTGGCGCAGCGCGACTTCGAGGGCGCGGAGAATCCCTACCTCGCGCGAGCGTCGCGCGTGTTCGGGCCGAAGCCAGGGCAGTACGGCACCGGCATGGCGCAATACGCCGACGTTTTCACGCGCGAGGCGCGTCACAAGGCGGGGCAGGCGTGGCTCGCGTCATCGTCATGGGCTTTTTCTGCCGACGGCGAAATGAAACCTGACCGCGCCGGCATCGAGGCGCGGACTCGGCGCGGCCGATACCTTCGTGCATGTCCAGGACTTGCCGGAGACCGATCTGCTGCTCGCCGCCGATTATGCCGCACATGAAGCGGGCGCCGCGGCGGCTGCGGCTAGTCTCGGCACCACGATCAAATCGCTCTATCATCTCGATGCGACGCGACCGGGTACGCCGCGCGCACGAACGCTCACCGAGGAGATTTCGCGCGTGATGCGCTCGCGCGCTACCAATCCCAAGTGGATAACAGGCATGATGCGCCACGGTTTCCGCGGCGCCGCCGAGATCGCCGCGACGCTGGAACACATGGCGTCGTTTGCGCATCTGGCCGGCGTCGTGCCGTCGCATCTGTTCGATCTGTATTATGACGCCACGCTGGGCGATAACGACATCCGCGCGTTCCTGGGCCGCGAGAATCCGGCGGCGCTGGCGGCGATCGAGGATTGCTTCCGGCGGCTTGATGAAGCGTCGCTCTGGGTGACCCGGCGCAACTCGATCCTGGCCTCGCTGCGGGAGGCGTCATGACGGCCTTCGGGATCAAGGGCTGGTGTCCGTCTGCGCTGCGGCCGATGCTTTCGGGCGACGGCTTTGTCGTGCGGCTGCGGCCGCGCGGCGGGAGACTGACCGCAGCGCAGGCGGTTGGCATCGCGGAACTCGCGCAGCGCTGCGGCAACGGGCTGCTCGATCTCACCAGCCGCGCGAACTTGCAAATTCGCGGTGTCCGCGATGACACTCACGAAACGCTCGTGATTGGTCTCGATCGCCTTGGATTGGTCGACAGCGATCAGGCCATGGAGGTGCAGCGCAATATCGTCGTTGCTCCGTTCTGGAGCGATGGCGACGACACGCATGCCCTTGCGGCTGAGCTGGAGCGCGCGCTGGCATCGCGTCAGCTCGGGCTGCCGGAGAAGTTCGGTTTCGCAGTCGACTGCGGCCCGCGCCGCGTGCTCGCGCAGGCATCAGCCGATATCCGGATCGAGCGCGATGTGGATGGCGGGTTGATCGTGCGCGCCGATGGCGTGCCGGAAGGACGCTCTGTAACCAGGACAGATGCGGTCGACGTCGCGCTGGCGTTGGCCCAATGGTTTGTCGCGTCCGACGGCGCGAGTGATCGGCGAGGGCGCATGGCGGCACATCTGGCCGGTCTCGCAAGATTGCCTGACGCATTGAGCGGGGAGGCAAAGCCTGCGCCTGCCGCAGCCCCACCAAAGCCAGGGATTCATACCAGCGGCGCGCTGGTTGGGCTCGGCTTCGGCCAGATGCAGGGTGACACACTGGGTTTCCTCGCCGGTCTTGGCCCTGGCTTGCGTCTGACACCATGGCGCATGATCCTCATCGAAGAGCTGCATGAGATGCCGCAGCACGATGGTCTGGTCACGCGCGCCGACGATCCATTGTTGCGTGTCGTGGCTTGCACCGGTGCGCCTGATTGTCCGGAGGCGCACGCCGAAACACGCAAACTTGCCGCATCGCTCGCGCCGCATCTCGCCCCTGACATGCGCCTTCATGTCTCTGGCTGCGTCAAGGGCTGTGCGCATCCGCGCGCCTCCGACGTCACTCTGGTCGGCACGCCAAACGGTTTCGATCTTGTCCGCGAGGGCTCGCCGCGCGATGTTCCCGTCAGGCGCGGGCTGACCATCGTGGATGTTCGCGCCCTCGTGGGAGCGCGCTGATGCCCTACGCCTTCGAAACCAACGGCGCGGCGATTTACCAGCAATCCTTTGCGACCATTCGGCGCGAAGCTAACTTGGCGCGCTTCACGGCGGATGAAGAGCCGGTAGTGGTGCGCATGATCCATGCCGCCGGCCTCGTTGGCCTGGAGGCGCATATCCGCTTCACGCGCGGTATGGCGTCCGCTGCGCGCGCCGCCTTCCAGAGGGGCGCGCCGATCCTGTGCGACGCGCGGATGGTCTCCGAAGGAGTTACGCGCACGCGCCTTCCGGCGAACAATAAAGTGATCTGCACACTCGATGACCCGCGCGTGCCGCAGCTTGCCCAGTCCATGCAGACCACGCGCTCGGCGGCGGCACTGGAACTGTGGCGGCCGCATCTCGACGGCGCGGTTGTCGCCATCGGAAACGCGCCGACCGCGCTGTTCCATCTGCTCAACATGCTCGAAGACGCGAGCTGCCCGCGGCCGGCGGCCATCATCGGCTGCCCCGTCGGCTTCGTCGGCGCCGCCGAATCCAAGGCGGCGTTGATGGCCGCGCCACCCGCGCCGGCGCTCACGGTCGAAGGCCGGCTCGGCGGTTCTGCGATCACGGTTGCGGCCGTCAATGCGCTCGCGAGCAGGAGCGAATGATGGGACGGATCATCTGCTGCGGGCTGGGGCCCGGCGATCCCGATCTGATGAGCGTCCGCGCCGATCGCGAGGTGCGCGCCGCGACGCATGTCGCTTATTTTCGGAAAAAGGGCCGGCCCGGCCAGGCGCGCACGATTGTCGAGGGGATGCTGGCACCCGGCGCGCGTGAATACCCGATGGAATATCCGGTCACCACCGAGCTCGACGCGGGCGGCGACGACTATGCGTGCCTGCTCGCGTCCTTTTACGACGAATGGGCCGAGCGGCTTGCCGAACTCGCGAACGCGACTGACGTCGTCGTGCTCTGCGAAGGCGATCCGTTCTTCTACGGTTCCTTCATGCATCTCTATACGCGGCTGCAGGGCCGCGCGGAGATCGAGGTGATCGCCGGCATTCCCGGCATGGCCGGTTGCTGGAACGTGGCGGGCCTGCCGATCGCGCTTGGCGACGACGTCATGACGGTGCTGACCGGTACCTTGCCGGAAGCCGAGCTGGCGCAGCGCGTGCACAACGCCGACGCGCTGGTCATCATGAAGACCGGCCGCAATCTGGCAAAAATCCGCCGCGTGCTGGAAACCGCCGGGCGACTCGACGAAGCCTGGCTGATCGAGCGCGGCACCATGCCGGACGAGCGCATCGCGCGGCTGCGCGATGTCGATGTATCGGATTGCCCGTATTTCGCGATCGTGCTGGTGCATGGCCGGCTCGGCCGGCGGCGCGAGGCCGCGGAATGAGCGGCTCGCTCACCATCGCAGGGCTCGGCCCGGGCGACGCCGCGCTGGTGACGCCGGAAGTGTCGGCCGCGCTTGCGGATGCCACCGACGTACTCGGCTATGCCCCCTATGTCGCGCGGGTGCCGGCGCGCGAAGGCTTGCGGCTGCATCCGTCCGACAACCGCATGGAACTGCAGCGCGCCGGCGAGGCACTCAAACTCGCCGCGGAAGGACGCAGCGTTGTGATCGTCTCGTCCGGCGATCCCGGCGTATTCGCGATGGCGGCCGCCGTGTTCGAGGCGCTGGAAGCCGCGCCCGAATTGCAGGATCTCTCGATCCGCGTGCTGCCCGGCGTCACTGCAATGCTGGCCGCGGCGGCGCGGGCCGGTGCGCCACTCGGCCATGATTTCTGCGCCATCAATCTCTCCGACAATCTGAAGCCGTGGCCTGTCATCGAGAAACGCCTGCGGCTTGCGGCTGAAGCCGACTTCGCGATTGCGATCTACAACCCGCGCTCGGTGAGCCGACCGGAAGGGTTTGCCCGTGCGCTCGATGTTTTGCGCGAGGCCGGCTGCGGCGACCGCACTATCATCTTTGCGCATGCGGTCACCACGCCCAGGGAGCGGATCGAAACCATGTCGCTCGCCGAGGCTCGGCCTGAGATGGCCGACATGGCGACGCTGGTCATTGTCGGCAATTCGGCGACGCGCAAGGTCGGGCGCTGGGTCTATGCGCCGAGGCGGGCGTCATGACCGAGCCACGCCATCACCTCCTCAACACTCTCGACCCGCGGCCGCTCGGGCAGGGCAGGGCGCGCGATCATGATCACGGGAATGCCGAGTTCGCGCGCGGCATCGATCTTGGCGCGCGCGCCGCTGCCGCCGGAATTGCGCGCGACGACGATGTCGATCCTGCGCGAGACCATCAGCTTGCGATCGCTTTGAAGTGTGAACGGCCCTCGCGAGACGATCACTTCGGCATTGGGCAATGGCAGCGCCCCGTCGGGTGCATCGACAAAGCGCAGTGCGTAGGCATGCTGCGGTTTTGCTGCGAACAGCGCGATGTGTTGCCGGCCGATGGCGAGGAACACGCGCGCGGGTACGTCGGGCAGGGCGGCGACCGCGGTATCGATGTCTGTCACCTCGATCCAGTTGTCTCCGGCCATGCGCACCCATGGCGCGCGCTCCAGCGCGATCAGCGGCGTGTTCGTCGTTGCGCAGGCTTCGACCGCGTGCCGGCTCATCTCCGCGGCAAAGGGATGCGTCGCATCGATGACATGTGTGATTCCTTTATGTCGAATGTAATCCGCGAGACCCGAAGCGCCGCCGAAACCGCCGATCCGCGTCGGCAGCGCGTGAGGCAACGGAATCTGCGTGCGCCCCGCATAGGAATAGATCGCGTCGATGTGCGCGCGCGCGAGCGCCTCCGCGAGCGCGTTGGCATCGCCCGTTCCGCCCAAGAGAAGGGCGCGCATCATGGCTGAACCCTGGTTGACCATCATCGGTATCGGCGAAGATGGCCTTGCCGGGCTGTCGGAGGCAAGCCGAAACGCGCTTGCCCGCGCCGAGACCGTGTTCGGCGGCGAGCGGCATCTCAGGCTTGCGTGCATCGATGGCCGCGGCCAACCGTGGCCGGTGCCGTTCGATTCATCTTGCGTGCTGTCGCGCCGGGGGCGGCCGACCGCGGTGCTGGCCTCAGGCGATCCGTTCTGGCATGGCGCGGGCGGAAATCTCGCGGCGCAGCTCAAGCCGGAGGAGTGGATCGCGCATCCGTCGCCGTCGACCTTCTCGCTGGCGGCGGCTCGGCTCGGCTGGCCGCTTGAGAGCACTGTTTGCATCGGGTTGCATGCTGCGCCGTTCGAGCGGCTGGTGCCGATGCTGGCACGCGGTGCCCATATCATTTGTCTGATGCGTGACGCCAAGGCGGTACCCGATCTCGCAAGCTGGCTCACCGCACGCGGATTTGGCGCTTCTCGACTGTGGATCTTGTCGGCGCTGGGCGGGTCGCGCGAATCTGTCACGGAGAGCAAGGCGGAAAATTGCGCAGCCGGTAACGCGGTCAGTCCGCTCGCACTGGCGATCGAGGCCGATGGAGTGACGGGATTGTCGCGCGCATCCGGACTCGCTGACGACTTGTTCAGGCACGACGGCCAGATCACCAAGCGGCCGATCCGTGCCTTGGCGCTGTCGGCGCTGGCGCCGCGGCCGGGCGAGCGGCTCTGGGACATCGGCGCCGGTTCCGGCTCGATCTCGGTCGAATGGGCGCTGACCGGCGGCAGCGCGATCGCAATCGAAGCGCGCGAAGATCGTGCCGCCAACATCCGTGCCAATGCCGAAGCATTCGGTCTTTCGCATAAGATCAATATCGTCGCAGGTGTCGCGCCGGCAGCGTTGTCGGGACTGGACAAGCCCGACGCGGTTTTCATCGGTGGCGGTCTCGATACCGCGCTGTTCGGCGTGGTCTGGCAGCGAGTAGCCGACGGTACGCGCATCGTCGCGCACAGCGTGACGCTCGAAACCGAGGCGCTGTTGTCGGAACTGCAGCAACACCATGGCGGCGAGCTCATGCGCATCGATATCTCACATGCCGTGCCACTTGGCAGGAAGCGCTCGTGGGAGGCCACGCGGCCGGTCGTGCAATGGAGCGTGGTGAAATGACCGTGCATTTCATCGGCGCCGGTCCCGGCGCACCCGATCTTCTCACCTTGCGCGGCCGCGACCTGATCGCGTCGTGTCCTGTGTGTCTCTATGCCGGCTCGCTGGTGCCTGCGGAAATCCTCGCGCATTGCCCGCAAGGTGCGCGTATCGTCAACACGGCGCCGCTGTCGCTGGACGAGATCATCGACGAAATCGCGAGGGCACATACCGCAGGCCATGATGTCGCGCGGTTGCATTCCGGCGATCTTTCGGTGTGGTCGGCGATGGGCGAGCAGTTGCGACGTTTGCGCGAGCTTGGAATTCCATTTACGGTCACGCCGGGCGTGCCGTCCTTTGCCGCGGCTGCAGCCGCGCTCGAAGCCGAGCTGACCTTGCCGGGCCTTGCACAATCGGTGGTGCTGACCCGCACTTCCGGGCGCGCCAGCGCCATGCCGGAAGGCGAGACGCTTGCGGCGTTTGCGGCGACCGGTGCCGTGCTCGCGATCCATCTCTCCGTGCATGTGCTCGACAAGGTGATCGCCGAGCTGGCGCCGCACTATGGCGCCGACTGCCCCGTCGCCGTGGTCTGGCGCGCCAGTTGGCCCGACGAGCGAATCGTACGCGCGACGCTCGGCACGCTGCAGTCCTCGCTCGGTGCGGAGCTCGAACGCACCGCGATCATCCTGGTCGGCCGAACGCTCGAAGCGCGCGATTTCGAGGAGAGCCGGCTCTACGCCGCCGATTACGACCGCCGCTACCGGCCGGTCGGCGCGCGTCCGCGCTTTCCGGAGGCGACATAGATGGCGCGTTGCCTCGTCATCTCCGCGCCTGCGTCGGGCACCGGCAAGACCACGCTGACGCTGGCGCTGGCGCGCGCGTTTCGCGATCGCGGACTTGCCGTGCAGTGTTTCAAGAGCGGGCCCGACTATATCGATCCGGCCTTTCATGCCGCCGCGACCGGGCGCCCCTCGGTCAATATCGACAGCTGGGCGATGACCAGCGATGCCATCGACAGGCTGACCGCGCGCGCGACCGATGCCGATCTCGTGCTGATCGAGGGCTCGATGGGCCTGTTCGATGGCGTCGCGACGCCGGGGCAGTGCGGCACCGGCGCGAGCGCCGATCTCGCCGCAATGATGGGCTGGCCGGTGTTGCTGGTGCTCGATCCCTCGGGGCAAGCGCAGACGGCGGCTGCCGTTGCCGCGGGTCTGCGCGATTTCCGCGAGGGCGTACACGTCGCGGGCGTCGTGCTCAATCGTATCGCGAGCCCGCGCCACGAGGACCTGGTACGGCGTGCGATGGAAGCCGCCGGCATCGCCGTGCTCGGTGCGCTGCCGCGGCATGCGCCGATTGCGCTGCCGGAGCGGCATCTCGGCCTGGTGCAGGCGGAAGAGCTGACGCGACTCGATGGTCTGATCGCGGAGGCGGCGCGCCTCGTTGCCGAGCGCGTCGATCTCGACTCCGTGCTGCGGCTCGCCGAATGCGCCTGGACCGCGCCATTGACGAATGCTGCGCTTCGCGTGACGCCCCCCGGCCAGCGCATTGCGATGGCGCGCGATGCCGCGTTTTCCTTTGTCTATCCGCATATGCTGGAAGGCTGGCGCGCAGCAGGGGCCGAAATCATTCCGTTCTCGCCGCTCGGCGACGAGGGGCCGGACCCAGGCGCCGATGTCTGCTGGCTGCCGGGCGGCTACCCCGAACTGCATGCAGGCCGGATTGCCGCTAACGGGCGCTTCCGCGATGGGTTGCGGGTTTTCGCCGAAGCGAAGCCGGTACACGGCGAGTGCGGCGGCTACATGGTGCTCGGCGAAGGTCTCACCGATGCGAACGGCGTACGCCATCCAATGGTAGGACTGCTCGGTCTCGAGACAAGCTTTGCCAAGCGCCGCATGCATCTCGGTTATCGCCGCGCCGAGTTGGCGACCGATATGCCCGGACACGTGCCGGGAACGCAACTGCGCGGCCATGAGTTCCATTATGCGACCATCCTTGCGCAACCCGATGCGCCGCTCGCCGCCGTGCGCGACGCTAACGGCGCCGAAATCGCCGAGACCGGTTCGCACCGCGGCCGGGTCACCGGCACCTTCTTCCACTTGATCGCGGAGGAAGCGTGAGCGGCTTCGTCTCCTTTGTCTCCTCGGGCCCCGGCGACCCTGATTTGCTCACGTTGAAGGCGGCCGCGCGCCTGCGCGCCGCCGACGTCGTGCTCTATGACGACCTCGCCGCCGGCGCGATCCTCGACCATGCGCGCAAGGGCGCGACTCTCGTCTCCGTCGGTAAGCGCGCCGGCCGTCCGTCGGCGCGGCAGGAGCATGTCAGCCGCTTGCTGGTCGATTATGCTGCGACGGGCGCGAACGTGGTGCGACTCAAGTCCGGCGATGCCGGCATATTCGGCCGGCTCGAAGAGGAGATCGAGGCGCTGCGCGCGGCCGGCGTCGGCTATGAGATCGTTCCGGGCGTCACGGCGGCCAACGCGGCGGCCGCGATGGCCGGATTGCCGCTTGACGCGCCGGCATACCGCGCGCCGCGTCCAGTTCATCACCGGCGCCGACGTAAGCGGCGAATTGCCTGACGATCTCAACTGGGCGGCGCTGGCCGATCCGCTGGCGCTGACCGCGATCTACATGGGCAAGCGCACCTTTCCGGCATTGGCCGCGAAATTGCTCGCGCAGGGCATGTCGCCGGAGACGCCCGCGCTTCTCGCCGAGTCGATCGGCCACGCGGAACAGCGGCTTGTTCACACCACCATCGTGAAACTTGCCGAACAGCTCACACAGGAAAGTGTCACATCCACCGCCGTGATCCTTTACGGGGCGCTGGCGGCGGAGCAGCCATAGCGATATAACCCACACATCGAGAGGGAATGAGCCATGCATATCGAGCCCGGAATCGTCGACGGCACCAAGATCGTCCTCAGCTATGCGACGGCGGCGGCCGCCGGCGGCTATGCCTGCAAGCTTGCAGCCGACACCATCCGCGAGCAGGGCGCGGCTTCCTTCGTGGTGCGCACGGTCGCGACCACGGCGCTGGTGTTCTGCTTCTTCGAGATGCTTCCGCATTTTTCGGTCGGCGTCTCCGAAGTGCACTTCATCTTCGGCTCGACACTGTTCCTGATCTTCGGCGCGGCGCCTGCCGCAATCGGGCTCGCGCTCGGGCTGTTGCTGCAAGGCATGTTCTTTGTGCCGTCCGATCTGCCGCAATACGGCATGAACGTCACCACGCTCCTGCTGCCGCTGTTTGCCATCGGCGCGCTGGCCGATCGCGTCATCGCGCGCGACACAGCCTATGTCGACCTGAAGTACCGCCAGGCGCTGTCGCTTTCCACCGCCTATCAGGCCGGCATCGTCGCTTGGGTCGCGTTCTGGGCGATCTATGGCCGCGGCCTTGGTGCTGACAATCTGTCGTCGATCGCAACCTTCGCCGGCTCCTACGCCATGGTGATCGTGGTCGAGCCGCTGGTCGACCTCGGCGTGCTGGCGCTCGCAAAATCGATGCGTGGCGTGTTCGCCGGCGGCCTTGTCACGCCGCGGCTGCACCACGCGGCCTGACCCCGAAGGATCGGTCGCACGCCGTTCCTCAAATCTATGCTCACACTCTCTCTGATCGGCATCGGCTGCGGCGATCCCGAGCAACTGACCCTCGCGGCGGTGCACGCCATCAACGCGGCCAATCTGGTCCTCATCCCGCGCAAGGGCGAGGACAAGACCGACCTTGCCGAATTGCGGCGGGAGATATGCGCGCGGGTGCTGACGAACAAGACGACGCGCGTGGCGGAATTTGACCTTCCCGGGCGCGATGCGGAGCGCGATGATTATCGCGCCGGCGTCGATAGCTGGCACGATGCCGTCGCGCAGGCGTGGGCGAGGGAGGTTGCTGCGCATCTTGGAACGGATGGCCGCGTCGCGCTCCTGATCTGGGGCGATCCCTCGCTTTACGATTCCAGCTTGCGCATCGCGCGGCGGCTGATGCCGCCGCCGGCGATCGAGGTGATCCCCGGCATTACGGCGATCCAGGCGCTCTGTGCTGCGCACAAAATTCCGCTCAACGAGATTGGCAAGCCATTTCTGGTCACGACCGGCCGGCAGCTGCGCGACAACGGCTGGCCGGCCGGCGTCGAAACCGTCGTGGTGATGCTCGACGGCGGCACCGCCTTCCAGGCGCTCGATGCGAAGGAGCTGCAGATCTGGTGGGGTGCGTATCTCGGTATGCCTCATCAGATCATCCTCGCGGGGTCGCTTGCCGACGTCGGCGCGAAAATTGTCGAAACGCGCACCGAGGCGCGCGCACGGCATGGCTGGATCATGGATAGTTACATCATCAGGCGCGGATCAGCGTGAGCGAGACCAAAATGCTTCCCGATTGGGTCTACCGGCAATGCCCTGCCGTCTCGGCGATGCATCGCGAGGCCGCGCGGGCGCGCCAGGATCAACTCACCAAGCCGACCGGCGCGCTGGGCCGGCTCGAAGGGCTCGCAATCGAGCTTGCGGGTCTGCAACACGCCGATCGTCCGCGTGCGACGCACGTCCCGATTATCGTGTTCGCCGGCGACCACGGTATCGCCGCACAGGGTGTCTCCGCCTATCCGCAGGAGGTGACGATCGCGATGATGGCGAATTTTGCCGCCGGAGGCGCCGCGATCTCCGTGCTGTCGCGCGAACTCGGTGTGGGACTCGAAGTGGTCGATGCCGGCACGCTTGCGGAAGCGCCGATGCCCGGCATCGTCACCGACAAGCCGCGCCGTGGCAGCCGCGATTTCAGCAAGGAGGCTGCGCTCGACCCCGCCGATCTCGCATTTGCCTTTGGCTGCGGCCAGCGCGCGGTGGCGCGTGCTGCGGCCGGTCAGCCCGATCTGATCATCCTCGGCGAGATGGGAATCGGCAACACGACTTCGGCCGCGGCGATCGCGGCGGCCTTGCTGAAACGCAGCGCCGAAAATTTGACCGGGCTCGGGACCGGTCTCGACAGCGCCGGCCGCGCGCGGAAAGCGCGCATCATCGATGCGGCGCTGGCGCAGCATGGCCTCGCCGATGCCTTGCCCGAGGGAATCCTTTGCGCGGTGGGCGGGCTCGAGATCGCCGCGATCGGCGGCGCGATCATATCCGCCGCACAACATCGCATTCCCGTGCTGGTCGATGGTTTCATCGTTTCCGTGTCGGCGCTTGCCGCCTTCAGGCTCAACCCGTCCTGCCGTCCCTACCTGATTTTCTCGCATCGCTCGGCCGAGCAGGGCCACCGGCTGCTGCTGGACGCGCTCGAGGCGCGCGCGCTGCTCGACCTCGACCTGCGACTCGGCGAAGGGTCGGGCGCGGCGCTGGCATTGCCGATCCTGCGGCTCGCCTGCGCGCTGCATAATGGCATGGCGACCTTCGCCGAGGCCGCTGTCCCCGATCGCTCCGGTTAGGGCATTTAGAGGCATCTCAAGGCTCATTAACTTCGGTTATCCGCTATCTCTACGGCGCGCTTGACCCGCACTGCCTTGCGCCATTATCTGAGCCGGTGGCTACGGATGTAACAAACACCATCGTCAGACGGCGCAGCTCGAATCGGCTGCTGACGGCGCTGCGCGCGCTCCTGCGCAGCAATGAGTTCTATCTCATTCCGCTGGCGCTGGTTATCGGCGTCGTCGCGGGCGCGGTCGTTACGCTGATGAGCGAAATTGCCCAGATCGCGCATGTCCTGATCTACGGCATCCGCATCGATGTGCGCCTCAGCGCCAACGATTACGTTAACCCGATTATCGCGCTGATCGCGCCCGCGCTCGGTGGGCTCACCCTCGGCATCATGGAGTGGTCGCGGCGACGATTGAAAATCTCCAGCGCGGTCGACCCGATCGAGGCCAATGCGCTGCGTGGCGGCCGGCTCTCCTTGCGCGACAGCATGGTCGTGAGCGGGCAGACCATGATCTCCAATGGCTGCGGCGCGTCGGTCGGGCTTGAAGCCGGCTATACCCAGATCGGATCGGGCGCAGCCTCGCTGCTCGGCCAGTTCCTCAATTTGCGGCGCAACGACCTGCGGCTGATCGTCGGCTGCGGCGCGGCGGCGGCGATCGCGGCGGCCTTTGGCGCGCCGATCACCGGCGCTTTCTACGCCTGCGAGTTGATCGTCGGCGTCTATTCGGTGGGAAGCGCCGCGCCGATTCTGGCTGCGTCGCTCGCGGGCGCGCTGACCGCGCAATATCTCGGCGGCGCCCCCTATTCGCTGGAAGTATCCAGGGTCGGCAGCGTCGGCCTCGAGCAATATCTGCTGCTGATCGGGTTGGCGCTGATCGTGAGCATGATCGGCATCCTGGTGATGCGCAGCTCGTCGCTGTTCGAGCGCGCCTTCGTGCAACGCTGGCTGCCGGTGTGGATCAGGCCGGTCATCGGCGGCGTCATCGTCGGCGGCCTCGCGATCGTCACGCCGCAGGTGCTCGCCGCCGGTCACGGCGCCATGGTGCTCGATTTGCATCGCGAGATGGCAATAAGCTTCATCGCAACCGTGATCGCGTTGAAGCTGATCGCCTGCCTTATCTCGCTGGCATCGGGTTTTCGCGGAGGCCTGTTCTTTTGTTCGCTGTTTGTCGGCAGCCTGCTCGGAAAGTTCTTCGCGGCGATCGTCGCGCTGGTGGGATACAACATCACGCTCGATCCCACTGTCAGCATGCTGACGGGCATGGCCACCCTTGGGGTTGCGATCGTCGGCGGGCCCTTGACGATGTCGTTCCTGGTGCTGGAGATGACGCGCAGCGTCGACGTCACCGCAGTGGTGCTGGCCGGCTGCATCGTCACCAGCATCTTCGTGCGCTTCATGTTCGGCCATTCGTTCTCGACCTGGCGCCTGCATCTTCGCGGCGAAACCATCCGCAGCGCCAACGACGTCGGCTGGCTGCGCAACCTCACCGTGGAACGGATGATGCGTAGCGACGTCGGCAAGGTGCCGACCACGACCACGATCGCGGCGTGCCGCCACGAATTCGTGCTCGGCTCGCGCCAGGCCATCGTCGTCGTCAACAACACCGATGATTATTGCGGCCTGGTGATGATGCCGGAACTGTTCTCCGGCGAGCTCGACACCATCGCCGACGAAATCCAGGTGGTGGAGCTGGCGAAATTCATGGATGTCACGCTCTTGCCCGAGATGAACGTCAAGACCGCCATGAAGATCTTCGACGATGCCGAGGCCGAGGTGCTGGCGGTGCTGGAATCGGCGGACAGCCGCAAGGTGATTGGATTCCTCAGCGAGTCCTTTGCGCGGCGGCGCTACGTCGAGGAGATCGACCAGGCGACCAAAGGCGTGCTCGGCGCGCTGTCCTGAAACGTCTTGGGAAATGCCATGCGGGTTCCTGCAATAGCTTTGGCGCTGACGCTGCTCGGCGGCGTGGCGGTCGCGCAGACGCGTGAGGGCAGGGAGGCCTACGGAAACTGGCAGGCCGACAAGCCCGGCACGCTCCGCCTGATCCGGCCGCAGGATTTGCCGGCGCCGGGACCGTCGTCGGCGAATGTCTCGCGTGTCGTGGCAAGGCCTGCCGGCGCGATGCCGCAAGTGCCGCCGGGTTTCAGGATCGAGCTGTTTGCGGAGGGTTTGAGCGGTCCGCGCATCATCCGCACCGCGCCGAACGGCGATATTTTCGTTGCGGAAACTCGCGCCGGGCGCATCCGCGTTCTCCGCGCCGCGGACGGGACGGCGAAGCCAAACACGAACGAGATATTTGCGACTGGCCTTCACGCGCCGTTCGGCATTGCCTTCTTTCCTGATGGCAACAACCCGCAATGGGTCTACGTCGCCAACACCGATAGCGTCGTGCGCTTTCCCTATCGCTCCGGCGATTTGAAAGCCGCAGGCCTGGCCGAGACCATCGTTGCGAAGCTTCCGGTCGGCGGACACTCGACGCGCGACATCGCCTTCACGCCCGACAATGCGCGGATGCTGGTGTCGGTCGGCTCCGCCAGCAATGTCGGCGACGGCATGGGCAGGCCGCCGGTCGGGCTCGAGGCGCAGCCGCTGGGCGCGGCCTGGGGCTATGAGACCGATCGCGCGGCCGTGCTGGCCTTCGATCCCGACGGCAAGAACCAGCGCATTTTTGCCACCGGAATCCGCAATTGCGTCGGGCTCGCGATCCAGCCTGGCACGAATACGCCGTGGTGCTCGACCAACGAGCGTGACGGCCTCGGCGACAACCTCGTGCCCGACTATGTCACGCGTGTCAAAGAGGGCGCGTTCTACGGCTGGCCCTGGTACTACATCGGCAGCCACGAAGACCCGCGTCACGCCGGCGCGCGGCCGGACCTGAAGGACAAGGTCACGGTGCCCGACGTGCTGTTGCAGGCGCATTCGGCCTCGCTCGGTCTCACCTTTTATCAGGGCAACAGCTTCCCGGCCGAATATCGCGGCGATGCGTTCGCGGCCGAGCACGGCTCGTGGAACCGCTCGAAGCGCACCGGCTACAAGGTCATTCGCATCCGCCTGAAGGACGGCATGCCCACCGGCGAATACGAGGATTTCGTCACCGGCTTCGTCGTCAACGACAGCGACGTCTGGGCCCGCCCGGTCGGCGTCACTGTGGCCAGGGACGGCGCGCTTTTGATCTCGGAGGACGGCAACGGCACGATCTGGCGCGTCAGCCACTAAAAGAAAACCTATTGCACGCTCCTGTTGCCGAGCTCCTCGACCAGCACGCGCATGTTCTCGCTGTAGTCGATCGGCACTGCCACGAGATGCACGCCGCCGCGGCTGAACGCGGCCTCCAGCGTCGGGATCAAGTCCGCGGTCGCGCCGACGCGATGGCCATGCGCACGATAGGAATTGGCGTAAGCCACGAAATCCGGGTTGCCGAAAGTCATGCCGAAATCGGCGAAATGATCCACCGCCTGCTTCCAGCGGATCATGCCGTAAGCGGAATCCTCGATGACGAGCACGACGAGATCGAGCTTGAGCCGGACGGCGGTCTCAAGCTCCTGGCTGTTCATCATGAAGCCGCCATCGCCGCAGACCGCGAGCACGCGCTTGGTAGGATTGAGGCACTTGGCCGTGATCGCCGAGGGCAGGCCCGCACCCATCGTCGCCAGCGCATTGTCGAGCAGCAGCGTGTTGGCGACAGTCGTGCGGTAGTTGCGCGCAAACCAGATCTTGTACATGCCGTTGTCGAGGCAGACGATGCCGTCTTCCGGCATCACCTTGCGCACGTCGTGCACCAGCCGCTGCGGGATAACGGGAAAGCGGTCGTCCTCGGCGCGCTCGTTGATGTGACCGAAAATCTCTCCGCGCAGTTTCAAAAATTCCGGCGCCGGCCGCAGCCGTCCGCCGAGCATCTCCGCAAGCGTCGTCACGGTGGCGCCGATGTCGCCGATCGCCTCCGCATCGGGATGGAAGACCTGCTCGACGGTCGCCGAGCCATAGCCGATATAGGCGACCTTCGGTCCTGTTCCGTTACCCATCAGGAACGGCGGCTTTTCGATGGTGTCGTGTCCGATCGCGATGATCAGATCGGCGCGCTCGATCGCGCCGTGGACGTAGTCGCGCTCCGACAGCGCCGCGGTGCCGAGATAGAGCTCGGAGACGCCGGTCACCGCGCCCTTGCCCATCTGGGTATTGAAGAAGGGGATTTGCGCGCGGCGTACGAAGTCGGACAGGGCTTCCACCAGCCGCGGCCGGTTGCCCGCCGCTCCGATCATCACCAGCGGACGCTTGGCGGCCAGGATCATGTCGGCGACGCGCCGGATCGCCGCAGGCGAGGCAATCGGGCGGTCCATCGGATGCGTCGGGATCAATTCGGCGGTCGTCTCCTCCGAGGCGATATCCTCCGGCAATTCCAGATGCACGGGACCGGGGCGCTCCTCGGTCGCGACGCGGAACGCCTCGCGGACCGTCGAGGGGATCGCATCGGCCGAGATGATCTGCCGCGTCAGCTTGGTGATCGGCCGCATCGCGCCGACGATGTCGACGATCTGGAAGCGCGCCTGGCGGGCGGTCTTGATCGCCTTCTGCCCGGTGATCATGATCATCGGCATGGCGCCGAGATAGGCATAGGCGGCGCCCGTCGTGAAATTCAGCGCGCCGGGGCCGAGCGTGGAGAGGCAAACGCCGGGCGACCCCGTCAGCCGTCCCTGGGTTGCCGCCATGAAGGAAGCGGCCTGCTCGTGACGGGTCAGCACCAGCTCGATTTTGGAGTGCCGCAGCGACTCGACCACCGCGAGATTTTCCTCGCCCGGCAGTCCGAAAATGCGCTCCACGCCTTCGTTTTCCAGCGCGGCAACCAGAAGGTCAGATCCCTTAGTGCGCATCAGACCCTCCCTGCGGTGCGGCAGACGATGATTTCTGCCAGAATTTCACTGCTAGCGCCACTTGGTGGGGGAACAAGGCCGCGTCATGTTTATTTCGAATGACGAGGACGCTACGATTGAGCCGGCTGCTTTTGCGGGGGCTTGACCTTTGACCGACGTTTGGGCGCGAAAATCCGTCGTTGATCTTCTGGCCGAAGCCGCTCACGCCGGCGCCGATGGCGAAGTGCGGCCCTTGCGGCGTGCGCTGTCCGCAACCAATCTGGTCGGACTCGGGATCGGCGGTATTATCGGCGCCGGCATATTCGTGCTCACCGGCCATGCGGCGGCCGCCAACGCCGGCCCTGCGGTCACGCTGTCGTTCCTGCTTGGCGCGGTGGCCTGCGCCTTTGCCGGACTCTGCTATGCCGAGATGGCCTCGACCGTGCCGGTCTCCGGCAGTGCCTACACTTACGCCTATGCCACCATGGGCGAGCTGATTGCATGGATCATCGGCTGGGACCTGATCCTGGAATATGCCATCGGTGCGGGCACGGTTGCGATCGGCTGGTCCGCCTATGTCGTCAGCTTCGCCGGGGATTTCGGGATCAATATCCCCGCACAATACGTGTCCGCACCGCTGTCCTTCGATGCCGAGAGCCATAGCTGGACGACGACCGGTGCGATCCTGAACGTTCCTGCGATTGCGATCGTCGCGGCCATGACGATCCTGCTGGTGATCGGCATCAAGGAATCGTCGCGGCTGAACGACGTCATCGTCGCGATCAAGCTGACCGTCATCGTGTTGTTCGTGGTGTTCGCCGCACCCGCCTTCTCCTTCCAAAACTGGGTGACGGCCACCAACCCCGGCGGACATTTCATCCCTCCCAACGCCGGCACCGGCGTCTATGGCTTCTCGGGAGTGGTGCGCGGCGCCGCCGTGGTGTTTTTTGCTTTCATCGGCTTCGACGCGGTCTCGACCGCGGCGCAGGAGGCCAAGCGGCCGGCGCGCGACATGCCGATCGGCATCATGGGATCGCTGGTCATCAGCACCGTGCTCTATGTCGCCGTCGGCTTCGTGCTGACGGGGATCGTTCCCTATGACAAGTTGAACGTGCCGGACCCGATCGCCGTCGGCATCAATGCGGCCGGAATCGCCTGGCTGTCGCCGTTGATCAAGCTCGGCATCGTGCTTGGGCTGACCTCGGTCATCCTGGTGTCGCTGCTCGGCCAGCCCCGTATCTTCCGCGCCATGGCCCATGACGGGCTGCTGCCGCCGCGTGCTGCAAAAATCCATCCGCGTTTTCATACGCCCTATGTCGCCACCATTGTCTCCGGCGTTGCCGCTGCCGTGCTCGCAGGCCTGCTGCCGATCGGTCTGGTCGGCGAGCTCGTCAGCATCGGGACGCTGTTTGCCTTCGCACTCGTTTCCATCGGGACGCTGGTGCTGCGCATCGTCAATCCGGACTTGAAACGGCCGTTCCGCGCGCCCGCGATCTGGATCGTCGCGCCGCTCGGCGCGATCACCTCGGTGTTCCTGATGTTCGGCCTGCCGCTCGACACCTGGCTGCGGCTTGCGGTGTGGCTCGTCATCGGCCTTGCGATCTATTTCGCCTATGGAAGAAAGCACAGCCGGCTGGCGCGTTAGACGATTACCCCCTCCGCACGCTTGAGCCGCCGTCGACCGGCAAGGTCACGCCGGTGATGAAATTGGCCTCGTCGGAGGCGAGGAACAGCGCGGCGTTGGCGACGTCCCAGCCGGTGCCCATCTTCCTGCGCAGCGGCACCTTGCTGTCGCGGTCGGCCTCGACCTCGGCGCGGGTCTTGTGCCACTCGCGGGCGCGGGTATCGACCGCCATCGGCGTATTCATCAGGCCGGGCAGGATCACATTGGCGCGGATACCGTATTCGGCGTTCTGGTAAGCGAGCTGCTCGGTGAAGGCGATCATCGCGGTCTTGGTCGCCTTGTAGGCGACGTAGGGATAGGTGGTGATCGCGGCCATCGAGGAGATGTTGACGATGGCGCCGCTTTTCTGCTTGCGCATGATCGGAATCACATGCTTGGCGGCGAGGATGCAGCTCTTCAGGTTGATGGCGACGCAGCGGTCGAAGGCCTCCTCGGTGATGGCGAGCAATTCGGCGTCGCCGCCGGCAAGGCTGACGCCGACATTGTTGTGCAGCACGTCGATTCGGCCCCAGCGCTTCATGGCGTCGTCGACCATCGCCTTGATGTCCGCGTCCTTGGTGACGTCGGCCTTGCAGGCAGCCGCGGTGCCCTGTTTTTCCTGGATCAGGTCGACCGTCTCCTGCGCGGAGGCGAGATCGCGATCGACGCACAGCACCTTGGCGCCTTCGCGCGCGAACGTCAGCGCGGTGGCCCGCCCGTTGCCGATGCCTTCGCCGGGGCTTTGCCCCGCGCCGACGACGATGGCAATCCTGTCTTTCAAACGCATCAGCTGACTCCCGGGATCGGATATTGCTGCAGGACTTCCTTGTAATAGGGCTCATTGTCGATCTTCATGGTCGCGAGCACGCGCACCACGGCGTTGTAGAAGGCGATGGTGAGCACGAGGTCGACCATCTCCTCGTTGTTGAGATGCTTCTTGATTTCGGCAAAGGTCGTCATCGACATTTCCAGGTTCTTGGTCATTTCGCGCGCGCCCTTCAGGACCGCGCGGGCCAGCGGCTCCAGCCGCGACTGCATGCCCTCGGTCTCGACCATCAGCGCCGCGATATCCTCATCGGTGACGCCGAACTCCTTGCCGATCTTCACGTGGTGGGTGAACTCGTATTCCGATTTCTCCAGCCAGCCGACCTGCAGGATCGCAAGCTCGCGCAGCCGCGGATTGAGCTTGCTCTTGTGACGGATATAGCCGCCGAGCCCGGAGAAGGCGCGCGCCATGTCCGGCGAGTTGACCAAGAGCTTGTGCAGATTGGTGTTGCGCGCGAGCATGTCGCGATATTCGGGGGCGACCTGATCGGCCTCGAGATAGGGCAGGCGGGCCATTGGTGATTCCTTCCGTTCGTGTTCTTTTTAGTGCTCTTGCGACTCGCGTTCGGGCGCCTGCAGCGTGGTGCCGCCGTCGACCACCAGCACCTGACCGGTGATGTAGCGCGCGTAACCGGAGAACAGGAATTTCACGGCATGGCCGATGTCCCAGCCGGTGCCTTCCATCTTCAGCACGGAGGCCTTCTTGCGGTTGGCGCGCGCCGCATCGCTCATGCCGCGGGCATAGACCATCGGCGTGTACATCGGACCCGGGCAGATGCAGTTGACGCGGATGTTGTCACGGCCGTGATCGACCGCCATGGCGCGGGTCAAGCCGATGATCGCGGCCTTCGACACGGTGTATGTCGTGAGCCCGCGCGGGCGCAGTGCTGAGATCGAGGAGATGTTGACGATGGCGCCGCCCTTGGCGGTCGCGATCATTGCGGGGATCGCATATTTCGACAGCAGGAACATGCTCTCGACATTGACCTGCATCACCTTGCGGTATTGCTCGGGCTTCTCGTCGACCACGCTGCCGCGGCTGCCGATGCCGACATTGTTGTCGAGGAAGTCGAGCCGGCCGAAGCGTTTGACGGTGTCGTCGACCAGCCGCTTGCAGTCGGCCTCGTCGGTGACGTCGCCGGACAGCGCGGAGGCGCTGCCGCCTTCGCTCTTGATCATCTCGACGGTGTGCTCGGCGAGCGCAAGCTCGCGGTCGGCGACCATCACCTTGGTTCCGGCCCGGGCGAGAAGTATTGCCGCCGCGCGGCCGTTGCCGATGCCCTCGCCGACCGCGCCGCCGCCGGAGATCAGCGCGACCTTGCCGGCAAGGCCTTCGTCATCCTCGGGTCCCTTCATGGCGTTTCTTCCTTGTTTAGGGCCGGACGATAGCAATGCCGGTGAGGGGGGAGAAGGGCGGGGAGTGCATGGCAATGTCGGATTTCGTCATTGCGAGGAGCGGCTCGTCCGCCGTAGCTCGAAGAGCGAAGGCGGAAGCGACGAAGCAATCCAGACTTAATCCGCGGAAACGGTCTGGATTGCTTCGCTTCGCTCGCAATGACGAGACACGATTTCGCATTCCCGCGGCACGAAATGTCCGGGCTTTGCCTTTGGTCACCCTCGAAAAGCAGAGGGTGCAGGGAATGCCGGGTGCACGACGCACCCACTGCCTTGCGTGCAAAACAAAACGACGCACGCAGGCCAACACAGGTACGCCGAAATCACTCGGCACTCCCTGCGCAATGGTCTTACGGCTGCTCCGTGATCTCCCCGGCGAACCAGCTTGTTGCCACCGTCGCTGCGCGGATCATTGCGCAGCTTGTCCCCTGCATTGGCGGGACAGGACCACACGGCTTGACCGTACGCTTCGGCGTGCATCGTCTGCACGCTTCCGCGTCCATCGCATCCCGCGCCGACACTGGTGACGATGCGCAGCGTCCCTCTTGTGGGCGGGATGGCTTCGTTAAATCATAACTTCTCTATTTCGGAAAGATGAATATTTTTGCGCGAAGGGCTGGACATCGGGTGTGAATTCTGAATAGCGGAAGTGTTTTGCCCGTCGTGCTGAAAATGCAACACCCGTGTGCTCGCCGACAGGTTTTAAACGGTGTAGCTTGTCACTTGCGCGGATTGCGGTCCGCGCGGAAATCCTTGGGTGTGGATGAAGATGAAAGAGATGTTTATCGCGATCGCGTTCACCGCGACATGGGTGAGCGTCGCCGCGGCACAGCAGGTCCCTGATCCGCGGGTCGCTGACCTCGTGCAGGCCGGTAAGATCAGGGTCGGGATGCACTCCATCATGTACACAAAGGATTCGCGAACGGGTGAGCTGAAGGCTGCTTCGACCGGGATCATTCTTCTCGACATTGCTCGCGCACTTGGCGCGCGAATTGGGGTCGAGGTCTTGCCGGTGGGATATCCAACTATTCCCGAGATGCTGACATGCGTTACTTCCGGCGTGTGTGACGTCGGTTTCATGGGACCCGACTCGTCTCGCAGTGGGGTGGACTTTCTCGCCTCCCATCCTTCAATTGGACTATACCTTTCTGATACCGGCCGGCTCATCGATCCGGGGCATTGCCGACTTCGACCGGCCGGACGTTCGCATCGCGGTCGTGCGTGATCACGCTTCGACGTTGACCTTGAGCCGCATCTTCAAGCGCGCTCAACTGGTGTACGCGGCGACCCCCGAGCCTGCTTTCGAACTCCTGCGAACCGGACAGGCAGATGCCTTCGCATCCATTCGCGCTGTGCTTTTGGTGTATTCCGCAAAGCTTCCCGGCTCGCGGGTGTTGGACGACCGCTACGGAGCCAATCTCCTCGGCATGGTGGTGTCGAAGGGTCGAGACGCAAGACTTGCCTACATCAGTGAATTTATCGAACAGGCCAAGGCCTCTGGATTGGTGCAGCAGGCCATCGAGCGCGCCGGCTTGCCCGGACACCAGGTGGCACCGGCAGGACCAACCTGAAAAGCTTGCTCCTCGAAGGCGGCTTTCATGCTGACCGGCGCTCGATCAGGGATAGTACCCGACCCCGCACCCGACCTGTCCGATCCTGCGGACCAAACTCACCTTTGCGACTGGCGTGGCTTCAGCAGGTGGTGGCTTTTTGCCCAAATACCTGATCTCCGTGACCTCGCCCTCGGGCTTTTGGCCAGCTTCGAATAGCTGTGGTCCAACGCCTGGAAATGTCCGGATATCCGAACCGGCAGTCTGCCCCGTCATGACGATCCCGTCTGAAAGACGGAAACAGAACGGGTAGATATTTCCATCCCTGAATCCATCCGTACCCGCGCTGAACTTCTGCATGGCTGCGCCCTCGTCCTGCCGAACGACGACGACCACACGCGCAAGCATCTCCTTTGCCTTTTCGGCATCGCCGGGATCGGCGATCGCGAAGGAAACGCTTGCCACGGAAAAAAGCATGACGGCGAGACATCGCACGGCGACCACTTTCTCAATCCGCTCGTCATGATCGCGAGCCGGATTCTCGGCACGCATCTCCGCAAAGGTCTCCCTCGCGACGAGCAGCGCTTCGCGCACCAGGGGCGCGCCGACATAGCCGAGCAGGTGCAAAATCGCCTCGACGAGCTCGTCCTCGGACCAGCCGTGGTTGCGCGCAAAGCGGAGATGCAGCTTCAGCTCCGGGGTCCGCCCTGTCGCGGTGTCGGAGACGACGCAGATCAGCGTCCTGGTCTTGAGGTCGAGTTCGGGCCTCGCCCACAGCGAGCCGAATATCGTCTCCTGCGTCAGTGCCGCAAATTTCTCCATGATCGGATCGGTATAGAGCTGCCGGTCGAGCTTGTCGGCGTAGGCCGCGCCCATGAGATTGCGGCGCATCGCGCGGCCTTTGGCGCGCAAGGGACTGTCGGTCATTGCGGTGTTCCTCCCAAAGTCAGTTTCGATGTTTTTGATTTAGCGTCATGAACAAGATGCGCCAGCGCGGGGCCTCACACCACCGACATATCCAGCGGCGGCGAGCACCTCAGGCGGCACCGGGCAGACATAGGGCGTGCGCGCGGTGCGCTTTTTCAGATCGGCCTTCGCGGCGGCGATCAGGTCCGGCTCGGTCAGCGCCTTGACGCCGAGCGCGGCCATCGCCTTGGCCGCCTGCACCATTGCTTTATGAGCGTGCGGGCTCTTGCCCTGCGCCACCACCTGCCAGGTGTGCAAGGGCGTGCCGATCGCGATCGAGGGCGCATGCACCTGCGCGGTCGGCACCACCCAGCTGACGTCGCCGACATCGGTCGAGCCGATCAGCGGATTGCGCTTGGCATCGAGCGGTACGGTGAAATCGGCGAGTGGCCGGTCGGTCGGCTCCATGCCGATCATGTGATAGACGCTGGCGATATCCTTCTCGCTCAGCGTCGCCTGGATCTTCGCGGCAAAATCCTTGTCGGCATCGTCGAAATGCGGCGGGCCGAGGTCCTCCATGATGCGGTGAAGCGCCTGCTCCAGCGGCGTGTTGTGCAGGAGGTTGGAGACCGCCGAGATGATCTTCATCTCGACCCTGGTCTCCGTCATCAGCGCCGCGCCTTGCGCGATCTTGTGGACGCGCGCGACCAGCTCGTTCATGCCGGGCAGGTCGCGGGCGCGGATGGAATAGCGCACGCGCGCATGCGCCTGCACCACATTCGGCGCAATCCCGCCGGTGTCGAGCAGCGCGTAATGCACGCGGGCGTCGCTCGGCATATGCTCGCGCATGTAGTTGACCCCGACATTCATCAGCTCGACGGCATCGAGCGCGCTGCGGCCAAGATGCGGCGAGGCCGCGGCATGCGAGGTGCGGCCGGTGAAGCTGAAATCGGCGCGGGTGTTGGCGAGCGAGGGTGTCACCGCCACTTCCCAGAACGGATAGGGATGCCAGGTCAGCGCGATGTCGGCGTCGTCGAACGCGCCGGAGCGCACCATGAAGGTTTTCGCCGCGCCGCCTTCTTCCGCAGGGCAGCCGTAATAGCGCACGCGGCCGGGCACCTTGTGGGTGGCGAGCCAGTCCTTGACTGCAGTGGCGGCGAGCAGCGCGGCCGAGCCGAGCAGATTGTGGCCGCAGCCATGGCCATGACCGCCGGCTTGAAGAGGCCGCGGCTCGGCAATCCCGGCCTCCTGGCTGAGGCCGGGCAGGGCGTCGTATTCGCCGAGGAAGGCGATCACCGGGCCGCCGCTACCCCATTCGCCCATCATGGCGGTCGGAATGCCGGCGACCTGCTCGGTGATGCGGAACCCCTGATGGCGCAGCTCGGCGAGATGCTCGGCCGATGAGCGCGCCTCGGTGTAACAGACCTCGGGCATGCCCCAGACCCGGTCGGCGAGCGCGGTGAAGCGCGGCTTGATCGCGTCCACGCCACGCCAGATGTCGCTGCGGTTGTCCATGGCATTGCTCCCGAAATCGACCAAACAAAACGGGTAGCAGCTTTGCGCGCGGTTTTGAAGTTGCCCCTGCGAGGTCCGTTCATGCATGATCGGCGCAACCAGAACAAACATTCGGGAGGCGGGTATGAAAATCATCGACGCGCAGATCCATATCTGGTCGCAAACGGTGGTGCCGACCTCCGGCCTGCACCGCAAGGTCGAGAAATTCACCGCCGAAGAGGTGTTGAGCGAGATGGACGAGGCCGGCGTCGACGCCGCGCTGATCCATCCGCCGGCCGGCTGGGATCCCAATGCCAATGCGGTGGCGATCGAGGCGGTGAAGAAACATCCCGGCCGCTTCGCCATCATGGGCAATTTTCCGTTGCAAAACCCCGACAATCGCAAGCTGATCCATGGCTGGCGCAACCAGCCGGGCATGATGGGCCTGCGCTGGCCGCTACTGCTCGAGGAACACCAGAAATGGCTCTATGACGGGTCGCTGGACTGGCTGTGGCCGGCGGCGGAAAATGAGGGGCTGCCGATCGCGATGATGGGCGGGTTGTTCCTGAAAAAATTCCGCGAGATCGCCGAGCGCCATCCGCGCCTGAGGATGATCGTCGATCATTGCGGGCTCAATCGCCACGGCCGCGACGCCGAGGCTTTCATCCATCTCGACGAGCTGGTGGCGATGGCGAAATGCCCCAATGTCGCGATCAAGGCGACCGGCGCGCCGCATTATTCGACGCAAGCGTACCCCTTCAAGAATATCCAGGACGGGTTGCACCGCATCTACGACGCCTATGGGCCGAAGCGGTTCTTCTGGGGCACCGACATCACGCGCATGCCCTGCAGCTACCGGCAATGCGTCACCTTTTTCACGGAGGAACTGCCCTGGCTCAGGGGAAAAGACCTCGAAGACGTGATGGGCCGCGGCCTCTGCGGCTGGATCGGCTGGAATTACAGGTTCGACTGATGAAACGTCATCGATTTCCTGTGTTTCCGAGGGCCGGTCAGGTTTCTCTGGCTGCTCGCATAGGCTAGAACCCGCTCATGCCGCTTGAACCTCTCACCGCCGTTTCCGCCGTCGACGGGCGCTATCACAATGGCAGCGCCGCATTGTCGGACTATTTCAGCGAATTCGCGCTGATCCGCGCCCGCGTGCGGGTCGAGTGCGAATATCTCATGGCGCTTTCGCAAGCCGGCATCGGCATGCGCGCGCTTTCGCAACAGGAAAAGAAAGCGCTTCGGTCGTTCAGCGACATATCGCTCGACGATGCAGGGATGGTGAAGAAGCTGGAAAGGGAAGGGCACGGCAACGTTCCCGCCACCAATCACGATGTGAAGGCGGTCGAATATCTGCTCAAGCAGAAAATGCAGGGCACTTCGCTCGAGGATGTGTCGGAGTGGACGCATTTCGCGCTGACCTCGGAAGACGTCAACAGCACCGCCTACGGGCTGATCCTGAGTTCGTTCGTCGAGAAGCTGCTTTTGCCTTCGCTTGAGCAGATTCGCGGCACGCTCGAGAAGCTGTCCCGGGAGCACGCCGCTGCCGCCATGCTGTCACGCACCCACGGCCAGGCGGCGAGTCCGACCACGTTCGGCAAGGAGATGCGGGTTTTCGAGTTGCGCCTTGCACGTCAGATGCAGCAGCTTTCGGCCAAGACCGTCCTCGTCAAATTTGGCGGCGCCACCGGAAACTGGAACGCGCATATGGCTGCGGCGCCGAAGATCGACTGGCTTTCATTCGCGCAAAAGTTCGTCAAGGGCCTGAATGGCGGCCGCAAGATTCCACTGGAGCTCAACGAGGTCACCACGCAGATCGAGCCGCACGACACCTATGCGGAGCTGTTCGACAACGCGCGGCGCGTCAATACCATCCTGATCGACCTCTCGCAGGACATCTGGCGCTATATCTCCGACGGCTGGATTTTGCAAAAGCCCAAGGCCGGGGAAATCGGCTCCTCCACGATGCCGCACAAGGTCAATCCGATCGATTTCGAAAACGCGGAGGGCAATTTCGGCATCGCCAATGCGTTGTTCGAGCACTTCTCCCGCAAGCTCCCGGTGTCGAGGCTGCAGCGCGATTTGTCGGATTCTACCGTCTTGCGTGCCATCGGGACGGCCTTCGCCCATGCGGCAATCGGCTACGCCTCGCTCGTCAAGGGTTTCGGAAAGATCAGCGTCAACGCGCAGGCGATGCACGCGGCGCTCGCGGAGAATCCCGAGGTGCTCGCCGAAGCGATCCAAACGGTCCTGCGCAAGGAAGGCATCGACGCCAGCTATGAGCAACTCATGGAGCTGACGCGCGGCAAGAAGGTTACGATGAAGGATTTTGCGGCCTTCATCGACACCCTCGCGGTCAGCGCCGACGTCAAGAAGCGCCTGAAGGCGCTGACGCCCGACAGCTATGTCGGGCTCGCGCCGAAAATAGCGAAGGGTTGATGCCGACCTACACCGTCACCACGCCGGAAGGCTGCCTGACCGACGACAAGCGCGCCGCCATCGCGCGCGAGATCACGCGGGTGCACAGCGAGACCACGGGCGCGCCGACTTATTTTGCGCAAGTGATTTTCAACGAGGTGGCGCCCGGCAAGTATTTCGTCGGTGGCCGGCCGCTGCAGGGCCAGCAGTTGTTCGTGAACGGCCAGATCCGAGCGGGGCGGACCAAAGAGAGCAAGGATGCGTTGATCGCGCAGATGCTCGCCGCTGTGGCCAAGGCAGTCGGACTGCCGCCCAATCATGTCTGGATTTACATCACCGACCTGATTCCGCGGCAGATGGTGGAGTTCGGCAACGTGCTGCCCGAACCCGGCGATGAAGCCAAATGGACCGAAGCGTTGCCGCCGGCCGACCGCGCGCACATGGAGAGCTTCAAGAACGATACGAATTAGGATTGGAACGGCCGGAGGCCGCAATGAATCTCATCCGTTTTGCCTTCTTCGCGCTGACCCTGCTGACGACGGGGAGTGCGGCCGCGCAGAGTTATCCGGATCGCGCGATCCGGATTATAGTGGGCTTCACTGCAGGCAGCGCCACCGACATCAGCGCGCGCATGTTCGCGCAAAAGCTCAACGAGGCCTGGGCCGTGCCGGTCACCGTCGAGAACATTGCCGGAAATGGCGGCAGCATCGGCGGCGAACGCGTCGCGAGGTCGGCGCCCGACGGCACTACGTTCTATTGGGGCGCGAACGGCGCGATGACGATCAATCCGTCGCTGCAGATCAACCCGACTTTCGATCCGATGCGCGATCTCGCCCCGGTCGCGCGCCTTCTGGTGATGCCGAGCATTTTGGCCGTCAATGTCGACGTGCCGGCGAAGACCGTCGCCGAGTTGATCGCGCTCGCAAAAGCGCAGCCCGGTAAATTGACTTACGCCAGCCCTGGCACCGGCACGCCGCAACATATCGCGGGGGAAGTGTTGAAGCGCGCGGCGGGAATCGACATCGTCCATGTTCCCTACCGCGGCGCGAACTTCACCGATGTGATCGCCGGACGCGTCACCATGACGTTTCAGAACGCCGGAGCGATCCTGCCGACCGTGCGCGAGGGCAGGCTGCGCCCGCTTGCCGTCACCTCGCTCAAGCGTTCGCCGAACATGCCGGAGTATCCGACCATGATCGAGGCGGGCCTCGCGGATTTCGAGGTGACGTCCTGGTTCGGGTTGTTGGCGCCGGTTGGCACCCCGGCGCCCATCATCGACAAACTTCATCGCGAGGCGGTTCGAATCGTCTCACAACCGGACATGCGCGAGAAGTTCGCGCTGATCGGGCTCGATGTCGTCGGCGACGCTCCGGACGTATTTGCCGAGGTCATCCGCATCGATACAATGAAGTGGGCGAAGGTGATCAAGGATGCCGGGATCAAGGTGGAATAGATTTTTCGGCGCGGTGCCGATCAGGACAGGATCGTGCGATTTCGAAACATTTCGGGCAAGCCCGTCATACGGCTTTGCATTGTGATCGGCGCCGGATCGCGCTAGGCTCGTTCCGAATGGGGAAGTCGGAAGCCGGTAGCCGATGAACATCCTCGATCCGCAAGGCCCGATCGCGGCCGCCGACAAGATGATTCTGATCGACTCGATCGCGATCATGCTCGCGATCGTGGTGCCGACGATTGTCGCGATCTTCGCCTTTGCCTGGTATTTCCGCAAATCCAACACCAAGGCCTTCTACTGGCCCGACTGGGAGTATTCGGGGCGGCTCGAGCTCGTGGTGTGGTCGATCCCGACGCTGACCATCATCCTGCTCGGCGGCGTCGCCTGGATCGGCTCGCACCAGCTCGATCCGGCCAAGCCGGTGGACGGCACCGGACCTGGCGTCACCATCGAGGTGGTGTCGCTCGACTGGAAGTGGCTGTTCATCTATCCGGACCAGCGCGTCGCCAGCCTCAACACGCTGACCGTGCCGGTCGGCGCGCCCCTGCATTTGCGGCTGACCTCGGGCAGCGTGATGAGCGTGTTCTTCATCCCGCAGCTCGGCAGCATGATCTACACCATGAACGGGATGGTGACGAAGCTGGAGCTGCGCGCCGACACGGTCGGCGATTTCCAGGGCCTGTCGGCTCACTTCAATGGCGACGGCTTCCCCGACATGCTGTTCGACGTTCACGTCGTGTCGCAGACCGACTTTGCCAGCTGGGCCTCCAGCACCGTGCGCGGCGACAAGGCGTTGAACGCCGACGTCTATAAGAATGAGTTGCTGAAGCAGTCAGTGCCGAAGGACAAGCCGGTCTACAAGCTCACCGATCCCCTGCTGTTCCACGACATCGCGACCCAGAAGCTTCCGCCGGGTCCGGGACCGCAGGAAGCGGCCAACACGGAGGCCGGCCATGCTCGGTAAGCTGACCTGGTCCGCGATTCCTTTCGACCAGCCGATACCTCTCGTCACCGGCGCCATCGTGCTGGTCGTGATCCTGGCCGTGCTGGTCTGGGTGGTGGTCAAGGGCCACAT
>CAWBTH010000014.1:0-97980 GCA_963791665.1 uncultured Alphaproteobacteria bacterium | reverse complement strand
GGTATCGTCAAGGCCGATGTCGCGATCAAGGAAGGCTATATCAGCGCGATCGGCAAGGCAGGCAATCCCGACATCCAGCCCGGCGTCACGATCGTCATCGGCCCCGGCACCGACGTGATTGCTGGCGAGGGCAAGATTCTCACCGCCGGCGGATTCGACAGCCACATCCATTTCATCTGCCCACAGCAGATCGAGCACGCGTTGATGAGCGGCGTCACCTCCATGCTCGGCGGCGGCACGGGTCCCTCGCACGGCACTTACGCCACCACCTGCACGCCGGGCCCGTGGCACATGATGCGGATGATGCAGTCGTTCGACGCCTTTCCGGTCAATCTCGGCATCTCCGGCAAGGGCAACGCCTCGCGCCCGGCCGCGCTGGTCGAGATGATCAAGGGCGGCGCCTGCGCGCTGAAGCTGCACGAAGACTGGGGCACCACGCCGGCCGCGATCGATAATTGCCTGTCGGTGGCCGACGATTACGACGTGCAGGTCATGCTGCACTCGGATACGCTGAACGAGTTCGGCTTCGTCGAGGACACGGTCAAGGCCTTCAAGGGCCGCACCATCCACGCCTTTCACACCGAAGGCGCGGGCGGCGGTCATGCGCCCGACATCATCAAGATTGCCGGCCTGAAGAACGTGCTGCCGTCATCGACCAACCCGACGCGGCCGTTCACGCGGAACACCATCGACGAGCATCTGGACATGCTGATGGTGTGCCATCACCTCGATCCTTCCATTGCCGAAGACCTCGCCTTCGCCGAGAGCCGCATCCGGAAAGAGACGATTGCCGCCGAGGACATCCTGCACGATCTCGGCGCGCTCTCGATGATGTCGTCGGATTCGCAAGCGATGGGCCGGCTCGGTGAGGTCATCATCCGGACATGGCAGACTGCCGACAAGATGAAGAAGCAGCGCGGGTCGTTGCCGCAGGACAAGGGCCAGGACAACGACAATTTCCGCGTCAAGCGCTACATCGCCAAATACACCATCAATCCCGCGATCGCGCATGGCGTCTCGAAGCTGATCGGCTCGGTCGAGAAGGGCAAGCTCGCCGATCTCGTGCTGTGGAAGCCCGCCTTCTTCGGCGTCAAGCCGGAATGCGTGATCAAGGCCGGCTCGATCGTGGCGGCACCCATGGGCGATCCGAATGCCTCGATCCCGACGCCGCAGCCGGTGCACTACCAGCCGATGTTCGCGGCCTTCGGCAAGTCGCTGACGGCGTCATCGGTGATCTTCACCTCGAAGGCGGCGGTGACCGCAGGTCTCGGCCGCAAGCTCGGGGTGGCCAAGCAGCTCTACGCGGTGCAGAACACTCGCGGAAAAATCTCCAAGAAGAGCATGGTGCACAACGACGCCACGCCCAATATCGAGGTCGATCCCGAAACCTATGAGGTACGCGCCGACGGCGAGCTTCTGACCTGCCCGCCGGCCGAGGTGCTGCCCTTGGCGCAGCGCTACTTCATGTTCTAAGGTTCTTCCCGGTATACAAAACCAGAACGAATGCCGGGAGGATATCGTGATCTATGTCGTTGCCACATTGATGGTAAAGCCTGAAACGCGCGCCGATTTCATCGCCGCCGCCACCGCCTGCATCAAGGAAACCCGGAAGGAGCCCGGCAACATCGCCTATGACCTGCATGAGAGCGTCACCGATCCCGCCAAGATGGTGTTCGTCGAGCAGTGGCAGAATGAGGAGGCGCTGGTGCCGCATCGCGCTGCCGAGCACATGAAAACCTTCGGCCGCGTCGTGGTGAAGTGCATCACCGGGCCGCCGAAGATCGAGGTGATCACGCCCGCCAACGTCACCGTCCGCTAAGAAACAACAAAGGGAGAGAACAATGATTTACGTTGTCGCCACCACCAAGGTGAAGCCGGGCCAGCGCGATGCCTATATCGCCGGGCACAAGAAGTGCATCGCCGAGACGCTGAAGGAAAAAGGCTGCATTTCCTATGAAGGCCACACCACCATCCATGATCCCGACACCTATGTCGTGGTGGAGCGCTGGGAGACCCGCGACGATCTCAACGCGCATGGCAAGGCGCCGCACATGAAGGTCTGGCGTGAATTCGGCGCGCCGCTCAAGGCCGAGCCGACCGTGATCGAGATCATCACGGCCGAGAAGGTGGATACGATCAAGGCATGACCCGGAAAAGTGTGAAGCGGTTTTCCCTCGCGACAAACGCGGAACGCGTTTGCGCGGAGGTCATGCCTCAAAGGAAAAAAGCATGATCCGCGCGACCGAGGTCAAAGGGCAGCATCGCTGGAGCGAAGCGCCGGCCGACACCGTCGTGCTCGATTTCGACGATCGTCACCGGCGGCGCATGGCGATGACCGGCACGCGTGGCCTCGAATTCCTGCTCGATCTGGAGAACGCCGTCGCCTTGCGCGGCGGCGATGCGTTGGTGCTGGAGGACGGCCGGCTGATCGAGGTGGTGGCCGCGCCCGAGCCGTTGCTCGAGATCAAGGGCTCCGATCCCCATCATTTGATCCGCGTCGCCTGGCATCTCGGCAATCGCCATCTGCCGACCCAGCTCATGCCGAAGGGTCTGCGCATCCGCAGGGATCACGTGATCGAGGCGATGGTGAAGGGGCTGGGCTGCCGCGTGATCGAGATCGAGGCGCCCTTCGATCCCGAAGGCGGCGCCTATGCCGCGAGCGCTCATGATCATGGGCACGCGCATCACGGTCACGATCATGCGCACGGCCACGACCACCATCATGGTCATGCGCACGGCCATGACCATCACGACCATGACGATCACCACGACCACGGTCACGGGCACTCCCATGCTCATGACCGCAAATAGCGCCGACCCGCCTGCGCGCGCCGTCATGACGGACGCGGAGGCGGCGGCGCTGTACCGGCTGATGACCTGGCTGTCGCCGGCGTTTCCGGTCGGCGGCTTCGCCTATTCCAGCGGCATCGAATGGGCGGTTGAGGCCGGCGATATCAACGACGCTGCTTCCCTGAAGGATTGGCTCGCCGCTGTTCTGACCGACGGCTCCGGCTTCTGCGACGGCGTGTTTGTCGCGCAGGCGCATCGCGCGGTCGCCGCCGATGACGATCGCGCGTTGCGCGAGGTCGCCGAGCTTGCCGCCGCCTTCGTGCCTTCGCGCGAGCGGCAATTGGAGACGACCACGCAAGGCCGCGCCTTCATCGAGATCGCGCGCGCGGCCTGGGACTGCGACGGGCTCGCGCACGCCGTCGCGCAATGCGACGGCGCGATCGTCTATCCCGTTGCCGTCGGCATCGTCAGCGCGGCGCATGCGATTCCGCTTGAGCCGGCGCTGCACGCCTTCCTGCACGCGCTGCTGTCGAACTGGATTTCCGCAGCTAGCCGCCTCATTCCGCTCGGGCAGACCGACAGCCAGCGCGTGCTGGCGGGGCTTGAGCAAACGGTGTCGGAGACCGCAAAGCGCGCGATTGCGGCCAAGCTCGACGATCTCGGCAGCGCCACCTTCCGCGCCGATCTCGCCAGCCTCCGCCATGAGACGCAATATACCAGGCTGTTCCGGTCATGATTCTTCGCCAGCGCATCAGGAAAGATTGATATGAAATCATCCCACGGCCCGCTTCGGATCGGCGTCGGCGGTCCGGTCGGATCGGGCAAGACCGCGCTGATGGACCTGCTCTGCAAGGCGATGCGCGAGCGCTATGACATCGCGGCGATCACCAACGACATCTACACCAAATGGGACGCCGAGTTCCTGGTGCGCTCGGGCTCGCTGACGGCGGACCGCATCGCAGGCGTTGAGACCGGCGGTTGCCCGCATACCGCGATCCGCGAAGACGCCTCGATGAATCTCGCGGCGGTTGCAGACATGCGCGCAAAGTTCCCGAATCTCGACCTGGTGCTGATCGAATCCGGCGGCGACAATCTCGCCGCGACGTTCTCGCCGGAACTGGCCGACCTCACGATCTATGTCATCGACGTCGCGGCTGGTGACAAGATTCCCTCGAAAGGCGGGCCCGGTATCACGCGTTCCGATCTACTGGTCATCAACAAGATCGATCTGGCGCCGCATGTCGGCGCCTCCTTGGAGAAGATGGACACGGACGCAAAGCGCATGCGCGGCGAACGCCCCTTCGTCATGACAAACCTGAAGAAGAGCGAGGGGCTGGAGCGCATTATCTCGTTCATCGAGGCCAAGGGCGGACTTAAACCCCAAGCACACGCTAAATCTGCGTGACACGTTAACCTCTGTGGCAGCCGTTCGCGAAGCGTTCAGTCAATGAAGCTGCTTAGAAGCATTACAAACTGCCCTTCGGAACAATTTGGCCCGTTCGCGATTAGCGTCCTCCGGGTTTCGCTCGAGCAGCGTCCGCTTGAGAGTTCGTTGAGTATTGCAGCCGACCGCAGTTGCGCATCCATCATGGCTCCCTCAGTATGCGTTTCCGCTGTCCATTCGGTCGCTCTTCATTGCTCTTCCGGCGGACTCCCGATGACCATATTGCGCTTCCGCCAACCCCCTATTTCAGAGTAGTCGCGTGCTTCGGCTGGGCTTCACCATCGGTGTGATCGCATTTATCGGCGTGCTGCTCTCGGGGCTTGCGGCCTACCGCGTGCACGAGCAGGAGCTGACGCTCGATGGCATCGCGCTGGCGCGCGCCATCGACGTCCATGCGAGCCTGGTGCAGGACCGGCTCACCGAGCGCGAATTGCTGGCGCGCGTCTCCTCCGGCCTGTTTCGCGCGCCGTCCGTGGTGAAGGCCAACATGCTGGAGCCGCTGCGCTCCTCGATCTACGCCTTCAAGACCGACTTCGTGATCGCAAGCTGGATTGCACGGCTGCAGCCGGCAGAGCTCGACGCGGCGCAGAAGGAACTGCAAGCCGCGGGCTTTCCCAATCCGACCATCCGCAGTTACGAAGACAAACCGCTGGACATTCGCAGCCTCGCCCAGCCGATCGACGTGCTGATGGATCTCGAACCGCGCAACGACGCGACGCGGGCGTTTGCCGGACGCGCGCTGGACGGCAATCCCGTCGTCGGCCCGATGCTGGCGCGCGCGATGGCCGACAACAAGCCGATCGCTTCCGATCCGTTTCCCTTGCAGGGTCAGAACGGGCCGATCGGGCTCGCGCTTGCCGCGCCGGTGACGCCTGAAGGCGCCACGTCGCCGGCCGGCTTCGTGACGTTTTCCTATGAGCTGGCGCCGCTGATGCTCACCAATGACGACCTGTCGCTGTTCTCGGTGGTGTTGAAGGATCCGCGAAAGGCGGACGGCGAGTTGATCGCCAATGATCGCGGTGTCGTCAGCGCGCGCACCGCGGCGGCCGACGGGCCGGCGCCGTCGGCGATGCGCACCGTCACCTTCGGCAATCGCGACTGGTCGCTCGGCTATTATGCCAAGACCAATGCGGCCAGGCGCGCCGAGCAGACCGCGGCGATCGTCGGCGCGATCGGGCTGGCGCTGACCGGCATCATCTGCGGGCTGTTCGGCTATGTCGTCTACAACAACGTGCGCCTATCGCGCGAAATCCAGGTGCGTATCGGTTTCGAGCGGCGCCTCACCGCCGTCATCGACGAGCTCAATCACCGGGTCAAGAATATCCTCGCCGTGATCCAGTCGATCGTGACGCGCACCTTGCGCCACGGCTCCGACATCGATGTCGCGCGCGAGCTGTTGATCGGGCGGATTCACGCCATGGCGAACGTGGTCTCGCTGCTCAGCGAGAGCCAATGGCAGGGCGTGAAGCTGAAAGGCCTGTTCGAGGCGCGGGCGATACCGCATGCGGATCGTATCGCGGTCAACGGTCCCGATATCGCGGTCTCCGCGCGCGCCGCGCAAAGCCTGTCGCTGTTGTTCTTCGAGCTCGCCTCGCATTCGGACGAAGGCCTGTCGCTGGTCGGCAAGCATCCGAACATCGTCGCGAAATGGGAGGTGACGGGAGAGGATCCGAACCGGACCTTCACCTTCCGCTGGGAGGAGTTCAACACCAGCCAGGCGACGCGTCGCGCCGACAGCGATTTCGGCTTGATCCTGCTCGATCGCGTCGCGCCCGAGGCGCTCGGCGGCACCGCGAAACGTTACTTCACCGAAGTGTCCTACGTCTATGAGTTGACCGCGCCAATGGAGACGGTGGTCGACATGACCGAGCGCGACCGCACGGTGCAGATCAGCGCGCCGGTGAAGTAACCCCAAGCACACTGTGCTCCCTCCCCCCTTGCGGGGAAGGGTTGGGGAGGGGGGTTCAGGGATTCGGTCTGTAAAGATTACCCCCACCCCCGACCCCTCCCCGCAAGGGGAGGGGGAGGTCTGGCAGAGTGCTTCTTGGAGAGATTACCCGTTCCCGCCGATCACGGCGCGCACGGTCTCGTCCGGGCCGAAATCATCGGCGCCGTCGACATAGAGCAGCGCGGCGAGCTTGGAGCGCGCGCGGTTGACGCGGCTCTTGATGGTGCCGACCGCGCAGCCGCAGATCGCCGCCGCGTCCTCGTAGGAGAACCCGCTGGCGCCGACCAGGATCAGCGCCTCGCGCTGGTCCTGTGGCAGCTTGTCGAGCGCGGTCCGGAATTCTTCGAACTCCAGATGCGCGCCTTGCGACGGCTGAGTCTTCAGCGTCTTGGCATAGTTGCCTTCGGCGTCCTCGACCTCGCGCCGCCGTTTCCGGTAGTCGGAACGGAACAGGTTGCGCAGGATCGTGAACAGCCACGCCGGCAGGTTCGAGCCCGGCTGGAACGAGTTGATATTGGCGAGCGCCCGGAGCAACGTTTCCTGCACCAGATCGTCGGCGCGGTCCGCGTTGCCGCTGAGCGAAATCGCGAACGCACGCAGGCTCGGGACCGAGGCCAGGATGTCGTCGCGAAGGGCATCAGTGAGAGGCATTACTCCCTCCCGTCATTGTTGCCACCGCCCGTACTGCCCACTTGGGGAGAGCCGGGGGGCGTATCAAGCTTGCGGATCAGGTCCGCAAAGCGATCCGGCACCCCCTGGCGCACGACATCGTCGTACATGGCGCGAAGCTGATGGCCGATCCGGGACTGGATTTCGGCATTCAGGCCGCCTTGCTTGCCTGGTGCGGCATTTCTGGCTTGCGACTTTACATCTTTCATGACCTGTTCCACGTTTCCCCGAGGGTTAAGTCCTTGACGAGTTGCGAATTTTCCAAATTTCGAGGACTTCCGTAAGGAACCTAATGCGATCGTGGCCCAATAGTTCCAGAGTTGCAGGGAACTTTTCTCGGGTTCGGGCGTAGATAGGCCATCAGGGGAACCCGGGCCACCCCTTCGCTGCGCGGCTCGAAAATAACGATTAATGGAGTGGGGATGTCCCGATCACAGCTTGTTGCTGAACATTTGCCGCTATTGCGGCGCTATGCCCGCGCCCTGACGGGGAGCCAGCCATCCGGCGACGCTTATGTCGCGGCCATGCTCGAGGCCCTGCTGCAGGATCCGTCGCTGCTGGACGAGCAGTATGGCGCGCGGTCGGGCCTGTTCCGGCTCTTCACCCGGATCTGGAATTCGGTCTCGCTCAACGAGAACGCTGACGTCGCGACCTTGCCGATGCCTCCCGAGCGGCGGCTGTCCAATATCACGCCGCTGCCGCGGCAGGCGTTCCTGTTGCTGTCGCTGGAAGGCTTTCCGGAGCAGGAGGTCGCCTACATCCTCGGCACCGACATTCCGGAGACGCGACGGCTCGCCGACACGGCCGGCCGTGAGATGGCCGCCGAGATCGCAACCGACGTGCTGATCATCGAGGACGAGACCTTCATCGCAATGGACCTCGAGAGCCTGGTGCGCAATCTCGGTCACAACGTGATCGGCGTCGCCCGCACTCACGCGGACGCCGTGGCGCTGGCCAAGAACAGGAAGCCCGGCCTGATCCTTGCCGACATCCAGCTGGCCGACGGTTCGTCGGGGCTCGATGCCGTCAACGAGCTGCTGCGGACCTTCGAGGTGCCGGTCGTGTTCATCACCGCCTATCCGGAGCGCTTCCTGACCGGCGAACGCCCGGAGCCGGCGTTCCTGATCTCCAAACCGTTCCAGCCGGCGATGGTGTCGGCGGTGGCGAGCCAGGCGCTGTTCTTCCAGCGCAATTCGCGCAACCGCGCGGTGAAGGCCGCCTCCTGATTGGGGTCTTGGTAGCGTACGAGTTTAATCCGGCGCGCCCTCAAAAGCGCGCCGGATTTTTTATTGGCGTCTCGGACGCTAATGACGAATCGAGTGCGGTCCGAAACTCCCTGAAACGTTCGCGGATTGACCGGCTCAATGCCTGAATCGCCTTCAACGGCCTCCGTTTGCTTGACCCAAGCCTTGGCCTTTTCATAGTGACCGTAGGCCCAAGCAAAGGCGGGAATCTTCAGCAGCTTGGTCTTCGTCAATTCGAACAGACGCTCGACGAGCACGAGCTTCAGCAGTTCGCCAACGACGAATGTCGCCGCTGCCAGCACGAATTGACCGGTTGCCGCCATATACGCCGCGATCATTTTGACGGGTTCCAGCAAGATCACCGGAACGGAAAACAGGGCGAGGCAGGGGTAAGGCGATAGCGACTTGATCCAGTCCCGAATACGGGGCATCGGAAAGTTCGCGGCGAGCCACCGCGAAATCGGCCGGGCCACGCCGACAAACAGCACGTCTGCGATGAAATAGATCGCAGCCGCGATATACGCGATCAGCTTCAGGATCTGTCTCAAGGCGACACCTCCGTAAGATCAAGGCCGGAGGCGCAAAATGGTTTCCACGATTTCATCGCTTTCGGGCGCGGCCCCGCGATACGGAGCCGCGCCGCTGCGATTCAGGCGCTCAGTTCGGCCAGCAACGCTCGCGCTGCGGCCCGAGATGGAATCCCGGGGGACACGCGCGCTCAAATCCCCGGTTCGGCCAGCACTGCTGTCCCTCCGGCCCCAGATGCCACCCGATCGGGCAGACGCGGGCGACGGCCATCGGATGGCACCAGCCACCGGGTCCGCGCCACCATCCCGGTCCGCAGCCCTCGGCGGCGCTGGCGCTGCCGGCAAAGCCCGCGACACCGGCGGCCAGAGCCGCGCTCAAAATCAACGTCTTCAGCATTGTGATTCCTCCAAATCGACTGGCCCCTCATGGGGCGGCGCGATGAGAGCTTCGATCGGCTGAACCGTGTCTGAACGCTGGTGCGTAAAGGGGAGCCGGCTGGTATGCCACCTCCAAATCGTCAGCGGATACTGGGCGACAACCCGCCTCTAAAACTGAAAGGGCTCGACTGAGACGGAGATCTTGCCGTACGGCGCCTGCTGGACCGTGAAATTCACGTCTTTCGAGGCCTTGGTCGCGCCGACCGTCGCCGAAATCGCGCCGCTGCATTTGAGCGTTCGCTTGTCGCCGCTCGTCGATGTCGTGACGATCTTTTCGCCCAGCAGATACAACGGCTGCTGTCGCGATTTTTCAACCTCGGCGTTCCCGTCACTCGGCTTGGCCGCGTTGGAATTTTCGGCGGCGTATCTGGCGAGCGGGTTGTTGTGGTCGCTGGAAACGATCTGGAGCACGGCATTGCGGGTTTCGATGGAGTCGCACTCAGGCTTGCTCGCGCCGCAGCCAGAGAGAAAAATCAGAAAGGGAAGATTGGACAGCGTCAGCGATCGCCTGGAAAAATACCTCATCGAAATCCCGGAATTCTTTGTTCGCGGCCCATCAGGCAGCACCGACGCGGAGGACCATGGTTCCAGAGTGCAATCGTGCGTAAGGGATTGTGAGATCTGCAAAAAAAGCAGGGCGCGACCGGCATCACCACGGTCGCGCCCTACATCGCCGGTCAATGGGGCAGGGGGGAATAACCGGCTGCCGGGATGACTCCCGACGAAAAAAGTCGTTCCGATCCCGTTAAAATTTTTTCGCACACGGTTATGTGATCGGCCCGACCAAGAACTCCTGTGCTGCGACTAACTTGAGTCACCGATCGCCTCTGGGGCGAGGGACCAAGCCATGTCACAGAAAGTAACGGGAATTCTCGCCGTGCTCGCCGTCTCCCTGACGTGCGGCGCCGTGCAATTTGCCTCCGGCCACGACCTGACCGTGGGGCTCGCCATGCCGGGCGATCCGGCCGCACCCAGCATCAATCGCGCCGCCAAAGCCGACCGCGAGGCGGTCCTCCCCGAGGCGAGCGTCGCCACCCGGACGATCTCCATCCATGTGGACAAGGTGCCGGATACCTCCGTACTGGTGCGGGTGCCGCTCACCCATCAGGCGCGCAGCACGCCGCCGTCGCTGTTGCTGCGCACGCGAGAGAGCAAGAATGCGGTTGCCTGCGAACCCTCCGTCAGCGTGCTGACCGAGATCGCCAAGAGCCTGCAGCCTGGCCGCTGCATCACCTGATCGAATTGAAAGCGCTGGCTATTCCGCGGGTGCCTGATCGCCCGCGGCGCTGTTGCGTCCCGCCAGCACGCCAAGCGCCAGCCCGCCGACCGCCAGGATCGGGATCAGCCGCTTGAGCCCGATGCCGCGCACCAGCTGTAGTCCGGCCGCCATCACCATGGGATCGGCCAGCATGGCATGCGCGGCGGATTTGGCATGCTCCTTCACCTGCCTCTCGGCCTGGCGCTTGCGCACCATATAGGTGCCGGCGGCAATCAGCGTGACGATGAAGAACAACCCGGCGCCGGCGAGGCAGGCCTCGATCAGGCCGTAGCGGTTCAGCACGGCGACAAAGGCCGCCGCGCACAGGAATGAGGTGGTGATGAACAGCGCCACGGCGGCCATCGCCGCCAGCGAGGTCTGCCGTACCCCCGTGCCGATCGACAGTTTGATGTCATCAATGATGCGCTGGAACATCTTCCCGCCTCGCCCTGTAAAGCGCGTCGACGAAGGCGACCGCCGCCCACCATCGCCGCCATTCGCCCAAAAGATCGGACTCCCGGTTGGGCTTCCGCGTGGTTCGCATGTGTGTTCTGGAGACCATTGCTGCTCTCCGGTGCCAGGCTTACCGGCGCCAGGTCGCGCCGATCAGGAAGCCGAGGCCGAGCGCGATACCCACGGTGGCGATCGGCCGCTGCACGATCATGTCTTCGATCGTGTCCTCGAGGGAGACGGCGGCATCCTGCGCCGCGCTCAGCATGGCGCTGCCGCGGTCGGAGGCGTCGTCCAGCGCCGAATCCACCTGCGCGCGCGCGTCCTTGTAACTGCGGCGGGCCTGCTTCTTGGCCGCACCGGCAAAGCTGTTGAGCGCGTCGGTAATCTGGTCGGTCAGGGCTGCGATATCGTCTTTCACGGCTGTGACATCCTTCTCAAGGCGTTCATAGGTGGCATTGTCGGTCATGTCTTTCATGGCAGCTTCACCATCGCTCATCGAACGCTCCCACTTCTCGTCAAGAGGAAAACGCGCCGTTACTGCCGAAGTTCCCTCAGCCGCTAGGCCTGCGGCAATTGCGGCCCTTCGACGGGCCACAGATGCTCTTTCAGGATCAGCGCCACGATCAGCAGCGGCGACGACAGAAACGCGCCCATCGGGCCCCACAGCCAGGTCCAGAACGCAAGCCCGAGGAAGACCGCGAGCGCGTTCAGCGCCAGCCTGCGGCCGATGATGGTCGGCGTGACGAAATGTCCTTCGAGGAAGGCGATGCCGACGAAGGCCATGGGCGCCACCAGCCCGGCGCTCAGTGTCGGCAGCGCAACGATGCCGACGCCGACGAGCACGACGAACATCGCCACCGGCCCGATGATCGGGATGAAGTTCAGCGTCGCCGCCAGTGCGCCGAGTCCCGCCGGATTGGGCATATGGGCGATCGCACAGGCGATGCCGGTCGCGATCCCGACGCCGGTGTTGATCATCGTCACCGTCAGCAGATAGTTACCGAGATGGGTTTCGATCTCGTTGAGAATACGCAGCATTCGCAACCGCGCGTCACGGTCGCCGAAATTCATGATCAACGCACGGCGCAAATCGCGCCAGCTGGCGACGAACAGCACCAGGGTGGCGAAAAACAGCAGACCTTCGGTGAAAGTTGGTGACAGGAATTCCAGGGCCGGCTGCACCCAGTCGAATTTCGGCAACTGAAGACCTGGCCCGGTGTTCGGCGCGCCGATCATGCTCTGCAGCTCCTGCCACAGCGCCAGCGGCCGGTCGAACACATGCATCTTGTCTTTCATTCGCGCGCCGAGCTCGGGCAGGTGCGCGCTCCAGTCCATCAGGGGCGAGGAGATCAGGCCGATCATGAATACGATGGTGGCCGTTACGGCCGTCACGATCAGGATCGCGCCGACCGAGCGCGGAATCTTGTAACGCTCGAGCAGGTTAGCGGCCGGCGACAGCATGGTGCCGACCACGAAGGCCAGCACGACCGGCAGAAAGAAGGCTTTGGCGAAATAGAGGACGGCAACGATGGAGAGGACGAGGAGGGCAACAAGCGCGAACGCCACGACCTCGGCGCGGCGGATGACCGGCGGCTGCTCGTCGCGGCTCTCCGGCAGCGGCTTGCCGACAGTGTCGGAATGCAGGCGTTCAGTCGGCAAGGCACGCACAACCAGTTCTCCCCCTGCAAGGCCAAATACGGTCGCGAAGCCGCGCCCTCGAACCGACTTCACCGCTAACCCGTCTCGCCCCGGCGAGTTCCATCGCGGCTTCGTGAAGTCCGCGGTGCTTGACAGAGGCATATGCGACACGAACGCACGGAACTATCGAAGCCTCACCCGCGTTCTAAACACAACAGCATCTCCTTGATGCGCATCAGATGGGGCAGTCCATGACACAGTTTTCCGCGTTACCGCGCCGGCCGCAGCCGCGCGTCACCCGCACGCTTGTGCTGGCGGGCGCAGTTCTGCTCGCATCCGGCTTCGCAACCGCGGTGAGCGCACAATCGCTTGGCTACGCGCCGCGCGAGCAGAGCGCATTCCCGCAGGGTTATGTTAGCAACGATGCCGTCGAGAGCGAAGACAGTGTCTTGCCGGAGCGGCTGCGCCGCCAGGTCGTGAACTTCGACACGCGCGAGGCGCCCGGCACCATCATCATCGATACCGGCAACACCGTGCTCTATCTCGTGCTCGGCGGCGGCCGCGCGATGCGCTACGGCGTCGGCGTCGGACGCCAGGGTTTCACCTGGGCCGGCGTCCAGACCATCACCAACAAGAAGGAATGGCCGGATTGGACGCCGCCACCCGAGATGATCGCGCGCCAACCCTATTTGCCGCGCTTCGTCGCCGGCGGCCCCGGCAATCCGCTCGGCGCGCGCGCGATGTATCTCGGCTCCAGTGAATATCGCATTCACGGCACCAACGATCCCACCACCATCGGCAAGTTCGTCTCGTCGGGTTGCATCCGCCTCACCAACGAAGACGTCAGCGACCTGTTCAGCCGAGTCGACGTTGGAACCAAGGTCGTGGTGCTGCCGAAGAATGCGCCGGTGCTGGCGCGCGATCCCGCTGCCCCGCCGCTGCGCTCCCGTCCGGTCGTGACCCGCCTGCCGTCGGGCCGCCAGGCCATGAACATTCCACCCGCCTCGCGCGTTGAGTGACATCGACGGTTTGAGGAGGCCTGCGCATGAGATCGGGCATTGGCGCGACAGTCGGCGCCGCGCTGGCGGTTGCCTTTTTGGGCCTGCCGCTTCCGGCGCAGGCCGGCGATTTCTTCTCCAACTTCTTCGGCGTGTTCGGCGGCCGACCGCAGCGTGCGCCGGTGGCGCTGCCCTTTGACGGTGACGAATCAGATCCAGCCGAAGCGCCGCGCGCTCGCGCCAGTTACGGAGGTGGCGGTCCGGCCTGGTGTGTGCGCACCTGCGACGGACGCTACTTCCCCCTCAACGGCACCGACAATCAGTCCCGCGCCGCCATATGCGAAAATTTCTGCCCGCTCGTGCAAGACCGAGGTCGTCTATGGCAGCGATATCGATCATGCGGCGACCGCGTCCGGCAAGCCTTACGCGCAATTGCCGAACGCCTTCCGCTATCGCACCGAGGCGGTGGCGGGCTGCACCTGCAACGGCAAGGACCAGGCGGGCCTCTCGTCCATCCCGGTCGAGAACGATCCAACCTTGCGCAAGGGCGACATCGTCGCCGGCGCCGATGGGCTCGTGGTCGCCAACCCCAACGGTGGCAAGCGGGCGGAAGCCAATTTCACGCCGCTGCCGGAGTTGGTTCGCGCGCGCTTGAAGAACGTGCCGGTGGTGGCGAAGGAGTAGCAAAAAACGCGCAATCCGTCTGGCTCCCTGCGCTCGATTGCCGTAGCGTCAGGGTTCCGGTTACGGAACCGGGACGCGCGCAACGCGTTCATATGGGTGAAATAAAGGGGGCTCTCAATGTCGCTTCTCATCAGCGCGCTCATCACCTTTCTCGTCGTCATCCTCATCCTCTATTTGATCAACATGCTGCCGATCGACGGTCGCGCCAAGCAGATCTGCCGGATCATCGTCATCATCCTCGGCGTGCTCTCGCTGTTGAAATACATCGCGGTGTTCTGATCCCGCATCCCAGACATCTTCGACTTGTTCCGGGGACCGCAAAGCGCGAACCCGATTGTCAGAGTCCGGCCGTCGACACGCAAAAAAGCCCCGGCTTGCAGCCGGGGCTCTTGCGTCGTGGATCAATACATAGATATTAGGTGGAGCGGAACGGCGTCCACGGCCGACACGGCGCAGGTGGAGATCGACATCTTCTCCGGCCGGCCGAACCCGTCGTTCCAGCTCGATCAGGCCGCGACGGCCGAACTGGTGAAACTGCTCGACAACAGCAAGCGCGGCGGCGCGGCGCCGCGTGACGGATTGGGATTTCGCGGCTTCGTCGTCCGCATCGAAGGTCGTCCCGACATCCGCGTGTCGGGGACCGCGGTCGTCTCGGGCGCAGATGAGCTCACGGACCCCACGCGTGCCGTCGAGCGCTTCCTGTTGTCGAAGATGCCCGACGACGTGAAGCGGCAATTCTCGAATGTTCTGCCGCGTTAGCTCTCGATCGATCAGCCCGCCGCCTTCGCCTCGCGACGGCGCGCGGTGAGGATGTACTCGGTGTAGCCGTTCGGCTGCTCGCGCCCCTTGAACACGAGATCGCAGGCCGCCTTGAAGGCGACGCCGTCGAATGACGGCGCCATCGGCTTGTAGAGCTTGTCGCCGGCGTTCTGCTTGTCGACCACCACGGCCATGCGCTTCAGCGACTCCATCACCTGGTCTTTGTTGATCACGCCCTGATGCAGCCAGTTCGCCAGATGCTGGCTCGAGATGCGCAAGGTGGCGCGATCTTCCATCAGCCCGACGTCGTGGATGTCGGGCACCTTGGAGCAGCCGACGCCCTGGTCGATCCAGCGCACGACATAGCCGAGGATGCCCTGGCAGTTGTTGTCGATCTCCTGCTTGACGTCGTCGGGCGCCCAGTTCGATTGCGACACCGGAATGGTGAGGATGTCCGACAGTTTTGCGCGCTGGCCGCCTTTGGTGAGCTCCTGCTGCCGCGCATGCACATTGACCTGGTGGTAATGCAGCGCATGCAACGTCGCCGCGGTCGGCGACGGCACCCATGCCGTGGTGGCGCCGGCCTGCGGATGGCCGATCTTTTGCTGAAGCATGTCCGCCATCTTGTCGGGCGCGGCCCACATGCCCTTGCCGATCTGGGCGTGGCCGGGCAGGCCGTCGATCAGGCCCATGTCGACGTTCCAGTCCTCATAGGCCTTGATCCAGGGCTGCGCCTTCATGTCGTTCTTGCGGATCATCGGGCCGGCTTCCATCGAGGTATGGATCTCGTCGCCGGTGCGGTCGAGGAAGCCGGTGTTGATGAACATGATGCGCTTCGATGCGCGCTGGATGCAGGCCTTGAGGTTGACCGTGGTACGGCGCTCCTCATCCATGATGCCGACCTTCATGGTGTCGGCGGGCAGGCCGAGCATTGTCTCGACGCGCGCGAAGAGATCGCAGGTCAGCTGAACCTCGTCGGGACCGTGCATCTTCGGCTTGACGATATAGACCGAACCGGTGCGGCTGTTCTTCGTCTTCGAGCTGCCCTTGAGATCGTGGATCGCGAGCAGGCCTGCGACCGCGGCATCCAGAATGCCTTCCGGAATCTCCTCGCCCTTCTCATCGAGCACGGCGTCGGTGAACATGTGATGACCGACATTGCGCATGAGAAGCAGGCTGCGGCCATGCAGCTTGAGCTCGCCGCCCCCGGGCGTCTTGTAGACGCGGTCGGCATTGAGCGCGCGGGTCATGGTCTTGCCGCCCTTGTCGAAATCGGCGGACAGCGTGCCGTTCATCAGGCCGAGTGTGTTGCGATAGACCAGCACCTTGTCCTCGGCATCGACGGCGGCGACGCTGTCCTCCATGTCGAGGATGGTGGAGACCGCGGCTTCCATGACCATGTCGGCGACACCAGCGGCATCGTCCTTGCCGATTGGATGCTTGCGATCGATCTGGACGTCGACATGCAGGCCGTTGTTGACCAGGAGGATCGCGCTCGGCGCCTCCGCGCTGCCCTGATAGCCCGCGAACTGCGCGGCGTTCTTCAATCCGGTGGCGTTGCCGCTCTTGAGTTTTGCTGACAGCTGGCCGGCGATCACGCTGTAGGCGGTGACGTCGGTGTGGCTCGCGGTCGCGAGCGGCACGGCGGCATCGAGGAAGGTCTTGGCTTTGGCGATGACCTTGTCGCCGCGCGCCTTGTTGTAACCCTTGCCGCTCTCGCTCGGATCGTGCGGAATCGCGTCGGTGCCGTAGAAGGCGTCGTAGAGCGAGCCCCAGCGCGCGTTCGCGGCGTTCAGCGCATAGCGCGCATTGGTCAGCGGCACGACCAGCTGCGGGCCGCAGATCTTGCCGATCTCTTCGTCGACATTGGCGGTCTCGACCTTATGGGTCGCCGGCTCCGGCTGCAGGTAACCGATCTCCTTCAGGAACGCGGTATAGGCGTTGATGTCGATCGTCTTCCCCTTGTTGGCGCGGTGCCAGTCGTCGATCTTCGCTTGAAGGGCATCGCGCACGTTCAGCAGTTCGCGGTTCTTCGGCCCGAGATCCCTGATGATGGCGGCTAGCCCCGCCCAGAATGCGTCGGGCGAAATCCCGGTCTTCGGCGTCGCCTCCTTGGCGATGAAGTCGTGCAGGAGCGGGGCGATCTTCAATCCGTGGGCTTCGATACGCTTCATGTCTCTCTCGTTGGGGATGCCGCGGCGGTGGGCTGGGGACAGCATAGAACAGCGCCGGAAGCGGCAAGGTTCCGCGGCCTTTTAGCCATCGGACAGCGGTCTGAGAAGGCCTGAAAGTCCGTCAAAATGTCATGCTTTTTACCTCCCCCGCTTGCGGGGGAGGGAGCGCGGCGTCCCTTGGTGCGCGGTGGCTTGCTCAAATATTCGCGGCCAGATCGACCAACTCGTCGAACAGCACGCCGCTTTTGCCCAGCATCCGCTCGATCGCTTCGGTGGCTTCGCCAACCGGACGTGCGGAGGTATCGAGCGTCAGCTCGCTTGCGAGAGGCGGCTGATACTCATTGTTGATGCCGGTGAACGAGGCGAGCGCCCCGGCGCGGGCCTTGGCGTAATGGCCCTTGGGATCGCGCTCTTCGCAGACCTCGGCGGGCGTGGCGACATAGACCTCGCGGAACAGGCGGTCGGCGATGCGGCGCGCTGTCGCACGGTCCTCGCGCGAGGGCGAGACGGCGGCGACGATCGCAATGTGTCCATTCTTGGCCAGATGCGTCGCCATCTCGGCGAGCCGGCGGATGTTTTCGGCGCGATCCTCCGCGGAGAAGCCGAGATCGCCGTTGAGACCCGCGCGCAGCGTATCGCCATCGAGCAGGATCGGCGAGCCGCCGCGGGAAAACAGCCTTCGCTCGAGCGCACGCGCCAGCGTCGACTTGCCGGCGCCGGGCAGTCCCGTCAGCCAGACCACCGCGCCGTTGTGGCGATAGCGCGCCGAGCGCTCGTCGGGCCGCAGCGCGGACTCCACCGGCACGATGTCGACGGGGATCGCGCGCTGCCCGGCATCCGACCGACAGCACCAGCCCGCCGCCCGCGATCCGGCCGTTGACCTCGATCACCAGCCGGCCCGTGCGCGGATTGTCGGCGTAAGCGTCGGCCGCGATCGGCTGCGCCAGCGAGATGTCGATTTCGCCGACATGATTGCGCGCGATCGCGATGTTTTCCGCATTCGACAGTGCGCCGGGATCGATCGCCTTCTCGATCGCGACCACGCTGGCCCGTGCCTCGCGCGTTCCGAGACGGACCAGAATCTGGTCGCCCTTGGCGAGCTCCTTGTCATGCAGCCAGAAAATCCGTGCCCGCAGCCGCCGCGTATCGCGCGGGCTCTTTCCGGTGTGCGAGATGATGTCGCCGCGCTCGATGAACAGCTCGCGGTCGAGCGTGATGCCGACCGAGCGTCCGGCGCCCTGCTTGCCCTGGAGCGCCGTCACCGGCCAACCCTCGACGGATTTGATCGTTGCGATCTTGCCGGCCGGCATGATCACGATCTCGTCGCCGGCAGCGAGATGACCGGATTCGATCCGGCCTGCGACGATGCGGCGGTCGTCGAACTTGTAGATCGCCTGTACCGGCAGCCGCAGCGCGAGTGCTTCCAGCGGCCGCGCCGGCTCCAGTGCATCCAGCGCTTCGACGACGGTTGGGCCATCGTACCAGCCGATGCGCGGCGTGTGCGCGGCAACGCCGTCGCCGTCACGCGCGGAAATCGGAATGATCGCCGACGGCGTCACGCCGAGGCCGGTCAGATGCGCCGAAATCTCGTCGCTGATCTCCTTGAAGCGCGCCGCCGAGAAATCGACGCGGTCCATCTTGTTGACGACCACGGCGACCTGCCTGATGCCGAGCAGATGCAGCAGATAGCCATGGCGGCGGGTCTGGTCGCGCACGCCTTCGAGCGCGTCGATGATCAGCACCGCGCCGTCGGCCTGTGAGGCGCCGGTGATCATGTTGCGCAGGAACTCGGCGTGGCCGGGCGCGTCGATCAGCACAATGTCGCGCGAGCCCGTGCGAAAGCGGATTTGCGTGGTGTCGATGGTGATGCCCTGGTCGCGCTCGGTCTGCAGCGCGTCGAGCAGGAACGACCATTCGAATGGCATGCCGCGCCGCGCACTGACCGCTTTCAGCATTTCCAGCTTGCCTTCTGGCAAGCTGCCGGTCTCGTGCAGCAGACGGCCGACCAGGGTCGACTTGCCGTGATCGACATGGCCGACGATGACGATGCGCACCTGCGGACGGGTCGTGCCGTTGGGAGTGGTGGAAACCGGATTGGTGACGATCATGTTCATCGCGCCGCCCTCTTAGAGATAGCCGGCAACGCGAAGCCGCTCGAAAGCGTCTTCGGTCTCGTGATCGAGCGCGCGGCCCGCACGCTCCGGCACCCTGGTTTGTTCAAGCTCGGCGAGGATTTCGTCGATGTTCCGGGCGTGTGAGGCCACCGGGAAGGTGATGTCGGCATCGCCCAGCGAGCGGTAGCGCTTGCCGTCTTTCGCCAGATAAAGCGGGATGATCGGAATGTTCTCGCGCCGCGTATAGGCCCAGATGTCGGCCTCGGTCCAATGCAGGATCGGATGGATGCGCAAATGCGCGCCAGGCGGCGGCGAGGCATTGAACTGGTCCCAGAACTCCGGCGGCTGGTCGCGCACGTCCCATCCGCCTTCCAGCCCGCGCGGCGAGAATACGCGTTCCTTGGCGCGCGTCGCTTCCTCGTCGCGGCGGATGCCGGCGATCAGGCCGTCGAAGCCGTGCTTGGCGAGCGCCATCTTCAACCCTTCGGTCTTGCGCGCCGCGGAGCGCGCGGCCGGCGGCAAGGTCGGATCGACCGCATCGATCGGCGGGCACGGCTCGATGCGCAGATCGAGCCCCCATTGCTTGCCGTAAGTGTCGCGGAACGCGTACATCTCCGGAAACTTCTTGCCGGTGTCGACATGCATGGCGGGGAACGGCACGCGGCCGAAGAAGGCTTTGCGCGCGAGCCAGATCATCACGTTGGAGTCTTTGCCGAGCGACCATAAGAGCGCGAGCTTCTTCAGCCGCGCGAACGCCTCGCGCAGGATGTAGATGCTCTGCGCCTCCAGCGCGTCGAGGTGGTCCATGCTCGGGGGATCGGAGAGGATTTGCGGCACGGAAGCTGCTTGGAACAACGGCGCATCGCGCAACCGATCCCTTGTGTTGTCGTTGGTGAGAACATGCATGGCGTCGACCTTGGCCTTCGGAGGCGAAAATTCCATCTGCCATCAGCAAAAGAGAAGAAATAATTTTCTCTTTCTGAGGGTTGCAAGACACTTAGAGAGAAAATAATTTCAGTCAACCCCAAAGCGGGAAAGTGAGTTTCGAATGCGCTATCTGCCGGTCTTCCTCGATTTGCAAACCGGTCCGGTCGTCCTGGCAGGCTCCGGCGAGCTTGCGCTGGCGAAGCTGCGCGTTCTGTTGGCAGCCGGCGCACGCATCCGCTGGTATGCGACCTCTGGCTCGCACGATGCGCACGGTCTGGAACCGGCGCAGCTCGCGCGTATCGACTTCGCCAGGGGCGATCCGCTGACCGCTGACCTAACCGGCGTGATCGCGGTGGTCTGCGCGGGCGCAGGCGATGTCGGGATTGCTCTGGCATTGCGTGCGAAATCGCTCGGGCTGCCCGTCAATGTGATGGACGACATCGCGCATTCAACTTTCATTTTTCCGGCGATCGTCGACCGCGGCGATGTCGTGGTCGCGATCGGCACCGGCGGCACCTCGCCGGTGGTGGCGCGCCGCCTGCGCGAGAAGATCGAGGCTGTCGTCCCGGCACGCATCGGCGAGCTCGCGAAATTCATCGGCCGTTTCCGCAAACCCATCCACGCCCGGATTCCCGAGACCTCGCAGCGCCGCCGCTTCTGGGAGCGCGTGATCGATGGTCCGATCGGCGCGCTGGTGCTCTCCGGTCATCGGGATGATGCCGAGGCCGCGCTGACGAAAATTCACGATCCAGCCGCCTACGCCGGCGGCGAAGGCCGCGTCACCATTGTCGGCGCAGGTCCCGGCGATCCCGATCTGCTGACGGTGAAGGCGCTACGCGCATTGCAGGACGCCGACGTCGTCTTCTATGACGAGCTGGTTTCATCAGAGGTTCTCGATCGCATTCGCCGCGATGCTGCGCGGGTGCCGGTCGGCCGCCGCGCCGGCAAGATCGGCATCGGCCAGGACGCCGTCAACAAGCTGCTGATCGAAGCTGCGAGAGGCGGCAAGCGTGTGGTGCGGCTGAAGGGCGGCGACGCCTTTGTGTTCGGCCGTGGCGGCGAAGAAGTCGAAGCGCTGCGTGATGCGCGCGTCGCCTATGCGATCATTCCGGGCATCACCGCCGCTCTCGGTGCCGGCGCCGAATTCGAGATCCCGCTGACCTATCGCGACGAAGCGCGCCGCATCACCTTCGTCACTGCGCATCAGGCCGAAGACACCGGCAGCATCGATTGGTCGACGCTGACCGACCCCAAGACGACCCTCGTCGTTTACATGGGCCTGACCTCGGCGCCGTCGGTGCGCGAGGGCCTGCTCGCCGCCGGCCGCTCACCAGAGACGCCGGCCGGCGTGTTCGCGCGCGTCAGCCGCGACGATGCCAAGGCCGCCGTCGGCACGCTCGATCAATTGCCTTCCCTCGTCGAACAGGTTCAGGGCGGGCCCGCCATCCTCATCATCGGCGACGTCGTCGCGCGCTCCGCGCACTGGCACCGCCAAAACGTCTCCTCTCTCATCTCGCAACTATTGGAAGCAGCCGAATGACCTCCCCGCTCGAACAGAAGAAGATCAAGATCACGGGCCCCTCGATCGTCACCGCCAACCGCACCTGGGACGGCGCCGTGATCTATCGCACCGCCCAGCAAGGCTGGTCGGCCGAACTCGGCGATGCCGCCATCGTGCGCTCCAGCGACGACGCCCGCGCGCTGCTGGCCGAATCCGTGGCCGACGATGTCGGCGCGGTCGGCGCCTATGTCGCGCCGGTTCTCGTCAGCGAGAGCGGCAAGGTCGAGCCGGGCAATCTGCGCGAGCAGATCCGCCGTTCCGGTGTTACCATCGGCCTGCCGGCGCAGCTGGGTCTGCCGGTGCAAGTCTAAAGGCAATTCGCCATGTACGCGTATGACGAGATCGACCGCACGCTGGTCAACGAGCGCGTCGCCGAATTCCGCGACCAGGTGAAGCGGCGCCTGTCCGGCGAACTCACCGAGGACGAGTTCAAGATGCTGCGGCTGCAGAACGGCGTCTATCTGCAGCTCCATGCCTACATGTTCCGCGTCGCCATTCCCTATGGCACGCTGTCGTCGGCGCAGTTGCGGCGGCTGGCGCATGTCGCCCGCCGCTACGACCGCGGCTACGGCCATTTCACCACCCGCCAGAACATCCAGTTCAACTGGATCAAGCTCGCCGAACTGCCCGATGCGCTAGCCGATCTCGCCGAAGTCGGCATCCATGCGATGCAGACCTCCGGCAACAACACCCGCAACGTCACCTCGGATCAATGGGCGGGCGTCGCACCCGGCGAGATCGAGGACCCGCGCATCTGGTCGGAAATCCTGCGCCAATACACCACGCTGCATCCGGAATTTTCCTTCCTGCCGCGCAAGTTCAAGTTCGCGATCACTGCCTCCGCGCATGACCGCTCCGCGATCAAGATCCACGACATCGGCTTGCGGCTGCACAAGAACGCGCAAAGCGAGACCGGCTTCGAGGTGCTGGTCGGCGGCGGCCTCGGCCGCACGCCCTTCATCGGCAAGACCATCAAGCCGTTCGTGCATGGCCGCGATTTGCTGAGCTATGTCGAAGCGATCATGCGGGTCTACAACCAGTATGGCCGCCGCGACAACATCTACAAGGCGCGCATCAAGATCCTGGTGCACGAGCTCGGCATCGAGAAGTTCGCCGCCGAAGTCGAGGAAGAGTGGCAGCAGATGCGCGACGGCGCGCTCAAGCTCGACGACGACGTGGTCGAGGACATCCGCGCCCGCTTCTTCTACCCGAAATACGCCAAGCTGCCGCACATGCCGGACGAGCTGAAGCAGGCGTCCGCTGATCCCGAGTTCGAGCGCTGGCGCAAGAACTCGGTCGCGACCCATAAAGTGCAGGGCTATTCCATCGTCACGATCTCGCTGAAGCCGATCGGCGGCCCGCCTGGCGATGCCACCGCCGACCAGATGGATGCGCTGGCCGATCTCGCCGACAAATACTCTTTTGGCGAAATCCGCGTCGGACATGAGCAGAACCTGGCGCTGCCGCATGTCGCCAAGCACGATCTGCCGGCGCTGTGGAAAGCGCTGGACAAGCTTGGTCTCGCCACGCCCAATGTGAATCTGGTCTCCGATATCATCGCCTGTCCGGGGCTGGACTATTGCTCGCTGGCGAATGCGCGTTCGATCCCGATTGCGCAGGAACTGACGCGGCGTTTCGCCAATCACGACACCGCCGAGCTGATCGGCCGGCTGCACATCAACATCTCCGGCTGCATCAATGCCTGCGGCCATCACCATGTCGGTCATATCGGCATCCTCGGCGTCGAGAAGAACGGCGAGGAGGTCTATCAGATCACCATCGGCGGCCGCGCCGACGAGAGGGCCGAACTCGGCACCTTGATCGGACCGGGCGTCAAGTACGACCAGGTCGCCGACGTGATCGAGGACATCGTCGAGGCCTATCTCGCGCTGCGCGCCACGCCCGAGGAGCTGTTCGTCGACACGGTGAAGCGGCTTGGCGTCGAACCGTTCAGGGAGCGCGTCTATGCCACTCGTTAAGGGCGGAAAGATCGTCGGCGATCCCTTTGCGCACGTCGCCGACGGCGCGGAGCTGCCGGCGGGCTGCGTGCTGGTATCGACCGCGCGTTTCCTGGAAGATCCGGAAGGCTTGTTGAAGCGCGGCAAGGTCGGCGTGATCTGGCCGAACAACCGCGACGTCGACGACCTCGTGCCGTATCTCGATCGGCTGGCCGCGGTCGCGCTGGTGTTCCCGACCTTCCGCGACGGCCGTGCCTACAGCCAGGCGCGTTTGTTGCGCGAGCGCTATCGGTATCGCGGCGAGCTGCGCGCCACCGGCCAGGTGCTGCGCGACCAGTTCGTGTTCATGCTGCGCGCCGGCTTCGATGCCTTCGACGTCAAGAAGCAGGCCGACGCCGAAGCGTTTGCCCAGACGGTGCAGCGCTATTCGGTGTTCTATCAGCCGACCGGCGACGGAAAGCTCACCGCGCTGCATCGGCGCATGCAGCTGCGCCATTCCGAGAGTGCCGGCCTGTGAACGCGCTCGCACCGCATATCGGCTCCGAGCACGGCGTGCTGCCGTCCGCGGACACACTCGACCGCGCGCTCCGTGAAGCTTCGCCTCGGGAGATCATCGCAGCCGCGCTGAAGACGAGCGGCCGCGACAAGCTGGCGCTGGTGTCGTCCTTCGGCACGCAGTCGGCGGCGCTGTTGAAGGTGATGGCGGATGTCGATCCGGCGATCCCGGTGATCTTCCTCGATACCGGCTGGTTGTTCGAGGAAACGCTGGCCTACCGCGATACGCTCGTCGAGAAATTGGGCTTGCGCGATGTGCGCGCGATCAAGCCGTCGGAAGAAGCGCTGTCGCGCGAGGATCCCGAGCGCGATCTCTGGTTCAACAATCCCGACGCCTGCTGCCGTATCCGCAAAGTCGAGCCGCTCGCGCGCGCGCTGCAACCCTTCGATGCCTGGATCAACGGCCGCAAGCGTTTTCAGGGTGGCCAGCGCGCCGGGATCGCCGTGGTCGAGCAGGACGGCGCGCGGCTGAAATTCAACCCCTTTGCCAATGTCTCGCGCGAAGAGATCGAGGCGATCTTCAAGTCGACCAACCTGCCGCCGCATCCGCTGGCCGCCTCGGGCTACCTCTCGGTCGGCTGCATGCCCTGCACCAGCCGCACCGCGGGCGATGAAGACGAGCGCGCCGGCCGTTGGCGCGGCCGGTCGAAGACCGAATGCGGCATTCACACGATGCAGACCTCGTAACGTCCCGTTTTTCGCGTTTCCGCTGCCGGAAAATTCACCTTTCAGCCACGGTTGGTATGCAACAACGGCCCCTGATTCTGGGGCTCATGATGTCTTTGCGCGCGGCGGCCGCGATCCTGCTAACTTTATTGCTTGCAGCTTGTGCAACGGAGGCGCCGGTCGAGACGCCAGCGATGTATGTCGACATCGCCCAGCCCGGCGCCCGCCTTGACCCCATCGCGGCGGCCTCGATGATCTCGCAATATCGCGGGAACAACGGCCTTGGGGCGGTGGCGGTCGATCCCGAGCTGATGCGGCTCGCGGAAGCCCAGTCGCAGGTCATGGCGGACAGGAACAAGCTCGACCATGACGTGCGCGCGCCGTTGGCCAAGCGGCTTGCCGGTGCGGGTTATCCTGCGACAGTAGCCGTCGAGAACGTTTCGGCCGGCTATCACACTCTGGCGGAAGCCTTTTCCGGCTGGCGCGACTCGCCGCCGCATAAGGCAAATATGCTCAAAAGCGGTGTCACAAAATTGGGCATAGCCGCCAGCTATGCTCCTAATACAAAATACAAGGTTTTCTGGACCCTGATTTTGGCGTCAACTGACCGCTGACGATTTTAGAAAACGCCCGCCCGCCGTATCCGTTGACGCCATCGTGAACTGACGCCGCAGCTCGGCCGACATATCCGAACAGCCTATGGACAACACGCATCCCGATCATTCGACGACGCCTGCGCAGGCCCGGCGCGTGCTGGTGCTGCAGGGCGGCGGCGCGCTCGGCTCCTACCAGGCCGGCGCGTTTCAGGCGCTGTGCGCTGCCCACTTCGAGCCGGAGTGGGTCGCCGGCATCTCGATCGGCGCCATCAATGCCGCGATCATCGCCGGCAACGACGCCCGCAAGCGCGTCGATCGCCTGAAGGAATTCTGGGAGATGACGTCGGCGGCGGTGCCGTGGAATCCGGTGCTGAAGGGCGAGCGTGGCCGCTCGCTGTTCAATGAGACCAGTGCCGCGGTCATCGCGACCTTCGGGGTGCCCGGTTTCTTTACGCCACGGATTCCACCGGCGCCATTGTGGCCGCAGGGCACGCCGCAGGCGTTGAGCTATTACGACACCGCGCCGCTGAAGAAGACGCTGGAGCGGCTGGTTGACTTCGACCGCATCAACGACCTCAAATGCCGGCTCAGTGTCGGCGCGGTCGGTATCACCTCGGGCAATTTCCGCTATTTCGACAATGTCGAGTTCAAGCGGCAGGGCAAATTGATCGGGCCCGAACACATCATGGCGTCAGGCGCGCTGCCGCCCGGTTTTCCCGCGGTGCTGATCGAAGGCGAATATTACTGGGATGGCGGCATCGCCTCCAATACGCCGCTCGATTTTGTGTTGGACGCCGAGACCGACCGCGATCTCCTGATCTTCCAGGTCGACCTGTTCAGCGCGCGCGGCTTGCTGCCGGAGACGCTGCTGGAAGCCGCGGAGCGCGAAAAGGACATCCGCTTTTCCAGCCGCACCCGAATGAACACCGACAAGAACCGTCAGGTTCACAATGCCCGCAAGGCCGTGCTCGATCTCATCGGCAAGCTGCCGGCGGATCTCCAGCACGATCCGTCCGTGGAATATCTGCGCAAGGTGGCGAAGGAGAATACGGTCACGGTCGTGCACCTGATCTACAAGAGCAAGAACTACGAGACCAATTCCAAGGACTACGATTTCTCGCACGTCGCCATGGTCGAGCACTGGAATGCCGGCGTGCGCGACGTGCATTTGTCGATGCGTCACAAGGAATGGCTGGAGCGGCCTCAATCCGGCGAGACCATGGTGACTTACGATCTCACGGGGGACGAAGGCGAGACCCCGGCATGATCCGGACCCGAAGGGCCGCGTTAGCGCAAAGTGTGAAGCGGTTTTCCGAAAAGATCATGCCCAAACAAAAAGCTAAGAAGGAGTGAAGACGATATGGGTACTTTGACAGGCAGGAATGCGGTCGTCACCGGATCGACCAGCGGCATCGGGCTCGCATATGCGCGCGCCTTCGCGAAAGAGGGCGCCAATGTCGTGATCAACGGCTTCGGCGCGCCCGCCGACATCGAGAAAGAACGCTCGGCGATCGAGACCGACTACAAGGTCAAGGCGATCTATTCGTCTGCCGACATGACCAAGCCGGCGGAGATCGCCGACATGATCGCGACCGGCGAGAAGACCTTCGGTTCGGTCGACATCCTCGTCAACAATGCCGGCATCCAGTTCGTCTCGCCGATCGAGGAATTCCCGATCGAGAAATGGGATGCCATCATCGCCATCAACCTGTCGTCGGCCTTCCACGGCATCCGCGCCGCGGTGCCCGGCATGAAGAAGCGCGGCTGGGGCCGCATCATCAACACGGCGTCGGCGCATTCGCTGGTCGCCTCGCCGTTCAAGTCGGCCTATGTCTCGGCCAAGCACGGCATCGCCGGGCTCACCAAGACCGTTGCGCTGGAGGTGGCCCAGCACAAGATCACCTGCAACTGCATCTCGCCGGGCTATGTCTGGACGCCGCTGGTCGAGCACCAGATTCCCGACACCATGAAGGCGCGCAACATGACCAAGGAGCAGGTCATCAAGGACGTGCTGCTGGCGGCGCAGCCGACCAAGGAGTTCGTCACCTCCGAGCAGGTCGCGGCGCTGGCGCTGTTTTTGTGCGGCGACGATGCCGCCCAGATCACCGGCGCCAACCTCTCGATCGACGGCGGCTGGACCGCGGAGTAGGGGCTGTTTTCAGCCCTCATCCCCCGCGCATGCGGGGCATCCAGCATTCCAGAGACGGTAGTGCTTGAGCTTAAAAGCCGCAGCTTACTGGATCGCCCGGTCAAGCCGGGCGATGACGGTGGGCTTGCTGTTGGGCTGATCGGAACTTTGCGAAGGCCGCTTTGATCTCGGCCTCTGCGGCGATCTCGCCGGCATCAAGCGATGCAATCGCCTCGTCTATGATCCGCAACTCCTCCTCGGTTGCAACGTATTCGCCGTCGCTGCTTCTCGATCGGTCATCGGCTCCCCACCACGTCAGTGCGCCAGCACTTGCGGGTCTCTCACGCCCGCTCTCCGGGCGCTGAAAAACACGTACAGCAAGCAGGCGTCGATCAGGATCGCGGCGGCCATCACGCTGTAGGCCGACGGGCTTTCCATCAGGTGCAGGTCGATCAACACGCGGGAGAGACCGAAGCCGACGACCCACGCATCAAAACTCATGCAGATGCGGCGGAACGTCTCGGCATCCATCCGCCGCAGCAGATACGCGCCGAACGGGATGCCAATGACGGCGCAGGGCGCAAGCACCCATAACAGGCTGGTGCTTTCGGCGACGAACAGGCCGAGATTCCAGTACACGATCGCGGTCAGGCAGGACTCGGCGACGCGAACCAGCGCCAGCCCGGCCCGGAACTGATCCTTGACCAGCCCCTGATTGTTGAACAGCAACGCCAGCGGCGGGCCGGAGATGGTCGTGACCGAGTACAGCACCCCCAACATCGATCCAAAGGGCAGGCCGACTGCCCATCGCGACTGAATCGGTCTGCGCCAGCCTGCTGCTTGCAACAGGATGAGCGGCAGAATGACCAGATAGGTCGCGAATTTGATCCAGACAGGTTGAAGCGACGCCAGAAGATAGGCGCCGAGCCCGATGCCCGGCAGCAATCCGATGAGAATCGGAAACACGCGTTTCCAGACCGCCGGAACGCCGCTTCGATTGATGAAGAGAACGTAGAGGTTGACGAAGACTTCGATCAGGACCAGCGCCGGGTTGAGTATGCGATTGGCGTAGAAAACCAGCGCGACCGGCACGGTGAGGGATGAAAACCCGTAGCCGAGCGCGCCGTTGACGGAGGCCGCAAGCAGGGCAATGCCGGCAAGAACGATCACGGCGGTGTCAATTGGAGGCATCTTTGGCTTTACCCTTGCAGGTGCCGACCGAATCCCGAAGCGACATCAAGCGGATCGATCATGTGCACACGATTTGCAGTGACATCTGCGGCTATCTAATGGCGCAGCAGTTTCCGCTGCAATGCACGCACAGAAATAAGAATGTTTCAGCCGCCCGACAGGGCTGGGTGGTGAATTGTCCCACCTCCCGCGGGTCGGGCGGAATCGTCGTTCTCTACGATTTGGCTAGAAAATAGTCACAATTGATATGCCCGTCTGGGGGCAATGAGCCGGTGGTGCGCCGTTACTTCCCGAAGGCTAACACGTGCAGCCCAAGCCGGCGGCGCACGATCCAGAACAGCAGCACCGTCTCGAAGCAAAGCGACAGCGAGGTCGCGGCCGCCGCGCCATGACCGCCGAAGCGCGGCACCAGCGCGACGCAGAGCACGACGTTCATGACGAAGGCCAGCGCATAGGCGAGCGCGCAGATGTGCTGATGGCCGAGCATGTTGAGCAAGCGCTCGACCGGGCCGATCGCGGAACGCACCACGAGGCCGACCGCGGCGACGAACATGATGTCGTAGCCGACGACGAATTGCGGTCCGAACAGCCAGAGCAACGGCTTGCCCAGCGCGAGCAAGACGATGGTCGCCGCGAGCGAGGGCCAGAACGTCCAGTTGATCGCATGCGCGACATAGGCCGACAACCGTGCCTTGTCGCCGAGCGCATTGTATTCGGCGAAGCGATGCGCCGTCGTCGCCGACATCGCGTAGTGGATAAAGGACACCAGCGCCAGCGTCTTCACCACGGCGAAATAGACGCCAACCTCCTCGGACGAGCGGAATTGCTGCAGCACCAGCACGTCGGTGTAGGAGAGAAGGAGATAGAAGCTTTCCACCAGCAGGATCGGCAGCGAAATCGCGAGCCAGCCTCTGACATCGTAAGCCTTCGGGCCGGCCTCGACATGCGCGGCCAGGCGGCGATTGAGCACGATCATCTGCCCGATCATGGCAAACCATACCGCGCCGGCGCTTGCCGCCATCGCGGCGGTGGCGCCGAGATTGAAGCCGAGCGCGAACAGGCCGAAGGTGAAGCCGATGATCAGCGCCTGGCGCACGATGAATTGCGGCATCAAGCCGAGCCGCATCCAGTCATGCGAGCGCGCGATGCCGTCCTGGGTGTTGGCCACCACGAAAGGCGGCAAGGTCGCGCAGCCGATATAGAGCGGCACGACGGCGCCGGCCTCGATCCACGGCGACAGCAGTTTGACGAGGCCTGCGAGTGCGAGTGAGATGACCGTCGAGACAGTGAAGGTCATCCAGCGGCTGCCGGACAGGAAGCCGCGCAGCAGCGCGTGCTCGCCGCTTGTGCGATATTCCGGAATGATCTTTTGCGCCGAGGCCGAGATGCCGAAATCCATCATGCTGCCGAGCAGCAGCACCCAGGTCCAGACATAGACGTAGACGCCGTAGTCGGAGCCGCCCATCCAGCGCGCCAGCAGGATCTGCGAGAGATAGGCCATGCCGGCGCTGAGCACGCGGATGACGAAGATGGTGCCGGCGAGCTTTCGCGTCAGCGACGCCTCGTTGCTGCCGCCTGTCAGTTTCGATTTCAGCCGTGCGATGAGGCCGACATGCATGGCTGGCTCAGGTTGGGCGTCGATGGCGGCCACGAGGAATCCGGTGCAATGCCGCTGAGCACGCGGCGATGCTCCGATCTATCAACCATTCGTTAAGATTTGGTTGGGTGGAGACATCGCGCGCTATGCGCCATGCAACGATGCCGCTGCATCGAAGGACCTGGAGAGCGGCACCAGGCTCGGTGACGTCCGGTGATCGTGGTCAACGAGTTCTTCGGTCAGAACCGTAAACCCCGTGAGGCTTGATGATCCAAAGCATGTCGAAATGGCCACATCGGCGGCGTCACGGCCTCGCGCAATCAAGATGCGGCCAATTCGGGGATGATTGTGCCGGGCGTCGAATGTAAACCACCGCCCCCCGAGGAACACCTCGAACCAGGCGCTGAAGTCCATGGGCGCGGGATCGCGCGGTACGCCGATGTCGCCCAGATAGCCGGTGCAATAGCGCGCCGGAATATTCATGCACCGGCAAAGGGTGACCGCCAGATGAGCAAAGTCACGACAAACGCCGATCCTTTCCTCGTGGCCTTCCGATGCGGTGCGGTCGCACCGGGCGTGTTGATAGCCGAACTGGATACGATCATGGACATAGTCGCAGATTGCCTGCACGCGCCGCCATCCGCTCTCGACATGGCCAAAAAGCGACCAGGCAAGATTGTCAAGTTTCTGGGTGTCGCAGTAGCGGCTTCCAAGAAGAAAGACCAAGGTGTTATCCGGCAGATCAACGACCTCCCATTGCCGGGCTTCGGGATCAACCTCGTCAGGTTTGCCGCTGTCGGAAATGACGAAGCGATTGCGAATCTCAAGCAGGCCGGATGGCGCAACCAGGCGGGTGCAGATATTGCCAAACGAATCCAGGTAATCGTGTGCCGCAACGCCGGGCGAGAAGCTCATCCGATGTGCGGTGAGCAGGCCGTGCTGACGGGAAGGATGCACACTCAGCATCAGCACCATGGGCACTTTTTGAGAGCAAGTGAACGCGATGTCGTACCCGGCTTCGATCTTCATAACCCAGCCTTTGCAATTTCGTCGAAGCTTTTTAAGCTCTGAGGCCCACGCTGGTTCCTATCCGTTGTCCCCATGGCTGATGAAATTAAAGGCAGAATTGCGCTATTTGGGCTATGAGAAAGTGACTTGGAATTGGCTTGATGAATTTCGCTTTGGCTCGATCGGCGCCAGGTCGAGAACGGGGCGTGTCTGGATCTCCATGACCGTTTTTTCAGTTCATCATACGACCCTCTATCGCTACAAAAATCCGGTGAGACCCGGGTTGCACCAACTCATGTTTCGGCCCCGGACAGCTTCGACCAACGTTTGCTCGAGTGTCATTTGGAGGTGACGCCGGCGCCGGCGGAGATCAGGTGGATCCACGATCCCTTCGGCAATTGCATCACCCTGGTCGACTTCGACACCGAAACGAAAGCGGTGCGGTTCGAGACGCTCATTCGGCTGGACCATGCCCCGGAGAATGCGCCGGACTTCCGGATTGAGGACTATGCCCGAACTCATCCCTTCTCCTACGCAGAGGACGAACTGCCGGACTTGAAGCCATTTATCCACCGTCACTATCCGGATGACCTGTACGTCGAGCGTTGGCTCGCAAGATTCGTGGCCTCGGGTACGAGCAACCCGACCGGACAGTTGTTGATGACGCTGAATGAAGCGATCGCGCAGAGCTTCTCATACAAGCGCCGCCCTTCACCGGGGACGCAGACCCCAAACGAAACGATTGAACGTCAGCAAGGTACGTGCCGCGATTTCGCACTTCTGATGATGGAAGCCGCGCGGTCGCTGGGCTTCGCCGCCCGGTTTGTGACGGGCTACGTCTATGTTCCCGAGCGCGACGGTCCAACCCGTTTAGGGGGTGGGTCCACTCATGCGTGGTGTCAAATCTACATACCAGGTTCGGGCTGGGTAGAGTTCGACCCGACCAACGGCATAGTCGGCAACCGGGACTTGATCCGCGTTGGCGTCGGCCGCACGCCCCGGCAAGCGGTGCCACTTTCCGGCACTTATTGGGGCGACCCTGGCGATGAGCTGGGGATGGAAGTTTCGGTAAACGTGAAGACTGCCTAGGCCGTCGCCGAGCCGATCGACCTTGCGTCAATCCAGATTGACATTGAACTCATACGATCGATCGGCGCCGACCAGCGTCAGCTTCAGTGCCGCGCCGTCCGGATTGACGCCCGGCGGCACGCCCTCCAGCTGGAACGAGAATTGCTTCACCCCAGGCGGGCTGTGCTCGACCGGCGTCGGCACCGGCAGGCCCCAGTCCGGGGTCGGTCCCTCGACGAACAGGCTGACATTGTGCGCATCCGGCGTCACCACGTCGACCAGCACTTGCGCTTTGCCCTCGCGCTTGACGTCGCGAATGGTGAGCGGATTGGGATCGCCGATATTGGCAGGCTTCGGAACGGTGTCGAGCGCCGCGAACAGCGCGCCGTCCTCGGTGCTGGCGACGCTATTGAAGACGAGCTCGGCATTGGCCTGCACGGGAATGCAGATCTTCTCGCACACGGCATAGTCGACCGCAGCGCGCAAGGTCACCGGCTTGTCGACGCTCTTGGCAACGATGCGCAAGGGCAGCACGAGCTGGTCGTGATAGCCGATCGAGATGCCGCCGGCGCCATCGTCGAATTTTTGCGGCGCCGGCCACAGAACCGTCACCGCCTCGACATTCTCCGACTTCGAGAAGTCGAACCGCGGCGGCACGCCGGAATCGCCCGGGTTGCGCCAGTAGGTGTGCCATCCCTGTTGCAGCTGGAAGGCAATGCCGCCGAGCAGCACATTGCCGCTGCGTGAGCCCGCAAGCAGGCGCAGCTGGGAATGGCTGTCCTTCTGCCAGGGCGAGGCATCCTCGGCGCGGGCTTCGCTCGCGAGTGCGAAGATGAACAGGGCGGCGAGTGCGGCGCGGGGAACAATTGTGATCATGTCACGTCTTTACAGGCGGCCGCCGGCCCGAACCATTGAATTGCTTGTGACCACCAAACCCCAAGCTTGATTGACACAAAAGCCGCCCAATATCAGGATATGGCTACTTACCAGAGTGCTTCGCGGATGGACCCAGAAGGCAAAAAACCGGGCAAGGTTCGCCGCAAGCAAGCCGGCATCGGCGACAATTCGGCCAAAGAGAGCTATCTCGACGGCCAGCTCCTGATCGCCATGCCGGTGATGGGCGATCCCCGCTTCGAGCGATCCGTGATTTATATGTGCGCGCACTCCTCCGAGGGCGCGATGGGCATCATGGTCAACCGCCCGGCGGGTAGCATCGACTTTCCGGAGTTGCTGAGCCAGCTCAACATCATCAAGAAGGCCGACCAGATCAAGCTTCCGGAAAGTGCGGAGACCATGAAGGTCTTGAGCGGCGGTCCGGTCGATACCGGCCGCGGCTTCGTGTTGCATTCCAGCGACTTCTTCCTCGCCAACGCCACGCTGCCGATCGACGAGCAGATTTGCCTCACCGCGACCGTCGATATCCTGAAGGCGATCGCCAACGGCAAGGGACCCAGGCACGCCATCCTCGCGCTCGGCTATGCCGGCTGGGGACCGGGTCAGCTCGAAAACGAAATCCAGGGCAATGGCTGGCTGCATTGCGACGCCGATCCCGAGCTGGTGTTCGGCGGCGACGTCGACGACAAGTACGCGCGTGCCTTGCGCAAGATCGGCATCGATCCCGGCATGCTGTCGAACGACGCCGGGCATGCGTAGGCCCAGTCGTCATGGCCGGGCTTTGACCCGGCCATCCATCTTTCAAAGAAGTTTTGCGAGGTTTGATGGATGCGCGGGTCAAGCCCGCGCATGACGAGTGTGCTTACTCCGCCGCCTGCTGCGCCAGTTGCCGCTCCGCGGCCTCCTGCGGCACCGTCGGCATCGTGCCGGCGACCGTGGCGCGGCGCATGTCGCGCGGCTGGCTCTGGTCGTAGCGGCGCACGCGATGCATGGTCTGGCGGTTGTCCCACATCACGAGGTCATGCAGCGTCCATTTGTGGACGTAGACGAACTCCGGCTGCGTGGCGTGCTCGTTGAGATCGCGCAGCAGCAGCCGGCCTTCCGGCATGCTCATGCCTTGTATCCTGCCGGCATGCGATGACAGATAGAGCGACTTGCGCCCATGCACCGGATGCGTGCGCACCAGCCGTTGCAGCACCGGCTTGAACAATTCCTTTTCCTCGTCGGTGTAATCGAGGAAGCCGAGCGAGCCGCGCGAATACATCAGCGAGTGCTCGCAGATCATGTCCTCGATCTCGGCCTTGGTCTCCGCATCGAGCGCGTCATAGCCGGCGCGCATATCGGCGAATTCGGTGTTGCCGCCTTTCGGGTTCACCACCCGCGCCGACAGCAGCGAGAATTTGGCAGGGATAGCACGAAAGGAAGAATCGGAATGCCACAGGCAGTTGCCGAGATTGAACAGATGCGTGCGACTGTCCTTTGCCAGAGGTTTGCCGTCCTTGCCGAGATTGGAGACGTCGTTGAGCCCCGCCGAGCCGAGGCGATAATCCTGCTTCTTGGTGATGTTGCCGCCGCGCGGGTTCTCGCGCGCGCCGAAATTCAGCGCGAACGCCATCTGCTGGTCGTCGGTAATGTCCTGGCCGTGGAACACCAGCACGGCATATTTGTCCATGCCGGCCTCGATCGTGGCCGCCTCGTCCCTGGTCAGCGGTTGTCGCAAATCCACGCCCGAGACCTCGCCCACAAAGTGCTTGTGGATCTGCCGGATCGCGATCGCCATGGCGTTCTCTCCTGATGCTTTTGCGGCGGTTTGTCCTGCCTGATTTGAGGCCAAGCTACTCCCGACAAGGCCGATGTCAACGCGCTGCAATGTGCATTCAGCGTTGCATTTTCCGTGTCCCGGACGCGGAGCAGCACCATAAGCGCGTTCACGCGCGTCTTCGACGCGCTATGGTGATGCGACGCCGATCCGGGACCCACCATGGACCCCGGATCAGCTGCGCAACATTTCATGTTGCGCAGCATCCGGGGAACGCGATTACGCATTTCGCGCCATCAGCCCGCCATCCACGTTGATGACGGCGCCGGTGAGGTAGGACGCCGCCGGCAGGCACAGGCTCAACGTCATATGCGCGACCTCTTCGGGATCGCCGTAGCGGCCGAGTGCGGTGCGGCGCCTGGCGAAGATGGTCTTGTGCTCCTCGGAGATGCGGTCGGTGATGGCGGTGCGGATCGGCCCTGGGCAGATGCAGTTGACGGTGATGCCTTCGCGGCCGAGCTCGACCGCGAGCGAACGGGTGAGAGAGGCGACGCCGCCCTTGGCGGCGGAATAAGGGCTGTGCAGCGCGGTGGCGCCGAGCCCTTCGGTGGAGGCGATGTTGACGATGCGCGGGCATTTCGATTTGCGCAAATGCGGCAGCGCCGCGCGGATGATGCGCGGATGCGCTGTCAGCATCACCGCGAGCGCTCTCGCCCAGGCCTCATCGTAGGCCGGGTCGTCGATCGGGACGCGCACGGAAATGCCGGCATTGTTGACGATGATGTCGAGCGCGCCGAAATGCGCGGCGACCTCGCCGACCACGGTGTCGATCGCTTTGGCGTCGGCGACGTCGAGCCGCCACGCTTTCGCTTTGCCGCCGGCGGCGGCAATCTCATCCGCAACGGCCTTGGCGCCGTCGGCGCTGACATCGGTCACTGCGACATTGGCGCCTTCATCGGCGAACACGCGGGCGGTGGCACGGCCCATGCCGCTGGCCGCTCCGGTGACGAGCGCGGTCAATCCCTTCACCGAGCGGCTGAGTTGTTTGAATTCCGGCATGGCGTTCCCCGATTTGATTGACAAGCCTTTTGGTCATCCTAAGACGGGAGCAACGCGAGAGGGAAGGGATGGAAATGAACGAGCTCGATTTCGGCAACAAGCAGGTCCTGGTGGTGGGTGGCTCCTCCGGGATCGGCAACGGTATCGCGCAGGCGTTTCGCGCGCGTGGCGCAAAGGTCGCGGTCTGCGGCACACGCGCGTCGCCGGCAGACTATTCGGCCGAGGAAGGCTCGCATCTCGATAGCCTCGATTACATCAGACTGGACGTTAGCGATCCGCGCGCGATCGAAACATTCAAGCCGGCTTTCGACAGGTTGGATGTGCTGGTGCTGGCGCAGGGCGCGGTGCTCTATCGCCGCGGCGAGTTCGAGATGGACGGCTTTCGCAAAGTGCTCGAGGTCAATCTGATGAGCCTGATGGCTTGCGCGACCAAATTTCACGCGATGCTTAAGCAGGCCAAGGGCTCGCTGATCATCGTCAGCTCGACCGCGGCCTATCACTCGACCATGGGCAACCCCGCCTACAACGCCTCGAAGACCGGCGCGATGGGTTTGACGCGCACGCTTGGCGAGGCTTGGGCGGAGGACGGCATCCGCGTCAACGGCATTGCGCCGGGGCTGGTCGACACCAAGATGACGAAGGTCACGACAGCGAATCCGAAACGGCTGGAAGGCGCGCTGTCGCGGATTCCGCTCCGAAGGCTCGGCACGCCCGAGGATATGGCTGGCGCGGCGCTGTTCCTGGCCTCGCCGCTATCGTCCTACATCGTGGGGCAGACCATCATCGTCGATGGCGGTTTGATTTTGTAGGGTGGGTTAGGCGCGAAGCGCCGTAACCCACCTCTTTTGTTGCCGCGGATGGAGAGTGGTGGGTTACGCTACGATAACCCACCCTACGATTCTTCACTTATTGAACCGCGGCGCGTTGCCCGACCGGTGCCGGCGGACGCGGTGGCCCACCGGGTGCGCGCGGCGGCGGCGGTGCGACCTGGCGCGGCGGTGGCGATGGATTGCCGAATCCGCCGCCAAAGAAATTACCGAACGGACTAGTCTGTGCGGGCTTCTTCGGTGCTTGCGGCTTCGGCGGCGCGAGCGCCGCATTGGGCGCGGTGCCTGGCGCACCCGGAACTGCCCCGGGCGTGCCCGGCGCGGCATTGGCAACCGGCACGTCGCCCTTGGCCTGCTCGCGGCCGACCTCGCGGCGCGGCCACATGAAATCATCGGCGCGTCCGGCCGGCGGCGTCAGCGCCTCGCCCTTGACCAGCGTGCGCGCGGCGAGCGCATCGACCGCGGCGGGCCGCGTGCCCGGGCCGCCGAGCAGCTGATCCGAGTTCACGCTGGCCGCGACCAGCGGCATGATCGGTCCGGCCATCGGCCGGGGCGCGGGCTGGCCGGGCACCGCATTGGCGTCAGGCGTCGCGGGCTCCTGCGGCAGCGCGATCGGCGCCGAGCGCGTCGCGAGCAGGCGCGTGATCTCGCGCTCGACATAATGCGCGAGCTTGCGCGCGCCGTATTTGGTGAAATAGACGCCATCATAGGAGCGCAGCTGGCGGGGCTGGCCCTCGAAGTCGGGACCCTTCTGCATGAACAGGCCGCGCTCGTCGACGAAACCGTCCCAGACATCGACGTAGGTGATGCCGGCCTTGCCGGCGGCCTCGCGATACAGCGAATCCAGGAACAGCATATCCTTGGGGCCGTTGCCGCCGCGGATCGCGGGCAGGCCGACCCAGATCACCGGCACGCCCCTGGACTTCACCACCGCGATCATGTCCTCGATCTTCTTCGAGTAGAGCTCGACCCAGCGGTCGTCGCGGAATTCGTAAACGCCGTTCGGCGAGCGCGCGGTCTTCTCCGGCGTGACCACCGGAGCCGGCTCGTTCTCGGCGTCGTCCTGCGGCAACTCGGCATCCACCTTGTCGTTGGGCTTGGCCGCGGCGTCGTCGGATTTCGGCTTCTCTGGCGTACCCTTCTCCTTGCGCGCATCCTTCTTGTCGCTCTTCTTGTCGGCGGCCTTGTCCTTGTCTTTGTCCTTGTCCTTGTCGGATTTTTCCGCGACCGGCTCGCGGATCTGAACGCGGTCGTTGATGCCGAGCATCACGACGATGACGTCGGGCTTCTCGGTCGCGAGAATGCCCTTGGCGGCCGCGGCCCAGTCGGCCGGATCGCCCTTGGGCTGATACTTGATCAGGCCGGAGGTGTTCTTGGCCTTGCGGATCACGCCCATGTCGGGCTGCTCGACATAGGCGTCCTCGAGACCGGAGGAGAGCCAGTCCGCCATGCCGTCGCCCATCACCATGACATTGCGCTCGGGCGTGCCTTCGCGTTTCTCGGGCGGCGGCGCCTTGGAGAAATCCTGATAGACGCGCTTGGGCGCCTGGGGCTGGAAGGGTGCGAAGAAATCGCCGCCGAACCATCCGCCACCACCGAATCCGCCGCCACCGCGTGAGCGCTGCGGAGGACCGCCGAAATTGAAGAATTGCGCGTAGGCCGGCGCCACGATCCCGACCAGCAGCGCGATCGTCACCCCCAGCACGATCAACGGGCCGGGCTCGGTGATGAGTTTGATGAAGCGGGTTTCTTTGAACATTGCGCTCGGGTCGGATGGTGCGGAACGGGACCTGACATATAACGAAAATCAGGCCGCAAGCAGGCAGTTTCTACCCGAAAAATTGCCCCTCCGCAGCCCCGTTCAAGGCAATCAACAAAATCAGCGCGTTAAGGGTTACTTTCGCCGCGAAAACCGCGCCGTTCAGCGGCCGCGGAGCTGTTCCAGCACGCCGGCCGTTGCGAATCCGTCGGCGGCTGCCCCGATCGAGGCCTGGAAGTTGCGCAGCGCCTGCCGCGTCTCGCCGCCGAACTGGCCGTCCGGCGTGCCCCTGTAGAAGCCGCGCTGGGCCAGCAATTGCTGCAGCTCCAGCCGTTCGGCGCGGGTCAATTCGCGTTCCTGCCGCGGCCAGGGCTGCACGAAGGGTTGGCCCCCGCGCAAGCGGTCGGCGAAGTGGCCGATGGCGAGCGCATAGGCTTCGGCCGGGTTGTATTTCATGATGACGCGGAAATTCTGCATCATCAGGAAGCCCGGCCCTTCCGCGCCGGCCGGCGCCAGCAGATAGGCCTTGTCGTTCGGATGCGCGAACGGCTGGTTGTTGGCGCGCACCACGCCGAGATGCTGCCACTGCGCGAAGGTCTGCGGCTTGGCGCGGTCGGCCAGCATGTAGTTGAAGCCTTTCGGCACGGAGACCTCGTAGCCCCAGCTCGCGCCGGTCTGCCAGCCGTCCCTTTTCAAATTGTTAGCGGTCGATGCGATCAGGTCGGCGGGATCGTCGACCACGTCGCGGCGGCCGTCACCGTCGGCATCGACGGCGTAGCGCTTGAACGCGGTCGGCATGAACTGCGTCGGCCCGAACGCGCCGGCCCAGGAGCCGCGCATCTGCTCGGGCCGCAGGTCGCCGCGATTGAGGATTTCCAGCGCAGTGAGGAATTCGTCCTTGAAATAACCCTGCCGCCGCCCGACGCAGGCGAGCGTCGCGGTCGAATTCACCACGTTACGGTCGCCCATCTGCGTCGAGTAGTTGGACTCGATGCCCCAGATCGCAGCGACCGTATAGCGATCGACGCCATAGGCTTTTTCAGTGGCGTCGAACTGCGCCTTGTACTTGGCCAGGATATCCTTGCCCTTGGCGAGGCGATTATCGTTCACGAGAATGTCGAGATAGTCCCAGATCGACTTGGTGAACTCGGGCTGCGCGTCCATCAGGTCCATCAGGCGCAGGTCGGGCGTGAGCCCCGCGGTAAAGCGGCGGAAGTTTTCCTCGGTGACGCCGCGCCGTGCGGCATCGGGCCACATGCCCGCAACGCAATTGTTGAAATTCGCCGCCGCCTGCCGGATCGCGCTTGCGGTCATCAGGGGATGGCCGCTCGCGCCGTCCTCGCCGCTCCAGGGAAGGGGGCCTGTCGGGCCGGGTTGCTGCTGCGTGCCTTGCGGCTGCTGTGCCGAGGCGTCGGGTTTCGGCCCGGAGAAAATGCCGCCGAGGAAATTTGACAGGCCGTTGCCTTGGGGTTGGCCTTGGGACTGGGCGAGGGCAGGGACGGCGACAAACGCCGCTGCCAGCAGCAGCGTCGCAGCGGTCAGTCGCGTTCCCATTGGTTCCCTTGTCATAGCAAAACCCGTTGCTGCCCGAATTCGGGCATTGAAGAGGCCTGTGCGCGGTTTCCAGACGTTTAACAAAATCCAAGATTTAACGTCAGTAACTGGTTCGCCGCCTTTGTGAAGCGTCCAAAACCGGCTACGAACGGCGACCTCAATCGTTTCATCCCGACCGCACCCCATGAAAATCCGCAAAGCCGTCTTCCCCGTCGCCGGCCTCGGCACCCGCGTCCTGCCCGCCACCAAGGCGATGCCGAAGGAAATGCTGACCATCGTCGACAGGCCGCTGATTCAGTACGTGGTCGACGAGGCGCGCGAAGCGGGCATCGAGCATTTCGTGTTCGTCACCGGCCGCAACAAGGGCGTGATCGAGGACCATTTCGACCGCATGTTCGAGCTCGACACCACGCTGGCCGCGCGCGGCAAGAAAGCCGAGCAGGAGATTCTCGCGCGCGACCAGCCCGAAGCCGGCGCGATGAGCTTTACGCGGCAGCAGGCGCCGCTCGGCCTCGGCCATGCCGTCTGGTGCGCGCGCGACATCGTCGGTAATGAGCCGTTCGCGGTGCTGCTGCCCGACGAGCTCGTGCTCAACACGCCGGGCTGCCTCGCGCAGATGATCGCGGCGGCTTCAAGCCTCGGCGACAAGTCCAATCTGCTTGCGGTGCAGGAAGTGCCGGCTGACCAGACCCACAATTATGGCATCTGCGGCGTCGGCAAAAATCTGGCGAAGGGCGTGTTCGAGGTCGACGGCATGGTGGAGAAGCCGGCCAAGGGCAAGGCGCCATCGAACTTCTCCATCACCGGGCGCTACATCCTGCAGCCGGAGATTTTCAAAATCCTGGAGAAGCAGGAGCGCGGCGCCGGCGGCGAGATCCAGCTCACCGACGCGATGATCGGGCTGGCGAAATCGCAAAAATTCTTCGGCGTCGAATTCGCGGGCGAGCGGCACGATTGCGGCTCGAAGCCGGGCTTCCTGCGCGCCAACATCGCCTACGGCCTGGCGCGACCCGAGCTGCGCGACGGCTTGCGCGCGGAGATGAAGAAGTATCTGGAGCGGTAGGATGCCAAAGCGGCCGCACTCGTCATTGCGAGCGAAGCGAAGCAATCCATTGCGCCGTTTGCTGAGATATGGATTGCTTCGTCGCTGTCGCTCCTCGCAATGACGAGGGGAGATAGCGTGGCCTAAGCCACCAGCGACAGCGCGGGCGCTTCCGCCAGTATGCAGCGGTTGCGGCCTGCGGCCTTGGCGGCATAGAGCGCCTTGTCGGCGGCGTGCACGAGTTGCGGCCAGTCCGCGCCGGCATTGGGCACGGTGCTCGCAATGCCGACGCTGACCGTCGATTGCATGGCATCGTCGGACCATCCCATCACCTTGGTGCGGACGTTCTCGGCCACCTTCAGCGCGTCGGCGGCATTGGTGCCCGGCAGCAGCACCGCGAATTCCTCGCCGCCATAGCGCGCGGCGCAGTCGCCGGCGCGCTTCACCGAATCGGAGATGCAGATCGCGATCCCGACCAGCACCTGGTCGCCGGCCTGGTGGCCGAAGGTGTCGTTATAGGCCTTGAAGTGATCGGCATCGATCATCAACAGCGACAGCGCGGTGCGCTGCCGCATCGCGCGGCGCCATTCGTCGTCCATCGCCGCATCGAATCTGCGGCGATTTTTCAATCCGGTCAGCGGATCGGTGGTGGCGAGTTCCTCGAGCTGGTCCTCGGCAGATGCGCGGCGGCCGATCTCGCGCGCCAAAAACAGCGTCACCGCCAGCACGAAGGTGATCAGCGCCAGCATGATCGCGCCGATCCGCGTCGCCTCGACCCGCCACAGGTTCAGCACATTGGTCCAGGGCTTGCCGACCAGCACGACCAGCGGCTGCGAGCCGCCGCGCCAGACCATCAACCGCGTGACGCCGTCATATTTGCCTGGCGCCGACAGCGATCCTGAGGGCTCGGCGAGCGCGCTCTTGACCGCGAGCAGGTGACCGAGATTCTTGCCGATGATGTCGAGATCGAACGGGGTGCGCATGATCACCGTGCCGTCGTGACGCAGCACCGAGATCACGTCCTCCGGATCGAGGTTGAGGCGCCCGAACAGATCGTGGAAATAGCTGAAGCGGATCGAGCCTGCGACCACGCCCTGAAAACTGCCGTCGTCGCCGGAGATGCGGCGGCTCAGCACGATCGAATAGGCGCCCCGATGCAGCATCGGGCGGCTGATGAACAGGCCGAGATCGCGGTTGTCGCGATGGGCGCTGAAATATTCCTCGTCGGCGCGGTTCTCGGGCAGCGGGTCGAGCGTGGAGGCGTCGACCGTGAGATTGCCCTTGGCGTCGAACACCTGGATTGCGCCGAAATGCTTGGCGGTCGCGGCGTGATCGAACAGGATCAGATGGCGCAGCGTCTTGGGCACGCCGACCAGCTCGGGCATCACCATGTTGTTGACGACTGCGCGCAGCGACAGGTCGTACAGCTCGATATTGCGAGAGAGGTCGGCCTCGATGCCGGAGGCGAGATTTTCCAGCGATTGCCGCGCCAGCAGTTCCTCGCCGCGGCGCATGTCGAGCAGCACGCTGGCGCAAACGCCGGAGAAGCCGATCACGGTCGCGACCGAGGAGGCGATCAGCAATTTAGCCGACAGCCGCCATGGCCTGGCCCCTTCCTGGCGCTTTCCAATCCGCATCCGTGCACTCCGCAACTGTACGGTTGCGCCATAAACATTGCCGCGGGCTTAAATAAAGACAACGATGCCTTAATCGGTTAACGCTTGGTTGCCGCGGCGACCGGTTTTTCCGCGAACGGAGCGGATTCGAAGTGAACGACTACGACGGCTTGCGCGATTATCTCGCCCGGCAAACCCTGAACGAACTGACGCTGGGCTTCGATGCGATCGAGGAGATCGTCGGCCATGCGTTGCCGCGGGCGTCGCATCGCGCCTCCTGGTGGGAGACGTTGCGCAGCCCGCAGGAGAAGATGCCGCAGCGCGAGGCCTGCCTGGCGGCCGGCTATGTCGCCACCCGCCTGCCGGACGGAAAGGGCGTCCGGTTCAAACGGATGAAGCGGAAATAACGGGCCAAACAGGCCATCCACGCCGCCGCCCAAGTGCCGCGGGCGTTCAGAATTCCGCCCCTCCCACCACCCCAAAGCGCTCCGAGCCTGCTTTTTAAGGGCTTGGAGCACCCCACCTCGCAAATTTGCCTGTTTTTCTAGGCTAAAATCGCCCGTGCACCCAACAAAGCTGTGCAGAACGCACTTGCGTCTGCGCATACTGGTTTATTGTCAGACCGATTCGAATCGAAGGAGACCCTATGGCTACCCAACTTTCCAAGTCCGCGCTCATTGAGCGGATCGCCACCGGCACCTCGTTGTCCAAGCGCGACGTCAAGAACGTGATGGAGTCGCTGGTCGACGTCGGCCACAAGGAGCTGAAGAAGAACGGCCTGTTCCTCGTGCCGGGCTTCGCCAAGTTCGTCGTCGTCAAGAAGCCCGCGACCAAGGCGCGCAAGGGCACCAACCCCTTCACGGGCGAAGAGATGATGTTCAAGGCCAAGCCCGCCCGCAAGATCGTCCGGGCACGGCCGGTCAAGGCTGCCAAGGACGCCGTCTGAGATCTGGCGCAATCCAAGGCAAAGGCCCCCGCAAGGGGGCCTTTTGTTTTCGGCCGCCACGTTGGTCTATTGTTTGCGCGTGGACGGACAACGGACACCCATCATTACGCTTTATCTCGCCCGGGCCTTGCGCGGCTTCGGCGACGGTTTCGCCATCATCATCCTGCCGGCCTATATGACCGCGCTCGGTTACGACGCCGCGCGCGTCGGCCTGGTGGCGACCGCCTCGCTGCTCGGCACCGCGGTGCTGACGCTCGTGGTCGGGCTCATCTCGCCGCGGCACGACATCCGCGCGCTGATGCTGTTCGGCGCGGCGCTGACCGCGGCCACCGGGTTTGCTTTTCCCAATGTCGAGCAATTCGTGCTGATCGCGGTTGTCGCCTTCATCGGCACCATCAACCCGTCCGGCGGCGATCTCGGCGTGCTGGTGCCGCTGGAGCACGCCATGCTGGCGCGCGGCGCTGTGAGCAGCGACCGCACCCGCATCTTTGCGCGCTACAGCCTGATCGGCGCGCTGTCGATGGCGGCGGGATCGCTGGCCTCCTCGCTGCCGGATGCGCTGGCGCCATCAGGCATCGCGAACCTCACCGCGTTCCGCCTGATGTTCTATGCCTATGCCGCGCTCGGCATGATCTGCGGGCTGATCTATCTGCGCCTGCCGCGCGCGCAAGGCGAAGAGCAGCACCATGCGCCGCTCGGCGCCTCGCGGGGTACTGTCTACAAGCTTGCCGCGCTGTTCTGCGTCGATGCTTTCGCGGGCGGCTTCATCGCGCAATCGCTGCTGGTGCTGTGGCTGTTCCAGCGCTTCGACCTGTCGCTGTCGGCGGCGGGCGTGTTCTTCTTCTGGTCGAGCACGCTTGGCGCGTTCTCCTTTCCGGTCGCGGCATGGATCGCCAAACGCGTCGGCCTCGTCAACACCATGGTGTTCACCCACATTCCTTCGAGCGTGTTCCTGATCCTGGCCGCTTTCGCGCCCAATCTTTACGTCGCGCTCGGCCTGCTGCTGCTCCGCGCCGCGCTGTCACAGATGGATGTGCCGACGCGCACCTCCTATGTGATGGCGGTGGTGACGCCGGCCGAGCGGCCGGCGGCGGCGAGCGTCACGGCCGTGCCGCGCAGTCTTGCTTCCGCGATCAGTCCGGCGATTTCAGGCGTGCTGCTGACGACGGCGTTTTCCGGCCTGCCGCTGGTGCTGTGCGGCGCGCTCAAGATCGCTTACGACCTCGCGCTGCTGTGGTCGTTCCGGCACATCAAGCCGCCGGAAGAAACAAGCTAGCGCCGCCGCGCGACCATCACGCCCAGCGCGAAAGCGACAGCCAGCGACCGCAGCGGCGCTTCGCGCGCCAACAGGCGCAACGCGTTCAGCAGCGGTTCGCGTCTCGGCCACGGCTCCGCATCCATGCTGTCGCTCATGGCGTTGATCGCTCTCGCCGCGCGATAGACGCGGGCAGCCTCGGGTGACAGATCTTCGGTCCGGTCTTCGATCGTCATGGTGCTTCAGCCGGCAAAATGATACGCGGCGGAGAAGATCGCCGCCGTGCACGCCAGCATCGCCGACACCGCGCCGGCCACGCTGCGCTGAAACTGCCAACGCGTCATGTTTCTCGTCATGGTGCCGCTCCTGGACAACCTGCTCTAACCAATCCTCTCGCGGGAGCGGAGTTCCAGTCTTTCTGGCGGTTGCGGAACGACGCGGACACGGTCGGCGTTTGCAACAGGGTGGCAGGTTTGTGTTCGGAGATTTTCCGCCATGCATCTGTCAGCCGACGAAGTGCTTGCCCAATGCCCCAACTGCGGCGCCTGGCCGATGGCGACCAAGGCCGTTGAGACCGGCGTCTCCTGGGGCCGATTGCTCTTCAGGTGTCCGCGCTGCCATCGCGACGAGACGCGCTCGATCGCCGGCGGAGCGGGTCCAGCCGCGCGCTAGGGCAGCCTCACCGTCAGTTGGCGGGCATGCAGGCGCCGTGCTTCCAGCGCAAGCCGATCGGGCAGGGCGGGCGCGGCTGACTCGGCACCGGACATTCGTTGCGCACCGTGCCCCAGCCGTCGACGACGCAGGCGCCGAGCGCGGACATGTGGCAGCCCGGGCCGCATCCGGCATCGGCCGCCGTCGCGTAATAGAGCAGGGCGCCGGCGGCGATCAGACCCGTCACGAACAAGCTTCGCATATTGCACCTCATTGGGGCGAACCGCCCCTGCCGGATGCATGTTATCCCAGCCGTTCAGTGCCGCTCAAACGGAATCTGCATCAAGACAGGCACCATCAACGACAGTCCGGCGAACAGCAGCAGCGCCAGTACGGTCTTGCGGAATGTCTCGTCATTGATCTTGCCGAACAGCTTGAACCCCGACCACAGCCCGGCGACCATGAACGGCACGCCCAGCCCATACAGCGCAAGCGTCTCCCTGGTGATGCTGCCGGCGACGGCCTGCGAGATCGTGATCACCACGAAGGCCACGAACAGCACCGGCTGGAATACGGCGCGCTGCACATCCTTGGGCCAGCCGCGCAATTGGCAGGAGATGGTCGAGATCACGCCGCCTAACCCCGTGAGCCCGCCGAGCAGGCCGTTGGAGAAGCCGATCGCGATGTCGGCGCCTGTTCCGATCCTGATCGGCGCGAACACCGGCCGCGTCAGGCTGTAGATGGTGTAGAGCACCAGCAACATGCCGACGCCGAACCGCACATAGGCCGGATTGACGAGAGCGAGGATGGCGACGCCGACGGGAATGCCGATCACGGTCCCCAGCACCAGCGGCCAGGTTCTTGCGACGTCGAGCACGCGGCGTAAGATTCCAGATGCCGTAGCCCTGCGTGAGCAGGCCGTAGCCCGCGATCAGTGTCGCGGTCTGGATCGGCGTCAGCACATGCAGCCACACGCCGGAGACGACGAGACCCATCGCGAAGCCGGAAAAGCCGCTGACGAAGCCGCCGGCAAAGGCGGCGAGTACAAACAGTGTGAAGACAAGTCCATCCATAGTGTCGCTCCCCCAAAGACGAGGTGGGCGGCGCTTGATGGATATCCATCTGATGGGGAGGCTGCGGATCCCCGGTTCTGGTCTTGATCTGGATTTTATTGGGCCGTCGACGCGCAATCCTCTCGACACATCGAGTGTTGCGCAGAGCTTGGACGGACGCCGTCTCAAGGGGAGCCTGCATGTCCCCCTGAGACAGGCTAGCCGCGTCGCAGGTCCCCGGCAAGACGAACCGTCAGCCCTTGGTGCTCGCGGTCTTGTCGAGCGCAGCGCGCAGGCCTCGCGCGAGCTTGATGGCGTCGTCATTGGCCCAGAAGTGCATGAAGAACAGCCGCGGCTGCTCGTCCAGCATGTGGCTGTGCAGCGCTGTCACCTCGATGCCGTTCGACCGCAACGCCTTGATCACGGGGTTGACCTCGTCGCCACTAAGAACGAAGTCGCCGGTGATGGCGGCCTTGCCGCCGCCGGTCGGCTGGAAGTTGATGGCGATCGCAACGCCCATCGGTCCGACTGGCGCGAGCTGCATGCCGCCTTCGCTGATGGGATCGCGCCGCGGCACGTTGAAGGCGTAAACGCCGCCATTGTTCTGACCCTTGACGCCGATGATGGACTCGATCTGCGCCGTGTCGAGATCGACCGCAGGCGGTGGACTCGACGGTGCGGCGATTGTCAACGGCGTCTTGCTCTCGCCGAGCGCGTCATGGATCGTAGCTGCGATCTTCGCAGGATCGCCGTGACCGGCAATGTGCATATAGAAGGTCGCCGGCGCCGCGCGCAGCAGATGATTATGCACGGCGGTGATCTCCAGTCCGCCCGCGATCATCTTGGCCATCACGGGATTGATCTCGGTCTCCAGCAGCACGAGGTCGCCCATCGCCATGACGCCACCATGCATCGGCTTGAACGCCACCCAGCCGCCGAGCGCCAATGACGGCTTGATGGTGACGCCATCCAAGGTCACCGAGAGATCGCTGCGCGGAAAGCCGTAACGATGCACGTCGCCGGAGACGGCGGGCTTGCGGCCCAGCGTCTCGTCGACCTTCTGCCAGTCGACGTCCTGCGCGTGCGCCGCCGACACGAAGGGTTCGACGAACACCTTCCAGTCGATGGTCTGACCGTAGGCCGATGTAGCAAACAGAGCTGCGAGGATGGCAGCGGCAGTCCAGAGTTTTTTGGACATCATGGTCTCCTGTGGTCATATGTCGTCTGTTTCATTCGCTACAGTTTTTTCAGTCCGACGATGGTTTTGGCACCTCCGATGTTCTCGATGGTGATTTCGACGCGGTCACCGTTATGGATCGCGTTGAAGATGAGTCCGTCCTGGACTCTGAAATCCTTGCTGTTTTCCGCGGCGAGCTTCACGCTGACGCGATCATTGCGTTCATCAATCGCCGTGATGATGCCTTGCAAGGTTTCCTGCGGAACACCCTTCGCCGCCAGCGCCGGCATGAGATTGTCGATGTGCTGCACGATGGCGTCGCGGGCGGCAGCATAGTCGCGGGTGGCCGGCGGCACGTCGGACCAGTAGTTGACCTCGGCCGAGCCTCTCTTCTCGTCCGGCACAGCGTCGAATGCGACCACCTTGATCGCGGCCGCCGCTTCGTCCGGTGTCAGCGGTTTCGGCACATCGTCGAGCGGCGCAAGCCCATCGACATTGAGTCCGTCTCTGATCCTCGTCGGAATTGAACTGTCGACCTCGATCCCACGCGAGACGGCGATATAGGGCAGGCCGCGCTCGCTTGCGATCTTGTTGAAGTGTGCAGCCGCCATTTGGCTCTTCACCGAGCCGTGCAGACACACGAAGACGATCGTCTTCCCGTCCACCGCCGTCGTATCGGCGGCATACGCGGACGCCGATGTCAGCGCGAGGCCCAGCACCAACGGGAGAAGGGACCGATGAACGCCGTGAAGAGAGGAGATGAGTTGCCTGAAACCGTCCACGCGCAATCCTCTCGAAAAATCGAGTGTTGCGCAGAGCTTGGACGGGAGCCGTCTGAAGGGGAGTCTGCTTGTCCCCGCGTTCGCTTTTAGTACGACCGAGCTGCGATACGCAAGCAATCCGTTGCGCATCACAACCGAGTCAAAACGCCGTGTCGGGCAGCTCGCTCCTCGCCTGCCGATCACAAATTCGTGCCTGTCAGAACATCAACGCAACGCCCGACACGAGTAGCAGCACGAGGACGACCTTGCGGAAGGTCGCCTCATCGATGCGTCCGAACAGTTTCAAGCCGAGCCACGTTCCGGCGATCAGGCAGGGCAGTCCGAGAGCGAACAGCTTGGCCGTCTCTGCCGTGACGGTGCCCTTGGCGCCGAGCCACAGCGCGCTCATCAGGAAGATCGCGACCGCGACCGGCTGGAACACCGCGCGCTGGGCCTCCTTGGACCAGCCGCGCAGGCCGGTCCAGATCGTCACCAGGATTCCGGCGAGCCCGGTGAGACCTGCGAGCACGCCGTTGGCGAAGCCGACTGCAGCGTCGGCTGCAGGGCCTCCCGTAGTGATCGGCTTCAGCGCAGGACGGAAATACGCATAGAGACTGTACAGTACGAGAAAGACGCCCACCGCGACACGTATGCTGCGTGGGTCGGACCATGTCAGCAGTGCAACGCCGGCCGGCACACCAGATGCCGCGCCCAGCACGAACGGCCAGAGCTTCCGCCAATCGAGCGCGTGGCGCAATTTCCATACTGAATAACCTTGCACGATAAGCCCGAACGCGACGATCAAGGACGCGCTCTGCAACGGCGTCAGGATGTAGAGCCACATCGATGCGGCAACGAGGCCGAACGCAAAGCCGGAAAGCCCGGCGACGACGGCGCCGGCAAAAGTAGCAATCAGGAATGATGGAATTTCGAATGTGATCCCGTCCATGTGCTCGCCCCATAGGTCAGCGAGCAGCGCTTGCATGGGGTCACCACTTGACGGGGAGGCTGCGACACCCCCGAGCCATGCATGCTATCAGGGTGGGCACGCCAGACAAGCATCACGCATTCAAACACGGTCGAACGCATCGCAGCATTTTCGTGAGGGAGAGAAGCCATGAGGGCGCACACCACGATACTGGCCATCTTTCTGGTTGCGCCAATATCGGCGGCGCAGGCGCAATTCGCCCGCGATCCGCCGTGGAACGCCGAACATATCGATCGCCTTCCCGCCGAGGTTCGCAGCGCCGTGCTGGCGAAATGCCCGACGCGCCCGGATGCGGGGCATTATTTCGTGACCTATTTCCACGACGAGGTGCATCTGCATTACGAGCATTTGCACTGCGCAGGCGCCAGCTTCTGCAATGCATCGGGATGCCTGCATCAAACCTACAAATTGAGCTCGGGACACTACCACCTCGCAAAGGCCTCCTATGGCTCCCGCAACGACTGAGAACAGGCGCCGCCTGCGAAGCACGGAATGGCCGGCCGGCTGAAGACCTGGGCGCGCAGCATCAGACGCGACGTGCACGCGCTTTATCTTGCGAGCCGCGACCCTCGCGTTCCCTGGTACGCGAAAGCGCTGGGGTTGATCGTCGCCGGCTACGCCCTGTCCCCGATCGATCTCATTCCCGATTTCATTCCGGTGCTGGGATATCTCGACGATGTGATCCTGGTGCCTGCCGGCATCTGGCTCGTCATCCGGCTGATTCCGCCGCACGTGATGGCCGAACATCGCGAACGCGCCGCAGCCGCGCAGGATCGGCCAGTCAGCCGCACGGCCGCAATCTTCGTCGTCGGCGTTTGGGTCATCCTCGCCACACTGTGTGGCTGGCTCTTCTATCGGCTGATCCTTTCCCGCACGGGATCGTGATTGCCGGTCGCGGGCGTACGGCTGCTCGCCGGCCTCCGTTACATTGACTCCTCGTTATACGAGGCATAGCATAACTATGTATGATGGAGGAGCGAGCATGAGTGCAGGCGATACTGGTTCAGTTTCACGGCGCGCAGCGGTGCTGGGGGCCGCCGCCTTTGCGGCCGGTCTTGCCGCATCGACGCAGCGCGCCCGCGCCGCGGACACCAACGACGCCTACAACAAGCTGCTTGACCGTTATTCCGCCGCGGTGAACGCGCACGACACCAGTACATTCCCGGAGATTTTCACCGACGTCTATGTCCAGCACTCCGGACGCAGCGCATCCGGATTGCAGGCCCAGATCGCCAACTTCCAGCGGATTTTCGAGAACTGGCCGGATTTCCAGTCGCGCTTCGAGGACCGCATCTTCGGTGCCGACAAGATCGTCGTGCGCACGACGTTCACCGGAACGCACGCGAAGACCGTGCTGGGCTTTGCGCCAACCGGCAAGCGCGTGAGCTGGGGCGCGATCGATATCTGGCGCGTCGAGAACGGCAAGCTTGCCGAGCACTGGGACATGGTGGATGTTGCGGGGCTGCAGAAGCAACTCCGCGGCGAGTAGACCGGCATGGAAGGCGAAATGCTCAAGGGGCATCTGGACATGATCGTCCTCGCCGCCCTCTCCCCCGGTCCGGCCCATGGCTATGCGATCATCGAGGAAATCCGCCGGCGCACCGGCAAGGCCTTCGATCTGCCCGAGGGCACCATCTATCCGGCGCTGCATCGGCTGCAGCAGGCGGGACTGTTGTCGAGCCGCTGGGTCACGTCCGAGACCGGGCGGCGGCGGCGCGTCTACACCCTGACCCGAAGCGGAACGCGCGCGCTGGCGGACCGGCGCGCGGTGTGGCAGCAATTCTCCGATGCCGTCCACGCGCTGCTCGACGGCAAACGGTCGGGGAAGCCGGCATGATCGCGGCCTATCTCAGCAAGCTTGCAGGCGCGCTGGCGTTCGATCCCGCGCTTGCCGCGCGCGTCGTGATCGAAGCGCGCGAGCATCTGACGGATGCCGCCGCCGAAGATGACTGCGCTGACCGCGACGAAGCGGAACGCCGCGCAGTTTTGCCCGGTTCGGCGACCCGCGCGAGCTCGCGGCGGAGTTCGCGGCCGTCTCGCTGGCGAGGCAGGCCTGGCGCGTCGGTGTCGTCATCGTGCTCGCGATCGTCGTCGCGATGGCGATGATGAAGGCGAGCCTCGCCTGGTACGCGCTCGTGCAGTGGACGATCGCGGACGATGCGCGGGCAGTGGCCGCCATCGTCCTGTCGGTCAATCGCTATGCGTTCTGGGTGGCGGTCCTGATCGGGCTCGGTTCGCTGTTTCATGTCGGACGGCGGACTGCGCCCGCGCGCCTCCACGGGGAATACCGGAGCCATCTGCGCCGCGCCACCTTGCTGTTTTCCGCCGCAACAGTCGCGCTTGCGGTGTCCGTCACCGGCGATCTCATTCTGATGGCGTTGCGCGTGAAGCTCACGCTCAACTCCATCGTTCCCATCGGGTCCGTCGCGGTCGAGATCGGAAGCGTCGCGTTCCTCATCGTCATGATCGCAAGGGCATCGCGCCTGATGGCGCGAACGGCCGGCGCATTGGGCGCTTGATTTGCCGATGTGGCCGCCCAGCTGGCCAGCCGTGCCGCTGGCTCATCACGCCGTGAGCAAGTGAAGCTGTTCTTTCAGCTGCCAGGGCGAATACGGTTTCGGAATGAACCGCGCGCCGTCAGGCATGTCGTCCGCGGGAGGACGCACCTTGCCTGACGTGATCAGCAGCGCGACCGGCGGCCAGCGGTCGCGTATGGCGGCTGCCAGCATGAGCCCATCCATCGATCCCGGCATCTGAATGTCCGTGAACACCACCTTGACGCCTGGAACGGATTCCAGAAGGGAAACCGCCTGAGCGGCGTCGACCGCCTCGATCACCTCGAAACCGAGATCGCGGATCATTTCGGCGCAATGCATACGGATCAGAGTTTCGTCCTCGACGATCAGAATCAGGTCTTTGGGTTTATCCGAATTCGGTCACTTCTACTCCGGCATAAGACTCGCTAACCTGTGCCCGGCCGGTTCGTTCCCCGAACATTTGTTGCCGCCGCGCGTTATCGGCGATCAGCGGGCAGGCCCAGTCGTTATGACCATCGATATCAAAGCGGAAGTCGACGCCATTCAGCAGATCGGGGCCGTCCCGAAAATCCTGGACGTGGTCGGTCGCATGACCGGCATGGGCTTCGTCGCCATCGCGCGCGTCACCTCCAGCCAATGGGTGTGCTGTGCGGTTCGCGACAACATCAGCTTCGGCCTCAAGGAAGGCGGCGAGCTCAAGGTCGAAACCACCATCTGCAACGAGATCCGCCAGCACGGGCAGACCGTGGTCATCAACGACGTCGAGACCGACGGCGCCTTCTGCAATCACCCGACGCCGGCCATGTACGGCTTCAGGAGCTACATCTCCGCGCCGATCATCCAGAGCGACGGAACGATCTGGGGCACGCTCTGCGCGATCGATCCGCAGCCGCGCGACCTGAAGAAGCCGGAAATCCTCGGGTCGTTCCAGCTGCTGGGCGAGCTGATCGCCGCGCAGCTCGAGCTCAACCGGCGGCTGGAGCAGAGCCAGTCGGACCTTCGCACCAGCCAGGCCGATCTGCTCGACGAAAGAAAGACGTCCGAACTTCGCGAACAGTTCATCGGTGTCCTCGGCCACGACCTGCGCAACCCGCTGGCCTCCGTCGACGCCGGCATGCGCGTCCTGCTCAGGAATCCCGACAGGCTGAAAGCGCCGGAGATCATCCTGGGGATTCAGAAGTCCGTGCTGCGCATGGCGGGCCTCGTCGACAACATCATGGACTTCGCCAGAGGACGCCTCGGCGGCGGCCTCACCATCAGGCGCGATACGAAGCAGCCCCTCACGCCCGTTCTGGAGCAGGTGATCGCCGAACTCCGGTCGGTAGGGCCCGATGTCACGATCGAAGCCGCGATCGATATCGACGAACCCGTCGATTGCGATCGCGGCAAGATGGGACAGCTGTTCTCCAACCTGCTCGGCAACGCCATCACCTATGGCGACAGGGACAAGCCGGTTCGCGTTTCCGCGCGGACGATCGATGGCATGTTCGAGCTGGCCGTGACGAACTACGGCGAGCCGCTAACCGAAAAGGCGATGGAGAACCTGTTCACGCCCTATACGCGCGGCGACCGCCCCAGCCAGCAGGGCCTCGGGCTCGGTCTCTACATCGCCTCGCAGATCGCGAAGGCGCATGGCGGCACGCTGAGGGCTTCCTCGACTCCGGCAGAGACGCGATTCGTTTTCGAGATGCCGCAGCAGGCTTGATGGAGCCCCGGCCGTTCGTTACCGCAACGTCGCGGCTTCCTTGGTGATGGCGGCAATCGAGCTGCCGGACTTCCGGACGATGCTGCTGAACTGTTCGCCCGACAACTTCAGGCGCTTGCGCAGGATCTTGACCTGCACTCTGTCCCTCAGGTCCAGCGAGTTGCGAAAAAAGGTGGGTTTGCGCCTGATCATGTGACGGTCTCGCAATGAAAGGTTGGGCAGTACCGCGAACCGGGCGGGCTTTAGGCCGCCCCGATCGCGATGGTGACTGTCCCGCTCCTCGCGTAGATTCCGTCGCCATGAGGGCAACATCGGATGTAGACCGGCGTTCCGCAGTTTCAGGAATTATCTCTGCAGAAGCGTTCGGACCATAGGCCAAAGTCACGACTTAATGGTCACGACGTCATGGTCGGGCGACGCGACCCCAACTCACTTCGGCGACCGCAGCCCCGGCGAGTTGAGCCAGTCGTCCATATGAACTGCGGTATCCGCCTGGCGGGCCTTTCTCAACATCTCCTGTTGCTCCAGTCCGGGGGCAAGCAGGGACGCCTTCTCGCGCGTCTGCTGCGCCAAGGCGATTAGTCTGTCGTGGAGAGAGGATTTCCGTGTGAAGCGCTGCTGTTCCATCATTGCGCTGTTCCCTGATTCGAGTAGGGCGGGAGCGCGAGCGCGCGATCTCATCACCGGTAAAAGCCAAGAGCCGGGCGGCGATTCGGTGATGGTGCGCTTCAATCAACGGGATAGCGAGCCCGATTTCTCGTTCGGCGTCTGGAACTTCTGACGCAGTGACGGATTTTGGCCGTTGCCAACGCTATGGCGTAGCATTCAAAGCTGGGCGGCCCCGGCCTGCTCCCGCCACAGCCAGCGTGCCAGCAATGAGGCAAGACCGGCGCCTGCGAGTTGCGCGGCGATGAAGGCCGGCACGCCGGAAGGTGCGATACCGGCGAAGGTATCGGACATTGAGCGCGCGATCGTCACGGCCGGATTGGCGAACGATGTCGACGCGGTGAACCAGTAGGCCGAGGTGATGTAGAGGCCGACGGCATAGGGCACGGCCGTGGGCGCGCGCGCGACGCAGCCGAAGATGGTGAGCAGCAGCCCGAAGGTCGCCACGCCCTCGGCAAGCCACTGGCCGCCCCCGGTGCGCGTGGTGAGCGAGAACTGCCAGACCGGGAGCTCGAACATCAAATGCGCGCACCACACGCCGGCAACGCCGCCGGTGATTTGGGCTGCGATGTAGAGAGCGGCGGCGGCCCAGGGCAATTCGCCCCTGGAGGCAAAGGCCAGCGTGACGGCCGGATTGAAATGCGCGCCCGAAACCGGGCCGAAGATCAGGATCAGAACGACGAGGATCGCACCGGTCGGGATGGTGTTGCACAGCAGCGCCAGCGCGACGTTTCCGCCCGCGAGTTTTTGCGCCATGATTCCCGACCCGACCACGGCGGCCAGCAGAAAGGCCGTGCCGAGCCATTCGGCGGCGAGTCGCTGACAGAGATCGAACGACTTCATCAGCCGGCTTTTGACGTGGTCAGCGTCGCACCCTCGAGGCCGCCGATGTCACGCAGCTTCGTGCCGAGTGAAAGCCTGTCGATGCTGCGCAGGGGAAGGTTGATGAAAGCGCCGACCCGATTCTTCATGTAGCGGAAGGCGGTCAGGAACGCCGCCTGCTTCTCCAGATCCGTGCCCTCGACGGCGGCCGGGTCTTCGATGCCCCAGTGCGCCGTCATCGGCTGGCCGGGCCAGATCGGACAGGCTTCACCCGCGGCGTTGTCGCAGACCGTGAAGACGAAATCCATCGCCGGCGCGCCGGCGCCTGCGAACTCCTGCCAGCTCTTCGAGCGCATGTCGTCGACGGGATAGCCGGCCTCGGCGAGCACGTGCAACGCCATCGGATGCACGGCGCCTTTCGGCGTGCTGCCGGCCGAGAAGCTGCGGAAGCGGCCGGCGCCGTCCTTGCGCAGGATCGACTCCGCGAGGATCGAGCGCGCCGAGTTGCCGGTGCAGAGGAAGAGGACGTTGTAGGCTTCAGGCACGAGATCGCTCCTTGCGTTTCGGTGGGCAACAGGGCTGCAGGCCTTCGATGACCGGGGCGCAGATTTCCGGTCGTCCGCCGCAACAATCCTGCAGCAGGAACAGCGCCACCTTCTGAAAGTTGGCCAGACTGGCGCGGTAGACAATCGAGCGGCTGTGCCTTTCGGACGTCACGAGTTCGGCGCGCGACAGCACCGAAAGATGGGCGGACAGGGTATTTTGGGGCACTTCGAGCAAGCGGGCGAGGTCGCCCGCGGCGAGACCGTCAGGCTCATGGTGGACAAGCGTCCGGAAGGCCTCCAGACGAGTGGATTGGGACAGGGCGGCGAGGGCCAGAACGGCTTGTTCTATTTCCATAAATCCAGATTTATGGAAGTATAAGCGAGACGTCAACCCGGAAAACACTCCCGACGGTCGCCACAAAGATGGCCTGCCATCTATTTCGAATATTCTAGAAATACGGTTGACTCTTGCGCGATCAGTGTTATTTTCGCCGCATGAAGATCGACGATGCAGCAGCCCGCCTTGAAGCCCTCGGCAACCCGACCCGCCTGCGGATTTATCGCGCGCTGGTGCGTGCGGGCGATGCCGGAATGAGCGTCGGCAAGTTGCAGACCAAGCTCGAGCTCGCGGGCTCGACCCTGTCCCATCATCTCAAGACGCTGTTGACCGTCGGGCTGATCGGCCAGAAGCGACAGGCCACGACGCTGATCTGCCGCGCCAATTATGACGTAATGCGGGGCATCGTGGATTTCCTGGTGGCCGAATGCTGTGCCGACACTTCCTGCACGGAGGCGACAAAACCGGCGAAGGCGGCCTGACGATTTGGCCGATATTTCCATCCTTCTAGAAGGAGTGCAAGAATGCGCAAGTCCGTTACGGTGATCGGTGCAGGTCCGGTGGGGCTTGCGGCTGCGGCCCATCTGCTTGAGCGCGGTCTTGAGCCCACTGTCCTGGAAGCAGGTCCGGAGGCCGGACATACGGTGCGGCAGTGGCAGCATGTCCAGCTGTTCTCCCCCTGGGAATACAACATCGACAAGGCCGCCGCGCGGCTACTCGCACCAACCGGCTGGAATTCGCCCGACCCGCGCGCCTATCCGACCGGCGGCGAATTGCTGGAGCGTTACATCGAGCCACTGGCGACGAAAACGGCCTTGAAAGAGGTCATCCGTACGTCAAGCCGCGTCGTCTCCGTTGGTCGTGTCGGATTCGACAAGGCGAAAACAAAGGGGCGCGAAAACGCGCAGTTCGAGATTCGCTATCAAAACGGCAAGGGACCTGAAATCGTGCGCTCCGACGCCGTCATTGACGCGTCCGGGACCTGGCAATCGCCCAACCCTGCAGGCGCCAATGGGCTGGCGGCCATCGGCGAGCGCGAGGCACAAGCGCAAATTTCCTACGGCATGCCCGATGTTCTTGGAAAGGACCGCGCGCGCTTTGCCGGCAAGACGGTGGCCGTGCTGGGAGCGGGACATTCCGCCGTCGGCGCGCTGATCGATCTGACGACGCTTGCCCGGCAGGCGCCGGGAACGCGCGTCATCTGGCTTCTGCGCGGCAATGACCCGGCAAAGTCGTTCGGGGGCGGGGTGAACGACAAGCTGGTTGCGCGCGGCGAACTCGGTACGCACTTCGCATCGCTCGTCGCATCGGGACAGGTGCGCGTGGAAGCCGGATTTCCTGTCGTATCCATCGCGCCGGCCGGCGGCCGGCTGCAGATTGCCACGGGCGCGGGTTGTGGTGCTCGCCAGGTCGTTGTCGACGAACTCGTGGTGGCGAGCGGATTTCGTCCCGATCTGTCGATCCTGAGCGAGATCCGCCTGCGGCTCGATCCTGCGATCGAGGCGCCGGTCGCGCTTGCTCCCTTGATCGATCCGAACGAACACTCCTGCGGCACGGTCCGCCCGCATGGTGCGCGCGAATTGGCGCAGGACGACCACGGCTTCTACCTCGCCGGTATCAAGAGCTATGGCCGCGCGCCGACCTTCCTGATGATGACGGGCTACGAGCAGGTGCGCTCGATCGCGGCCGACATCGCCGGCGACAAGGAAGCGGCTGCGCGGGTCGAGCTCGAATTGCCAGAGACCGGTGTCTGCACGCGCACAAGCGTCGCGGTGTCGAGCTGCTGCGGAGGTCCGGCTCCGCTTGATGTCGCGGCTTGCTGTGCCGATGATGCGGTTGCCAAGGTCGCGGGCAAATCCGGTTGCGGCTGTTCCTGAGGCGGTCGGAGTGGATCGAGAACGATTGCGAGTGGTCGCAGCGCTTGGCACGGCCCAGACGCTGGCGTGGGGATCGAGCTATTATCTGCCGGCCATCCTGGCCGATCCGATCGCGCGCGACCTCGGGATCTCCAGCAACTGGTTCTTCGCTGCGTTTTCGATATCGCTTGTGATCTCGGGATTGCTCGGTCCGCGCGTCGGACGCCAGATCGATCGCGTCGGCGGGCGTCAGGTCCTGTGCGTCTCCAACATCGTGTTCGCGGCGGGACTTCGCGCTGCTCGGAGCATCGACCTCGCTGTGGATGATGTCGGCGGCCTGGCTGCTGCTAGGCATCGGCATGGGTCTTGGCCTTTATGACGCTGCCTTCGGCACGCTCGGCCGCATCTATGGCAACAGCGCGCGGGGGGCGATTACCGGCATCACCTTGATTGCGGGTTTTGCCAGCACGGTCGGCTGGCCGCTGAGTTCGCTTGGCCTCGACACCATCGGCTGGCGCGACACCTGTTATGCCTGGGCGATCGCGCACATCGTAATCGGCCTGCCGCTCAATCTGCTGCTGCCCCGATCTCAACCGGGGCCTTTGTCCGAAGGGCCGGTCGCAAAGCCACCTATAGCGATCGACCGAACGATGGTGCTGCTGTCATTCGCTTTCGCGGCTGCATGGACCGTGACGTCGGCGATGGCGGCGCACCTGCCGCGGATCGTCGAGGCATTCGGCGCTACGCCGGCGCAGGCGGTGATAGCCGGCATGATGATTGGCCCGGCGCAGGTCGCCGCCCGCATCACGGAGGCGAGCTTGCTCAAACGCTTTCATCCCGTCGTGTCGACGCGGCTGGCGTGTCTCACACATCCCATTGGCGCTTGTGTCATCGGCATCTTCGGGGGAGGAGCCGCTGCCGCCTTCGCGCTGCTGCACGGCGCCGGCAACGGTATCCTGACGATTGCGCGCGGCACACTACCGCTCGCAATCTTCGGCCCCGAGAATTACGCCTATCGGCTCGGATTGATCGGCGCACCGTCGCGTATTTGCCAGGCGCTGGCGCCACTCGGCTTCGGACTCCTGATCGAGCCGTTAGGCCGGCTGGTGGTGGTCGTGTCGGCGGGCCTTCTCCTGGCAGCGCTGATGGCGTTGATGGTCTTGCCTCGAACCGAGACGCGCCGCGCAATGGCGCGCGCGGCCGAGTAGGCGGATGAGCGATCAAGGCTTCCCTCGAAGATTCATCTGGTCGGTCGTCGCGGCGCAAATATTGGTGCAGATCGGCGCCTTCACGCTTCCCGCGCTGCTGCCCACCTATATCGATCGATGGCATCTGACCAAGACCGAGGCCGGTTCGCTGGTCGGCATCTTCTTCGCGGCCTATGTCGTTGCTGTTCCCCTGCTCGTCGCGCTGACGGATCGCGTTCCCGCCCGCAACGTCTATGTCGTCGGCGCAGGCCTGACGATGCTGTCGCATCTCGGCTTCGCTTTCGTTGCGGATGGATTTTGGGGCGGTCTGATCCTGCGCGCCGCCGCCGGCATCGGTTGGGCCGGCGCGTATATGCCGGGGCTGAAAGCGATCACGGACAATCTCGAAGGTAACGCGCAATCGCGCGCCGTGTCCGCGCACGCCGCCGGTGTCGGGGTCGCGGGCGCTGCGTCTTACGCCGTCGCCGGCGTCATCGCAGGCTGGTTCGGGCCGCAGGCGGCGTTTTTGTTCGGCGGCATCGCGGCCTTGATCGCGATCCTCATCGCGCTGCTCGTCATGCCGAACAAGCCGCCTGCGCATGCGAAGGGCAGTAGCCCGCGCGCGCTACTCGACTTTCGCCCCGTGTTTCGCAACCGTGCCGCGATGGCGTGGATCGCCGGATACACGTTTCATGCCTGGGAAATGGCCGGACTGCGGGCCTGGGGCGTTACCTTTCTCACGCTTGCCGCCGCACAAGCCGGCGCGCCGCCGTGGTTTCCTTCGCCGACCATCCTGTTCACGATTGCCGGCCTTGCCGGCATCGCCGTCTCGATCCTCGGCAATGAACTGTCGCAGCGTCTCGGGCGTCTTCGCGTCGTCACCCTAGCCATGACGATCTCCGCCGCGCTGGCATTGTGCACGGGATGGACGGTCGGCTCATCGTCTTCTCTCGCCGCTCTGCTCGTCATCGCCTGGCTGGCTTTCATCTTCCTCGACAGCTCGGCGCTGACGGCCGGCACCGTGCAGGCCGCCGATCCGGCTCTGCGTGGCGCGACCATGGGGCTTCACAGTATGTGCGGCTATGCCGGCGCGTTCCTCGGCCCGCTCGGCGTCGGTTATGCGCTGGATCTCGCCGGGACGAACCTTGTGCTCGGCTGGGGAATGGGTTTCGGACAATTGGCGCTGATTTCGATCATTGGACTGGTGTTCGTGCGGCGGTTGGGGTGATGTTTCCGCCGGACCATTGAGTGTTGCCGTCGCGACACGACGGGCAAAACACTTCGGCTATTCATAAATGGCGAACGATGTCTACTCCCTAGCACAAAAATAAATCACTTTCCGAAAACCGGAAACGGCCTTATATCTCCATCCGTCCCGCGCTCACTGAGGGCGCGTCGCGATCGTCACGAACGTCGAGGGCGGGATGCGATGGACGCGTTTCTGCCGCAAGGCGTGCGACAGGAGCGCGTACGGTCAAGCCGTGTGGTCCTGATCCCTCGACGCTGGGATCAAGTTGATCGAGATGATCGATCGGCGACGGGGGCTAACAAGCCCGATACCCCGGGGAGAGCACGGAGTAAGCCGTAAAGCCATTGCGCAGGGAGTGCCGGATGTTTCGGCCAACCTGTGGTGACTTTGCTTGTGGGCCGCCTACCCTTTTCTGCCCACGAGGCTGCGGGTGCGCCAGGCGCCCGGCATTCCCTGCGCCCTCTTTCTTCCGGAGGGACAACGAAATTGCAAGACCCGGACGCGAAATCGCGCCGCGGGGATGCTGGACCATGCCTTCTACCGAAGTGGTGTCTTCTGCCGCAGCACAGCGGCAAACACGCGTCGGACCCGCGACGAGCTTCCGCGTTTGCTGTCTTGAAGTCGGCGACCACCTCGTATTTGATCGGCCTCTCGATCCGACAACACAAGAAGAAAAACAGGGATGAATCGATGCCGGCAAAATTCACCTCCAGGACGACGATCGCGATTGCGCTGCTGATGGGGTTGACGCCCGCGTTTGCGCAGGACGGGGCGCGGTTTCCCAAACCCGCAATGGAGCAGTTGAACGCCGAACAACAGGCCGTTGCGGCTGAAGTCTTGAAGCAATCCAGTGCCGCACTCGGCGGTCCGTACGGCATGCTGATCAAGAGCCCGGAGCTTTTGAAACGCTATTTGATGATGACCGAGTACCTGCGCCAAAAGACATCGCTGCCGCGCCGTCTCAACGAGATGGCGATCCTGCTGGAGGCACGGATCTGGGATGCGCAATACGAATGGTGGGCGCACGAACCGCTGGCGCGCAAAGCAGGGCTGTCGGATGCCATCATCAAGGATATTCGCGAGGGCAAGCGCCCGGACGCGATGCAGGCGGACGAAGCCGTCGTCTACGATCTCGTCACCGAATTGCTCAACAAGCGGCAATTGTCCGACGACACGTTCGGCAGGGCAAAGCAAATTCTCGGCGAACAGCAAGTCGTGGATCTGGTCGCGGTCGCCGGTTTCTACGTCATGGTCTCGGCGGTCATCATCGCCGGGCGGGTCGCAATACCGGACGGCGCGCCGGCGCCGATGCCGGTGCTGGTCAAGTGACGCGCGGGACGACACATGCCGGCAAATAAGATTGGGCTCGGGATCGTCGGATCCGGACGTATCGGGACTTTGCGGGGCCGCCTGGCGATTGGACATCCCGCTGTTGCCAGCGTCGCGGTGTCCGACCTCGATCCGGCGAACGCCGAAAAGCTTGCGACGCTGATCGGCGCGCGCAGCTACGGTCGCGATAACCTCGCCGTTATCGAGGATCCCGATGTCACCGCCGTGATCGTCGCCACCAGCGAAGGCGAGCATTTGGCCCCCATGCTGGCGGCAATCCAGTGCGGGAAGCCGGTGCTGGTGGAGAAGCCGATCGCGCTGACGGTGCGGGAAGCCGATCAGGTGCTCGAAGCGCTGGCGAAGTACGGCGGCAACGTCAGGGTCGGCTATAGCCGGCGCTACAAGGAGCGTTACCAGATCGCGAAGGAGCAGGTCCTGAAAGGACGCATCGGCACGCTGACGGGCGGCGCCGCGCGGGTCTTCAACTCGCGCTCCCAGGCGCTCGCCATGATGGCGCGCAATCCGCATGCGACCCCGGTTGTCGACGCGCTGACCTACTACGTCGATCTGATGAACTGGTTGTTCGAGGGCCGGCATATCGTCGAAATCTATGCGCGCGGGCAAACCGGCGTGCTGAAGGCCGCCGGCCATGACGTCCCCGACGTGAGCTATGCGGTGTTGACCTACGATGACGGCGCGGTGGTCAATCTCGGCGTCAGTTACGCGCTGCCGGAAAAATATCCGGCATTGGGCCACGCCGCGCGCGTCGAGGTGTTGGGAACGGGCGGCGTGATGATTCTCGATGACGATCACACCGACCAGATCATGTACAGCGAGACCGGCGTGCCGCATGTCTATCTGCCGGACCACAACGTCAACATGGTGTTTCTGCAGAGTGGAACGCCGGGCGATTGGGCGCTGGGAGAGTTCTGGGGTCCGATCGCCAACGAGACGCGGGCCTGGCTCGATCATCTTGCCACCGGCCGGGCCTGCACGTTGGCGACGCCGCATGGATGCGCGCGCCACGCTGGAGGCGACGCTGGCGATCGAACATTCCATGCGGATCGGCGCGCCGGTCACGCTGCCGTTGCGGGCCGGATAACAGACCGGCGAGCAGTTCGAGGAGCATCGACATGACGGATCATGGCCTGCTCACGCGCCGCACGTTGCTCCGCAGCGCCGGCGCTGTCGCTCTCGGTGCGACAATGTCCACGCGATCGGCGCTCGCCGCCGATTATCCGGATCGTCCTGTCCGCATCATCGCGCCGTTCGCGGCGGGCGGCCCGAGCGACCTGCTGTCCCGGCTGCTGAGCGTCAAGTTGGGCGAGGCGCTGGGCGGGACCTTTATCGTGGAGAACAGCCCCGGTGCCGGCAGCAACATCGGCACCGCGGCCGTGGCCCGCGCAGCGCCGGACGGCACCACGCTGCTGCTGACGTCCAGCGCGTTCGTCGTGAACCCCGGCTTTTACAAGCAGGTGCCATACGATCCGGTGAAGGATTTCGCTCCGGTCGCCGAACTCGTGACCTCTCCCAACGTATTCATCGCAACGCCCGCATCGGGAATAGCTCGATGGCGGAGTTGGTCGCGCGGGCCAAGGCAGAAACCGGAAACGCTCAACTATGCCAGTGCCGGTATCGGCACCACGCCGCATCTGACGGTGGAGTGGCTGAAGTCGATCACCGGGATCAGCATCGCACACGTGCCCTTTGCCGGAGCCGGACCGGCATTGCAGGCAATCCTGTCCGGCACTGTGCCGATCGTGTGTGCGTCGTTGCCGGGCGCGCATCCGCTCATCCTCAATCGCGACGTTGTCGCGCTCGCCGTCACGGGTTCGGAACGCTGGTATGACCTGCCGAATGTGCCGACCATGATCGACCTCGGCTACAAGGATTTCGTGTCCGATACTTTCCACGGCATGTTCGCGCCGGCTGCAACACCGCCCGAGATCGTCGCGCGTCTTGCCGCTGTCTTGCTGGAAGCGCTGCGCCCGCCGGCATTCCGCGAGCAGCTGCGCTCGCTCGGCTTCGAGGTGATCGGCAACGGGCCGGACGGTCTGCGACGGAGGATCGAGATCGAATTGCCGCGTTACCGCGACCTGATCGTCAAGGCGGGCATCGAGCGCGTGTGAACTCAGCCGGGTCAGCTCGCGGCTTCGAGCCGCTCCTCGGTCAAGAGCCGCATCGCGGCGTCCGCATCCATCGGCTCGCCGAAGGCAAAGCCCTGCGCGTATTCGCAACCCAATTGATAGAGCTCGACCGCATCCGAGTCGGTCTCCGCGCCCTCGGCGACCACGTCCATGCCGAGATCGTGCGCCAGCGCGATGATCGATTTGAGGATCACCGGACGGGTGCCGCGGCTGGTGGTGCGCACAAAGGACTGGTCGATCTTCAGCGTGTCGAACGGGAAGCGCTGCAGATAGGCGAGCGAGGAATGGCCGGTGCCGAAATCGTCGATCGACAGCCCGACGCCGAGCTCCTTGATCCGCGTCAGCATCTGCGCGGCGTGCTCGGGATTTTCCATCACGAGCGATTCCGTCAATTCGAGTTTGAGCGTGCCGCGCGCCACCGAGGAACGCGACAGCACGGTACGGATGTCGTGCAAGAGGTCATGACGCAGCAGCTGCCGCGAGGAGACGTTGACGGAGGCGAAGATCGGCTGGCGCGAACGCATCGCGCGCTGCCACACCGCGAGCTGCCGCGCGGTCTGGTCCATCACGAAGGTGCCGAGATCGACGATCAGCCCGATCTCCTCGGCGATGGTGATGAACTCGATCGGCGACATCCGCCCGAGTTTTGGATGATCCCAGCGCGCCAGCGCCTCGAAGCCGGCAATGGCGCGGTCTTCCAGCCGCACGATCGGCTGGTACAGGATGGTGATCTCCTGGCGCTCGATGGCGCGGCGCAGCTCGCTTTCGAGCGTCAGGCGGTCGGTTTTGCGCGCGCGCATTGCGGGTTTGTACACATCGATGCGGTCGCCGCCGATCCGCTTGGAGTGATACATCGCGAGTTCGGCGTCCTTGATGATCTCGTCGGAGAGTTGCGTCTGCGGGTCGGACAACGCGAGGCCGATCGACGCGGTCAGGAAAATCTCGCGGTCGTTGAAGGCGATCGGCGCGCGGATGGTCTTGCGGATGGTTTCGGCAAAATTGGTGATGCGCGCGGGATCCTGCTCCGAGAGCAGGATCAGCCCGAACTGATCGCCGGCGAGCCGCGCCAGCGTATCCTGCGGTTTGAGGATGCGCGTCAGCCGCCGCGCCAGCGTCAGCAGGATGGAATCGCCGACCGCAATCCCGACGGAATCGTTGACCTGCTTGAAGCGGTCGAGATCGATCACCATCAAGGTCGGCCGCAGGGTCGGCATGGTCTTGGCGAAATTGGCGACGGCGCCGAGCCGGTCCATGAACAGCTTGCGGTTCGGCAAGCCCGTGAGATTGTCATGCACGGAATTGTGCAGCATGCGCTCTTCGGCGTTGCGCAGGTCGGTGACGTCGGTCAGCGTGCCGATCACGCGCGAGACCTCGCCGTCGGAGCCGACCACGGGGCGCGCCTTCAGCGCAAACCACATGAAGTGGCCGTCGGGCGTGCGCAGGCGGAAATCCTGCACCAGCCGGCCGCGGCGCTGGTCGAGCACGCTGTCGAGTGCGGCGCGGAAACGGTCCTGGTCGAGCGGATGCAGCACCTCCAGCCATTTCGCGGCGGGGCCTTCCAGCGTGCCGCGCTTCAGACCGAGCAGCGTCTCGGTCTCGGGACTGGTGAACACCTTGTCGGCGGAGACGTCCCAGTCCCAGATCAGATCGCCGGAGCCGGCCAGCGCCAGCGCGCGGCGCTCGACGTCGGAGACGATGCCCGTGGTGGCGCCCCCGCCGGCGAAAGCGTGCTGCATGACGGTGAAGCCGATCAGCATCACGATCAGCACGAGACCGCCGAGCAGCGCAGGCCCGACGATGTCGTTGGTGACGGAGCCGGCAATGGTCATGCCGGCCGCGATCACCCAGATCACCAGCAGGAACCAGGTCGGGATCAGCAGCACCGCGCGGTCGAAGCCGTGGGTCGAGAGATAGACGATCAGCGCGAAGCCCGCGAAGGCGATCAGCACCAGCGACATTCGCGCGATGCCGGAGGCGACCGCCGGATCGAACAGCGCGAGCGCGACCAGCGCGCCGAGGAAGGTCAGCCAGCCCACCGTGATGTGGGAATAGCGCACATGCCAGCGGCTGAGATTGAGATAGGCAAACAAAAACACCAGCAAGGTCGCGGCGAGGATGGCCTCGCCCGCCGCGCGCCAGATGCGCTCGGCGTTGTTCGACATGTCCAGCACCTTGCCCCAGAAGCCGAAGTCGACGCCGATATAGACCAGCACCGCCCAGGCGAGTGCTGCGGCGGCCGGGAACATGATCGAGCCCTTCACCACGAACAGGATGGTGAGCACCAGCGCAAGCAGGCCGGAGATGCCGATCACGATGCCCTGGTACAGCGTGAAGGAGTTGACCTTGTCCTTGTAGGCGTCGGGCTCCCAGAGATAGAGCTGCGGCAGCTTGTCGGTGCGCAGCTCCGCGACGAAGGTGATGACCGCGCCGGGATCGAGCGTGATGCGGAACACATCGGCGGTCGGGCTCTCCTGCCGCTCGGGGCGGTCGCCGGTCGAGGGCGTAATCGTGGCGATGCGCGACAATCCGAGATCGGGCCACAGCAGGCCGGATGCGACGATGCGGTAATGCGGCGCGACGATCAGGCGATCGAGCTGGTCGTCGGTGTTGTTGGCGAGCGCGAACACCACCCAGTTCTGACCGCCTTCACGCGCGCGCACCTCGATACGGCGAACGATGCCGTCGGTTCCGGGCGCGGTGGAGACCCCGATGCGGTCGGTGTCGCTGCGCTGATGGTCGAGCACCGCGGTGAGGTCGATTGCGGGCGCGTCACCGCGGACGCTGACGGCGTCGAGCGCGTGGGCTGCCGGAGCGGCAGCCACAATCATGAGCCCCAGCATCAATGCTGCCAGGCGCCTGATCAGACGCAAATTCAGTCTCCGCGTTCGCCCGCTTAGTTAACGGATCATTGCCATGAAAGCGTGCGAAATCAAAGGGTTTCCGGCAGTCCTTTGGTCGTCAGCGTTAAAGCGCCAACACAATTTTGCCAATATGTTCGGAGGTCTCCATCCGCCGGTGCGCATCCGCAGCCTTTTCCAGCGGGAATGTGCTGTCCATCACCGGTTTGATCTTCCCCTCGCGCAAGCAGCGGCATCACCCTGGCCTCGATGGCCGCGACCATGGCGGCCTTATCCGCATTACTACGGGGGCGCAGCGTCGAGCCGGTGTGGGTGAGGCGCTTCACCATCAGCTTGATGAAGTTGGCGGTGGCCTTCGGCGCATTCGACAGGAACGCGATCTGCACGATGCGGCCGTCGATGGCGGCAGCATCATAATTGCGGTCGATATAGTCGCCGCCGACCATGTCGAGGATGACATTGGCGCCGTTGCCGACGGTGAACTTCTTGGTGGCCTCGACGAAGTCCTCGCTTCTTGTAGTTGATGGCGTGATCGGCGCCGAGCTTGAGGCAGGCGTCGGCCTTGTCCTTCGAGCCGACGGTGACGATCACCTTCGATCCCAGCGCTTTCGCCAGCATGATCGCCATGGTGCCGATGCCGGAGGAGCCACCGTGAACAAGGAGCGTCTCGCCGGGTTTGAGCGCGCCGCGCTCGAACACATTGTGCCACACCGTCATCAGCGTTTCCGGAAGCGCGCCGGCCTCCGGCCATCGTCAGCGACGGCGGCACCGCCATCGCCTGCGCATCCTGCGCGATGCAGTACTGCGCATAGCCGCCGCCTGCGACCAGCGACATGACCCTGTCGCCGACCTTGTGGCGCTTGGCATTGCTGCCGACAGCGGCAACCACGCCCGCGACCTCGAGGCCGGGCAGGTCGCTTGCGCCGGGAGGCGGCGGGTAGGACCCGGAGCGCTGCGCGACATCGGGCCGGTTGACGCCGGCGGCCTGCACCTTGATCAGGATCTCGTCCGCGCCGGGCTGCGGCACCGGCCGCTGTTCCGGGATCAGCACCTCGGGACCACCGGGCTTGCTGATGGCGACGGCGGTCATTTGCGCTGGCAGCTTTTCCATGATTTGTCCTTGCGAAATGCTGGAAATTGCCACCTGCTTAGCCAGCGCGCGGGTGGCTTGCAACCGCTCAAGAGGTCGGGGAGGACGAGATGCCCATCGAAGACGACGACCGGCCGCGCAAGAAGATCACCCACGAGATCGGGCAGGATTTGTCGCTGCTCTCGGTCGAGGAGCTCAACGAGCGCATCGCGCTGCTCACCGCGGAGGCCGAGCGCTTGCGCGAGGCTGTCGCGAAGAAGCGCGCGTCCAAGGATGCCGCGAGCAGCTTTTTCAAGACGTGATGTCTCTCCGCACTCCCCGCCGCTACGCTCGCTTCGCGTGGGGAGGGGAGAAGATGCACTCGGCCAATGGCCGACATGGCTAACAGCGAATAAAAAATAATGCTCGTTTACGATCGATTAAGCTTTCGCCTTTATGACTATCACTGTCCTCGTTTGGACACCGAGTGGCTCCTGTCCACTCTGTTTGACGCCTCCCTGTTATCAACTTCAAAAGCCGCCGGTCTCCGGCGGCTCTTTTTTTGCGCGCGCGCCGTTTCCGCCGCTCCGCGTTCCGCCCCATCCCTCGGAAACCATATTAACGGTTGTCGCTGGACTCTCGTCCCCTCCCGCGCAATGATTTGTTCATCATACCGGCGCGCGAAGCCGGATGCGTAACCGTTGCGTGAAGGGCGTTAACCATGAACGATCGTTCGCATCACGACAGTCCATTGGTTCAGTTCAGCGAACGGCTCACCAATTCCGCCGCGTTCTCCACCCTGTTTCGCGAGGGCATGGACCTCGTCGAGGAGACCGCGGCCTATCTCGACGGCGCCGGCCGTACCGAGGCGAAGGCGCTCGACCGCGCCGCGAGCCTGACCTACGCCACCGAAAGCATGCGGCTGACCACGCGCTTGATGCAGCTCGCCTCCTGGCTCTTGCTGCACCGCGCGGTGAAGGAAGGCGAGATGACGCTGATCCAGGCCAACCGCGAGAAGACCAAGGTCAAGCTGTCGGCCGCCGATCCCAGCCCCTCCGACATGCTGGAGAAATTGCCGGCGTCGCTGCAGGAGCTGATCGCGCGCTCGATGAGCCTGCAGGCGCGGGTGCGCCGCCTCGACGTGTCGATGCATTCGCCGTCGACCGAGCGCGCGCCGATCGGCAATCCGCTGGTGCCGCAGCTCAACCGGCTCAAGGCCGCCTTCGAGCAGTAAGGGCGTCTGTCGGGCACAAACAAAAACGCCCCCGAAAGCGGGGGCGTTTTGCCGTCGAATTTCGGAAAGGCTCACTCCTTCTTGAGGAAGCCCGAAAACTTCTTCTGGAAGCGCGAGACGCGGCCGCCGCGGTCCATGAGCTGCTGGGTGCCGCCGGTCCAGGCCGGATGCGACTTCGGATCGATGTCGAGGTGCAGCTTGTCGCCTTCCTTGCCCCAGGTGGAGCGGGTCTGGTACTCGGTGCCGTCGGTCATCACGACCGTAATTGCATGATAATTCGGGTGAATTTTCTCTTTCATGGCATATCCTGTGGGCGCGGCGCGCCTGTCTTCAAATACGGCAATGGCGGATTTGGGCGGCTCTATAACGCATGGCCCCCTGCAAAACAAGCCGCCGCACCTTGGTATCTCGGCCGATTTGCCAGCCTCGTGTGAGGGGCCTATCTGAGCACCATGAGCGCAATGGAACGGCTTGAAGAGCAAAACGACGGGACGCCACCGCGCGCCGAGTCGGCTGCCGAGGCCATCGAAACCGAGATCGCAGACCTGCCGGCGAAAAGCCGCGCGCGGCTGCGCCCGCTGTTTGCGCTTGCGCCCTATGTCGCGCGCTACCGCGGGCGCGCGTTTCTCGCGCTGATCGCATTGACGGTCGCCGCCATCACCACGCTGGTGGTGCCGCTCGCGGTGCGCCGCATGATCGACTTCGGCCTGACGCCGAAGGGCATCGCGATGATCAACAACTATTTCAGCGTGATGATCGCGGTCGTCGCGGTGCTCGCGCTCGCCAGCGCCTCGCGCTACTACCTCGTGATGACCATCGGCGAGCGCATCGTCGCCGATCTCCGGCGCGACGTGTTCGCGCATCTGATCTCGCTGTCGCCGGCATTTTTCGATTCCGCCCGTTCCGGCGAGTTGATCTCGCGGCTCACCGCCGACACCACGCAGATCAAGTCCGCGGTCGGCGCCTCCGTCTCGATCGCGCTGCGCAACATGATGCTGTTCATCGGCGCGGTCGCGATGATGGTGGTGACCAGCCCGCGGCTGTCAGGCTTCGTGCTGCTGGCGATCCCGCTGATCGTGATCCCGCTGGTGGCATTCGGCCGCTGGGTGCGGCGGCTGTCGCGCAACGCGCAGGATACGCTTGCCGAGGCCACCGCCTATGCCTCCGAACTGGTCGGCGCCATCAGGATCGTGCAGGCCTATACCGGCGAGCGGCTCGCCAATGCGCGGTTCGGCGGCGAGGTCGAACAGAGCTATGAAGCGGCACGGGTTTCGACCCAGGCGCGCGCGATCCTGACCGCGATCATCATCTTCATCGTGTTCTCGAGCGTGGTCGCGATCCTCTGGATCGGCTCCCACGACGTTTCGACCGGCGCGATCACGCCCGGGCCGGCTCGGACAGTTCGTGCTGTACACGGCGTTCGCCGCGGCCGGCCTCGGCCAGCTCAGCGAGGTCTGGGGCGAGGTGTCGGCCGCCTCCGGCGCGGCGGAGCGGCTGTTCGAAATTTTGCGCGTGATGCCGGAGATCATCAGCGCCGGTGTCGCCCCGCGCGCTGCCGGCACCATCGCGCGGCGACGTCGCCTTCGACAATGTCAGCTTCGCCTATCCGATGCGGAAGGATATTTCCGCGATCGATCGGGTGTCGTTTGCTGTGCGCGCCGGCGAGAAGGTCGCGATCGTCGGGCCGTCCGGCGCCGGCAAAAGCACGCTGTTTCATCTGCTGCTGCGGTTCTACGATCCCTCGTCCGGCACGATCTCCTTCGACGGCGTGCCGGTCCGCGACGCCGATCCGCAAGCGGTGCGCAGCCACATCGCGCTGGTGCCGCAGGACTCGGTGGTGTTTGCCGCGAGCGCGCGCGACAACATCCGCTTCGGCAGGCCGGAAGCGACCGACGCCGAGGTCGAGCGCGCCGCGGAGCTGGCGCATGCCACGGAATTCATCCGCCGCCTGCCCGGCGGATTCGACGCGCCACTCGGCGAGCGTGGCGTGACCCTGTCGGGCGGCCAGCGCCAGCGCATCGCGATCGCGCGCGCGATCCTGCGCGATGCGCCGCTGCTGCTGCTGGATGAGGCGACCTCGTCGCTCGATGCCGAAAGCGAGACGCTGGTGCAGACCGCGCTGGAAGAGCTGATGCGTCATCGCACCACGATCGTGATCGCGCATCGCCTTGCGACCGTGCTGTCCTGCGATCGCATCCTGGTGCTCGATCAGGGCCGCATCGTCGAGCAGGGCACGCATTCGTCGCTGGTTGCCGCGAACGGGCTCTATGCCAAGCTGGCGCGGTTGCAGTTCGAAGGGATTTAGCGCTTCACGGTCTTGCTGGTCCGGACCCCTTGGCATTAACATTCGCGCGGGCGGAGGCGAACCATGCGCGTACTCATTGCGGGCGGCGGCATCGGCGGTCTCACGACTGCGATTGCGCTGCGCCATCACGGCATCGATGTGCTGGTGCTGGAGCAGGCCAGGGTGCTGGCCGAGATCGGTGCCGGCATCCAGATCGCCGCCAATGCGGCGATCGTGCTGCGTGAGCTCGGCCTCGAGGCGGCGATCCGCAGCGTTGGCGTCAAGCCGCAATCCTATGACTATCGCGACCTGCGCACCGGCCGGAAACTTTACCAGGCGCCGCTCGGCGACGAGGCGGCCAAACGCTATGGCGCGCCGATGTACAACGTCCATCGCGCCGACCTCGTGCAGATCCTGTCCGACGCGGTGCCGGCGGAGGCCAAGCGGTTCGGTGCGCGCGTCGCCGAGGTGTCGCAGGATGCCGAAGGCGTGGATGCCAGGCTGGAGAACGGCGACGCCGTGCGCGGCGACGTGCTGATTGGCTGCGACGGCATTCATTCGGCGGTGCGCCGGCATTTGCGCGGCGAAGAGCAGAAGCACTTCGCCAACATCCTGATGTGGCGCTCGCTGATCCCCGCCGAGCGGCTCGAAGGCCTCAATCTCGAGGAGCGCGGCAACTACTGGTTCGGGCCGGGCCGCACGCTGATCACCTATTGGGTACGACCGAAGAAGCTCTACAGCGTTCTGGCTTCGGTGCCCGCGAACGAGGTGCAGCGCGAATCCTGGGACGACAACGGCGACATTTCCGACATGCTGCGCTCGTTCGACGATGCCGAGCCGCGCGCCCGCAAGATGCTCGAACAATGCCCCAGCGTCTTCATCACCGGCATGTTCTATCGAGACCCGATCGACAATTGGACCAGCGGCCGGATCACGCTGCTCGGCGACGCCGCGCATCCGATGGTGCCGTTCCTTGCGGCCGGCGCGGGCCAGAGCATCGAGGATGCCTGGACCTTTGCGCGCGTGCTGTCGCGGCGGCAGGACGATGTACCCGGTGCGCTGCTCGAATATCAACAGCGCCGGTTGCCGCGCACCACGCGCATCCAGGCCGGCGCGCGCGCGGCCGTGAAGTTGATGCATGAGCAGGACGCCCAGCGCGTGCGCGACCGCAACGGCCGCTGGAAAGGCATGGCGCGGATCGATCCGATGGCCGAGACGAGTTGGGGACTCGCCTGGGCCTATGACGTGGTCAAGGCGGTCGAGGGACCGCCCGGCGAGGTGCTCAACGTAACGGGCCTGCGGGAAGGCAAGCGGCTGCAGCGCCCCGAGGGCCAGCGCGCCTTCGATCTCTGGAAATATGCCTTCCGGCCCGAAGACGTCGCGCGCGGACACGACGGCTTGCGCGAGGCCTATGACCGCTTCCTCACCACCAATTTCCCGCTGCCCGACAGCGTCAGCGCCATCGAGGACGAACTCGGCGACGTCAAGGTTTGGCGCGTGGCAGCTCCGGATGCCCCGCGCGGCAATGTCGTGCTGCATTTCCATGGCGGCGGCTATCTGATCGGCTCGGCCTGGGGATCGCTCGAATACGCCAGCCGGCTGGCGGCCGCCGTCGACGGCACCTGCTACACGGTCGACTATCGTCTTGCGCCGGAGCATCCTTATCCGGCGGCGATCGACGATGCTGTGGCATCCTATCGCGCGCTGCTCGCGCGTGGCATTCCCGCGAGCGCGATCCTCGTCTCCGGAGAGTCTGCGGGAGGTGGCCTTGCGATCGCGCTGGTGCTGGCCTTGCGCAACGCCGGCGATCCCTTGCCGGCTGCGATCTTCGCCGCGGCGCCGTTTGCGGACCTCACGCTGTCAGGTCCGAGCGTTCGGGCGTTCAACGGCGACGACCCCGCCGCCAATCGCGATCTCCTGACCTTCATGGGCGCGTCCTACTTCCAGGGCCACGAGCCGACCGATCCGCTGGTGTCGCCGCTGTTCGGCGATCTCGCAGGCCTACCGCCGCTGTTCGTCACCGCGAGCCAGGGCGAAGTGCTGCTCAGCGACACCACACGGCTGGCCGAGCGCGCGCGAGAGGCCGGCGTCGACGTGACGCTGCGGCTGGTCGAGGATTCCGTTCACGTCTATCCGATCTTCCCGTTCCTGCCGGAAACCAGGAGCACGATGGAGGAGGTCGCCGTTTGGGCGCGGCACAATCTGCGCCGGAACGATACGAGGCCGCAGGCGGCGGAGTAGTCGGCAACGGGGGTTACCGCTCCGTCAGCTTCAGCTCGATGCGGCGGTTGCGCTTGTAGGCCTCTTCGGTGTTGCCGGTGTCGAGCGGCTGAAATTCGGCAAAGCCCGCGGCGACCAGCCGCTGCGCCGGGAGGCCGCGCGAGATCAGATACTGCACCACCGAGATCGCGCGCGCCGACGATAATTCCCAGTTTGACTTGAACGTCAGACCGCTGACTGGTCGCACGTCGGTATGGCCGTCGACGCGCAGGACCCATGCAATTTCTGGCGGGATCTTCTTGTCGATCTCGAGCAGCGCATTGGCCACCGTGTCGAGCTCGGCGATGCCCTCGGGCAACAGCGTCGCCTGGCCGGTGTCGAAGAACACTTCGGACTGGAACACGAAGCGGTCGCCGACGATGCGGATATCCGGCCGGTTGCCGAGAATGGCGCGCAGGCGCCCGAAGAACTCGGAACGATAGCGCGACAATTCCTGCACGCGCTGCGCCAGCGCCACGTTCAACCGTGTGCCGAGATCGGCGATGCGGTTCTGCGATTCCTTGTCGCGCTTCTCGGAAGCGTCGAGCGCTTCCTCGAGCGCTGCGAGCTGGCGGCGCAGCGCGCTGATCTGCTGGTTCAACACCTCGATCATCGCCAGTGCGCGCGCCGAGACCGACTTCTCGGAGTCCAGCGCCTTGTTCAGTTCGTTGGCGCGGCCTGCGGCATCGTTGCCGGCGCCGGCGAGTCCCTCATAGAGACCCTTGACGCGGTCGCGCTCGCCTTCCGCGGAAGCAAGGCCTGCGCGCATTTGCGTGAGCTGATCGGCGAGGTCGAGCTTGCCGAGCTTCTCGACCGAGAGCAGATCGTTGAGCTGCGCGATCTTGGCGTTGAGCTCCTCCAGCGCCTTGTCCTTGCCGGTGACCTCCTGCGACAGGAAGAACTGCACGACCAGGAACACCGACAGCAGGAACACGATCGACAGCACCAGCGTCGACAAGGCGTCGACGAAACCCGGCCAGTAGTTGAAACCGGATTCGCTGCGGCGGGCGCGGGCGAGAGCCATTCAATATCCCTTGCTTCCAGTTGCAGACGTCACGGCTGCGGCGAGTGACAGACGGCCTCAATGTTGTGACCGTCGGGATCGAGGACAAATGCGCCGTAGTAGTTGGCGTGATAGTGCGGGCGTAGTCCGGGTCGTCCATTGTCTCGACCGCCCGCGGCGATTGCCGCTTCATGGAATCGTTCCACGGTTGCGCGGTCATGCGCCACAAAGGCGATATGGGCTCCAGTCTGATGGGTGTCCCGCGTTCCGATCCAGAAGAATGCCTTTGGGCTGATGCCATATCCCGCAAACCGGGCGCCTTCCGCGTAGAGCCGCGCGATTCCGAGTGGAGCCAGCGCGCGGTCGTAGAACCTCTTCGACTGCTCAACGTCGCGAACGCCGATGGTCACGTGATCCAGCATGCGAATTCCGCCGTCAACTCTTCTCTGGCTGGCGCGCGAGGCGCTCCAGCAGTTTCTTGATCTCGCGGTTCTGCTCGCCCTGGCCGTCGGCCCATTCCCTGATCATCTGCTGTTCGGTGCGCATATGCGCGACGAGTCCCTGAATCGCTTCGGCGAGGTTGGCCATCGCCGCTGTGGTGCTGCGGTTGCTGCCGCCTTCCTCGACCGCGGCGCGCAGGCGATCGACCGCGCCCTGCATGTCGCCGGCCGGCGTGTCGCTGCCATATTCGCGCACGGTGGTGGCGAGCCAGTCTTCGAGGTCGGTGTAGAAGCGGTTCTGCGCCTGGCTCGATTGCAGGTCGAGGAAGCCGAGGATCAGCGATCCCGCGAGGCCGAACAGCGAGGACGAGAACGAAATGCCCATGCCGCCCAGCGGCGCGGCAAGCCCCCCCTTCAGCGTATCGAACAGCGCGCCGGCGTCGCCGCCGACCTTCAAGCCGTCGATCACCTTGCCGACCGAACCGACCGTTTCGATCAGGCCCCAGAAAGTGCCGAGCAGGCCGAGAAAGACCAGCAGCCCGGTCATGTAGCGGGAGATATCGCGCGCCTCGTCGAGACGGGTCGCGATCGAGTCGAGCAGATGCCGCATGGTCTGCTGCGAAATGCTCATCCGCCCGGTGCGCTCGCCGCCGAGGATCGCGGCCATCGGCGCCAGCAAGGTCGGGTGCCGCGCGATCGCAAGGCCGGGATCGGCGATGCGGAAATTGTTGACCCAGGCGACTTCCGGATAGAGCCGGATCACCTGCCGGAACGCCAGGAGGATGCCGATCAGCAGCACCACGCCGATCAGCGCATTCAGCCCGGGATTGGCGAAGAAAGCCTGGACGATCTGCTTGTACAGCACGACCGCGACCAGCGCGCAGGCCACGAGAAACACCAGCATCCGCACCAGGAAGATTCTTGGCGAGGACAGCTTGGTCAGTTCGACTTCCATGGCGGAGCGGGACGATGCGGGCATTCTGATATCCGTGGCCGGGACCGGTCTGGAGCCACACTATGGCACAGCGGTGGCGGGAAAAAAGCTTGGTTTCGGGGCCTCCGGCAGCCGGTTAACGCGAAACCGGATGCCGCCTTTGCGCGTAGTAGATGAGCCGGAACCTTAACCGGTGGCGGGATGCGGACTCCATATGACCATCGTGTACCTCTGGGCGCTGCTGGCGATCGCGTTGTCGTTGTGCGTCCTGATGGCATTGGCCTTCCTGGTGCAGCAGCGCACCGGCAATTCCGGCTGGGTCGACACGATCTGGACCTTTGCGGTCGGGCTGGTTGGCGCCGGGAGTGCGCTGTGGCCGATCGCGGGTGCTGCGCCCAACGCGCGGCAAGGACTGGTGGCGGCGCTGGTTGCGATCTGGTCGTTTCGACTTGGCCTGCACATCGCGGTTCGCACCGCGGGCATCACGGACGATCCCCGCTATGCGTCCTTTGCCAAGGCGTGGGGCCTCGACGCGCCGCGGCGGATGTTCATCTTCCTGCAGAATCAGGCACTCGGTTCGATCCCGCTGGCTTTCGCGATTTTTGTTGCGGCGCGATTCCCCGATGATGCGCTGCGATGGCAGGACATCCTCGGCGCGCTGATCCTGTTCGTCGGCATCGCCGGCGAAGCGCTGGCGGATGCCCAGCTCAAACGTTTTCGCGAGCAACCTGCCAACAAGGGCCGCGTCTGCGACGCTGGCCTTTGGCGCTGGTCGCGCCATCCCAACTATTTCTTCGAATGGTTCTGCTGGCTGGCTTATCCCGTGATCGGGCTGTCACTCTCCTATCCTTGGGGTCTCGCCACCTTGCTGGCGCCGGTCTTCATGTACTGGATCCTGGTCTACGTCACCGGCATCCCGCCGCTCGAAGAGCAAATGCTGCGCTCGCGCGGCGATCGCTATCGCGCCTACCAGTCCCGCACCAGCAAGTTCTTTCCGCTGCCGCCCAGCGCTTGAAAAAGATCATGCGCCAAAAAGGAGTGGTCATATGAGCTTCGTCTCCACCGTCATCAAGTCCGCCGAACGGGTGCCGTTGCCGGACGCGATCATCCGCGCCGCGATCCACCGGCTCTGCTCGCGCTCCGCGATAAAACTCGCGGACGGCAGCGCCGCGCGCGACGCCGCCTTTGCGCGCGAAATGGCCGCGCGCGCCATCGCGGAGCATACTGACGCTGCCAATGCGCAGCATTACGAAGTGCCGGCCGCATTTTTTGCGCAGGTGCTCGGACCGAACCGCAAATACTCGTCCTGTTTCTACAGGGACGACCACTCGACCCTGCAGGAGGCCGAGGAGGAGGCGCTGCGCCAGACCGTCGAGCATGCCGAGCTTGCGGACGGACAGGATGTCCTCGAGCTCGGTTGTGGCTGGGGCTCGCTGTCGCTGTTCGCGGCGCGGCAGTTTCCGAACGCGAGGATCATTGCGGTATCGAATTCGAATTCGCAGCGCGAATATATCATGGGGGAAGCGGCCAGACGCGGCCTGATCAACCTGCGTGTGATCACCGCTGATATGAACGTTTTCGATCCGGAGGCGCAATTCGATCGCATCGTCTCGGTCGAGATGTTCGAGCACATGGTGAACTGGCGCGAGCTCTTGTCGCGTGTGCGCGCATGGCTGAAGGGCGACGGGCGCTTCTTCATGCACATCTTCACCCATCGCTCCGGTTCGTATCTGTTCGACCGCAACGACCGCGAGGACTGGATCGCGCAGCATTTCTTCACCGGTGGCGTGATGCCGAGCCATCATCTGATCCGGCAATATGCCGATCTGCTCGAGGTCGAGAAGGAATGGCGCTGGAGTGGCACGCATTATCAGCGCACCGCGCTCGACTGGCTCGCCAGGTTCGACGCGCATGCCAGCGAGATCGAAGGCGTGCTGCGCGAGGTCTATGGCAGCGACACGAATTTATGGATGCGGCGCTGGCGCTGGTTCTTTCTCGCGACCGCTGGCCTGTTCGGCTATGCGGACGGCAGCGAGTGGGGCGTGAGTCACTATCGGATGAAGGGTGTAACCTGCCCCGGACAAGTCGGCTATTGACCCGGCCGAACTGCCCAGTCCCGCGGCGCCCGTCTGGGCTTCCGCATTTTGCGCGCTCTTTGCGCCAGCCGCAGGATCGATCCGCAGTTTGGGCATTTGAAGCTTCTGATCTCGTAGCCTCTCCTCACCGGTTCGGCCGATACGAACAGCCGCTCGCGATCGCAAGCCATACAGACCGGCGGAGCAGGAGCGCTGTCCGTCATGCTCAGTCCGGTTGCCTGATCCGGCCCTTGCCGCCGCATTTCTTGCACGGTCCCGGATAGATCCGGCGCATCGGCGAAGGTTTGGCCGCGGCCGGCGAGCCGCGGCCGTTGCAGGCCTCACACCTGATTTCCGCTGCGTCCTCAATCTCCGAATTCGACCTCCGCAATTTGCCCTGCGCTGCGCCCGCAATCATCATGAAGCCTCACCGATGTCTGGATGTCCAAGTTTCGGCACTGGGAGGGTCAATTGGCAAGTTGATCGCTACCCATTTTGGGTAGGCACAGGCCGCCGTCCCGCCTATTGTCGGATAGAAGGACGAGTTCCGCTCGTCGGCCGCCCGGTTCCATCATGCGCAAATCCGATGACCTCATCCGCGCCGTATCGCGTCACACGCTGGCCTACATGCTGTGCGCGATCAGCGAAATGTTCCGGCATTACGAGGATTTCGATCCGCTCGATCTGCTGATCATTCACAACGTTCTCAATGCCAACGTCATCAACATCATGAGCGACCAGCAGCTCGATGAGCGCTTTGCCAGCATCCATACGGTCGAACCGGACGAGATCAAGCAGGGCATTTCGCGCGCGACGCTGTCGCGGTTTCTCAACCTGCCGCTGGAAACCATCCGCCGCCGGGTCGCGCGCCTGAAGAAGAAGGGCATCCTCGCCGAGGAGAAGTCGGGCCTGATCGTGTCGCAGAAGAACATGTTCAAGTTCGGCAACAATCACCATCTGCAAAACACCAACATCCAGCTTGTCCGCAAGCTGCTGCGCGATTTGAGGCGCGCAGGCGTCAAGGGGCCCGACGATCTCTGAGCCCGGCGGCGAACGGGTCGCTGGTCGCGCCACGCGCCATCCGAGACCCCGCCATCTACTCCCGGCACTGGACATAGTCCTCTCGGTTTGGCCAAACTCGGCAAAAAACAGGAGGAGCGTCCGCGATGGCCATCATCGATTCCCAGGTCCATGCCTACGAGGCCAACACGCCGAAGCGGCCGTGGGCCAATGTGCCTAACTGGCCGCCTCACGTGACCGGCGACGAGATGGTCGCGGCGATGGACAAGGTCGGCGTCGACGGCGCGATCTTCATCTCGGCTTTCTCGCTCTATCGCTATGACGCGAGCTATGCCGTGGAGGTGCAGCGCGCCCATCCCGGCCGGATGGCCATCGTCAAGCCGATCGATCCCGATGATCCCGCGACCGACGACGTCGTCGCCGAATGGAAGAAGACGCCGGGTGCGGTCGGTATCCGCATCTTCTGGACGGAGGGCGACCGCGGCGCCGACGATCCCGGCTTCAACCGCATCGCGCGCGCGGCGGTGCGCCACGACCTTCCGGTCAATCTGCACTGCTGGGGCAATCTCGACGGTGGCACCGCGCTGATCGACCGCAATCCCGACACGCGCTTCATCATCGACCACATCGGCATCCTGCAGCCGCGCGTGCCGCCCGCGCCCGCCGAGCCGTGGCGCGACCTGCCGAAGGTCATCGAGCTTGCGAAGCGCAAGAACGCCGTGATCAAGATCAGCGGCGCCTGCACGCTGTCGAAGCAGCCATATCCTTATCCCGACATCTGGGATCCGCTGTCCCGCGTGTTCGATGCCTGGGGCATTGATCGTTGCCTGTGGGGCACCGACTGGACGCGCGCCTTTGCCGTCATCAATTACGAGCAGGGCGTCGCAACCGTTCCGCACCACCAACCGCCTCACCGAGAGCGAGCGCGCGATGCTGATGGGCGGGGCGTGCGCGAAGGCGTATCGCTGGTCGCCGTCGAAGGGCTAGCATCGCAACAAGAGACGGGGGACGCGGATGACGAAATCCTTGAGCGAGCGCGATGTCGCTGAGTATCGCGAGCGCGGCTATCACTTCCCGGTGGACGTGCTGACCGAGCGCGAGGTCGCCGACTTTCGCGGCAAGCTCGAGGATTACGAGGCGAGGACCGGCGGCCCGATCAAGGGCGAGATGCGCCATCGCAGCCATGTGCTGTTTCCCTGGATCAACGACATGATCCGCCATCCCAAAATCCTCGATGCCATCGAAGACCTTCTGGGCCCGGACATCCTGTGCTGGAACACCAGCTTCTTCATCAAGGAGCCGCGCGACCCCGGATTCGTATCCTGGCATCAGGACGCGACCTATTGGGGCCTGAGTTCGTCCGATGTGGCGACCGCCTGGGTTGCGATGTCGCCGGCCAACAAGGTCTCCGGCTGCATGAAGTTCGTTGCCGGCACCCACAGGCAGCAGGTCAGGCATGAGGACACGTTCGACCAGAACAACCTTCTCACGCGTGGGCAGGAGATCGCGGTCGAGGTCGACGAATCCGACGCGGTCTTGGTCGAGCTGAAGCCCGGGCAGGCGTCGCTGCATCACGTGCTGCTGTTCCATGGCTCGGAACCCAATCGGTCCGACGACCGGCGCATCGGTCTCGCGATCCGCTACATTCCGACCCGCCTGAAACAGGCGGTCGGACAGCGGGATTGGGCGACCTTGGTGCGCGGCAAGGACAGCTTTGGGCATTTCGAGCCTGAGCATGTGCCGAAGCGTGACCTCGAGCCCGAGGCGCTGGCGTTCCACAAGGCGGTCACCGAGGAGCAGGTGCGTGTGCTCTATCGCGGCACCGGCAAAACCGCGTATCGCGCCTGATGGAGGCGAGAGTGACGAGAACGAGACGGCTTGCCCGGCTGCTGTTCGTGGCTGCCGCGATGGCGCCGCTCAACGCAGCCTTCGCCGCCGATGTCCGCGTGATGATCTCGGCCGGCTTCTATCATGTCTATTCCGAGCTCGGCCCGGCCTTCAAACGCTTGAGCGGCCATCATCTGATCACGACCCGCGGTCCGTCGATGGGCGATTCGCCGGAGTCGATCCCCACGCGTCTTGCGCATGGCGAGGCCGCCGATGTCGTGATCCTGGACGGCGGCGCAGCCGACAAGCTCGCGAGCGCTAATCTGCTGCGCGCCGACAGCAAGGTCACCCTGGCGCGCTCGTTGATCGGCATGGTGGTGAAGGCTGGCGCGCCGAAGCCCGATATCGGCAGCGTCGAGGCCTTCAAGGCGACGCTGCTCGCCGTGAAGTCGATCGCATGCTCGGACTCCGGCAGCGGCACTTATCTGTCGACGCAGCTGTTCGCGAAGCTCGGCATTGCGGAAGCGGTGCTGCCGAAGAACCGCCGGGTTCGCGGACCGCCGTCCGGCGAGCCGGTCGCCGCCGTGGTGGCGCGCGGCGAAGCCGAGATCGGCTTCCAGCAGGTCAGCGAACTCATGAATGTGGCCGGCACCGATTATGTCGGCACCATTCCCGCCGAGTTGCAGCCCGGCTTCACCTTCGCCGGCATGCTGACACGTTCGGCCGCGAATGCCGACGCCGCGACCGCGCTGCTGCGTTTCCTCAATTCGCCCGAGGCTGACGCGGTCAAGGCCAAGGCGGGGTTGATGCCGGCTGGGCCTTAGCGTTCACGCGGGTGGAGTGTCCGAACGGATCACGGATCGCGCGTGACTGATTCTCACTGCTTCGCCAACTGCTGCCCAACAAATACCCTCATCAAGCCAAGTGTGCGATCCAGGTTCGCGCCATCCGTGTTGACGAAGTTATGGGGTGCGCCAGGCAACAACTCCAACTGTATCTTGCCGCCCGCAGCTTCATATGAAGCTGCGAAGCGCTGCTGAATTTCTGGCGACACGTTCGTGTCCTTCACGACACCGTTTGTATCCGCACCGCCCTGGATCAAAAGGACAGGCGGCAGCTTGATCGGTTCATGACGATCCAGAATGAGTTGCGGATTGCCTTCCTGAATGCTGCCAGGCGGCGAAAAATAGATGTCAGTGGATTTGACCGGAGCATTGTTGCCCAGTTCAGCAGCATATGTCCTTCGGGCAAGCGGATCTGAAATCGGATAGACGAGGATGATGTAGTCGGGACTTGCGCTGTCCGCTGGGAACCCGGCCAATGGCAGCGTCGCATATCGAGGGTCAGACGGTCGCAGGCCATTCAGCAGGACGAGATGCCCGCCGCTCGAAGAGCCGAACACGCCAACGCTTTTGGAAGAGCCGTTAAACTTCGCGGCATTTGCTCGAAGCCAGCGCACTGCAAAGTTCACATCCGCGACGGAGTTGGGATATTGGTATTGTGCACTCTGCCGATAGTCGACTGCGACCACCACAATACCCATCGCCGCCAGAGCTTTGTCCAACAGCGAGTGTTCGTCTCGACTAACGTCTTCACGCACCCACGCTCCGCCATGAACGTCCAGGATCACGGGAAAGGGCCCTGAACCCTCCGGCTGGTAAACGGTGGCCCGAAACGTCTTCCCGTCTACCTGAAGGTATTCGACGTCTCGCATCTGGAACGCCATAGGTGCGCTGGCTAAGCGAATCCCGTGTCCGTCAGCGACGGTCGAGAGCGAAGATTTTGACGACGATGATTGGGCGACCACGTTGCCTGATAGCAAGACAAGTCCCCAAAAGATGACCGCCGCAATTCCAAAAACGCGCCGCCGAGTCATGATTGCCCCGTTGCTAAACCGTGCTCTAAAGCTGCCTCAATATCCCCACCAACTCCGCCTGCACGAACTCATTCCCGGCCACCACATTCCCCGTGGTCAGCGCATTATCATTCCCGTCCACCCCGGAGACGATGCCGCCGGCCTCGCGCACAATGATCTGGCCGGCCGCGATGTCCCAGGGCTGCAGGTTGCGCTCCCAATAGCCGTCGAGCCGGCCTGCGGCGACGAAGGCGAGGTCGAGCGCGGCGGCGCCGAAGCGGCGGAGCCCCGCCACGCGGTTCTGCAATTCCGTCATCTCGCGTCGCGACTGCTCGTGGTCGCCGCGGCCGATATGCGGCAGCCCGCAGGCGATCACGCATTCGTTGAGCTTGCGGCGGCCGGCCACCCTCAGGCGCTGGTCGTTGAGGAAGGCGCCCTTGCCGCGCTCGGCGATGTAGAGCTCCTCATTGGCGGGGTTGTAGATCACGCCCGCGATGATGGTGTCCTCGCGCTTGAGCCCGATCGAGATCGCAAATTGCGGGATGCCGTGCAGGAAATTGGTGGTGCCGTCCAGGGGATCGACGATCCAGGTGTGGGTCTTGTCCGCGCCCTCGCGTGCGCCGCCTTCCTCGCCGATGAAGCCATAGCCCGGCCGCGCCTTGGAGAGATCGGTGTAGAGCATCTCCTCGGAGCGCTTGTCGGCGAGCGTGACGAAGTTCGCCGGCCCCTTCAGCGACACCTGCAGATGCTCGATCTCGCCGAGATCGCGCTTCAGGCTGCGGCCGGCGCGGCGCGCGGCCTTGACCATGACGTTGATGAGGGCGGAATGCAGCATTCAGGGCTTCGGCGTCGGAGGGAAATTATAGAGAAACGGAATGGGCTGCGGCCCGGCCTGCGGTCGGCCGAGAGGAATGGGCGCCGGCACTGGTTGCCCTTTGGGGGCCTTGGCGTCAAGCGTGTCGCCCAGCCAGCGATGCGCCAGCGCCTCGGCCTTGGCGCGATCCTCCGGGCTAAGCTGGGCAAACTCCGCGTCCAGGTCGGGATCGCCCTTGCCGGCGGTCTTTGCCACGAGGTGCCACTTGAAGCCGTCGATCTTGTCCATCGGCACGCCCATGCCCTTGACCAGCACGAAGGCGAGCCTGTTCTGCGCGATCGCGCTGTTCTGCTTCGCCGCCTTGCGCAGCAGCGCCACCGCGGCGGGCTGGTTGCGCGGCGTACCGGTGCCGTTGAACAGCGCGATGGCATATTCGACCTCGGCGTCGACATTGTCCGCGAGCGCAGCGGCCTGCAGCAATCGGGCCGCCCTCTCGGGGTCCTTCTCCACGCCGGTGCCCTCTTTGTAGAACGTCGCGAGCGCGTATTGCGCTTCCGGGTTGCCGGCGTCCGCCGCCAGCCGCAGCAACTCCGCCGAACGCTTGAGGTCCTGCGGCAGCGTCTGGCCGTCGAGATAGAGCAAAGCGAGATTGTAGGCCGCCTTGGGTTCGCCGAGCTTGGCGGCGGAGGCCAGGAGCCGCACGGCATCCTGCTTGTCGACGGGACCGCCGCGTCCGGCAAGGCGCAGCATGGCGAGCGCGAACATCCCTTCGCGGTCGCCGCTATCAGAGGCGCGCTTGTACCAGTCCGCAGCCTTGGCGAAGTCGCGCTTGACGCCGAACCCGTTGGAATAGATCTCACCCAGCATGGTCATCGCCTTGGGATCGCCGGCCTGCGCGCGGGGCAGCGCCAGCTCGCGCGCAGTCTTGTACTCGCCGCGCTGAAACGCGCCGTAGACCAGGTCGGCATTGGGATTATCGGGCGCGGGCGTGGCGGTTGCGGCGGGAGGTGGCTTGGTCTCCGGCACGGCCGGTTTCTTGGCAGCCGGAGCCTTCTTCGCCTCGGATTTTGGTGCGGCCTCCGACTTTGCAGCCGGCGGGGTGGTCGGCGTCTGCGCGATCGCAGCCGTGGCGAACAGCAGCACGCAAGCAAGAAGCGATATGGCGGCAGATCGTTTCATTCAGGCCTGCCGCGCCTTGCCCGCGTCGCGCGCGGCCGCATGCGCCTGCCGCATCGCCTGGCCGAAATCGGCGAGCGCGGCAGATGCGCCGCGAGGATCGGTCCAGACGGCATCGCCAACCAGGACGAAATCTGCGCCTGCCAGCACGAACGCATGGGCTTCCTCGCGTGACGCGGCCCAGGCGATGCAGGGTGGCTCGAACAATTCGGCCCACCAGTCCAGCCGCTCGGCAACCGCCTCCATCGATGGACGCTTGCCCTTCGCGTCGGGCTCGCCGAACAGCACATAGTCCGCGCCTTTCTCGCCCGCGCTCATCGAATCATGGCGCGTCGCGAGGCCGCCGACACCGGCGATGCGGTCCGGCTTCAGCGACGGCAGGGCTTCCTCCAGTTCTGCAAGACCGTTGACATGCGCGCCGTCGGCGCCGGTGCGCGCCACCAGTTCGACATGACCGTCGAGCAGCAACGCCGCGCCGGCATTCTGGATCGCGGGCGCCAAGGTTTTCACCCGCGAAATCATGCTGCGCTGGTCGGCCATTTTCAGCCGCAGCAGCACGGCCGCGACGTCGGCGCCCGCGAGCAAACCCGGCAGGCTCGAGACCAGCGATGAGGGATCGTCGACCTCGGGTGTGGCGAGGTAGAGCCGCGGCAGCGGGCGTGACGGCGCGGGTTGATTCTTAGACACGAGCGAAAGCTCCCGTGTCCCGGACGCGATGCAGCGCGCTTGCGGTGCATCGCTGATCCGGGACCCACGCAAGCGGAATCAATGGGTCCCCGTTCTGCAGCGCACCGTTGCTATTTTTTGAAGACGCGCGTGAACGCGCTGGCGTTGCGCTGCGCCCGGGACACGGGACCATTTGCTGCGCGACCGTCGGGCTAGCCAAACCCTACGCCGCCTTCTTTTCAAGGTCGGTCGCCCACTCACCTCGGCTCGCCAGCGCGTTCATGCGCGCGCGATGGGTGAAGGCGCGCTGGCCCGCGGCGACGTTCTCGGACTTGCCCGACCATGCCTTCTGGGGTGCTGCCTGCAGCGCGCGGCCATAGGAGAAGGTGAGCTTCCACGGCAGGTTGCCGATTGCGTTCATGGCGTTGAGATGCGCGGTGGCTTCCTCGTCCGACTGGCCGCCGGACAGGAAGGCGATGCCCGGCACGGCGGCCGGCACGCAGGCCTTCAGCATGCGGATGGTCTTTTCGGCGATCTCCGCGACCTGCGCCTGCTTTGCGCACTTCTTGCCCGAGATGGCCATGTTGGGCTTGAGGATCATGCCCTCCAGCTCGACGCGCTGCACCCGCAATTCACGAAAAGTCTGATTGAGCACGCGCTGCGTCACGTCATAGCAGCGGTCGATGTCATGATCGCCGTCCATTAGCACTTCCGGCTCGACGATCGGCACGATCTGCGCGGCTTGGCACAGCGCGGCGTAACGCGCCAGCGCATGCGCGTTGACGCGGATCGCCGTCATCGTCGGAATGCCGCTGCCGATATCGATCACCGCGCGCCATTTCGCAAAGCGCGCGCCGCGCTCGTAATATTTCTTCAGCCGTTCAGCGAGCTTGTCGAGGCCGACGGTCACCAGCTCGCCCGGGCATTGCGGCAGCGCCTGCGTGCCCTCGTCGACCTTGATGCCGGGAATGGCGCCGCTCTGCTCGATCAGCTTGACCAGCGGCGTGGAGTTTTTGGCGTTCTGCCAGATGGTCTCGTCATAGAGGATGACGCCGGAGATGTACCTGCTCATCGCCTCCTGCGAGCGGAACAGCATCTCGCGATAGTCGCGGCGGTTGTCCTCGGTCGAGTCCACCTTGATGGCGTCAAAGCGCTTCTTGATGGTGCCGGAGGATTCGTCGGCGGCAAGGATGCCTTTGCCCGGTACGACCATGGCATTGGCGACTTTGTTGAGATCGGCGAGATTCATGGGTGTCCTCCGGCAAGGGTCTGTTTGCCCGGAAAATAGACCGTATTCAGGCAAATGCCGAGGTTAACGTTGGTCGCAGGGGAACCGCTCTGTGGGAAATCTCGTCATTCCGGGGCGACGCGACCTGTCCGCCGAAGCGCGCAGCGTGTAGGCGGAAGCTGCGAGCCCGGAATCCATACCCAAAGGCCGGGATTATGGATTCCGGGCCTGCGCCGAAGTCTGTCATCGGGCCGCGCTTCGCGCGGACCCGTTGGGCGCATCCCGGAATGACGAGGGGAGAGAGCGTAGGCGAGGCTACGCCACCTTCGGGTCCAGTTCGCCCTTGCTGTAGCGCTTGGCCATCTCGGCCGTGGTCAACACCTTCTTGATCTTGCTGGCTTGCCCTGCGGTATTGAATTCCTGCAGGCGCTGCTTGCACAGCTTCGCCATCGCTTCCATCGCAGGCTTCATATATTTGCGCGGATCGAACTCCTCCGGATTGTCCTTCAGCACCTTCCGGATCTGGCCGGTCATCGCCATGCGGTTGTCGGTGTCGATGTTGATCTTGCGCACACCATTTTTGATGCCGCGCTGAATCTCCTTCACGGGCACGCCCCAGGTCGGCTTCATCTTGCCGCCATTGGCGTTGATGATCGCCTGCAGATCCTCCGGCACCGACGAGGAGCCGTGCATCACCAGATGCGTGTTCGGCAGCTTGCGGTGGATTTCCTCGATCACCTTCATGGCGAGGATGTCGCCGTCCGGCTTGCGGGTGAACTTGTAGGCGCCGTGCGAGGTGCCCATCGCGATCGCCAGCGCGTCGACCCTGGTTTCCTTGACGAACTTCACGGCCTCGTCGGGATTGGTCAGCAGCTGGTCGTGCGACAGCTTGCCCTCGGCGCCGTGGCCGTCTTCCTTGTCGCCCATGCCGGTTTCGAGCGAGCCGAGCACGCCGAGCTCGCCCTCGACCGAGATGCCGCCGAGATGCGCCATGTCGGTGACCGTTTTGGTGACGCCGACATTGTAGTCCCAGTCGCCGGGCGTCTTGCCGTCGGCCTTCAGCGAGCCGTCCATCATGACAGAGGTGAAGCCGGCCTGGATCGCGGTCATACAGGTCGCGGGCTCGTTGCCGTGATCGAGATGCACGCAGACCGGAATCTGCGGATAGATTTCGGTCACCGCGTCCATCATGTGACGCAGCATCACGTCGTTGGCATAGGCGCGGGCGCCGCGGGAGGCCTGGATGATGACGGGCGCATCCAGTGTCGAGGCGGCGTCCATGATCGCCAGCGCCTGCTCCATGTTGTTGATGTTGAAGGCCGGCACGCCGTAGTCGTGCTCCGCCGCGTGATCGAGCAATTGCCGCAACGTAATGCGTGCCATCGGTCCTGTCTCCGCGTTCTGCCTAAAAAGTTAGCGTGTCTTCAAAACCTCGACGCCGGGCAAGGGTTTCCCCTCCATCCATTCAAGAAACGCGCCGCCCGCGGTCGAGACATAGGAGAAATCGCCGGCTACGCCAGCCTGGTTCAGCGCCGCGACCGTGTCGCCGCCGCCGGCGACCGACACCAGCTTCTTCGATTTGGTGCGTTCGGCGGCATGTTTGGCCGCCACCACGGTGCCCCGGTCGAAAGGATGCATTTCGAAGGCGCCGAGCGGGCCGTTCCAGACGAGAGTGGCCGCATCGTCGATCGCCGAATGAATCCGCGCGGTCGATTGCGGGCCGACGTCCAGGATCATGCCTTCGGCGGGGATCGCATCGAGGCCATAGGCATGCGACGGCGCGTTGGCCGCGAACTGGCTCGCGACCACGGCATCGACGGGCAGGATGATCGCGCAATTGGCCTCTTCCGCCTTGTCCATGATGCGTAGCGCTGTGGCGGCGAGGTCCTTTTCCGCCAGCGACTTGCCGACATTGATGCCCTGGGCATGCAGGAACGTGTTGGCCATGCCGCCGCCGATCACCAGCGCGTCGACCTTGGTGACGAGGTTTTCCAAGAGCTCGATCTTGGTGGAAACCTTGGCGCCGCCGATGATGGCGATGACAGGCTTGGCCGGCGCGTCCAGCGCCTTGTTCAGCGCGTCGAGCTCGGCCTGCATGGTACGGCCTGCATAGGCCGGCAGCTTGTGGCCGAGGCCTTCGGTCGAGGCGTGCGCGCGATGCGCGGCGGAGAAGGCGTCGTTGACCCAGATGTCGCCAAGTTTGGCCATTTCCGCGACGAAGGCCGGATCGTTTTTCTCTTCTTCCTTGTGGAAGCGTGTGTTCTCCAGACAAAGGATGTCGCCGTCCTTCATGGCAGCGACGGCCTTCTGGGCGGGCTCGCCGATGCAGTCGGCCGCGAACGCGACCGGACGCTTGATCACCTTGGACAGCTCGGCGGCGACGGGTTTCAGCGAGTCCTTTTCGTCGCGGCCCTTGGGCCGGCCGAAATGCGCCAGCAGGATCACCTTGCCGCCCTTGTCGGAAATCTCGGTGATGGTCGGCGCGACGCGCTCCAGCCGCGTGGTATCGGTGACGCGGCCGTTTTCGGTGGGCACGTTGAGGTCGACGCGCAGCAGCACGCGTTTGCCCTTTACGTCGACGTCGTCGAGGGTGCGGAATGGTTTCGTCATCTCTTGTCCCGGGCGCTGCGCAGCGCGAAGCGGTGCGCTGCAGAACCGGGACCCATGGTGACGACAGGTCCCGCGCAAATGGGTCCCGGATCGGCGATGCACCGCTCACGCGCTGCATCGCATCCGGGACGCGAGAGCCTCAAATCTTCTTCGCCATCGCCACGGCCGTGTCGGCCATGCGGTTGGAGAAGCCCCACTCATTGTCGTACCACGACATCACGCGCACGAGCGTGCCGTTCAGCACCTTGGTCTGGTCCATGTGGACCGTGGACGAGTGCGGATCGTGGTTGAAGTCGATCGAGACGTTCGGCGCGTTGGTGTAGTTCAGAACGCCCTTGAGCTGCTGCTCGGCGGCGCGCTTCATCGCCTCGTTGATTTCCTTGGCATCGGTGGCGCGCTTGGCGACGATCTTCAGGTCCACCACCGAGACGTTCGGCGTCGGCACGCGGATCGCGACGCCGTCGAGCTTGCCCTTCAACTCCGGCAGCACCAGGCCGATCGCCTTCGCAGCGCCCGTCGAGGTCGGAATCATCGACATCGCCGCCGCGCGGCCGCGATAGAGATCCTTGTGCAAGGTGTCGAGTGTCGGCTGGTCGCCGGTATAGGCGTGGATGGTGGTCATGAAACCGGTCTCGATGCCGACGGTGTCGTTCAGGACCTTGGCGACCGGCGCGAGACAGTTGGTGGTGCACGACCCATTGGAGACGACCAGATGATCCTTGGTCAGTGTGTCATGGTTGACGCCGTAGACGATGGTGGCGTCGGCGTTGTCGGCGGGTGCGGAGACCAGCACGCGCTTGGCGCCGGCGGTCAGATGCGCGGACGCCTTGTCCTTGGCGGTGAAGATGCCGGTGCATTCCAGCGCGATGTCGACGCCGAGCGCCTTCCACGGCAGTTTCGACGGATCGCGCTCCGCCGACACCCTGATCTTGCCGTTGCCGAGCGAGAGCGAATCGCCCTCGACTGTCACCGTGCCGGGAAAGCGGCCGTGCACGCTGTCGAAGCGCAGCAAATGCGCGTTGGTTTCGACCGGGCCGAGATCGTTGATGCCGACCACTTCGATGTCGTTACGGCCGGACTCGGCGATGGCGCGCAGGATGTTGCGGCCGATGCGGCCAAACCCGTTGATTGCGACGCGGACAGCCATGCTGTTTCTCCTCTAAAAGCCGATTGCGTCCCCGCGAGGGACGCTCGCGGAGAGGCTGACGGCGGATCGCCCGGTTCGGCCGGACGAGAACGGAAATATGACCGTTAGGTAGCCCTTTTTCGGGGCTATCTCAACCGCTAACCCAAGCGTTTCAGGACTGCGTTAACCGCAGCCTCGGCGGTAATGCCGAAATGCTTGAAAAGGTCCTTGGCCGGGCCGCTTTCGCCGAAGGATTTCATGCCGATGAAAATGCCGTCATGGCCGATCACGGCGTCCCAGCCCCAGCGCACAGCGGCTTCGATGGCGACCTTCACGGGCGCGTTACCGATCACCGCCTTTTGCCGCGCCTCCGGCTGCTCCAGCAGCAGCTCAAGCGACGGCACCGAGACGACCCGCGTCGCGATGCCGCGCTCGGCGAGCTGCTTCTGCGCGGCAACGGCGATCTCGACCTCGGAGCCCGAGGCGAACAGCGACACTTTTGCGTCGCCCTGCGCGCCCATGAGTTCATAGGCGCCATGGCTGCACGGATTTTCGGCAGGCGCGTTGTTGCGGAGCTGCGGCAGGTTCTGCCGCGTTAGCGCCAGCACGGTCGGACCCTTGGTGCGGTTCAGCGCCAGCTCCCAGCACTCGGCGACCTCGACCGCGTCGCATGGCCGGAACACCCGCATGTTGGGCATCGCGCGCAATGAGGAGAGATGTTCGACCGGCTGATGCGTCGGGCCGTCTTCGCCGAGCCCGATGGAGTCATGGGTCATGACATAGACCACGCCGGTGCCCATCAGCGCGGCGAGCCGCATCGCGGGCCGCGCGTAGTCGCTGAAGATCAGGAAAGTCGCGCCGTTCGGCGCGAAGCCGCCGTGCAAGAAAATGCCGTTCATGCAAGCGGCCATGCCGTGCTCGCGCACGCCGTAATGGATGAAGCGGCCCTTCGGCTTCTTGGCCGCGAATTCGGTCGCGCTCTTGGCCTTGTTGTTGTTGGAGCCGGTGAGGTCGGCCGAGCCCGCCAGAAATTCCATCGGCATGGCGGCGGCGATCGCATCGATCGCGGCCTCCGAGGACTTGCGGGTGGCGATGTTGAGCGGGCTTTCCAGCAGCTTCTTCTTGAAATCGCGCAGCGCCTTGGCCAGCGAAGCCGGCCGCTCATGCCGCAACCGCCGCTCGAACTCGGCGCGCTTGCGCGGGCCCAATTCCGCGTACCGCGATTCCCATTCTTCGCGCGCGCGGGCACCCCGTGCCCCCGCCTCGCGCCACATCTTCAGCACGTCGTCGGGCACCGAGAACGGCTCCTGCGAAATGCCGAGGTTCTCTTTCGCCCCCTTCAATTCGTCGGCGCCGAGCGCCTCGCCATGCGCCTTGTTGGTGCCGGCCTTGTGCGGCGCGCCGTAGCCGATTGTAGTCTTGCAGGCGATCAGGCTCGGCTTGTTGGACTTCTGCGCGCGGGTGATTGCGGCGGCCACCGCCTGCTGATCCTGGCCGTCGATCAATTCGGCGGCCCAGCCGGCCGACTTGAAGCGCTTCACCTGGTCGACGCAATCCGACAGCGAGGTCGGGCCGTCGATCGAGATGCCGTTGTCGTCATAGAGCACGATCAGCTTGTTGAGCCGCCAGACCCCGGCGAGCGCAATCGCTTCCTGCGACACGCCCTCCATCAAATCGCCGTCGGAGCACAGCACATAGGTGTGGTGGTCGACGATCTTCTTGCCGAACTCGGCGGCCAGCATCTTTTCCGCCAGCGCCATGCCGATCGAGGTGGCGAGGCCCTGGCCGAGCGGGCCGGTGGTGGTCTCCACGCCCTTGGTGCGGAAATTCTCGGGGTGGCCCGGCGTAAGCGAATCGACCTGGCGGAAACGCTTGATCTGGTCGAGCGTCATCTCCGGATTGCCGGTCAGATACAGCAGCGAATAGAGCAGCATCGAGCCGTGGCCGGCCGACAGCACGAAGCGGTCGCGGTCCGGCCAGTCCGGCTTGGCGGCATCGTATTTCAGGAACTGAGTGAACAGCACGGTGGCGAGATCGGCGCAGCCCATCGGCAGGCCGGGATGGCCGGATTTCGCCTTCTCGACGGCGTCCATCGAGAGCCCGCGAATCGCGTTCGCCATACGGGGATGATCGACCTGCGGCATGATGAGAATCCGTGTGGAATGAGAATTGGTTGCGTGCACAACGCGGGGAGGAACTGGGGCGCTCGCGGCGTTTTTGGTCCTTAACAAGGCCGGTTCCATGAGTCCAACGCCTTCCGCCCCGGAAAGGTTGCTTTGTAGTGCATAGCTTTGCGGCGGCGTTGCGCGGCCAAATTCCGCCACGTAAGCTTCTCACCGTAAACGCTTGCCCAATCGCCGGATTCGCGGCTGGCGGCGGCACAACTTCCGGCCTGCACCTCAAGTCTGCGTATCCACTGATGAACGATCGCCCCGTCAACGGTTCCGCCCCCTCCGAGCAGCCCCATGGCGACATCGAATCCGCCACGCGGCGGCTGATGGCGGCGCTGGACTCGCTGGAGAGCGCGGTCGAGCGGCGGCGCGATGCCGACCGCGACGAGGATGAGCTGGCGACCCGGATTCACGCGCTCGGCACCGACCGCTCGCGGCTCGCCGACGAACTCGACTCTTCGCTGGTCAAGACGCGCAGGCTCGAGCGCGCCAACCGCGAGCTGGGCGACCGGCTGGATGCAGCGATCGCCGCGATCCGCGAGGTGCTCGGTGGCGGTGAGGACGCGCAGGACAGCGGAGAGGCCGCATGAACCATATCAACGTGACCATCAACGGCCGGCAATACCGCATGGCATGCGAGGAAGGGCAGGAGGCGCGGCTGGTGCGGCTCGCCGAGAGCCTGGAGTCCAAGGTCGAGTCCTTGCGCGGAAAATTCGGCGAGATCGGCGATCAGCGGCTGACCGTGATGGCGGCGCTGACCGCCTGCGACGAGCTGCTCGATGCCAATGCGCGGCTGGAGAAGCTGGAGCAGGAGCTGGCGTCACTGCGCGACGTGCGCCTCGCGGCAAGCGATCGCGCGCGCGCGACCCAGGTCGCGGTGGCGAATGCGTTGAACGCGGCGGCCGAGCGCATCGAGAAGACGACGCAGGTGCTGAACCGCACGGTGGGCGGGGGCGTGGCGATCGGGTGAACTAAACGCCGATGATCCGCTTCACGATGGAGACGAGCCAATCGAAGGCGGGCAGCGGGCTGAACGCCTGCAGAAGGACGACGGCGAGAGCAATCAGGCTGCAATAGATCGCGATTCCGCGCAACACGCGTTGAATGATCGGCGGATAGGGCGGTTGGTTATCCCGGGGCCAGGCATAGGTTTCTTCCCACAGAGATTGAGGGACGTGGGCAGGACGGATTTTCTCAAGAGGTAGCCACGCGCGATAAGCGTCGATGCCGCGCTCTTTCGCAACCGTGGTTCGCAACCAGAAAATGTTCCTGCGTGCAAGGAAATCGACGCAAAGTCTTGTCAGGAAACGGATCGCCGAAAGGATGAGCCAACAGACCAGGTAGACATAGGCGATCATGAAACCAAACGTCAGAAACGACTTGGTGAACGACTTGACCGAAAAGATCGTCGCCGTGACTGCAATGGAAGAATCGACAAGCTTGTCGAGTGTCCCGTAGGCCTGACCGAGTACGGTCTTGTCGCCGGCTGCTTCCATCCAAAGAATGAGAAAAATCACAACAGCGAACTGCAGGAGAGGGAATCTCAGAACCCTCCTGATTGGAGCTGACATCAGCTTGATCATGCCAGTCGTTCCCGCTTGGGTTACCGCTTCTCCCCCACAAATCCCTTTTGCAGCTCCGCCAGCCGCGCCAGCGCCGATTTCGGCAGCGGCCCTTTCTCCACTGCGCTCAGCGCGCCGTCGAACTGCTCCGGCGTGGCGATGCCGACCAGGATGGTGCCCATCGCGTCATGCGAGATCGCAAAGCGCGTCGCGGCTTCGGTCAGGCTGGCGGCGAAACCGTCCTTCACCAGCGGCATCAGGCGGCGGGCGCGCGCGATGTCGGCATCATAGTCCATGGCCGAGCCGATCGGCTCGGGCGGCGGGCTCGCGATCGGGTGACGCTCGGCCGAGCCGGACAGCGCGCCGCCGGCCAGCACGCGGATGCCAACCACGCCGACGCCGGCTTTCACCGTGTGATCGAACAGCCGCCCGTAATCATGGGCCGGGTAGTTTTCCGGCAACGCCTCGGCGGCGGACGGATTGAGCATGTTGTAGACCACCTGCGCGCTGTGGAATTTGTCCGTATCGATCACCTGATGCAGCGCCGAGGTGTCGCCGATCGCGGTGAGGCCGAGGAAGCGGGTCTTGCCCTGCGCGCGCAGGCGCTCGAACGCCGGCACCACCTCGTCGAGCACCTGTTTCGCGCTCAGTGTGGTCCCGCCGCCTTTTTCGGTGATCGGATTGTGCAGATGAAAAATGTCGACGTGATCGCGCTGCAGCCGCTTCAGGCTTGCTTCGAGCGACGCCGTCACGGTGTCTGCGATGCGGCCGTAAGCGTCGGGCGGAATCCGCACCTTGGTGCCGACCACGGCGGTTGCCGGCTTAAGCTCTTGCAGGATGCGGCCGAGATTCTTTTCGGACTCGCCGTCGCCATATTGCACGGCCGTGTCGAAATAGTTCACGCCGGCGGCAAGCGCGCGGGCGACGGTGCGCTCCTGATCGGCAGCTTCACCTCGCACCATCAAGCCGCCGACTGCGCCGCAGCCAAAACCCAGCACCGAGAGCTTTAACCCGGTGCGTCCGAATGTTCGCAATTGCATGGCGTCTCCTGCTGGCGGTTATTAGTGGTGCACGCGCTTCCGGCGCGGCGCAGTCGCAGCCCGCCCCTTGTAGTAGGGATTGACGACGCAGGACGCCGAGCGGCCGGACGCCGAGGCCTGGCACTGCGCCATGTTCATGTAGGCGCATTCGAAATAGAAGTCGACGAAACCCTGATAGACCTGCAGGCAGACCGGATAGGCCGGATCGTAGGTTTGCGCGAAGGCGGGCGCGGTGGGCGCTAACGATGCGGCGAGCATTGCGATGCCCATCGCAGCGGTGCGAAATCGTGTCGGTTGCATGATGTGCTCCTGCGTGCCCCCAATGGAGTGTAACGCAGGCCAGCCGCTATTGCGACGCTGCCATTCGCAACAACTCATCCGGATCGACCTCCCAGGGCTTGCCTTTGAAGATGCGCCCGGCCGTGTCGACGCACACCGGCGTCAGCTTGGTCCCGCGGCCAAGACCGTGGGACCGCAGTGCCCGGCCGATCTCTTCGTAGGACACGATGTATCGCGCGCGCTGTCCGTCATCCAGGCTGGCCGGCAATCGCGTGCTCTCGACCTCGGCAATGCCGGCGTAGGGCGTGAAGATGTGCGCGCCGGACGGCAGCTCCAGCGTCAGGATGTCGATCCTGACGCTGCGTGGGCCGGCATTGATGGCCTCGACCTTGGCGTAGAGCGGGCCGGGCCACGATCCCGGAGCAGGCATCATGCCTACCACGACCTTGATCTGCGCCGCGTCGCGCTTTGCCGCATGCCGCCAGTTGATGGTTGAGAGAATTGCGCCATACAGCGCCAGCGCGAGCAGGCCCAAATCCTTCGTGAGATGGCCATCTTCCATGTCAGCGCCCCGTCCATCTACGCAGATGAGGTCGATCGGAATTCTCTTCGCTCTCGTTTTTGGCTTGACTATTTGTTCATGTTTTGTACTTATTCTCCGCCCCTGTCAAGGAGGCACCAATGGACAACCGGTTGAACAAAATTCGTAAGGAAATGAACCTCTTGCGGGAGGAAATGTTGCGCGCCGAGGCTGATATGCATGACCGGATCGCCCGTGGCGGGATTCGTCCGAGGCGGCGGTACAGGTGCTGGAATTGCGGATGCATCTGGCGGCGAAGGTTGCCGAATGGAAGACGCCTGGGCGGGCTCGCCCACCTGCCTACGGTGGAGGAGCGGCTGAAGGAACGGCGCGAGCCGCTTGCGCGCCCGCGGCTTTATGTGGTGCCGATCCGTAAAGCGCAGCCGGCGCTGCAGAAGGTGTCCCCGCCAAGAGCGAAGAAGCGCCGTCTCGCCGTGAGGGCGTGAGCAGCAGGCCGCTGTGGTGGTTCCGCTATAGCGGTTGCGCTCGGTGCACTTTTGCACCGAGGTTTCGTGATTGAGCCGCGCAAATCTGCCGTTCGCCGGAACGAGATCGCAGAGGATACGTTCTCTAGCGATGGATCGTGTCTTTCTCGCCGTCATGGTGTCCGGGGTGCTGCTCGCAGCCACATCGATGTCGCTGCTCGTGGCAACGGACGGCGCGATGACAGTTGCCGAGCTGAAGGTTCCGCCGTCAACGAACGCGCTGAGCATCAGGCCTCAACGGCCGGATAACAGGACGATACTGGCGCGCGACGACAGCGCGCGTTGACGCCAACAAAAGCTGGAATCACGCGGAGCGCGTCCTCCCGCCGCTGGCGCTACGCCCACTTCGTCGCTACATTAGCCCTTGCGAGGCTGTGTCGCGCGTCAGGAGCCATATATCCCCGGGGCCTTATCGATCCTTTAGGGAACTGTCCCTGGCCGGGTCCGTGGATCCGGACATATGGTGCCCACCTACTTTCGTAGGGAACTCCGGGATCGAGTGCTTCAACGGCGAACGCGGCCTCGCACTTTTTCATTGCTCCATTTTTGCGAATGGCCGAACCGAAATCGAAGGCCGAACTTCGCGCCGCCGCGCTCGCGGCGCGCGAAAAACTCTCCGACAAGCAGCGCACGGCGGCGGCCGGCGCGCTGGCGAAGCGCGGTTTGCCGATCGACATCATCAACGGCCTGATCGTGTCAGGCTATTCGCCGATCAGGAACGAGATCGATCCGGAGCCGCTGATGAAGCAACTCGCCGCGCTTGGCGCGCGGCTGGCGCTGCCGAGCGTGAACGCGCGCGGCAAGGCGCTGATCTTTCGCGCATGGACGCCGGGCGATCGGTTGATGATGGGCATGCTCGGCATTCCCGAGCCGTCGACCGCAGCAGCCATTGTCGTGCCCGACATCATGCTGGTGCCTCTCGCGGCCTTCGACCAGGCGGGGCATCGCATCGGCTATGGCGCCGGACATTACGACCACACCTTTGCGCATTTGCGAAAGTCGAAGGCGATCACCGGCATCGGCCTCGCCTTCGCCGTGCAGGAAATCGAGAGTATCCCCGCGCTATCGCACGACGTGCCGCTCGATTATGTGCTAACGGAAAAGCGGGTGTTCGATTTCCGGAGCGCGTAGTGAGGATATTGTTTATCGGCGACGTCGTCGGCCGCACCGGCCGCGCGGCGGTCACGGATCATCTGCCGGGACTGATCAGGGACTGGTCGCTCGATCTCGTCGTGGTCAATGGCGAGAACTCGGCCGGCGGCTTCGGCATCA
>CAWBTH010000013.1:0-56050 GCA_963791665.1 uncultured Alphaproteobacteria bacterium | reverse complement strand
GCCGCGGCGGACACCACGCGGTTGCGGCCGTCATGCTTGGCGCGATAGAGCGCGGTGTCGGCGCGCTTCAAGACGTCGGCGACCGCCTCGCCCTTCTTCTCCAACGTCGACAGTCCGATCGAGATCGTGACCTCGATGCGCTTGGTCGCCTTGTGGATCGCGAACGGCTCGCCCGCGATCGAGCGGCGCAGCCGCTCGGCGACCATACCGGCGACGTGCATGTCGGTCTCCGGCATCACGATCACGAACTCCTCGCCGCCATAGCGGCAGGCCAGATCGATGCCACGGATCGACTTGCGGATGCGCACGGCGAACTCGCGCAGCACATCGTCGCCGGCATCGTGGCCGTAGTTGTCGTTGATCGATTTGAAGAAGTCGATGTCGAGGATCATCATGGCGAGCGGCTTGCCGCGCAGCGAAGCCTGCTCGGCGAGCGTCGCCAGATGGCTTTCCATGTAGCGGCGATTGTGCAGGCCGGTCAGCGCGTCCGTGATCGCCATCTCGATCGAGTTCTGCACGTTGTCGCGCAGATGATCGGTGTAGCGGCGCTTTCGGATCTGGGTGCGGGCGCGCGCCAGCAGCTCGTTGCGGTCGACCGGGCGCGTCAGATAGTCGTTGACGCCGATTTCGAGCCCGCGCAGCAGCCGCGAATTGTTGTCGGCATCGGAGATCGCCAGGATCGGCAGTTGCCGGGTGCGCTCCAGCGAGCGCGCCTGGCTGCACAGCCGCAAGCCATCGAAATTCTCCAGACTGAGCGAGACGATCAGCAGGTCGTAATTGCCCTCGGCGGCGTGAAACAGCGCCTCCGCCGGATTGGGTTCGACGTCGACGGTGTGCTCGGCGCTCAGCATCTGCGCCAGCCGCTCGTAGGACGACGCCCGGTCGTCGACCAGCAGCACGCGTCCGCCCTTGCCGGTATCGGCGACCGCTTCGCGTTCGGGGGCCTGCATGCCGATCTCGAGCGAGGTGATGGCGCGCATGCGCAACTCGTCGGTCATCATCTTCAGCCGCGTCAGCGAACGCACCCGCGCGATCAGCACGATGTCGGACACCGGCTTGGTCAGGAAATCGTCGGCGCCGGCATCGAGCCCGCGCACGCGATCGGCGGGGCTGTCGAGCGCGGTGATCATGACCACCGGAATGAAATGGGTCGCCGGGCTCGACTTCAGGCGGCGGCACACCTCGAAGCCGTCCATGTCGGGCATCATGACGTCGAGCAGGATGATGTCGCATTCGGCGCGCTCGGCAATCGCAAGCGCCTCCGCACCGTTCGACGCCGTGACCACGTCGAAATATTCCGCCGACAGCCGCGCTTCGAGCAGCTTCACATTGGCGGGAACGTCGTCGACAACCAGGATACGCGCGGTCACTGAAATGAACTCCCTACCCGATGAATTGACGCACCGTCTCGATGAACTTGCCGACCGAGATCGGCTTGGACAAATAGGCTTCGCAGCCGCCTTCGCGGATGCGCTCCTCGTCGCCTTTCATGGCAAAGGCGGTGACGGCGACGACGGGAATGGCGCGCAGCTCCGGATCGTCCTTGATCCACTTGGTGACTTCGAGGCCGGAGACCTGCGGCAGCTGGATGTCCATCAGGATCAGATCGGGGCGCATCTTGCGGACGAGATCGAGCGCCTCGTGGCCGTTGCTGGTGCCCGAGGTCTGATAGCCGTGCGCTTCCAACAGATCGCGAAAGAGCTTCATGTTGAGCTCGTTGTCCTCCACGATCAGGACGGTTTTTGCCATCCCGTCCCTCCCGTTTCCTGTCTCAACCGCGCCAAAAGGGGTCACGCCGCAACGTGCCAAAATCTCAATTCAAACTAGCGCCAGATTCGCTCTAACCCGTTAAGCGAATTTGTTATTCCCGCTAATTGGTTTCCGCTTGCTTGAGCAGATGCGAGAGACTCGGGCATGGTGGCTTCAGGAATTAGAAAGCATAAGTTAACCGAAAGGCAAACGAACGCTTGAAAAAGCCTGTTCAAAACCCCCGGGAAGTCGCTGAAATCGTTGCCGTTCAGGCTTTGGGCTTCATTGCCGGCGATCCCGAGCGGCTGGGCGGCGTTCCTGGCCGAGACCGGACTAGGCCCGCAAAGCCTGCGCGCGGCCGCGTCCGATCCGCAATTCCTCGTGAGCGTGCTGGATTTCGTGCTGCGCGACGATGCCAGCGTGAAGGCGTTCGCCAGGCAAAGCGAGTTGCACCCGACCAACATCGCCGCCGCCCGCGAGGTGCTCGGCGACCCCCACTGGGAGCGCGACGTGCCGTGAGTGCAGCGCCGGCAGAGGTGACGTTGCCGACCTGTTTTTGCCGGGACTGCCTTGCCGATTGCGAGGCCAAGGCTTTCGAGGTCAAGGCAAGGCGTTGCGCGTCCTGCGGTTCCCCGCGCCTGGTGCGTCATCACGCGCTGGCCTCGCTCACGCTCGCGCATATCGATTGCGACGCGTTCTATGCAACGGTCGAGAAGCGCGACAATCCAGAGATCGCCGACAAGCCTGTCATCATCGGCGGCGGCAAGCGCGGCGTCGTCTCGGCCGCCTGCTATATCGCGCGTACCTTTGGCGTGCGCTCGGCGATGCCGATGTTCAAGGCGCTTGATCTGTGCCCGCATGCGACGGTCGTTAGGCCGGACATGGCGAAATATGTCCGGGTCGGGCGCGAGGTGCGGCAGGCCATGCAGGCGCTGACGCCTTTGGTCGAGCCGTTGTCGATCGACGAAGCCTTCCTCGATCTCTCAGGCACGCAGCGCGTCCACGGCATGTTCCCGGCGAAAGTGCTGGCGCGCTTCGCCCGCGACGTCGAGCGCGACATCGGCATCACGGTGTCGGTCGGGCTCTCCGTAAACAAATTTCTTGCCAAGATCGCCTCCGACCTCGACAAGCCCCGCGGCTTTGCCGCGCTCGACCAGGACGAGGCGCGCGCGATGCTCGCGGACAAGCCGGTCGGCTTCATCTTCGGGGTGGGGCCGGCGACGCAGGAGCGGCTGGCGCAGCGCGGCTTCCGCATCATCGCCGATCTGCAGCGCGCCGACGAGACCGAGCTGATGAAGCAGTTCGCCACCGACGGCCGAAGGCTGTGGCGGCTGGCGCGCGGCATCGACGACCGCAGCGTGGTGCCGGATCGCGGCGCCAAGACGATTTCGAGCGAGACCACGTTCGAAAGCGACATCCGCGATTTCGCGACCCTGGAGAAATTGCTGTGGCGGCTGTCCGAAAAAGTCTCGGCGCGGCTGAAGAACGCCGATCTCGCCGGGTTGACCATTACGCTGAAGCTGAAGACCGCGGATTTCCGTCAACGCACCCGTTCACAATCGATTCAGGCCCCGACGCAGCTCGCGGCCAAGATTTTCTCGGTCTCGCGCGAAATGCTGGCCAGGGAGATCGACGGCACCGCCTTCCGCCTGATGGGAACAGGCGTCAGCGCGCTCTGCAAGGGATCGCGGGCCAGTGATACCGACATGCTGGACCGCCGCGCCGCGGATGCCGAGCGCGCGATGGATGATTTGAGGAAGAAGTTCGGGAGTGACGCTGTGATCCGGGGAATTGCCTATGACGGGCCGGAGAAGGCGGACGAAGAATAGCCTTCGTCATTGCGAGCGAAGCGAAGCAATCCATAGCGCCGCAAGCGGAAATGTGGATTGCTTCGTCGCTAGCGCTCCTCGCAATGACGAGCAGCCGTCACTTACAAGCCTTGACGTCCTTCGCATCCTTGACGTCGAACTTGCCGAGCGCGCCGGAGATGACGAAATCGTTGTAGTCGAGCACAAGTGCGCGCGAGACGCCGTTCTCGAACAGCTCGAACGACATCGAATAGACCGGCGTCTCCTCGCCGTCCTTCTTTTTCGCATCGTGGTCGTAGTAGCTGACCGTGACCGGCCAGCGCATCATCGATTTCATCTGGTCGTTGGTCGTCGAGGGATCGGACGATGCGCTCTGCTTGTCGCCGGTCATGCCATGCCCGATCACCGACAGCGTGTTGTAGACCTTCTGCCCGTTGTCGGAGCCGTCATAGACCGTCAGCTCGAGGATCGGCTTGCCTTCTTTTGCCGCGGCGATGATGCGCTGGATCTGCTCGGTCGGAAACACGGTCGAACCGTCGAGCGTGAAAGTCTTGGCTTCCGGCTGCTTCAGCTTCACCGTGATCTGGTCGCCGGTCCGCTCGGCCATGCCGTCGACGGGGCTGGACGCGCCGTCATTCATGCGGCTGTCGATCTTGAAGCGATAGCTTTTCCCCGCGCCGTCCTCCCAGGAGGTCGAGCGCAGATCGCTCAAGGTCGTCTTGCCCTCGCCGACCTCGAGCTCGGACACTTGCCGGAACTCGGACGTATAGCCTTCGCAGGCATTGCCGGAGAAATTGTAGAGGATGCGCCCGCGCGCGCTGTTGATCGAGCTCGATCCGCGCGACTTCACGAGGCTGAGGTCGTAGAGCGCCTGATGCGGCAGGAACGGTACGCCGGCAGCAGCCTTGCCCGGACTGCCGATGAATACGGCAACCGCAAGCAAAGCGAGCGAAGTCCGCGAAAGTTGAACCATGGTGCGTCCTTGGGAAGAGCCGGAGATTCGGCCACATTAATGAGAGGCCCATGGCATCGCAACTGCGACTTGCATCACGGAAATGTGGGAAAATCGCCCGGATATCGCGCCTTTGCTCAAGGTTTGTTCATGTTCGCTTGCGCGGGCGGACGCGATGGGCGAAAAATGATCGAAGTTGATCAAAACGGATTGGGACGAGACATGGCAGGCGCGATCGAACAGAAACTGGCTTCCCTCGGCATCACCCTGCACGAGGCCCCTGCTCCCGTCGCGAACTATGTCGGCTTCGTCCGCAGCGGAAACCTGCTGTTCGTATCCGGCCAGGTTTGCTTCGACCCCTCGGGCAAGCTGATCGCCAAGGGCAAGCTCGGCGCCGGCGTCTCGATCGAGCAAGGTGCTGCGGCGGCACGTGGCTGCGCGATCAATCTGCTGGCGCAGATCAAGGCCGCGCTCGGTGATCTCGACAAGGTGGTGCGTGTGGTGCGGCTCGGCGGCTTCATCAATTCGGCGCCGGATTTCGTCGACGGGCCGAAGGTGATGAACGGCGCTTCCGACCTGATGGTGCAGGTGTTCGGCGACAAGGGCCGGCACGCCCGCACCACCGTCGGCGTCGCCTCGCTGCCGGCCGATGCCGCGGTCGAAGTCGAAGGCCTGTTCGAGGTGACCTGAATTGGCTTCGCTTGATTGGTTGACGGCGCGTCCGGTCGCGCATCGCGGTTTGCATGATACCTCCCGCGGCATCATCGAGAACATGCCGGGCGCGGCAAAGGCGGCCATCGCGGGCAATTTCGCCATCGAATGCGACATCCAGCTTACGAGCGATGGCGAAGCGATGGTGTTTCACGATGACGAGCTCGACCGTCTGACCGACGGCAGCGGCGCGCTGCTCACGAAGAGCGCAGCCGAGTTGCAGGCCGTGCGCTTCAAAGGCACGGACGAGCGCATGATGACGCTCGCCGATCTCTGTTCGCTGGTCGCCGGCCGTGTGCCGCTGGTGATCGAGGTCAAGAGCCATTTCGACGGCGACCGCAAGCTGGTGAAGCGGATGGCGCAGGTGTTGTCGTCCTATTCGGGGCCGGCGGTCGGCATGTCCTTCGATCCGGATCAAGTGATGGCGCTGCGCGAGGAGCTCGCCTCGCGGCCGCGCGGCATCGTTGCCGAGCGCGACTACACCGCGCAGGATTGGCCGGAAGCCTCGCCCGCACAGCGGCAGGAGATGACGCATCTGCGCCACTTCTTCCGCACCAAGCCCGACTTCGTCGCTTACTGGATCGATGAGCTCCCTTCCGCCGCGCCGTGGCTGGCGCGCAATGTGCTCGGCTGTCCGCTACTGACGTGGACGGTACGTACAGGCGAACAGCGCACGCGCGCCGCGCGCCATGCCGATCAGATGATTTTCGAGGGTTTTGTGCCGGGAACCTGACCCTCGCTTCACGCACTTGAACTCGCTAGGCCAATGCACGATCTTTGGAACGGACCAGCAAAGAGCCTCGATGGACTCATCCGAAATCACTCTCGAAGCGGTGCCCTCCGCCGGCGACGTGCCGGCGGATGAGTGGGATGCCTGCGCCAATCCGCCGGCATCCTCCAACGGTTTCAACGGACTTGAGGCGCTGACTTCACCGGGTTCGGCAGGCGCTTCCTGCGCGGATTCAAAACCCTACTACAACCCCTTTGTCTCCCACGCCTTTTTCGCGGCCGCGGAGAACTCCGGCTCGGCCATCGCCCGCACCGGCTGGGGGCCGCGGCATCTCCTGGCGAAAGTCGGAGGCCAGATCGCCGGCATCGTGCCCTGCTATCTCAAGTCGCATTCGCAAGGCGAATACGTGTTCGACCGCGGCTGGGCCGACGCCTATGAGCGCGCGGGCGGGCGCTATTATCCGAAGCTGCAATGTTCGGTGCCGTTCACGCCGGCAACCGGCCCTCGCCTGTTGATCCGCAACGACGTCGATCGCGAGCAGATCGGCTCGGCGCTCGCCAGCGGCCTGGTGGCGCTGTGCGACCTCAGCAAGGCCTCATCGGCACATGTCACGTTCGCGCGCGAAGACGAATGGAAATTTCTGGCTGAACACGGCTTCCTGCAACGCACCGACCAGCAGTTTCACTGGCACAACCAGGATTTCGCGACCTTCGACGATTTCCTCGCCAGCCTCAATTCGCGCCATCGCAAGGCGATCAAGCGCGAGCGCCGCGAGGCCGTCAGCGCCGGCGTCACCATCCACTGGCTCACCGGCAAGGACATCACCGAAGAGGCATGGGACGCCTTCTTCGTCTTCTACATGGAGACCGGCTCGCGCAAATGGGGACGGCCGTATCTGACCCGCGCGTTCTTCTCGCTGGTCGGCGAGAGCATGCGCGACGACGTGCTGCTTGTCATGGCCAAACGCAACGGTCGCTGGATCGCCGGCGCGATCAACTTCATCGGCTCGGATACGCTGTTCGGCCGCAACTGGGGCGCGATCGAGCATCATCCGTTCCTGCATTTCGAGGTCTGCTACTATCAGGCGATCGAATTTGCGATCAAACGCGGCCTGAAGATCGTCGAGGCCGGCGCGCAGGGCGAACACAAGCTCGCGCGCGGATATCTGCCGCACACGACTTACTCGGCGCACTACATCGTCGACCCCGATTTTCGCCACGCCATATCGGACTATCTGCGCCGCGAGCGCGCCTATGTCGCCGAGGCCGGCCGCGAGCTCGCGGGCCTCGGCCCGTTCCGCAAGGTCGCCGACGAGGCGCCTTGACCGCGTGAGAGCGATGAACGAACTTTCCCCAAAATCTCAGGGAGCCGCGCCATGACCGCCTACGATCCCAACAATCCCTTCGCAAAGATCCTGCGCGGCGAATTTCCCTGCCACAAGGTCTATGAGGACGATCACGCGCTGGCCTTCCTCGACATCATGCCGCGCGTGCCCGGCCATACGCTGGTGATTCCGAAGGCCCCTGCCCGCAACATCCTCGACATCACGGTCGAGGACTATCTCCATGTCGCGCGCGCGACCCACAAGATCGCCGCCGCCGCGAAAAAGGCGTTCAACGCCGACGGCGTCACCATCCTGCAAGCCAACGAGCCCGCCGGCGGACAAGTGGTGTTTCACCTGCATGTGCATGTGATGCCGCGCCACGATGGCGTTGCGCTGATGCCGGCGGCGAGCCGCAAGGAAGACGTCAAGGTGTCTGGAGAGCAACGCGACCAAGCTCGCCGCGGCGTTGAAATAGCTATTCGACGACGTCGTCGGCGCGCGCGACCAACGACGGCGAAATCTCCAGACCGAGCGCCTTCGCGGCCTTGAGGTTGACGATCAGACGAAACCGCGCCGGCCGTTCCAGGGGAATATCGGCCGGCTTGTCGCCCCGCAAGATCTTGGCGATCATCCCCGCCGGCCGCAAATAGAGATCGTCCAGGCTCGGGCCATACCCCATCAGTCCGCCCGCCTTTGCAAATTCGGGGAATACGGTGATGCCGGCGAGGTGGTGAGTGGCCGCTTCTTCCGCGACCTGCTTGATGCCGCTGATCGCACTGAACAGCGGCGAGGACAGCACCAGCAATCCCTGCGCCTGCTGCGCCTCAGCGGCGGCGAACGCCTCGGGAAGTTTCGACAGATTGTCGACCTTCAAAACCTGCAGATGCATGCCGCGCGCGGACGCCGCCGCCTCGGCGGCTTCGACCTGAATGGCGCCGCTGGTGGGGTCCCAGAGCGCGGCGATCCGGCTGATGCCCGGTCTCGCCTCGTTGAGAAGCTCGAGCAGTTTGCCGCTGTACTCCGGAAAGTCGAAAAAAATCCCGGTGACATTGCCGCCGGGATGCGAGAGGCTTTCGGCAAAGCCGGCCTTGATCGGATCGGTTTCGAGGTCGAGTGCCACGATCGGTATAGTCGCGGTCGCATTTCGCGCGGCGCGCAACGCAACGGGTCCGACCGCCAGCACGGCGCTCACGCCGGGCCGCACCAGCTCCTTCGCGAGCGCGGGCAATTGACCGTTGTCAGTGGCGACGCTGATCGACAGGGCATAATTCCTTCCCTCGACAAGGCCGTCGGCGGTCAGCGCCTCCCTGATCAGCTTGGCGCGCGCCTCGGCGGAGGCAACCGGCCCCGCATAGAAGAGAACGACCTCGGGAACCTGGCCGGTCTGCGCAAGCGCGATTGGCGAAACGCACACGCTCGCGGCGAGGCCGGCAACGAACGTTCGCCGCTTCATGCCCTACTCCGTCTCGAAATCGCCGGCCTGCGGCGGCGCCAGCGGCGTGAACTCGCAGCGATCGGGCTTGATGTCGAGCAGCGGCGTCTCGTCGAGACAGTCGAGCCCGCGCACCAGCACGGTGTTGCCCTCGATGCCGACGAATTTCACGATCGAGGTCCCGATCGGATTGGGCCGCACCGGCGAGCGCAGTGAGAACGTGCCGCGCGTGTTCTTGTTGTTCTTCGGGCTTTGCAGCAAGAGGTCGCGGCGCGACTCGTGCAGCCAATACAGCACTTCGAGGTTGGAGTAGAAATCGACGCCCTTGATCGCCGGCACGAACGGCTCGAAGATTTCGAGCCGGCAGATCGGCCCATCGAGACGTCCCTGCCGCGGCGTTGCCAGCCGCGAGGTCCAGGGCGTGCGGATGCGCCCGATGAAGACAAGGCCGGCGTCCTGTGCCGGCGGCAGATCGATGGCGAGTTCGCCGTCGCGGACTTCGTTTTCTCGAACCATTCTTCTCAATCCAGCGAGATATTCAGCTTCCTGATGACATCCGACCAGCGCGTCTTGTCGGCGTCCATGAACTCCTTGATCCCTGCCTCGCTGCGCGCGCGGAGCGGCCAGAAGCCGATCCTGGTCAGCGACGCCCGGAACGCCTCGTCGTTCAACGCGCGATTCATGCTGGCGCTGATCGCTTGTGCGATCTCCTCAGGCACCCTGGCAGGCGCCGCGATACCATACCAGACACTGACGCGGTAGTCGGGATAGCCGCTCTCGACGACCGTCGGCAGATCAGGCAAATCGGCGACGCGCTCCGATGAACTCACCCCGAGCGCCCGCACCAGCCCCGATTTTATCGGCGGCAACGCGGTGCCGATCGTCTCGAACAGCGCCTGGATGTTGCCCGAGATCAGATCCTGCAGCGCGGGACCGGCCCCCTTGTACGGCACATGGGTCATCTCGACCCCGGCCGTCCCCTTGAACAATTCGCCCGAGAGATGCCCGACGCCGCCGGTTCCGGCCGAACCGAAATTGAGCTTGCCGGGATTCTGCTTCGCATAGGCCACGAACTCGGCGAGCGTCTTTGCGGGGACCGACGGGTGAACAATGACGACGATCGGCAGATCGGTGACGACGGCGAGAACGCGCAGTTCGCGGTCGGGATCGTAAGAGAGCTTCTTGTAGAGCATCGGATTCATCACGATGACCGAGCCCGCCGTGAACAGCAGGGTGTAACCGTCAGGCTCGCCATGGGCGACGGCTTCGGCGCCGATCGCACCCTGCGCGCCGGCCTTGTTCTCGACGAACACGGTCTGCTTCAGGTCACGCCCGAGATATTCGGCGATCAACCGGGCCTGCACGTCGGATGGGCCGCCTGCGGCGTAGGGGACGATCAGCTTGATCGGCCGCGACGGGTAGTCGGCAGCAGGCGCGACGCCGACCGCGGCCGCGAGAACGACCAATGCCAGACAGCAGATCAGGGCCGCTCTTGCGCGCATGTGCCTCCCCCGGGATTGCCCGCGAGCGAGAGTATCGCAACCCGCGCCGGGGGCAAATCGGCTAGGGAAGCCACCACTTTCCGGCAAGCATGACGATTTCGCCACAGACCACGCCGGCAAAGATCGACCGCCGCGTCAGCATGAAGGCCGCAAATCCCGCAGCGAGCGCGCCATAACGCAAGACGGCGGGCACGCTCGCGAGCGCGCCCGGCGGCTGCACGAGAATTTGGGCGATAACGCCGGCCAGGATCGCGGTCGCAACCGCCCTCACCCAGATCAGGAGCTCGGAGCCCTCGTCGATCCCGCCGCCGAGCCACAGGCCCAGCATGCGCCAGATCTGGTTGGGAATGACGCCCGCCACCAGCAGGATCAGCAGCGCATGCCAGTCGCCGATGAAATCGCTCATGCCCGCGCCCTCACGCGATGGATGCCATAAGCGACGGTGCCGGCCACCACGCCGCTGAGGAGAACGTCGAGGCCGCTGTTCATCAGCGCAAACAGCGGGTAGAGCAGCACTCCGAGCACGAGCGCTGCGACATCCGCAAGCTCTCTCGAGTTGCGTGCGGTCGAGAACAGGAAGGCAAGCGGCGTCAGCAACAGGATCGCGGCATCGAGAGTTTGCGACAAATTCGCCGCCAGCAAATAACCGATGGTGTTGGCAACCAGCGTGACACACAGCAATCCGAATCCGAGGCCGTGAACGAAAGCGATGCGGCGGTCGCGCGGCACCTGCGGCAGGAATCGATGGCACTCGACCCACAGCGTGACCGCCGTGAAATGCGCGACCAGGATGAGATGCCAGCGCTTGGTCGCCGGCGTGCGCATCAAGGGCAGCACCGACACCACCATCGGAAACAGGCGGACCGCGCTGACGGTGACCGCCAGCGCGGACTGGATGACGGTGGCGCCGGAGCCGAGCGTGGTGATGACGATGATCTGCGCCGGCCCGGCCCAGACGAAGATGGTGCTCAGCAGCGTCCAGAGCAGGCTGAAATGCGAGTCGTGAGCGAGTGCGCCGATGCCGAGATAGGTCGCAAACAGCACGGCGGCGAGAATCGTCGACGAAACCGATTTCACCCCCTGCAAGAAGGCGCGGAACGAGCTATTCCATTGCGGTAAATCGAGCGGCGGCAGCGGCATGGGCCGCATAACGCGGATCAACACGGTGCGCGTCAACCGCCATTGGCGCGGGCGAGCCCTGCGCGGACTAGCCTCTCACAAAAATATTCTTCAGCACGAAGCATGCCCCGCCCGCCTTGCGGATGCGGTTGCAGAGATCGTCGGCTTCAGGACGCGTGTCGGCGCCGATACGCACCTGATAGAAGGCGTGGTTGCCGCGGCTGCGCATCACCGAACTCAGGATACTCGGATCGCGGCCGCCGATCACGGCGCTCAGATGCGTGACGGCACGCGCATACATCGCAAGCGCCTTGTTGCGATCGAAGCCGGCGGCAAGCTGCACGCCCCAGACCTTGGCGGCCGACAATTTCACGTGCTCCTCGAGCCCGGTGATGAACGGATTCGGTGCGCGCTTGAGCAGCGCCATCAATTGACCGCAAGTGGTCGGCGGCGCGCTCTCCGGCATCTTGCCGCCCTTTCCGGCCTTGGCCCAATCGTCGACGCTGGAGCCGGTGATGACGTAAACATAGTGACGGGTCTCGTATGGCATCGCCCCGGTGCCGGCGAGCCATTCCTGCACCCGGCGCGGGCCGGCATTGTAGGCCGCCGCGGCAAGCCCGAGATTGCCGAACTGGCTGCGCAGCTCGGCCAGGAATTCGGCCGACTTCGGCAGCGCCTGCACGGGATTGAGGGGATCAAGCAGCCCGCGCTCGCCGGCGGTGCCCGGCATGAACTGCGCGATCCCCTGCGCGCGCTGGCCATAGCGTGTCATCGGTCCGACCGCATCGGGCTGGAACCGGCTCTCCTGCCAGATCAGGCGGGCAAAGAATTCCAGCGGCAGACCGTTCGCCCGCGCCGCCGAATTCGATCATCAGGCAGATCGCCTCGGCTGTGCCGACGTCGGCGGCGGGCTGTAGCGGGGGCTGCGGGATGGCGAGCTCTTCGACGCTCGGAATGACGCGACGGTCCGGTGGCGCGTCCTCGGCTGAGGCCGGGACCATCACCGCAGTCAGCAAGGCCGTCGCCATCAGAAGCGTTCGCATATGGACTTCGGCTCAAACAAGGTGAACGCAGGACTCCTGCCTTCTGGTGGCAAATAATGATGGCGCCCGTATGGGAACGCAAATGCCCGCCGGACGCTCCAAATTGCAGGTGGAGGGACTGCCCGCCGTCCCAGCCACAACTAAAAACGGTTTAGGTTAACGTCACATCGCCGCGCCGGCGGCCTTACTGATCCTGCGCCGGCCGCGTAGAGTTACCCCGATATGGCGGAGGAAGCGATGCAGGATCGGCGTCACGGCGCGCGCGACAAGGTGTTTTTGGGCGGCGTCGCCGAAATCAACGACACCGGCTCGACCATGGACTGCGTGGTGCGCAATTTCAGCGATCGCGGCGCCTGCGTCGAGCTCGAATCCGCGGCAAAACTTCCCGACCAGATGCGGGTGACGATCGCGCGCAAGGGCCGCTCCTATCTCGCGCAGATGATCTGGCGACAGGCCAACCGCGTCGGGCTGGCTTTCAGAACCATGGTGACGGACGCGCCCGTGGACGATCTCGACGTGCGGCTGCGCCGCAGCGAGGCCAAGAAGCGCAAGCTTCAGCGCCGCATCAAGGAGCTGCTCGGCGAAGGCTGAGTCGACGATCCGGTTCCGCAACCGGACCTAGCACCGGTAAAATTACCTACTTGAAATTGCCTTCCGGTTGCGTTTATTTGCGTTTCTCGGGGAGGGGCTGTCATGCGTGTGTTGGGAATTGCGGCGCTTTGCGCCGCATTGGGCGGCTGCGCGTCGGTCACGCGCGGCACCACCGAAAATCTTAGCATCATGTCAACGCCGCCGGGCGCAGAAGCCATCATTTCCGGCCTTGAGAACCCGACGAGCTGCTTGACGCCCTGTTCGGTTGTCGTGAAGCGCAACGCCGATATTTCCGTCACCGTCCAGAAACCGGGATATGAGTCCCAGACTATCCCGCTGACCAGAGAGATTCAGGGGACTGGCGTAGCCGGCCTCGCCGGCAACGTACTGGTTGGCGGCGTGGTCGGCGTGGGCGTCGATGCCGTCACAGGCGCAGCGAGAGATCACAAACCGAACCCCGTCACCGTCACGCTCCAACCCAGCGGCCCGGCCGCTCGTCCTGCTCCGCCGCGCAAACCGCGGGCGCCAACGGCAGGCGAAAGCGGGACGTAATCTTCTGCGCGGGACCAAGCCCGCCGTAGCGCCTGCTCCTGCATGCTCGCTGCGCGCTCCGTGCGCGGAGGAACTCCTGCCCATGTGCCGAATTGGCCGGTACCGGCTAGTCTTGCAAGCAGGTGTCCCAAGGCCAGGCCGGTTCAGGCATGTCGTCCTCTCACGTCGAATTCAGCGATGGGCTGCCCGTCCCGCGACGCTATTGGGCGATCCTGACGATCGCGCTTGGGCTCGTGCTCGCCGTGATGGACGGCGCGATCGCCAATATCGCGCTGCCGACCATCGCCAAGGATCTCGATGCCAGTCCGGCCTTCTCGATCTGGATCGTCAACGGCTACCAGCTCGCGATCACCATCTCGCTGTTGCCGCTCGCTTCGCTCGGCGAGATCGTCGGCTATCGCCGCGTGTATCTCGCGGGCCTCCTGCTGTTCACCGTCGCCTCGCTGGCCTGCACGCTGTCGAACGGACTGCTGACGCTGACGGTCGCGCGCATCGTGCAGGGATTTGGCGCCGCGGGCATCATGAGCGTCAACACCGCGCTGGTGCGATACATCTATCCCCGCGCGCAGCTCGGCCGCGGCATCGGGATCAATGCCATGGTGGTTGCGATTTCCTCCGCCGTCGGCCCGAGCGTGGCGGCGGCGATCCTGGCGGTTGCGACCTGGCCGTATCTGTTCGCCGTGAATCTCCCGATCGGGCTTGCGGCTTTGGCGCTCGGCTTGCGCTTCCTGCCGCATGCGCCGCGCGCCAGTCATACCTTCGACTGGCAAAGCGCGGCGCTGAGCGCCGTGACCTTCGGCTCCGGCATCGCCGCGATCGACAGCCTCGGCCATGGCGAGACGCTGCTGGCTTGTATCGCCGAGTTTGGTATCGCGGTTGCTGCCGGCGTATGGCTGGTCTATCGGCAGACGCACATGGCCTCGCCGTTGCTGCCGGTCGATTTACTGCGCATCCCCGTCTTCGCGCTGTCGATCGCAACCTCGATCTGCTCGTTCTGCGCACAGATGCTCGCGGGCGTGGCGATCCCGTTCTACCTGCAAAGCCGCTACGGCTATTCCGCCGTCGAGATGGGGCTGCTGATCACGCCATGGCCGATCACGGTCGCCATCGCCGCGCCGCTCGCGGGACGTCTGGTCGAGCGTTACCCCGCGGGCCTGCTCGGCGGCATCGGCCTGGTGCTGTTGGCAGCCGGGCTCGGCAGCCTCGCAGCACTTCCGGCGAACCCGTCGCATGTCGACGTGGCCTGGCGCATGGCGCTGTCCGGCCTCGGCTTCGGCCTGTTCCAGACCCCGAACAACCGCACCATGATCGCAGCGGCCCCGCGCGAGCGCTCCGGCGGCGCCAGCGGCATGCTCGGCACCGCGCGGCTGCTGGGCCAGACAACCGGCGCTGCGCTGGTCGCGCTGTTTCTCGGCCGCTATCCAATCGAAGGCACGCAAGTGTCGCTGTGGGTCGCGGTCGGTTTTGCGCTGGCCGGCGCCGTGCTCAGCATGCTCCGCCTGTCGGAGGCCGGCCGCCGCGGCGCCGAGCGGGTCGCGGTGCACGACCACCAGCGCATGAAGGGCGATTAATCTGGCCTCATCGGCTTACGCATGTGGACCGCGACGGCCCCCGGTGCCAACGTCTCTCTGTCGAACTCGCCGTACCCGCGCTTCGCGTAGAATGCGAGATTGGCGGCGAACAGAGCATTCGTGTAAAGCCGCGTTTCGCCGACACCGAGTGACCTCGCGCGGTCTTCGGCGCGCTTGAGCAGGATATCGCCCAAGCCCCTGCCCTGTTGGTCCGGGCGAACAGCAATGTTCTCAATCAGCAGATGATCCGGCTGCGGAATCATCTCCACCAGACCTAGAACTTCACCGTCCCGTTCGCAGAGATCGATCACGTGATCGCCGACCGCCCGTTCGTAGTCGGCGGTCATCGGCTTGGGCTCTCGCCCGATCAGTGGCACCCACTTCGCATAGGCCGCGCGCGTCAGCGTGCGGATAGCCTCGGCGTCGGCCAATGTTGCGCGCCTGAAGGCGAAAGAAGCTAACGGCGACATCAGGAGAACTGACCACAACAAAAAGGCCGGCTCAACAGCCGGCCTTTGCATCTCGTTCCGGCGGTCGATCAAACCTTGACCAGCGGCCCCTTCGAAGGCGGAGCTTTTGAGCCGCCTCCGGGACCTCCGCCCCCGTTCGGGCCACCGGGCTTCGGCGGCTTGCGCTTGCGCGCGCCGGGAAGTTTTTCCGGCTTCGGCGTAACCGGGCCCTCGACGAACTCGAAGCCGATCTTGTCGAGACCCGTGCCCTCGTCCTTGACCACGACGACGCGAACATGGCCGCCGCCCTTGAGCTTGCCGAACAACACCTCGTCGGCGAGCGGCTTCTTGATGTGCTCCTGGATCACGCGCGCCATCGGCCGCGCACCCATCTGCTCATCGTAGCCGTGCTGGATCAGCCAGGCCTTGGCCGGATCCGACAGCTCGATGGTGACATCGCGGTCTTCGAGTTGCGCCTCGAGCTGCAGCACGAACTTCTCGACGACCATGCCGATCACGTCGGCATTGAGATGCGCGAACGAGACGATGGCATCGAGACGGTTGCGGAATTCCGGCGCGAACTGCCGGGTGATCGCCTCGTGATCGTCGCCTTCCCGCTTGCTGCGGGTGAAGCCGAACGCCTGCTTCGCGAGGTCGGACGCGCCGGCATTGGTGGTCATGATCAGGATCACATTGCGGAAGTTGACCTGCTTGCCGTTGTGGTCGGTGAGCCGGCCGTGATCCATGATCTGCAGCAGCACGTTGTAGAGGTCGGGATGCGCCTTCTCGATTTCGTCGAGCAACACCACACAGTGTGGATGCTGGTCGACGCCGTCGGTGAGCAGGCCGCCCTGATCGAAGCCGACATAGCCGGGAGGCGCGCCGATCAGGCGCGACACCGTATGCCGCTCCATGTATTCGGACATGTCGAAGCGCAACAGCTCCACGCCGAGAGAGGCCGCGAGCTGTTTGGCCACCTCGGTCTTGCCGACGCCGGTCGGACCCGAGAACAGGTAGCAGCCGATCGGCTTCTCCGGTTCGCGCAGGCCCGCACGCGCGAGCTTGATCGAGGCGGACAGCGACTCGATCGCCTTGTCCTGGCCGAACACCACGCGCTTGAGCGTCTGCTCGAGATGTTTCAACACCTCGGCGTCGTCCTTCGACACGCTCTTGGGCGGAATCCGCGCCATGGTCGCGATCGTGGTTTCGATCTCCTTGATGCCGATCGTCTTCTTGCGCTTGTTCTCGGCGACCAGCATTTGCGCCGCGCCGGACTTGTCGATCACGTCGATCGCCTTGTCGGGCAGCTTGCGGTCGTGGATGTAGCGCGAGGAGAGCTGCACCGCGGCCTCGATCGCCTCATTGGTGTATTTCAGCCGATGGTAGTCCTCGAAATACGGCTTCAGACCCTTGAGGATCGCGATCGCGTCATCGACGGTCGGCTCGTTGATGTCGATCTTCTGGAAGCGCCGCACCAGCGCGCGGTCCTTCTCGAAATGCTGGCGATATTCCTTGTAGGTGGTCGAGCCCATGCAACGGATGGTGCCCGAGGCGAGCGCGGGCTTGAGCAGGTTGGAGGCGTCCATGGCGCCGCCGGAGGTGGCCCCTGCCCCGATCACCGTATGAATCTCGTCGATGAACAGGATGGCGTTCGGATGCGCCTCCAGCTCCTTCAGCACCTGCTTCAGCCGCTCCTCGAAATCGCCGCGATAACGGGTGCCCGCGAGCAGCGTGCCCATGTCGAGCGAGAATACGGTGGCGGCCGACAGCACTTCCGGCACCTCGGAATCGACGATGCGCTTGGCGAGGCCCTCGGCGATCGCGGTCTTGCCGACGCCGGCATCGCCGACGAACAGCGGATTGTTCTTCTGGCGGCGGCACAGCACCTGGATCGCGCGGTTGATCTCGGAGTTGCGGCCGATGACCGGGATCGATCTTGCCTTCGCGCGCCTTCTTGTTGAGGTTGACGCAATAGGTCTCGAGCGCCTCGCCCTTCTTCTTGGTGTCCTCGTTGCCCTTGGTCTCGGTTTCCTCGTCGACGCCGCGCACGGGCCGCGCCTCGGAGACGCCCGGCCGCTTGGCGATGCCGTGGCTGATATAGTTGACCGCGTCGTAGCGGGTCATGTCCTGCTCCTGCAGGAAATACGCGGCATGGCTCTCGCGCTCGGCGAAGATCGCGATCAGCACATTGGCGCCGGTCACCTCCTCGCGGCCGGACGACTGCACGTGGATCACCGCGCGCTGGATCACGCGCTGGAAACCCGCCGTCGGCTTGGCGTCGTCGGCGCCGTCGGTGACCAGGTTTTCGAATTCGGTCTCGAGATAGTTGACGAGGCTGGTGCGCAGCTTGTCGAGGTCGACGCTGCAGGCGCGCATGACCGCCGCCGCATCCAAGTCATCGATCAGCGACAGCAGCAGATGCTCGAGCGTCGCGTATTGATGATGGCGCTCGTTCGCAATCGCCAGCGCACGATGCAGGGATTGTTCAAGGCTCTGAGAAAAAGTCGGCATTCGCGTCCTCTATGGCCCCCAAGCCATCATGATCGTCGTTGCGCCGTGGTGCAACAATAACCTTTTTCACATATAGTTATACCCGGTCGCGACAAAAGGGTTCCTCAACTCGAGGCGCCACGGCACCGCGATTTTCGATGCAAAACCCGTTCCCTTTTGGGTTGATTTCGGGCGTCCCCGTGTTTTTGCGGCTAGTGTGGCTGAACCGCACACGAGGCTATTTCTTTTCCATCACGCATTGCAGGGGATGCTGGTTCTTGCGCGCGAAATCCATCACCTGGGTCACCTTGGTCTCGGCGATCTCATAGGTAAACACGCCGCACTCACCAATTCCATGATGGTGGACGTGGAGCATGATCTTGGTCGCCGCCTCTACGTCCTTCTGGAAGAATTTCTCCAGCACGTGAACCACGAACTCCATCGGCGTGTAGTCGTCGTTCAGGATCAGCACACGATAGAGGTTCGGCCGCTTGGTCTTCGGCTTGACCTTGGTGATGACGGAGGTGGCGGGGCCGCTGGGGCCGGTCGAACGGTTCTCGTCATTGCCCATCAGCGGGCGGAAGAATGCATTCGTCGCTGACGAATCGCGATTCGGAATTAGTTGCGACATGGCACAGGCGCTCAATATCCCCATGTGAAGCCGGATGGCGGCCCTGGGATCCATTGCCCTGAGCCGTTGCGGCTTCCCATCGTGCAGATCGCCTCTTCCGGTCGGTCCGGCCGCATCAAGCGGCCGTCCTGCACAGATATGGGTCAGACCCCGGACCTGTTCAAGCGCGCCCAGCAAGCTGCCGACGCGCCCGAAACGGTCCGATTCCCGAACCCGGCGATCAGGCCAAGGTTAATCAATTCCAACGGTTTTGACAAAGCAGGCGGGAGGGTCGTTCAGCACTTGTTGAGGGTGGCGGGATTTGGCCGGGGAACGGCGCTTTATCGGGCTATTGAACCAGTTTTCCGCGGCCGGATTTACCCGCTGTTCAGCCAGATTGCCCGAAATGACGAGGTAGTGCCCTCATCCGTTCGGTGACCGCCATGTGCCGTCTGTCGATTATCCGTCGTTTCAACCTCGCCGCGCATCGCTTCGCCGCGGCTCGGGAAGGAAACATCGCGGTGACGTTCGTCGTCGCGCTGTTGCCGCTGCTCGGTTTCGTGGGCGCCGCAATCGACTACAGCCGCGCCGCCAACGCCCGCAGCGCAATGCAGGCTGCGCTCGATTCGACCTCGCTGATGTTGTCGAAAGATCTGTCGACCGGCACCATCACGCAGTCGCAGATCTCCACCAAGGCGGTCAGCTACTTTACCGCGCTGTACACCAACCGGGATGCGCAGGGCGTCTCGATCACCGCAACCTATACCCCCGGCAGCGGTTCGACCGGCAACACGGTCCAGGTCAACGGCTCCGGCTCGATCACCACCGACTTCATGCGGGTCGCGGGATTCCCGACCATGGGCTACGGCGCGAACTCGACCGCCACCTGGGGAACGAGCCTGCTGCGCGTCGCGCTGGTGCTCGACACCACGGGATCGATGGCCGATTACAACAAGATCGGCAACCTGCAGACGGCGGCCAAGAAACTCGTCACCCAGCTCTCCAATCTCGTCGTCAACACCGGCGACGTCTACATTTCCGTGATTCCCTTCGAGATCGACGTCAATGTCGGCACGTCGAACGTCGGTGCAAGCTGGGTGCGCTGGGACCTTTGGGACCCCCACAACTATTCGAACCCGCACACGCCCTATAACACCTGGTGCGACCGGGGCTCCTGGATGACCAAAGCGCAGTGCCTCGGCCATGGCTATAACTGGACTCACACGACGGGCTCGCCGAGCCATTCGCAGTGGAACGGCTGCATCACCGACCGCGACCAGAGTTATGACACGACCGCGACGTTGCCTTCTTCGACGACCACCAACTTCCCTGCCGACCAGGATCAGAACTGTCCGGCCGCGCAGGTCACGCCGCTGACCTACAACTGGACCACGATCAACAACACCATCAATGCGATGTCGCCGGGCGGAGCCACCAACCAGACCATCGGTCTGCAGTGGGGCTGGCTGTCGCTGCTGCAACAGTCGCCGCTGAATGCGCCGGCCGAGGATCCGACCAAGTCGTACCAGCACATCATCATCCTCTTCACCGACGGCTTGAACACCGGCGACCGCTGGTACGGCGACTATTCCAGCCAGAGCTCGCAGGTCGATGCGCGCATGACCACGCTGTGCACCAACATCAAGGCCAGCGGCGTGACGATCTACACCGTGCAGATCGATACCGACGGCGCCGGCCAGTCGGCCGTGCTGCCGGCCTGCGCCAGCAATGCGAACAACTTCTTCATGCTGACGCAACCGAGCCAGATCGCCACCGCATTCTCGCAGATCGGCACCGAGATCGCGAAGCTGCGCGTCGCGCGGTAAACCTTCGCGGCAATTCGGAACAAGAAAAAAGCCCGGCGCTAAGCCGGGCTTTCTATTTCGTGCACGCGGGTGCTGCGATCAGGCGGCGGACGTCGGCGAGAACTTCGCGACGATGCCTTCGACCGGCTTGAATGCCTGCTTGGCGAGGTCGCCATAGAGGCCGGCGATCTTCTGCGAGTCCGCGACAAAGGTCTCGTAAGCGGTCTTGGCAAACTCGCTCTGCGCCTCGATCACCTTGTCCAGCGACTTCACGCCCGAGAGCTTCTCGATGAAGGACTTGGTGTCCTCATAGGACTTCTTGGTGTAGTCGCCATAAGCGGCCGCGATCGCGCTGATGCCGCTCTGAAACCCCGTCGCACAGGCCATCGTCTGCGCGTACTGCTCTTTGCCGTAGCTCTGAATGTCTTCAACCTTGAACATTGTGGATATCCTTCCCTGACTGTTTGCCAGCCGGGAAAACCCGGCTCCGTGGCACAGGTCTTATATAGTGCACTGCACAATAAAAGTCAAGAATCTTGTGCAACGCACAAAGTCGAGCGATTTCAAATGAATACCGACGATGTGCGCAATCCTTCCTTAATCTTTTGGAAACTCGGGCCGCCTAACGTGATTCCCGGACTTGTTTCGCCTTCCCGTATGCGGCCGAAAGCCGGTTACGAACAACACCTTAGCTAGAACAGCAGCCTGACCCCGAAAGCCCGCAAAGCCGGGATTTGGAGGGGTCGTGCAGGGAACGATCACCGGCCTTGGGCACAATTTTGCCTCACGAACCGGTGATCAAGTCAGAAACTGGGACGGGGATCTCATGCTTCGTGAAAATTCGTCGCGCTTGGTGAGGGTTAGCTTCTTTGGCCTGGTCGCACTGACCGCCGCGGCCATCACCACCGATACCGCGCAAGCGCGCCGTTACTACCGGCATCACGTCAGCCACGCCCGCCATCACAATTCCAGCGACAGCTACAGCCCGCGATACTCCGCCATCATCGTCGACGGCAATTCCGGCACCACGCTGACTGCAACCGATCCCGACGGCGTCCGCCATCCGGCGTCGCTGACCAAGATCATGACGCTGTACATGCTGTTCGAGCGTCTGGAGTCCGGCAAGATGAGTCTCGACACCGAAATGGCGGTGTCCGAGCATGCCTCAGACCAGGATCCGACCAAGCTCGACCTCAAGCCCGGAAGCACCATCAGGGTCGAAGACGCCATCAAGGGACTGGTGACGCGTTCGGCCAATGACGCGGCCGTGGTGATTGCCGAGGCGATCGGCGGCAGCGAAGACGAGTTCGCCAAGATGATGACGCGCAAGGCGCGTGCGCTCGGCATGAGCCGCACCGTCTATCGCAACGCATCTGGCCTTCCCAATGACGAGCAGGTGACGAGCGCGCGGGACCAGGCCACGCTCGGCCGCGCGATCCAGGATCGCTTCCCGCGCTACTATCGCTATTTCTCGACCACCGCGTTCCGTTTCCGCGGCCAGACCATCACCAATCACAATCATCTGCTCGGCAGCGTCGACGGCATCGACGGCATCAAGACCGGCTACACCCGCTCGTCCGGCTTCAATCTCGTGAGCTCGATGCATCGCGGCAACCGCTTCCTGGTCGGCGTCGTCATGGGCGGCCGCAGCGGCGGTTCGCGCGATGCCATCATGCGTGGCCTGCTTGCGGAAAATCTTTCGAAGGCCGCGACCACCCGCACGGTTGCCGCCATTACCGAGCGCAATGGCGAAGCTCCGGTAGAGGTCGCCCAAGCGGCGCCCCAGCCGGCCCCGGCGCCGGTCGTGCAGCCGGAAACGGCGGTATCGCCGGACAGCTGGACGCCACCCGCCATGCGCACGCCGCCGGCTGCGAAGGTGACGGCCGCGTTCGCCCAAGCCACCGCTTCGATGTCCGCCGCTCCCAGACCTGAACAGAAGGCCGAGCCGAAGATCGAGCCGGCGCCACTGACCGCCGGCGTGATCCAGACCCAGCCGATCGGCACCGTCCCCGGCTCGTCGGAGCCGATGAAGCCGGTCAAGGTCAAGACCGTGCATGTGAAGGCGGGCACGATGAAGCTGGCCTCTGCCGGACCGTCCCAGCCGACACCTGCGATATCAGCCAGCGCGCCGCAGCCGATCGTTCCGGAGACCTCGAGCGCCGTCGTGGCCAAGGCCACCGAAGTCGTGCGACCCGAGCCGGTCAAATCCGAGCCTTCGCGCATCGAGGCCGCGCGCGCCGAAATGCCGCCGCAGCCTGCAGGTCACGGCACCGGCAATGGCGTTCTCGGTGTGCTGCCGGCGGCAACCGCTCAAGCGCCCGCGCCGCAGCCCGTTGCTGTGGCGTCCGCCGCCCCCCTGCCCGCGCCGGTCGCCCAGCCGGTCGCGCAAGCGCCACAGGCCATGCCGGCGAGCGCGCCTGCAAAAGTTCACACCGGCTGGATCGTCCAGGTCGGCGCGCTCGAAACCGAAGCCGAAGCGCAGCAAAGGATCGAAGCAGCGCGCAACTCGTCGCGCGGCCTGCTCACCAAGGCCAACTCCTTCACAGAGCCTGTCGTTGCCAAGGACAACCGCAAACTGTTCCGGGCCCGCTTCGCCGGTCTCGAGCGCGACCAGGCCGAAGCGGCCTGCCGGGCGCTTCGCCGCTCCGACATCGCCTGCATGGCGGTCCGCAACTAACCTTCCAGCTTCTTCGAGACCAAACAAAGCCCGCGCTGTCCAAGCGCGGGCTTTAACTTTTTGTAAACCGGGCGACGGCTCTTGCCTCAGTCCCGCAAACCTCTCGTCAAGAATTTACGGTTAAAACTTTTCGACGGGAAGGATCGACCGCGCCGGACAACGGCGGGCGAAGACGGCGTCGTGCGGAGTTTGGGGCGAGTTTCGGTCTTGTGGCGTTTGTAGCGTTGCCGGAGTCAGCCGTTATGCGTTCGAAGCAGAGTATCCTTGGCCTCGTTTACCCTGGCGGCGAGGTACGTCGAGCCCCCCTGGTCGGGATGCAGTTTCTTCATGAGCGCACGGTGGGCGCGTCCGATTTCGTCGCGCCCCGCGCCCGGCTGCAGGCCAAGGATCTGATAGGCCTCCTCCGCCGTCATTTTGCCACCCGACGGCGCACGGCGCTCCCGCCCTGCCGCGTTACCTTGCGCGTCCTCACGCCAGGCGGGAAACCGGCGGTCCAGATAGCTTTCAAGTAAGGCGACGCTTTCGGCATCGAAGGCCGGGATCATCGCGATGAGCTGGCCGAGGTCGAACTCGTCCAGCGCGCGACCGGCATTGGGTCCGGCGAGGATGCGCCCGGTCAACGCGCCGCTGTCGTGATCAAGTGCCATGTCGAGATAGGGCGAGCGGACCTGCGAGGTCTGCCCCGATGAGCGCTGCGAGCCGAGGCCGGAAAACATCCCGCCGATATTGCCGAAGCCGGATTGCAGTGGCGACCAGCCGAGCAGACCTGCCCCGAACAGCCCGATCGGAATGGCGACCGCCAGCTCGCCCTTGGCGCCGGTGAAGGCCGCCACCGCCAGCGCCAGCACGCCGCCCGTGATCCGGATGGCGCGCGCGAGCACGGCCGGATTGGCCGCGCGAAACATCTGCAGCAGCAAATACAGCACCAGGACGGCGACGGCGCCCGCGATCAGGGTCGGCATGGCCTCAATATAATAGAGGCGCTGCTCAAAAGGCAGGGATCACTTGAAGGATCACTTCAGCTGGGAGAGCAATTTGGCGGCGCCAGTTTCGCGCGACGACAGCCGCTTCAGGGCGTCCCGTCCGCCCGCGGCATAGGCGGCTGCAGCCCGCAACAGCTCGCGCAGCTGTGCGGCAGCGCCGGGATCGAATTTGCACCAGGCCCCTCCCGTCAGGCGCGCGATCTCGCGGAACGCCTGTTCGGCGTTGGCATCGTGGCCCTCCTGGAACATGAAGGCGGGCACCTTGAGCATGCCGAGTTCGCCTGCCCTGGCGCAGAGCTCGTCGACGTTCTCTTCCATGGCGTCGCCGACGAACACGATCGCGCGCACGCCCGACAGCGTTGCCTCACGGCGCGCTTCCGTCAGCACCTTGCCGATCTGGGTATTGCCCCCACGGCAATCGATCTTGCCCATCAGCTTCGCGAGCTGGGCGCTGTCGGAAATCCACGCGCTGGCGCGGCATTCGTTGAAGCCGCGGTAATAGACCAGCCGGATATCGAGACTGCCCAGCGAAGCGGCCTCGCGGAACATGTCGGCCTGCAACGCGCAGGCCATGTCCCAGGTCGGCTGGCGGCTCATGGTGGCGTCGAGCGCGAAGATCAGGCGGCCACGGCCGCCTTCAGCATGCGGCGACATCGCGCGCGCTTTCGCGACGAAGGCGGCGATGTCTTCGGACGTCGAGGATTTGCTTTCGGGCAGCGAACGCGACTTCGCTGCATCCTTCGAAGCAGCGACCGCATCGGAAGCGGGTTTTGTGGGTTCGCGGGGCATCGGCGCTCACCGGCAATCTAGCACGCCGACGATACCGACGCCTAATGCGTCAGGGTCTTCTTTTGCCCCGCATCCTTGCCGGTCGGGACGTAAACCGGAACAGGTCCGGGATCGACGATAGCGTTCTGGGTCTTCACTTCGACCGGCGCGATATCGGAGTTGTCGGTGGTGTCGAGGAACTTGTCGAGCATGCCCTGGATCGAGGTCTTGGCTTCTTCCGATCCGGTGTCACGCATGTCGTTGTGACCGAAAGCCGTGTTCACGACGGTGATGCCCGCCTTCTCGCACTCATCCGCGCTCGGAATCACGCCGGGATCGGTCTTGAATTGCGGGTCCTTGGAGCGGAACGAGAGAATCTTGAATTTGCCCGCGGTGGTGAAGGGCACGCGAAGATTGTCCAGCGTCACGACCTTCTTGACGACCTCGGGATATTGCTTGGCGAAATACATGGTGATGTCGCCGCCCATGGAATGCCCGACCACGGTGAGGTGATCGTAGTCCGCGTTGGGTTCGACATCGCGCATCTCGTGTACGGCAAACTTGATGTTGGCGACGCCGCGCTGGATTTGCGTCAGGCGGCCGACAAAGATCTCGCCGACCTTGGTCACCATCGGCGCGTCGGTCGGCAGATCGTGCTGAATGCTGATCACCATGTAGCCGCGCGCGGCCATCATGTTTGCGAGGAAGGAATACTCGGTGTTCTTGACGGTGTTGCCGTGATTGAAGATCGCCACCGGCAGCTTCAGCAGTCCGGCGTCAGCCTGCATCTCCCGATCGCGGCGAACGGCGATGTCGACCGCGACCGGACGGTTGTCGCGTTCGGGATCATTGAACGTGATCGATTGATGACGGATCGCCCATTTGCTCGCCGTGAAATAGCCCACGACCAGCAGCGCGCTGACTGAAAGCAGAACGTAAATTCCACGCTTCATGGCGGTCCCTGTAAGTCCGTTTGGCGTCTCGGACTCTCGCAGTGTTGTTTAGTTCCTTAATATACGTCGCGGAGGAGTGACTGGAAGTCTAAAAGTTGTGAACACGCCGCCTGAACGTTGTGCGATGCAGCTACTCCTTGCGCAACCCCGCAAATCCATGGACATGGCGGCCGCAACAATGGGACGCCAGCCCTGAAGGGCCGGTTCAATTTCGGGGTAAAGGCCGGGTAAAATCGTGGCCAAAGCGCGTTCCCGCGCAAGTCGCCGCGGTGGCATACCAAACGCAGCGGGCGAGGTTGGGCTCAGGCGCCCAGAATGTCGTGGACTTCGAGGGGCTTGTCGACCTGGTTGAACCATTCGACCCGGTTTGCGGCACGGCGGCGGCCGCGCTCGTCCAGCGGCAGCTTGAGCTGGCGCAGCAGGGTCGTCACCTCTTCCCGGGCGGTGACATGGCCGAGATTCGGCCGGGTCCCGAGCGTGGCTTCGTCGATATCGTCGAGCGCCGTCAGCCCGCGCGGGAAGAACTCGCGGTAGACGACGCGCTCGGCAAAGCCGTCCACCGAGCGGAAGCCGAGGCGGAACGACAGCTCGTTGAGGCCGTCGGCGACGAGCTGCTTGTTGCGCGAGCCGATCATCGACAGGCGATTGCGGACCACGATCCAGTCGGTGGTGGCGCCGTCGAGCTGGCGGCGCTTGCGGCGGGTATCGCGCACCATCTCGGAGTAATGGCTCTCGCCGGTCACCGCATAGGTCTGCGGATCGACGGTGCCCAGCACGTCGAAATCGAGGAAGCTGTCGTTGATCGGGGTGACCAGCGTATCGGCCATCGAATGCGCCAGACGCATCAGATAGCTGTCGGTGCCCGGCGTATCGATCACGATGAAGTCGAAGGTGCGTTCGACCTCGCTGACGGCATCCATGAACTGCTGGAATTCGGAGTTCTCGTTGTCGGCAATCTGCATGGTCTCGCCAAGCTTGATCAGCCGGTGCACCGGGATTTCGAGGCTGAGCCCGGTACGGCGGGCCCAGGCGGCGCGATTGTTGATGTAGCGGGTGAAACTCTGCTGGCGGCAATCGAGGTCGATGGTGGCGACCCGCTGGCCGGCCTTCAACAGGGCAACAGCGATGTGCAGGGCGGTGGTGGACTTGCCCGACCCGCCTTTCTCGTTGCCCAGGACGACCACATGGGCCGACCCGGACTGTCCTTGACTCGTCTGCACCAGCATCGCTCAACCCCTGTGGATATCTTCAAGTCACGCGCGCCGCCGGTCAAGTCAAATGCGCGCCACCATACTCAAATCATAGCCGGTGTTGCTTAATCATGAATGCCTACTCGCAACGCGCGGTCTGTGATCGATCCCACAATCTCTGCGGATCTTTGCAAGGCTTTCGCCTGTCCGCGCTGCCGCCGGGGCTCAGCTCCCGCGCTTGGCGGCAGAGCGACGGGCTTGATAATGTCGGATTCTATCGTCACGCGGCGAAGCCGTTGAACGCCATCCCCAACTGATTGATGCCAATGCGCCGCAGCCCCATCATCGCCCGCACCGTCCCCGCGCTGCGGAGAGCCATCGACGGCTTTCGCGCCAGGAAAGCGACGGTCGCGCTGGTGCCGACGATGGGTGCGCTCCATGACGGGCATGTGTCGCTGGTGCGGCTGGCAAAGCGGCGCGCGGCGAAGGTGGTGGTTTCGATCTTCGTCAACCCGGCGCAATTCGCGCCGAGCGAAGACTTTTCGTCCTATCCGCGCACGTGGAAATCCGACATGGCGAAGCTGTCGGCGGAGGGCGTCGATCTGGTCTGGAATCCGGACGTCAAGATCATGTATCCGGACGGCTTCGCCACGCGTATCGTGCCGGAAGGTCCGGCAACCGCAGGTTTGGAAGATCGTTTTCGTCCGCATTTCTTCGGCGGGGTCGCGACCGTCGTCGGCAAGCTTTTCACGCAGGTACGGCCGGATTTCGCAATCTTCGGCGAAAAGGATTACCAGCAACTTCGGGTGGTGACGCGCATGGCGGCCGACCTCGACCTCGGCGTCAAGGTGATCGGATCGAAGACGATGCGCGAGCGCGACGGGCTCGCGATGTCGTCGCGCAACGTCTATCTCTCCGGCGACGAGCGGCGGATGGCGAGCGAACTGTTCCGCGCGATGAAAGCGAGCGCCTCGCGGCTGCGCGCCGGCGACGATGTGGAGACCGCCATGCTGGCGGGCAGCGAGATGATCAAGGCGGCCGGCTTTGCGCTGGATTATTTCGAGCTGCGCCACGCCGAAAGCCTGGCTCCGGTCGCGTCGATCAAGCACGGGGCGATGCGCATTCTGGTCGCAGCCCGGCTCGGCAAGACCCGGCTGATCGACAATATCGCGGTCTAGGTCGGACGAGGTCTAGAGCAGGCCGAGGTCGCGCAGCTCGCGCCGCATCGGCTCAGGCATGGCCGCGATCGCGCCGGCCGCGGCCTTGGCGAGGTCGGCCGGCGCCGAATTGTCGGTCAGGTAGCGCCAACCCTGGAACGGCCGCATCGGCCGCGGCGACACCGCGATCACCTTGGGCTGCATCACCAGGCGGCAGCGCCCGATCCCGTCCTTGTCGCGGAACGGCTCGATCGCAATGATCTTCTCCCGCGCGGCGATCTCGCCGCGGATCACCCAGTAGATCGAGCCGCCGGCCAGGATGTCGTCGACCCGCTTCGGCGTCATGCGGGTGACGTGGACGTGCCGCTGCGGCAGTCCCTTCTTCTTGGCGGTTTTCATCCGCTCGGCGATCCATCCCTTCAGCTCAGTGACGGAATCGCAGCCTACGGAGAGCTTGAGCAAGTGGAGGGGCATGGGTTTCAGGTCACGCGCGCAATTGAGAGCTGCCTGCAGTCATTCACGGCAGGCAGGCACGATGTCAAACCCAAAACGGCACTGGAAACAGGGATTTGCACGCACTTTTTCGCGCGCGCCCGGAATTTGTCACTGATCGTCGTTGGAAGTCCCCGCAGCAGGCGCGGCAGCTGGCGCGATCGAGGTCGGCGCAGCCGGCTTCTTGGCCGCCTGCTTCTTCGGCGCAGCCGGCGGTTTCGCCTCGGCTGCGGCCGGAGGCGGAGCCGCGGCCTTCGGAGCGCCCGCGCCAGACCCCGCCCGGCCCGCACCCGGAGTGCCCGGCTCGGGCGTCATGATGCTGACCGGCGGGGTCGAGGCGGCGCTCGGAAAGTCCGCATTGGTGGGCCGGCCGGTCGGCATCGACGACGGCAGCATGGCGACCGCCCCGGCCGCGGGCGGCGGCGCGTTCCAGGCAGCGGCGTAACGCGACACCAGCACGTCATAGGCGTGCTCGTCCATGTTGGTGATGATCTGGTGATTGTCGGTCAAGGAGCGGAACGCCGGGCATTGCGTCGGCGTGCAGCGGTCGCGCGCCAGCAACACCTGGGCCACCAGGCCGTAGCGGTCGCGCTCGATCGCCTTGCGCATCCCCTGCAGCTCCGGCGTCATGGTCTTCTGAACCGCTCCCGCGTCGCCATAGGAGGTCAGGCGCGTGATCATCTGCGCCATGTGATTGACCGCGGCGGCGGTCGAATCCGCGGACGCAAACACCGCCTTCTCGCAGGCCGCGGCAACCGCATCGCCCGCGATGTCGTCGACGCAAGCCAAGGCCGGCAACGAAACCGTCGTCGTGGACATGACCGCGGGATGCCGATCGACCGAAGCGGTGTTCGTATGCGCGAGCGGACCGTAGCCGCGAATGGTCGCAGCGACCGCGACTCCGACCGCAAGCAGCGTGATCACGGTTAGGGCGCCGTTGGCGACCGACTTCTCGGCGCGCAACAGCGTGATGAGCAGGATAAGCGCGAAGAAGCCGGCGGCGCCCAGCGTCGCCCACATCGGAAATTCCGGCGAACGCCAGATCTGATCCAGCGGTCCCAGCCATGTCCAGTTCATGCGCGACGTCCCTTCACGCAGAGCAACGAAAGCCGATGCCATCACGCATCCGGCTGCTGCAGATTGGTTCTGCAAACGAGGCGTTTTGACGACGCGAAAGTTCCGCTACGTCAAGCTGTTCGTACGGCGCGCTCGCCTACGATCGGAAGTCAGGACGCGGCGAGTTGGCTTTCGCGGGCGACACGCTCGAACGCTTCCGTCGAGCTCTTGATCCGGTACTGGCAGTCGTCGCCCTCGGAGGGAAGCTGGCGGATCACCTCATAGGTGCCGGTCGCGGCCGGGCGCGAGACGTTGCTCGCCGTAAAATAGACGGTCGCCCCAACAGGATACTTGTGCATTAACGCCCTCTCCATCACAGAAACGCCGGTTCGCGCCATGGTCCCGCAGCGAAGCCGATCGCAAACACGGCCGTTCTATAGCACGCGGAGTCGCTTTTTGGCCAGTCACATCAGGACATGGCAAATGTGCGGATATGTCAGTTCTTTCAGATGGATAGGCTGAAATCCGGGGCTCGGGGCCGATTGGCGGGTCTCCCGAACCATGTTTTTTTTGCGGCAGAGTTCCGTTAGGCCCCGTGCGGCAGTTTGCCATCCGGGCTGGCCTTGTCGACCGCCAGCGGCAGCTGATGGGCCAAGACCTCGGCGACCTGGTCGATCGGGATATTGTATTTCGCCGCGAGCTGCCGGACGGCGTCGCTGCCGAGCACCTGCTTCAGTTGGTCAGCGGTGATTGGAAGGTTCTGGCCCGTCCCGACCCAGGACTTGGCGATATCGCCAAGGCCGGCCTGCTGCAGCTTGGCGACAATGGCATTGAGACCACCCTGCCCGCCGCTGCCCATCACATCACCCAGCACGGCCGGAAGCACGGCCGCGCCGAGCTGACCGAGGATGCCCGAACTTTCCAGTGAATCGAGAATACCCATGGCGATCCTCTCCTTTTGTGCCGTCAATCCGTCTGACGCGCGAGACGGAGTTCGACTGCGTTCCAGCGCGTCCGTCAAGCCACGCTCGTTGTCACATTTTCTGCAATCAGACGGTCTCGAACTTCGCGATGACGATCGTCTCCGCAAGCCCCGCTTTGGTCCATTCCGCGAAGGCGGGCTGCGCCATCATGGCCTCCATGTAGGCCCTTGCGACCGGGCTGACATCGACCGCATAGGTACGGAAACGATGCACGACGGGGGCAAACATCGCGTCCGCCGCGCCGAAGGCGCCGAACAGGAACTGGCCCGACTTGCCGTATCGCGCGCGGCATTCGTTCCAGATCTGGTCGATGCGCGCGATGTTGGCGCGCGCGTCGTCGGACAGCGCAACAGCACCGATCGGCCGGTGCAGGTTCATGCCGCATTCGTTGCGGAGCGGCAGAAAGCCGGAATGCATTTCGGCCGAGATCGACCGCGCATGCGCGCGCGCGGCGCGATCTTCCGGCCACAGCTTCGCCTGCGGAAAGCGTTCGGCGACGTATTCGATGATCGCCAGCGAATCCCACACGGCGATGTCGCCGTCGATCAGGCACGGCACCTTGCCCGAGCGCGTGAAGCTCAGGATACGCTCCTTGTCGGCGGGGCCGGTATAGAGCGGAATGAAAATCTCCTCGAAGGGGATGTAGCTGGCGCGCAGCGCCAGCCACGGCCGCATCGACCACGACGAATAGTTCTTGTTGCCGATCACGAGCTTCAAAGTCATTGGAGACATCCGTATGATCTGGTTCGATGCCTAAGGCTTCGGGCCGCGTCAGGCAAGGGATACAGCATGGGGTCTCACTGGGTCGACATTCTGGCGGTCAGCTTCTTCGTGATCGAGTGGGTCACTTACGGCTTCACGCTGGAGCACACCGCCTACGGGCGCAACAGCCTGTCGTCGCGGATGAACGTCTACCGCGAGGTCTGGGCGCGCCGCCTGCTCGATCGCGAGGCGCGGATGGTCGACATGCAGGTGGTGATCTCGCTGCAAACCGGCACGGCGTTCTTCGCCTCCACCAGCCTGCTCGCGATCGGCGGCGGGCTCGCATTGCTGCGCGCCACCAACGACGCGCTCGCAGTGCTGAGCAAATTGCCGGTCGACATCAGCCCGTCGCCGGCGTTGTGGGAGATGAAATGCGTCGGGCTGATCCTGATCTTCATTTACGCCTTCTTCAAATTCGCCTGGTCCTACCGGTTGTTCAACTACGTCGCGATCCTGGTCGGCGCGATGCCGCTGACCTCCGAGCGCGATACGGCGGAGGCCGAGGCGCACGTGCTGCGCACCGCGCGCCTGTTCGAGTCGGCGGGCCGGCATTTCAACCGCGGCCAGCGCGCGTTCTTCTTCGCGCTCGGCTATCTCGGCTGGTTCGTCAGCCCGTGGGTGCTGTTCTTCACCACGGCACTGGTCGTGGTCGTGACCTGGCGGCGGCAGTTTGCTTCAAACGCGTGGCGCGCAATGGGCGCGTGATCCGGAAAAGTGTGCAGCGGTTTTCCCTCGCGACAAACGCGGAACGCGTTTGCGCGGAGATCACGCGCAAGACAACAAGCTAGGAGTTGAAGTCGCGCGGCGTGAAGGTGAGATCGATCACCTTCCACTCGCTGTATTTCTCCGGCGGCAACATCGTGTAGGGCTGGCAGGCGGAGAGCGCCGCGACGGCGGCTTCCTTGAGGTCGATGGCTTTCATGGAGGCGCTGCCCTCCTTCGCGATCGGCTCCCTTGCCAGCCTGCCGTCAGGTGTCATCAGGATCCGCATCTTGACGAACAGATCGTCCGTCGGCGCGAGCGAGGGCGGCAGCTTCGAACATTGCCTGATACGGCCGCGAAACGCGCTGACCATGTCGGTGCCGACCTCGGCCTTGGCGGCGGCATCGCCGCCGTCGCCCTTCCTGTCGCCGGCATCCGCCGAGAGTACGGACGGCGGCAGCGCCTCGGGAAGGCCGAGCATGACGTTGTATTTGACGGTCACATCAGGCTCAGGCGGCACATAACCTGATGACGGCGATGGCGCTTGCATCGGGACCGGGTTCGGCTGCGGCGCGACCTGGGTCTGGCCTTGGGTCTGGGCTTGGGCTTGCGGCGGGGACGGTGGCCCCGGCGGCTCCGGCTTTGGCGCGATTGCCGCCTCCTTGCGGCCCTGACGCGCCGCCTGCCGTGGCGGGTCCTTCGCGGCCTGCGCAGCGGGGAGCGGCGGCGTTTCCGCTGGCTTTGTCAACGCGCGCAAATCGGCCGGCAGTTGCGGGGACGGCGACGGCTCGGGCGCGGGCTTCTTCTCGATCTCGTCGGGGGTGACGATGTCGACATTGACCGCCTGGACCGGCACGCTGCCGAACGGATGGGCTTCGGCATAGACGAACACCAGCGCCACGATCGACAGATGCACGATCGCCGACGCCGCGATATCCGGCCGCAGATATTGCCGAATTCCCACCATGTTCGGTCAATGTTATGTAACGCCCCTGCCGCAATCTTAGCACAAGCTAGTGGTCCGGCCTCAATCCCATTTCGGCGCAAAACCGTAATCGGTGAACCGGCCCTTCGCGGTGGCCAGGCTCGCAATCGCGGTCATATCGTCCTCATCGAGCGAAAAATCGAAAATATCGATGTTCTCCGACAGCCGTTCGATGCGTGAGGTGCGCGGGATCGCGCAAACATTTTGCTGGACCAGCCAGCGCAAGCACACCTGCGCCGCGCTCTTGCTATAGCGCTCGCCGATCCGCGCCAGCGTGCGGTCGCCCTTGACCCTGCCCCGGGCGACCGGGCTATAGGCGACCAGCGCCATCTGATGCCGCGCGCAGGCCTCCCTCACCTTGGTCTGGTCGAGATAGGGATGGTACTCGACCTGATCGCAGGCGAGCAGCTCCGGACTGGCGGCGACCGCCTCCTCGATCAGCGCCACCGTGAAATTCGACACCCCGATGTGGCGAGCCAGGCCCGCCTGCTTGACGCGTGCCAGCGCGCCCAGCGTCTCCGGCAGCGGCACGTGCGGATTGGGCCAATGCAGCAGCAACAGATCGACATAGGGCATGCGCAGCTTGACGAGACTCTCCTTGGCGGAACGCTCGAGTTCGTTGGGTGCGAAATGCGTGGTCCAGACCTTGGTGGTCACGAACATTTCGTCGCGTTTGATACCGGAGGCGCGAACGCCTTCGCCGACCTCGCGCTCGTTCTCGTAGATTTGCGCAGTGTCGAAGTGGCGATAGCCGAGCTTCACCGCCTGCTCGACGATGCGGGCGCAGGTCCGCCCGCGCAGCTCCCAGGTGCCGAGCCCGATGGAGGGAATTTTTGCGCCATTGGCTTCGACGAACTGCATCTGCGGGTACACTCCAACACCCGCATTATGATGCGATGATCAGGCCTTGGCGAGTGCGGCAAACACCATCTCGGGCGAATGCGCGATCACGGCGAGCAACGCTCGCGCCGGCCCGCGTGGCGCGCGCTTGCCCTGTTCCCAGTTCCGGATGGTTTCGACGGGAACGCCGAGCCGCGCGGCAAACTCCTGCTGCGTCAGCTGCGCGCGACGGCGAAGATCGCGCACCTCGACCGGACCGGCCTCGCCCGCTTGCATTGCCGGCTGCAGTGGGAACTCCCGCCCGTCCCGCAATTCGACGATCCGTCCGTCCGCCTTCAGCCGCAAGCGCATGATCTCACCCCAAGTCGAGGGAAACATCATCGGCGAAGCCCGTTAAGGTCCGATTAACGATATAAGTGATTGTTCGACTGAATCTATTTCAGACCGAACCAAAGCGTGGCGATGCCGAGGAAAGAGAAGAAGCCGACCACATCGGTGATGGTCGTGACGAATGTCCCCGAAGCCACCGCAGGATCGGCCCTCACCCGCTCCAGCACCATCGGGATCAGGATCCCGCCGAGCGCGCCGGCGACGAGATTGCAGATGATCGCAAGCCCGATCACGATTCCGAGCCCGGGAATTTTGAACCACGCCACCGCCGCGACGCCGGTGATCACGGCAAACGCGAGGCCGTTGACAAGGCCCACCAGCGCTTCGCGGATGACGACGCGCATCGCATTGCTCGATCCGAGCTCGCGGGTCGCCAGCGCGCGGACGGCGACCGTCATGGTCTGGGTCGCGGCGTTGCCGCCCTGGCTTGCCACGATCGGCGCCAGCACCGCGAGCGCCACCATCTTTTCCAATTGTCCCTCGAACAGGCCGAGCACGGAGGACGCGAGGAAGGCGGTCGCAAGATTGACCAACAGCCAGTTGAAGCGGCCCTTGGCGATGGTCCAGACATTGTCGGACAGTTCTTCGTCGCTGGTGACGCCGCCGAGCGCCTTGAGATCCTCGTCCGCCTCCTCCTCGATCACGTCGACGACGTCGTCGACGGTGATGACGCCGACCAACCGGTCCTCGGCATCAACCACGGGCGCCGCGACCAGATTGTACTTGCCGAACAGCCGCGCCACCTCTTCGAGATCATCGGTCACGGCGACGCGGCGGCGATCCTCGTCGATGAGATCGGCAAGCGGCACCGGCCGGCGTGAGCGCAGGAGCACGTCGAGCGAGATCGCGCCCTGCCAGCGCCTGTTGGCGTCGACCGCGTAGATTTCATAAAACCGGTCGGGCAAGTCAGGCGTCTCGCGCATGTAGTCGATGGCCTGGCCAACCGTCCAATCCGGCGGAACGGTGATGTATTCGGTCTGCATGCGCCGGCCGGCGGAATTCTCGGGATAAAGCAGCCGACGCTCGATCGCGATGCGCTCGGGCGGCGGCAGCTTTTCCAGGATTTCCACCTGGTCGGCTTCGTCGAGGTCTTCGAGCAGTTCGACCGCGTCGTCGGACTCGAGTTCGCGAACGCCTTCCGCAACGGTCTCCGGCTCCAGCTCTTCAAGGATCTCCTCGCGGACGGCGTCGTCGACCTCGTTGAGAGCCGAGAAGTCGAAATCGGCGCCGGTCAGTTCCACCAGGCTGACACGGTCGTCCGGCTCCAGCACTTCGATCAGGTCGCCGAGGTCGGCTTCGTGCAACTCGGCGACAACCTCGCGCAGGAACGTCGCGTCGTCAGCCCTGATGCAACGGGTGATCTCTTCGATGAATTCGGGTCGGATGTCGCCTTCCTCATTGCGCATCGGCAGGCGCTCGAGGATGGACGCTTCGGCAGGCCGGGCAGTGTCCGTCTCGTCGACCATGGTGCCCTCGCCGTTTGACAGATGGGTTCAACTCGTCTGAGCTATGCCCGCACGCAATACCCAATGGGCAACGGCAAGCGCAATGCCAAATGTGCGCCGGCAGACAATGGCTCGCAGGCCCGGCCGTGCATCGGCCGCGGTGCTTGCCATGCTGGTGTGGGCCGCGGCCGCGCAGGCCGCCGATTGCCCGCGCAAGGGAACGCTCGGCACCTCGCGCGTGATGACGGTCGATCCCGCGACCTGGCCGCGGATCGGCCGCAGGGATTTTGCGCAGACCCTGCCGCTTGGGGATCACGAGGTGGTGCTGACGTTCGACGACGGACCGTGGCCGGCGACAACGCCTCGCGTGCTGCGGACCCTGGCAAAGGAGTGCGTGCGCGCGACGTTCTTCCTGATCGGCAGGCCGGCCTCGGAATTCCCACGGATCGTGCGGGCCACCGCGGCTGCGGGCCACTCGCTCGGGCATCACACCTGGATGCATTTCAGCCTGCGGCGAGTGCCTCATGCGGACGCCGTCGAGGAAATCGATCACGGCATTTCGGCGGTCGAGATGGCGGAACACGGGATCGAGACCACGACGCCGTCGACGCCGTTCTTCCGCTTTCCCGGCTTCGAATCGACGCAAGCGACCCTCGATCTGCTGCGCTCGCGCGGCATCAGCGTGTTCTCGACCGATCTGTTGGCCAACGACTGGATCAGGATGACGCCCCGGCAGGAACTGCAACTGCTGGTCAAGCGGCTAAAACTCGTCAACCGCGGCATCATCCTGCTGCACGATCCGCGACCCACCACCGCCGACATGTTGCCGGCCTTCCTGCATTACCTGAAGGCGCACAAGTATCGCGTGGTTCATCTGGTGCCGGCAAACGCCGCGGGCGAGCCCGAGTTGAACCCGCATTAACCCTCATCAAATGGTGGTGTGGCGTTTCGGGGACAGTGGGCTCAAAACAGCTGTGAAAATCGCCAATTCGGGCCTGCGTTCACGGTGCGGCATGCGATGATCGTCTAATTGTGAACCCTTCGAACAGCATCCGAGACATATTTCGACACACTCGAACGTTGGATGAGAGCCCAAGGGCGTCAGTTGGGAATGAAGACGGTGCGTCATGATCGATAAAATTGCCTTCTGGATGCGATCATCGACGATCCTCAGCCTCGGGCTTTTCGCGAGCCTCGCTGCTACGGGCGCGCTGGCCGCGGATTGCCCCGGCCATCCCGACGCGATCGGCACCGAGCGCACCCTCGTGGTCGATCCGCGCGAGCATCCGCGCATCGGGACGATGCAGTATCCGGAAACCCTGCCGCTCAGGGATCACGAGGTGGTCCTGACTTTCGATGACGGTCCGCTGCCGCGCAACAGCGACCAGGTCTTGCAGACGCTCGCCGACAATTGCGCGAAGGCGACCTTCTTCCTGATCGGCGAGCAGGCCCGCGCCAATCCGGAAGGCGTCCGCAAGCTCGTGGCGGCCGGCCATACCATCGGCTCGCACAGCCAGACCCACCCGCTGACCTTCCACAAAATGTCGGTCGAGGACGCGGCGAAGCAGATCAACGACGGCATCGCCTCGATCTCGTCGGCCCTGAGCGACCCCACCGCGATCGCGCCGTTCTTCCGAATACCGGGCCTGCTACGCGCCGATGGCGTCGAGGAATATCTGGCCGGTCGGGGCATCCAGATCTGGAGTGCGGATTTCCTTGCCGACGACTGGCACCATATCTCCTCGGCGCGGGTCTACGATCTCGCGATGAAGCGTCTGGAGGCGCACGGCAAAGGCATCCTGCTGCTGCACGACATCCAGGCCCGCACCGCGGCCGCCTTGCCGAAGATCCTGCACGAGATGAAGGCGCGGGGCTACAAGATCGTGCAAGTCGTGCCCGCCACCCTGCAGGAGCCGGCCACGCCGACCGATCCGCAGGACTGGAAGTTCAATCCGACGTCCGAATCCGTGCCGATCGCCCGCTGGCCGAAGGTTCCCGAATTCGTATTTGCCGAGACTGACACGCTCGCGGCCCCCGCGCTGTCGGATTTCAATTCCCCGGACGGCAAGCTGCTGCTGTCGTCCGAGCCGCTCGCGCGCGCGAGGAATCGCGGCGCCGTGCCGCTGCCAGAGGAGCCGCCATGGCCGCGCGCGCCCGACATCACCGTTCAGACTTCAGCCGAAGCCTTGCCGGTGCCGGCGGAAGCCCTGTTCACGGTGCCCGAGGATGCGCATGCTGCGTTCCGCGTCACGCCTCCGTCGCGCGCCGCTATCGCCGCTGCCGATGATGACGACAGACCGAAGCGCGCCTCGCGTGGCCGTGGCCCTCGAAGCTACGCCGAGCGGACACGGCCGGGCCCGTATCGCCCATGTCGCGCCGGCGCGGCGCGGGTCGCATGCCGCCGCACCCAGCGGGAAGTCCGCAGCACATGCCGCTGCGGCGCCCAAGCGTCCGGTGCGGGTCGCAGCGCTCAAGAAGCGCTAAGGGGACGACGGCTTCAGCGCGTCCGCATTGTTCTTGAGGAATTCCGCCGGCACATCGAACTTGCCCTGCTCCAGATCGTAGCGCATGCGCCAGCCGCGCACGGTGGAAAGCTGGTGGTGCTTCTTGGTGGGCTCGACCTCGCCCCAGAGCGAGATGACGATGTAGCGATTCTCCGGCCAATTGACGCCGAGGTTGCGATAGTTCTCCGGAGTCCCTTTCAGCAGGCCCGCGCCCATGTGGAAGTCCGGCTTCATGATCTTGCGGGATTCCGGTTGGCTGTAGAAGAACGCCCAGGCGAGATCGCCGATCGGTTTTTTGGTCGCAGACTCGAAGCCATCAGGCCCGAGCTTGTAGAGATAGCTGGTGAGTTCGCCCGAGCCGGTCTTCTGCATGCGCACCAGCCAGCGGCCGTCATTGGTGAAGCGGAAATCGGCGGGATAGTTCTCCTGCTCCGGCGCGAGGAAGGAGAAGCTGTCGGCGCGGCGCGCCCAGAACTGCCAGTTATAGCTCTCGTCGGGCGCGACCTTCTTGTATTGCTCGACGGTCGTGGCGCCGTCAGGCGATTTCTCGCTGTAGTCGGCTTCCATCGCAAATCCGGCCGGCGGGCCGGATGGCGCTGCGTGAGCGCCCGCCGCGGCCGCAAACAGCAAAAGCAAGGCAAAGCAGGTGGTTTTCATGGCCGTCTCCAAAAGCAATCGGGCCGGCACCCACCACAGCCGGACCTGACATCACTGCATGTGTCTCTGGAGACCCTAATCCAGTTCAAACGCCGAGCTGTAATCCTGCTTCAGGGCGATGCATCCTGCTCGGCCTTCCGCAGCACGCAATTGCCGACCACCAAGAGGTCGAGCTCGTTGCCCATGAAGCAGCGGAAAGCATCCTCCGGCGTGCAGACGATCGGCTCGCCGCGCACGTTGAAGCTGGTGTTGACCAGCACCGGACATCCGGTCAGCCGCTTGAACTCCGTCAGCAGGCGATGAAACAGCGGATTGGTTATTTCGCTGACGGTCTGGATGCGGGCGGAGAAGTCGATATGCGTCACCGCCGGAATCTCCGAGCGCGAGACATTGAGCTTGTCGATGCCGAACAGCAGTTGCTCGGCCGCGCTCATCTCCCGCCGCCGGTCTTTGCGGACATCGGCGACGAGCAGCATGTAGGGGCTGTCGGAGTCCAGCTCGAACCACTCGGCGACGTCCTCGCGCAGCACGGCCGGCGCGAAGGGCCGAAAACTCTCGCGATACTTGACCTTGAGATTGAGGTTCTTCTGCATGGTCGCCGAGCGGGGATCGCCGAGGATCGAGCGCGCGCCGAGCGAGCGCGGACCGAATTCCATCCGGCCCTGAAACCAGCCGACCGCGAGTTGGTCGGCCAGCGCCTTTGCGGTAGCCTCAACCATCGCGCCTTCGCTCATGACAGTGAAGCGCGCGCCCGCGGCTTTCAGCCGCTGCTCGCTATCGGCTTGCGCATATTGCGGACCGAGGAAAGCGCCGGACATCGCGTCGTTGGAGTTGACCGTGCGCGGTTGTCCCTTGAACTGGTGGTAGGCGGCCAGCGCCGCGCCGACTGCGCCACCGGCATCGCCCGCCGCCGGCTGGATCCACACATTGTCGAACTTGCCGTCGCGCAGCACCTTGCCGTTGGCGACGCAGTTCAGTGCGACGCCGCCGGCGAGACACAGATTGCGCGCGCCGGTCTCCTTCGCGAGGCTGCGCGTCAGCCGCAGCACCGCTTCATCCAGCACCGCCTGGATCGAGGCCGCCATGTCCATGTGAAAGTCAGTGAGAAGCTTGTCGGGCGTGCGCACGGGCTCGCCGAACAGTTTCGCGAACCGCTCGTTGGTCATGGTGAGCCCGGTGCAATAGTCGAAATAGGACATGTCGAGCCGGAACGAGCCGTCCGGCTTGAGGTCGATCAGATTGTCCAGGATGAGTTTTGCGTATTTCGGCTCGCCATAGGGCGCGAGCCCCATCACCTTGTACTCGCCGGAATTGACCTTAAAGCCGGTGTAGTAGGTCAGCGCCGAATAGAGCAGCCCCAGCGAATGGGGAAAGTGAATCTCCTGGAAGATTTCGAGCTTGTTGCCGTCGCCGAGCGCCGCCGACGTCGTCGCCCATTCGCCGACACCGTCCATGGTCAGCACCACCGCCTTCTCGAACGGCGACGGAAAGAACGCGGATGCCGCATGGCTCAGATGATGCTCGGTGAACAGCAGCTTCTCGACCGATATCTCCTCGTCGAACGTCTTGAGCTCTTTCCGCAGCAGGCTCTTCTGGAACAGCTTCTCCTTCAACCAAAGCGGGATCGCCATCTTGAACGAGGTGAAGCCGCGCGGCGCCATCGCGACATAGGTTTCGAGCAAGCCGCTCGAATTTCAGGAACGGCTTGTCGTAGAAGGCGACGTGATCGATCCCGGACAGTTTTGCGCCGACTGCATCCAGGCAATAGCCGATCGCATTGTGCGGGAACGACGCGTCGTGCTTCTTGCGGGTGAAGCGTTCCTCCTGCGCGGCCGCGACGATGCGGCCGTCCTCGACCAGCGCGGCCGCGCTGTCGTGATAAAAGGCGGAGATGCCGAGAATGCGCATGGCTCAGAACAGCGTGTAAATGAACGGCGCCAGCGCGCTGCCTTTTGTCAGGACGACAAGGCCGCCGAACACCACCATCATGATCAGGATCGGCAGCAGCCAGAACTTCTTGCGCGCGCGCATGAAGCGCCAGAGCTCGGCGAGGAAGTCGGTCATCAGAACTGGTCTTTCATGGTCTGGGGCTCTGGCCCCGGAGGCCGCGCGATCCAGTAGCTGGTCGAGGCCGGTTCGCGCTTGAGCCGCAACAGGTCACGGCCGCGCAACCGCATCACGAGGCCGGTCGGCCAGATCGTGCCGAAGAACAGCAAGCCCATCACGATCGGATTGACAATTTTGTGCAGGAGAAGCCCGAACTTCATCCAGACGATGTTCAGCGGACGAAGTGCCGATGGCTTCAGCCATGCCGCGGCAACAAAGGCGATGGCGACGGTCGCCGTCCACGGCCACAGCCGCCCATGGTGCCAGCCATTGAGCACGCTGAGCAGCGCCAGCGCGCCCGCCATGACCAGACCGAAATTGCGATCGGAACCGGGTGAGACCGCCTCATCCCGGCTGAAATTCTCGTGGGTTGACTGCGCCATCACAACTGTCGACAAGACCCCGTTCAGGTCCCGCGTGCTTTATCAGGTGCAAACGGGAAGGTCGCGGGGTTTTTTGGGCCGATTCCGGCCCGAACGGCGCGGTTGCGAAGCGTTTGGACATGCAGGAAACGACGCCCGAAAAACCGCTCTCTCGCCCTGAAGGCAGCTTGCTCAGCCGCGCCTTCGCGCCGAGGCGGGTCCTGATGAACACGACGATGGCCGCCTATTGCCTCGCGCTGTTTCTCGATCTTCGACTTTGCCTGGTCGAGCTTCACTCAGGGACAGGAGCAGGCGCGCGTGGCGCGCATCTACAGATCCCGTCTACGACCACGGCTTCGCCGCCAATTTCGACGGCTTCGACGTCTGGGGCGAAGCGCGCTATCCGCTGATCACCGACAGCCTCGGTTTCAAGGATGCGTCCACGCGCGAGGTGCCGCTGAAATCGGCATCGCGCCGCATCCTGCTGATCGGCGATTCCTTCACCGAAGGAATCGGCCAGCCCTTCGAGAACACTTTCGCAGGGCTGCTCGCGCAGGAGGGCGCGAAGCGATCCAGTAAAGTCGAGTTCCTGAATGCCGGCGTCGCCTCCTATTCGCCCACGATCTACTACGCCAAGATCAAATATCTCCTGGACAAGGGCTTGCAGTTCGACGAGGTCGTGCTGCTTTCGGACAGTTCCGACGTCGAGGATGAGGCGAGCTCCTATTTCTGCATCGACGAGGATCCGAAATACCGGACGTATTGCAACACGCCGCCGGGGTCGGTGCCGGAACCCGCGATCAAACGCGATTTCTTCATCGACCATTTCGCCGTCACCAACCGCGTCCGCCTGATCGTCAAGCGCTGGTTCCAGACGAAACTCGGCAACAAGCGTCACGCCATCAACGACGATCACAACCGGATCGGCTGGACCACCGCCAATCCCGATCCGGCGAAATATCGCCCGCTCGGCGTCGACGGCGGCATTGCGCGCTCGCTTGCCAACATGACGAAGCTCTCCGACCTCTTGGCGAGCCGCAACATCCCGCTCACCATCGTGGTCTACCCCTGGGCGCAGCAGATCGCGCAGAACGATCGCGACAGCAAGCAGGTCCGGCTATGGCGCGAGTTCTGCCCCGGACACTGCAAGGCCTTCATCGACCTGTTCCCGGCCGTCTTCGCCGCCGCTGACGCCGACAAGGATTGGTACGAGCATCTCTACATCGTCGGCGACGATCATTTCTCGGCGCAAGGCAACCGGATGATGTTCGAAGAGCTGGCGAAGCGGCTGCTAAACTAGGGCGTGTACTCATAATCCGATCAAACCAAACAGGCTGTCCGCTCTGCTCTCGATAGTGTTGCAAAAGTCGAAACTTGCAGTGGTCCAGATTTTTGGCGAAAACCAGAAGCGCAAAGAGGTCGATGATTCGCATAGCCTCAGTCGCGCTACCGAAGTCGCCCACGAATTTGGCGCAAGGCGATGAGGTCCCTCAAATTCTTACACGAATAACGCGTCAGTAGCCCTCAGAAATTTGACATCTTCTGCAAAACGACTTTTGCAACACTATCCTCTCAGGAGCGGACATGGTCAGTTCGCCCCAGCATGTCCGAAAAGTGCCATGACCGGAAGTCGGTGGGCTTACTCGATCACCTCGTCCGCGCGGAGCAGAATGGACGTTGGTAGCGTCAAACCCAGCGCGCTCGCGGTTTTGAGGTTCGCGATCAACTTAAAGCGCGTCGGGCGTTCGATAGGCAATTCGGCGATCCCCGCCCCCTGCAAGACTTTGCGGGTCATGAGACCGCCTAGCGTAAACAATTTTAGCACGTCCGGACCGTAGCCGATCAGGCCTCCACTTTGAGCGAATTCGGGACGCAGGGTGATGGCGGGCAGCCGATTTCTCAGCGCCAGATCAGCCAGCAGCGGCAAGGTCCCGCCGAATAGTGGCGAGGTAAGAATCAAAACACCTTCGGCCCTCGACTTTGTCATGGACTGAAATACGTCGTCGTAGTCCGCCGTGCGGCTTACCTCAAACGCTTCGAGCGTCAATTTCAGGGAGGGAGCGGCGTTCCGCACTGTTTCGAGCTGCAAAGAACCGCTCGCCGGGTGCCAAAGCACGGCAACTTTCGAAATGCCCGGCACGGCGTCTTGGATGAGTTGTAGGGTTTTCGCGCTGAACCCCGGGAGGTCCAGGAATACTCCGCTCAGGTTACCCCCGGGATCGCGAGGCTCGAAGCCCACCCGTTGGTGATGGGATCGGACTCCAAGTCGATGCAGACGACCGGGACGGACGAAGTCACCTGTCGGGCGGCCCGGACTGCTGGCGCGGCAACAGCGAAGATAACTTTAACGCCTTGTTCGACTAGCTCCGCTGCCAACGCCGGCAACTTCTCAATCTGGTTCTTTGCAAAGCTCACCAAGATCTCGGCGTCGGCAAACTCGCGGAGGCCGACTGGAGCGAGCCCCTCGCGGAAAGCCGCCAAATACTCGGTGACGGCGACCGAGGATGGGTCGGAGGGAGCAAGGTAGCCCACACGCCATTTCGGCAAAGACTGTTGCGCGTCCACCGCAATGGGCCAAGCTGCCGCCGCGCTTCCAAGCACTCCGAGAAATTCCCGCCGCCTCACGCCCGACCCCTAAGCCCAATGCACGTTATTCTATCGACTCATCTGCCGACTTCATAGGACGCCATTCAGCACCCGAATGTCTCAATTGGGTCATTCGCGTCGATTTTGGCATGTCCGGGATATGTCCGCTTGCGGGGTAATCTCCGAAGTACCGGTCATCTCGTTTGCCGGTTGAGGACATCGGCTCGGACGTGATTCAACCGTCCAAACCGGAGCCTCGCGGCCAACCATCTGGCCTTCATCAAGCTCGCATCAATTCGCATTTGGCTGCGTGCTGATGAGTCCACACCCTAATTGCTCGCCACGATCTTGGTGACGCAGAGCAGCACGACGGCGGCGAGGAAGAACAGGTCGATGTATGATTTGACCTCGCCGTCGCGGCGCAGCAGGGTCACATCGGCAACGGTCTGTCTCTTCAGCGGCGGCTGCGCGCCCTGCTCGGCGAACAGCGCCATCACCCGCCGCGCCTCGATCTCGAGTTGCTCGATACGCTGGAAGAAATAGAACGAGCGCAGCGCGATCGCCGCGCGCATGCCGGCATAGATCAGGATCGCGATGGCGAGAATGGCGCGGTTGTTGTACTTCTCGATGTAGTTCAGGCTGAGATAGACGGTCGCCAGGAACACGAAGTTGGTGACGAAGCGATAGATGAAGGCGAGGAGTCTCATGGGGGTGCCCGTGGTCGAAGCGTGACTGTCATTGCTGAATGTGCGCGCATTTCGGGCGGACTGCCGAAGCCGCGACGTGAGACCCACGGTGGCGAATCGCCGTCCTCATTTACGCAACTCGTCTCGTGTGCTTCAAGTCCCGCTGTCCGGTCGCGCCATTGCTTTCGCCACCAGGGCCCTATCACCAGCACGCCCGGAACAGACGCAGGATGACCATGAAGCGGCGCGATTTTCTCAAAGTTGCGGGCGGCGCGGCCGCCCTGCCCGTTCTCCCGCCTTCGGCCTTCGCGGACAGCTATCCGAGCCGGCCCGTGCGCATCATTGCGGGCTTTGCGGCCGGCGGCGGCGTCGACATCTCGGCGCGGTTGATCGGGCAATGGCTCGGCGAACGGCTGGGACAACCCTTCGTGACCGAGAACCGCACCGGCGCCGACGGCAACATCGCGACCGAAGCGGTGGTGAATGCCGCTCCCGACGGCTACACGCTGCTGCTCGCGACCTTGCCCAATGCGGTCAACGCCTCGCTCTACCCGCATCTGAAATTCGATTTTCTCCGCGACGTCGCACCGGTCGCAGGCTTAATCCGCGTGCCGCTGGTGGTGCTGGTCAATCCGTCGGTGCCGGTGGGCAGCATTCCCGAGCTGATCGCCTATGCCAAAGCCAATCCCGGCAAGCTCAATCTCGCTTCGGCCGGAACCGGCAGCGCGCCGCACATGGCGGCCGAGCTGTTCAACTTCATGGCCGGCGTCAGCATGGTGCACGTGCCCTATCGCGGCCAGGGCCCGGCACTATCGGATTTGATCGGTGGCCAGGTGCAGATCCTGTTCGCCGCCGCGCCCGGCACGATCGACTACATCAGGTCCGGCAAGCTGCGCGCGCTGGCCGTGACGTCGGCGACTGGCGCGGAGCTGCTGAAGGACCTGCCGACGATCGGAACGTCGGTTCCCGGCTATGAGGCAAGCCAATGGTACGGAATTGCCGCGCCCAAAAATACGCCAGCCGACATCGTCGGGCGTCTCAACAAGGAGATCAACGCCGCCTTTGCCGACCCCACGATGAGACAGCGCTTTGCCGCGATTTCGGGCGAGCCGATCGGCGGCACGCCGGAACTGTTCGGCAAGCTGATCGCGGATGAGACCGAGAAGTGGGCAAAGGTGGTGAAGTTCGCCGGCATCAAAATAGATTAGCCGGCCACAAAAAGGCTCAATGGCGGTTAGAGTGGGATGGCGCTAAACTTGCGTCGCCACGAATTGGGGTGAGCCGATGCCGCGAAAGGGAGTGACCGGTCACGACGAGTGGGTCGTCGTGGAAGCGCTGGCGACGGCCTACGTTGCCCTCGAGCAGCTTCCGGAAAAGCACCAGCCGCGGGCGCATATGGACGACATCAAGAAGTTGCTCGCCAACGGCCGCGAGGGCGATGCCGTCAGCCTGCATCTGGCGCAGGCCAAGTGCCGGCTGTTTCCGGAACGGGACTCGCTCGAGATCTATCAGGAATACGGCGTTGCCGGCGACTACGGTCATTAAGGTTGATCCGCCGCATTAACGTTGAGCCGCGTTTGACGTTGTCTTTTTGTAGCAAGGTTCCATTGTTCCCACGCCCTATCGCAAGGCGCGGCAATGGTCACGGTTTTGGAAGAACAAACTGTCGACTACGAACTGACGGCCCGGATCGCGACCGAGGCCTTCGCGGCGGAGACCGTCCACTTCTCGGCCGACCGGATCAAATGGCTTTATGAGCGGGGTTTCGGCCGCGGCACCACGGTGCTTGCAGCAGTCGATGACGGCCGCAAGATCGGACAGGTCGCGATGGTCGGACAGGCCGTCTGCATCAATGGCGAGCTTCAGCCTGCGATCCAGCTCGTCGATCTCTTCATTTTGCAGGCCTACCGCTCGGCGCAGCTCGTGCGCAAGCTCTACGCAGAAGTCGAGCAGATCTGCGCGGCGCGCGGCATCCGCTATCTCCTGGCATTGCCGAACGACAAATCGGTGCTGCTGAACGCGCGCTTCCTGAAACTCGCGCCTGTCTTGTCGATGCCGATCCGCGTAGGCCTGTCGCTGCTCTCGCCGACGATGAAGCTGACGCACTCCGGCCTGCTGAAATCGATGACGCGGCAAGAGGCGACGAGCCTGTTGTCCGCCTTCGCGTGTCCTGCGACCGAGAACGGCCTGCGCTGGGACGCGGGTTCGCTGCTGGACCGCCTCGGCGATCCCACTCGCGACTACGCCGTTCACGCGACCGAGAAATTGCTGCTGATCTCGGCAGCCCGGAGGACCGCCGGCATTCCCTATGTCGCCTTGTGCGCCTTCTTCGCAAAACCGCAGGTCGAGGTGACCGACACTGATGTCCGCCAACTCCTCCGCGCCGCCTGCCGCTTCTGGCACAAGCCTCTGTTCGTCTATGCCGGCACCAACGGCCGGCTGTCGATCCTGCCGGGGATTGCGCTCCCCGCAAGACTGCGGCGGCCGATCCTGGTCCAGTTCCGCGACACATCGAACGACGCACCCGACGTGCGCTTCGACCGGTTCCAGCTGATCGATTCCGATTTTGCGTGAGCACGACGTCAGAGATCGAGGGACAAGGTTCTCTGGTGAACTAGAGGCCGAGAATCCCGAGAATGATCGGAAAGAGAAAATAGGCCGCGACGCCGAGCAGCAATCCGACAATCATTTTCGCACGGCGCCCCGGGATGTTCTGGTCGAGCCATGCGCACACCCTCAGCGCCGCGCCTTTGAGCAGGTCGCCAACCAGGCCCCTCAGCAAGTCGAACAGCAATTCTCCCAACAGCTTCGCCATGAGGGATTAGTTGCACCTGTTTCCGTCAAGGTTCATTTGCCTGCAAGCCAGGGAACACGGCGCAAGAGACGCAACGGGGCTTCCCGCGTTATAGGGTTCTAAAGCGCGGGAGGAATGATGCGGGTCGTGGTTTGCGGCGGCGGCGTGATCGGGGCCTGTACGGCGCTGCATCTCGGCCGCCGAGGTGTCGAAGTCACCGTCGTCGAGCGGGCCGAAGTGGCTGCCGCGGCCTCCGGCAAGGCCGGCGGCTTTCTGGCTCGCGACTGGTGCGCCGGGACGCCGCTCGACGCGCTGGCACGGCGCAGCTTTGATCTGCATGCTGCTCTGGTGGACGAGCTTGCCGGCGATTGGGCGTACCAGCGCATGAGCGCATATGCCGGGAACGTCGCCTCGGCTCGTGCCACCGGTCGCGCCGGCCGGTCGACCCTTCGATGGCTCACAGACGCAGTTGATATCAATGGGCGGCTCGGCACGCCGGATACTCTGGCGATCGTTCACCCGCGCAAGTTCACGTCAGCCATCATGAACGCCGCGCAAGCAAGCGGTGCCAAGGTCCTGATAGGACGAGTCACCGGCATAATCCGGAGCCCGGACGGGTCAGTGGCGACAGGTGTCGAAGTCGATGGCCATCCTGTCGATGCGGATGCCGTCGTGATCGCCCTGGGCCCCTGGTCGCTTTTGGCCGCCGGCTGGATGAATTTGCCGGCCGTCTACGGCCAACGCAGCCCGAGCCTCGTCTACGACACCGGCAGCGACGTGCCGGCCGAAGGGCTGTTCCTCGACGACCATGCCGAGGATGGCGCTGTGGTCACGGTGGAAGTCTTCCCGCGTGCCGACGGGAGCACGCACATCACGGCTTTTTCCGACATCGCGCCGCTTCCGCTCGACCCGGCCGAGGTCGCTCCCGAGAAGGACGCTCTCGAACGCCTCCAGGCGATCTGCGAGCGCCTGTCGCAGGCTTTCCGCCCCGACAGGATCATCGCGCGCCAGGCTTGTTTCCGTCCCGTGACGGAGGACGTACTACCCCTCATCGGCAAAGTGCCGAACCTCGATCGCGCTTACGTCGCCACCGGGCATAATGTCTGGGGCATCCTCAACGCGCCGGCAACCGGCGAAGCCTTGGCCGAGTTGATCGCGGACGGCGCGGCTCGCGAGACTGACCTCGGACCCTTCGATCCGGCCCGCCTGCGGCCGCTTGACCCATTGCTGCTGCGGACGCGTTGAGACGTAGAGTTTTGATGCGCTGAAACTAACCGCCGCCTTCCTCGGAGGCGCTTCTTCCATTCCACATATATCCGCCTGCGGAGACGGTGCCGTCGGGATTGCCGTAACCCGGATGCACGACAGTTGATCCGACCTGCGGGCGATGCGAGTCATCGCTCCTAGCGTTCGGCTTGTGACGAACGGTGCCCGCGAACGCGATGGTGCTGGCGAGCGTGAACACGGAGGCCAGCGCTATTGTCGTGAGCCTCCTGCCTCTCATCGCCCGGTCCCTGATTCCAGCGGTTGCGTTCCAGTTAGCTAGGACCAGCGAGACCGAGCGCGAGGCAGGATCGCGCGTCTGTTATCAGAGTTGATTTTGCGAGGTGGTGCGCTCGGACGGCAGAGCCTTCCAAGGCGGACAACCAAAACCGGAAACACTTCGAGCCTGCGTCCCGCCAAATGCACCGCGGTTCATAAGATGGTGGCGGTCCCGACAATTGTACTACGCAACCATCGGTGTGCTGGCACATCGTCAAAGCGCCGATGCCAGCTCATCACGCTGTGCAGAACCGGAGCCTCAAACGGCAGCTCCCGGATCTCGATCGGATAGGCGCGGCGGAACTCCATCGCCAGTTTGCGTCCGAGGATGGCGACCAGGTTCGATTGCACCAGAACCGCCCCTGCGGACAGATAGGGCACATCGGAGGCGACAAAGCGGGCGTTCTTCTGCGCCTTCAGGAACGCATCCACAAACTCCAAATTCTCTCCGCTCGAGCTGATCCCCAGATGCTGCAGTTCGGCAAATGAGGCCGTCGTCAACCGCTTTCGCAGCGCCGGATGGCCGCTCCTGAGCACGGCCACGAAGCGATCCTCGATGAGCTGTTGCGAGGCGAACCGCTCTCCATCGATGGCCCGCCCCGACAGCACAAGATCGAGCTCGCCGCGATCCAATCGATCCGTGAGGTTCAGCGTCCCGCTCGGCACGAGCGACAGTCGCACAGCCGGTGCTTGCGCGCGCACCGCGGCCAGGACCGGTCCCACCGCGACTACGGCGGCATAATTGTTCACCGCGATCGTGAAGCGCCGATCCGCCGTAGTGGGATCGAAGGTGTCGCCCTCGACCGCGAGCTGCAGATCGTTGAGTGCCTTGCGAACGGGAAGCGCCAACTGTTCGGCTCGGGGGGTTGGGCTCATCCCTGCGGGTGTGCGGATAAACAGTTTGTCCTTCAACGCATGGCGCAAGCGGTTGAGCGCGTGACTGACGGCCGGCTGGCTGATGGCGAGGCTGTCTGCGGCGCGCACCACACTGCGCTCGCGCAGCACGGCGTCGAACACCAGCAGCAGATTGAGGTCGAGGTTGCGAAGTCTCATGGCGTCGATGCACAACGTGAATTGGTGAATTATGTCAATTCATTTGAATAATAGACCCGCCGCGGCCAACTTCAAGTCATGCCGATGCGCTTGCCATACGAGATCGTCGCCGGGTCGGCGCGCACCGCCACGAAGGTCGCAGTCGTTTCCGGGCCGGACGCCGCACTGGTTGCTACACCTGAGGAGCTGCGCCGCTGGCGCCGTCTGACGCCGCTCGCTTTGTGGTCCGCCGTTTCCGTCCGCGGTGTCACTCCCGATGCAATTCTTTCCGATGAGGTTTTGCACGGCGTTGCTGCCGAGCTGGAGCGGCAGGACGTAGAGGCCCACCGGCTGATCCTGCTCGCAGAGGGTAAGGCAGCCCGCGCCACGCTCGAGCTCGTGCTGCGGGGAGCCATCGACTGTGCTGGCCTCCTGGGGATTGCCGTTCCCTGCGCGGCACTGTCGTTTCGCATCGTCCCCATCACCGCGGCTATCCGGCTCGTCGTGCGGCGCGAGGACACGCCGGCCGATCTCATCACCGAGCTACGCGCCACCGACATCGACGCGCGGATCATCGCGTTCGATTCGGCCGCAGCGAACGGCGCACGAGCCGCGGCGAGCGCGGCGGAAGCTTTCGTCCTGGAGCTGGTCGCAAATGCCAGCCGCCAAAGCCGTCATCATGGAGTGTGAAGCCATGCTATCCAGAAAGACCTTTCTTTTGCTCGGCGCCCTCCTCCTGATCGGCGCCGGGATCGGCGCGAATTTCCTTCACGCCCCCACGCCAGGCCATGCGGCTGGGCCAAAGGCTGCACCGCCCGTTCCGGTGGCGGCTGCGCATGCGCGTAAAGGCGACGTTCCGATCGTGCTCGAAGGGCTCGGCACGGTGACGCCCATCAACACTGCGACCATCCGCACCCAGGTCCAGGGAACCCTCGACAGCGTCGATTTCGTTGAAGGACAAGAGGTCAAGCGTGGCGATGCGCTGGCGAAAATCGACCCTCGCGTGTTCGAGGCGCAGGTCCACCAGGCCGAGGCGGCGCTTGCCCGTGACCAGGCGAGCTTGAAGAATTCGCAGATCAACCTCGCGCGCACGCAGCCGCTGGCGGCCCGTGGTTTCGCTACCCAGCAGCTGCTCGATACCCAGGATTCGCAGGTAGCTCAGGGCAAGGGCACGGCTGCGCTCGATCAGGCGGCGCTGGAGGCCGCGCAAACGCAATTGAGCTACACCACGATCACGGCGCCCTTCGACGGGATCACGGGCATCCGCCGCATCGATCCCGGCAACATCGTGCACCCGACCGATACGAACGGCCTCGTGATCCTCTCGCAATTGGAGCCGATCTCGATCATCTTCACCCTGCCCTCGACCGACATTCCCGACGTGCAGAAGGCGATCGCATCCGGCGAGGCGTCGGTCGACGCCTATGAGGCAGCGAACACGCAGAAGCTCGACCATGGCAGCTTGATGTTGATCGACAACCAGGTGGACGCATCGACCGGCACGGTGCGGTTGAAGGCGTCATTTCCGAATGAGAGGAAAAATCTCTGGCCGGGATCGTTCGTCAACATCCATCTCACGATCGCGATCCACCATGACGCAGTGACGGTGCCGTTGACGGCCGTTCTGCAGGGACCCAGCGGCGCCTTCGTCTACGTCGTCGATGCGCACCATGTCGTGAGCGTACGCAACGTCAAGGCCGGGCAGTCGCGGCAAGGCAAGGTGCTCGTCGACCAGGGCCTTTCCGGAGACGAGACGGTCGTCACCGCCGGCCAATACAGGCTGACGCCGGGCACATCGATCGCGGTCGTGCCCGACGATCGAAAGGACATCGTTCAGAACGCCACCACCGCAAGCGCAGGCATGCTGCCATGAACATCTCGCAAGGTTTCATTCGTAAACCCGTCGCCACAGCCTTTATCGCGATTGGGATCACACTGATCGGCCTGATTGCCTTCTTCCGGTTGCCCGTTTCGGCCCTGCCGACCGTGGATACGCCGACAATCCAGGTCACCGCGCAATTACCCGGCGCCGACCCGCAAACCATGGCGTCCTCGGTCGCAACACCGCTGGAGCGCCAATTCGGCCAGATCACCGGCCTGACGGGAATGAGCTCGAGCAGCGGGTTGGGCAACACGCAGATTACGTTGCAGTTTGCACTGAACCGCACCACCGATGCGGCGGCGCAGGACGTGCAGACCGCGATCAACGCGGCATCCGGGCAGTTGCCCAAGACCATGCCGTCACCGCCGACGTTCCACAAGGTCAATCCGGCCGACGTACCGGTGCTCCTGATCGCACTGACGTCGGCCACTGAACCGCTCACCAAGGTCGACGACTATGCCGACAGCATCCTGGCGCAGAAGCTGTCGCAAGTGCCGGGCGTGTCGCTGGTCACGATCGGCGGCATGCAAAAGCCGTCGATCCGGGTACAGGTCAATCCTGCCAAGCTGGCCGCGGCAGGTCTCGATCTCGAGCAATTGCGCACCACACTCGGCAATATCACCGTGAATCAGCCCAAGGGCGCGCTCTACGGCAATGAGCAGGCCTATACGCTCGCGACCAACGATCAGGTGCTGACGGCGAGCAAGTATGACGATCTGATCATCGCCTATCGCAACGGCGCGCCGGTGCGCCTGCGCGATATCGGGCATGCCGATCTCGGCCGCAGAAGACGTGACGCTGCACGGCTGGTACAACGACAAGCCCGCGCATTATCCTGGCGATCCAGCGCCAGCCCGGCGCCAACGTGATCAGCACGGTGGACGGCATCAAGAAACTGCTGCCGCAGTTGATCTCCAGCCTGCCTTCCGACATCCAAGTCAAGATCGCGTCCGACCGCACGCAAACGATCCGCGCCAGCGTCGCCGACGTTCAGTTCACGCTTGTGCTGACGATCGCCCTGGTGGTCGGCGTGATCTTCCTGTTCCTGCGCAACGTCTGGGCCACCGTCATCCCCGCCGTCTCGGTCCCGATCTCGCTGATCGGCACGTTCGGCGTGATGTATCTCCTCAACTACAGCCTCGACAATCTGTCGCTGATGGGTCTTTCGATCGCGGTCGGCTTCGTCGTCGACGATGCCATCGTCATGATCGAGAACATCTCGCGGCATATCGAAGAGGGACTGTCGCCGCTGCAGGCCGCACTCAAAGGCGCCGGTGAGATCGGTTTTACCATCGTCTCGATCTCGGTCTCGCTGGTCGCGGTGTTCATCCCGCTCCTGCTGATGGGCGGCGTCATCGGCCGCATGTTCCAGGAATTTGCGGTCACGGTCTGTGTCGCAATCGCGGTCTCCGTCATCGTGTCAGTGACGCTGACGCCGATGATGTGTGCCTACCTGCTCTCGACCCACGGCACCGGCACCGGCGTGTTGTCCCGGACGCTGGAACGCGGCTTCGTCGCGATCCAGCGCGGTTACGAGACCGTGCTAGCGCTGGCGCTGCGCTTCAAGGCGACGACGCTCGCGGTGATGCTCGCGAGCATCGTGGCGACCGGAGCGCTGTTTGTCGGCATTCCGAAGGGATTCTTTCCACAGCAGGACACCGGAATGATCACCGGCATCACAGAAGCCTCCGCCGACGTCTCGCCGGCACAGATGGCGACGCTGCAGCGGAGCGTGATCGATGTGATTGCGAAGGACCCATCGGTTGCCAACGCCACGGGTTATATCGGCCCGGGAGGACCTACCGTGACCGAGAATAACGGCCGTCTGTTCGTGCTGCTGAAGCCGCGGAACGAGCGCCGGTTCAGCGCTGACGAGGTAATCCGGCAGCTCGATACCAAGCTCGCAGAGCTCAAGGGAATCGCCGTCTTCATGCAGGCGACGCAGGACATCAATCTTGCCAGCCGGCTGTCCAAGACCCAATACCAGTTCACGCTCACCGACGTGAACCAGGACGAGCTCAATAGCTGGGCGAGCAAGCTGTTCGCCAAGCTGAAGACGCGACCGGAACTCGCTGACGTCGCCACCGACCAGGCCTATGCCGGGCGTCAGCTCAGGCTCCAGATCGACCGCGATGCGGCATCCCGTCTCGGTATCGATCCGGCGGCGGTCGACAACACCCTGTACGACGCATTCGGCCAACGCCACGTCGCCCAACTCTTTACCACGCTGAACACCTACTACGTGATCCTCGAGGTCGATCCGTCGTTCCAGCTTGGCCCCTATGCGCTCAATCGCATTTATGTCCGCTCGTCCAACGGGTCGGAGGTGCCGCTTAGCCAAGTCACGACCATCGACTATGGCTCGGCCGCATTGGCGGTGAACCATCAGAATCAGTTCCCGTCGGTCACGCTGAGCTTCAACCTGGCGCCCGGCACCTCCGTGGGTGCTGCAGTTGGCGCCGTGCAGCAGGAGAAGGCCGCGCTACACATGCCTTCGACTATCGTGACCAGCTTTCAGGGCAACGCGCAGGCCTTCCAGTCTGCGCTCGCCTCTACGCCCGTCCTGATCCTGGCTGCGATCGTCGCAGTCTATTTGATCCTCGGCATGCTCTATGAAAGCACGATCCATCCGGTCACGATCCTGTCGACGCTACCGTCCGCCGGACTCGGTGCGCTCATGGCGCTCTGGACCTTCGGTTTCGGGCTCGATGTCATCGGGTTGATCGGGATCATTCTCCTGATTGGGCTCGTGCAAAAGAACGGCATCATGCTGATCGACTTCGCGCTCGAGGCCGAACGCCATAGGGGACTTTCGGCTGAACAGTCTGCGCTGGAGGCCTGTCGGGTCAGATTCCGTCCCATCCTGATGACGACCATGTGCGCGATGCTCGGAGGCGTTCCGCTGATGATCGGCACGGGCACCGGATCGGAGTTGAGGCAACCGCTCGGCTTCGCGATCGTCGGCGGCCTGATCGTTTCGCAGCTATTGACGCTGTTCACAACTCCAGTCGTCTACATCTACCTGCAAAACGTCAGCGACTGGTTCGCTCGCAAACGCATGACGCATCGCTCCCCCCTTCCCGCCGTCAAAGCGGAGCTTGCAGGATGAACAGCGAGACCAGGGATGGCATGACGTCCGTCCACTTGTGCGTCGTTCCGGAGTTCTCGGTCACTTTTTGGACGAACTGGCCACTGGCGGCCATGGCCGGCGAGATCGCGGGCCGTGCACTCAATCATGTCTACCTTCACCGCTCCGGAAGGGTGATCATCGCGCTTATGCTGTGCTTCCTTGCGATGTCGATATTGCAGGGCGCGATTCGGCGGGCTCCGCGGATGATCTTTTGGTCCGCCGCATTCCTGCTGAGCGTGATGGGTGCGGTGCTGGCAGAGGCAACCGACATCTCGATGGGCGTCGGCGACATCGGGCCGATTCTGCTCATCGCCATCTTGCTCATCTTCTCCTTCGTAATCTGCTATCGCCTCACGGGAAACCTGCCGGGTCCGACGGATGGCTCCAATGTGCGCGGTTTCTTCTGGGCCACCGCAATGCTGGCCCAAACCGTCGCCAGCGCATGCGCGGACTGGATCATCGACCCTGGCGGTCCGTCGAAGCGTTTGGCGATCGCCGTGATCGCGCTTTCCATCGCGGCGACCATCGGCGTCCATTCACGCACGCGGATGCCACGCCCGGTGTTGTTTTGGTCCGCTTTCGTTCTATCGGGGACCGTGGCCGCGCTCAGAGGGCACGCCGTTCTTTCTTATCAATGAGTCATTTGCCGTGGTGCGCTCGGAGGGACTCGAACCCCCACGGTGTTACCCACTGCCACCTCAAGGCAGCGCGTCTACCAATTCCGCCACGAGCGCGAAGATATCGACCGGCCGAAAGGCCCGAGCCGGATCAACGGCGCCGATGTAACAAATCGACCATGGGGGGACAAGGCCCGCACGCCCCTCAAATCCTTCCTTTTGCGACTGATTCTGCTGCGATCGGGGGTCTGCGCCTGAAAACCAGTTTCTCCTGCGATCTCAAGCTGTTTCTACCTGTCCAGCCATCACGCAAAAAATAATTCGCTTTGGG
>CAWBTH010000012.1:0-59071 GCA_963791665.1 uncultured Alphaproteobacteria bacterium | reverse complement strand
GAGCTCGCCGCCGATCACGGCCTGTCCCTCGGCGACCAGAACCAGCTCACCATCCGCCGCATCAAGCGCGGCAAGGGCTATTCCTTCGTTCGCGCCAACGGCACGGCGATCCGGCACGCCGGCACCGTCCGCCGCCTGAATTGTATGGCGATGCCGCCGGCCTATCGCGAGGTGCGCTACTCGCCCGATCCGAACTCGCATCTGCAGGCGGTCGGCGTCGATGCCGCCGGGCGGCTGCAATACCGCTATCATGCCGACTGGGAGAAGGTGCGCGAGCAGCGCAAGGCGCATCGCCTGGCGAGACTTGTCGCAGCACTTCCCAAAGATCCGTCGCAACGTCGCAAAACATCTCGCCTCGATGAGCCGACGCGGGAGTTCGCGCTGTCGGCCGCGATCGAATTGATTGCACGCACTGCAATCCGGCCCGGCAGCGAATCCTATGCGCGGCTGAACGGCACGCGCGGCGCCACCACGCTTCTTGAAATCCAACGTCACGCTGGAAGACGACGCCGTGGTGCTGACCTTCAAGGCCAAGGGCGGCAAGGCCGTGCGCAAGGAATGCAAGGCCGAGAAGCTGGTGCGGGCGATCCGCATCCTGCAGACCGTGCCGGGCAAGCGCATGTTCCAGTATCGCGACGGCAACGGCGTGGTGCGCGGCGTGTCGACCACGACCGTAACGGATTCTTGCGCGAGATCGCCGGCATCAAGATTTCGCTGAAGGATTTCCGCACGCTGATGGCGTCCGCCGTGGTGTGGAATTGCTGTCTCGCGTGACCCCGGCGGCGAGCCAGCGCGGCCGCAGGCGGCAAGTGCTCGACGCGATCCGCGCCGCCGCCGACAAGCTCTCCAATACGCCGGCGATCTGCCGCAAGAGCTATGTGCACGACACCATCGTCACCGCCTTCGAGGACGGCATCCTCGAGCGCTTCGCCGCGACCCTGAAGACCCAGCGCATCCAGTTCAAGCGCGAGCAGCTGCTGGCGCAGGTCGTGACCGCGGCGGCGGCGTAACTGCAAGTTGTCATGCCCGGCCTTGACCCGGCATCCATCCTAGAATCTTGAATACTGCGTCGGAATTCGCCCGGTCAAGCCCGACGAGAAGAAATGACGACCCGAGAGCTACAGCCCGCCCATCTTGCAGACCAGCTTCCATTCGTCAGCCGTCACCGGCTGCACTGACAGCCGCGAATATTTCACCAGCGCCATCGCTGCGAGCTTCTTGTCCGCCTTGATCGCCGCCATCGTCACCGGCTGCGGCAGCTTCTTGTCGGCCTTGATGTCGACGCAGACGAACTTGCCGGTCTTGTCGGTCGGATCGGGATAGGCCTCCTTGATCACCTCGGCGATCCCGACGATGTCCTTGCCCTCGTTGGAATGATAGAAGAACGCCTTGTCGCCCTTCTTCATGTTCACGAGGTTCTGCCGCGCGGTGAAGTTGCGCACGCCGGTCCAGGCCTCGCCCTTGGCGCCCTTCGCGACCTGCTGGTCCCACGACCAGCTCGAAGGTTCGGATTTCACCAGCCAGTACGCCATCGTCATTCCTCCGCCTTGAACGGCCGCGTCAGCAGTCCTTCGATCGCGGCATCGATGGAGAGCTTTCTGCCAAGGATCGCCGCGACCGCCGACGATACCGGCATTTCGATCTTTCGCGAAGCCGCAAGCTCGACCAGGACCGGCGCAGTGGATGCGCCCTCCGCAAGCTTGCCGGCCGGGGCCGGCTCGCCGCGGCCGAGCGCGATGCCGAGCGCGAAGTTGCGCGATTGCGGGCTGGAGCAGGTCAGGATCAGGTCGCCGAGGCCGGACAGCCCGACCATGGTCTCTGCTCGCGCGCCAAGCGCGCGGCCGAACCGCGCGAGTTCCGAGAAGCCGCGCGTGGTCAGCGCGGCCTGTGCGGAGGCGCCGAGCTTTCGGCCCACCGCAATGCCGGCCGCGATCGCCAGCACGTTCTTGGCAGCGCCGCCGATCTCAACGCCAAGGACATCGGTGGTGTGATAGGGCCGGAACGTCGCCGAGCCCAGCGCCTGCACCAGCTCGCTCGCAAGCGCCTCGTCCTTTGCGGCGAGCGTGACCGCGGTCGGCAATCCCTTCGCGACATCCTCGGCGAAGCTCGGGCCCGACAGGATCGCCGGCACCGCATGCGGCGCCGCCTCCATGATGATCTCGGTCATGAATTTATGCGTGCCGTGCTCGATGCCCTTGGCGCAAGCGATCACCGGTGGCGCGCGCGCAGGTGAGGGGCGATGGCGTTGGTGGCGGCGCGCAGATGCTGCGCGGGTGTCACGATCAGGACAGCGTCGGCGCGTCAGGCTTGCGCGATATCGTTTGTGACGGTGATGTCGCTTGGGAGCCTGACGCCGGGCAGGCTCGGGTTCTCGCGCGCCTTTGTGATGTGGGCGGCATGCGACGCGTCACGGGCGTAAAGCGTGACCGCGCGGCCCGCGCGCGCCGCGACTGTCGCCAGCGCCGTGCCCCATGCGCCCGCGCCGATGATGCCGATGGAGTTGAAGGGCATGGCTACGCTATGCCGCGACGACGGTGTGACTCCCTCCCCACTCGTGTCCGCCGAAGCCCGCCTTCGGGCGAATGCGGGGGAGGGTTGGGGAGGGGGGTAATCCAGAGCGAGACCGCCGCTGTTGGTTACCCCCACCCCTAACCCCTCCCCGCAAGGGGGAGGGGGCGCGGCGAGTGCGGGGAGAGAGATTACACTCATGGACGCCTCAAAACCCCGCGCGGGAATTCGCGAACCCCGCCGGCACGCTCGCATTCGCATCCAGCAGCCAGCGCGCGCGGGGCGCGGCGTCCATCGTGTCCACCATGCCGAGCGCAAGCCGCTCGGCGCCGGCCCATGCGATCATCGCGCCATTGTCGGTGCAGAGCGCGGGCGGCGGAACGACCATCGTGGTCTGCGCCTTCGCGGCGACGTCCTGCAGCGCGCCGCGGATGGCATGATTGGCGGCGACGCCGCCGGCCGCGACCAGCGCGCGGGCCGGACCGAATCTTTCCGCGAACAACCTCAACCCGACGCTCAGCCGATCGGCGGTCGAGTCCAGCACCGCGGCCTGAAAGCTGGCGCAGAGATCGCTGATGTCCTTCTCTTCCAGCGGCGTGAGCCGGCTGATCTCGTTACGCACCGCGGTCTTCAATCCCGACAGCGAGAAATTGGCGTCGGCGCGCCCCAGCATCGGCCGCGGGAAGGAAAATCGCGTGGCATCGCCGCCGAGCGCCATGCGTTCGACCTGCGGCCCGCCGGGATAGGCGAGCTGCAGCATCTTGGCGACCTTGTCGAAGGCTTCGCCCATGGCGTCGTCGACGGTGGTGCCGAGCCGCACATAGTTGCCGACGCCCGCGACCGCGACGATCTGGGTGTGGCCGCCGGAAGCAAGGAACAGGCAATAGGGAAACGCCAGCGCGCAAGTGAGCCGCGGCGTCAGCGCATGCGCCTCGAGATGGTTGACCGCGATCAGCGGCGTGTTGTGCACCATCGCGATCGCCTTCGCCGTGGTGAGGCCAACGATGACGCCGCCGATCAGGCCGGGACCGGCGGCCGCCGCCACGCCGGAGAGTTGCGCGTAGTCGACGCCGGCTTCGTTCATCGCGGTCTCGACCAGATGATCGAGCACGTCGACATGGGCGCGTGCGGCGATCTCCGGAACCACGCCGCCGAAGCGCGCATGTTCCTCGGTCTGCGAACGCACGATGTTGGAGAGGATTTTCCCCGCGCCGTCGCTCTGCCGCTCGATCACCGCGGCCGCGGTTTCGTCGCAGGTGGTCTCGATCCCCAGCACCAGGATGGCTTGTCGCTAGTCAAAGTGCGTCCTTGCATTGGACCCGAATTCGTCACACACCGCGTAACATTCCCGGGCTACAACGCGCAATCGTCACATGGCCGTCCTCGTCACCCGTCCGCTCTCCCGACAGCGCGACCACCGCAGCAGCCTTGCGTGCGCGGGGTTACGACGTGATGCAGGCGCCGATGCTGCGGTTCGAACCGGTCGCCTGTTCCGGGCTCGATGCCGAATACGGCGCGGTGCTGGCCACCTCGGCCAACGCGTTGCGTGCGGTCGAAGGACAGCTCGGCGAGGCCTGCTCAAGCGGCCTCTATTTGCCGTGGGCGAAACCACCGCGGCGGCGGCAAGCAAAGCCGGGTTCGGCAAGGTCACGGCGGCCGACGGCGACGCGGCGGCGTTGCGCGTGCTTGTGCTCGCAAGCGTGAAGAAGCGGCAGTTTAGGAAGAGCGACGCGCTGCTTTATCTTGCCGGTGCCGACCTCTCGCGCGATCTCGCAAGCGAGCTCGGCGCCGACGCTCAACGTGGTTACGGTGACGACTTACCGGATGGCCGCGCTGTCGAGTTTTTCGCGCGACATCTGCGATGCGTTTGCTGCGAACACGATTCAAGCCGTGCTGCACTACTCGCAACGCAGCGCGCGCGCCTTTCTCGATGCCTCGCGCGCCGAAGGCGTCGAAATCTCCGCGCTCGCCGTGCCGCATTGCTGCCTGTCGCCCAACATCGCCGCGATCCTGCATGAGGCCGGCGCCCAGGTGTTTTCGGCGGCCGCAGCCGATGAAAAGGCCTTGTTTGCGGCGCTGGAGCGTGCTTTGCGGTCGCAATCGGCGTGAGCGAGCCCCGCCGAATCTGGTAAGCTATTGATATCTCAGGTGGCAGGGAACCGCAGCGATGGCCGACGACGAGCTGAAGGACGCTGGCGGACCCGAGACCGGCCGCCCGAAGCGCGAACCGCCCACCATCGATCTCGACGCGTCCGAAGTGTCCGGCGAAACGCGCGCCGCGGCCGAGGCGAAGGCCGAGGCGCACGCTGACGCAGCGCCCGCGCCTGAACAGGTGCCGCTCCAAACCGATCTCGCCCTGGGTCATCGCGCCGTTCTCGGGCGCGGTCGCGGCCGCACTCGTGATCGCGGTCGGCTGGATGCTGGGCTGGCCGCCCGTGCAGGCGCCGCCCGCCGCGCCGCAGGTGACCGCTGGCGCCTTCGATGAGCTCGGCAAACGCGTCGCCGGCCTCGAAGCGAAGACCAGCAAGCCTGCTGCGCCCGTGAGCGATCCTGCAGCCGCTGCGCGGATCGACACGCTGGACAAGTCGCTCGCGGCGCTGCGCAGCGACATTGCCAGCCAGCGCGCGCAGTCCGACAAGCTTGCTTCCGCCATCAACGATCTGAAATCGGCGCCGCGCGACTCCGCGGGCAATGTCGATCTGTCAGGGATCATCGGCCGCATCGTCGAGCTCGAGCGCAAGGCGCAAGCGCAGGGCGAGGCGCGCGAGAGCGAGAAGGTGGCGGAAGCCAAATCTTCCGACAAGCCGGCCGACGATGTGCCGTTGCGCCGGGTGGTCGCGGCCGCACTGCTCGACGTTGCCGTGAGGCATGGCGACGCTTACGCGGAGACGCTGAAGGTGGCGAAGGCGCTCAGCGCCGATCCGGACAAGCTCAAAGCCCTCGATCCTTTCGCGGAGAAGGGCGTGCCGTCGGCGCCGCAGCTCAATCGCGAGCTGCTGACCTTGGTGCCGAAACTGTCGCCGTCGGCGGATACCGCCACGACAGGCACCAGCATTGTCGATCGCCTGCAGGCGGGTGCGGCGAAACTCGTCCGGGTCGAACGGACCGATACGACCGGCAACGATCGCGGCGCAATCGTGGCGCGCGTCACCGCGGCGGCGCTGCGCAACGATTTCACTGAAGCCCGCCGCGATCTCGCGGAGCTCACGCCCGCCGACCGCGCGCCGGCGCAAGCCTGGCTCGACAAGGCCGTCGCGCGCGATGCCGCATTGGCGGCCTCGCGTCAATTCGCCGATGATGCGATGGCTTCCCTCGCCAAGGCCGGGCAATAACGTTTCATGATCCGGATATTCCTCTTTCTGGTTTTGATCGGGCTTGCGGCGTGGGGTGCGGCGTATGTCGCCGAGCAGCCCGGCCTCGTGCTGCTGTGGGGCACCTACAAGGTCACCACCACGCCGCTGATATTTCTGTCTGCGATCGGCATCGTCGTGGCCGCGGCGATGTTCATCTGGTGGCTCCTCGCCGGTTTGTGGCGCACCCCTTCGCGGATGCGCAAGCGCCGTCATGAGCGCCGCCACGCCCGCGGCCGTCACGCCATCACGCAAGGCCTGCTGGCGATCGGCCATGGCGACTCGGCAGCCGCGCGACAACACGCCGATGCGGCGCGGCGGCTTGCCGCGCACGATCCGCTGACCTTGCTGTTGCATGCGCAATCCGCCCAGCTCGACGGCGATCGTGCTGGCGCGCGCGCCGCCTTCAACACCATGGCCGAGCGCGAGGACACGCGGCTACTCGGCCTGCGCGGTTTGTTCATCGAGGCGCAGCGCGCCGATGATGCGGTCGCGGCCGTGATGATCGCGGAAGAAGCGCTGAAACTATCGCCGGCCTCGACCTGGGCCTCGCATGCCGTGCTCGGCTTCCGCTGCGCGAAAGGAGACTGGGATGGCGCGCTGAAGATTCTCGACAACGATCTCGCCGCCGGCCTGACCGACAAGGCGGCCTATCGCCGCCGCCGCGGCGTGCTGCTCACCGCGAAAGCGCTGGAGCTGGAGAAGGTCGACCGCGATCTCTCCCGCGAAGCTGCGATGGAGGCGGTGAAGCTGGCGCCGACTTTGGTGCCGGCAGCCGTGCTCGCGGCAAAATACGAGAGCGAGGCGCATCAGGTGCGCCGCGCGATGCGCCTCGTCGAAGCGGCCTGGATCGCGCATCCGCATCCCGATCTCGCCGACGCTTATGCGCATGTGAAACTCGGCGACTCCGCGCGGCAGCGGCTGGTGCGGGTGGAGACGCTTGCCGCGAAGACGCCGGGCGAGATCGAGGGCGCGCTGGCGATCGCGCGCGCCGCGATCGATGCCAGCGAGTTTGGCAAAGCGCGCGCGGCGTTGGCGCCGTTCACGACCAATCCCACGCAGCGCACGGCGATGCTGATGGGAGAAATCGAGCGCACCGAGCATGGCGACAGCGGCAAGGCGCGGGCCTGGACGCTCCGCGCAGTGCGCGCGCGGCTCGATCCGGCCTGGACCGCGGACGGTTATGTCAGTGATCGCTGGCGGCCGGTGTCGCCGGTGACCGGACGGCTCGACGCGTTCCAGTGGCAGGCGCCGCTCGCGAGCCTGCCGTCGGACAAGGGTAACACCATCGAGTCCTCGCCGTTCGAGGAGGCGATGCTCGCCGCGCCATCGCCGCCGCGTGAGGTGACCGGCCTGGTCGAACCACCGCGCGAAGAGGCCGTCGATGCAGCGCCGCCGGCGACACAGGACAATTCGCCGTCGGCGCGCGTGAGCGAGCCTGTAGCGCCCGTCGCGGCGGCGGCTCCGTCGCCGCAGCCGGCGCCCGAATCGCAAACGGTTGCGCCGACGCCGCTGTTCCGCGCTCGTGCCGATCTTTCGAAACCGGCCGCCGCGCCGATCCCGCCGGTCATTCCTATTCTGCGCCCGCCCGACGATCCCGGGATCGACGACGAGGGGACAGGCGATGAATTCGTGGAACAAATCGGCACGCCCAAGGCGCAGGCCGGCGGCTGGCGCGGCTTCTGGGCCCGCTGGGGCGGGTCATAAGGCGTTCAACACAAGCGTTTTTCTTGCCATTTTGGGCCGCGCCCGATATCAGGGGCGCAACGCGTCACAGCGCGTTTTCCATGGTCCGCCGCAATAGCTCAGTTGGTAGAGCACGTCATTCGTAATGACGGGGTCGGGGGTTCGAGTCCCTCTTGCGGCACCATGCGACATGTTTCAGCCCGAGACGCAAAGTAGCGGATGCCCGGAGATGCCGGGCTATTTACCTTGGATCTTCAGGCCATTTGGCCCGACGTTGATCTGAAGTCCTTCCGGCTGCTTTCGGTCCTGATAGAGATTGTAGCCAAGCACGCCGACCGCCACAATCAGAGCGCCGATAATGAGAAAGAGGACGTTGCGATTAGCGAACATGGATATTCCATCGGTGATGAGGTTGTTCGGTTCAGTCAATAAAGGCTGCTTTCGACCATCTTAGCACGATTCGTTCGACGTTCCCTTTCCACGCCTGTCATCCGCTGGTTCGCACCCGCCGCCACGCCAGGACCGCGCCGGTGAGGCTGAACGCAAGCCCGCAAACGCAGAGCGCCACGATGACAATCGTCCGCAACGCCGGATGCGTAGCGAGCGGCGCAAAATTCAGCGTGTGAAGGCTTTTCAGCGGCCATGCATCGCCCAACGACAAAAAGCCCGAGAAAATCCACATCAGGATGAACAGGCGCGAAGATGAGACCGAGCGCGTGATGCCACGCTTGCAAGCCATGATAGGGCCACGCCCTGTCGCGGATCGCGCCGCCGAGTTTCACCACACCGATGATGGTGCCAACGCCGGCACCGATCGTGCCGAGCAAGGACAGCCACCACAGCAGCGCGCGCCAAACACTCGCGTGGTGGCGCAGCGGCGCCAGATAGATCCAGTGCGGGATGCTGCCGAGATAGTTTGCCACGCGAACACCGCGGGTCGTGGTGAGGACGACCTTGCCGGATCGCGAGGAGACGTAAACCTCGGTACCAGCGCTGTCGTTCAGATCGTAGCGGAACAGCGGACGGTCGTAATCGAACTCGCCCGCGACCGTCCATTGATCGTAGTCGATCAGCTCAGCGCCGGCGCGCGACGCAGTCATCTCCGGCGTCGCCGGTCGTTCGTGCCGCTCGGGATACGGCACGAAGTGCATCACAGCGCCGCTCGCGAACCACATCGCAAACAGCAGGCAGAACGCGACACCCCACCAGCGATGCAGTGCCGCGAGGAAACCCATCACCACTTCGCCGAAGCCGAGAGCTCGAACGTCCGGGGCGCGCCGAGATAGACCTGGTCGGGATAGCCGGGGTCGGCCCACTGCGCATAGAGCGCGTTGGTGACGTTGCGGACGCGGAAAGCGAACCGCATCTTGTCCAGCCCCTGCCATGGCAAATCGCGGCCGGGCACGTCGACAAAGGCGAACAGGTCGGCCGTGGTGGAGGGCAGCATCGCGGTCAAGTCGTCCTCGAACAGATAGCGCTGGCCGACGTGTCGGATCGAGCCGCCGATCTCCACCGGCCAGCGCCAGTTGTCCCAGCGCCAGGACGCGCCGGCATTGATGATCACGGGCGCGATGTTCGACGGCGTGTTGCCGGTCCAGGCGTCGAAAGCGCCGTAGCGCGATTCCGTGAAGGCGACATTGCCCCACAGCTTGAGAGGTTCAATCGGCCGCAAGGCGCCTGATATCTCGACCCCCCTGGCGTGGACTTCGCCGGCGATCGTGGCGATCGCGTTGGTGAGTTGCACATAGACGTTATGTCGCTCGATGTCATAGGCGGCAAAGGTGAACTCCGCGCGCTTGTCCGCCGAGATCGCCTTGACGCCGGCTTCATAGATGCGTGCGCTGGTCAGTTCCAGCGTCGTGCCGGGCGACACTGTCAGGACATTGGCAGACCCCGAGGGATCGTAGGCAGTGGCGGTCATGGCGTAGAGCATCAAACCCTTGACCGGCTCGAAGGTCGCGGCCGCGCGATAGGAGACAGGGTCCCAGGTCTTGGTGAAGGGCTGGCCGGCGGGGAAGCTGCCGTCGAAATTCGCGCCGTCGCGCGACAGCGTGAGATCCTCGACGCGGATGCCGCCGATCAACGCAAACCACGGCGTGATCTTCAAGCGGTCCTCGAGCGTCAGCGCGACATTGTCGAGCCGGCTGTTGCGGATGTTCGGCTGCGGAATGCCGTAAAGTCCGGGATCGGGATTGAGGACGGTCACCGAGTCGGCCGGAAAGGTGTTCGGGTTGCCTTCCTGCTGGAACTGGATGTCGTTACGGCTGACCTGCAACGAGCCCGCAAAGCGGTTCTCCATGCCGGCGAAGGCGGAGTTCAGCTCGAGGTCGCTGATGTTGCCGACCACCTGCTGCTTGTGGGTGACGAAGAAGCGGTCGCGATCGATCATGTCCGTGTTAATATTGAAAGCATAGGTCTCGCTGTCGAACCACTGACGTTTTGCGCCATACGAATAGGTCTGGTTCTTGAAGGTGACGGCATCGCCGATGTTGAATTCGAAGCCGCCGCGCACCCACAGCTCATGCGCGTCGATGCGATTGTCCGCGGTATTGTAGTTGGTGCTCGTCGTCCGCGAATCCACGGTGACGGGCGCAATGGTGTCGCCGGTGAACGTATTGATCGCCGAGCCCGCGACGACGTCATGGGTCGAAAACGGCCCGGAGAACGCCGTCGTGGTCAGCGGCGTGCCCCAATAGGCGTGGCCGTCATCGCGCTTGTATTCGACCGCGCCCCACACTTTCAGCGAATCGCTGACGCGATAGTTGAGTTGGCCGGAAAAGTTGTTGAGCTGATCGTTGACGCCGTCGATGCGGCTGTCGATCCGCGACGACGACACGTCGAAGCGATAGTCGAGCCCCGGCACCAGCGTGCTGCCGCCCGAGCCGAAATGGGTGCGATAGGTGCCGAGCGTGTCGATCGAGGTATCGAGCTCGCTCTTGATCGGGCCCGTGGTCGGCTGCCGGCTGACATAGTTGACGGTGCCCCCGATGGTGCCGGCGCCCGACATCAGCGAGTCCGGGCCTTTGACGAATTCGACCTGCTGGAGATTGGCCGTGTCCATCATCCGCGAGGTGAGGCCTTGCGGGCCGATCCAGATGCCGTTGTAGAGCACGGTCACCTCGCTGAAGGTGAAGCCGCGCATGGAGAAGCCCGCGGGCGCGCCGGCCGCATCGCCCGAGAGCACGCCGACCGCGCCCGCCGCGCTTTCCGTGGTCGTGCGATAGCCTTGCTCGCGCATGGTCTGCTGACTGACGACTTCGACTGACGCCGGCATCTCATGCGCGGTGAGGCCGAGCCGGCTGGCGCTGCCGGCGACGACGTTGCTGTTGAGCGGCGTCGGCGCGGGTTCATTGACCGGCGCCGGTACCGGCTTGGCGGCGGTGTTGCGCGCGGCGCGTTTGCCGCGCTTGGGCACGCCCTGCTGGTCGCCGCCTTGACGTGTCGCGGTCTGTGGTTTTGGCGGCGACACCACGACGGGATCGAGGGTCGATGATTGCGACCAGGCGGGCGTCGTGACGAACAGGAGCGCTGCGCTTGAGAGTAGGCTGGAGAGTAGCGAGGCGCGCGCACGCAGATACGACAGCGCCGCAGAGAGACGGATTTCGAATGTGAACATGAGACGCTCGACGGCGAACAATAAAAACCGTCACACGCGGTTGCCGGAGAAATCTGCCTTGTCGCTCTTGTTGCGGCAGACCCGCCGGCTCTTGCAACGCTTCGGAGCACCCCGCCCGACGCATTCGCGCATGACCATGGCCGGTAGCAGGTTTCCTGGCTCGCGGGTCACGGCCTTAAGACCACCTTCCCAGGACTTACAGTCCCAGTGGTATCAAATGGTCTTGGGCTCGCCGCTTACAGTTGCGGGGGCAGCTGCGGCATTGGTTGATCTTTGGCGCATGATCTTATCGGAAAACCGCTTCACACTTTTCCGGATCATGCGCGCGAGATACAAGCGCACCGCATTCCCTTGATTAGCCCTTGCGGGCACTACCGCCACGGAAGCTGAAGAGCGCGCGCAGGCGAGTCAAGCAATGCTGGTCTTATCAGTGCGCGAATGCGGAGGCGTGTGTCACTTGCATCACGCGAGTTCGCGCCATCGTTGCAATTCCGGGGGCGCGCGGGTTCGACCGGTTGCGTTTCCTTGAACGCGGTGCGCGCGTGCCAAGAAAGATTTGCAAGAGGTCGGCCGCTGTCCGTGGGAAAGCTGCGTGATCTGGATCACATAAGCCCGTGCGAAGGCCGCTTAGTGTCTGGATCAAGCCAACCGGCCGAAAGAGGGGAGACTTCACATGCGCAGGACAGTTTTGATTGCCGCACTGCTTCTGGTCTCGGCATCCGCCCAGGCCGGCCAATCCCGCAACCTCAGCCTTGCCGGCACCAGTAGCCATCCGCCGATCTCGGCGCCGCTGCCTCCGACGCCGGCGAACGTGATCGCGGAAGCGCCACCGGCGCCCACCGCCACCCGACCGGCGCCAGCTCCGGTCGCTGCTCCAGCGCCAGTCGCGCCAGCCGTTCCTGCTCCAGTCACGGCCGCGCCCGAGACCGGCGCGCCGCCTGTCGCCACGGCCCCCGTCCCGCCGCCGCTGCCTCCCGCCGCACCGGCCGTAACCGCTGCGCCCGCTGCCGCTCCTGCCGCCGATGCGCCCAAATACGTGGAGCGTCCCACCGTCGCGCCCGCGCCGACCGACACGAAGGTCGACGACGGCAAGCCGTCGCGTCGCGCCGAGCGCCGTCACCACGGCGGAGGTTGGACCGCCGGCCGCATCATGGGCGAGCTGCGCCGCTATGGCATCAGCTACGGTTACGGCGGCTGGTAAGCGATCTCACCGCTTCTAAAAACAAAACGCGCCCTTTCAAGGGCGCGTTTTTCATTGGGCGTGCGAAGCGAGCGCTTACTGCGAAACCGTCTGCACCACGCTCGACACCGGACGCGTCGAGACCGTCGGAAGCTTCATGTCCTTTGCCATGTCTTTCGCCAGCGCTTCGTCATATTCCGGCAAGGTCGAGAGCGTCGTCTTCGCCTTCATCTGCACGACCTTGTAGCCACCGGCCTTGAGCCGCTTCAGCAGTGTCGGCAGCGCTTCGGCCGTGCTCTTCTGGAAGTCGTGCATCAGGATGACGCCCTTGCCGAGCTTGTCGACCTTGGTCATCACCGTGTCGACGACTTTCTCCGGCGTGGCGCCTTTGCGAAAGTCGAAGGAATCGAGATCGCACGAGAACATCGCGACATTGCGGGTGCCGAAATATTCCACTACGTGCGGATTATGCTCGAGCTGCGGAAAGCGGAAGAACGGCGACGGGTTGGTGCCGAGCGCCCATTTCACCGCGGAGAATCCCTTCTCGACTTCGTCCTTCGCCATCTGATCGGTCATCTTCTTGCCGTTCAGATTGGCGTGCGACCAGGTGTGCGAACCGACGGTGTGTCCTTGTGCCAACACCTGGCGCAGGATCTCCGGATGATAGGTGGCGTGCTTGCCGATCGGGAAGAACACCGCCTTGGTGCATTCGTCGGCGAGCGCTTTCAGCACCGCGGGCGTGTTGCCCGGCCACGGACCGTCGTCGAAGGTCAGCACGACTTCCTTCGGTTCGAGGAAATCGAGCTGCTTGAAATGCTCGAAGCCGAAGCCCGGTCCGCCCGTGGTGTCGACCTCGACCACGCGGGCAACGCCGAGCGCGTCCGGATTGGCGCAGGCGGGTTTTGCGGAAGTTGCGACCGCTGGCGTCGGCATCGCGGCTATCCGTGACGACAGCGAGGCCGTGGTCTCGACATCATCCTTGGCGGCAAGCTTTTGGCCTGCGGCTAGGGGCGCGGCGGGCTTTGCCGCCATTGTCTGGGGAGCCGCGTCAGCGCGCGGGGAGGTCCAATACCAAACTCCGGCGATCGCGACCGCCGCAACAATACTGGCCAGCATCAGGCCGAACGCATTACGCATCGCTACTCTTTCCAAATACGCAACTGACTAAACGGGTGCGCCACCTTCGCGCCCGGCCATTCATGCAAAGAAAGTCTTAACGCCCTACCAACACGCCGCCGTTTGGTGAGGGATTACCGGCGGATAGCCTTCTAAGTGACCAATGTCACAGAGGTGCTGCTCTAAGTGATGATCATCACAGTAGAAACCAGCAGCCGGGCGCATCGTAGCTGCCATCAACAACGGGCCCGCTTCGCGCGGCCAATGGGAGCTGAAAATGACCGCCACTTTCACGGACAAAGTTCGCCAGGCCGGTTTGGTGCTTGGCTTCGCGCTGTCGCTGTCGGCGCTGACCTCGACGCAGAGCTTTGCCTACAGCGAGGAAGCGCGCGCGCAGTGCACCGGCGATGCGTTCAAGCTGTGCAGTTCGGACATCCCGAACGTCTCCGCGGTCACCGCCTGCATGATGAAGCATCGCGCGCAGTTGACCCCGGGTTGCCGCTCGGCGATGGACAAGGAGCTTGCCTCCCGCGGCAAGAAGGTCGCAGAGAACAACTGATCGTCAGCGTTACCGCAAAAACGGCGCAGGTCGCGAGGCCTGTGTCGTTTTGCTTTTGAGGCATAAAGTCATTGCGGCTCTGTCTGCCGCGCTCTAGAACGCCTCATTCGCTGATCGAGAGGCGCAAGATGACCCGATTGCTTTTCGCCATTCTCTTTGTCGTGTTTGCATCATCAGCTTTCGCGCAGCAGCAGGGTCACGACGCCTGCGCCCGCGACGCTACTCGCTTCTGTCGCGCCTACACGCAGCAGGGCGACATGGCGGTGCTGGCTTGCCTGCAGCAAAATCGCGCTCGCATTTCGCGCGGCTGCGATGCGGTGCTCAGGTCTCACGGACAGTAAAATTTCCGTCGTCATTCCGGGACATCGCGAAGCGATGAGCCCGGAATCCATATTCCAGAGTCGGTGGTTATGGATTCTCAGATGCGCAATTGCGCATCCTAGCTCGCCGCTGCGCTGCGCCCCGGAATGACGATGTGACTTAAGTCGAACTCCCCGCAGCACTCGCGACCACCGGCAACACCTCGTTGGCGGCCTGATCCAGCGTCTCTTCCTTCCAGCGCACCGAGCCGAACGGCCGCTCCAGCATGCGGCGGATGCGCACCGGTTCCGGCCCGACGTGAAACGCGATCGCCTCCTGATGCAGGGCGCGCTCGGACTGGGTCGCGCGGTTGCGCTGGCGCAAATAGTCGAGCCAGGTCGGGCAATGATAGCGTTCGGTCCACAATTCAGGGTCGGCGATGTCGCGCGCCACCGACCAGCCATAGGCGCCGGTGCGCTGGCGCGACAGCTGCACGTCCTGCATCACATTGTGGAAGGCCCGCGCGTTGTCCTGCGCCACGCGATATTCGATCTCGACCACCAGCGGGCCGCTGCGGCCGGTGAGCTGCAGCTGTACCTCGGGATCGGCCAGCACCGCGGCGTCCTCGTTGCGCGCGCCGACCCGCGGCAGCGGCAGCACCACGCCGATCATCGACAACAACAGCATCAGCGTGCCCGAGCAAAGGAATGCGGTCTCAACGCCGGCATAATCGGTGAGATGGCCCCAGCCCCATGCGCCGATGGCGATGCCGCCGGCGATCGAGGCCTGGAATGCGGCCAGCGAACGGCCCGCGACCCAGCGCGGCGCCGAGAGCTGCACGCCGATATTGTACAGCGCCACCGCCAGCATCCACACCGAACCCGCCACCACGAGTGCTGCGGCGGTCAGCACCGGCATGCGGCTCAGCGCAATGGCGATGATCGCGCCGCCCATCGACAGCGCGCAGGCACGCACGGCGGCTTCGCCGCTCAGGCGTTTGCGGATCTCCGCGATGCAGAGCGCGCCGATGACAGCGCCCATGCCGAAGGCGCCGAGCAGGATGCCGTAGGTCTGCGCGCCGCCGTGCAGGAGGTCGCGCGCCACCAGCGGCATCAGCGCCATCACCGAACCGCCGATCAGGCCGGTGAGGAAGGTGCGCGCCAGCACGATCTTGATCGGCGGCGAATTGGTGATGTAGCGCACGCCGGAGACCATGGCGCGCGTGAGTTGCTCGCGTGGCAGCCGCGGCGGTTCGCTGACGCGATTCCACAGATACAGCACGATTAGCAGCGGAAGATAGAGCACGGCATTGATGGCAAAGGCCGCGACCGCGCCGGCCGAGGCGACGATGATGCCGCCGATTGCGGGACCGAAACTGCGCGCGATGTTGTAGCTGATGCCGTTCAGCGCGACCGCCGAAGGCAATGTCTCCGACGGCACCTGCTCGCTGACCGAGGATTGCCACGCCGGACCGAACAGCGCCATGCCGCTGCCGACGACGAAGCAAAGGACCAGCAATGTATTCGGCGTGGTCAGGCCGAACCAGTCCAGCAGTGTGAGCGCGGTGGCGCCACAGAGCGCGATTGACAGCGAGATCATCGCCACCACCCGGCGGTCATGCATGTCGGCGATCGCGCCGGCCGGCATCGCGATCAGCATCACCGGCAGCATCAAGGCGGTCTGCACCAGCGCCACCTTGTCGGCGGATGAGGCCATCTGCGTCATCGCCCAGGCGGCGCCGACGCCCTGGATCAAGATGCCGAGATTGGAGAGAAGGCTCGCAAGCCAGATGCGCCGGAAGATCGAGTGCCGCAGCGGCGCGGTGATGCCGTCGGCGGCAAAGGTCTGGCGTTCGGTGGTTTCGGTCATGTCCGGTGGCCTGAAAGTGATTCCGGCGGCCTTCTTTGATGCCCGCGAAAGTCCTGTTCTGTCCAGCGGGGGCTCGTAAAAATCCATCTTCTTGCGATACGCAACTTGACGCTGCACCAGTCGAAGATTTAGCCTGAGATTGGGTATCTAAGTTTTTCGTTCCGGTATCGGACGTTGACATGTGGAAGTGGTTGTCAGACGCACTTTCCGAAAACGCGAAGAAGCTGATTGCCAGCGCGATCGGCGCTGGCTTGGCAGCCCTTGCAATTCCTACTTGGTCGTTCATTCAAACCAAAATGCAGGCTTTCGTAACTAACACTGTTATCGAGGAGTCGACGAAAGAAGACAGTCCCTTATCCGACACCTTAAAAAAATTGGTGAGTCGAGAGCGACAGTCTGAGGCGCTAGTTGCAAGTGCAGGTAACTTTACGCTTACACCAACCAATCGTTCGTTCACTTTGTACATCTACTTTCCTCAGGGCTGCAAAGGAAAGTTCTACTATGCTATTAAGGGAGATTTAGTGCCAAAGAAGCGATACGTCGTTCTCGCTCCGCCAAGTTCGAAGCCAATCCCATTAGTTCAAGCAGAGAGCTCCATCATCTTGGAGAAGTATTTTCAGCCGAGCACAGGGCAGTCTGCCGTTTTTGAGGATGTCTTTGAATTAAGTAAATCTGAAGATGGGTTACAAAAGAATCTGCATTCGATCACCTTCCAATTGGAAGGGGTAGATACCGATGAAGAAGTGCCTCCTACACTTGCGGGCTCTACGTCGCGCAGCCAACTTCAAGAGGCTAAGTCTTCAATTGAAATAAGCTATGCGGCACTCATCACTCCTGCTTTTCAGACAGGTAAAAAATGAGTATCTCTCGGTCGGCGTCGCTCGCTACTATCACTCTCGCTATCCTTAGCTTCGCGGCTGTTGCAGAGAACAATCCCAAGCCTGCCAATGGCATTTCTATCCAATCTGTGCAATTGGCTGGGGGTAAGAATTTGCACATCATCAGGGTGTCGTTAGATAGCTTCGACATTCGCGTGCTTAGTCCGCTGGTTCCCTTGGACGGCGCAGAGCGGTACAATCGCGATCCTGACAGGGTAGCTAGGGGCTACTACTTAGATGACTATAAGAGACGGTTCGGTGCTGACGCGGTCCTAGCCGGCGGCTACATAAACACCTATTCACCGCCTACGTCGCTCGGACTCGTTAGATCAAATGGACAAGTCGTCAGCCCACAGCGAGAGAGTTGGCTGGTCGAGGCGGCTCTTTGTTCCGACAAAGGGAGCATCAAGATCGATCTGGTCGACCTCGTTCGTCTACCTTTCAGAGATTGCGTGCAGGCAGGTCCGCTTTTGTTGAAAGCCGGCAAGTCGCCCAATGAACTCGCGAGCCGCAAGGCGCCGGGTTTCTCCAAATTGAGCCAATCTGTTCAAGAGCAAAATTTTGTCTGCGTAGCTTCGGACGGACGAGTTCTCTTGGGTGTAAGCGACAAGATCGACCTTCCAACCCTTGTACTCGCATTACAAAGACCGGACGTATCGTGCGTTGACGCCATCCGATTGACTGGATTGGACACTGCAGGCCTTCGCGTTGGGGCTGTTCTATTTGGGAATGATGACTACCTTTACCCTGATGCCATCGGAGTTATTCGGCGGGCCCTGGAATAGTTGAAGCGCATCCGCCGCCGTCGATCGATACACGATCATCTCGAAGCCGAACGCTATTCCAGCCTGCCGAATGCAGTGATGCCGTCGGCGGCAAAGGTCTGGCGTTCGATGGTTTCGGTCATGCCGGTTCTGCTTGGCCTGTGATTCCGGAAGACCCTTGATGCCCGGGAAAGTCTTGTCCTGTCCAAAGGTTAAGGTGGCTATCGGCCGTCTTCTCAGGGCATTAGGATGCGGAAAAGGTGAGGAATGACACAATGAGCCTGTCGCGACGGACGCTGCTGAAGGGAGCCGGCGCGCTACCTTTGCTGGCGGCCAATTTTCCCATGCCCGTTTTGGCGCAATCCGGCTCCGCGGCTTCGGCCGCTCCGCCGATCCTGTTCGTGCATGGCAATGGCGACCACGCCGCGCTCTGGATCACCACGATGTGGCGGATGGAGTCGAACGGCGTGGCGCGCGACCGGATGTTTGCGATCAATTTCACCGATCCCCTGGCGCGCAACGACGACGCGATAGCGCAGCCGAACCGCTCCTCGACGGAGGATCAGCGCCGCGAGCTTGGCGAGGCAATCAAGGCGCTGAAGCAGAGCACCGGCGCGTCGCGCGTGGCGCTGGTCGGCAACTCGCGCGGCGGCAATGCGATCCGCAACTACATCAAGAACGGCGGCGCGGCCGATGTCAGTCATGCCGTGCTGTGCGGCACGCCCAATCACGGCGTTTATGCCTGGGACGAAAATCTCGGCAATGAGTTCAACGGCCGCGGGCCGTTCCTGCGCGGTCTCAACGATGGCGACAGCGAGGTCACGCCGGGCACGGCGTTCCTGACCTTGCGCAGCGACGGGCTCGACAAATACGCGCAAGCGGATGGCCGTTTTGTCGGCAAGCCGGGCACGCCGACCAATGTCACCAACGAAGGTCCGGCGCTGAAGGGCGCCACGAATCTGGTGCTCGGGCCGGTCGATCATCGCGAGACCGCCTATTCTCCGCGCGCCTTCCGCGAGATCTACAAGTTCATCGCCGGCCGCGAGCCCGAACGGCTCGAGATCGTGCCGGAGGAGGAAGTCACGCTGAGCGGGCTGGTGACCGGCACGCCCGGTGGCGTACAGACCAACCGTCCTGTCGAAGACGCGCTGGTCGAAGTGTTTCGCGTCGTGCCCGGGACCGGCGCGCGCATCGGCAGTGCGATCCACGGCGGCAATACTGCGGCCGATGGCCGCTGGGGTCCGGCGACGGTCGATCCGTCCTGGCCGCTCGAAATCATGCTGACCTCGCCGGGCTCGACCACCACGCATTTCTATCGCTCGCCGTTCGCGCGCTCCTCCGATATCGTGCACCTGCGCGCGGCACGGCCGCTGACGCCGGCCGACACCGGCGCGGTGGTGATCATGTCGCGGCCGCGCGGCTATTTCGGCCTGCCGCGCGATGTGGTGTTGCTCGACGGCAAGGAGCCGGCCGACGTGAAAGCGGGTGTTCCGACGGATTCGGCCGCCACGTTGAAATTGCCGGCTGAAGACATTGGCCGCCCGGTGACCGCGCTCTTCAACGAGGAGAGGATCGTGGCCCGTAGCTGGCCTGCGGCCGAAAACAGGATTGCGGTCGCGGAACTGACTTATTAGCTGTGTAGTCGCTTCTTCATCATCGCGAGGCCGCCCCGTGAGCATCGCCGAAGTCTACGATTCCCCCGCCGCACAAAAGCCGCTGGTGCCGTCAACGCCGCCGCGGGCGCCGGACAATCTCTCGACGCTCGGCCGGATGCGGTTGATGCGCGTGAACCCGATCTCGACCTGGGGCCAGCGCGCCTATGAAGAGGACGTCGTCAAGGGCAGATTTTTCGGCCGCAGCAGCTTCATCCTGAACACGCCGGACGCGATCAAGCATGTGCTGATCGACAATTACGAAAACTATACGCGCACGCCGACCAGCATGCGCGTGCTGCGGCCGATGCTGGGTCAGGGCGTGCTGATAGCGGAAGGCCGCGCCTGGAAATACCAGCGCCGCACGCTGGCGCCTGCGTTCACGCCGCGCGCGGTGTCGATGCTGATCCCGCATATGGTCGATGTGACGGACGAGACCATCATCAAGCTCAGGAACGACAGCGCGAGGCCGGTCGATTTGCGCGAGGTGATGCAGCATATGACCTTGGAAATCGCCGGCCGCACCATGTTCTCCTTCGGCATGGAAACGCATGGCGCGACACTGCGCGAGTTCGTGACGCAGTATGGCGAGCGGCTGGCGCGGCCACATCTGCTCGATCTGGCGCTGCCACTGTCGTGGCCGACACCGCTGGATTTCCCGCGCTCGCGCTTCCGCAAGCGCTGGACGCGCTTCGTCGCCATGCTGATGGCCGAGCGCCGCGCGGCCGGCAAGAACGCCGATGCGCCGCCCCGCGACCTGTTCGATCTGATGGACGCCGCGCGCGATCCGGAAACCGGCGAGGGATTTTCCGACGAGCAACTCGGCGACGAGGTCGCGACCATGATCCTCGCCGGCCACGAGACCACGGCGACCGCGCTGTTCTGGTCGCTGTATCTGCTGGCGCTTGATCCCGTCGCGCAGGAGCAGGTCGCCGCTGAAGCACGAAGCGTCGGCATATCAGGCACGCCCGAGGTCGAGCGGCTGAAATTCACCCGCGCCGTACTCGACGAGACCATGCGGCTCTATCCGCCGGCCTTTTTGGTGGCGCGCGCCGCGCGCGGCGCCGACACGCTTGCGGGGATGCCGGTCAAGCCGAGGGACGTGGTCCTGATCGCGCCCTGGCTGCTGCACCGGCATGAAAAGCTGTGGCGCGATCCCAATGCCTTCATGCCGCAGCGTTTCCTGGCCCCGGCGCCGCCGCCCGAACGCTTCGCCTATCTGCCGTTCGGTGCCGGTCCGCGCATCTGCATCGGCGCGCATTTCGCGCTGGTCGAGGCGACCCTGGCGCTGGCCAAGCTGGTCGGGTCGTTCCGGATCGATCTCGCCGACACGGCGCCGGTGATACCGATTGGCGTGGTGACGACCCAGCCGGATCGCTCGCCACTGTTCGTCATCACGTCGAGGTAGCCTTCCTGCGGCGTTGGAGTAACGTCAGCAGGTGTCAGCACGTATTTGGTTGAGACGGTGGAGTGCCACCAAAACAGGCTTGCCGGCTAAGCCCCGCAATCCCACTTAGTGACGGGTCATGAGCGATATCGAAGCCCAGTTTTCACTGCTGCAACAGTCCGCCGATCCGGCGGTGGCGGATGCCATCGTGCGGTTGATCAAGCACGGCAAGGACCACGAACTCAACCGCATCAATGCGCTGGATTTTTCCAGTCGGAATGGCCTCGACGAAGAGAAGACGATTTCCGGCTTCCTTCAGGCCTCGAAGCTCGGCCTGTTCGATCTCGGTTGGAACGTCCTGTGTCCCGGCTGCAGCGGCGTTCTCGATGTCCACGACACCCTGAAATCGCTGCGGCCCGACGACTATCACTGCGGCCTGTGCGCCTGCGGTTACGAGTGCTCGGTCGACGAGCAGGTCGAAGTCGCCTTCACGGTTACCCCGCGGGTCCGGCGCATCGCCGCGCACGATCCCCACAGCCTGCCGCTCTGGGAATACTACAAGCAGGTGTTCTGGAGTTCCGGCATCGAACTCAACGAGGAGACGTTTGCCTCGTTGACCGAGGAGGTGACGTTGGATGCGCTCGAATTGCCGGCCGGCGAGAAGGCGACCCTGTCGCTGCAGCTGCCGCCGCAGTTCATCATCGTGTTCGAGCCGGTGACGCATTCCGCGCAGTTCATCGACGTGCAGGGTGAACCGACCAAGGAGCGCCAGCAGATTTCGCTGATCTACAACAAGCCGCATCCGCCGACCGGAAGCACGACCATGCGTCCCGGCCCGCTGCGGCTGTCGGTCGACAACCAGGCCGGTGTGCGCGTATTGCCGACTGTTTTCATCGCGGCTGATGCCTTGCACGATCTGCTCGGCAAGCGGCGGCCGTTCCTGACCGCCAAGCGGATGCTGTCGAACCAGACGTTCCGCGATGTGTTCAAGGCCGACAATCTCAATGCCGATCAGCGGTTGAAGATCACCTCACTGACCTTCCTGTTCACCGACCTGAAGGGGTCGACCGCGCTCTATGAGCGGGTCGGGGACCTCGCCGCGTTCGATCTGGTGCGCGCGCATTTCCGCTCGCTGATTGACATCATCGCGGCCGAGAAGGGTGCGGTGGTGAAAACCATCGGCGATGCCGTGATGGCGACCTTCGTGCGTCCCGAGCATGCGCTCGCCGCAGGCCTGAAGATGCGCGCGGCGATGGACAAGTTGAACAGCGAGCGCAGCAGCAACGACCTCGTCGTCAAGATCGGCATTCATGAGGGACCCTGCCTCGCCGTGATGCTCAACGAGCGGCAGGACTATTTCGGCCAGACCGTCAATATCGCGGCGCGGGTGCAGTCGCTGTCGACCTCGCAGGAGATCCACGTCACCGCGCCCGTGATCGACGCGCCCGGCGTCGCCATCATCCTGGAGAAGGAGGCGCTCAAGCCGATCCAGAAGCAGGCGGCGCTGCGCGGCATCGCCGACAAGATGGTGGTGTACGAGATACCGTAGAATCCTCGCTCGCAATGACGAAGTACCTTGCAAAAGGGTAATATGCGGCAGGAACGCGCGCGGATTGCATGCGCGCGTGTTCCACGCCATATGAACGTATTGAGACACTCCGATCGGGATCACCCATGCTCGACGGACTGCGCCAATTCATTGCCGATGTCGTTTCGCCGGACGCGCAGCACGGCCGCGCCTTCGACGACGATGACTATCGCCTGGCGGCGACCGCGCTGCTGATCCATGTGGTCTCGCTGGATGGCGAGCCGTCGGCGAAGGAGCAGCGCAAGCTGCACAGCCTGATCGAGAGCCGCTTCAGCCTCGATCCCGGCACCGCCGACAGATTGATTGCCTCCGCCACCAGGGTGGAGGGCGATGCGGTCGACCTCTATCACTTCACCAGCGTGATCATGCGTCAGGTCGACGAGGCCGGCCGGCTCAAGATCGTGGAGATGATGTGGGAGATCGCCTATGCCGACGGCGCGGTCTCCGAGTTCGAGGACAACGTGGTCTGGCGCGCCGCCGATCTGCTCGGCATTTCCTCGCGCGACCGCATCGAGCTGAAGCATCAGGTCGCGGCGCGGGGATAGCCCGGTGGCGTGCATCCGATGGTGCGCGCAGCAAAATTCAACCATCGCGCGCCGCGCTACATTGCGTTACATGAAGAAACTGTAATCTAGGCGCGCAGAAAGCGCACAATTCTGCAACACGATTCCACATTCTGCGTTTGCGCTGCCTGCCATGCAGGCAGCCCGCTTGCGTGTGCCCGCGCGCCTATGCTGTCTTTTTGCTGTTGAATTTTTTTGAGAGCGGTCGTGGCCGAGCGGGTGACGTTGATAACGGGGGCCTCGGCGGGAATTGGCGCGAATTTCGCGCGCATTTTCGCAAAGAATGGCCATCGCGTTGCGCTGACGGCGCGCCGTGCCGACCGCTTGACGGCACTGGCGGGCGAGATCACGGCGGCCGGCGGCCTGCCGCCGATCCTGATTCCCTGCGACCTCGAGGCGCAGGGGGCCTGCGACAAAATTGCTGCCGCGCTCGCGGATGCCGGCGCGGAGGTCGAATACCTCGTCAACAATGCCGGCTTCGGCTTGTTCGGCAACGCGGCCGAGCTCGACCGCGCGGAGCAGCTCGGCATCATCGACGTCAATATCCGCGCGCTGGCCGACCTCAGCTTGCGCTTTTCCGATCAACTGATCAGGAATCGCGGCGGCCTGCTCAATGTCGGCTCGATCGCGGGCTTCCTGCCCGGGCCCGGCATGGCGATGTATTATGCCTCGAAGGCCTTCGTGCTGTCGTTCACCGAGGCGCTGCGGGTCGAGCTCGGGCAACATGGCGTCCGTGTCACCGTGCTGTGCCCGGGTCCGGTACCGACCGAATTCCAGACGCGGGCCGGTTTTCAACCGGGGTTCGATTCGGCCATTCTGAACGTCTCCCCCGCCGAGGTCGCGCAGCAGGGCTATGACGGGTTGATGGCCAACAAGCGGGCCGTCTTGCCCGGGCTCGGCATCAAGATCGTGCCGCTGCTGCTGCGGTTTTTCCCGCGCGGCTTCATCCTCTGGGCGGTTGGCCGCTTCCAGCTGCGCAAGCGCTGATTTTTGCCGTCAGGCCCGGTCCTTGCTTTTCTTCGGTTGAACCGGGTGTGCGGAAGCTCACACGAAATTAACCGAAGCTTCCCTATCCTCGGGGTTGCAGCGACCAAAGCAAGTCATGGCCTTCGAATTGAGCAGCACTGGCAACGTCGTGCCCTTCTCCGGAAGGGCCGCACCGCCGCGCGGGCTCCTCCGCCCGGTGCTGGTGGTGCTGCATCAGGAGCACTCGACACCCGGCCGCGTCGGCAACGCCTTGCGCGCACTCGGCCATGCCCTCGACATCCGCCGGCCGCGCTTCGGCGATCCTCTCCCCGAAACGCTCGACGCCCATGCCGGCGCGGTGATGTTCGGCGGCCCGATGAGCGCCAATGACAGCGATGACTATGTCACACGCGAGATCGACTGGATCGAAGTGCCGCTGCGGGAGCAGCGGCCGTTCCTCGGAATCTGCCTCGGCGCGCAGATGCTCGCCAAACATCTCGGCGCCAGGGTCGCACCCCACGCGCAAAGCCTGACCCAGATCGGCTATTACCCGATCCGCCCGACCGAGGCGGGGCGCTCGCTGCTCCCGGACTGGCCATCGCAGGTCTATCACTGGCATCGCGAAGGCTTTGAGCTGCCCGCCGGCACCGAACTGCTGGCGCATGGCGACGATTTTCCGAACCAGGCGTTTCGCGCCGGCCATGCCTTCGGCTTCCAGTTTCATCCCGACGTGACGACGGCGATGATGCATTGCTGGACCACGCGCGGCGACCTGGACCTGCCCGGTGCGCAGCCGCGCCATCAACATTTTGAGGGTCGCGCCATTCACGATGTCGCAGAGCGCGCGTGGCTTGCGGCTTTCATCGACGGCTGGTTGAAGCGCGAGCCGCGCGCTGCGCTCGCCGAAGCCGCGGAATAGGTCAGCCCTTCTCGACGCCGAAGCTGTGTTACTGTTCTCCCAAATCTTCGGAGGACGCTTTGACCTATCAACACATTCTCTATGAGGTCCGCGACAAGATCGCGACCATCACATTGAACCGGCCGGATCGCATGAATGCGTGGACGGCGGTCATGGAACACGATGTCCGCGAAGCCATGATGGCGGCGGCAAAGGACGACGATGTCCGCATCATCGTGCTGACCGGTGCGGGCCGCGCCTTCTGTGCCGGCGCCGACATGGAGGCGCTCAAGACCATCGATCCCGACGCGATGCGTCGCGCCGAGAACATGCCGCCGTTCGACATGAACCGCAGGTCCGACTGGCAGACGCGCTACGCCTACTATCCCTCGATTCCGAAGCCGGTGATCGGCATGCTCAACGGCGCGACCGCCGGCATCGGTCTCGTGCACGCGCTGTACTGCGACCTGCGCTTTGCCGCCGAGGGTGCGGTGTTCACCACGGCATTCGCGCGGCGCGGGTTGATTGCCGAGCACGGAATTTCCTGGATGCTGTCGCGTATCGTCGGCCATGCCAACGCGCTTGACCTCTTGATGTCGGCGCGACGGGTGTCGAGCGACGAGGCGCTGCGCATCGGCCTAGTGAACCGGCTCTATCCGCCCGAGAAGCTGCGCGAGGAGACTTATGCCTATGCGCGCGATCTCGCCGATTTCGTCTCGCCGAGCGCAATCGCTACAATCAAGCGCCAGCTCTATGACGTGCCGTTCCAGACGCTGGCGGAAGCCACCATCGACGCCAATCGCGAGATGGTGGTGTCGCTGCGCGGCAGCGATTTCCGCGAGGGCGTGGCGAGTTTCGTCGAGAAGCGGCCGCCACGGTTTACGGGGAAGTGACGACGGAAAACTGTGAAGGCTGCCCGCCTTCGCTAAAGCTTCGGCGTGGCAGCCTTCGCTCGCTTCGCTTACGAGAGAGCTTGGCGTGGCTTGCCAAGCCGTAGCTCGCGAAGCGAGCGAAGGCTGGTGGAGCCAGGCGGGATCGAACCGCCGACCTCGTCATTGCGAACGACGCGCTCTCCCAGCTGAGCTATGGCCCCTTCCGCGAACCGCCTGATTGCTGAGACCAGGCGGCGGACAGTGGGGCCATTTAAATCCGCGACCCCATCAAGTCAAGAAAGGCGGCGCGGAATGCCGCGCAGAAAGCGGTGAAATCGGCCGCATTTCCGGACAATTCGCGCCGCGCTTCCCTTGTTTGGGCAGGGTGGAACCGATATCTAACGGGAACGAACTCTCGCGACGCGCAACCTCCACACTGGCACAAGTCTTCCTGATGATACGACTCCTGGATTTCATCGACTGGCTGCTCGGCCTCTATGAGTTCATTCTGGTTGTGACAGCCATCATGTCGTGGCTGATCGCTTTCAGCGTGATTAATGTCAGAAACGACCTGGTCAGGCAGGTCCTATACACGCTGGATTTGTTGACGGAGCCGGCGCTGCGACCCATCAGGCGCTTTGTGCCTCCGCTGGGCGGGCTGGATATATCCTTTCTCGTGCTCTTCATCCTGATCGAGTTGATCAGGAGGGTCATCATCCCCGATCTGCAAGATCTGTTTGGGCCAGCGGTTTTGATCAGGTGATCGGACGCCGGTCCCTGTTTTGCCCGACGTCCCGATCGAAGGATTGAAATGACGGCCCGCATCATCGACGGAAAAGCCATCGCGGCCGAATTGCGCGGTCGCGTCGCGGCGGAGGTTGCCCGCGTCAAGCGCGAGCACAACCTGGTGCCGGGGCTCGCGGTGGTGCTGGTCGGCAACGATCCTGCAAGCGAGGTCTATGTCCGCGGCAAGCGCAAGCAAACCCAGGATGCCGGCATGGCCTCTTTCGAGCACAGGCTGCCGGCGGATGTGTCGCAAGCCGAGTTGCTGGCGTTGATTGCAACGCTCAATCGCGATGCAGCCGTGCACGGCATCCTCGTGCAGATGCCATTGCCGAAGGGGCTGCACACCGAGACCGTCATCAACGCCATCGATCCCGCCAAGGATGTCGACGGGCTGCATCCGGCCAATGCCGGCAGGCTCGCCGGCGGCTTCGCCGCACTCTCTCCCTGCACGCCGCTCGGCTGCATCATCCTGACCAAGAGCGTGCACGCCTCGCTCGAAGGCATGAACGCCATCGTGATCGGTCGCTCCAATCTGGTCGGCCGGCCGCTGCTGCAATTGCTGCTCAACGAGAATGCCACCGTGACGATCGCGCATTCGCGTTCGCGCGATCTGCCAAAACTCTGCGCCCAGGCCGACCTGGTCTACGCCGCGGTCGGCAAGGCGGAGATGGTGCGTGCCGGCTGGATCAAGCCGGGCGCCACCGTGATCGATGTCGGCATCACCCGGCTGCCCACGGCCGAGGGCAAGACGAAGCTCGTCGGCGACGTCGCCTTTGCCGAGGTCTCGCAGGTCGCCGATGCGATCACGCCGGTGCCGGGCGGCGTCGGCCAGATGACGGTGGCGTGCTTGCTGGTGAACACGCTGCGCGCGGCCTGCGCGATCGCGGGACTGCCGAAGCCTGGGGTGTGAACACTCTTGTGTCCCGGACGCGTCGCAGCACGAAGTGGTGCGATGCAGGATCCGGACGCAGCGCACCGCAAGCGCTCGCTGCAGCGGGGCACAGAGAGCTATTTCCCCTTCGCCCTTGCGATTCCCTCTTCGATCAGCCTGTACGCATCCTCCGGCGATCCCCAGCGCAAAACCTTGACCCATTTGCCCGGCTCGAGATCCTTGTAGTGCTCGAAGAAATGCTGGATCTGCTGCAGCGTGATTTCGGGCAGGTCGCTACAGGTCTTGATACCCGCGTAACGCCGGGTGAGCTTGGTCGAGGGCACCGCGATGATCTTTTCGTCGCCGCCGGCTTCGTCCTCCATCAGCAGCACGCCCACGGGGCGCACACTCATGACGGCGCCAGGAATGATGGCGCGGGTGTTGGCGATCAGCACGTCGCAGGGATCGCCGTCATTGGAGAGCGTGTGCGGGATGAAGCCGTAATTCCCGGGATAGCGCATCGCGGTATAGAGGAAGCGATCGACCACCAGCGTGCCGGCCTCCTTGTCCATCTCGTATTTGATCGGCTCGCCGCCGACCGGCACCTCGATGATGACATTGACCTCGCGCGGCGGATCGATCCCGAGGGAGATAGCCTCAATGCGCATGGATGGCTCCGTGGCCTTCGATCAAGAGACGAGAGGGGAGCTTAGCATGAGCCCAAGTGGCTCAGTTGGTCCAGGCGAACGCGACCTTGTCGAGCGACTTCGGCCCGAACTTCTCCGAGGAGCGCGCCACCATGCGGCCGCCGAGCGCGCGATAGAATTCGGTAGCGGGATCGTTGTCGGAGAGCGCCCACACCACCATGCTCTTCAACCCGCTCTGCGCGAGGTCGCGCTTGGCCGAGGTAAACAAGCGGCGGCCGAAGCCAAGTCCCTGGAACTCGGGACGAAGATAGAGTTCGTAGACTTCGCCTTCGAAATGCAGGCTGCGCGCGCGGTTGCGGCCGTAGTTGGCGTAGCCGGCGACCTTGTCGCCGAACACCAGCACGCTGACGCGGCTGCCCTTGCGGATTGCGGAATCCCACCATTGCGGGCCGCGGCGGTTGATGAGCTTTTCGAGTTCGGCGCCGGGGATGATCCCCTGATAGGCCGAGCGCCACGCTTCGTCGTGCGTCGATGCAACAGCAGTTGCATCAGACACCTTCGCCGGGCGAACCTCGATTAGGGTAGTGCTCATAGGAGCTTATCAAATCAACTCGGCGGCCCGGCGACAAGGCCTATCGTTAATTATCAGTTAACCTGTGGACTTTCTGCATCACCTGTTGTGCCGAAAAAGGACAGGCAAGCGTTCCCATCGCGTTTGCCGTTCGGGAGCGGCAAGGTTTGCGTGTTTGGCGTGCCCTGCAGCGGAAAAATCCAGTCGGCGTATCGATTTGAGGCTCCCGATTCGATTCGCTGCCGGTATTCTGCTGGCGCATTTCGTCTCTGTTCTCTCCAGGTCCCGCTTCATCCGATGCGACCTCTGTTCAAAACTGCACTCGCGCTGTCGGCGCTTGTCATATGCGGCAATCAGACGCCGCTACCGGCGCTCGGCCCGAAGGGCGCCGAGGGCGAGCCGAATCGCAGGCAGCAATGGCTGGTGCCGACACCCCTGCCGGACCGGCCCGCTCACGCAGTGTTGTTTCGCCCCTCCGGCGAGGGCCCGTTTCGGCTGGCGGTGATCGCGCATGCGACCAGCCAGAACGTGCTGCGCCGCGCGCAGATGCCGCAGCCGGAATATCGCGCGCTCGCTGCTTACCTGGTCGCGCGCGGATTTGCGGTGCTGGTGCCGGAGCGGCTCGGCCATGGCTTGACCGGCGGCGATTATCTGGAGGACCAGGGCGGTTGCGACGAGGCGGATTATGCGAAGTCCGGCCGCGCGACGGCGGACGAGATCAGGACAGCGATGGACTATGCGCGCGGGCAGTCCTTTATTCGAAAAGACGGCGCCGTGATCGTCGGTCATTCCGCCGGCGGCTGGGGCGCGCTGGTGCTCGCAAGCGAGGACCCCAAAGCGATCGCGGCCATCGTCGCCTTCGCGCCCGGCCGCGGCGGCCACGCCAATGATTTCGAGAACCGGATTTGCGCGCCGCATGCCCTGCTCACGGCGGCAGCCGCGTTCGGCAAGGATGCGCGCGTGCCCGTGACCTGGCTGGTGGCGGCGAATGACAGCTATTTCTCGCCGGAATTTTCGCGGAAGCTCGCGGATGCCTTCCGCAGTGGCGGCGGCAAGGCCGATTTCCATGCGCTGCCGGCATTCGGCGGCGAGGGACATTGGCTGCCGGAAACCGAGAGCGGCATGAAGCTGGCGGCAAGCGATCTCGATCGTGCGTTGAAGCTGCAAGCGGCGGCGAAGAAAAGATGACGCTGTATTTCCTGGTCAAATACCTGCACGTGCTCGGCGCCATCGTGATTTTGGGCACAGGCTCGGGCATCGCCTTCTTCATGCTGATGGCGCATCGCAGCCGCGAGGCCGCCTTCATCGCGCGCACATCGGCGGTGGTGGTGATCGCGGATGCGCTATTCACCTTGAGCGCGGTGCTGCTGCAGCCGGTCACCGGCGCCGTGCTGATGGCGTTGTCCGCGACGGATATCAGCGAGCGCTGGCTTGCCACCTCGCTCGCCCTCTACGCCGTCGCCGGCGCGTTCTGGGTGCCCGTGGTGTTCATGCAGATCGAGATGCGCGATCTCGCCCGCGCCGCGGCCGAGCAGGGCACCCCGCTGCCGCCGCGCTACCACGCGCTGTTTCGCCGCTGGGTGCTGTCAGGCATTCCCGGCTTCGGTTCGGTTATGATCATTTTGTATTTGATGATTGCGAAGCCTTTTTGAGGGGGCATGATCTTGTCCGAAAACCGGCTTCCACTTTTCGGGATCATGCCCCTTTGATGAGCAATCTTTCCCGCAAAATCCTGGTGCTCGGCGCCTCCGGCCTGATCGGCCGCTACCTCACCGACGATCTGCGGCTGCGCGGCTTTGCCGCGATCGGCGTCGCGCGAAATTTTGCAGGTTCGCAGAACAACAGCGCGCTCGATCTGGAACTGCCTGTGATGGCGATGACGTCAGGCGCGCTGGCGCGGCTGCTTCGCGAGCGCGAGGTCGACATGGTCGTCAACTGCCTCGGCGTGCTGCAGGACGGCCCCGGCAGCGACACAAGCGCCGTGCATCGCGATTTTGTCGCGCGGCTGTTGCAGGCGATCAGGGATAGCGGCCGCGCCATCCGCCTGATCCATGTCTCGATACCCGGCACCGCCGACCATGACCGCACCGCCTTCTCAACCACCAAGCGCGAAGCCGAGCGGTTGATTGCGGCGTCCGGCATGTCGTACGCGATCCTGCGGCCCGGCCTTGTCATCGCGCCCGCGGCCTATGGCGGCAGCGCGATGCTGCGCGCACTGGCGGCGCTTCCGTTCGATCTGCCGGCAGAGGAGCGGGCGACGCCGTTTCGGCCGGTGGCGGTCGAGGACATCGCTGCGACGGTGGCGTGGCTCGCGGCACGCGACGATGCGGAGAGCGTGAGCTGGGACCTGATGCAGCCGCAGCCGATATCGCTCGGCGGCGTGATCGATCAGTTCCGTTTCGCCTTCGGCACGGCGGAATGGCTGCGCCTGACGCTGCCGTCATTCCTGCTCGATCTCGGCGCCAAACTCGGCGATCTCGCCAACCGGCTCGGCTGGATGCCGCCGATACGCTCGACCGCGATCGCCGAGCTGCGCCGCGGCGTCGCCGGCGATCCCGCGCCGTGGATAGCGGCAACCGGGATCGTGCCGAAGACCGTCGCTGAAATTGTGGGGCAGCGTGCGGCGACGATCCAGGACAAATGGTTCGCGCGGCTGTTCCTGATCAAGCCGCTTGTCATCGCGAGCCTCGCGCTGTTCTGGATTGTTTCCGGCTTCATCGCGCTGGTGATCGCCTTTCCGGCGACGAAGGCGATCCTCGCCTCGCACGGTTTCCCGTCATGGCTGATTGCGCCGTTCGCCGCAGTCACCAGCCTGATGGACATGAGCATCGGCGTGCTGATCGCGTTCCGCCGCAGCTGCGCGGCCGGCCTGGTCGCGGGCATCGTGCTCTCGCTGGGTTATATGATGGGCACGGCGATCCTCACGCCCGATCTCTGGATCGAGCCGCTGGGCGCGCTGGTCAAGACCGGGCCTGCGATCGTGCTGATGGGGGTCGCGCTCTCGACACTGGACAATCGATGAGCACACCGGTCTGGCCCGACGACGATGTGATCCTGTTCGACGGGGTCTGCGTGTTCTGTTCCCGCTGGGTTCGCTTCATCGTCGCGCGCGACGCCGCGGCGCGCTTCCGCTTCACGCCGATCCAGTCGGCTTACGGGACACGGCTGGCGCAGGCGCTTGGTATCGACCCCGGCGATCCCGACACCAATGCCGTGGTCCATGGCGGCGTCGCCTGGTTCAAATCCGACGGCGCGCTGACCGTGCTGTCGATGTTGCCCGGTTGGAGTTGGGTGCGGGTGCTGTTCGCCGTGCCGCGCTTCATCCGCGACGGCGTGTACAATGTGGTGGCGAAGAACCGCTACCGGATTTTCGGCAAGTACGATGCGTGCATCGTGCCGGATGCGGGGTGGCGAGCACGCGTCATCGAATGACGCTCGTCATTGCGAGGAGCGCAGCGACGAAGCAATCCAGACTATTTCCGCGGAGACACTCTGGATTGCTTCGCTTCGCTCGCAATGACGAGTTTACGTAGCGATGCCGCCAACACCTCTCTTGCCGCCCTCTCTCCGCTGTCCCTCGCCCCATGCGCGGTCGAGAAGAAATGCGGCGAGGTCGCCTCGCCCGCGAAGAACAGCCTGCCATCGACGGGTGCGGCGAGCACGGCGCGTTTGCCGGCGTGGCCCGGCAGCGCGTGGGAGTAGGAGCCGCGCGCGAAGGGATCGAGTGCCCAGCGCGATTCCCTGAGCGGCTTCAGCTTGCGGCGGAAGTCGTTGCCGAGAAAGCCTGTGATCTCGTCGATCGATGCCGCCGCGATCGCGCCGTCGCCCTCGTCTTCGAGTGCCCGCGCGTAACGGCCGCCGAAGAAGCCTTCGATGCAGGGCTGGCCGAACGGACGCAGATGGTACGTCCCCATGGCCGTGCGCATGGTGGCGCCGCGCAGATTTCCCTCCGCCGGCAGCGCCTCGGGCTCATCGAGCGCGAGCACCACCTTGTCGGCGAGACCGAGCGGCAGATGGGCCGCGGCATCGACCTTGTCGGGCAGCCCGGGGTGAAAGCGGATCGCCTCGTCCGCAATCAAATTGGTCGGCACCGTGACAATGACCTTGTCGGCGCTGAGCGTACCTTGCGAGGTCTCGATGCGGAGGCGTTTTGTGGAATGATCGATCAGCGTGACCGCGCAGTTGAACGCGATCGGCAACGACGCGCCGTAGGCCGCCATCAGCGCGCCATAGCCGCGCCGCAGGCGCCAGTTCAGGTTGGTGTCCTCATAGGCGTCGAAGTCGAGGATCGAGACACGATCGGTCTCGGCGCCGTTGATGTAGCTCGAGATCGCATCGATCATCGGATTCCAGCGATTGCCCGGCTCGAGATAGAGATTGGCCGCGCTGTCCTTGCCGCTTTTCGCGGCGCTGTGGATGCGCTGGAAGAACTCGTCCAGCGATCGGATGAAGGCGCCTCGCTCTGCCGGCGGAAACGCGTTGCCCCAGGCGCGCTCGCGCCAGGGCGGAAGCGCCTTGTTGATTTCGAAGCCGCACTGCTCGGCGATTCCCACGAACGAGTTTTGATCGGCGGAATGCAGCCAGCCGCAGCCGAGGTCGAAGGTGATCTCGGGCGTGGCCATGATGGTGTGGCCGCGTCCGCCAGCGCGGTCGCGCGCTTCGAGCACGATTGACGAGAGGCGGGAGTCCTTCAGCGCATGCGCGGCGCCGAGGCCGGCCGCGCCCGCGCCGATGATGGCGACGTCGACGGAGGGAGGGGAACATAGGGCGAATGGTGAGTAGCGAATGGCGAATAGGAAGAGGATATAGCAGAGCAAACGAGATAAAACGCCTCTTACTCGCTATTCGCTACTCCCTATTCGCCTCTCTATTCGCTATGCGCCCTCAAGCGACCGCCTCACGCGCCTTCTCGGCGCGCTTGCGGTCGTTGGCGTCCAGAAACTTCTTGCGCAGCCGGATCGACTTCGGCGTCACCTCGACCAGCTCGTCGTCCTCGATATAGGCGAGCGCCTTTTCCAAGCGTCATCCTGATCGGCGGCGTCAGTCGCACCGCCTCGTCCTTGGACGTGGTGCGGATGTTGGTGAGCTGCTTGCCCTTGAGCACGTTGATCTCGAGATCGTTGTCGCGGGTGTGCTCGCCGACGATCATGCCGCGATAGACCTTCCAGCCCGGCTCGATCATCATCGGGCCGCGGTCCTCCAGCTTGAACATGGCGTAGGCGACCGCGTCGCCCTGATCGTTGGAGATCAGGACGCCGTTGCGGCGGCCCTGGATTTCGCCCTTGTACGGCGCATAGCCATGGAACAGCCGGTTCATGACCGCGGTGCCGCGGGTGTCGGTGAGCAGTTCGCCCTGATAGCCGATCAGGCCGCGGGTCGGCGCGTAAAACACCAGCCGCAGGCGGTGGCCGCCGGAGGGCTTCATTTCAATCAGTTCGGCCTTCCGTTCGCTCATCTTCTGCACGACGACGCCGGAATGCTCCTCGTCGACGTCGATCACGACCTCCTCGATCGGCTCTTGCCACTCGCCGTTTGCCTCGTCCTGCTTCAGCACGACGCGCGGCCGCGACACCGAGAGCTCAAAGCCCTCGCGGCGCATGGTCTCGATCAGGATGCCGAGCTGCAACTCGCCGCGTCCGGCGACTTCCATCGCATCGTTGTCTTCGGATTCGCGCACGCCCAGCGCCACATTGCCCTCGGCTTCGCGCAGCAGGCGGTCGCGGATCATGCGGCCGGTGACCTTGGTGCCTTCGGTGCCGGCCAGCGGCGAATCGTTGACGCGGAAGGTCATCGCCAGGGTCGGCGGATCGATCGGCTGCGCCGGGATCGGGATTTCCACCGCGGGATCGCAGATGGTGTGAGCGACGGTGGCGTTCGGCAGGCCGGCGAGCGCGACGATGTCGCCGGCTTCCGCCTCGTCCATCGGCGGTGCGTTCGATGCCGCGGAAAGCCAGCACCTTGGTGATGCGGCCGGTCTCGATCAGCTTGCCGTCATGATCGAGCACCTTGACGCTCTGGTTCGGCTTGACCGATCCCGAGGTAATGCGGCCGGTGATGATGCGGCCGAGATAGGGATTGGCTTCCAGAATGGTGCCGAGCAGGCGGAACGGGCCTTCCTCCACCACCGGCGGCTGAACGTGGCTGAGGATCAGATCGAACAAAGGCTTCATGCCGTCGTCGTGCGAACCCTCAAGCGAGGTCGCCATCCAGCCCTGCTTGGCCGAGCCGTACAGAATCGGGAAATCGAGCTGCTCGTCGGTGGCATCGAGCGCCGCGAACAGGTCGAACACTTCGTTGATGACTTCGACGGGGCGCGCGTCGGAGCGGTCGACCTTGTTGATGACGACGATCGGCTTGAGCCCCATCCGCAGAGCCTTCGACACCACGAATTTGGTCTGCGGCAGCGGACCTTCGGCTGCGTCCACCAGCACCAGCGCGCCGTCGACCATGTTGAGGATGCGCTCGACCTCGCCGCCGAAATCGGCGTGGCCGGGCGTGTCGACGATATTGATGCGGGTATCCTTCCACTGCACCGATGCGGCCTTCGCCAGAATCGTGATGCCGCGCTCGCGCTCCAGATCGTTGGAGTCCATCGCGCGCTCAACCTGGCGCTGGTTGTCGCGGTAGACGCCGGATTGCTGCAGCAGGCGGTCGACCAGGGTGGTCTTGCCGTGGTCGACGTGGGCGATGATGGCGACGTTGCGGAGGTTCATGGACTGTTTTCTTTGTCTGCTCGTGCAAGGTGATGGCGCGATCTCGGCGGAAGGCCGGGACACTGATTCGGACGACGCTCAAAACCTTTGAAATTCCAGGGGCTTGGCCCAAAAAGGAAGCCCGGCCAGAGGACCGGGCACACCCTTACGCGTTGCGCTGCAATATAGTCAGAAAACGCCAAAAAACAATGGCTTGTTTGCGCTTTGGTGAACCGGATTTCCCCGGAGGCTCAGTTGCCATTCTCCTCGGTCGGGTAGACCCCGCGCAGCACTTCCTCGAAATGCGTTTTGACCGCCTCGTTGCAGAGGCATGCGCGCAACTGCAACCCCTCGCGATTGCGCACGACAATGGCGCCGCGCCGCGTTTCCAGAACGCCCTCCGCCTTGAAGGTCTGGATCACGCGGCTGGCATAGGAGCGGCCGACGCCAAGCAAGGTCGCCAGCTGCTCATGCGTCAGCGGCACGGAGTCGCCTTCGGTGCGCTCCATCGCCGACACGATCCATTTGGCGGTGCGCTGCTCGATCGAGTGAATTGCGTTGCAGGCGGTCGACTGAAACATCTGCGCCAGCATGCAGTCGGCATAGCGCGCGAAAATATGGCGCAAGCTCGCCGACTTGGCTTTCGCGGCTTCGAGCCTGCTGATCGGCAGCCGCACGAACGGCCCGCCGAACTTGACGCAGATGCGCGTGTAGGCCGGGAGATATCCGTGGCTGACGATGCCGCCGACCGCGCCTTCGCGGCCGATCAAGATCGTTTCGACATCGCGGCCGTCCTCGTTGGGCACGATATAGGACACCAGACTCGCGCCGCAGGGAAAATACACGGTCTCGACATCCTGGCCGGGGTTATAAAGCAGGTCGTTCGGACCGCACTTGGCCGCGCTGAGAGAAGGCTCGATCAGCGCGAAGTCCGCACGGATCAATCGACGCAATAGATTATTGTACGGCCGGTCGTTGACCTCGGCCGCGGCGTCACGTCGCGTCAGCATGATCCCTCTCCGCCCCATCAACGTGACGATAGGCGATCCGGTTCCAGAGTTATGTCCACAAGTGCACAGACAGCCGAAGATGAAATGTGCAGGTTTCCATGCGGGAACCCGTCGGCGCGCCTGTCTGGGAGCCGGCAGCGGGACGTCCTGATCGAAAAGTCGGAAATTCAAAAACTGGCGAGATCATGGAAGCCGCCGATCCCGTTCGCGTGCCTGCCGATGTCCTCATTGTCGAGGACGATCCGATCATTGCGCTCGATTTCGAAGACACGATTCTCGGTCTCGGCGCGAAAAGCGTGCGCTGCGCCGGCAGCGTCGCGACCGCGCTCAATCTGATTGCCGCGCGGGCTGCCGGAGTTTGGGCTGCTCGATGTGGGTCTGGCGCGCGAAAAGAGTTTTGCGGTGGCCGAGAAACTCGCCGCGCTGAAAATTCCGTTCGCGTTCGTGACCGGCTATGGCGCCGACAAGGTGCCGCCGGAATTTGCCGATCGGCCGCGCCTGCCAAAACCGTGCTCGAGCGATGCGCTGCTGATCGTGCTGCAGCGCTTTCGCGCGGACGCGCTGATCTATCCGAGTTTGGGATCGAGGGTCGTCGACCATAGCGCCACGTCAGCGCGATCGCGCAAGGTCACCGTCATCTGCCCCGTGGCGCCTTCGATCTTGACATGGCCGAAGAACTGCATGCCGGCAGACGGCGGCAGGTTCTGCTTGTCCGGCCCCGGCGCCTTCACGAAGCGCACCTCGGGACCGAAGGTGTTGTCGAGCTCGTTCGGACCGAAGGTGCCGGCATGCAGCGGGCCTGAGACGAATTCCCAGAACGGCTCGAAATCCTGGAACTGCGCCTTGTCCGGATTGTAGTAATGCGCGGCGGCATAGTGCACGTCGGCAGTCAGCCACACCGTGTTCTGGATCGGCGCGGTCTTGATGAAGCGCAGGATCTCGGCGATCTCGAGCTCGCGGCCGCGCGCCGGGCCGTCGCCTTGCGCGAACGCTTCCGAGCCTTTCTTGTTGGCGGCATCGTCATAGACGATCAGCGACAGCGGCATGTCGGAGGCAATCACCTTCCAGGTGGCGCGCGAGTTGAGCAGCGCGCGCTTCAGCCAGCGCATCTGGTCGGGACCGAGGAAATACGCGTCGGGGCCGTAGGCGGTCTGCTGGTTCGGACCGTTGGGGCCGCGATAGCTGCGCTCGTCCAGCATGAAGACGTCGAGATGCGGGCCATAGCTCGAGCTGTGCGATAGACCCGGCCGGGCTCGACGATGCTCTCGCGCATCGGATACATCTCGTGGAAGGCGCGGGCCGCGCGCGCCGCCAGCAGCGTGATGTTGCGCTCCTTGTAGGCCGCCGGCAGCTCCTTCGACAGCGACCAGTTGTTGGTGACCTCGTGGTCGTCCCACTGCACGACAATCGGCACCTCGGCATTGAAGGCGCGAAGATTGTCGTCGAGGAAATTGTATTTGTGCGCGGCGCGGAACTCGTCGAGCGTCTCGGCGACCTTGGCCTTCTCGGGAATAGTGACGTTCTTCCAGAGCTTGCCGTCGGCGAGCTTCACCTCGGCCTGGATCAGGCCGTCGGCATAGATGGTGTCGCCGGAATGCAGGAAGAAATCCGGCCGCTGCTTGCGCATCGCCGAGAAGGTGAACATGCCGCCGTCGTCGGGGTTGATGCCCCAGCCCTGGCCGGCGACGTCGCCGCCCCAGACGAAGCTGACGTCGCGCTTGTTTGCCGGCGCGGTGCGGAAGCGGCCGACCACTGGCTCGCTCACGACCTCGATAGTGCGAGAGATCGCGGAAGCTGACGCGATAGAAGATGTCCTGACCGCCGGGCAATTCGTCGACCAGCATTTTGGCGGTGAAATCGCTTTCGGGCAGCGCGTTGATCGGCGGCAGCTTGCGCGCATCCTTGAAGGACTTCGATGTCGCGACCTCGACCATCATCTGCGAGGGGCGGTCGGCGCGCGACCAGATCACGCCGCCATCGGCGCCGACGTCGCCGGATTGCACCCCATGCGTGATGACAGGCCGGTCGGCGGCGCGGGACAGGTAAGGCATGGCCAGCGTGCCGACGCCCGCGGCAGCGGCGGTCGACAGAAAGCGGCGGCGGGAGATGCGCAGCTGTTTGCGCGGAATACGGACGGTCATGCAGGCCTCCTGGCTGACGCCCACAGACCTAGAAAGGTTTGATGACGGCGAGATTACAGCAGACAGCAGTTCAGAGGTTAGTTCGTGCCGGTGGCGCGGAATTGCGCGGCGGCCCGCAGGTTTTGCGGCAGGCTCATCAAGAGCGCGCGGCGGTCGGCGACCGCATGATGGAATTGCACCAGCGCGATGTTGAAGGCGGTCAGCGCGCCCTCCTGGATCGCGCCGTCCTCGAAGCAATGCAGCGTGTCGCGCAGGATCTCGTCGGCCTCGGTCTGCATGCGGTCGAGGTCCTCGGCCGAGTCGCTCTTGCGCGCGTCGGTGATCATCGCGATAAGCCGCTCGCGCAGCGAGGAATTGGTATTGCGCTCGTCCTTTCGGACATAGCCGGCGAACCAGGCGCCGACCGAGCCCATCGCCGACATCGCCATCAGGCCCCACCAGATGTAATCGCTGTAGCGGTCCATAAAGGACTTTTCCTCGCCGTCGACGAAGGCGGCTGCGCCCGGATGCACCGGGATCGCGGCGTCCTTGTCGGTGTCGGGCGTTTCGATCTTCGCGGCCTGCGGGAACTCCGTCAGCAATTGCTGACGGATCGCGAACAGTTGTCGCGTGAACGCGGCGATAGTGGTTTCCGACAGCGCCTTACGCGCCACGATGTGATGCGAGAAGCTGATGGTCTTGACTTCCTCCTCCGGTCGTTCGGGCGAGCCGAACGTGCCGGCGGGAATTTCCACCGCCTCATAGGCGGGATGGTTGGTCGCGATCGCCTCCGATGCGTCGACCGCGAGGAATGTCGGCTCGCCGCCGTCCTTGGCGGAAGCTGCGATGGCATCCGTCGTGATCTTGCTGTTGACGGGACCCGCGGCGAGATAGACGTCGGCCGACTGCTTGCGGATCGCTTCCGCGGCCTCGTTGGCCGGAAACTGCACGATCTCGACCTTGCTCGGATCGACGCCATATTGCAGCAGGATCAGCTTGAGCACGTTCACATTGGCCTGGGTCTTGCCGACCACGCCGACCTTGCGTCCGGCAAGCTGCGAAATCTTGGTGATCTTCGGAGCGGCCTTCTTGCCTTTGCCCTTGGCCGGCGGCGGCACCCACAGCACCACGTAGTTCTTGCGCAGCGTGGCGACGGCCTGTGCATTCCTGGGCACGTCGAGATCGCCGCGGATGACCGCGAGATCGACCTTGTTCTCGGCAAGCGCCTCGGCGCTCGCCACCGCGCCGTCGGTCTGGACCGGCTTCAATCGGACATAGGAGCGATGCTGGGCAAAGGCCTGGGTGAGGGTTTGCACGACCTTGACGTCGTCGCTGTTGGCGGGGCCGACTGCGATCCTCAACACTTCCGGGCGCGTGGCAAAATAGTAGCCGGCCGCGAGCACGCCGACGATGGCGAGAATGCCGGCGGCGGTGACGAACGTTGCCCGGCGCACGGCCGCGCGGGTCGACGGCGGCGCCGGCAGCTGGACGAGCTCAGGACCCCCGGTCATGGATCTCGCAAACAGTCGTTTGAGGTTCAAATTCATTTCGCGGCATGCCTAAGTCCTTATTGTAGCAAAATTCCCGTAGTTTCGAGGATTACATCTGCGTCATGGTTACCGGTGGGGTGGCTTTGGACCCCAAAAGCCCTTTCGGGTGTTAGGGTTGGGACAACTGCAAGGGAGGCGAACATGGCTGAGAAGCTGTCGGCGGAGGCACGGAAATCGGCCTTGGCGGGGCTTGCCGGCTGGAAAGAGGTTTCGGGCCGGGACGCGATCGCAAAGACCTTCACCTTTGGTGACTTCAACGAGGCGTTCGGTTTCATGTCGCGGGTGGCGCTGGTGGCCGAAAAGAACGACCACCATCCGGAATGGCGCAATGTCTACAAGACGGTGGAGGTCGTGCTGTCGACCCATGACGCCGGCGGCGTCACCAACAACGATATCGAACTCGCCAAGGCGATGAACAGCATCGCCGGCAAATAGCGCATGATCCGGAAAAGTGTGCAGCGGTTTTCCGACAAGATCATGCGCCAATAGAAACCCTTGCGGCGGGCGCGCCGCATCCCCAGTTCCCGTTTGGGAGATGCCGCGGCGATCCGCCGCGGAACAGGGGAGGCCGTCGATGGCATCCGATTTCAGCGTGGGTTTCGAGCCGGCCGATCGCCTGGCGCAGGATCGCGACAGCGTGCGCCGTCGCTTCTGGATCAAGCTGAAGAAGGTTGCGGCGAAGCTACCCTTCACGGAAGATCTGCTCGCCGCCTACTACTGCGCGTTCGACAAGCAGACGCCGCGCCATGTGCAGGTCGCCCTGCTCGGCGCCATCGCCTATTTCATCCTGCCGTTCGATTTCATTCCCGACATGATGCCGGTGCTCGGCTTCACCGATGATGCGGCCATCCTTGCGACCGTGATCCGGCTGGTGGCCGGCAACATCACCGATGATCATCGCGAGGCGGCGCGCGCCGCTCTGAAGCGCGGTATCGAGGAGAGCTGAGCGCGCTCCGTATTTTGAAAAAGATCGTAGCCGGCAAAAATTAGAGCGCGTCGACCCAAAGGCCATCGCGCTCCAGTGCATTCACGCCGGGCGTTATTGTTCTTTTTGTTGCCGGCTTGCGCGAACGGCGGGGGCGGGGCGGCGGGCTTGCGCCCGGGCGTTTTCCTTGGCGGCCTGATCGGCCTGCCACGCCTGGAATTGCTTGAACAGCGCCTCGCGGTCGTTCTCGGATCGCGGGCCGTTGGTCCCTTGCGGGCTCTGGTTCATGAAGTCGTCGAACTTCGCCCGCGCCACCGGCGAGATGCCGTTCTTGTCGAGCCATTGCTGCGCGTAGGGCAGGCGGTTCCAGCCGGCCAGCGGCGCCGCCAACGACGTTTCCTTCCACTTCGGATGGAACGGCGGCTTCTGCAAGGTCGGGAACTTCGCGAAGAACGCGTCGACGAATTGCGACAGCTTGCGATAGCGCTCGGAGCCGGGTGTCCAGTTATAGGCTGCGAGCACCGCCGGCACCGCGATGGTATCGACCTTCTCGCCCTCGGCGATCAGGTTCGGATAGTCCTTCGAGGTCAGCGTCGCCGGCAGGTAGTCGGCCTGCAGCGGCTTGTCGTAATCGACGCGCACGAGGTGGAAACGGCCGTCATTATTGAAGGTCGAGACCGATTTGTACGGCTTGCCGCCGACCACGATCACGGCGTCGATTTCACCGGCCTTCAGTTTTTCCATCGCGATGCGCTGTTCGATGTAGACGAAGTTCGCCTTCATCCCGATCCGCTCGGCGACCGTGAGTGCGGTGACGAAGGTGCCGCCGTTGGGGAGGTCCACGCTGACCTTCTTGCCCTCGAGGTCCTTCAGACTCTGTACCGACTTCGGGGCGATGACCTGCATCTCTTCATTGTAGAGCTTGGTCACATAGGTGAACTGCTTCTTGATGTCCTTGGCAAAGCCCTTGCGCTCGAGATAGTCGAGCGTATCGGAGCGCACGATGCCGATGTCGACGCCCTGCAGGAACAGGATGTCGGCGACGCTCTGCACCGAACCGCGCCCGACGATCGGCAGTACGCGCAACTTGTTGCCGTCGTCGAGCACGGAAGCGAGGTCGGCGCCGATCTGCACATAGGTGCCGCCGATGGTGCCGGTGATCAGGGTCACCGTGTTGGCGTTGAGCGCCTGCTTGGTCTGGGCCGAGCCGAACTGGAAGATCGCCTTCAGGCTGTCGCTGACCTTGGCCGGGTCATACTCGCCTTCCTCCGCGCGAGCCTGAAGGCCGCACGCCATCATCATGGCAACGAGTGCCAGTCCAAATAAACGCCGCATGTTGTCCCCTGCGCTGGTGTGGAAATCAGTTTTGCATTTGGGCGAGCCGGCGCTGCGCGTCGGCGGAGCCGAGTTGTGCGGCGCGCTGGTACCAGCTCTTCGCCTTGTCGGGCTCGGGCGTGATGTTGCGGACATCGGAGGTGCCGAGCACGGCGGCATCATAGGTCTGCGCCAGCATCATGCGCCGCGCCGGCGTCCTGGCCGTCGGCGGCGCGCTCGAGCAGCAATCGCGCGACCGGGATATCGCCGGCCGCGAGCGATTCCTTCGCCCGCTTCATCAGCGTCGCGAGTTCGTCCGCGTCCATCTTTCGCGCCTGCGGAGCGACGGGGGGCGGCACGACCGCAACCGGTGCGGTCACGGATGGCGGCACGACCGCGGGCGCCACCGCCGGTGCGCGGGTCTGCAGCGCACTCTGGTAAGCCGAGGTAATCTCGTCACGGGACGGCGTGGCGGATGCGACCTGCTGGCGCGCAGCGCTGCTTGCCTGCGCCACGGTCGGCGACGGCCAACGGGCGGGATCCTTGTTTGCGCGGGCGTTTGCGCGGGGTCCTTCAACTGCACGTCGGCGGCCGTGAGCTGAGCCGGCTGGCTCGCTTCCGCCTGCGCCGCGGTCGAGGGGATCGGCAGCACGGTGGCGATCGACGCCTTCGCACTGATCATGACGTCGCGCGTGGCATCCGAGGTGAACCACGCAAATACCATCGCCACGCAAGCGGCGGCGGATGCGGTCATCAACAGCTTGAACGAGAGCGAAAAGCGCCGCTGCGGCTCCAATCCGTTTGAATATTCTTCCGGATCCGGTTCACCGTCGGGATCGCTAGAGGAAAAGCGGAACCTCATCGTAGTCGGTGTTGGCAGTTCTGCCGAAGGCGTAGCGCCGGGGGCGCTGGGTGTCTTCGTTATTTAGATCGGACTGGTCAGACCGATAGTGTGTGTGCTCCACCATGGTATGTTCCCCACGCACTCTGTGACGCAACAAATCGGGGCATCCACGCTTTCTTGTTGTTGTTGCTGTTCAAGAGAGCCCCGTTACTGAGGGGGCATACTCGCCGTTTGAATCAGCCCAAAACGCGGCCCTGCCCGGCGCGATTTGGGAAACATTTTGGATTCTATTTTGGCAGAGCGCTGAAAATCACAGGAGATTTGCGGTGTGATTGTGCTGCACACCGCCGAATTGCGTCAAATCGGGACAGCGCGATCCCTGGCGTCATGCTCAGCGCCCGGAATGACGAGATCACGGATGCAGGATCACCTTGCCCATCGCCTTGCGGCCCGGCGAGCACCTTCAACGCGTCGGCGGTCTGCGCCAACGGGAAGGTGCGGTCGACATGCGAGGAGATTTTCCCCTCTGCCGTCCACTTCACCAGCTTCTCCAGATTGGCGCGGTTCTTGTCGGGATTGAGCCGCGCCCAGTGACCCCAGAACACGCCGCGGATATCGCAGCCCTTCAGCAGTGCGAGGTTGAGCGGCATCTTGGGAATGTCGCCGGCGGCAAAGCCGATCACCAGGAAGCGGCCCTCCCAGGCGGTCGAGCGCAGCGCTGCTTCGGCGTAGCTGCCGCCGACCGGATCGAACACGATGTCGGCGCCTTTGCCGCCCGTCAGCTTGCGCAGGCCTTCCTTCAAATCTTCCGTGGCGTAGTTCAGCGTCAGCTCGGCGCCGTGTTGCTTGGCGAATTCCAGCTTCTCGTCCGAGGAGGCGCAGGCGATCACCTTCAAGCCCATCAGCTTGCCGAGCTCGCAGGCGGCCAGCCCCGTGCCGCCGGCCGCGCCCAGCACCGCGAGCGTCTCGCCGGGCTTCGGGCTGGCGCGGTCTTCCAGCGCATGCAGCGCGGTGCCGTAGATGATGATGATCCCGGCGGCGCGGTCGAAGTCGAGATTGTCGGGAATCTTGACTATGGAGGCGGCCGGCAGCGCGATCTTCTCGCGCGCGCCGTTGTGGCCGCAGGACGCCACCACGCGATCGCCGGGCTTGAGATCCGTGACGCCGTCGCCGACGCTCTCGATCACGCCGGCGATTTCCGCGGCCGGCGAGAACGGGAAGGGCGGCTTGATCTGGTACTTGCCCTGGATCATCAGGATGTCGAAGAAATTCAGCGCCGCCGCCTTGATCGCGATCACGGCCTCGCCCGGTGCGGCCACCGGATCGGGCACGTCGGCGAGCACGAGATCGTCGGGCTGGCAATATTGCGAGCAGAGAATGGCTTTCATGGACACACCGGGGTTTCGCGCGAACGGATAAGGCTCGATACTCCATGCCGGATTTGAAGCCGCGGGACAATCGGGTTAATGCGGTCGTCATTGCGAGGAGCGAAGCGACGAAGCAATCCAGACTGCATCCGCGGAAATGCTCTGGATTGCTTCGCTTCGCTCGCAATGACGAGAATGAGGGAGTGAAACAATGTTTGAAAAAGGCCTGCTGAAGGGAAAGCGCATCCTGGTCACCGGCGGCGGCTCCGGGCTTGGGGCTGCGATGGGCCGCCGTTTCCTGGAGCTTGGGGCTGAGCTCGTGATCTGCGGCCGCAGGCTGGAATTGCTGGAGGTCGACCGCCGCCGACATGCGCAGCAAGATCGGCGGCAAAGTCAGCTGTGCAGCGCTGCGACATCCGCGACGGCGCGAGCGTCGATGCGATGATGGACGCGATCTGGCGCGAGGCGCCGATCGACGTTCTCGTCAACAACGCGGCCGCGACTTTCATCGCGCAGACCGAGCAGCTGTCTTTCCGTGCCGCGGATGCCATCCTCGCGCCGACCCTGCATGGCACGATGTATTGCACGCTCGCCGCCGGCAAGCGCTGGATCGACGGCAAGCACAAGGGCGTGGTGCTCTCGATCCTCTCGACCTCGACCATCACCGGGCGCGCCTTCACCGTGCCGTCGGCGATGGCGAAGTCGGCGATCCTGGCGCTGACCAAAAGCCTCGCGGTCGAATGGGGCCCGAAGGGCATCCGCACCGTGGCGATCGCGCCCGGCGCGTTTCCGACGCCCGGCGCCACCGGCCAGCTCCGGCCCGAGGGCCGCGACTCCAACTGGGCCGCGCGCAATCCGCTGGGGCGCGCCGGCGAACACCGCGAGCTTGCCGATCTCGCGAGCTACCTGATCTCGGACGGTGCCGGCCTATATCAATGGCGAGATGGTCGTGCAGGACGGCGGCGCGCATCTGCGCTCGTCGGGCGCCGAGGATTTGCTGCAATGGACCGACGCGCAATGGGAGGCGCAGCGCACTGCACGCGCCAAAAGCTGATTGCCCCGGCTTGTCACGGCCGCAATGCCGGGCCATCTTCCAGTCACAATGATGGGGGAACCACTCCGCATGTTTCGGCGGATTTTGGCGAGTTTTGCGGCAAGTCTACTGCTGTGCGGGGGCACAAGCTTCGCGCAGGCGCCGAGTGCTGCACCGAGCGCTGCGCCGAAGGCCGACCAAGAGCGCGGCCAAACCGGCCGAGGCAGCCAAGCCGCCCGCGGCAGTTAGCGGCAGCGCCGAGCCGACGCTGATCGGGCAGTTCGGAACGTGGGGCGCCTACAGCGCGACGCCGAACGGCAAGCTCGTCTGCTTTGCGCTGGCGAAACCATCGTCGTCCAAGACCAATCCGCCGAACCGCCCGCGCGATCCGGCCTATGCCTTCGTCTCGACGCGGCCGGGAGAGAAGGTGGTCAATGAAGTCTCGGTCATGATCGGCTATCAGCTGAAGCCCGGTTCGGAATCCACCGCTCGACGTCGGCGGCGCGTCCTACGCGATGTACACCCAGGGCGACGGGCTCTGGATCAAGAACGCCGCCGAGGAAGACGCCATGGTCGCAGGCCATGCGCCGCTCGGCCGATATCACGGTCAAGGGCGTCTCGGCCAAGGGTACCGAGACCACCGACACCTTCTCGCTGAAGGGCCTGGCGCAGGCGCTCGACAAGATCGCGCAGGACTGCCGGCGCTAACCGCTTTTTCCGGGATTTCACGGCTTTCCAGCGCGTGCCGGAAGGCCTATTTGATGTGCCATGACCGACAGTCATCTCGCCACGCTGCGCCGTTGGAAAAGACGCCGCTCGAGACCTATGTGCCGCCGGCGAGGCCCTCGCTGATCGGCCTGTCGCGCGCCGAGCTTGGCCGACCGGCTCGGCGAGATCGGCGTCGCGCCCGCGCAGCGCAAGATGCGGGTGCAGCAGCTCTGGCACTGGATGTATTTCCGCGGCGCCAAGAACTTCGACGAGATGACCAGCGTGTCGAAGGACATGCGCGCCGAGCTTGAAAAGCATTTCACCGTCGACCGGCCCGAAGTCGTGGCCGAGCAGATTTCCAACGATGGCACGCGCAAATGGCTGCTGCGGCTGCCGAGCGGCGATGCGGCCGAGCGGCCGCATGAGGTCGAGTGCGTCTACATCCCCGAGACCGATCGCGGCACGCTGTGCGTCTCCTCGCAGGTCGGCTGCACGCTGAATTGCTCGTTCTGCCACACCGGCACGCAGCGGCTGGTGCGCAACCTCACCGCCGGCGAGATCGCCGGCCAGGTGATGGTGGCGCGGGATCGTCTGAACGATTGGGCCGACCGCGAGAACGGCACGCGCCTCGTCACCAATGTGGTGATGATGGGGATGGGCGAGCCGCTCTATAATTTCGACGCGGTGCGCGATGCGCTCTTGATCGTCGCCGACAATGAGGGCATCGGCATCTCGCGGCGGCGGATCACGCTGTCGACCTCGGGCGTGGTGCCGAACATCATCCGCACCGGCGAGGAGATCGGCGTGATGCTGGCGATCTCGCTGCATGCGGTGCGCGACGAATTGCGCAACGAGCTGGTGCCGCTCAACCGCAAATATCCGATTGCCGAATTGCTGCAGGCCTGCCGCGACTATCCGGGCGCGTCGAACGCGCGGCGCATCACCTTCGAATATGTGATGCTGAAGGGCGTCAACGATTCGCTCGATGACGCCAAGCTGCTGGTGAAGCTGCTCAAGGGCATTCCGGCCAAGATCAATCTCATCCCGTTCAATCCGTGGCCGGGCACGCGCTACGAATGCTCGGACTGGGACAGATCGAGAAGTTCTCCGAATACATCTTCAACGCCGGCTATTCCTCGCCGGTGCGCACGCCGCGCGGCCGCGACATCCTCGCCGCCTGCGGCCAGCTGAAATCCGAGACCGAGAAATTATCGGTGCGCGAGCGGCAGGCGCTGCGCGCGATGGCGATGACGGATTGAAGGCGATGAGGGATGCGCTCTCCACGTCATCATCCGGGAGCGCGGGGTCCTCGCTCGCAATGACGGATGTGGGACGCCATGGCGCTGATCGGCCGGCTGTTCGTCATCTTCTTCGGCTTCTCGCCGCCTGCCTGGTGGCGGGGATGATCGTGGTCGACCGCGGTGCTGTTTCCCGATTTCAGCGATCTCGGCGCGGGCCCGGTCGACCAGAGCGTGTTCGACATCATCCTCGGCTTCGGCTTCATCTTCATCTCGGGCTTTGCGCTGCTGCCGGCGATGATCATCGCGCTGATCACCGAAGCCTTTTCCATCCGCAGTATCCTCGCTTACGCGATCGGCGGCGCGCTGGTCGGGGTCGCCGGGCTATCTCAGCCTGGTGCCGTTCGACACCGACACGCTGCACTTCGACGGCATCGTGCGGCGGCATATGGAGATCATGACCGGCGCCGGCATTGTCGCCGGGCTGGTCTACTGGATGGTCGCCGGCCGCAATGCCGGCGCCTGGCGCGCGCCGCCGCGGCCCGCTGCCGCCGCCGCCGCCGCGCCATGCCCTTCGCGCGTCGACGAGCCGCTGCGTCCGCTGACTAGACGTGCTCGTCGCCGCAAGCCTTTCCATCGTCGTCCGCCTCCGCTAAACGCAGCCCATGAACCGGACCGGACTTTTCATCGCGCTGTCGCTTGCGCTCTGATCGGCGTGCTGTTCGGGCTTTATCCCGAGCTCGACCTCAAGCTCGCGGCGCTGTTCTACGACGCGCAGGCGAAAACGTTTCCGCTGAAGGCCCACGGCCTCGCCGCGTTTGCGCGCGATGCCGCGATGTGGATCACCTGGGCGCTGGTGATCCCGGCGCTTGGCGCGCTCGCGATCAAGATCATCCGTCCGGACCGGCCGCTGCTGATGTCCGGCCGCGCGATCATCTTCCTGATCGTCACGCTCGCGCTGTCCTCCGGCATTCTCTCCAACCTCGCCTTCAAGAGCCATTGGGGCCGGCCGCGACCCGTCGTGGTGACGCAATTCAACAACGGGCAGTTCGACAAGCTCGATTTCGTGCCGTGGTGGGATCCGCGCGGCGGCTGCGGCTGGAATTGCTCGTTCTTCTCCGGCGAAGGCGCTGCCGCGTTCTGGACCTATGCACCGGCCGCGCTGACGCCGCCGCCATGGCGGCCGCTCGCCTATGTCGCGGCCACGGCGTTCGGCGTCACGACAGGCGTGCTGCGCATGGCCTTCGGCGGGCACTTCTTCACCGACATCGCCGCGGCGGGCATCGTCGCCTTCCTCGTGGTCTGGCTGATGTATGCCTTGATCTATCGCTGGCCGCGCACGCGGCTGTCGGATGCAGGCGATCGACGCCGCGCTGACGCGTCTGCATCTCGCCGCTTCACCGGGCTATCCGGCGCCTTGCGCGGCCGCGAAGCCGGTCCCGTCCCAGTCTCTGTAAGCACGATTAATCGCGTGCCCACTGCCGGCGAAAACTGATATTCGCGCAACTCCTAACAATTTCGATCGATTGGACGCTTGATGACTACGATCCTGAAAGGCCTGCCCAAGGGCGAGAAAGTCGGCATCGCCTTCTCGGGCGGGCTCGACACCAGCGCGGCGCTGCTCTGGATGAAGCAGAAGGGCGCGACGCGTCTTTGCCTATACCGCCAATCTCGGCCAGCCCGACGAGAGCGACTACGACGCGATTCCGCGTAAAGCGCTGGAGTTCGGCGCCGAGAAGGCGCGGCTGGTCGATTGCCGCACGCAGCTGGTCCACGAAGGCATCGCCGCGATCCAGTCCGGCGCCTTCCATGTCTCGACCGGCGGCATCGCCTATTTCAACACCACGCCGCTCGGCCGCGCCGTGACCGGCACCATGCTGGTCTCGGCCATGAAGGAGGACGGCGTCAACATCTGGGGCGACGGCTCGACCTACAAGGGCAACGACATCGAGCGGTTCTATCGCTACGGCCTGCTGACCAATCCGAACTTGCGCATCTACAAGCCCTGGCTCGACCAGCAGTTCATCGACGAGCTCGGCGGCCGCGCCGAAATGTCGGCGTTCATGACCGCCAAGCGGCTTCGCCTACAAGATGAGTGCCGAGAAGGCCTATTCGACCGACTCCAATCTGCTCGGCGCCACGCATGAGGCCAAGGATCTCGAGTTCCTCGACAGCGGCATCACCATCGTCAACCCGATCATGGGCGTGCCGTTCTGGCGCGAGGACTGCGCCGTCAAGGCCGAGAAGGTCGCCGTGCGCTTCGAGGAAGGCCAGCCGGTCGCGCTGAACGGCAAGACGTTCGCCGATCCCGTCGCGCTGTTCCTCGAGGCCAACGTGATCGGCGGCCGGCATGGGCTCGGCATGAGCGACCAGATCGAGAACCGCATCATCGAGGCCAAGAGCCGCGGCATCTATGAAGCGCCCGGCATGGCGCTGCTGCACATCGCCTATGAGCGGCTGGTCACCGGCATTCACAACGAGGACACCATCGAGCAATACCGGATCAGCGGCATGCGGCTCGGCCGATTGCTCTATCAGGGACGCTGGTTCGACTCGCAGGCGCTGATGCTGCGCGAGACCGCGCAGCGCTGGGTGGCGCGCGCCGTCACCGGCGAGGTGACTCTCGAGCTGCGCCGCGGCAACGACTATTCGATCATGAAGACGGAGAGCCCGAACCTGACCTATGCGCCGGAGCGGCTGAGCATGGAGAAGGTCGAGGACGCCGCCTTCACGCCGGCCGACCGCATCGGGCAATTGACCATGCGCAATCTCGACATCGCCGACACGCGCGCGAAGCTCGAGCTCTATGCGGACACGGGCCTGCTGTCGAAGGGCGATGGCTCCTACATCCCGAAGCTGGAAGGCGATAAGTAGACTGTCCTCCTCATCGAGCGTAGCGAAGCGAGACCGGGCCATAAACACCACGTGCAAAGATTGGTCTCCACCCATCCCCTGGGAGGGGCGAAGGGGTTGAAGTCGGACAAAAAAATGGCCGGGATCGATCCCGGCCATTTTGCTTTCGCGAACCTCACATCATCGCGGCGGCGCGATGCCGGGCGGAGGCGGCGGCAGCGAGGTGTTGCTGCCGGTGAGCAACGGCGTGATGCGGCGGACCGTGACGCGCCGGTTGATGCGGCTCGGTCCCGGCGTCTGCTCCTTCAGATATTGCGAGCCGTAGCCCTGCGAGGTCAGGTTTTCCGCAGGCACGCCGAACTGCTGCGTCAGCAACTCGGCGGCAGCCTCGGCGCGCCGGTCGGACAACGACAGATTGTCGGTGTCGTTGCCGGTAGCGTCGGTATGGCCCTCGATCAGGAACACCTCGCGCGGATTGCGCTGGATCGCCTGGTTGAGCCCGTCGGCAATTCCCTGCAGCTTCGCGGCCTGGTCCGGCGGGATCTCCCATGAGCCGAGGCTCGAAGTTGATGCTGTTGACGTCGATGCTCGGCATCAACATGCGAACGTTCGGGCTGTAGCGGATCTCGTCCAGCGAATAGCGCCGGTCGATCCGATCGACGGGCGGCGCAATCAGCGTGTCGTAGACCAACGCAGGCGGCGCGTCGTCGTAGTCGACGATGTAGCGGTCGTAGGGGATACGCACCACCGGCGGCGGCAGGTCGACGAAGAAGCCGCCAACCGCACGCGGATCCCGATAAGTGTTGTCGATGATGATGATCTCACGGCCGTCGACGCCGCGCCGGATGCGCCGCATCAGCTGGCCGTCGCGGACCGACCACAGTGATGATCTCGCTGCCGTCGGGACGGATCACGACCGTGCGGGTTTCGCCGCCGACGGTCTGCGTGCGGATGTCACGCGCGCCGAAGCGGAAGCGATCGACTTCGTTGTGGCGAACGAATTCCTGGCCGCCCGGATCGCGGATGATGATGCGGCCCGGTTCGGTGATGATGGTGCGGCCGCCTTCCTGCCGCTCCTGACGCGCGCCTCGGAAATCCTCCATGCGGCGCTGGCCCCTGCGGCGCTGCGCCCGGTGCGATCGGCGTCATTGCCGCGGCAGGCGGCGCGACGTCGGTAGCGGAGCGGTCACGGTAGGCGCGCGTTGGAAAGCCGGGCGCAACCGTCGGCGGCGCATTTTGCGCGCGGCCGGCCGGCGGTGCGGCGTTCGGCGCGCCGGGTACGACTGTCGGTGCGGGCGCTCCGGCAGGCGGGGTGCCCGAAGCCGGTGGCGCACCTGGCGGTGTGCCGGGCGGACGATTGAAGGGAGGCGCTCCCGCGCCCGGGCCGGGCGGCGTGCCTGGCGTAGCGCCGGGCGGTGTGCGGCCGGGAGGCGTACCCGCTGGCGGTGTGGTCGGCACAGGCGTCGTGGTCGGCGCGGCCGTTGGCGGAGGTGTTGTGGGTGGACCGCTGTGTGGCGGGCTGCCGGCCGGAGGAGTGCCGCGGCGGTGGCGTGCTCGAAACGCTCGCGCCGGAGACGGTGTACCGGCAGGTGGCGTGCCGGCGGGCGGCGTCGGTGTCGGCGCAGCAGTCGGCGGCGCCGTTGGCGTCGGGGACGCGCAGGCGCTGCAGTTGGAGGAGGCGGTGGTGGCGGCGGCGCGTGAGTCGGCGCCGCAGCCGGCGGTGGCGTGCGGTGCCTTTGGTGCCGCAGGTGGCGGTGGCGGCGGAGCATGCGGCGGCGCGTGGCGGCGGCGGCGGCGCAGCATGCGGCGGCGGAGGCGGTGGAGCGCGGCGGCGGAGGCGGTGGTGCCGCGTGTGGAGGTGGCGGCGGCGGAGGCGGCGCCGCATGGGGAGGCGGGGGTGGCGGAGGCGGAGGTGCCGCCGGCCTCGGTGGTGGCGGCGGAGGAGGAGCGGCAGGTCGTGCGGGAGCCGCGGCCGGTGGCGCGCCCTTCGGCGGCGGTCCCTTCTTCTCGGCTTCGCCCGGCGCCTGTGCAACGACCAGCGGTGACGCGCCTTGCTGTGCGTGCGCCGTTATGTTCGCAAATTGCGCCGCCGACAGCGCGGTGGTGGCCAGCAGCACGAGGCGAAGTTTGGTCATGGTGATCTCGATCCCGGAATGAGCTTTGGTTTCTCGGCCCTGTGATTTGCGGGCGTAACGATGAACGAACAGGCGTTAGGCTGGATTGTGGCAGGCGTGGAACGCGGAACCGGATTTATTTCTGCAGCGGGAACTCGCGAAAACGCCCCCGTTCATGGCGTATTCAGGCGCTGGTTTCAAACCATCAGTTCCGATTGTCCCCCGCGCGATCCGTCGCGGGGTTGGGCGTTGCCGGGCTGTTGGGCCCGCGTCCCGGAATTTCGTCAGGCATTTTGCCGGGCAGTTCCTGCGGCGTCGGCGGCGCGCCGGGCTCGTGCACCGGAGGCGGAATCTCCGGATTCGGATTGCCGGGCGGGTCTTCCCGCGGCGGCTCGGCCGGGCGGCCCGGCGTCGGCGACGGGATCTCGGGTGGTTCGATCGGCATCACATCGAAACCTTGCGGTTGTCGCCGATCTCGGGCCGTGTACCGGTCGCGGCGGCGACCGCCATCTTCACATAAGCAACCACCGAACCCGGCGTATCCCAGAATTCGGCCTCGTCCGGCATCACCTTCAAGACGCGGATGTTGGGATCCTCGGCGCTGTCCCACCACGCTTTAGCCGGCGTCGAGAACAGCTCCTTGATCCTGGCGCGATCGTTCGAGACCGTGGCCGTCCCTGTCAGCGATACGTATTTCATGCTGCCGGCGTCGGCAAAGGAGAGATTGACCGAAGAATGACGCGCGATCTCTTCGTCCTTGTGATGGCGTGCGTCGGTGAGAAAGTAGATCGCGTTCTCCTCGCGCCGCAGATATGCGCTCATCGGCCGCGCACGAAGCTTGTCGCCGTCGCGGGTGACGAGCATGGCAAAGCCGATCTTCTTCATCAGCTCCCAGGCCCGCTCGATATTACGGTCGTTGTCGTTGGTCATGCATCGCTCCTGTGGTTGGAGCGATAACGGTCGGATTGATGCGGTGTTCCTGTGGAACCGTCGGCTTAGCTACGCTTGAGCAACGTATTGCTGCGCGTTCGCCCGGCCTCGCGATAGCCGCGCGCAATCATGTCGGCGATACAGTCCTGCTGCCATTCGTCGCGCGACAAATGTTCGATCACGACCGCGCGGGGCCACAGCATGGGTGATGCTTCCTCGAAGAACGGGATCAGCGCGCGGTCCTCGAAACCTTCGATGTCGATCTTGAGCGCATCGACGCCTGCCGCGCCGGCTTCAATGAGAATGCGCATCAGCCGCAGCGACGGCACTTTGATGGCGCTCTCGGATGGCGCGCCTGACACCACATGGCTGGCGCCGAGATTGTCGCCGTCGGTCTCGATCAACAATTCGCCGTCGGCAGGACCAACCGCGGCGGCGATCAGCCTGACCTGATCGGCGGACGATGCGTTGCGGTTGAACGCGAGCCGCGCATGGATGACCGGATGCGGTTCGACCGCGATCACCTTGCCGCTCTTGCCGACATGATGCGCCAGCACGAGCGCATAGGTGCCGACATTGGCGCCGAGATCCACGAAGGTGCCGCCATCAGGCACATTGGCGCGCAGGAAATCCAGCTCCTCGCGATTGTAATCGGCATTGAACAGCGCGCCGCGCTCGGTCGCGCTGGCCTGGTGATGCAGGCGAAACGCCGCGCCCTGGTAGCGCACGTCGACCGGACCCGCGCGCAGCAGATTCACCAGCCGCGACATCATCGGGCGGAACGCGCCGCGCTTCAGGCCCGAGCGCTGCGTCAGCGCAATGATCGCGGCCTGCGCCGCGTTCGGCGCAAGTGCGCCGAACGGCGCGGGCGAAGCATCATTGTCGGGAGTCACGTCCGATAACCTCAAGTCGAAACCGCGCCTGCATAGCCGGTTTCGCGCGCGACTCCAACGATGGAAGACTGCGTCTACGCCGCTTTCCTGGAATTGTCCTTGGGCTTGCCCGGCGTTGGCTTGCGGCGGCGCAGGAAGCGTCCGAGCAGCCGCCGCTTGCCCTTGCGCGGAATGAGATCGATGTCGCTGACCAGCTTCGCGCCGCCCTTGCGGCGCTCCAGCGTGATCTTGCGGCTATGGAACGCTTCAAGCTCGGCGCGATGCGCCACGCTGACGATGGTGGCTTTCGGCAGCTCCTTCGTCACCATCGCCATCATCTTGTCCTGGCTCTTCTCGTCGAGCGCCGACGTCGCCTCGTCGAGCACGATGATATCGGGGTTGTGCAGCAACAGCCGCGCGAAGGCGAGGCGCTGTTTTTCGCCGCCGGACAAGGTCTGATCCCAGGGCGCATCGTCCTCGATCTTGTCCTTGAGATGATCGAGGCCCGACCTTGTGCAGGGCGTCGCCGATCTGCTCGCACGTTCCAGTCATCGGCCGCGCCGGGATAGGCGACGGCGCGGCGCAGCGTGCCCGAGGGCACGTAGGGCCGCTGCGGCAGCATGAACAGCCGCCGGTCGGGATGGAAGTTGACGCTGCCCGAGCCCCATGGCCACAGACCGGCGATGGCGCGCACCAGCGTGCTCTTGCCGGAGCCGGATTTGCCGGCGACCAGCAGCCGCTCGCCCGGCTCGACCACGACCTCGGTCTCGTCGACCACCGCGGTGCCGTTGTCGAGCGACACCGAGAGATCGTTGAGCGCTGAGCATCGCTTCGCCCTCGGTCTCGCCGCGCTTGATGCGGTCGAAGCCGTCGGCGCGTTCGGCGCGCTCGAGCCCGTCGAGCGACATCATCAGCGAGGCGATGCGGCGTGCGCAGGCGTTCCAGTCGGCCAGCCGCGGATAGTTGTCGACCAGCCAGCCGAACGCGCTCTGCACGATGGTGAAGGCCGACGCCGCCTGCATGACCTGTCCGAGCGTCATGCTGCCGTCGAGAAACTTTGGCGCGCACAGCAGCAGCGGCACGACCGGCGCGATCAGGCTCGAGCCCTGCGACACCAGCGTCGTGCGCATGTGCTGGCCGGCAAGCCGCGCCCATTGCCGCAGCACGTTGCCAAAGGTCTTGTCGATGCCGTTGCGTTCTTCCTCTTCGCCGCCGAGCAGCGCGATGCTCTCGCCGTTTTCGCGCACGCGCGTCAGCGTGTAGCGGAATTCGGCCTCGGCCTGGTTCTTGTCCTCGGAGATCTGCACGAAGCGCCGGCCGATCGTCATGATCGAGCCGGACGCGATCGCGGCATAGACGACGGCGGCGATGACCAGGAAGCCGGGAATCGTGAGTGTCGAGCCGCCGACGTCACCGTCAGCGCACCGCCGATGGTCCACAGGACGACGATGAAGGTGGAGGCCGACAAGAACGCCGAGGTCACGCCGGCGACGAAATCGACCGGCGAGTCCGTTGCGATCCGCAAATCCTCGGCGATGCGGTATTCGGGATTTTTGTGGTCGCCGCCGACGAGGTTGAGCTGATAATAGCGGCCATTGCTGAGCCAGCGCGAGATCACCGATGTGGTCAGCCAGGTACGCCAGCGGCGCTGGATACCCATGCGCACGTAGACCTGGGCCACGCCGAGCACGACGCTGCCGATCGCGAGCGGAAAGAAGATCGATGTCAGATGAAACACGGTCGCGGCATCGCGCTTCTCGATGGCATCGAAGATCGCGCGATTCCACACGTTGATGCCGTACTGGAATCCGACATTGGCGACGATCAGGATCAACAGCCCGATCGAGAACACCCAGGCCAGCCGGTCGCCGCTGTCGACCCCAGTATCCGCGCGCGCTGATCCAGAACCGCGTCAGCAGGTAGTCCTTGCGGACTTGCTCGGCTTCTTCTCGGTCAGTTCAGGATCAGGCTCGACAAGCTCGGGCGGCGGCGGTTCGACATGATCGCCGTCTTCGGCGAAGACCTCGACGATCTGCGTCTTCTCCTCGCGCTCGTCGTCATGGTGCTTGGCATCGCTGCGCGGTTGTCGTCGCGCGACGCGGCCGTGGCCGCCTTCTTGCGGACGCGTAGGTTGGTCTTGGTATTGGACCCTGCCATAAGCAGATAACGCGAGCGTTATCATAAGGTTCCTGCGCGGGAACGGTACCCTAGGCCGTCGGGAGCACGAGAAAGCCCGCGCGCGGGAAATGTACGACCACGTCGCCTGCCTTCTCGTCATGCCGGCGGATCGCAATGTGCTGCGGCGACAAAGCGACGATCTCGCCGGCGACGCGGATCTTGCCATAGTCGTCGGGCATCACCTCGACCTTGTCGCCGGGCTTGCGGCCGTTGGGATCGTTGGGGTCGGACAGTTCCTCGGTCTCGGGCGCAGCCTTGGCCGCGACTTCCAGTGCGTCCGCGGTCGTCATCTCGGTGCGGGTGCCATGTCCGATGCCGCGGACGCGTGCCGCCCAGGCGCGGGCATGGTCGAACTCGGCGAACAGTTCGTCGGCGCTTGGCATGTTTCCGCGCGCGTACCACACATTCATATAGGCGTTGATGTCGAGCAGGCTTGGCGCGTCGCCGGCAAGCCAGGTGCGCTCGTCGCAAAGCTGCGCGTCGACCCAGGCGAGTTGCGCGCGAAACTGGTCGCGCATCTGCGGGATTGCCGCTTTCATGCCGGCCACGTCGAATTTCGCGCCGCGCAGCGTCTCGCGGTCGGCGATGAACTCCGCCGGGACCTTGTCGGCGAGCGAGCCGAACACGAGGTTGACCGTGCTCTGGAAGAACATGCGGTCGGTCCACATCGCGCTGCCCCAGACCAGGCCTTCATGGCCGCTCGGCAACAGGCTCGGCTGCGGGAAGCGCCGCTCCAGCTCGCGCATGATGCATTGGGTGTCGCAATAGATGTCGGCGCCGATCTGCATCACCGGCGTGCGGCGATAGCCGCCGGTCATCGGCATCAAATCGGGCCGTGGCATGATGCGGCTGATGCGCACCGAGGTCCAGGCGAGCTTCTTGATGCCGAAGATCAGGCGGATTTTCTCGGAGAAGGGGGATTCGTCGAAGTGATGCAGGATGATGGGGTGCGCTGGCATCACTCGGTCCTCTCGCGTCCCGGACGCGCTACAGCGTACTTACGCTGCTGCGCAGATCCGGGACCCATGATCTTGCGCGCAAACTTCGTGGGCCCCGGCTCTGCAACGCAGCGCAACGCGCGCTGCATTGCGTCCGGGCACGAGACCTACATCTGCCGTTCGACCAGCTTCATCTTGAGTTCGGCGATGGCTTCCGACGGGTTCAATCCCTTCGGGCAGGCCTTGGCGCAGTTCATGATGGTGTGGCAGCGATAGAGCCGGAACGGATCTTCGAGATTGTCGAGCCGCTCGCCGGTCGCCTCGTCGCGCAAGTCCTTGACCCAGCGCGTCGCCTGCAACAGCGCGGCGGGGCCGAGGAAGCGTTCGCTGTTCCACCAATAGCTCGGGCACGAGGTCGAGCAGCAAGCGCAGAGGATGCACTCGTAGAGGCCGTCGAGCTTCTCGCGGTCCTCGTGGCTCTGCTTCCATTCCTTCTGCGGCGTCGGCGACGTCGTCTTCAGCCACGGTTCGATCGAGGCGTACTGCGCATAGAAATTGGTGAGGTCGGGCACCAGGTCTTTCACCACCGGCTGGTGCGGCAGCGGATTGATCTTCACCGCGCCGCCATGGGCGACGTCGTGCATCGACTTGGTGCAGGCCAGCGTATTCTGGCCGTCGATGTTCATGGCGCAGGAGCCGCAGACGCCCTCGCGGCAGGAGCGGCGGAAGGTCAAGGTCGGGTCGATGTGGTTCTTGATCCAGATCAGGCCATCCAGCACCATCGGGCCGCAATCGTTGGTGTCGATATAGTAGGTGTCGACGCTCGGATTCTTGCCGTCGTCAGGATTCCAGCGATAGACCTTGAACTCGCGCGTTTCCGTTGCGCCCGGCGGTTTTGGCCAGGTCTTGCCGCCGGTGATTCTTCGAATTTTTCGGAAGTGCGAATTCAGCCATTTGAAGATCCCTAGTACACGCGCGCCTTTGGCGGGATGTACTGCACGTCGTTGGTCATGGTGTAATCGTGCACCGGGCGGTAATCGATCGTGGACTTGCCGCCCGCGTCGATCCACACCAGCGTGTGTTTCATCCAGTTCTTGTCGTCGCGATCGTGGAAATCCTCGCGCGCATGGCGCCGCGGCTTTCGGTGCGGTTGGCGGCGGAATCCATCGTGACGACCGCCTGGTCGATAAGGTTGGAGAACTCCAGCGTCTCGATCAGGTCGGAATTCCAGACCAGCGAGCGGTCGGACACCGCGATGTCGGAGATGCCGCTGTGCACCTTGTGGATCAGACTCTGGCCTTCGTTGAGCACCTCGCCGGTGCGGAACACCGCGCAATTGGTCTGCATCACGTGCTGCATGCTCTCGCGCAACTTGGCGGTCGGTGTGCCGCCCGAGGCGTGGCGGAAATGATCGAGCCGGCCGAGCGCGCGGTCCGAGCCATCCTGCGGCAGCTCCGGCTGCTTGGCATTGGCGCTGAGTTTCTCGCCGCAGCCGCATCGCCGCGGCGCGGCCGAACACGACGAGGTCGATCAGCGAGTTGGAGCCGAGCCGGTTGGCGCCATGCACGGAGACGCAGGCGGCTTCGCCGACCGCCATCAGGCCGGGAACGATCGAATTGTCGTCGCCGTTCTTCTTGGTCAGCACCTCGCCGTGATAATTGGTGGGGATGCCGCCCATGTTGTAATGCACGGTCGGAACGATCGGGATCGGCTCGCGCGTCACGTCGGCATTGGCGAAAATCCGCACCGACTCCGAGA
>CAWBTH010000011.1:0-90432 GCA_963791665.1 uncultured Alphaproteobacteria bacterium | reverse complement strand
CCCGCTGAACGTGTCGGTCAACTGCTTGCGGAACTTCTCCTGCTCGCGCGTCAGTGTGTCGATCGATTGTTCCAGATATTTCGGCACCACCATCTGCATGCTATCGCCGTAGAAGCGGATCAGTTGCCGCAGGAAGGTGGTCGGCAGCAAATTCTGCCCCGCCTTGTTCTCCTGCTCGAAGATGATCTGCGCCAGCACCGAGCGGGTGATGTCCTCGCCGGTCTTGGCGTCGAACACCAGGAAATCCTCGCCCGCCTTCACCATCGCTGCGAGGTCTTCGAGGGTTACGTAGGTGCTCGTGCCGGTATTATAGAGCCGCCGGTTCGCATACTTCTTGATGGTGGTCGGAGTGTCTGTTTTCGCCATGGACTCACGCGTGCAGACGGAGGGATGAGGGAACCTGGCGGGCCATACCGCAAGGCAATGCGAGGCGCATTGCAACAAACTAAGCATTTTCAAAGGGGTTAGGCTACCGTTTTGTGCAGCACGGTTAAACCGGAGGCATTTTTTATTGCGCAGCAATTTCTTGCGAAGGTACGGCCGAGCGAGCGGGCCATCGCCGCGCCCCGTGTGGCGGGTCACGCGCGGGTAAATGGCAACCTTTGAAGCCAAGCTGATCGCAGTCGAGCGGATGCGGGCGCGCTGATTTGAAGGCAACTCGGAGCAAATCGATTGTGCAACCGTTGACATGCCGCAATGACGTTTACAGGATGGTTCTCGAGAGACTGGCCTGCCATCCGGCGCCCGCCATTTCAAAAAGACCCTCAAGCCTCAGGAGATGCCTATGTCAGACGATGTCGTCATCGTCGCCGCCGCCCGCACCCCGGTCGGAAGTTTCAACGGTGCCTTTGCCACCATGCCTGCGCACGATCTCGGCGCCGTCGCCATCAAGGAAGCGCTGAAGCGCGGCGGTATCGAGCCGGGCCGCGTCTCCGAAGTCATCATGGGCCAGATCCTGACCGCGGCGCAGGGCCAGAACCCGGCACGGCAGGCGTCGATCTCGGCCGGCATTCCCGTCGAGAGCCCGGCCTGGGGCGTCAACCAGCTCTGCGGTTCGGGCCTGCGTACGGTCGCGCTGGGCTATCAGGCGCTGCTCAACGGCGATTCCGAAATCGTGGTCGCCGGCGGCCAGGAATCCATGAGCATGGCGCCGCACGCGCAGTATCTGCGCGGCGGCACCAAGATGGGTCCGATCGAATTCGTCGACACCATGATCAAGGATGGGCTGTGGGATGCCTTCAACGGCTACCACATGGGCAACACTGCCGAGAACGTCGCCAGGCAGTACCAGATCACCCGCGCCCAGCAGGACGAGTTCGCGGTCGCCTCGCAGAACAAGGCCGAGGCCGCGCAGAAGGCCGGCAAGTTCAAGGACGAGATCGTGCCGGTCACCATCAAGACCCGCAAGGGCGACATCGTCGTCGCCGATGACGAGTATCCGCGTCATGGCGCGACGCTCGACGCGATGGCCAAGCTGCGGCCGGCCTTCGAAAAGGACGGCACGGTCACCGCCGGCAGCGCGTCGGGCATCAATGACGGCGCCGCCGCCGTGGTGCTGATGACCGCCAAGCAGGCCGCCAAGGAAGGCAAGAAGGTGCTGGCGCGCATCGTCTCCTGGGGCCAGGCCGGCGTCGATCCCAAGATCATGGGCACCGGGCCCATCCCCGCCTCGCGCGCGGCGCTGAAGAAGGCCGGCTGGAACATCGGCGACCTCGACTTGATCGAGGCCAACGAGGCCTTTGCGGCGCAGGCCTGTGCGGTCAACAAGGACCTCGGCTGGGACACCTCCAAGGTCAACGTCAACGGCGGCGCGATCGCGATCGGCCATCCGGTCGGCGCGTCCGGCGCGCGCGTGCTGGTCACGCTGCTGCACGAGATGCAGAAGCGCGATTCCAAGAAGGGCCTCGCCACGCTGTGCATCGGCGGCGGCATGGGCATCGCGATGTGCTTGGCACGCGACTGAACGAGACGCAGCGGAGCGCGTTGATGATGAAAACTTCATCTGTCAGCCGCGCTCCAAGCTGATAAAACAAAATGCCCGGTCTCGCGCCGGGCATTTTTATCTGAATACGCTTCCGAACGGAGGCGTTGTTACAAGACCGGAAAAATTCCGGCTCATAGAAGAGGATCGAGGAGGAGACAAATGGCACGTGTTGCATTGGTGACGGGCGGTACGCGCGGCATTGGCGCTGCGATCAGCAAGGCGCTGAAGGCGGCGGGTTACAAGGTCGCGGCGAGCTATGCGGGCAATGATGCCGCCGCCGAGAAGTTCAAGGCGCGAGACCGGCATTCCCGTCTACAAATGGGATGTCTCCTCGTTCGACGCCTGCGCGGCCGGAATCAAGAAGGTCGAGGCCGACCTCGGCCCGGTCGACGTGCTCGTCAACAATGCCGGCATCACCAAGGACGGCGCCTTTCACAAGATGACGCTGGAGCAGTGGAGCGCGGTCATCAACACCAATCTCGGCTCGCTGTTCAACATGACGCGGCCCATCATCGAGGGCATGCGCGCGCGAAAATTCGGGCGCATCATCAACATCTCCTCGATCAACGGCCAGAAGGGCCAGTTCGGCCAGGTCAATTATTCCGCGGCCAAGGCCGGCGACATCGGCTTCACCAAGGCGCTCGCGCTGGAGAATGCGCAGGGGCGGCATCACCGTCAACGTGATCTGTCCGGGCTACATCAACACCGAGATGGTGCAGGCGGTGCCGAAAGACGTGCTCGAGAAAAACATCCTGCCGCAGATCCCGGTCAATCGTCTCGGCGAGCCCGAGGAGATCGCGCGCGCGGTCGTGTTCCTCGCGGCCGACGATGCCGGCGCCATCACCGGCTCGACCTTCTCGATCAATGGCGGCCAGTACATGGTGTGATGTTTCGTCATTGCGAGGAGCGATAGCGACGAAGCAATCCAGCACTTGATTTACAAAGGCTGGATTGCTTCGCGGAGCTTGTCATCGGGCGCACATTCGTGCGACCCGTTCGCTCGCAATGACGACCAATCCCCGCACCGCGACCTTGATCGGACTGACCGCGATCCTGATGTGGTCGCTGCTCGCGGTCATGACGGTCGCGACCGGAAAAATCCCCGCCTTCCAGCTCGCTGCGATGACCTTTGCGATCGGGGCGGTGCACCTGCGCGCTGACCTGGATCGGACGCGCCGATGCCGCCAAGACGCTGCGCCAGCCGCTGATTGCCTGGATCGTCGGCGTCGGCGGGCTGTTCGGCTATCACGCGCTGTATTTCCTGGCGCTGCGCTTCGCGCCGCCGGCCGAAGCGGGGCTCTTGAATTATCTCTGGCCGCTCCTGATCGTGCTGTTCTCCTCGCTGCTGCCGGGCGAGCGGCTCGCGCTTGCATCACATCATCGGCGCGCTGCTGGGCTTGCTCGGCACGGTGCTGTTGTTTGCCGGCAATGCCAGCTTCGCTGGCACCCAGGTGCCGGGCCTGATCGCCGCTTTTGTCGCGGCCTTCGTCTGGTCGACCTATTCGGTGCTGTCGCGCCGGCTGAAATCGGTGCCGACCGATGCGGTCGCGGGCTTCTGCGCCGTCACCGCGCTGCTCGCCGCAGTCGTGCATGCGCTGGTCGAGACCACGGTGTGGCCGGACACGGCGCTGCAATGGGCCGCGATCGCTGCGCTCGGCGTCGGCCCGGTGGGCGCGGCGTTCTATGCCTGGGACATCGGCATGAAGCGCGGCGACATCCGTGTGCTGGGCGCGGCCTCCTATGCCACGCCGTTGCTCTCGACCGCGTTCCTCATCCTTGCCGGCTTCGCCAAGGCCAGCGCCAACATCGCGCTCGCCGCGGTGCTGATCGCGGGCGGCGGGTTGATCGCCGCAAAGGATATGGTTTGGAAGCGATGATCCGGCCGGCTATTGTTCTGATCGCACTACCGATGTGCTTCGCCACATCGCTCGCCGCCGAGGTGCACGCTGGTGCGAAGGCCATCCCGCCCCAAAACGCCTCATTCACCGGCACTCACCGCGCCCAGGGCCTCCACGGGCGCCCCGAAACCGCCACGGTAACAGACGGAAAATCCTTCATCAGGTTGACCGAGCAGGAATATCGTTTCGGCGGCTATCGACCGCCTTACCAAACGCTCCCGCTCGTCATCGTTCAGCGACTGCCGGTGCGAATTCACATCCCGATCGATCAAACTCCGCCCGAGCACTAGCTCGCCGGTTCGAAATCCTTCGGTCGCCATCTCGAAGCCTGCGAATTCGAATCCCGGCGCGACCGTGCAGCCGACCAGGGTCCAGTCGCCGGTCGACTCCGCGCATTGCCAGGCGTCGGCCGGCACGATGCCCTGCGGCCGTTCGCCTGCGCCGAGATCGGGCCCGAGCCTCACAATATGCGGCTTGCAGCCCTCATGGGCGATCTGCAGCGCCAGCGGCGCGCCGGCATAATAGTGCCAGACCTCCACCGCATCGACGCGATGCCAGTGCGAGCGGTCGCCGCGCGCCAGCAGATAATAGATCGCGGTGGAGTTCGCGCGGCCATTGGCGTCGACGCGCTTGTCGCGAAACGTCTCGCGATAATAACCGCCCTCCGGATGCGGGCGGAGCTCGAGACGCGCAATGATGTCGGCGGCGGACAGCATCAGGACTTGTTCTTGCGTTCGCGCAACTCGCCGAACACCTCGGCGGCGCTTGCGCCTTTCATGTGCAGTTTCTGGCGCCACGGCGGGATCGTCGGCGCGCAGGAACACGTTGGCCTTCTTTTCCTCGCCGAGCAGCGAGGGAATCGTCGGCTTGTTGTCGGCGCGCAGCCGCGTCACCTCCTCGGCGCGCGCCTTCAGCGCCGGATTGTCGCCGTCGACGGTCAGCGCGAATTTCACGTTGGAGGCGGTATATTCATGACCGCAATAGAGCCTGAAATCGTCGGGCAGCGCGCGCAGCTTCAACAGCGAGTCCCACATCATGGGATAGTCGCCCTCGAACACCCGTCCGCAGCCGATCGAGAACAGCGTGTCGGCGGCAAACAGCGCCTTCTCGGTGTCGAACACATAGGAGATATGGTCGAGCGTGTGGCCGGGCGTCTCCAGCACGCGCGCCAGCAGACCACCGACCTTGACCACGTCGCCATTGCCGACGCGCTGGTCGACATCGGCGATCTTCGCCTTCTTGTCATGCGGCGCCACGACCCGGCAGCCATATTTCTGCTTGAGCTCGGCGACGCCGCCGACATGGTCGCCATGATGATGGGTGATCAGGATGTCGGTGAGCTTCCAGCCCTCGCGCTCCAGCGCCTTGACGATGGGGCCGGCTTCCGGCGCGTCGATCGAGGCGGTCGCTTTGGTGGCGGGATCGTGGATCAGATAGCCGAAATTGTCGTTGAGGCAGGTGAAGGTTCTGATATCGGCGGCCATGAAGTCTCCATTCCATTTCGGCTTTTCGGACGCAGGACGCTTGACAGATATGGCGTTAACGCTGATCGGGCAACGCAATAATCCACGCGCTCCTAAACGCGTTGAGCATGTTAGATTACTGTCATGAGCATCGACGTCATCGATCTCCGTGATTTCTATTCGCAGCGCCTCGGCATCGTGGCGCGGCAATTGATCAATCGCGGCATCAGGGAGCGCTGGCCCGATGCGCAGGGACAGCGCGTCCTCGGCGTCGGCTATCCGACGCCCTATCTCGGACTTTTTCGTGAAGATTCGGAGCGCTGCATCGCTTTCATGCCGGCGGCCCAGGGCGTGCTGAAATGGCCCACCGCGCGGCCGACCTTGGCGACGCTGGTCGACGAGTTCTCGATGCCGCTGCCGGATTCCGCCGTCGACCGCGTGCTGCTGGTCCATGCGCTGGAAATGTCGGACGATCCGGAGGGGTTGCTGCGCGAGGTCTGGCGGGTGCTGGCGCCGTCGGGCCGGGTGATCGCCGTGATCCCGAACCGGCGCGGGGTGTGGACCCGCACCGACACCACGCCGTTCGGCCACGGCCGGCCCTATTCGCGCTCGCAGATCACCCAGCTGTTGCGGCAGACCTGGTTCACGCCGGCGTCCTGGGGCGAGGCGCTGTTCATGCCGCCGGTCGGAGGCGGCTGGTTCCTGCGCTCGGCACTGGCGTGGGAGCGCGTCGGCGCCGCGCTGTCGCTGCCGTTTGCCGGCGTGCATATCGTGGAAGCGACCAAGCAGGTCTATCGCGCAATTCCTGCCAAGCGGGAACGCACGCGGCTCATTCCGGCGCTGGAGCCGGTGCTGGTGCCGTCATCGACGGCGACGCGAGAGCGCGCATGATCCGGAAAAGCCTGCCCCGCACTTGATGCGGGACGTGTCGCGAAGCGGTTTTCCCTCGCGACATAATTCGCATGGCGTTTGCGCGGAGATCATGCGCATAAAAATCAGAGTACTCTTATTCGTTGCCGGGATTGAAATCGTCGCTCTGCGGAGCAGACTGCTGTCCACCCATGCCTTCGGGACGCGGTCCCCCATGCGGACGCCGCCGGCGGCGCGGGAAGCGATCGCCGCCGCCACTATTGCCTTCATAGCCACCGCCACCGCCATTGATCTGCGGTTGCGGGCCGGTGATGAACGAGGGCAGGCGATCGACGCCGCCATTGTCGGCCGCGGCAGGCTGCGGTTGGGCTTGCGGCTGAAATTGCGGCTGCGGACGATGTTCGCGGTGTTCGCGATCTCGCGCTGCTGCTGATCGCGCAGGTAGAATTGGCCCTCGCGCGGCTGCTGGCCATTATCGCGCACATAAGGCTGCTGCTGCTGGGGCTGCGGCACGAAGCCGGGCTCCTGGCCGAAGCTCGAGAAATTCTCGCCGTCGTCCTCGCCCTCCTCGCCGCCCATCACTTCGTCGGGGCGCGGCGGCTGCTGCAGATGCTGCGGCTGGCTCTGGCGGAACTGTTCCTGGGCCGCTGCGATCAGGCGGAAATAGTGCTCGGCGTGCTGGTAATAGTTCTCGGCGGCGACCGGGTCGCCGGAGGATCGGGCATCGCGCGCCAGCTGCAGATATTTTTCCGCGATGTGGGATGCGGTGCCGCGGATCTTGATGTCGGGCCCGTTCGATTCGAACACCCGGGTCATCGGGTTCTGGCCGCGCCGGTTATTATTATTATTGTGATTGTTATTGTTACGGTTGCGCATCCGCTTGTTGTTCTGACCGTTTCTCATGTCCTGCCTTTATTCCAGCCCTGAAGTTAAACGCACCAAAATGAAACTATGTTCGGGAACGCGCGGCCATGATCTCGCACGCACGGATTTGCGGTGCGGACCACGCCAGTGCCGATGTCGTCGACCGTCGCGCTCAACAAAAACGCGTTCCCCACCCGCCCGCACATGCCGGCGAACCTGTTCAACTCAGCCCAGTTTTCTTGCGTAAGTCTTCAAGCGCAAAATCAGGCTTTCGTTCGCTTTGCGGTCATGAGCAGCGCAGCTCAAACAGCCATCGCGCTCAACTCGACCTGCGTTTTGGAACCTTTCACCCGGCGTGGCTCTCGCTCTCGAGAACCGCTGTTCCGACCCACGTTATGCCGGGGTCCTGCACCGGTGTTGTGAGCGGAACGTAGTCGCTCCCGGCGGATATTCCAAGAGGTTTTTTCCGTTCCAATAGGGCTTTAGGAGGGCATTTTCCAGCCCGTAACAGCCCGGAAAATGCCCGCCAAGTCGGTTTTCGGCCCGCCGTCCACCGTTAACCCCGAACCCGTCATCAAAGTTTCAATGGCCCCGCTTTGGCCCTGTCCGGCCTCGACCACCAGCGCACCGCCGGGGACGAGCAAGGCCGCGCTTTGGGGAATCAGTGCGCGATAGGCGGCAAGCCCGTCCGCGCCGCCATCGAGCGCGAGATGTGGATCGTGCTCGCGCACCTCGATGGCGAGACCGGCGATGTCTTTGGTTCGGATATAGGGCGGGTTCGACACGATGAGATCGAACGTCCCCGACAGCGCGAACGCATAGTCGCAGCGGATGAAGTCCGCGCGATCCGCTAACCCAAGTTGCGCTGCGTTGATCTCCGCCGTCGCCAGCGCGTCCGCGCTGACGTCGGTGCCGATACCTTTTGCATTCGGCAATTCGGTTAGTAGCGCAAGCAGGATCGCGCCCGAGCCGGTGCCGAGATCGGCGATGCGCAGCGCGCGGGTGCGCGCGCCCCCAGCGCGCAAAATTTCCAGCGCGCGCTCGACCACCGTCTCGGTGTCGGGCCGCGGCACCAGCGTGGCCGCGGAAAGTTTCAGCGGCAGGCCCCAGAACTCTTTCTGCGCCGATGATGCGCGCGACCGGCTCGCCGGCGAGACGATGTTGCGCGTATTCGTCGAGGCGCGCGGCTTCGCTTGCGGTGATGGTTCGCGAGCTTGATGCGATCAACCCGGTGAGATCGAGGTTGAGCGCGGCGCCGACCAGCGTGCGCGCATCGAGTTCGGCGGAGTCGATATTCGCGGCTGTGAAGCACGCAGTGAGCGCGCGCCGCGCGGCATCGATGGTTTGGCCCGCAAGCGCTGTGCTTGCGGTCACGCCGCAGCACCCTGGGCGGCGAGCTGCGCGGCCTGATGCTCCGTGGTCAGCGCGTCGATCAACTCGCCCAGCGCCTCGCCCGAGATCACCTGCGGGAGCTTGTAGAGCGTCAGATTGATGCGGTGGTCGGTGACGCGGCCTTGCGGGAAATTATAGGTGCGGATGCGCTCGCTTCTGTCGCCGGAGCCGACCTTTTCCTTGCGATCGGCCGAGCGCGCCGCGGCGAGGCGCTGGCGCTCGGCGTCATAGATGCGCGAGCGCAGGATGTTCATGGCGGAGGCGCGATTCTTGTGCTGCGAGCGGCTGTCCTGCATCATCACCACGATGCCGGTCGGGATATGGGTGATGCGGATCGCCGATTCCGTCTTGTTGACGTGCTGACCGCCTGCGCCGCCTGCGCGCATGGTCTCGATCCGCAAATCGTCGCTCTTGATATCGACGTCGACCTCCTCGACCTCGGGCAGCACCGCGACCGTCGCCGCGGACGTATGGATGCGCCCTTGAGTCTCGGTGTCGGGCACGCGCTGCACGCGATGCACGCCGGATTCGAATTTCAGCTTCGCGAATGCGCCGCGGCCCTTCACCTCGGCGATGATTTCCTTGTAGCCGCCGACGGTGCCTTCGCTCCCCGAGATCACCTCGACTTTCCAGCCCTGCAGGCTCGCAAACCGCTCATACATCCGGAACAGATCGCCCGCGAACAGCGACGCCTCGTCGCCGCCGGTGCCGGCGCGGATTTCCAGCACGACGTTGCGGTCGTCCATGGCGTCCTTCGGCAACAGCGCGAGGCGGATCTTCTGCGTCAGCTCCTCGCGCTTGGCCGCAAGCGTCTCGCGCTCGGCCTCGGCCATGCTGCGCATTTCCGCATCGGTTGAGGGATCGGCGACCAGCGCCTCCGTGTCGGCGAGCTCCTTCACGGCAGCGCGATACGCTTTAACGGCCTCGATCAGCGGATTGAGCTCGGACAGCTCGCGCGTGATCTGGACGTACTTCTCGGACGACAGCTGGCCGAGCACCTGCGCTTCCAACGATGCGTGATGGGCAAGGAGGACGTCGAGTTTGGCTTCGGGGAGGGCGGACATCGGATGATCTCGGACAGAAGATGGGGGCAGCGCGGCATTCGGCAACAGCCTCGCTACAACGCCAGCCCCTCGGCTTCCGCGAATTTCGTCAGTTTCTCGCGGACCGACACGCTGCCGGCCGGCGCATCCAGCAGCGGGTGGATCATCGCTTCCGCCTTTTTGGCATCGAGATCGAGGATCATCGCCTTGACCGGGCCGTGTGCGGTCGCCGACAGCGACAGCGAGCGATAGCCCATCGCGATCAGCGCCAGCGCGCCGATCGGTTTTGACGCCATCTCGCCGCACAGCGAGGCGGATTTCTTCGCCGCCTGCGCCTTGCGCACGATATCGCGCAGCGCGCGCAGGATCGGCGCCGACATGGTGTCGAATCGCTCGGAGACTTTCGCATTGCCGCGGTCGACCGCGAACAGGAACTGGAACAAATCGTTGGAGCCGACCGAGACGAAGTCGACCTTCTTCAACAGTTCGTCCATCTGGTAGAGCAGTGCCGGCACTTCGACCATGGTGCCGATATCGATGCGCTCCGGCAGCGCGTGGCCGTGCTGGCGCAAATAGGTCAGCTCGCGCTCGACGATGGCTTTCGCCGCGTCGAACTCGGCGACATCGGAGATCATCGGGAACATGATGCGCAGCGCGCGGCCGCCGCCGGCACGCAGCAGCGCGCGGATCTGGCCGCGCAGCAGGCCCGGCCGGTCGAGCCCGAGCCGGATCGCGCGCCAGCCAAGCGCCGGATTCTCCTCGATCACCGTCTCCATGTAGGGCAGCGCCTTGTCGCCGCCGATATCCAGCGTACGGAAGGTGACGGGCTTGGCACCCGCCGCATCGAGCACGGTGCGGTAGAGTGCAAGCTGGTCGCTCGAGCGTGGCAGGCTCGGCGACACCATGAACTGCAACTCGGTGCGGAACAGGCCGATGCCGGCGCTGCCGGTCTCGTCGATATGCGGCAGGTCGATGGCGAGCCCTGCATTGATCATCAGCTCGATCTTCTGGCCGTCCTTCGTCACGCAGGGCTTTTCACGCAACGCCTGATACTGGGCTTGCCGTCGTGCGCGGAATCGCACGCGCTCGGCATAGGCCGATTCGATCTCCTGCGACGGCCGCACATAGATGTCGCCCGAGGTGCCGTCGACGATGATGGCGTCGCCGGGGTCGGCGATGCCGGGCGCGTTCGGGATTTCGCCGACCGCGGGAATGCCGAGCGCACGCGCCACGATCGAGACGTGGGAGTTGGCGGTGCCTTCCTCCAGCACGAGCCCGCGCAGGCGCTTGCGGTCGTAGTCGAGCAGCGCCGCCGGTCCCATCGCGCGGGCGATCAGGATCGCATTGTCGGGCAGGTGCTCGCGCGATGGCGCGTGGTCCTGGCCGACCAGCTGGCGCATCAATCGGAAGCCGAGGTCTTCGAGATCGTGCAGGCGATCGCGCAAATAGGGATCGGTCGAGCGCAGCATGCGCGCGCGGGTGTCGGACTGCACGCGTTCCACTGCGGCTTCCGCGGTCAGACCGGTGGCGACCGCCTCATGCAGCTTGTGCGACCAGCCCTGGTCGTTGGCGAACATGCGATAGGCTTCCAATACATCGCGATGCTCGCCGCCATCGGCAACGTCGCCGCGCTCCAGCATGCGGTCGAGATCGGCGCGCAGCTTGGTCAGCGCCAGATCCAGCCGCTTGACCTCCTTCGGCAGGTCCTCGGCGATGTAATCCTTGATGACCACGCGCGGCTCGTGCAGCACGACATGGCCGAGCGCGATGCCGTCAGACAGCACCGCGCCGGTCTTCTGCACGGAGTGCCGCGCGGCAGGCTCGAGCCCCGGCTGGGCCAGCGCGCTAAGCTCGCCCGAGGCGATCATCTCCGCCAGCACCATTGCGGTGGTCTGCAGCGCCTCGACCTCTTCCTCGACATAGGTGCGCTTGGCGCGGTTCTGCACCACCAGCACGCCGAGCGTGTTGCCGGCGCGCAGGACCGGCACGCCGAGGAAGGAGTGGTAGATTTCCTCGCCGGTCTCCGGGCGGTAGGAGAAGGCCGGGTGGCTCTGCGCGTCGTTCAAGTTAAGCGCCGAGGCCTCGCTGGAGACGAGGCCGACCAGGCCCTCATGCGCGCTCAGCACGGTGCGATGCACAGCGTCGCGATTGAGGCCTTCGGTGGCGTAGAGCTCGAGGGTGTTATCGACGCGCAGCACATAGACCGAGCAGACCTCGGCCACCATGTTGGCCGCGATCAGCACCACGATCTTGTCCAGCCGTTCCTGGGCTGAAACCTGCTCCGCCATGGTTTCGCGAAGCCGTCTCAACAGGACGCGGGGGCCGCCCGACGCGCTTCGCATTATTTGCTATCCCCCTCCCAAAAGCCGAGCCGGCGCCGTGCCGCGAGATGGCGCCAAACTCCGAAAAAACAACAATTTTAGTCATTCGGCGCGCCGTGCGGTCTTTTCACCCGCCGTATAGCGAATTGAAGCTTGTTTTGCCAAGCAAAAGGCCTGCCAGCCTGACGCTGTCCGGCAAGTTGTAATGCTGCGGCAGCTAACTAGAAATCTGTTCTACGCCTGGTCGAGCCCGTAGAGCGTGTGCAGCGTCCGCACCGCCAGTTCCGTATAGGCCGCATCGATCAGGACCGAGAACTTGATCTCGGAGGTGGTGATGGCGCGAATGTTGATGTTGCGCGCGGCGAGCGCCGAAAACGCTTTCGCAGCGACGCCGGCATGGCTGCGCATGCCGCTGCCGATCACGCTGACCTTGGCCACGTCGGTCGCGCTGTCGATCCGCTTATAGCCGATCTTCCCCTTCGACGACGTGATGGTGTCATGCGCGCGCTTGTGGTCGGTGGCCGGCACCGTGAAGGTGAGGTCGGTGGTCTTGCCGTCCTCGGAGACGTTCTGCACGATCATGTCGACATTGATGTTGGCATCCGCCAGCGGCCCGAAGATCGCGGCGGCGACCCCCGGCTTGTCCTCGATCTGGCGCACGGAAATCTGCGCCTCGTCCTTGGAGAAGGCGATGCCGGTGACGACGTGGCTTTCCATGATTTCCTCCTCGCTGCAGATCAGCGTGCCCGGCGGCTGGTTGGCATGCGGGTCGATATCTTCGGGCTTGTCGAAGCTGGAACGCACGAAGATCGGCATGTTGTGCACCATGCCGAGCTCGACCGAGCGGACCTGCAGCACCTTGGCGCCCTGCGAGGCCAGTTCCAGCATGTCCTCGAACGCGATCTTGTCCAGCCGCTGCGCCTTCGGCACCACGCGCGGATCGGTCGTATAGACGCCATCGACGTCGGTATAGATATCGCAGCGGTCGGCATGGATCGCGGCTGCGATCGCCACCGCCGAGGTGTCCGAGCCGCCGCGGCCGAGCGTGGTGATGCGCCCGGTTTGCGGATTGATGCCCTGGAAGCCGGCGATCACGGCCACCTCCTTGCGGTCCTTGAAACGATGGATCAGCTCGGCGCCGTCGATGTCGAGGATGCGCGCCGAGGCGTGCGCGTCGCTGGTCTTGATCGGGATCTGCCAGCCCTGCCAGGAGCGCGCCTGAATGCCCATGCCCTGCAGCACGATCGCGAGCAACCCGGAGGTGACCTGCTCGCCGGAGGCGACCACCGCGTCATATTCGCGCGCGTCATGCATCGCCGAGGCCTCGCTGCACCAGGCCACCAGTTCGTTGGTCTTGCCGGACATTGCCGACACCACGACCGCGACATCGTGTCCGGCGTCGACCTCGCGCTTCACATGGCGCGCGACGTTGCGGATACGGTCGATATTGGCGACGGATGTTCCGCCGAATTTCATCACGAGGCGGCCCATGACGACGCGCAAAAGCCTTTCAAACGAGGATAAGTTCTGCGGCCCGGCGCGAAACCTGCGGCATGTGGGCCGAAACGCGCGTATACATAGCGACGCGGCCGGGGGCAAGCCGGTTCCACCCCTGTTAAGGGTTGTTGTAGGGTTGTGTTGCGAAGAGGTGAGGCGAGCGTATGGGGCGTTATATCGACGAAATCCTGCAGCCCGGCGAAAAGGTGCTGTATTCCACCAACGCACACTGGATCTTCTACCTGCCGGCGATCGGGGTCTGGATCGTGGTGGCGATCCTGCTGGTTGCATCGGGGCTGGTGGTGGTCCCGACACTGGTGCTGCTGTGTTGGGCCTGCGCGGCCGTGGCGGCGCTGCTGGCGCTGTATCTGACTGTCAAGGCCTGGTTCCATCGCTGGACCACCGAGACCGACGTCACCAACATGCGCGTGGTGCACAAGACCGGCTTCATCAAGCGCCGCACCTTCGAGATGGCGCTGGACAAGGTCGAGAGCGTCGACGTCAACCAGAGCATCATGGGGCGCATCCTCAATTATGGTGACGTCACCATCAAGGGGGTGGGCGAAGGCCACGAGACGATTCCCACGATCGCCGCGCCGCTCGACTTTCGCAGCCATATCACCGTGCGGTAGCAGCCATGGCCACGACTCCGCGCGCCACCTCGACCGTCGATCCCGCCGAGATCGCAAAATTCTCGAAACTGTCGCAGGAATGGTGGGACCCATCCGGCAAGATGGCGCCGCTGCACAAGATCAATCCGCTGCGGCTCACTTACATTCGCGATGCCGCCGCGCGGAAATTCGACCGCAATGTCAGGAGTCTCAGCTGCCTCTCGGGCCTGCGCGTGCTCGATATCGGCTGCGGTGCTGGCCTCTTGTGCGAGCCGCTGACGCGCCTGGGCGCGCAACTGATCGGCGTCGATCCGTCGGCCTCCAATATATCAGCGGCGAAGCTGCATGCCGAGAAGGGACACCTGTCGATCGACTATCGCTGCACGACGATCGAAGAGATGGATGTGCGCGAGCGCTTCGATATCGTGCTGGCGATGGAGGTGGTCGAGCACGTCACCGATGTCGGCGTCTTCATCGGCCGCTGCGCGGCGATGCTCAAGCCCGGCGGGTTGATGGTGGTCTCGACGCTCAATCGCAACTGGAAGAGCTTTGCGCTCGCCATCGTCGGCGCCGAATACGTCCTGCGCTGGTTGCCGCGCGGCACCCATCAGTGGGACAAGTTCGTCAGGCCGGACGAGCTTGCCCAAGTCCTGCTCGACAACCGTCTCACCATCACCGAGCAGACCGGCGTGGTCTACAGTCCCTTCGCCGACCGATGGAGTTTGTCGTCGGATGTCGACGTGAACTACATGGTGGTCGCCGAGGAGATGGTGTGAGGGTGGGAACGCGGCGACCACAAATTCGCTGTCGTCCCTGCGAAAGCAGGGACCCATAACCACCGGCGGCTGTTGTCAACCGAGATAGGCGTTCGGGTATGTACTACGTATACATCCTCGCAAGCCGCCGTAACGGGACGCTGTATATCGGTGTCACCAATTCCCTGCAGAAGCGACTGGAAGAGCATCGCAACGGCAAGGGCTCGTCATTCGTCAAAACCTATGGTGTGTACCGTCTCGTCTGTGTCGAGAGTTACGAGCGCGCCGTGGACGCGATTACGCGCGAAAAGCAACTCAAGAGATGGAAGCGCGACTGGAAGATCGAGCTGATCGAACGTGAGAACCTCGAGTGGCGCGATCTGAGCGATTTGCTGACGTAATACGACAGGAGCCGAGACAGCTCTGGATGTCGTCCCCGTGCACGCGGGACTCATACCGCGGAATCCATCGGGGGCTCGCTGGTGAGAGACGCTTGGCTTCTGTCTTCGCCAAACGGGGTCCTGAGGTTATGGGTCCCTGCTTTCGCAGGGACGACAGGGAGTTTGTGGCCGCGTTTGCAATACTGTCATGCATAGTCCCGGTTGACCCGATACAGCGCGATAGGCACGGTGCCCCGCCATTTCATCCGGTCAGTTTCCCCCATGTTCGCCACCGCCACGCTCTGGATTCCCTTCACCATCGTCGCCGCCCTCGGCCAGGTCGCGCGCAACGCCATGCAGCGTTCGCTCACGGGCCCGCTCGGCACCTGGGGCGCGACCAACATCCGCTTCCTGTTCGGCTTTCCCTTCTCGGTGATCTTCTTCGTCGCGGTGGTGGTCGCCTCCGGCGATCATGTGCCGTGGCCGACGCCGGTGTTCTGGCCGTGGCTGCTGCTCGGCGCGCTGAGCCAGATCATCGCCACCGGCCTGATGCTGGTCGCCATGAACGACCGTTCCTTCGTGGTGACCACCGCTTACTTGAAGACCGAGGCGATCCAGACCGCGATCTTCGGCTTCGTCTTTCTCGGCGATCATCTCACATGGCTCAAGGTGATCGCAATCCTGATCGCCACAATCGGCGTCGTCATCACCGCGCTGCGGCCCGGCGCCGAGAAGAGCTTTGCCCAAGTGCGCCCGACCATCATCGGTCTGGTTTCGGCTGCGGCGTTCGCACTGTCGGCGATCGGCTATCGCGGCGCCATCCTCACCGTGCCGGGCGTGACCTTCGTCACCGCGGCGTCCTACACGCTGGTGTGGGGCCTGTTCGCGCAGACGGTGGTGCTGACGATCTATCTGTTGTGGCGCGCCCCCGACATCCTGAAGAAGATTCTGGGCCTGTGGAAGCCGTCGATGCTGGCGGGTTTCATGGGCGCGTTCGCCTCGCAGTTCTGGTTCCTGGCGTTCGCGCTCACGGCCGCCGCCAATGTGCGCACCTTGGCGCTGGTCGAGGTGCTGTTCGCGCAGGCGGTTGCGTACTATTCGTTCAAGCAGCCGCTGTCGGCGCGCGAATTGTCGGGTATTGCGTTGATCGTGGTCGGCGTCGCGCTATTGGTGGCAGTTTAGCTCCTCATTGCGAGGAGCGAAGCGACGAAGCAATCCAGAGTGCATCCGCGGAAATAGTCTGGATTGCTTCGCTTCGCTCGCAATGACGAATTACGGCTTTACGGCGATCAACACGGCACCGGCGGCGATCAAGGCGATGCCGAGCCAGCCGTTCCATGACGGGCGCTCACCGAGGAAGGTGACGCCGAACAATGCGACCAGCACCACGCTCAGCTTGTCGATCGGCGCCACCAGCGTCGCCGGCCCGAGTTTGAGCGCGCGAAAGTAACAGAGCCAGGACGCGCCGGTGCCGAGCCCGGAGAGCAGCAGGAACAGCCAGCTCTTTGCCGCGATCGGGCCCGGCTGGCTGAACTGTCCGGTCGCAAACAGGATCAGCGACAGTGTGATCAGCACGACCACCGTGCGGATGAGCGTCGCCAGATCGGAGTTGATGCCTTCGACGCCGACCTTGGCGAAGATCGCGGTCAGCGCAGCGAACACGGCGGACAGAACCGCCCAGAATTGCCAGGAGGAGGTCAATTCCGGTCGTCGGGCAGCACCGGCAGCGGCGAGACCTCAACGCCTTCATCGATCAGCGATTTCGCCTCCTCGGGCGAGGCCTCGCCATAGATCGGCCGATGCTCGATCTCGCCGTAATGCATCTTGCGCGCTTCGTTGGGGAATTTCTCGCCGACATTGTCGGCGTTCTTGACGATATGGTCCCGCAATTCCTTGATCTTGGCGCGCAGCTCGCGCTCCTGCGCCATCATCAGCGGTGTCGAACCCGCGGTCGGCGTCTCGGTGGCAGGAGCGGCCGTAGGGGTGGGCGCAGGCACCGACTCGGCGCGCTCGCGGCCCTTCTTGCCGACGATACGCGGCGCCATGATCGCCTTCTCGATCTTGACGGAGTTGCAGACCGGACAGCTGACGAGTTTGCGCTTCGCTTGCGAATCGTAGGCCGCGGAGTCCTGAAACCAGCTTTCGAAGGTGTGGTCGCGGTCGCAGCGAAGCGTGTAGCGGATCATGCCGATCCCCGCACCAGATGCAGATGCTCGGGGCCGGCTTTGGGATCGGCCATCGAGAAGCGCCGTCCATGCTGCAGCGACGGCACGGTCTTGCGCGCCGTCTCGACCTTCGAAGGGTCGATCTCGGCCAGGAATACGCCGGGTTCGACGCCACCCTCAACGAGGATTTCGCCCCAGGGCGCGACGATCAGCGAATGACCGTAGGTCTCGCGCTTGTTCTCATGGAGGCCAGCTTGCGCGGCTGCGAACACGAAGCAGCCGGTCTCGATGGCGCGGGCGCGCAGCAGCACATGCCAGTGCGCCTCGCCGGTCTTGCGGGTGAAGGCCGAAGGTATCGTGAGAAAAGAAGCCCCGCTTTCGGCCAGCGCGCGATAGAGCGCGGGAAAGCGCAAATCGTAACAGATGGTGAGCCCGATGCGGCCCCAGGGCAGGTCGGAAATGACGGCGCTCTCGCCGGGTTGATAGTTGGCGGACTCGCGATAGCTCTCGCCGCCCGGCAGATCGATATCGAACATATGGATCTTGTCGTAGCAGGCGAGGATGTTGCCGTCGGGGTTGATCAGGAAGCCGCGGTTGACCGCCTTCTCCGGTGAGAAGCGCAGCGCCAGCGAGCCGACATGCAGATGGATCTTCAGTTCCTTTGCGAGCGCGCGGTAGGCCTTCAGCGAGACGTCGTCTTCCTCGGCTGCCAGATGCTCGAACAGCGCCTTGCGGTTCAGCTGCATCATGTTGCTGACTTCGGGCGTCTGCACATAGTCGGCGCCCTGCTTGGCCGCCTCGCGGATCAGCGCCGAGCCCTGCTCGAGACTCGGACCCGGCAGAAGGCCGGTGCGCATCTGCACCATCGCCGCGGTGAAAATGTTGCCGTCGCTCATGACGCGGCCTTCTCTCCTGCCAGCATACGATCGAGCTTGCCTTCGCGGTCGAGCGCATAAAGCTCGTCGCAGCCGCCGATCAGGACGCCGTCGATGAAGATCTGCGGGAAGGTGACGCCTTCGCCGGCGCGATCGTACATCTGCTGGCGTACCGACAGATCCTTGCCGTTGTCGTATTCGGTGAAGGCGGCTTTTTTGCGAGTCAGCAGCGATTTGGCGGCGCTGCAATAGCCGCAGCCCGGACGGGAGTAGATTTCGATGGCAGCGGGCATCTCGCGCTCGGTCGTTTTGCGAATAAGTGCCGATTATATGGGAGCTTTGGGGGTGTCCACAACCCGGGCGAACACCAGCACGTCGACCTGTGACGCTTTTGCCCGGAGCAATGCCCGCGCGCAGGCGTCCAGCGTCGCGCCTGTCGTGAGAACGTCGTCGATCAGCACCATTCGGCGGCCCTGAACGATCGATTTCGCCTCCGCGGAGAGCTGGAATGCGCCCTGCACATTGCTGGCGCGCTGTGCGCGGGTGAGCCCAACCTGCTGCTCGGTGGCCCGCACCCGCTGCAGCAGGTCGCCGCGCAGCTTGACCCCGCTCTGCCGCTCGATGGCGCGCGCGAGCGCCCCGGATTGGTTGAAGCGGCGGCCCCAGGCACGGCGCCAGTGCAGCGGCACCGGGATCAGCATGTCGGCGCCGTCGAGCAGTTCACGGCCCGCGCGCGCCATCCAGCGGCCCATGGCGGGCGCCAGGTCGGTGCGGTCGTGATATTTTAGCGCATGCACCAGCGTGCGGGCGACATCGTCGTAACGCACCGCGGCGCGCGCCCGCGTGTAGGCCGGCGGATTGGCGATCGCCTCCATCGACAGCATGTCCGGGCCGGGATCGTAGACAAAGGGAATACCGAGCCGCGGGCAGTAGGGCGGCTCGATGAACGACAGTTTGCCCCAGCATTCGGCGCAGACGCCGTCGCCCTCGACCGGCTCGCGGCAGGACACGCACAGGGTTGGCAGCGCGATATCGAGCGCGAGTTTGGCGGCATGGGTCCATGCGCCGCCGATCGCACCGAGTGCGCGGCGCAGGGGCTGTTGGTGCGGTGTCTGCCTCCATGACGATTCGAGGCTAGCGCGGAGCCGCTTCGATTGCCAGAGAGCGTAGCGCGGCGTACCAACCGGCATGCCCCCGACCCGACCGCGCCACATCCTGTTCGACCGCGCCCTTCTGGCGCGGCGGCTGGCGCGTGCGCAAAAGCTCGGGCCGGCGACCTTCCTGCTCGATCGCGTCGCTGAGGACATGGCGGATCGGCTTGCGGCGGTGAACCGCGAGTTTGCGGAAGCTGCCGATGTCTGGACGCCGGGCGAGGGGCTTTCGCTGCCTGGCCTGAAGGTCAGGCATGTCGATATTGCAGGCGACGAGAGCCTGCCGTTTGCCCCTGGCTCACTTGATCTCGCGGTCTCGGCGCTGGCGTTTCAGTTCGTCAACGATCTGCCCGGCGTGCTTGCGCAAATCCGCCGCGCGCTGAAGCCGGATGGTCTGTTGCTTGCCGCACTGATCGGCGGCGACACACTGACCGAGCTGCGGCAAAGTTTCGCCGCCGCCGAGGCCGAATGCGAGGGCGGCGTGTCGCCGCGCGTCGCGCCATCAGCCGATCTGCGCGACATCGGCGCCCTGCTGCAACGTGCGGACCTCGCGCTGCCTGTCACCGACGTCGATCGCGTCGTGGTCCGCTACGACAATGCGTTCGCGCTGATGAATGACCTGCGCCGCATGGGCGCGACCAATGTCCTGCTCGAGCGGCGTCACGCGCCGACCCGTCGCACCACCATGCTGCGCATGGCGCAGATTTACTCGGAGCGCTTCGCCGATTCCGACGGACGCATCCGCGCCACTTTCGATATCGTCTGGCTGTCGGCCTGGGCGCCGCATGAGAGCCAGCCCAAACCGCTGCGCCCGGGCTCGGCGACCGCGAGTTTGGAGGAAGCGGTGAGGCGGGGGAAGCGCTAACCCTCATGGTGAGGAGCGCGTCAGCGCGTCTCGAACCATGAGGCCCGGCTGTCGCCTCATCCTTCGAGACGCGGCGCGCTTCAGGCAGGATGCGAGTGGAGAAATGCCTGGCCGCGCCGCTCCTCAGGATGAGGCTCTCACAGCAACAAATCCTCCAGATGCGGGATCAGCGGCAAATCCGCCGGCGGCATCGGATAGTCGCGCAGTTTGTTGGCGCGCACCCAGGCCAGCTGCTGGCCCTCGCGCGCAGTGACCAATCCTTCCCAGCGCCGGCAGATATAGAGCGGCATCAACAGATGGAAGCTTTCATAGGCATGGCTCGCGAAAGTCAGCGGCGCAAGGCACGGCTCCTCGACCGTGATGCCGAGTTCCTCGTGCAATTCGCGGATCAGGGTGGCTTCCGGCCGCTCGCCCAGCTCGACCTTGCCGCCGGGAAATTCCCACAGGCCCGCAAGCGTCTTGCCCTCCGGGCGCTGCGCGATCAGCACGCGCCGGTCGGCATCGACCAGCGCGCAGGCGACGACGAGGGTGAGCTTGACGTCCGCCATTCGTTCAGGAACGGTAATCGCCATTGATGGCGACATATTCCTTGGTGAGGTCGCAGGTCAGCACGCGGTCGCGGCCCTTGCCGAGCCCAAGCGCGACCCTGATCTGAACCTTCGGCGCCTTCATCGCTTCCGACACCTGCGCCTCGTCATAGGACGGATCGCGCGCGCCCTTGTGGGCGACGCGGATGCCGTTGAAGGAGATCGCGAGCTTGTCGCGATTGGCCGGCTCGCCGGCCTTGCCGACCGCCATCACCACGCGGCCCCAATTGGCGTCCTCGCCCGCGATCGCGGTCTTCACCAGCGGCGAGTTCGCGATCGACATCGCAATCTTGCGCGCGGACGCCTTCGTCGTCGCGCCCTCGACGATGATCTCGACCAGCTTGCGCGCGCCTTCGCCGTCGCGCGCCACTTGTTCCGAGAGATCGGCGAGCACCGCATGCAGCGCCTTGGTGAAGGCTTTGAGGCGCGGATCGCTGGCGCGGCTGATTTTCGGCGCGCCGTGCGCGGCGGCGGCTCCGGTGGCGAACGCCATCAGCGTGTCCGACGTCGAGGTGTCGCCGTCGATCGTCACTGCGTTGAAAGTGTCCTCGACGCCGCTCTTGAGCAGCGACTGCAGCGCTGATGCCGCGATCGGCGCATCGGTGAACACGAACGACAACATGGTCGCCATGTCGGGCATGATCATGCCGGCGCCCTTGGCCATGCCGTTGATGCTGACCTTGGCCTTGCCGAGCTTCACGGTCGCGGTCGCGACCTTCGGAAAGGTGTCGGTGGTCATGATGGCGCGCGCCGCCGCCATCCAGTCGCTCGGGCGCGGCTGTGCCGGCGAGCGTGCCGAGCACGCCGTCGAATTTCTGCGCATCCAGCGGCTCGCCGATCACGCCCGTCGAAGCGAGGAACACCTCGTTCGGACTGCAGTCGACGGCTTTGGCCGCGATCTGCGCGGTCAGCGCGGTCGACTGCTTGCCGGTCTTGCCGGTGAAGGCGTTGGCGTTGCCGGAATTGACCACCAGCGCCCGCGCCTTGCCGCGTGAAAGCTTGGCGCGGCACCATTCCACCGGCGCCGACGGGCATTTGGATTTGGTGAAGACGCCGGCGACCGCGGTGCCCTCATCGAGCACGGCGAGCAGCACGTCGGTGCGGCCCTTGTAGCGGATGCCGGCCGCGGCGGTTGCGAGCTTCACGCCCGCAATTTCGGGCATGGCGGGGACATCGGTCGGCGCAAGCGGGGAGACGGAGGTGGACATGGAAGGCGCCTTATCGAGAAGAGGGGCTTTCAATACGTACATGCCCGGGCTTTTGGCCCGGGCATGCAGCTTAAATACTCAACTCTGGGCGCGAAGTCGAGGATCCCGGGTTCGCGCCTTCGACGCGCCCCGGGATGACTTCGTCACTTCTTCGCAGGCGCCATCTTGCTGTCGGCGGGCTTGGCCGGATCGGCCGGCTTGGCATCGGACTTGGCGGCTTCCGCCGGCTTGTCCATCCGCTCGATCTTGGCGGCCTCGCGCAGCTTGCCGACATATTCGGCCTGCGCCTTGCGCGTCACATAGGTCTCGATCTGGCCCTTGACCTGATCGAACTCCGGCGGCTTGCGGTTGCGCTTCTCCTCGACCTTGATGATGTGCCAGCCGAATTGCGACTTCACGGGGTCGGAAATCTTGCCCGGCTCGAGCGCGAAGGCGACCGCGGAAAACTCCGGCACCATCTGCTCCTTGGTGAAGAAGCCGAGGTCGCCGCCGTCGGAAGCGCCGGGATCCTTGGACTTCTTCTTGGCGAGCTCGGCGAAATCGGCGCCCTTGTCGAGCTCGGCCTTGACCGCCTTGGCCTCGTCCTCGGTCTCGACCAGGATGTGGCGGGCGTGCACTTCCTGCTCGCCCGAAATCTGCTTCGAGGCGTCCTCATAGACCTGCTTCATCGCCGCGTCGTTGGTCGCCGCCTTGCCTTCGGAGGCGAGCAGGCTGTCCATCAACAGGCGGTTGCGGGTGAAGTTGAGGCGCTTCTTGAATTCGTCGGTGTCGGCGATCTTCTTCTCCTCGGCGGCCTTGGCGACGATCTTCATGTCGATCAGGAACGCCAGCACGTTCTCGTCCTTGGTCGCCGGGTCCATCTGCGCCAGGCTCGGCGCCAGCTCCTCCTCGGCCATCGTCACGTCGCTCTGCTTGATTTCGGCGCCGTTAACCTTTGCCAGCACCTTGTCGTCAGCCCGGACGGGGGTCGCCAGCAGCGCGATCGCAAAGGCAAGGCCAAGGCCGGTTTTCGTCACCGGGAACGAGGTCGTCATGGAAAATCCTTATGTTCGGGAAGGGCTGAATTGGGCGGGCGGACACTCGCCCAATCGCATGGCCTTGGCAACGCGAAACTCTGGCAAAATGATGAATTCCCTGACAGCTTCGCCTTCCGCGAGTAGGTGGCAACCGCCGTTGACAAGGCTCTGACCCGGCCATATCTCTGCGCGGTCGGCTCGGCGGCGGAAGCGCTTATTTTGCCTATCGTTTTTGACCGTTGAACCCGGAATTGCTTATTTCCCACTCATTGACGATTGCGCGGGAGCTCGGATGGCACCCGGCGCGTCACGGTGAGTTGATACAAGCGATTTGGCAGATGGATTTAGGGCTTTAGCAGCCCCTCGCGAGAACAGGAATTCGGCATGATTGGCGCGCTCGCCCGCAAGCTCTTCGGCACTCCCAACGACCGCCGGGTCAAGGGTTATTATCCCCGCGTCGCCGCCATCAACGAGCTCGAAGCCGAACTCGAGAAACTCACTGACGATCAGCTCAAGGCCCGTACCGACGAATTTCGCAAGGAACTCGCGGACGGCAAGACGATCGACGATCTCCTGGTGCCGGCCTTCGCCACCGTGCGCGAGGCGGCCAAACGCACGCTCGGCCAGCGCCATTTCGACGTGCAGCTGATCGGCGGCATGGTGCTGCACGAGGGCGACATCGCCGAGATGAAGACCGGCGAAGGCAAGACGCTGGTGGCAACGCTCGCCGTCTATCTCAACGCGCTGGCCGGCAAGGGCGTCCACGTCGTCACCGTCAACGATTACCTCGCCCGCCGCGACGCCGACTGGATGGGCAACATCTACAAATTCCTCGGTCTCTCCGTCGGCGTGATCGTGCATGGCCTCGACGATTCCGAGCGCAAGCTCGCCTATGGCTGCGACATCACCTACGGCACGAACAACGAATACGGCTTCGACTATCTGCGCGACAACATGAAGTACCGGCTGGAGGACATGGTCCAGCGCGGCCACTTCTACGCGATCGTCGACGAAGTGGACTCCATCCTGATCGATGAAGCGCGCACGCCGCTGATCATCTCCGGTCCGCTCGACGACCGCTCGGATTTCTACAACACCATCGACACCTTCTTCCCGAAACTCGACAAGAGCGACTACGACGTCGACGAGAAGCAGCGCACGGTGACCCTGACCGAAGCCGGCATGGAGAAGCTCGAAAACCTCTTGCGCGATGCCGGTCAGCTCAAGGGCGAGTCGCTCTACGACGTCGAGAACGTCTCCGTCGTCCATCACGTCAACCAGGCCCTGCGCGCGCATACGCTGTTCACCCGCGACAAGGACTATATCGTCCGCGACGGCGAGGTCGTGATCATCGACGAGTTCACGGGCCGCATGATGCCGGGGCGGCGCTATTCGGAAGGCCTGCACCAGGCGCTGGAAGCCAAGGAGCACCAGCCGGTGCAGCCGGAGAACCAGACGCTCGCCTCGATCACCTTCCAGAACTATTTCCGGATGTACGGCAAACTCGCCGGCATGACCGGCACGGCGGCGACCGAAGCCGACGAGCTGTTCGACATCTACAAGCTCGAGGTGGTGGAGATTCCGACCAACGTGCAGGTCGCGCGTCTCGACGAAGACGACGAGGTCTATCGCACCCAGGGTGAAAAATACGCAGCGATCCTCGCCGAGATCGAACGCGCCAACAGCCGGTTCCAGCCGGTGCTGGTCGGCACCGCCTCGATCGAGAAGTCCGAGGTGCTGGCCGAGTATCTGAAGAAGAACGGCTACAAGCAGATCGAATTCGGCAACGAAAACGCGATGGACAAGCTTTATGCCGCCGCGCGCGCCGGCAAGCCGTCAAAACTCTTTGCCGTCCTGAACGCGCGCTTCCACGAGCAGGAAGCCTATATCGTGGCGGAGGCCGGCGTGCCCGGCGCGATCACGATCGCCACCAACATGGCCGGCCGCGGCACCGACATCAAGCTCGGTGGTTCGCTCGACATGCGCATTCAGCAAGAGACCGCGGGCATTGAAGACGAAGCCGAGAAGGCCGCGAAAATCGAGCGGATCAAGGCCGACGTCGAGCGTTTCCGCGACATCGTGCTGAAGTCGGAAGAGGCGGTGGAATTGGAGCCGGCCAAGGGCTCCAAGCCCGCGCGGACGGTGCAGAAGCCCGGCGGGCTCTACATCATCGGCTCCGAGCGGCATGAGTCCCGCCGCATCGACAACCAGCTGCGCGGCCGATCCGGCCGTCAGGGCGATCCCGGGCGCTCGAAATTCTTCCTGTCGCTGGAAGACGATCTGATGCGCATCTTCGGCTCGGACCGGCTCGACACCATGCTGCAACGTCTCGGCCTGAAAGACGGCGAGGCGATCATCCATCCCTGGATCAACAAGGCGCTGGAGAAGGCGCAGCAGAAGGTCGAGGCGCGCAACTTCGACATCCGCAAGAACCTGCTCAAATTCGACAACGTCCAGAACGACCAGCGCAAGGTGATCTTCGACCAGCGCATCGACCTGATGAAGGACGACAGCGTCGCCGAGACCGTCGCCGACATGCGCCATGCCTATGTCGACGACGTCGTCGTCAAGCACGTGCCCGAGCATGCCTATGCCGAGCAGTGGGACGTCGCGGGCCTGAAGGAGGAACTCACCCGCGTGCTCGGCATCGAGCTTCCGGTCGACGCGTGGGCCAAGGAAGAGGGCATCGCCGACGAGGAGCTGCTGTCGCGCATCGAGCAGAAGGTCGACGAGCACATGGCGGCCAAGGTCGCGCAATGGGGCCCCGACGTGATGCGTTACGTCGAGAAGACCATCCTGCTGCAGACGCTCGACCATCTCTGGCGCGAGCATCTGATCATGCTCGACCATCTGCGCCAGGTCATCGGCTTGCGCGGCTACGGCCAGCGCGATCCCCTGCAGGAATACAAGTCGGAAGCCTTCAGCCTGTTCGAAGCCATGATCGCGCATCTGCGCGAGGCGGTGACCGCGCAGCTGATGCGGGTCGAGATCGTGCCGCCGGAAGAGCAGGCGCCGGTGCTGCCGCCGATGGAAGCGCACAAGCTCAACCCCGATACCGGCGAGGACGAGGTGGCGTTCGCGAACGCTTCGCTGGTGCCCGGCAATGGCGGCGATGTGGCGCGCGATCCGAAGAACCCGTCGACCTGGGGCAAGGTCGGCCGCAACGAGGATTGCCCCTGCGGCAGCGGCAAGAAGTTCAAGCACTGCCACGGGCGGAGCGCCTGAGCCGGCCTCTGCTGATCGTCTTCGGCGGTCTGCCCGCGACCGGCAAGACCACCATCGCGCGCGAGCTGACACGACGGTTCGCGGCGACCTACCTGCGTATCGATACGATCGAGCAGCGGCTGAAGGATCAGGGCCTCGCGGTCGGCGCGAGCGGCTATGTGATCGCCAATGCGCTCGCCGTGGAAAATCTCCTGATCGGACGGACCGTGATCGCCGATTGCGTCAATCCGGTCGCGGCGAGCCGCAATGGCTGGCGCGAGACGGCCAATCGATGCGCGGCGGGTCTGGTCGAGATCGAGCTCGTCTGCAGCGATGCCGCCTTGCATCGGCGCCGCGTCGAAAGCCGCCCGACCGACGTCGTCAGCGGTCACAAGCAGCCGACCTGGGATGACGTCATCAAGCGCGACTACGAGCCGTGGGACCGCGAGCATCTCGTTCTCGATACGGCTGCGGAGGGCGTCGACCGCCTTGCCGATCGCGCGGAAGCCTATGTCCGTGAAGCCTGACGCTGACCGCGCGATGGCGGTGCTGTCCGCCGTCCTGTCATCGTTTAAGATCGCATCGGACCCTGACACTTCCGCCCTTGTCCTTGATGGCTCCGTAACCCTTCGTTGCCGTGCAGAATGTAAAGGACGTCCCGCTCCCCGTCGCGTGCCAACCATATTTCGCGCAGCCATCGGGTTCGTCCGCAGATGCAACCCGTCAGGCTGTAATTCTTTCCCCTCCATTCGAGAACGTTCTTGGTGTCATCCACCCGCAGCGGATACGTCTTTCCATCGACATCACAGCCGTCGCCGACAGGAGTCGGCGGAAATATGCAGGCACTGCAAGTATAGTTATAGGTTTCCGCATAGCTGCCGACGGTCGAGAGAGACAGGAAAACGAGTGCAATTGCGAGCTTCATCAGTCAGTCTCCGAAAAGGCAGGCAACGACCCGCCGTCACAAATTTGCCCGATCATATGAGCTGCGTTGCTCATAGGTCCATTTTCAATCACGTCCGGCGAAATCTATGACGCTTCCTTCCATCACGCCCCAACAAATCCGCACTGCGCTGCTCGCGCGCGACGAGATCGCGCTGCTCGACGTCAGGCATGAAGCGCAATTCGCCACCGGCCATCCGCTGTTTGCCGCGAACATGGCCGCAAGCCGGATTGCGCTGGAAGCCGAGCTGCGACTGCCGCGCAAGGATGTGCCGATCGTCATGTACGACAATGATGACGGGTTCGTGCCGGCCGCCGCCGAAGCGTTCGCAAGGCTCGGCTACAGCAATATCCGCGCGCTCGCGGGCGGGCTGCAGGCCTGGCGCGACGCCGGCTATGAGCTGTTCACGGACGTCAATTCCTACGCCAAGGCGTTCGGCGAATTGGTCGAAGATCGCCGCCACACGCCATCGCTGCCGGCGGATGATGTCGCCGCGCTGATCGAGAGCGGCGCGAACATCAAAATCCTCGATGTGCGCCGCTTCGACGAATACACCACCATGAACATTCCGGGCTCGGTCAGCGTGCCCGGCGCCGAGCTGGTGCTGCGCGCAGGCCACGCCGCGCCGGATCCCGCGACCACGATCGTGGTCAATTGCGCCGGCCGCACCCGCTCCATCATCGGCACGCAGTCGCTGATCAATGCCGGCGTGCCCAACAAGGTGGTGGCGCTGCGCAACGGCACCATGGGCTGGACGCTGGCAAGCCACACGCTCGATCATGGCGCCGACAGGCGCGGCGAAATCGGACCCTTTGCAAAGGCCGACGCGAACGCGCGCGACGTCGCCTATCGCGCCGGCGTGCGCCGCCTCACGCAGGGCGATCTCGCTGCGCTGCAGGCGCAGACCTCGCGCACGCTCTATCGTTTCGACGTGCGCGACGCGGAGGAATACAGCAGTGGTCACCTCGCGGGCTTCCGGCATTATCCCGGCGGGCAGCTGGTGCAGGAGATCGACATCGCTGCCCCCGTGCGCGGCGCGCGCATCGTGCTCACGGACGATCGGGGAATCCGCGCCGACATGACGGCGTCATGGCTGGCGCAGATGGGATGGGACGTCTTCGTGCTGGACGGCGGCTACAGCGGCGCGCTCGAAGCCGGTCCGCCGCAAGTGCTGCCGAAAGCCGATCCCGCGCATCGCTATCGCAGGCCTTATGAGGGCACCGATGCGACGGCGGAAAAAATGCAGGCCTATTTCGATTGGGAGTATGGCCTGGTCGCGCAGCTTGCCCGCGACGGCACGCACGGGTTTTTTGTCATCTGAGGAGCTACTCGATCACTTCGTCGGCGCGCAGCAGGAACGTCTCGGCGATCGAAATCCCCAACGCCTTCGCGGTTTTCAGGTTGACCGCGAGATCGATCTTGGTCGGCTGAGCCACCGGAAGGTCGGCCGGATTGGCACCCTTGAGAATCTTGTCAACATAGTCGGCCGCCTGCCGGAACTGGCCGCTCTCATTCGGCCCGTAGGACATGAAGCCGCCCTCGGCGCGGATCCACTCGCGGGCGCCCCACATCGTCGCCAGCTCCGCGTCGCGCGCGGCGGCGTTGATCTTCGGCGAATTGGTAACGACGAGCGAGTCCGTGCAGATATAAAGCGCCGTGGCGCTGCCCTTCACGGAGGCGATGGCCGGCGCGATGTCATCAGGGCGATGGATGTCGAGCGCATCGGCGGTGAGTCCAAGTTTTCGCGCGGCATCGCACACCGCCGCCGATTCGCGCGCCGAGCCCGGATAGCCGGCATTGGCCATGACCGCGAGATGCTTGAGAGCCGGGGATCGCCTCGCGCAGGATTTCCAGACGCTTGGTGCCGATCTCGCTCGATTGCAGCGACAACCCGGTGACGTTGCCGCCGGGATGCGACAGGCTCTGTACGAAGCCGCTCGTCACCGGATCGACCGCGGCCGCCAGCACGATCGGAATCGTGCTGGTCGCTCGCATCACGGTAGCGGCTGCGCTTCCCACCGTCACGATCACGTCGACCTTCATCGCAACGAGCTCGGCGGCGATGGCGGCATAGCGGCTCGAAGTCGCCCTCCGCCCAGCGATAGACCAGGGTCGCGGTGCGGCCGTCGATCCAGCCAAGCTCGCGCAGGCGCTCCTCGAAGCTCGCCACCATCGGGCCCCATGCCACGGGAGAGGCTGCGCCGAGCATGGCGATGGTCCTGGCCGGCGCCTGCGCCCGCGCCGCGAACGGCCATGCGGTGGCGCATAAGAGCCCTGCCAAAATGTCGCGCCGTCGCAAGTCCATGTCCAGAAATCCGCCTCCCGCGCAGCGATATTGCCGCCGCTTTCCGCGTCAAATCAAGCGCTGCACTGCGGTCAGATAATCTCAAGCCGCTCTGGATGAAAAATCATCGTTTCCTGAAAGTCTTGGACGGCCGACCCATGCATGGTGCAGGCGGGGAAGGGGGACATAACTCCGCCTCTCAGGATGACCACCATGACCTTGTTGAATCACACCACTGGCTATACTCCCGCCTCCGGCACGGTCCGCACGGCCGTCGGGCATTTCCTTGCCCGCGCCGGCCGGCTCATCAATCATTTCGTCGCGGCCCTGATCGAGCAGCGCGCGCGTCAGGCTAGCCTCGTACTGCTCCGCAGTTTCGACGATCGTCAGCTCCGCGACATCGGGCTCGATCGCTGCACGATCGAATGCGGCCTTGCCGAAGCGGCCAAACTTCGCTTGCAGCAGCAGGCCGCCGTGCGTCGCGGCAAGTCCGGAGGAGCGGCGTAAGCCGCTCTTACCGCCTTATGTTTGCGCATGATCTTTGTCGGAAAACCGGTGCCCACTTTTCCGGATCATGCGCGCTAGCTGTGCTTCACCTCATGACGCATCACGAACGGCGCGAGCAGCGCGTGCACTTCGCCCGCCACCGCCTCGCGCTTGTCGTGCGGCACGCCGGTCAGCGTCACGGTCGCGATGCTGCCATGGCTGCCGTGCGCGCCGACATGAACCTTGGCGTCGATGCCGCGCGCGCGCAACGGCGCGAGCACGTTGTCGAATACGCGGGTTGCCGCGTCCCAGCGCAGCTGCGGCTTGAACACTTTTCCGACGCCGGTGAGCGGCATCGGATCGATCGCGATCACCTGCACCGGCACCGCCGCGCGCTCCGGCGTGCGCTCGCGCACCCAGGCCTCGAGTTCGCCGGCCTGCACGCTCGCGCCGGGTTTCAGCTGCACATAGCCGACAGGTAACTCGCCGGCATAGGCGTCGGGCTGGCCGACCATTGCTGCAAGCCCCACCGCCGGATGCCCAAACAGGATCTCCTCGATCGGCTGCGGATCGATGTTGTGGCCGCCGCGGATCACCAGATCCTTGGCGCGGCCCGTGATCCACAGGCAACCGTCCTTGTCGAGCCGGCCGAGATCTCCTGAATTGACCCAGACGCCGTCGACGAACGCGCCTGCATTGTGCGCGTCGTTGAGGTAACCGCCGAACACGCCGGGCCCCGCCATGGTGACGACGCCGATCTCGTCGGGCGCGCAGTCGCGCTCGAATTTGCCCTCGCTGTCCATCTTGACGATGCGCACGCGGCTGTAGGGCACCGCGCGTCCCGCGGAGCCAAGCGGGATCGGCCGGTCCGGAAACGCAATGGTGTGCACGCTCGACGTCTCCGTCATGCCGTAGACTTCGAGCACCGGCAGTTTCAGCTTGTCCGTGATCGCTTGTCCGACCGCGACCGGGATCGCCGAGCCGCCGCCCGCGGCATATTTCAGACTCGAGATGTCGGCAGTGCCCGGCGGAATGGTCAGCGAAGCCGCCAGCACCGTCGGCACGCTCGACAATGTCTGCGGCCTGTAGCGGTCGACCAGGCTCCAGATGTTCTTCACCGCGTTGGGATTGCGCCAGCCCGACGCCGACAGCACCACGAGGCTGCCGCCCGCCGACAACTGGGTCAGCACCTGCGAGAGCGAACCGCCGACGTGATAGAGCGGCATGCCGAACAGCAGATTGTTGCCGGGCTGCGACTTGAGCATCAGGTTGAGCACCCAGGCCTGATAGACTTGGTTGGTGTGGGTGTGGCGCACCAGTTTTGGCGTGCCCGTGGTGCCGCCGGTGTGGAAATAGGCGGCGATATCGCTGCCGGAAATTTTTCGGCCGCTGACCAGGCGATCCGAGGGCTGCGCCTTGATCAACTCGTTGAAGGAGTGGATGCCGTTGGCGGGGTCGCCGGCGCCGTGCACCTGCACGATCGCCTTCAAGTTCTTCAGCTTGCCGCGCACCTGCTCGATCTTCTGCCAGATATCGGTGCCCGGCATCGGGCCGAGCGCGACCAGAACTTTTGTGTTGGCCGCTTCGAGGATCTCCGCGATCTGGTGCGGCTCCAGCAGCGGATTGACGGGATTGGCGATCCCTGCGGCTTCCGCGGCGAACAGCGTCACGAAGGCGTCGGGCACCAGCGGCAGCAGGAAGCTCACCACATCGGTCGGGCCGACGCCGAGCGCACCGAACATGTTGGCGGCCTGCGTCACCCGCGCGAGGAAATCGCGATAGCTGATGATGACGGGCGCATCGGCCGGATCGGCATTGGCGAGCAGTTGCAGCGCCGGCGCATCGGGATTATGCGCGGCGCCGAGCTTGAGCGCATCATAGGTGCTCTGCGCCGCGATGCGGTCGGCGTATGGGGTTTGCTCGAAGGCGCGAACCTCGGCATCGGTCGCGAAGCTTGGATACTCGCTGCCGATGACACGATCGAGCAGATGAACGCCCGGCATTTCCTGTTACCTCCCCGTGTACGCGTGTGTGTTGCGAGCCTTCTGCGGGCCGCGTGAGGAGACAAATTATAGATTATTTGTGGGGCGTCTATCCGCTTACCCGGTGTCGTTCCGGAAGCGAGCGCTTGCAAGCGCGGAGCGCCGTCAAGTCCGAGCGCGACCCGGGATCTATAACCACAGGCCGATGTAGCTGCGCGAGGTCGAAACCCCGAGTCTTCGCAAAACCGCGGCCTATGGTTATGGGTGCGTCCCGGCGAATTCGCGGCGGACGACGAGAGCTGAGTGCTACTTCTTCTCGACGCTCTCGATGAACGGGCCGCTCTGGATGCGGCGGATCACGGTCGCCACGTCTTCCTCGAAATTGATGGCGTGGTCCTTGCCGAACAGCAGCGAGGAGCCGGTGCCTTGCCCGGGCTGCACGGTCAGGATTTGCGCGATGTTGACCAGCACCTCACGTGTGGGAGGTCCGGGCCGCTTGAGCACGATGAATTTCGCCATTCGATGCCATCCGCCAGAGAATGAACCCCGGCTGTCGGCGACAGACCGGCGACTTCCATTCTGGACGCGCCTTACGAGAACGACGCGGGCAGGTAGTCTAGTGGCGAAGGTTTAAGAGAGGCTTGAGATTGCTGCTCGCCTCTTGCCCGCACGGGAATGAAGTGAGGCACAGCGTACCTACTTCACCGCGGAGAAGCGGCTGTCGAACGAGTTCGCGCCCACGATCGGCTGCGAGCCGGCGACCATGGCGTCCTTGGCCGGCGCGGCCGCGGGCGTGGCGGCGGCGGGAGCCGGTGCGGCAGCCGTATCCGCCACCGACGGTTTCAGCGGCGGACGCGGCGCGGCAGCCTGCTTGGTCTCGACCGGCTTGAACGCCTTCGGCAGCGGCTTGGCTTCCGCCTTCGGCTTGGCGGGCGCGGCGGGAGGCGGCGCGCTGGCCGTGGTGTCGGCGCCGCCGATGCCGATCTTGCGCCCGAGGCTGGCGAAGAAGCCCTCGGACTGTTGCTGCTGCTGCGGTGCGGCGGAAGCGACCCTGTCCCTGTGCCGCTGCTTGCGCCTGCGGCGGCGCGGCCGCGACGGCAGGCTCATCGCCCTGCTGCGTCTGCCACGGCGCGCGCGGCGGATTGACGGTGCCGGGAATGGTGCCGGGTGCGCGCGAGATCGCCAGCAGCGACAGGCCCTGGCCGTCGCCGCCTTCGGAGAGGCCGGTGCTGCCGCCGGGCACGTGCGAGGCGAACACCTGGTTCATGCCGCCGTCGATGCCGGTGTTGAGCTTGGCCACCGGCGTGCCGCGCGCCACCAGCTTGTTGTACTCCGCCGTCTCTTCGGCCTCGCGCTGCTGCATGGCGTCGCCGAGGCTCTCCTCGATCGCATAAGGCGGACACTTGGCGTTGACGTTGAACACCGGATCGCTTTTGGCGTTCGGCGCGCGGATCGCATCGAACACGTATTTCTTCTCGCAATAGGTGACCTTCGGCTCCTGATGCGTCAGCTCGAAATGATCGTAGCCGACCTTGATCATCTTCCAGAACGCCATGTTCGGATTGTTGCGATGCTTCGCCATGTTGAGCGGCGTCATCCGGAACGGATAGGCCTGGAACTGGAACGACTTCTGGCCGCCGAAGAAGGACTCGCGGCCGAGCGAATAGATTTCAGCGATCTGCTCGTCCGTCATGGCGTAACAACCGCGCGAAGAACAGTCGCCATGCACCATCAGCTGCGAGCCGGTGTGGCCGAGCGCCGCGTCATAGGTGTTGGGATAGCCGGTGTTGAAGGAGAGATAGTAGGCCGACGTCGGATTCATCAGGCCGGGCGTGATCGGATAGAAACCTTCCGGCGCCTGGCGGTCGCCTTCCCTCACCTTGGGTCCGAGGTCGCCGGACCAGCGGCAGATCGGATAGGTCTTCAAGAGCGCAAATTGGCCGGAGCGGTTTTGCTTCCAGACCTCGACCTCGGCCTCCATCTTGAACAGGCGGATCAGGATCGGCGACTGCAGATCCATGTCCTTGTCGACCATGGCCTGGATCAGTTTCGGCGGGACCGGCTGGTTGGCCTTGGCGTTGGTGGCGAGCGAGATTTCATCGGTGTCGCAGCCCGACAGGAACACGCCCGCGGCGGCAAGTGCCGCCGAGGTGATGAGCGCGCGGACCAGCGTGCGATCGATCAATGCAGAGCTCCACACCCTCCGGGCCGTTTTCGCCAACCCCAACTCGCGGCGAATGCCCTGAAGCCATTGACTAAAATTGTACCCTTTGACGTCAGTCGCGGCAACCCGAAGCGAGCACCGGAAGGGCAGGCGAAATCGCCATGGTCAACAAGGCTTAAATTACGAGGTCGCGGCCGAATTGCGGCCAAAATTGGCGGCCGCGCAGCGTCAGCGCAAAAACCACGCTGGTGTGCCATTTTCGGTCGGAATTTCGGGGAGAAAACCGGGATTTCAGCCCAGTTTCCGGCCGATATCGAGGAACTTCTGCCGCCGCTGCCGGCGGATCGCCATCGGCATCGAGATTCCGCAGCTCAATGAAGGCCTGTTCGATGGCCTCGCCGGTGGCCGCGATCATGGCCGCGGAGTCGCGATGGGCGCCGCCGACCGGCTCTTTCAGGATGGTGTCGACCACCCCGAATCGCAGCATGTCCTGGGCGGTGATCTTCATGCTGTTGGCGGCTTCCTGGGCTTTGGTGCCGTCGCGCCAGAGGATCGAGGACGCCGCCTCGGGCGAGATCACGCTGTAGATCGCGTGCTCGAACATCAACACGCGATTGGCTGTCGTGATCGCGATCGCGCCGCCCGACATGCCCTCGCCGGTGACGACCGCCACATTGGGCACGCCGAGCGAGAGGCACGCATCGGTCGAGCGCGCGATCGCCTCGGCCTGACCGCGCTCTTCGGCGCCGATGCCGGGATAGGCGCCGGCGGAATCCACGATCGACAGCACGGGAATGCCGAAGCGCTCGGCCATCTCCATCAGCCGCACCGCCTTGCGATAGCCTTCCGGACGCGCCATGCCGAAATTGTGCTTGATGCGCGACTCCGTGGAGGCGCCTTTCTCCTGGCCCATCACGCAGATGCTTTCGCCGCGGAAGCGGCCGAAGCCGCCCATCAGCGCCTCGTCCTCGCCGAACTTGCGGTCGCCGGCGAGCGGCGTGAATTCGGCGATCAGCGAATTGATGAAATCGGTGAAGTGCGGCCGCTGCGGATGGCGCGCGACAAGCGTCTTCTGCCACGGCGTCAGATTGGCATAGAGATCGGCCAGCGCCTGCGCCGCTTTTTGTTCGATGAGTGCAACTTCGTCATGAATGTCGGTGCCGCCGGCCGCCATCGCGCGCAGCTCGTCGACCTTGGCGTCGAGTTCGGCGACGGGCTTTTCGAAATCGAGATAGGAACGCATCTGATCCGGCATCGGGGCAATATAGGTAACAACGTGCGAGGGAGCGAAGCGGTTTCGGGCGGAGAAGCGGAAAACGCGCTGCTTCAAGGGCTTAGCGTGTCATCCGGGGCAGGTCGGCAGAGCGATCGAGCGCGTCGGGGCTGTTTTGCGGGAGATCGCGGGGAAGTCAAGGAGGCTATTTCTCGGCGAGCGGGTGCAGGTCGCGCACCAGGCTCTTCAGGCGCTCCTCCACCACATGGGTGTAGATCTGCGTGGTCGAGATGTCGGTGTGGCCGAGCAGCGTCTGCACGATGCGCAAATCCGCGCCGTTGTGCAGCAGGTGGCTGGCAAAGGCGTGGCGCAGCACATGCGGCGACACCAGCCGTGGTGCGAGGCCGGATGCGGCGGCAAGCTCCTTCAGGTCGCGCGCGAAATGTTGCCGCGTCAAATGACCGCTCTCGCCGAAGGACGGAAACAGCCATTTCGAGATCGCGGCGTTCTTCTGCTTGCCGTTCTTCGCCGCCTCGGTCGCGCCGAGATAATCCGCCATCGCCTGCCGCGAGGCATCGTTGAGCGGCACCAGCCGTTCCTTGTTGCCCTTGCCGCGCACCACGATCATCCGCGCGTCGTTGCGCGCCGCCGAGCGCGGCAGCGACACCAGTTCGGAGACGCGCAAGCCGGTGGCATAGAGCACTTCGAGCAGGCAATAGAGCCGTTGCGCGCGCAGGCGCTGCGAGGCGACACATCTGCGGTTTGCGACAGCTCCTTGGCGCGCGTCAGCATGCGGTCGACATCTGATATCGACAGCACTTTCGGCAGACCGCGGCCGCGCTTCGGCCCCGACAGGATCGCCGCGGGATCGTCGCTGCGAATACGTTCGTTGAGCAGGAAGCGGAACAGATGCCGGATCGCCGACAGCCGCCGCGCCACGCTGGACGACTTGAATCCTCGTCGCGTCGAGATCTGCGAGATAGTCGCGCAGCTTCTCGGTCGCAACGCCGGCAAAGCTTTGCCCGGCGCGGGCGCAGAATTCGGAGAAATCGGTGAGGTCGCGGCGATAGGCCTCGATGGTGTTCTCGCCGGCGCCCTGTTCCGCCGCGAGCATGTCGAGGAACAGGCCGGTCAGTTTCGCATCTGAGGCTTTGGTACGCATGGTCCCGACCCTAAGCGCTATTTCTTTAGAAACTTATCCGGCGGGATGGTCACGGTCATTTCCCGCGGCTTCGGCGTCACGAAATTTGCCAGCGCGAAGATCGCGCCATAGACGATGCCGACGATCACGGCGACCGCCGTCAGGAAACGGAACAGGCTCGGCATTTCTATGCCCTGGACGCACCGGAATTAACTATTGAAATCATCCAACATGTTCGCCTCTCCGTTGCAAGTCTCTCTGGCAACCGTTGTGCCGGGGGTAGTATAGGTGGTTCAGAAACCGGCGGAATCCGCCAATCGCTGAATTTGAAGGCAATGTCCGAGACCACCTCACAAATTGCCGTTCCCACCTCGGTGGAGGCCGACATCCTGGCCGCGCTCGGGCCGCGAATGATCGTGCTGGTCGGCATGATGGGGGCGGGTAAGTCGACCATCGGGCGGCGGCTCGCCGCGCGGCTGCGGCTGCCTTTCACTGGACGCTGACACCGAGATCGAGACCGCCGCCGGCATGACCATCCCGGAGATTTTCGAGGCGCATGGCGAGCAGCATTTTCGCGACGGCGAGGCGCGGGTGATCGCGCGGCTGCTCGATGGCGGGCCGGGGGTGCTTGCGACCGGCGGCGGCTCCTTCATGCGCGAGGAGACGCGGCGGCGCATCGGTGACAAGGCGGTGTCGATCTGGCTCAAGGCGGATACCGACGTCATCATGAAGCGGGTGAAGCGGCGCACCGACCGTCCGCTGCTGCAGACCGCCGATCCCATCGCCACCAGTCAATCGCCTGCTCGCCGAACGCGAGCCGGTTTACGGCAAAGCCGACCTCACCGTCGCCTCGCGCGACGTGCCGCATGACAGGATCGTCGATGAAGTGGTTGTAGCACTGCACGCATGGCTATGCGGCGGCGACGGGACAGGTAACTCGCTGGGTGTCGCGCCATGACCGCGCCGCTGAAGCAGGACACGACCATCGTCGACGTCGCGCTCGGCGACCGTGCCTATGACATCGTGATCGGCCGCGATGTGCTCGCCTCGCTCGGCGCGCGCGTCGCCGCGCTTCGGCCCGGCGTGCGCACCGCTATCGTCACCGACAAGACCGTCGCGAAACATTGGCTGGAGAAAACCGAAGCTTCGCTGGCATCGGCCGGCATTCCCTCATCGCGCGTCATTGTCGACGAAGGCGAAGGCTCGAAGACCTATGAGCGTCCTCGAAAAAGTCTCGGAAGCGCTGATCGCGGCCAAGATCGAGCGCAACGATCTCGTCATCGCGCTCGGCGGCGGCGTGGTCGGCGATCTCGCCGGCTTTGCCGCCGCGATCCTGCGCCGCGGTGTCGACTTCGTGCAGGTGCCGACCTCGCTCCTGGCGCAGGTCGATTCCAGCGTCGGCGGCAAGACCGGGATCAATTCGCCGCAAGGCAAGAATTTGCTCGGCGCCTTTCATCAGCCGGTGCTCGTGATCGCCGACACCGCGGTGCTCGACACGCTGTCGCCGCGCCAGTTCCGCGCCGGCTATGCCGAGGTCGCCAAATATGGCGTGCTCGGCGACGAGGCGTTCTTCTCCTGGCTGGAGAACAATCACGGCGACGTCTTCAAAGGGGGTGCCGCGCGCGAGCACGCCATTGCGACCTCTTGCCGCGCCAAGGCCGCGATCGTGGCGCGCGACGAGCGCGAAACCGGCGATCGCGCGCTGCTCAATCTCGGCCATACCTTCGGCCATGCGCTGGAAGCCGCGACCGGATTTTCCGACCGCCTGTTCCATGGCGAGGGCGTCGCGATCGGCATGGTGCTGGCCTCCGAGTTCTCCGCCTCGCTCGGCATGATTCGCGCACTCCGATGCGGCGCGGGTGAAACGTCACCTTGCCGAGGTCGGGCTGCCGACCCATCTGCAGGACATCGCGGGCTTTTCGCAGGAAGGGCTTGCGGATGCCGACGCGCTGATGGGTTTGATGGCGCAGGACAAGAAGGTCCGGCGCGGCAAGCTGACCTTCATCCTGCTCGAGGCCGTCGGCCGCGCCGTCATCGCGAAGGACGTCGATCCGTCGAAAGTTCGGGACTTCCTGCAGACGAAGCTGAAGAGCAAGACATAAACGATCACGCCATGGATTGGCTGACATTCTGCATCATGGCGGCGCTGCTCGGCGCTTCCGCTTTCTTTGCCTCAAGCGAGACCGCGCTGACCGGCGCCTCGCGTGGCAGCATGCTGCGGCTGTCGAAGCAGGGCAACCGCGACGCCGACCTGGTGTCGCAGTTGATCGCCAAGCGCGAGCGGCTGATCGGCGCGCTGCTGCTGGGCAACAACATCGCCAATATCGGCGCCTCCGCGCTCGCCACCAATGTCTTTACCGGCTGGTTCGGCGAGGTCGGCGTGCTCTACGCCACCGCTGTCATGACCGTGCTGGTCGTGATTTTCGCCGAGGTGTTGCCGAAGACCATCGCGATCAACGCCCCCGACCGCGTCGCGCTCGCAGTGGCGCGTCCGATGCGGATCACCATGTATGTGCTCGGTCCGCTGCTTGCGGTGATCGAGGCCATCGTGCGCGTCTTGATGCGCCTGATCGGCTTCAAGGTCGGCGCCAACCAGCCGCTGCTGTCGCCGACCGAGCGCCTGCGCGGCGCCGTCGATCTGCTTCACCGCGAGGGCAAGGTGGAGAAGCACGACCGCGACATGCTGGGCGGCCTGCTCGATCTGCGCGAGCTCGAAGTCTCCGACGTGATGATCCACCGCACCGAAGTGGTGATGGTCAATGCCGACCTGCCGGCCGACGAACTGGTCGGCGAGGTGCTGGCGTCCGAATACACCCGCATTCCGCTGTGGCGCGACAAGCCGGAGAACATCATCGGGGTGCTGCATGCCAAGGATCTGCTGCGCGCCATTCGCGCCGCCGAGGGCGACATGACGCGGATCGACGTGTCGAGTCTGGCGCTGCCGCCATGGTTCGTGCCGGAGATGCGCCCGGTCTCCGAGCAGCTCAAGGCGTTCCGCCGCCGCAAGACCCACTTCGCGATGGTGGTCGACGAGTACGGCGAGTTTGAAGGCATTGTGACGCTGGAGGATATCCTGGAAGAGATCGTCGGCGACATCTCCGACGAGCAGGACGTCGTGGTGGCCGGCGTGCGCGCCCAGCCGGACGGCTCGGTCGTGGTCGACGGCTCGGTGCCGATCCGCGATCTCAATCGCGCGATGGATTGGGGCCTGCCCGATGAGGAGGCGACCACCGTCGCAGGGCTGGTGATTCACGAGGCGCGGTCGATCCCCGAGCGCGGCCAGAGTTTTACCTTCCACGGCTTCCGCTTCCGCGTGCTCAGGCGCGAGCGCAATCGCATCACTGCGCTGCGGATTGTTCCGGTGCCGCGCGAGAGCGAGCCGGAGGAGAAGAAGGCCGAAGCGGGCAGGGACGGCGTTCTAGCACCAGTCCCTCATCCTGTGGAGCCGCGCAGCGGCGTCTCGAAGGATGAGGCCAATGTCGGGGCCTCATGGTCGAGACGCGCGAAGACGCGCTCCTCACCATGAGGGGATTAGTGGGTTTCGCCCGGCGCCTGCGCGTGGATGGCGAGCGCATGCACGGAACCCTCGAGTTCGCTGGCCAATGTCGCATTTATCATGCGGTGGCGCTCGAGGCGGCTCTTCCCTTTGAAGGCGCCAGATACGATATAAACACGGAAATGCGACTCGCCGCCGGGGCGGTGGCCGGCATGGCCCTCATGCAGATGTGATTCGTCCTGCACCTCGAGGCCTTCGGGGGCGAAAGCTTCGCGCAACTTGTTGGTGATAGTCTCGCGGGTGGTCATGGCAGCGGCTTTAAATCCGCATCAGGCCATTTCGTCAATGCGGGAGTTTAAGGGTTTCGCAATGTCAAGACTTGAAGCTTTTGGCGTTGCGTAGTCAAAGTTCATCATGCCGATCGATTCATCCAAATTCTTCGACTCCATTCGCGTCAAGCCGCGGGCGACTGCGAAGCGCGAAGCGCAGGCGCGCGAATCCGCCATTATGTGCGAATGGCCGGAGTGCAAGAACAAGGGGCCGCACCGCGCGCCGAAGGGCCGCGAGAATTCGCGCGAATACTGGCACTTCTGTCTCGATCACGTCCGCGAGTACAACCAGTCCTACAATTTCTTCTCCGGCATGAATGCCGAAGCGGTTGCGCGCTACCAGAAGGATGCGCTGACCGGCCATCGCCCGACCTGGAAGATGGGCGCCAATGGCAGCCCGGGCAAAGGCAAGGCCGGTCGGCGCGGCCGATTGGGACGGCGCCGCCGATCCCTTCAGCATGTTCTCGGAACTCAACGGCCGCGGCCGCTGGCGGCCCGGTCCGGGCGCGGAAGCCAAGGCCGAGACGCGCAAGATATTCAATGCCGAACGCAAGGCGTTGCAGGTGATGGGGCTCGGCCCCGAGGCGACGCTGCAAGACGTCAAGTTGAAGTACAAGGCGCTGGTGAAGCAGCATCACCCCGACGCCAATGGCGGCGATCGCTCGACCGAGGACCGCCTGATCGAGATCATCAAGGCCTACAATTATTTGAAGACGGTGGTGCGCGCGAGCTAACGCCGATCCGACGCACCGGTTTTCCAGACTCGTCCAATGCGCTCACGCACCGGTCTACTCCTTCCCGCATAATGCGAACTCGGCCGGATCAGCCGTCCGGTGCGGCGCTGCTCCAGCGCATGCGCGGTCCAGCCCGCGGCGCGCGCCACCGCGAAGATCGGCGTGAAGGCCTGGCGCGGGATTTCCAGCGCATCGAGCAGGATCGCCGTGAAGAACTCGACATTGGTCTCCAGCGGGCGATTCGGGTTCTTCTTCCGCAAGGCTTCGCGGATATAGCTTTCCACCTCGCTGGCAAACGGCAGGTCCGCGCCATCGGCCGACAACCGCCCGATCGCGGCCTTGAGCACGTCGGCGCGGGGATCGCGCACGCGATAGACGCGATGGCCGAAACCCATCAGCCGTTCGCCGCGCGCCAATGCATCGTCGACCCACGGCTTGATGCGTTCGCGCGAGCCGATCGCATCCAGCATTTCCAGCACCGGCTCCGGCGCGCCGCCATGCAACGGGCCCGTCAGCGCGCAATAGCCGCCGGTGATTGCCGCAAACAGATCGGCTTGTGTCGAGGCCACCACGCGTGCGGTGAAGGTGGATGCGTTCATGCCGTGGTCGCACACGGTGACAAAGTAAGTGTCCAGCGCGACAGCGTTGCGCGCCTCCGGCGCGCTTCCGTGCAGCATTCGAAGCGTATCGGCCGCATGCGCGAGTGTCGCATCGGGAGCGATCGGCTGCATGGCCTTTGGCCTGCTGCACCAGCGCGCCGACGATGACCGGACAGGCGCCGACGATGGTCGCCTCATGATCGAGCCCGCTTTCGGCGCGCAGCCCCGCGACCGCGGCCCGAAACCCGTCGACGACCGACAGGCCGCGGGTTGCCGGCAGCAGATCGGGCAGGCGAGCGAACGCCCGCGCGCGGGCGGCGCCGAGGCTGGCGCGCACATTGGCCTCGCTGAACTCCTTGCCCGTCGCGCCGCTCCATAGCCGCGCCGTCACGCTCTCGAAGCTCGCTTTGCCGGCGAGGTCGCCGACGCGCTCGCCGGCGATGATCAGTTCGCCGCGCTCGCCGTCGACATGGCTCAACACGGTTTCGGCGGCCGGCACGCCGTCGAGGCCGATCTGGCTCTTGGTGAGGTGCATGTTCATGACCGGATCTCCTTTTCAGCCCGTGGGTCAGGCTTTAAAGGTCGGTCGACTCGACAGATTGATCAATCTTGATTATATAAATCAATATGAAAAAATCCGAGGCGCTTTACCTGTCCGCCCGCGAGGCGTCCGCCGAACTCGCGATCTCGCCGGCGACGCTTTACGCCTATGTCAGCCGCGGCCTGATCCGCTCCGAACCGTCGCCGGACTCGCGCAGCCATCGCTACCGTGCCGAGGACATCCGCGGCCTGAAAGAGCGGCGCCTGCCCTCGGTCGAGCCGCGCGGCTTCAAGAGTTTCGATCCGGATTTGCCGGTCATGGACTCGGCGATTGCAACCATCACCGAGGAGGGTGCGATCTATCGCGGGGTGAACTGCATCGACCTCGCCGAAAAGGACACGCTGGAGCATGCCGCGACCCTGCTCTGGGACGTGACCGGCGTCGATCCGTTCGCAGCGGACAATTGTCCTGAAGTCTCCGACGAGATGCGCGCCATCGCCGAAGCCGCACGGCGCGCCGCGCCGATCGACCGTGCGATTGCCGTGCTGGCGCTGGCGACCAGCGCCGATCCCGGCGCGTTCACGCGCGCGCCGGAAGGCCGCGCGATGGTCGGTGCGCGCATCCTGCGGCTACTGGTCGCCACGATGCTCAACACCACGCCGTCGGCAGAACCGCTGCATCTGCAGATCGCGCGGGTCTGGGCGGGCGACAACAAGCACGCGCCCGACCTGATCCGCCGCGCGCTGGTGCTGCTCGCCGATCACGAGTTGAACGCCTCGACCTTCACCGTGCGCTGCGCGGCCTCGACCGGCCTCAGTCTCTACGATGCCATCATCGCCGGCCTTGCCGCGCTGAAGGGCCCGCAGCACGGCGGCGCCGGCGTATTGGCCTCGCGGCTGGTGAAGATGCTGATCGACCACGATCCCGAGCCTGTCATTCGCGAACGCGTGGCGCTCGGCGAGCGCTTTGCCGGCTTTGGTCATGGCGTCTACAAGCGCGGCGATCCGCGCGCAATGTCGCTCCTGAACGCGCTCACCCGCGCCGGTGCCGCGCGAAAATTCACCCGGGAAGTGCCGGACCGGATTGCGGAAGCGACCGGCGAGTTCGTCAACATCGACTATGCACTTGCCGTGCTGGCACACAGCCTGCGGCTTGCGCCCGGCAGCGAGCTGACGCTGTTTGCGATGGCCCGCACTGTCGGATGGGTCGCGCATGCCAGCGAACAATTGCAACACGGCAAGCTGATCCGGCCTCGCGCGCGTTACGTCGGTCCTGCGCCGGGGCGTGGTGTGCCGCGTCTGCAGGTGCCTGCTACCGCGCGTCCTTGATCCGCCGCGGAGCGGGCTCGATCACGCTGCCGCCGTGCCGGCGCCTTATAGTCCACACCGCCAGCGCAATGACGATCGCGCAGCCGATGATGATCGGAATCCAGTGATGCTTGGCGCTGCCGCCGGTGTCGTTGAAAACGCCGAAGCGGTCGAGCAATGAGACGGCCATCACGCCCGGCAGCACATGCGCCGGCGCCCACAGCAGGATCGGCGAGAAGATTGACGGGATAGAAGCGCGACGGCGGCATGGCGAGCGCGCCCGCCGTCATCGGCACAAACGCGCGGATCGGTGGTATGAATCGCGCGAAGAACACCGCCCAGATGCCCCAGCGCTGAAAGAACGCCTCGCTCTGCGCCACCACGCCTGGATAATTCGTCAGCGGCCAGTTCGAGAGGATCTCCCGCTGCGAGCGGTGACCCGCCCAAAATGCCGAGCCGTCGCCGACCAGCGCGCCGGCAATCGCCGCGAGCAGCACCCATTGCAGCTTGAGCTCGCCGCTCGGCACCAGCGCGCTTAACGCCAGAATGACGGTCGAGCCCGGGATCACGCTGCCGACGACCGGAACGGCCTCCAGCAATGCGGCGAGAAAAAGCGTGAGATAAGCAAGCCAGGCGTTCGCCGAGACAAACGCAATCAATGGATCGATGTAAGAGGCCACAAAATTCCTGCGCTGGTTGAATGCTCGGGCGCCGACCGGCCTACCATAACTATAGGGGGCAACAGAAAGTGCCATGGGAACCGGTCGCCCGGCGGCGCTCCATGCGGAAAATCCACGTGATTCGCAGAGCAGCCTTTCAAAAACCGCGTCCCGTGCCTATCTCGATGAAATAACAGCGGAACTTTGATTGGGCGGCGGGCTTCTGCCGGCCCGTGCTCTCTGCTAAGTAGGTTAAGCCCTCATCCGCAGCCATGCCCCAAATTCTGGTTTCGGGAACGCCCGGGACCTCGGAGGATTGATGACGACCGCCGCGACCAATGCACAGGAAACCACCGGTCTGCCCGACATGAAGGTGTCGGTCCGGCAGGTGTTCGGGATCGACAGCGATCTCGAGGTGCCGGCCTATTCCGAAGTCGATCCGCATGTGCCGGAGGTCGATAGCGACTACCGCTTCGATCGCGCGACCACGCTTGCGATCCTTGCGGGCTTTTCCAGGAACCGCCGCGTGATGGTCACCGGCTATCACGGTACCGGCAAGTCGACCCATATCGAGCAGGTCGCTGCGCGGCTGAACTGGCCCTGCGTGCGCGTCAATCTCGACAGCCATATCAGCCGTATCGATCTCGTCGGCAAGGACTCCATCGTCATCAAGGATGGCAAGCAGGTCACCGAATTTCGTGACGGTATCCTGCCCTGGGCGCTCCAGCACAACATCGCGCTGGTGTTCGACGAATATGATGCCGGCCGTCCCGACGTGATGTTCGTGATTCAGCGCGTGCTGGAAGTTTCCGGCCGCCTGACCTTGCTCGACCAGAACAAGGTGATCAAGCCACATCCGGCGTTCCGCCTGTTCTCGACCGCCAACACGGTTGGCCTCGGCGACACTTCGGGCCTTTATCACGGCACCCAGCAGATCAACCAAGGCCAGATGGACCGCTGGTCGATCGTCACCACGCTGAACTACCTCGCGCATGACGAGGAGGTCGAAATCGTGTTGGCGAAAGCCCATCACTATCGCACCCAGGAGGGCCGCGACATCGTCAACAAGATGGTGCGGCTTGCCGATCTCACGCGCAACGCATTCGCGAATGGCGACCTGTCGACGGTGATGAGCCCGCGCACGGTGATCATGTGGGCGGAAAACGCCGAGATTTTCGGCGATATAGGCTTTGCCTTCCGCGTCACCTTCCTCAACAAGTGCGACGAGCTGGAGCGGTCGCTGGTGGCGGAATTCTATCAGCGCTGCTTCAATGCCGAACTCGCGGAATCCTCGGTCAATGTGGCGCTGAGCTAGCCGATGCCGAAAATCGCCGTCGAGCGCACCATTGGAAAGACCAAGAAGGCGGTGCTCGACGGATTGATCGGTTACAACACCGAGAAGATGGGAAAGCAGAAGTACAAGCGCTTTGCCGTCTCCTTGCGTGAACGAAACAAGGTCGTTGGCGGCATCGTCGGAGAGGTCTGGACCACGGTTCTGTTCATCCAGCTGTTCTGGATCGAGCAGAAACTGCGCGGCAAGGACTACGGGACGAAGCTGATCAAGGCGATCGAGAACGAGGCGAAGCGCTTTGGCGCGACGCACGCCTACGTCGACACGATGAGCTTCCAGGCGCCGGGCTTCTATCGCCCCTGCGGCTACAGGGAATACGGTTCGATCGAGGGTTATCCTGACAAAGTCACCCGTCACTGGTTCGCCAAATCGCTATGAGCACCACCTCCAACAGCAAATTCCGCACCGGCGCCAAGGAAGCGCCGACCGAGCCGTTCAAGCGCGCGGTCACGTCCTGCCTGCGCGCCATCGCGCGCTCGCCCGAGCTCGAAGTGTCTTTCGCCGCGGAACGGCCGGGGCTCGCGCCGGGCAAGGCGCGGCTGCCGGAACCGGCGCGCAAGATGACGCGGCGCGACGCGGCCATCGTGCGCGGACATGCGGACTCGATCGCGCTGAAACTCGCCTGTCACGATCCCAAGGTGCATCGCAAGCTGATGCCGGGCAATCCGCAGGCGCGCGGCGTGTTCGAGGCGGTCGAGCAGGCGCGGGTGGAAGCGATCGGCGCGCGGCGGATGTCGGGCGTTGCAAAAAATCTCACCGCGATGCTCGACGATCACTTCCATCGCGGCAAGTATGACGAGATCACCGACCGCGCCGATGCGCCGCTGTCGGACGCGCTCGCCATGCTGGTGCGCGAGCGGCTGACCGGCATGGCGCCGCCGGCGGCGGCAAAGAAGATGGTCGACCTCTGGCGGCCGCTTCTCGAAGACAAGATCGGCTCGCGGCTCGATCAGTTGGCTCGTGTCACCGAGGACCAGACCAAATTCGGCGACTTGGTCCACGACCTGCTCTCCGCGCTCGATCTCGGCGACGAGCGCGACGCGGAAACCGACGAAAACGACGACGAGAACAATCCGGACGGCGACAGCGATCAGTCCGGATCGGAGGGCTCGCCCGATTCCGACGCCGCGCAGGAGATGAGCGCCGATCAGGCCGAGGCGAGCTCGGACGACATGTCCGAAAGCGCGATGGAAAGCGCGCAGGCCTCCACCAGCGACACCCTCGACGACGGCGAGCTCGGCGACGACGAAACGCCGGGCGAGGCGACGCGGCCCAATTCGCACGGCAAGAACGAGCCGCGCGGGCCGGAATATCATGCCTTCGCGCCGAAGTTCGACGAGGTGATCGCGGCCGAAGACCTCTGCGACCATGACGAGCTGGAGCGTCTGCGCAGCTACCTCGACAAGCAGCTTGCGCATCTGCAGGGCATCGTCGCGCGGCTGGCGAACAGGTTGCAGCGCCGCCTGATGGCGCAGCAGAACCGCGCCTGGGAATTCGATCTCGAGGAAGGCATCCTCGATCCGGCGCGGCTGTCGCGCGTGGTGACCGATCCCTATCACCCGCTCTCCTTCATGCATGAAAAGGAAGCGACCTTCCGCGACACCGTGGTGACCTTGCTGCTCGACAATTCGGGCTCGATGCGCGGACGTCCCATTACGGTGGCGGCGACCTGCGCCGACATCCTGGCGCGCACGCTGGAGCGCTGCGGCGTCAAGGTCGAGATCCTCGGCTTCACCACGCGCGCCTGGAAGGGCGGACAATCGCGCGAAGCCTGGCTTGCCGCCGGCAAGCCGGCCAATCCCGGCCGCCTCAACGATCTCCGCCACATCATCTACAAGGCCGCCGACGCGCCGTGGCGGCGCGCGCGGAAAAATCTCGGACTGATGATGCGCGAAGGCCTGCTGAAAGAGAACATCGACGGCGAGGCGCTGGACTGGGCGCACAAGCGCCTGCTCGGGCGTTCCGAACAGCGCAAGATCCTGATGATGATCTCGGACGGCGCGCCGGTCGACGATTCCACGCTGTCGGTCAATCCCGGCAACTATCTCGAACGGCATCTGCGTCATATCATCGAGGAGATCGAGACCCGCTCGCCGGTGGAATTGATCGCGATCGGCATCGGCCACGACGTGACGCGCTACTATCGCCGCGCCGTCACCATCGTGGATGCCGAAGAGCTCGGCGGCGCCATCACCGAAAAACTCGCCGAACTGTTCACCGAGACCCACGGCGCGCCGCCGGCCGCGCGCGGCCAGCGTCGACTCCACTCTTAACAAATGCGCACACGCCTGAGCCGCCGCCGCCTGCTTGTATCTGCGGCGGCCGGGCTGTCGTCGTTCGCCGCTTGCCGCGTTGCCCACGCGCAACTCGCGACACAGCCGCCGCCGAAGCGCGGCGCGGTCGACGAATATTCCGTCACCGCGCCGGTTACGATCGAAGTCAAGGCGCGCCCCATCGCCTCGTTCGATCCGCGCGATCGTTCGCATGTCCGTTTCGGCTCGCTGGAATGGCGCAGCGGGCTGGTGCTGACCTCGGGTTTTCGCGGCTTCGGCGGCCTGTCGGGCATAAGGCTCGACCAAAAAGGCGAGCGCTTCATTGCGATCTCCGACAAGGGCGGTTGGTTCACCGGCCGCATCCGCTACGAAGGCAAGGAGATGAAAGGCCTCGACGAGGTCGAGGCCTCGCCGATGCTCGGACCCGACGGGCGGGCAATAACGGCGCGCGGCTGGTTCGATTCGGAATCGATCGCGCTCGACGGCTCGTTTGTCTACATCGGGCTGGAGCGCGTCAACCAGGTGCTGCGCTACGATTTCTCCAAAGGTTTCACGCGATCGCGGGGCGAGGTGGTGCCGCTGCCGCCGGCCGCGAAGAAATTGCCCTACAACAAGGGGCTGGAAGCGCTGGTGATCGTGCCCCAGGGCCAGCCGCTCGCCGGCACCTTGATCGCGATCTCCGAGCGCGGACTGGATCCGCAGGGCAACCTGATCGCCTTCCTGATCGGCGGACCTTCGCCGGGGCAATTTTCCGTCCGCCGCACCGAGAATTTCGACATCAGCGACGCGGTGCTGCTCGCGTCGGGCGATCTGCTGATCCTGGAGCGCAAATTCTCCTGGCTCGGCGGTCTCGGCATCCGCATCCGCCGCATTCCGCTCAGCACCGTCGCGCCCGGCGCCCTGGTCGATGGACCCGCGATCTTCAACGCCGATCTCGGCCAGGAGATCGACAATTTCGAAGGCATCGACGCCCATGTCACGCCCGAGGGCGACACCGTGCTGACGCTTGTCTCCGACGACAATTTTTCCCTGATCCAGCGCACGCTGTTGATGCAATTCACGCTTGCTGAGTGAACTTCCGCCGCCCACCTGAGACCAACAGAGATGCGCCTCCGCCTGATGTCGCTCGCCATTGCCGCCTGCCTCGCGCTTGCGCCCGCCGGCGCAACCAGCAATCACGAATATGCCAAGGACGAATACGCCATTATCCGCGACGGGCTTGCGCCGAACAAGCAGCTCTCGCTTGCCTCCCATGGTGACGGCGAACTCGGCGACGATCATTTCCATGTCTGGCTGATGAGTGAGCCCGCGCATCGCAAGCTCGTGGCCCTCGACGACATCAGCGACGACAACAATCTCGATACCGCGCCGGACGCCTATCATGCCTTCTGGTCGAAGGACTCGCGGCGTGTCGGCGTCGCCTTCCGCTCCAGCCGCCACGAAGTGACCCTCAATCTCTACGCGATCGACGGCCGCCGCGCGCATCCGATCAAAAGTCCGGACCTGTTCAAGGAAGTCACCGGCCGCGAGGTCGGCGACGATGACGGGCTGCGCCAGCGCATCTCGATGGTGGAGTGGAAAAGCGGCAATCGCTTCGTGCTGCGCGAATACAAGTCGTTCGTCGTTGATAACGACGATCTCCTGAAGCGGCTCGGCAAATACGGCGCCATCGGCGAGAAGATGGAGGCCGGCAAGCTCTTCATCCAGTTCGTCGCCAGCGCCGAATGCGAGCGCTTGTCCGGCGACCGCGTCCGCGTCATCGATCTCACGCCCGGCAAGCCGGGCGACGCCGACAAATGGTGGGACCCTTCCTGACATCGGGCATCGCTGATATGCCGTGCCAAGCCTGACAAGCCTGCGGCGAGCCGTTACATTACGCGCATCCTGCCTTCCTCCTTCCTCCCCCGGACTTGTCCCATGAGCACGCTTTTCACGCCGATCTCCTTGCGCGGCCTCACGCTTGCGAACCGCATCATGGTGTCGCCGATGTGCCAGTATTCGGCCGACGACGGCTCGGCCAACGACTGGCATTTCACCCACATCAACAACCTCGCGCTGTCGGGCGCGGCGATGTTCTGCATCGAGGCGACGCATGTCGAGGCGATCGGCCGCATCACGCAAGGCTGCCTCGGGCTTTACAGCGACGCCAACGAGGCGGCGCTCAAACCCATCCTCGCCAGCGTGCGAAAGCATTCGCGAGCCGCGGTGGCGATGCAACTCGCGCATGCCGGCCGCAAGGGCTCCAGCGCGCGGCCCTGGGACGGCGGGCAGCAAATTCCGCCAGGCGCGCCCGGCGCCTGGCAGGCGGTGGCGCCGTCGGCTGTCGCGCACAAGGAGGGCGAGGCGCTGCCTGCCGCGCTCGACGATGCCGGCCTCGCGCGCATCCGCGACGCGTTCGTCGCCAGCGCGAAGCGTGCCGAACGGCTCGGCATCGACGCACTGGAGCTGCACGGTGCGCACGGTTACCTCCTGCATCAATTCCTGTCGCCGATCTCCAACAAGCGAACCGACAAATATGGCGGCAGCCTCGAGAACCGGATGCGCTATCCGCTCGAAGTCTATGACGCCGTGCGCGCGGCCTTCCCGAGCGCCAAGCCGATCGGCGTGCGCGTGTCCTCGACCGACTGGGTCGACGGCGGCTGGGACCTGCCGCAGACCATCGCGTTTTGCCACGAGCTGAAGAAACGTGGCGTCGACTGGATCGATGCGTCCTCCGGCGGCGTGTCGCCGCTGCAGAAGATCGCGCTCGGGCCCGGCTATCAGGTGCCGTTCGCGCAGGCGATCCGCGAGGCGACCGGCGTCACCACCATGGCGGTCGGCCTGATCACCGGGCCGCAGCAGGCCGAGGACATCGTCGCCCGGGGCAAGGCCGACATGGTCGCGCTGGCGCGCGGCATGCTGTACGACCCGCGCTGGGGCTGGCACGCCGCGGCCGAACTGCACGGCGAGGTGACGGCGCCGCCGCAATACTGGCGCTCGCAGCCCTCCAACCAGAAGGCGCTGTTCGGCGCCACCACATTCGGAGCGCGATGACGCGCGCGCGTTTCGCCTTTGCGCCGGATCAAGCCGATGTGATGGATTGAGGCGATCGATTGTGTGATCGATCATACGGTCGTCCCGCAAACGGGATTAGGCTGGATGTCGATCCGACCGGTGGCCGCCCATGCGTTTCCGCGTCCGTAAAGCCGCCCATGTGTTCGAGCGCGTCGGCCTTGCGATGGCCGGCGCTTCCTGCGGGCTGTTCGTCTCCGCCCATGTCGGCTCCTCGATCGGCGCGCTGACCTCGCAAGCCTTCCTCCTCGCTGATGATGATATCGGGCGCGATCGCCTTCTATCTCGGCATCGACACGCCGCAGCTTCCCTTTCATGGCGACGACGATCCCAAGATCGACGCGGCCGAATTGCTGACCTCGGTCGGCACCTTCCTCGCCACGCTCACCGCGTTCGCCTCCGTCGGCATCATCATCCTGCGCGAGGAGCCGGACATCGCCTGGACCTGGGCGATCTTCGCCGGCTGGGTGTTCGGCATCGCGATGCAGATCGTCGCCGGCGCCAAGGCGAGGATGCCGCGGTAGTTGCGGCGCCGAGCCATCATTCCGCCGCAAGCAAGGCACGTATTTCCGCGACACCGCGCCACAACCAACGCGCGCGGACAACAGCGAAGAGGAACACCCCATGGAACTCGGATATTTCGCGATGCCGTCGCATCCGCCGGAGTGCGGGCTGAAGGAAGGGCACGAATGGGATCTGCAGGTGCTGCGCTGGCTCGACGAGCTCGGCTATCAGGAAGCCTGGATCGGCGAGCACCACACCGCGCCCTGGGAGCCGCATCCGGCGCCCGACCTGCTCGTCGTCGAAGGCTTTCGCCAGACCAAGAACCTGCGCATCGGCCCCGGCGGCTTCCTGCTGCCCTATCATCACCCGGCCGAGCTCGCCAACCGCGTCGCGATGCTCGATCACCTCTCCGAGGGCCGGCTCAATTTCGGCGTCGCCGCGAGCGGCCTGCCGAGCGACTGGGCGATGTTCAATGTCGACGGCATGTCCGGCCAGAACAGGGACATGACGCGCGAGGCGCTGGAGATCATCCTGAAACTCTGGAGCGATCCGGCGCCCTTCACCTACACCGGCAAATACTGGACGGTGACCAAGCCCGACGTGATGTTCGATTTCCTCAAACCGCACATCAAGCCGTTGCAGGCGCCGCATCCGCCGATCGGCGTGGCCGGTCTCTCCAAGAACTCCGACACGCTGAAACTCGCGGGCGAGCGCGGCTTCATCCCGATGAGCCTCAACCTCAACCCGGCCTATGTCGGCAGCCATTGGGACTCGGTGGAGGCGGGCGCGGCCAAGAGCGGGCGCAAGCCGGACCGGCGCGACTGGCGGCTGGTGCGCGAGGTGTTCGTCGCCGACACCGACGAGGAGGCGTGGAAGCTCTCGACCGGCGACATGATGGGCCGCATGATGAGCGAATATTTCCTGCCGCTGCTCGGCCATTTCGGCTTCAAGGATTATCTGAAGCACGCGCCCGAGGTGCCCGACAGCGACGTCACCGTGGACTATTGCGCGAAACACAACTGGGTCGTCGGCTCGCCCGCCACCGTCACCGAGAAGATCGAGCAGATCTGGCACGAGGTCGGCGGCTTCGGCGTGCTGCTGGTGTTCGGCTTCGACTACAAGCACAAGCCTTAAGCCTGGCAGCGCTCGCTGCATCTGCTCAAGCACGAGGTGCTGCCGCGGTTGAAGCATCTCGACGCGGGATTAGGCAAGGCGGCGTGAGCTGCTGCGCTGCGCGAGCGAAATGCTGACACGTGCCGCTTGCTCCTCTTCACCCTCCCCCTTGCGGGGAGGGTCGGCCGAACGAAGTGAGGCCGGGGTGGGGTCAACAGCAAGACCAGTTGCGTAAACCCCCACCCCGCCTCGCATCGCTTCGCGATGCTCGCCGACCCTCCCCGCAAGGGGCAGGGTGAGCGGCATGCTCGCGGCGCCAGGTCATTCGCCAAAGCGCATCGGTGTGATATGCTTTGCGGCGGCTACCGCAACGAGAGACCCGATGTCGAAGCCTGTCATATTCACGATTTCAGCGGCCTGGGACGACGAGGCCTCGGTTTGGAGCGGGCATTGCGACGACATTCCTGCCGCCGCCGATGCGCCGACGCTCGACCAGTTGCTCGAGAAGATTTCGGCGATGGCGCTCGACCTGCTCCCGGACAATCATCCGGACGTCGATCCGCAATCGATGGTTCTCCATATCGCGATGTGAGCCGCGACGCCTAACTACGCGACCTTCTCTGCGTGCGGCTGCGCAATCAGATCTATGCCCAGCGCGCGCAGCACCTTCACGACCGTAGCGAACTCCGGCTTCGCGTCACCGCCGAGCGCGCGATAGAGATTCTCGCGCGACAGTCCGGCTTTCTCCGCAACCGCGCTCATGCCGTGCGAGCGGGCGACGGCGCCGATCGCCATGGCGATCGCCGACGGATCGTCGGATTCGAACGCCTCGGTGAGATAGGCTGCGACCATCTCCGGGCTGTCGAGATAGTCAGCCGCATCGAACGGTTTTGTTTTTACCATCGTCAATCCTCCAACTCGATCGCCAGCTTCCTGGCCGTCGCGATGTCCGACGCTTGCGAGCTTTTGTCGCCACCGCAAAGCAGAACGACGATGTCCGCGCCGCGTTCAACGAAATAGACGCGATATCCGGGTCCGTAGTGGATACGCATTTCGCTGACGCCACCGCCCACAGGCGCAACGTCTCCGGGATTGCCCAGCGCCAGGCGATCGATCCTCGTGGCGATCTTCGCCTTTACCCTGAGATCGCGCAGATTTCTCAGCCAGTCCGAGAATTCGTCGGTTCTCCTGATCGTGGCCATCTGTAGCTTATACGCTACAGATGGCCGAAGAGCAAGTGCGTGCGGACGCAGATAGTCCGCGCGAATTTTCTGATGTAATTGTCAAACAGCCATTGGAGGAGGCGCGACTCTGCATTCTCGCGGCTTTGAATCGCCCGAGCTTTGCCGGAATCTCGTCCCTCTCGAAGTGAAGAGGGCGCAGGGAAAGCCGGGTGCTGGCCGCACCCGCGGTCCCGTGTGCAAAAAAGGAAAACGCACACGAGCATACAGGTTCGACCGGGGCGACCCGGCCTTCCCTGCGCAATGGTTTTACGGCTTATAGCGCGCTCTCCCCGGAGTACCGGGCTTTCTAGCCTCCGTCCCCCGGGCTTTTGACCCGGGGTTGACCCCAGCGTCGGGGGGACAGGACCACACGCCTTCGCCGTCCGCGTCTGCTTGCAATCGTCTCGCTAGCCTCCGCGTCCATCGCACCCCGCCTCACGTTTGGTGACGAAGGCCTAACGTCCCTCTTCGAAGAGGCGGGATGGGGAGGAATATACACGAGTTCTGGTTTTCGTAAAGAGAAATTTTCGGCGAGGGTGGGCTGAACTGGTTCAGCTGATTGAGTTGCTTCTGCCAAATCGGAATTTATGCGCAGGCGATTTGGGGCGCCGCGGAGGGGCTTCGCGAGCGCGGCAAAAACAAAATCGGGCAGAAAGCGGGTTTAGGTGTTTTGCCCGTCGAGGCTGGGCAAGAACTCTTGGCGACGGCTGCAAGGAAGCGCTCGAAGCCGAGGATATTGAGGACGCGGGTAAAGTTGTAGCAGAGCGCCATCAGGCTCCATTCGCCGCGAACCTTGTTGAAGCCGCGAACCAGGAAGTGGCGGTATCCGGCGCGGCATTTGAGCGTGCCAGCCTCGTCGGGCACCGTGATGTGCCGCCTCCTGCGCCTCAGAGCTTCCAGATCTTATTGTAAGCCAGCTTCGCCATCAGCGTGGCACGAGAATTAATTTCTTTTGCGGTCCATTGTGTTGCATTCTTCAGAACATCATCAAGCGGGATACCTGCACTTAGCAGAGCGGCCTTCTTGGCGGCAAAATCCTTGTTCTTGAGCTTGCTGTTTAAGCCTTCCGAGATGAAAATAAGATTCCCGATGTTGCCTGGGTCTAAACCCTTGGAGTTGCCCCCAAGCGGATTCTCCGGGGCGATATGTTCAATTGTCATTTTATCATAATCGACAACTTGATCAGTACGCAGGTGGGTATCCATTCTTTCGAGGATGTAACGGACCAGGGGGCGCTGCTTGGAGTCACTCGAAAGAAACCTTACCTCACGAAACTGGGCGGTGAATGTGGTTTCCTCGGGAATCCGCGCTCGTAGCTTCTGCTGGAAGCCACGCAGGTGCGCAGCCCGCTTTTGTGCGCTCAACTCACAATACAGGTCACGAGCCGCAGCACCATACATGAAAGAAATTCCACCTGAGGAAGATAGCGAAGCTATGGCGGTATGTTGAAAATGGAACGCTTCGATAGCATGCAGCGACCCCTTGAGTTGCTTGAGCGAGATCGCGCCTTCGTGGTAGGCGCGCAACAATGCGAAGATCAGGGGTGTTGGTTGCCGCACGCGGAATGTTTGTAGTGCGGCGAGAGACCTCGCTACTGGATGAGCTTCTTTTTCCCAGTCAAAATTCTCAGGTTCGAAAATTGATCGGTAGTTTACGACGCCCTTCTCGAGGTCTAGTAGGAATTGCTTGGCATTCTGCTTAGTCACCTTAGTCTTGATGCGTTTGAACAGCGTCTTTTGGGAGGTGTAGTCTTCGCGCGAAAGCCAGAAGTGATGCACATAAGTCGACATGTCGAGGTTCGCGGCTGATTGGCCGATTTCTTCCGTGATATTGTTTCCAGCGTTTGCGTGTGGCGTCCACGTCCGCTGATCCAGCCGGCAAAAGACGCGCGAGGTGATTTTTCAAGAGGTCTTGGACGGCGAGGTCCTTACCCCTAGTATTGAGTGTCTCGAAGATGATGTATGCATCGTCTTCGTTGTCGAGTTCTACAATGATGACTTGGAGGTTGAGCAACCTGTCTCGAAGATTCTGGAGTTCGCTTCGAATCGCCTTCTTGCGCGCTTCGTCCTTTGAATTCTTTTCGGTGATGCGTTGAACTATCTCCTTAAATTTATCGCTCGCGTATTCATACGCATCGACCATTCCAGCTTCTTCAGGGCTCGCTTCATCGTCAAGTTCAGGCGGGTCAAAGCTTTGAATGCGATCTTGAAAATAGGGATAGGAAGTTTCAGTGAGCGAGACATATCGGATTTCATCATTTATGTCCTTTCGCTGGATTACGTTCTGGATGCCCTTAGCAAGACTATCTTCGCTAACCTCTCGCAACGTGTCGCGAAGCGCTGCGAGGAATATCGTCAGTGTGGTGAGACGCTGCTGACCGTCAACGACGAGGGTTTCTGCTCCCTTCTTGTAGAATACCATGGAGCCGATGAAGTAGCTGCTAGCGGTACCTTCAAACACGTCGGTCCAGAACTCTTCAACGTTTCCACGATCCCACGAGTATGGTCTTTGAAATCGTGGGATTTTGTAGAATGCCGATTGAAACATCACCCGGATTGTCGACTCGGACGGCTTGATATTCATTATTGTCCTTCATTGGCTTATTAGAATCCCCACGCGGGGATTAATTGCAACCTGAACGGCAGTCAAATGGTGCAGTGCACGTGAGGCATGGCGGCCGGTGACAGTAGAACGGGACCTGAATCAGGAACTGCAGTATGGCGTCAATCCAACCCGAGATTCGATCGGAAATGATGCGCAGCATAAGGAAGTCGAATACGACGCCCGAGCTGACTGTACGCGCGCTCCTTCGCGAGCTCGGTATTCACTATCGACTTCACGCGAAGGAGCTTCCGGGAAGACCTGACATAGTAATCCGCCGGCAAAAGAAGGCGGTCTTTGTTCACGGCTGTTTTTGGCATCAGCACAGCAGATGCAGGCTGGCTAAGAAGCCTTCAGCAAGGCCTGAGTACTGGCTTCCAAAGTTCGCTCGGAATCAGGAGCGTGATCGGATGACCCTTGCTGCTCTAGACCAGTTGGGGTGGGACACGTTAGTTGTTTGGGAGTGCGAACTTGAACGGCTTGGACGCTTACGAAGTAAGCTCAAGAGGTTCTTCCGTCACTAACTCTTCGCGCGAGACCGCGCGATAGCCTCTGCCCGTCCCGGGATGGGCCGCATGCTCTCCTCGGAGCGGTAGGTATTCGAGTGGAACCACACTGGTTGTCTCAGGTGGAGGGACGCCAACGCTAGAGGGCTTGATAGCGAGTCGCGGAGTTCCTTTGGTCGCCCGTCCCAGCAACTGGTGGCTTATCTCTCGTGCAAGCACTTCGGCCAAAAGCGAAGGAACAGCATTCCCAAGTTGGCGCTGCATATCTGCGTAGGAACCTGCAATCCGAATGTCTTTCGGAAATGTTTGCAGCCGGGCCATTTCGCGCATGCTTAGGAGCCTGTTTTCCCAATGAAAAGGACCGGTAGCTGGTCCAGGTTGAGCCTGAATCGTCCAAGAGGGCGCAGCCTTCGCCAACTTGAGAAGAAAAGACCAATACCTTCGTCTCCAGCCGAAGAGTGGTTCTCCTCCCCCGCGATCTGTATGCCAAAGATAATTCTGTCCTTCGGGGACACTGGGGAGGAGATTCGCCCATTTGCCACGAAGCCGTAGTTTCGTTGCTTCTGACTTTCCGACACGAATTGATCGCAACGCTTCCCACGCAGTGAGATATCGTCTTTCCCCTGTCAGAGTGTTGGCTGAAGGTGCGTGCGTCGGCTGCGGGAAACTGAACTCCACTCCGTCGCGACTAGCGATAATGAACAGCCTGCGCCGAAGCTGAGGAACACCGAAGTCAGCGGCGTTGAGCACTTTGGTGAAAGCAACGTAGTTGGTGCGTCGCCGCGCATTGATTTCCGCAAGTCGCGCGTGAATGTGGCGCAGACCTTCGTCCTTGCCCCTAAATCCGAGACCTTCAACATTCTCCATCAAAAATGCGCGCGGTTCTGCTTCCTCCAAGACCCGCAGGAAGTTCTCTAGTGTCGACGCTCGAGGATCAGACAGTCGCTTGGTCGAACCTGTGGCCCAAAATCCCGATTTCGAGAACGGCTGGCATGGCGGTCCTCCGATCAGAATATCTGGCTGGCCGCGCCGCAGCTTGGCTTTCTTTAAAATCTCTTTGGTCTCAACTGAATTTATGTCTGCATCGATGATGGGCCAGCGGCGATTTGATGCGAGCGTTTCGATGCAGCAGTTATCCATCTCAACTGCGACAGCGGTTCGAAAGCCCGCCGCCTCGAAACCATAATCTAAGCCGCCTGCGCCGGTGTAGAGGCTAATTGCGGTAAGCTTCTTCATGTGGCTCTCGCGCCCGCAGCCGCTTGAAAGATTGATATGGGATCAACCTGCCATTTGTCATCAACGCGAAGGTTGTTAGTGAGCTTTCCAACGCATTTTCGATGTGGTGGCAAGCTTCGTGGAAGAATATATCGAAATTCCCAACTCTCGGTCACAGCATGCAGACAAGCGGCAACCACGTCAAAATCTGCCGGCGCATAGTACCTGGAGCAAGGGTCCTTTTTTGATGTCCGAGTTCTTTGGAAATCAAGACGCGGAAGACCGTTAGCATCCTTCTCACGAAGAACATTCTTACACTCGACTGTGAGAAGAGGGCCATCGTTCAGCCTGATATGTAAATCGGCACCCCCTTCTTTGTCGATCGGTTCACAATAAGTAATTCCTGACGTTCGCGACAAAACTTCCTTCAGGTGGTGCTCAGCAACCCAACCACGCACAGCCATCTTCAAACGTCGAGCACCGGCTATGACGTCAAGGACTTGGTCTGGAGCCAACCCCAGTTCCGAAACGAGTGGATGTTGCGGCACGTCCCGCAAGTCTAAATCGGTTCCCGACGCCGAAGGCGTCTGCGAGAACAGCGCGCGCTTTTGGGCAAGAAGCTGTCGATTTCCAGGATCGAGACCTTGGGCTGCTCGTTCGAACCTGATCAGGTCCAGAAAGTGTTCTTTGGTGCCGCCCACAAGGATTTCTACAGGCTCATCTTCGCGATTAACGCGGCTCCTTTCCCAAGCAATCCAGCCCCTCTCGCTTAATGTCGTCAGCGTTTCTGTCCTTGAACTCGATGCGGATAAAGAACTTGGTGGGATTGTGGATCTCGGGATCTACCGCGACAAAGTATTCCTCGTCTGGCGAGATGCCTAGGAAGACGGTTGTGAAGAGACCAAGTGGGTCCTGGAATATTGCATGAAGATTTTTTTCAAGCTTGCTGCCATATTTAACTTGAAAGCTACGTTCATCCTCCGGCCGATTCTTGGTTGGAGTTCTCGTTGCTAAGAAAGCATAGGCGATGACGCCCATGCGTTCTCCCGTCGGCGTCTCAAAAGTGATGATGAACGGCGCTCGGTCTGGTTCTGACGCGTAGATGATACGACAGCCACGCGCCTCAAGTGCCCCGCGCATAAAGCGTACAAGAGGCTCACGATCGGCTCTCAGAACGCGATACGTGCGCGGACCCTCAAACATCATCCCCTCTTTTCTCACTGCCTCATTGATGTTCAAATAGCGCTTGCAGAGCGATTCATCTAACGCCAATTATCGAGCAGGTGCGCGCTCGCCGCCAGCGAAAAGGTTGGGCCGAACTTTGCCATAAGCGACTCCACCAGCAAAAAACGGCCGGATCGTTTCCGACCCGGCCGCCACCAAACTCAACTCACAGCTTACGCTACAGGACGCGACTGACGCGCCCCTGGCCCATCTCGCAAAATCTCAGCTCGCCTTCTTCTCCGGCTGACCGCCGACCTTCTTCTCGATCGCCCGCTTCAGCTCCAGCGCGCGCGGCGACAGCACCGTGGCGCGGGCCTTCAGGAGATACGCATCGAGGCCGCCATTGTGGTCGACGGTCTTGATCGCGTTGGTCGAGACGCGCAGCCGCACGTTCCGCCCCAGCGCGTCCGAGATGAAGGTGACGTTGCACAGGTTCGGCAGGAAACGCCGCTTGGTCTTGATGTTGGAGTGGCTGACCTTGTGGCCCGTCAGGGGGCCCTTGGCCGTCAGTTCGCAGCGCCGCGACATGTCGAAAATCCTCAGGTGTCTCCGGCAGCCCATTGGGCGCCTCGGAGGGGTCGGAAACTGCTGATCCTATAAGGAGCGGGCGGACGTATAGGGGGCAGGGGGCGGAACGTCAAGGTTTCGGCCCGCTCGAAGGGCTAAAGCGCGATGGCAGCATGATAATTCGCCATCGCGCTTTGGCTTTTTGTTTGGGCATGATCCTTTCGGAAAACCGCTGCACACTTTTCCGGGATCATGCCGCCGAAAATGCCGTTTTGGCAGGCGTTTCCGCCATTTAACCCACCATATAAAGGGCGCATTCGGACCCGAAAAGCGAGATGTTCCCGCTCTGCCGCCTGACGGCGCGTTGTTTGCCGGGTTTGTTTGCTTAAATGAGATTTGGACCGCGCCGCTTGGCCAAGGATCGCCAGTGACCACCCGCCCGAAAATGGCCGCCCGATCGGCGCTGGCTTGCTGCCGCGGCGCTGCTCGTGCTCGGCTCGCAGCCGGCCTCCGCGCAAGGCCGGCTCGAGGCGCAGTACGAGGCTTCGCTCGCAGGCATTCCGGTCGGCCGCGGCACCTGGGCAATCGAGATCGGCGACGACTCCTATTCCGCCGCCGCCCAGGGCGGCACCACGGGCCTGCTCAAAACCATCTCCAACGGCGCCGGCACCGGCGCTTCCCAGGGCCGCGTCGTGGGCGGCGCGCTGGTGCCGCAGGCCTATCAGGCCGCCACCACCACCTCGAAGAAATCCGAGGCGGTGCACATCACGCTGCAGAACGGCAACGTCAAGGAGTTCGGCATCGAGCCGGTGCCGCCGGTCGATCCCGACCGCGTCCCGTCACCGATGCGCACAAGAAGGGCGTGCTGGATCCGATGTCGTCGACCCTGGTGCGCGTGCCCGGCACCGGCGAGATGCTGACGCCGGAGGCCTGCAACGCCAGCGCCGCCGTGTTCGACGGCCGCCTGCGTTACGAGGTGAAGCTCGATTTCAAGCGCATGGAAACCGTGAAGGCGGAGAAGGGCTATTACGGCCCGGCCGTGGTCTGCGCGCTGTATTTCACGCCGATCGCGGGCTACATCCCCGACCGGCCCGTGATCAAATATCTCTCCGCCGCGCGCGGCATCGAGGTCGCTCTGGTGCCGATCGCGGGAACCCGCTATCTCGTGCCGTTCCGCACCGTGATCCCGACGCCGCTCGGCACCGCCGTGCTGGAGGCGACGCATTTCATCACGCAGCCGATCGCGCCGCACGTCGCGAAGACGCAGTAGGTCCCTGTCGTCCCCGCCTAGCGCGCAATTGCGCGCGGGAGCGGGGACCCATAACCACCGGCCCTTGCGGTTGATGCCCGGCGTCGACCACTTCACTTCACGGAGAGATCACGCGGTATGGGTCCCGGCGTTCGCCGGGACGACACATGGGGAGCGGAATCCCGTTGACTCTTTCCCCATTCTGATTCGACTCAAGCGCATCCGAAATTTAAGGATTCCGCACCTCGAACCGCCGCTTGCCGGAGCCTGCCAAACTTGATCTAGTGCTTACTCAGGGAACCACGCGCGAGATGTTGCGGTGAACGAAGCAGGTTACCGGCAGGAGTCAGCGATTCGGCCCCGTTTCGTTCCAGAGTCGTTCCGAAGCTTAGCTTCACACCCCATATCATGCGAGAGACGTCGCAATCTGAGACAGAATTTGAGCCCATTCGTCATTGCGAGGAGCGAAGCGACGAAGCAATCCATGCTTCCCGGGTTGCACGATGGATTGCTTCGCCTTCGCTCGCAATGACGATTAGCTGCTAATAATAGAAACACCCTCCACACATGGCCTTCTCTCCACTCGCTCACTCCAACGAGCGCGCGCCCGGCGCGGGCGTCACCGCCGTGCTCGGGCCGACCAACACCGGCAAGACGCATCTGGCCATCGAGCGGCTGCTTGCGCATTCCTCGGGCATGATCGGCCTGCCGCTGCGGCTGCTCGCGCGCGAGGTCTACAACAAGATCGCCGCGCGCGCCGGCGTCGACGCGGTCGCGCTGATCACCGGCGAGGAGAAGATCAAGCCGAAGAACCCGCGCTTCTGGGTCTCCACGGTGGAAGCGATGCCGCGCGACATCGACGTGTCGTTCCTCGCGGTCGACGAGATCCAGATCGCGGCCGATCTCGAGCGCGGCCACGTGTTCACCGACCGCATGCTGCACCGGCGCGGCCGCGACGAGACCATGCTGCTGGGCGCGGCCACCATGCGCCCGATCATCGAGCGGCTGTTGCCGGGCGCCTCGATCGTGACGCGGCCGCGGCTGTCGCAGCTTGAATTTGCCGGCGACCGCAAGATCACGCGGCAACCAAGACGCACCGCGATCGTCGCGTTCTCGGCGGACGAAGTCTACGCCATCGCCGAGCTGATCAAGCGCCAGCATGGCGGCGCCGCCGTCGTGCTCGGCTCGCTGTCGCCCCGCACGCGCAACGCACAGGTCGAGCTGTTCCAGAACGGCGACGTCGATTATCTCGTCGCCACCGATGCGGTCGGCATGGGCCTCAATCTCGACGTCGATCACGTCGCCTTTGCCTCCGACCGCAAATATGACGGCTATCAGTTTCGCCGGCTCAATCCGGCCGAGTTCGCGCAGATCGCGGGCCGCGCCGGGCGCGCCACCCGCGACGGCACCTTCGGCACGACGGGCCGCTGCGCGCCGTTCGAGCCGGAGCTGGTGAATGCGCTGCAGAACCATTCTTTCGACAGCGTGAAGGTTCTGCAGTGGCGCAACGCCAAGCCGGATTTCTCCTCGCTCGGCAGCCTGCAGGTGTCGCTGCTGCAGCCGCCCGCGCATGAGACGCTTGACCCGCGCGCCGGTCGCCGAGGACCAGCGCGTGCTCGATCACGCCGCGCGCGACGGCGAGGTGCGCGATTTCGCGCATGGCGCCGAGGCCGTGGAACGGCTGTGGGAGGCCTGCCAGATCCCGGACTACCGCAAATTGTCGCCGGCCGCGCATGCCGAGCTGGTGACCACGATTTACGGCTTCCTGATGCGTAACGGGAAGGTGCCGGACGGCTGGTTCGCCGCCCAGGTCGACCAGGCCGACCGCACCACCGGCGATATCGACACCTTGTCGGGTCGGATTGCGCAAATCCGGACCTGGACCTTCGTGGCCAACCGGCCGGACTGGCTGTCCGATCCCGATCACTGGCAGGGCATCACGCGGGAGGTCGAAAATAAATTATCCGACGCGCTGCATGAACGGCTCACCGAGCGTTTCGTTGATCGCCGTACCAGTGTATTGATGCGCCGCCTGCGGGAGAATGTCAGCTTGAGTACCGAAATCGGCAAGATGGGCGAGGTGATCGTCGAGGGCCATGTCATTGGCCGGCTCGACGGCTTCACGTTTGCGCCCGACGCGGCGGAGGCGGGTTCCGACGCCAAGGCACTGCAGGCTGCCGCGAGCCAGGTGCTGGCGCGCGAGATCGACGCGCGGGCCGAGAAACTGGGTGCGGCGCCCGACGATCAGTTCGTGCTGACCTCCGACGGCACCATCCGCTGGACCGGCGATGCCGTGGCCAAGATGGTCGCGGCCGACGACGCGCTGCATCCGCGCCTGCGCATCATCGCCGACGAGCGGCTGACCGGCGCGAGCAAAGAGAAGGTCGAGACGCGGCTGAATTTGTGGCTGAAGACGCATATCGAGAAGCTGCTGGGGCCGCTGTTCGATTTGGCGAAGGCCGAGGACGTCACCGGGATCGCGCGCGGCATCGCGTTCCAGCTGGTCGAAGCGCTCGGCGTGATCGAGCGCGCGAAGATCGCGGCCGAGATGAAGGATCTCGACCAGCCGTCGCGTGCGACGTTGCGCAAATACGGCGCGCGGTTCGGCGCCTATCACATCTATTTCCCGAACCTGCTGAAGCCCGCCGCGCGCGCGCTCGCGGCGCTATTGTGGGCGATCAAGCAGGACAATGTCGATCTTTCCGCGCTCGCGGGCGCGCAGCAGCTTGCCGGCAGCGGCCGCACGTCTTTCCCGGTCGACAAGACCTTGCCGCGCGATGCCTATCGCATGCTCGGCTATCGCCAGGCCGGCGAGCGCGCGGTGCGCGTCGACATTCTTGGAGCGGCTCGCCGATCTGATCCGCCCGGCGCTCTCCTGGCGCGAGGCCTCGCCCGGCGCGAAGCCGGCCGGCGCATTCGACGGCCGCGGTTTCGTGGTGACGCAGGCGATGACCTCGCTGACGGGCTCGGCCGGCGAGGATTTCGCCTCGATCCTGCGCGCGCTCGGCTATCGCATGGAGAAACGGCCGCCCCTGCCGCCGAAGCCGGTGGTGGTGGAGACGGTCGCGCCCGAGACGCCGCCGGTGGAAGGCGCTGGCGTGGCGCCCTCCGATATTGTTGCGGAAGCGACGAGCGAGCTGGTCGAAACGTCCGCGGACCCGACAGCAGAGATTGTCGAGCAGCCGGTGTCAGGCGATCCCGCGCCGTCGAGTGCGTTGCTGCCCGAGGTCTCGCCGCTCGCTTTCGCTGAGGAAACGCCCGCTGCTGTCGAGGCGCAGCCCGAGCCGGCGGCGGAAGCCGCGCCTGTGGAGGCTCCAGCCGAAGCAACGGCGGAACCTGCGCCCGCAGCCGAGATGCCTGCAGAGGCTCCGGCCGCTGAATCTGACATCAGAAGCCACGCCCGCGGCGGAAGCTCCGGCAACGGCTGAAGCGCCTGCAGAGCCGCAGCTCGTGGACGTCTGGCGGCCGGGCGGCCGTGGGGACGATCGCCGGCCGCGGCATGAGCGTCATCGCAGGACACACGGTCCGCGCAAGGAGGGCGAGGCGGCTGCCGCCGTCGCAGGCGAGGCCGGCGAAGGGCAGAAGCGCGAAGGCGAGCGGCGCCATCGTCATGGCAGGCGCGGCGGCGATCGCAAGGATTTCCGCAAGCCCGAGGGCGCACCGGCGCAAGCCACTGCCTCGGCCGAAGGCGCAATCGCAACTGCACCGGCTCTTGCCGAAGGCGCGACTGCGCCCGCGCCCGAGCAGCGCCGCCATGAGCCGCGCGGCGATCGCCGCGAGCGTTTCGAGGGCAAGGATCGCGAAAAGGATCGCGACAACAAGCGCGACCGCGACAACAAGCGCGAGAAATTCGGCGACCGTCAGGGCGCTCGCCGCGACGAGCGCGATCAGCGCGGCCGTGACAAGGGCCGCGACAAGCGCGACCGCGAAAGCGGCCCGGCGCTGCGCCACTACGCGACCTCCGCCGCACCGCGCGACCGCGCCGCCGACCCGAACTCGCCCTTCGCAAAGCTCGCCGCGCTGAAGGATCAACTCGCGGGTAACCGCAAGGAATAGCGCTACGCGCGCAAATGGATAGGCAGCGTCTCGACAAGTTCCTGTGGCATGCGCGGGTGGTCAAAGCCCGCACCAGCGCCGCGCAACTTGTCGAGAAAGGCCACGTCCGCATCAACGGCGTGCGCGAGACCGCGCCGGGCCATGCGGTCAAGCCCGGCGACGTGCTGACCATCGCGCTCGATCGCAGCGTCCGCGTGCTCAAGGTGATCGGTTTCTCCGAGCGGCGGGGCGATGCATCGAGCGTGCGCGCCCTCTATGAGGATTTGCAGTCGCGGCAGGAATAGCTATCTGAAGCAGGCACGAATTCCAGGCATCGCTTCCCTTGCGGCACCGCAGTTCCTGCGCTAGGCAAAGCCCGAATTTCGAGCCTTTTTCCGGAGTTTTGGATGACTTACGTCGTCACTGAAGCCTGCATCAAATGCAAGTACACCGATTGCGTCGAGGTCTGCCCCGTCGACTGCTTTTACGAGGGCGAGAACATGCTGGTGATCCATCCGGACGAATGCATCGACTGCGGCGTGTGCGAGCCGGAGTGCCCGGCGGATGCGATCAAGCCCGATACCGAGCCGGGGTTGGAGAAGTGGCTCGAGGTCAACACCGAATATGCCAAGACCTGGCCGAATATCACCCAGAAGAAGGATTCCCCGCCTGAAGCGAAGAGTTTCGAGGGCGAGGAGGGCAAATTCGAGAAATATTTTTCTCCGAAGCCCGGCGAGGGCGACTAGCGCCCGAATCAGTGGCCCATTCGGGCTCATCCGGGCCGAATCTTATCCACACCGTAGTACTGCGGTGCAGCATGACCCTAAAAACGCCTCAGACTTAACCCTAATAGGCGTTGGATCGGCCAAAAGCGGCCCCGACACCCTCTAAATCATTGATTTTTCCGGAAAATGTGCTATATATGGCACATTCTGAGTTGGATCGGTCAACTGCACTGACCGTTTCACAGGTTTCCGTGAAAACCCATCGAACAGGGGCGTGGCAGTTCCGCGCACAGGCCGTGTCACAGAAAACGCGTAAGAAGAGTACCTCCAAGCCCTCGAAAAAAGCCGCCGCGGCCAGCCGTAGCGCATCCAAGAGCCGTGCCCGGGATACCCGGTCCGCCGGAAAGGCGTCGGCTGCAAAGTCCTCGAAGAACAAAAGAAGCGCAATGCCACCCAAAAAGACTGCCGCGAAAGCGGTCACCTCGAAGACCGCTGCGAAGGCCCCCGCGAAAACTGCGCCGAAGGCCGCCGTGAAGCCGGTTGCCGCCAAGCCCGTGGCTGCGCCCAAGATCGAGGAAAAGAAGGTCGTGACCCAGCGCCAGGGGTTCAAGGCCAATGAATTCGTGGTCTATCCCGCTCACGGCGTCGGCCAGATCCTGGCCATCGAGGAGCAGGAGATCGCCGGCGCCAGGCTCGAGCTGTTCGTCATCAATTTCATCAAGGACAAGATGACCCTGCGGGTGCCGACCGCGAAGGTCGCCAATGTCGGCATGCGCAAGCTCTCCGAACCCGTGCTGGTGAAGAAGGCGCTGGAGACGCTCAAGGGCCGTGCCCGCGTCAAGCGCACCATGTGGTCGCGCCGCGCCCAGGAATACGAAGCCAAGATCAATTCCGGCGACATCGTCGCCATCGCCGAGGTCGTGCGCGACCTCTATCGTTCGGAGTCGCAGCCCGAGCAGTCGTACTCCGAGCGTCAGCTTTATGAAGCAGCCCTCGACCGCCTGTCGCGCGAGATCGCGGTGGTGCAGCACGTCACCGAGACCGAAGCGGTCAAGGAGATCGAGAGCCAGCTCGCCAAGAGCCCGCGCCGCGGCGTCAAGACCGAAGGCAGCGCCGAGGGTGATGCCGAAGGCGATGTCGACGAGGCGGATGACGCCGAGGGCGACGACACCGCAGTCGCCGATGAGGCCGCCTGAAAGCGTCAGCCGTAACGGTACAGACATTCAAAAGCCCGGTCGCAAGACCGGGCTTTTCGTTTTGAGGGCAGTGCCGAGTCTCTCAGTCGTCGCCCCCGCGAAAGCGGGGGCCCATAACCACAGGCCTGCGTGGTTGTGTTCGCAAGCGGCCCCAGCGTTGCGTGCAACAAATTTCGGTGGTTATGGGTCCCGGCTCGCGCTCGCTTGGCCGGGACGACAATGGGTTTGCTACCGTCCCCTTAGCGCCAAAATCTTCTCCGCGGCGCGCAGATGCGGCTTGTCCAGCATCTTGCCGTCCATCTTCACCACGCCGGACGGATTTCCGGCAAACGCCGCGACCACGCGCTCCGACCAGGCAATCTCGTCGGCGGTCGGCATGAATGCGGCATTGACGATGTCGACGTGCTTCGGGTGGATCACGGCTTTCGCAAGGAAACCATCCTGCCGCGCCGCGATCAACTCGGCCTTCAGGCCTTCCAGATCGTCGATGTCGGTGGCAATCGTGTCGATCGCGACGACGCCGGCAGCTGCGGCGGCAATCAGGCAAAGGTCGCGCGCCAGAACGAAGGGCGAGTGATAGCGGCCATCAGTCCGGTTGCGCGAGGCGCCGAGCGAAGCCGCGAGATCTTCCGCGCCCCACATCATGCCCCAGAGCCGCGGGCTCATGTTCTCGACATCCATCAGCTTGATCACAGCGCGCGCGGTTTCGGTCGCAACGGTGACGATCCGCGTCGTCCCTTGTGCAATGCCGGAGGCCGCCTCGAACGCATCGAGATAGAGGGAGAGCCGGTTGACGTCGGACGCGCCGGCGCATTTCGGCAAGACAATGCCGTCGGGCCGCCCCGGCATGACCGCCGCGAGATCGCCAAGCGTCAGCTCTGTGTCGAGCGCATTGACGCGGATATACATCTTTTGCGCCGGATTGCGCTGTCCCAGCATTTGCAGCGTGATGCCGCGCGCGGCGACCTTACCTTCAGGTGCGATCGAATCCTCGAGATCGAGGATCAAAGCGTCGGCCGCCGTCTTTTTGGCGCTTTCGAATTTCCGGACGCTGTCGCCGGGCACGAACAGGAACGAACGCATGCCGCTATTCCTTGGGTTTCCCGAGCATCAATCCGGTCCGCTTGCAACTCGCCACGACCTCGCCGCGCTGGTTGGTCATGGTGTGCTCGAATTCCACCAAGCCTTGGCCGGGCCGCGATTTGCTTTCGCGCTTGGAAATGATCTTCGTATGCGCCCGCAGCGTGTCGCCGTGGAATACGGGCTTCGGGAATTTGACCTCGGTCATGCCCAAATTGCCGACCGTCGTCCCCAGCGTGGTGTCGTACACGCTCATGCCGATCATGATGCCGAGGGCATAGACGCTGTTGAACAGACGCTGGCCGAACTCGGTCTTTTCGGCAAAATGCGCATCGATGTGCAGCGGCTGCGGATTCATGGTCAGCAGGCTGAACATCGTGTTGTCCATCTCGGTCACGGTCCTGGAGAACGCGTGGTGAAATTCCTGTCCGACCACGAACTCCTCGAAATACAGTCCGGCCATGTCAGCTTCCCCTGTAGTTCGGTTTGCGTTTCTCGACGAACGCGTTCAAGCCTTCCTGGCAATCGTCGGTCGTTGCGACCAGCGCGAAGCTTTCCGCGGCGTTCTCGACCGAGCGGCGGAAGTCTGCATCAATCGCGCGCGCAAAGGCGTCGCGGCCGATCTTCATGATGATGGGCGATTTGACGGCCAGCCGTCGCGCGATCTCGCGGGCGCGATCGAGCGCGGTGCCCTTGGGGACGACCTCGCTGAGCAGGCCCATGCGATACGCGGTCGCGGCATCGAAGGAATCGCCGAGGAACAACGGTCCGAACGCCTGATGCTTGCCGACCAGCCGCGGCAGCTGCACGAAGTGGATCGCGGGGATCAGCCCGACGTCGATCTCGGGATAGCCGAAGGTCGAGCCGTCGCCGGCGATGATCATGTCGCAGGAGATCGCAATGGTCATGCCGCCGGCGCGTACCGCGCCGTCGATCGCCGCGATCGTGGGCTTGCCAAGGCGATACTGGGTGTCGTTCAGCGCGAAGTAGAGCTTTTCGAGGAATTTCTTGGTCTCGATGCCTGGCTTGCCGCGGACGAGATCGAGGTCGAGGCCGGCACAGAACACCTTGTGCGCGCTGCCGATGATGATGGCGCGGACGCTCTCGTCGTCGCGCGCCCTGGCAAGCCCGGCGAGCAGCGCATCGATCAGGGGCATGCTGAGTGCATTGACCGGCGCGCGGTCGAGCATCAGCTCGGCGATGCCGTCGGCGGCGGAGTAACGAACAAGATCGTGCGTCGGCGAAGATGCGGATGTCGTTGCCATGTTTCCTCCCGACGTTGACGGTAGTCAGCGTAACGATTTCAGAGCAGAGGGGCGGGCGTCAAGCTGATCTCGATGTTGCCGAGAGTCGCGCTCGGCTCCCCTCCCCCTTGCGGGGAGGGGTTGGGGGTGGGGGTTCCCAAATGAAAATGGCCGTGATGAAATCGGTGCAATGCACGAACGCCAGAAACAATTCGCCAAGCAAATGCGCGCGGAACCGACAAAGGCCGAGCGCGTCCTCTGGCGACGACTACGCGAGGATATCGCGCTCGCAGGATCGCATTTCCGAAGGCAAGCGTTGATCGGTCCCTTCATCGTCGACTTCGTCAGCCGAAAGGCGCGACTAGTCATCGAACTCGATGGTGGTCAACACGATGAGCAACGTGTCGCTGATGCACGTCGCACGCGTCAGATAGAAGCAAGCGGTTATCGCGTGCTGCGCTTCTGGAACAACGATGTGCTCGGAAACATCGACGGTGTTCTGATTGAGATACAATCCGCGCTGACCCCCACCCCCGGCCCCTCCCCGCAAGGGGGAGGGGAGTCGCAGCCGAGCTGATTGCAACAGGTCAATCCACCACGATCTTCACCTTGTCGCGGACCTTGACCTGGGCGCGCGCATCGAGGCCGTTGAGGATGCGGAAGCGTTCGGTCGGATGGTCGACGCCGGCCATGCGGTGTGACAGCGATTCCACGGTGTCGCCCGGCTGCACCGTGATCACCTTGATGCGCAGCGGCCGCGCCGCCTGCACCTCGTCCAGCGAGAGCCGGCGGAAGGAATTCACGGTCTCGCGCGCGTTGCGTTCGCTCTCCTGGGTCTTCGCCCGGCTGGCGAAGATGAAGCGGTAAACATCGCTGCCGAACCGGAGCGCATAGACCTTGAACTGCCATTGGTCGCCCTTGGCGGTCGCGGACGCCGCCGGAAAACCGTTGATGGTGATATCCTCGGTGGAGGCCTTGTCGACGCCTTCCATCCACCCCGAGTTGAGATAGTCGCCGAGTGTCTGCTCGCCGGGCACGCGCACCACGTCGAAGCGCATCGCCTGGCTGCCGCCCTCGCGCACGCCGATCACGGCCTGGGCGGTGTTGTCGAGCGTGAAGTTGTCCGGCGCCTGGAAGCTGAAGCCGAGTTTCGGGTGAAGAAACCGCCGCCCGCGTACGAATCCTTCGCTCGGGTCCTCGCCATAGACGATGTTGTCGATCGCGGAGAGATAATCCTCGCGGTCGCGCTCGGTATTGTCGGGCGAGATGTATTGCCGCGCCGAGGTCCGCGCGCGCTGTACGCGCTCGGGCGTCGCCGGATGCGACGACAAAAAGTCCTGGGCGCGTGGATCGAGCGAGGAACGTCCCGCTTTCAGTTCCGCGTTGCGCTCCATCGATGTCAGGAAGCGCGAAGCGCCATAGGGATCAAAATGTGCATGCGCGGAGATGGCGACGCCCATATCGTCGGCCTGCAGCTCCTGCTCGCGCGAAAAGTTCGCCATCGTCAGCTTGCCCTTGGCGAGCGTGAAGGCGGTGATCTCGGGATCGTTGCCCATCTCGGTGACGACGCGCGCGGCGATCGCGGCCTGCTTCGCCTGGTCCTCGCGCATCGCGGCGTGCTTGGACAGCACATGCGCCATCTCGTGGCTCAGCACCGACGACAGCTCGGAGGTGTCGCTTGCGAGCGCAATCAGCCCGCGCGTGACATAGAGCTGGCCGGTCGGCAGCGCGAAGGCGTTCACCGCGCCGGAATTGAGGATGGTGACCTTGTAGGGTTGATCGGGACGGTCGGACGCGGCAACCAGCCGGTCGACGGTCTTGCTGACCAGCGACTCCAGTTTCGGATCGTCGTAGATGCCGCCATAGGAGGTGAGAATGCGGTCATGCTCGCGTTCCGAGGCCGGCGTGGTGGCGACGGTGCGGTTCGGCTTGGCCGGCGCGGCCGGCGGCGCCACCGCGGTCGAGAACCCGAAGCGGCTCATGTCGCCGCAGCCTGCGAGCGCGATCGGCGCACACAACAGCGCGGCCGCAGCCAAAACGCGGCGGCTCATTCCCCTCTCGCGCAATCGCGCAGTCCCATCCACTTTATTGGTACTCGCGTTCGGCGGATTACTTCCCGCTCAGCACTTCGATTTGTCCCGCCCTGACCACCTCGATCCGCGGCCCGGGGTGCGCTTCGACCCAGCCGCGAACACGAATCCGCCGATTCTCCAAGGACTTGAGCGTGAGGCCGCTAAATTCGACCTGCGGCATCATGCGCCTTGAAATAGTCGCAGCAAAGTCCCGTGTCCAGCTTCGGCCAAAATTCAGGTAAGTCATTGTCCCCGCTTGCCGAACCGACAAAACCCGGCCTTCGACAAGCATAAAACGCCCGATCCCGGCCAGGATATCGTCTGCACTTTCCGCGTTTTTTATGACGTTCGGATCGGCCCAGGTTCCCTTTTTTCCGGCGCGCGCCTCGGCCTCGGCGGCGAGCAGCGCGGCGGCGCATTCCTTGTCGGTGACATCGGGCGAGGCGAGTGCCGCGCCGTTTGCGAGAAGCTGGGCCTGCACCGGAATATCGGAGCCCGCGAGAAAGACGAACGCAGTTTGCCGTCCATAGCGATCCGGCGTGTCGTCGGGACCGCGCAGGCTTACGTCCTTGTCCTTGACGAGAGCGGCCAATGCGCTCGCGTCCTTGGCGATGAGCTCGATTCCGGCAAGCCTGATCTCGCGGCCATCGCTGAGGCGAAAACTGCGGGCGTCGATCACTTGCGCGACATGGCCTTCGTCCTGCACTTCGAACGCGCAAGCACCCGCGTGTGCCGCCGTTGCGGTCACAAGGATCGAGAGAGCTGCTGCGACAAGCCTGCGCATCGTCACCAATTTGCCGGGCAGTATGCTAGTTACAGCTTAGCACACGGAGGGGCACTCGATGGAAATCAACGGCATGGCGCATGTCATCCTGACGGCGTCGAATTTCGAGCGCGCGCGCGATTTCTATTCAAAACTGCTGCCGTTCCTCGGCATGACGGCGGTCATCGACACCGACACCTATTATTACTGCGTCGGCGGCCGCACCGCGCTCGGCATCAGCGCGCCGGCTTCCGAACATGCGGGCGCGGCGTTCGACCAGCGCCGCGTGGGCCTGCATCATCTCTGCTTCCGCGCCCGCGAGCGCGCCGATGTCGACGAGCTCCATGCCTTCGTCGACAAGCTTGGCGCAAAAATCATCCGCGCGCCGCGCGAGGATTCCTGGGCGCCCGGCTATTACTCGGTGCTGTTCGAGGACCCCGATGGCATCCGTCTCGAGATCAATCATGTTCCCGGCAGGGGATTGCTGAAGGACAAGTGATGCTGTCGCTTGGCCACGTTCCGCTTTGCGGAAATAGACCTGAGCCATGCGAAAGCTGCGCGCGCGGCGCCGTGCCGCGTGCTTGCTGCACCCATTACCATGCGGCATGATCGCGCCCAACCGAACAAACAAGCCGCCCGCGCAAGGGCAGGCGACAGGGAGACGTTCAAATGACCGCCAATGAAATCGTCCTGCAACACCTCGACAAGGGCCTGCTCACCATCACCATGAACCGCCCGGACCGGCGCAATGCGCTCAGTCCCGACATGACCCGCGGTCTCGTCGACGCCGCGCGGCGCGCGGCCGAGGATCACGAGGTTCGCGCGGTGCTGCTCAAGGGCGCGGGCGGCACCTTCTGCGTCGGCGGCGACGTCAAGTCGATGGCGGCGGGCCGCGCGCCTGCCACGTTCGAGGAGAAACAGGTCACGCTGCGCAAGGGCATGGAGGTGTCGCGCATCCTGCACCAGATGAGCAAGCCCGTGGTGGCGCAGCTCGACGGCGCCGCGGCCGGCGCGGGCCTCTCGATTGCGCTGTCCTGCGATCTCCGCATCGCGTCGGAATCCTGCAAGATCACCACCGCCTTCGCCAAGGTCGGCTTCTCCGGCGACTATGGCGGCACCTATTTCCTGACCAAGATGCTCGGGACCGCGAAGGCCCGCGAGCTTTATCTGATGTCGCCGGTGCTGACCGCAAAGGAAGCGCTCGGGTTGAACATGGTGACGAAAGTCGTGCCGGATGCGGAGATCGAGGCCGCAGCGCATGAGGTGGCGATGTCGTTGGCGACGGGCCCGTCGATCGCGCTCGGTTACATCAAGCGCAACATCAACAATGCCGAGACCATGTCGCTGGAAGCCTGCTTCGACGGCGAGGCGATCCATCACTCGCGCGCCGGCGAGACATCGGACCACAAGGAAGCGGCGAAGGCTTTCGTCGAGAAGCGCAAGCCCGTGTTCGGCGGGCATTAGCGCGGCATCGGCGGTGCGCTCCCTCCCCCCTTGCGGGGGAGGGTTGGGGAGGGGGCCCCAGCAAAGACTGTGCGTGTAAATCATCCCCACCCCCGACCCCTCCCCGCAAGGGGGAGGGGGGCAGAGCGAGAATGCCGCTCTGCCGGGGGTACGTTGCAAGCAATCAGGAGAGCTCACATGACCACCTACATGCGGCTGCGGCAGATCTGTCTGGTCGCGCCGCATCTCGAGCCTCTGATTCCCGACATATCAGCCATCATGGGGCTCGAAGTCTGCTACCGCGACGGCAACGTCGAGAAATACGGCCTCGTCAACGCGCTGCTGCCGGTCGACACCATCCTGCTGGAAGTGGTCGCGCCGTTCCGTGACGGCACGGCGGCCGGCCGCTTCATCGAGAAGACCGGCGGCCATGGCGGCTACATGGCGATCTTCTGCTGCGACGATCCCGACGCCCACGGCGCACGCGCCAATGCGATGGGCGTGCGCACCGCCAACCGCATCACGCATGCGCCCTACCTCGGCGTGCAGCTGCATCCGCGCGACTGCCGCGCCGCCTTCATCGAGTTCAACCACACCGCAGGCAGCGACGACGTGCTCGGCCCTTATCCGCCGGCGGGGCCGGATTGGCAGAAGCACATCCGCAAAGAGGTGACGCAGGCGATATCAGGCGTCGAGATGCAGAGCCCGGATCCGGCAGGCCTTGCGGAGCACTGGGGCAAGATCATCGGCATTGGCGTTACGAAAGGCATAGACGGAACGGCTGAGCTGAAGCTGCCGAACGCGAGCTTCCGCTTCGTCAAGGGCGCGGCTGATATCATGAGCGGACTGGATTTCCGCGTGCGGGACATTGCGAAGGTTTGTGCTGCGGCGAGGGCGAGGGGATACGAGGTCGACGGCAATTCATTTTTTATTGGTGGAGTCGATTTCTATCTCTCATAATTCGTCATTGCGAGCGAAGCGAAGCAATCCATCGTGCCACAAGCGGGAATATGGATTGCTTCGTCGCTTCGCTCCTCGCAATGACGAGATCAATTGACAGGACTTTCTCGAAATGCCCCATCCGCTCGACAGTTTCTTCGCGCCCAAAAGCATCGCGCTGATCGGCGCGTCCCGCGACAAGGAGAAAATCCCGGGCCGGCTGCTGTCGATGCTGCGCAAGAACGACTATCCCGGCGCGATCTATCCGATCAATCCGAACTACGGCGATATCGACGGACTCACCTGCTACAAATCGATCGCGGATATCGGCGCACCGATCGATCTCGCCGTGATCATCATTCCCGCGCGCGCTGTCGTCGGCGCACTCGAGGAATGTGCGGCTGCCGGGGTCAAGAATGCCGTGATCATCTCCTCCGGCTTTGCCGAGGAGGGCGGCGACTCGGCCAACATGCAGGACCAGATCGTCGCGATCGCGAAACGCACCGGCATGCGCATCTCCGGTCCCAACGCCGAAGGTTTCATGAGCGAGGTGCAAAAAGTCGCGGCGACCTTCAGCCCGACCGTCGACGTCAAGCCGGGCCATGTGCCGTTGCACGCGACGAAGAAGCGGATCGCGGTCGTTGCGCAGTCCGGCGGCATCGGCTTTGCGATCAAGCATCGCGCCAAGGCGATTGGCGTTTCGGTCTCCTATTGCGTCAGTGCCGGCAATGAATGCGATCTCGGCGCCGGCGAGTTCCTCGATTACATGGTGCAGGACGCCTCCACCGACGTGATCCTGCTGTTCATCGAGGGCATCCGCGACGTCGACAAGTTTCTCGCCGCAGCGAAACGCGCCGCCGAGATCGGCAAGCCCGTGATCGTCACCAAGGTCGGCCGCTCCGGCGCGGGCGAGCGCGCCGCGGCCTCGCACACCGCGAGCATGGCCGGCTGGTCGGCAGCCTATGACGCCGTGTTCGCGAAATACGGCTTCATCGTCTCCAACGATCTCGACGAGGTGGTGACGATCGCCGCCGTGCTGGCGAGCAATCCGCTGCCGCGCGGCGACCGCGTCGCTGTGCTGACGGTGTCGGGCGGCGGCGGCATCTGGGGCGCCGACACGGTGTCGCTGCAGGGCCTGCAGGTGCCGGAGCTGTCGGCTGCCGCGCAGGCCGAGATCAAGCAGTGGATGCCGTCCTACGGTTCGGCCAAAAACCCGATCGACGTCACCGCGCAAGGCGTCACGCTCGGCGGCCTGCAAAAGAGCATCGAGCTGTTCGACAAGTCCGATGAGATCGACGCGACGCTGGTGATCATGTCGTTCTCCAGCGAGGTGCGGATGCCGTTCAAGGAAGCCGAACTGAAGCCGGTCATATCGGCGCAGAACAAGCCGCTGGTGATGTATTCCTACACGCTGCCGTCGGATTTCGCGCGCCGGGAGCTCGCCAAGTCTGGCGTGGTGGTGCTGACCGGTATGACCCATGCCGGCGTCGCGCTGAAGCGGCTGGCGGAGTACGCGAAGTTCAAACTGGCGGCGGAATCGGATATTGCCGCATTGCCGGCGCGCGATCTCTCCGCGCATCTGAAAGCGCCAACCTTGTCCGAAGCCGACAGCAAGGCGCTGCTGCGCGCCGCCGGCATCGCGCTGCCCGACGAGGTGGTGGTGGCCGAGCGCGACGCGCTCGACGCCGCGATCGAACGGGTCGGCTTTCCGCTTGTGATGAAAATCCAGTCGCCCGACATCGCGCACAAGAGCGAGGTCGGCGGGGTCCGCGTCGGCATCGCGAGCAAGGGCGAAGCGTTTTCGGCCTATCGCGAACTGCTGGAGAACGCCGGGAAGCATCGGCCCAACGCTGATATCCAGGGTGTGCTGGTTGGCCCGATGGCGAAGAAGGGCGTCGAGATCATCATCGGCACGCTGCTGGATAAAACCTTCGGGCCGATGGTGATGGTGGGGCTCGGCGGCATCACCACCGAGCTGTTCCGCGACGTGGTCTATCGTCCCGCGCCGGTCGGCGTGACTGAGGCAGAAGCGATGCTGGGTGAGTTGAAGGCCGCGCCGCTTGCTGCGCGGCTTTCGCGGCGCGCCGAAGGCGGACGTCGCGGCGCTGGCGAAGCTGATCTCGGAAGTGTCGGTACTGGCGGCGCGGTGCAAGGATCAGGTCTCGGAGATCGAGCTCAATCCGGTGCTGGTGCATCCGCAAGGGCAGGGCGCAACGATCGTCGATGCGCTGGTGGTGAGGAAGAAATAACTGTCGTCCCGGGCAAGCGAAGCGCGACCCGGGACCCATAACCACAGACCGTAATGCTTACGAAGGCTAGATCCACAGCGCGTCGCTACGACATCTGCCTGTGGTTATGGGTCCCCGCGTTCGCGGGGACGACATTGTAACTACCGTCCCCGGAAATTCGCGACGCGGCGCTCGGCGGTGGCCTTGACGCCTTCCTTGAAATCCTCGGTCGCGCGCAGCTTGCTCTGCTCGGCCAGCTCGTGATTGGTCGCAGCCAGCACGCGATCGGCCAGGCCCGCGCGCATCGTGGCGCGGGTCGAGATCAACCCGAGCGGCGAGCATTCGGCGATCTCGGCCGCGAGTTTCATCGCCTCTGATCGCACCTGGTCCTGCGGCACGCAGATATTGGCGAGGCCCATCCGGGTGGCGTCCTCGCCGGTGACGCGGCGAGAGGTGTAAAAAATCAGTTCCGCATTGTTCTTGCCGACCAGTTCGGGCAGCGTCGCGGTGAGCCCGAAGCCCGGATGGAAACCGAGCTTGGTGAAGTTCGCCGCAAAGCGCGCCTCGGGGCAGGTGACGCGGAAATCCGCGGACACCGCGAGCCCCAGCCCGCCGCCGATGGCCGCGCCATGCACGGCGGCGACGATCGGCTTCTTGTTGCGGAAGATGCGCACCGCCTGCACGTAGAGATGATTGATCGGCAGGTTGGAGGCCGGGTCCTTCTCGACGTGTTCCTGCCGCGCGGGGTCATTGAAATTGGCGCCGGCGCAGAACGCCTTGCCCTGCGCCGCCAGCACCGAGGCGCGAATCTCGACGTTGCGGTCGAACTCCTCCAGCGCATCCGCGATCTGGTTGATCAGCGACACGTCGAAGAAGTTCAGCGGGGGCTTTCGGATTTCGATCAGGCCGACATGCCCGTGGGTCTCAACGCCGATATCGGTGAATTTGCTCATGATGTCCTCGTTAAATTAGCGCAGTCCCAACCCACGCGCGATGATGCCGCGCAGGACTTCGGTGGTGCCGCCCTGAATGGTCAGCTTCGGCGCGGTCTTGATCGCAAACGCCAGCTGATGCTCCAGGGCTTCGCGATTGCTCGCCTCTTCCTCGACAAAGGCCGCGAGGTCGCGCACGCGATGCGGCAGTTGCTGCTCCCACACCGTGCCGATGTCCTTGACGATGGAGGCTTCCACCACCGGCTCCTTGCCGGCCTGCAGCATGCCTGCCACCGAGACCGACATGCGCCGCATGGTGTGCACCTGCGCAACGAGCCGTCCGATGCCTTCCGCTGCCCGCGCGTCCGGCTTGTCGCCGACCGCGCGCACCAGCTCAGTGAGCACGTAATAAGTCTCGAGGAAACGCTCGGGACCGCTTCGCTCGTAAGCCAGCTCGCTCGTCGCCTGCTTCCAGGCGCCGTCGATCTCGCCCAGCATGTAATCGTCGGGCACGAAGTAGTCGGTGAATACGACCTCGTTGAACTCCGACTGGCCGGTGATCTGGCCGATCGGGTTCACCTGGATGCCCGGCTGCTTCATCTTGACCAAAAACTGCGTCAGGCCGTGGCGGCGATTTTCCTTGGTCGGCGGCGAGGTCCGGAAGATCGCGATCATGTAGTCGGCAATGTGTGCCGACGAGGTCCAGATCTTGGTGCCGTTGATGAGATAGCCGCCGTCGGTCTTGGTCGCGCGGGTTTTCGCGGCGAACAAATCCGAGCCCGAATTCGGCTCGCTCATGCCGATGGCGAAGCATAATTCGCCCTTGCAGATGCGCGGCAGGATGTCTTCCTTGACGTGCTCGGGCGCGTATTTCAGCAGCACCGGACCGCTCTGGCGGTCGGCGACGAAGAAGCGGCGGGTGGGCGCGTTGGCGACCCGCATCTCCTCGGTGACGACATAGCGCTCGAGGAACGAGCGTTCGTGGCCGCCATATTTCTTCGGCCAGGTCATGCCGATCCAGCCGCGCTCGCCGACTTTACGCGAGAATGCGGGAACGTCGGTGTCCTCGCGATTGGGCTTGAACGGTGAGAAGGTGCCGGCGGCGATTTCCTCGGCGAGGAAAGCGCGGACCTCCTTGCGGAGTTGCTGGCATTTCTCCGGCAGGCGGATCGGATCGAAACGAAGGGCTGCGGTCATGACGGGTCTCGGTCTCTCAAAAAGGGATCAGCGGGAGGCAACCAGCGGCCACAGCTCGTCGGCGCCGCGCGCGGCAACGCGCTTGCCGAGCTCGACCGCCCAATAGCTCTCGGAGCCGAAATCGTCGCGCCACGACAGCGCGCGAAGCGAATAGCGATGCAGGATGTGCTCGATGGTGAAGCCGATCGCGCCATGCACCTGATGGGCGATGCCGCCGCCTTTCTCGGCTGCTTCCGAGCAGCGGATTTTCGCGGCGACCGCTTCGAGGAACACGGCGTCGTCGTCGAAGGATTTCGCATTCGCAAGCGTGTCGGCGGCAGAGGTCGCCGCGGCCAATGCCGCGGCGGATTCGCCGGCGAGCCTTGCGAGGTTGTGCTGCACCGCCTGGAATTTCGAGATCTTCTTCTCGAAGGCGACGCGCTCGTTGGAATAACGAACGGAAATATCGAGCATCGATTCCAGCGCGCCCGCAATCTGCAGCGAACGGATCACGCCGCCCATCAGCATCAGCGCGGTCTGGTCGAAACCAACAGGCGCGGGCTTTGCAGCCGATGGCGCGACCTTGTCGAAGATCACGGTGTCGCTGTTGTCATTGGCAAGCGTCAGGCCGGCGTCGATGCGGACGCTCTTCGCTTCGACCAGCGCGATCGAGACGCCATTCGTGCCGCTCGCCAGCACCGCGATGTGTTTCGCCGCCTTGGCAAAGGGCACGCCGCGCGCGCGGCCGGAAATCGTGCCGTCCGCATTCAGCGTCAAGCGATCCTTCGGACTTGCCGGCGCGACCGTCATCTCGCCTTCGGGGGAGGAAATTTTCGCCTGCGCCAGCAGCCACCCGGCGAGCATGGTTTCGGCCAGCGGCACTGCGATGGCGTGCCGCCCGGCGGCGCCCAGCACGCCAAAACCTTCGGCCAGGCTCGCGCCGGAGCCGCCGAGTTCGTCCGCGACCCATGAGAGCGGCAGGCCGGCTTCGCTCAGCGCCTGCCACAGCGGCGCTTTCCACGCGCCCTTCTTGTCGCGGTTGATCTCCTGGGCGTCGGCGAGATCGGCAAAGATCTTCTCTGCGGTCTCGACGACGATGTTCTCACTCTCCGACACAGCGTTCCCCGGTTCTCGATTATCGGCTTTCCTTTGCAGCGCATGATGGGGAAAAGCCACCCCCCTGACAAGCATGGATGTCGGGTCACTTTGCGGGGCTGGCATGCCTCAATTCCGCGCAATGGAGTTTCGTCTCCATCCCACGGTATGGTAGAGCCGCAAACGGATTTTGAAGGCTCAAAACAACAAGAGGAAACCGATGTCCAAGGATGGTTTGTGCGTGATCGTGACCGGCGCGGCGTCGGGCCTGGGGGCTGCGACATCAGGTATTCTGGCCAAGGGCGGCGCGCGCATCGTGGTCAATTATTCCAACAGCAAGAACGAGGCGGAGGCGACCGCGGAAGCCTGTCGCAAGGCCGGAGCCAAAGAGGTCATCGTCGTGCAGGGCGACGTCTCGCGCGACGAGGACTGCAAGAAGATCGCCGCAGCGGCCGCGCCCTGGGGCAGGCTCGACGCGCTCGTCAACAATGCCGGCACCACCAAGCATGTCGCCCATGACAAGCTCGACGATCTCACGGCCGAGGATTTCCAGCGCATCTACGCTGTCAACACCATCGGTCCGTATCAGATGATCCGCGCGGCGCGTGCGCTGCTGGAGGCCGGCGCGAAGGCGTCGGGCAGGCCGGGGGCGGTCGTGAACATCTCCTCGGTCGCCGGCATTTCCGGTGGCGGCTCCTCGGTTGCCTATGCCGCGAGCAAGGGCGCGCTCAACACCATGACGCAATCGCTGGCGCGCTCGCTGGCGCCGCTGATCCGCGTCAACACCGTGTGCCCCGGCTATATCGATACGCCCTGGTTCACCAAGGGCCGCGGCGAGGCCGGTGCCAAGGCGGTGCGCGATTCCGTGATATCGCGGGTGCCGCTGAAATCGGCGTCAACGGCCGACGACATCGCGCAGCTGGTCTGTTTCCTCGCGCTGCCGCAGTCCGGCCAAATGACCGGCGAGTTCGTCCGCATGGACGCGGGCATGCATTTGATTCAGTGACGTCGTCATTCCGGGGCGATGCGACAGCATCGAACCCGGAATCTCGAGGTCCCGGGTTCGCTCGTTTCGCTCGCGCCCCGGGACGCTGACGCGCTTTCGCGCGTCAGCGGTTGTAATCCTTGATCACGCCGCTGGCGACCAGCCGGTTCCAGATGAACAGCACCACCAGTGCGCCGATGGTGGCGGTGATGAAGCCCGCGCCCTGACCAGCGTCGTAGTGGCCGATCGCCTGGCCGACGAAGGTGGCGAGGAATGCGCCGACGATGCCGAGGATGGTGGTCAGGATGAAGCCGCTCGGATTGTTCGGCCCCGGTGACAACATCCGCGCGATGATGCCGGCGACGAAGCCGACGATGATGATCCAGATCAGTCCGCCCATGCTCATGATGTGCCTCCCACCAAAATCGATTTAGCCGCGCCTTACAGCCGGCCATGCGCTTCACTGTCGGTCGGCAGCCTGCCGTCCGGCGTCAGATGATCGACCACTTGCGGCAGATATTGGCTCAGGCCCTTGAGCAAATCGTCGCGCGACAGGCCGCTTTGCGATGCGATCGAATCGATCTGGTCGGCGCCGAGCGCGCTCGCCAGATCGCCCGGCGAAATCGCCTTGTTCGGACCCTTGCCGACCCAGGAATTGGCGGTGTCGCCCTGGCCGCCCTGCTGCAACTGCTTCAGGAGGTCGCCGAGCCCGCCGGAGATCACGCTGCCTGCGGCTGCACCCCCGAGCAATCCGCCGAGCGGACCCTTGAGGATGTCGCCAAGCCCTCCACCGAGTCCGCCGCCGGTATTCGCCGGCATCGGCGGAGGCGCAGGCTGTGGGGAGGCGGGTGCCGCGCCCGGCGCGGTGATGTGTTTGACCGCTTTCCAGGCCAGCAAAGCGAGGATCGCCATGGTCATCGGCGACATGCCGCCGCTCGATTGCGGGCTGGGGCTGGAGGACCCGCGGGGTCCGTGCTGCATGCCGTTGAGTACGTCGAGTAAGCCCATATTAACCTCCCGAAGCCCCCGCTCGGTCGGACCTTATCGGCGGGCCATGACCGTTACAAGGCAAGGGTTTCCCCAAGCAGGTGTGCGCTCGGCGTCACGACCCGCCCAAATCAAGAGAATTGAAAGGGTTTTTGTTAGAACTCGGCAAAGGGTTCCCCGGCATTATGCCCGCCAATTCCGCTTCCGGAACGAGAGTGCTCACCCATGCCCGCAAGCCGCATCACCGCCCTGATCTCCCGTTTCCGGCGCGACGCCAGAGCCAACATCGCCGTCACCTTCGCCATCGCGACAATCCCGATCCTCACCGCGGTCGGTTGCGCCACCGACTATTCCATGGCGGCGCGGATGAAGACGAAGCTGCAATCGGCGGCGGACACCGCGAGCCTCGCCTCGGTCTCGATAAATTCGGCCGGCTGGACCGCCGCAAGCGCGATGACGTCGAACGGCTCGGTGCCGGCCGGCATCACCGAGGCCAACAACATGTTTAACGGCAATGCGGCGACGTTCTCGGGCTACCAGAACCTTTCGGTGAGCAGCACCGTCACCAAGACGGGTGCGGTGCTGACGTCCACCGTCAATTTTGCCGCCGACGTGCCCGTCACCTTCATGAAGGTGGCCGGCTGGACCACGATGCATATCACCGGCAGCTCGACATCGACCTACTCGATGCCGCTGTATCTCGATTTCTACTTGATGCTGGACGTGTCGGGATCGATGGGTCTGCCGTCGACTTCGGCCGAGGCCGTCCGGATGCAGAGCATCAATCCTGACAACTATAGCCAGTATCCCACGGGCTGCACCATTGCCTGCCATTTCGCGCAGCCGCCGCTGACGCCGCTCCCGAACAAGTCGGGGCAACAGCTGTCGAAGAGCGCCTGCATCGATCCAAAGGCGAACCAGCCCTACCCGCAGACTTACACGCAAACCCAGAAATATGCGACGGGCAACTATTGCCTGGGCTACGACATCTCGCGTGTCAGCCAAAGCGCATACGCACAGCTTCTCTCGAACCATGGCGGTGTGCTGCCTTCCTACAAATATACGCAAGTGTCTTCCTCGACCCCGGTCGCGCAGCCTACGGCGTTCTACAGCACGAGCGCGGCATTTCCGCACGATCCGGTGTTTTCGCCGGTGTCGTCCTGTCCCACCGACGGCACCGACGCTTGCATCCAGTTGCGACTTGACGCGGTGGGCGTTGCCGTCAACGGGCTGTTGGCGAGCGCCAACGACCCGAAATATCTGATTCTGCCCAATCAGTTCCGCGTCGGGCTCTACCCCTATATCAGGTCGCTTTACTCGAGCTATTTTCCGTTGACCAGCAGCACTAACGGAAACGCCAACACGCCTGGTACCATCAACTATGCAGCGGCAAATCTCGCGGCTCTGCTCGACACCAACACGAATGCCCATTTGGGCTCCGGCGGCACTGATCAGGATACCGCGTTGCAGTCGATGAACAGCCTCATCACCAGTGTCGGCAGTGGCGGTGCCACGAACAACACTCTGCCTTACGTCTTCATCGTGACCGACGGCGCGGTAACCCCGCAGACAAAGGGCGTTCCCTGGGGTAACTGGTCCGGCAGCAACCACGACACGGTGATTCCGATACCGGATACCAACTGTACGGCGATGAAGAATCGCGGGATCATCATCTCGATTCTCTACATCCCGTTCCAGCCCATCAATCCGGTCAACGCATCGTTTGCCGGTGACGAGGACGATGCCGCCAACAACAACATCCCGAATATTCCCGGCGAGCCTGCAGGCCTGCGCGTCGTCCGGCTATTACTACACGGCGAACACGCCAGCCGACATTACAGCCTCGCTGAAAAAAATGTTCACGCAAGCTGTCTCCCAGGCTGCGCTCAGCCACTAGCGTTACTTGCTTCTGCAGCGATCCGGGGCGATGCTCTCTGCATCGCCCCAAGCGCGCCGGAGTGAGCAATGCACCAGTTCCGCAAAGTCGCCGCTATCGTCGTTTTCGTCCTGGCGGGCAGCGTGGCCCACGCCGCGCCGCCGACCGTGACACCGTCGCCCGGCTATGACGCGCGGCTGCAGGAGCAGCGCGCCGCCGCCGCAAAGGCGACGCCGCCTGACCCTGCGCCGGTCGCACCGCGGCATCACAAGAAGCCGAAGGGGAATTAGTCTGCTGAGATAGGCGTGAAGCCGATCCGCGAGTTGCTCTCTGATTCCCCTCCCCCTTGCGGGTCCCGCAAGGGGGAGGGGAGTTTCAGCGGAGCTGATCGCTCGACTGAATGCCTTGGCCGAAGAGAGAGCGTTGCGTCAAGCCGCGCTCAGCTCTTCTTCTGCTTGCCGGGTGGCGACGTGATCAGCTTCTTGAACTCGTTCCATGTATCCGACAGCCGCGGAAAATCGCAGGAGAACGATTGCCTTGCGCACTCGCCGTTGCGGTAGGGCGGCCGTATGTCGGCTGCGGGAGCCGGCTGCTGCTGCTTTGGCCGCTGCTGCGGCAGCGGCACTTTCGGCGCGTCGCTCTTCAGCGAAGCCTGCAGCTGTTGCTGCTTGGCGGCAAAGGCGGCCGCGATGGTGCTGCGCCGCTGATTCTCGAGATAGACGGTGTATTGCTCGTCGATATGCTTCTGCTCTTCGGGGCTCGGATTGGGACCCGCGATGTCGAAGCTGCGATCCTGCATGAAGTCGTAATAGGTGTAGCCGCCGCCTACCTTGCGGCGCCCGGCAAACTTGGCGTTGCATTGGGCGAGCGCCGCGGTCTTCGCTTCCTTGCTGTCGGATTTCTCCGCGGCTGCCGCGCAGTCCTCGAAATCGGCCGGCGCACGGCTCCACCATTGCGCGGAGGCGCGCAGCGGGCAGAGCAGAACCAATGCAGCAATCACGGCGACGGGCAGGCCCGCGCCACGCGATGCAATCACAGCCGATCGTCCCCAGCGAAAACACGGTCAGATTTGGCACCAATTGTCGCCATTTTGCGGCGACTTGCCAGCCACAACGCCGCAATTTCCGGGCGGTATCGCGTCGAACCGGGATGTCATTTGACCCGACCAAGGATATCGGAACAGGTGGACCGGGGAACACGAGGCGAGGTCATGACCTATCGGCATACACAACGGGGAACGCTGATCCTGACCCTGTGCCTCGCGGCTGCTGCGTTCGTCCTCGCGACCTCGTTGCGGTCGGGGCATTGGCCGCCCGCGCTCATCATGGTCGCCGTCATGATCGTCGTGGCCACGCTGTTTTCGTCGCTTACGGTTGAGGTGGCCGACCAGGAATTGCGTTGGCACTTCGGGCCCGGTTTGTGGAGTTACCGCCTGCCGCTCGACGAGATCAAGGATGTCGCCGTGGTTCGCAATCAATGGTGGAACGGCTGGGGCATCCGGATGGGCCCGAACTTCCGGCTCTACAATGTGTCAGGCCTCGATGCGGTCGAGCTGCGCCTGCATTCGAACGACGTCCGCCGCATCGGCACCGACGATCCCCAGGGGTTGGTGAAGGTGCTGCGCGCCCGCCGAGGCCTCGGCTGATTTGCGGATAAGCGATCTCAAGGGTTACGAAAGCTTAAGGCGCGCGATCGCCGACGATCGCTGTGCCGGAAATATTTTGTTTACCGGCAGTTGGCATGGTTAATCGATTCTTGTCCAGAGAGCCGCTGTGACCCGCCTGCTATTGCCGCCACCGAATCCCCCGCACAATCCCTGTCGCCCGCAGAGCATTTTCTTGTTGCCGGGCGCGAGCATCAGGCCGTCGGCCGACTGCGAGAGGCCATCGCCGCCTATTGCGGTGGATTGAACTCGGCCGCTGCGGACGGCGCCGGGCCGGAGTTGACGGCCGAATTACATGCCAAGCTAGGCAATGCCTGGCTGCTGGCCGGGCGTCTCGATCCGGCCGCCGACAGCTACAAGGCCGCGCTGAGGCTCGTGCCGACCCTATCCGCCTGCTGGTGCAACCTCGCCACCATCAATTTGCGCACCGGCAACGCCGAGAACGCGGTCGCGCTCTACCTGCAGGCGCTCAAGCTCAACCCGGCGCATTGGCCCTCGCGCACCAACCTGGCCGAGGCGCTGATCGCGACGCGGCAGCACCTCGTTGCGAAGGCGCTGTTGATGGAGCTCACCGAGGAGCGGCCGCAGGACGCGCAGGTGCGGCAGCGGCTGGGGCGCGCCTGCTATGAGTTGAACGACAAGGAAGCGGCACTGGCGCATTTCCGCCAGGCGGTAGCGCTCAACCCGCATGATGCCGAAAGTTTCTACTGGATCGGGGGCATCAGCCAGCTACTCGGCGATCTCGATGCCGCGCAATCGGCTTACGCGCGTGCCGCGCAGATCACGCCGTTGATCCGGCGCAACGCCGTCAAGTCGCCGGCGGATTTCCGGGTGCTGGCGCTTTACGCGCCGTTTGCCGGCAACACGCCGGCCGAATTCCTGCTCGGCAATGCCGCCTACGACACCGATACGCTGGCGCTGCTTGCCACGAGCCGGATCGATGCCGCCGCGCTCGGTGCCATCGACGTGATCGTCAACCTGATCTCCGATCCCGACCAGGCTTCTGCCGAGCTGCCGATCGCGGCCGCGCTTGCCGCACAGCTCTGCAAGGCGGTTGTCAACGACCCCGCAAGGATCGCCCGCACCACGCGCGATGCGGTGGCAAGGCTATTGCCCGGCATCGACAATTGCCGTGTCCCACAAATCCTTCGCCTCGATGCGGACGCCGATGTCTCGGCCGGCGCGCTCGAGGCAATGCTGCCGTTTCCTTTCCCGCTGCTGGCCCGGCCGGCCGGCACGCATGGCGGCGACGATTTCGAGAAGATCGAGACAACAGCGGCGCTATCGGATTTCCTGACGCAGCTCGGCGGCGATCGCTATCTGATCGAATATATCGACTACGCCTCGAGCGACGGTCATTTCCGCAAATATCGCTTCATCTTCGTCGACGACGAGATCCTGCCCTATCATCTGGCGATCGGAAACGAGTGGAAGCTGCATCACGATTTCACCGACATGGGCGACCATGTATGGATGCAGCGGGAGGAGGCGGCGTTCCTCGCAAATCCCGGCACGGTGTTCGATGCCGGCCACTACGCCGCGCTGCGCGAGATTCGCGCGCGGATCGGTTTCGATTATTTCGGCATCGATTGCGGCCTCGACCGCGACGGCCGGCTGGTGGTGTTCGAGGTCAATGCCTCGATGCTGGTGCACGCCGACGACGCGGAATTTCCCTACAAGGATCCGTATGTCCGCGTCATCAAGGCCGCATTCGACGCCATGTTGCGAAGGCGGGCGTTAACCTCCCCCTTGAAAAGGGGAGGTCGGTTCGCGCGAAGCGCGAACCGGGAGGGGATCATCAAAGATTTTGAGTTGGGAGATGGACCCCCCCCCCAACCCTCCCCCTTGCAAGGGGAGGGAGCGCGGCCGTCGCCGTCTCGGCTGCTGTGACTCAAAACCTCACTGCAAATACAAATACTGCGTCAGCGTGCGCCCGACCGCTTCCAGCGACTGCACCGAGCATTTGTCCGGCGTGTCCTCGGTGGTGTTGTAGAACGGCTCGTATTCGAAATCGATCACGACGAAGCTCGGAATACCCGCAAGCTGGAATGCGGTATGGTCGTCCTGGATCGAATAGGGCGCCGGCTGCTTTTCGAAGGCGCCGGGCGCGATTTTCATGCCGATCTCCCAGAACTTCTTCACGTCCGCCGGCGCCGAATGCAGCGAGAATTGCTCGATCATCAAATGCAGGTCGCGGTCGCAGACCATGTCGAAGTCGAGCATCTTTTCCGGTTTCGCATTCGGATAGAACTGGGCAAGGCGGTCGACGAAATATGGGGAGCCGATCGAGTGGAAGTTCGGATCGCCGGCGCCCAGCGACAGCGGGCCTTCCTCGCCGTCGAAGAAGATCATGTCGATCCCGACCGGCGGCGCATCGGCCATCTCCGATATCGCCCGCGCGGTCTCAAGCAGCACGGCGACGCCCGAGGCGGAATTGTTGGCGCCCGGCATCGGCGCGTCGGGCTTTTTGGAATCGCGATAGGCCTTGATGATGCTGTCGAAATGCGTGGCCACGATGACCCGGCGAGGGTTCGAAGGGTTGAAGCGGGCGATGATGTTGGTCATCGCCATGCTGCGGCCGGCCTCGCGCGCGATCCAGCGCTGGGTCTTGATGGTGTCGAATTTCGTCTTCTTCAGCTCGGCCATGATGTAGTCGATGGCTTGCTGGTGTCCGGGCGTTTCCATCGAGCGTGGGGTGAAACGGAGCAGGTCCACGATGATGGCGAGCGCGCGCTTGCCGTCCCAGGAATCGATCTTGGCCTGGTCGACCTTGACCTCGGCATTTGCCGATGGAGGTGCAATCGAGAGCAGCAACGGCAGGGCAAGCGCGGCGGCAAGTTTCGTCAGACGGGATTTCAGCATTCGGAGCATTGCCTCGATTGGGGATTTGCGCGTCTCTTATTAGACCATCGCGGATAGCTGCAACAGGAAAAGTCCGTCGCAAACGCGAGCGCTACTCAGCCGCCTTCATGCTCTGAATGGTGACCGGTGTGCCGAGCGCGGCGCGGCGGTCGGCGATCGGCGTGGTGGAACTGGTCGAGTACCAGGCCGTAGGCGGCAATATCGGACTCGTCGATTGCGCCATCGTCGTAGCAGTCGAGCGTCTCGCGCAGGATGTCGTCGGCCTCGCATTGCAGGGCGTCGAGCTCCCCAATGGTTTCGATCCTGCGCGCTTGCGCGATCGCGAGGACCAGCTTCTCGCGATGCAGGATGTTCAGCCTGCGCTCGTCGCGCTTGATGAAGTGGCGCACCGCGGCGGTCGCCGATCCCAGTACCGAGAACAGCAGCACCACGCCCCAGATGTAGTCGCTGTACCTGTCCATGAAGGTGCGTTCGGTGCCGTCGATATAGGCGGCGGCGCCGGGATGCGCCGGCAGCGCCGCGTCCTTGTCGGTGTCGGGCTTCTCAATCTTCGAGGCGCCCGCCACCTGGCGCGCGAGCGCGGGCTTGGCCGCGAAGATCTGCCGGGTCAGCGTGCCGACCACGGTCTCCGACAGCGATTTCGGCGCCACGATCAGATGATTGACGCTGACGGTCTCCAGCGTGTCGTCGGGCCGCGCCGGCGAGGTTGTGAAGGTGCTGCCGGGAATTTCCTCGGACTCATAGAGCGGATGCCGCGCCGCGATCGCCTCGGAGACATCGATCGGCAGGAATGTCGGCTCGCCGCGCACCCTCGCCGTGGTCGTGATCGCTTCCAGCAGCAGCTTGCTGTCGGCCGGGCCCACCATCATGAAGGCGTCGATGGATTGATCGCGTATCATCTCGCCAACCTGGTCGGTGCCGAATTGGGTGACCTGCACTTTGTCCGGATCGAGGCCGGACTCTTTCAGGATGACGCGCAGCAGCGCGCTGTTGACCTTGGTGCGGCCGACCACGCCGACGTGGCGGCCCGCCAGATCCTCCATCGTCTTGATCTTGGCCTTGGTCTCCTTTTTCGGCGCCTTGCGTGGCGGGCCCGCGGGCGCCCACAGCACCACCACGTTCTTGCGCATGATGGCGACCGAGGAGGTCCCCTCGGGCATCTCTTCGTCGGTGCGGCCGACCGCGAGATCGGCCTTGCCCGCGCCGAGCGCGGCAAGGCTGTCGACCGGGCCTGCCGTCGTGATGACGGTGAGGCGGACCGAGGCGCCTTCAGTGGCAAACGTCTGCGCCATCGCCTGGACCAGCTGCAGGTCGTCGCTGCCGGCCGGGCCGACCGCGATCCGCAGCGTGGTCGGGCGCAGCACGATGAAGGCAGCGCCGACGGCGGCGGCAAAGAACAGCAGCCCGGCGGCGATCACCAGGAACGGGGAGCCTTTCCTTCGGCCGCGCTGCGCCGGATTGGCGGAGCCGGATGAGCCGTCCAGTGAAGACATCGTGGCGCCAGTCAGCGAGAAACGCCGGCCACCCTAGCACGGTTGCAACCGCCGGTCTTGGCTGCTGCGCCCCTTCGCGCTTCTGATATGCTTTGCCCTGGTTAATGTGAACGGGATCGACACGCCATGTACCAGCCGCCCGCCTTTCGTGAGGACAGACCAGAGATTCAGCATGCGCTGATCCGCAGGCACCCTCTCGGATTGTTGATCACCGCAGGGCCGGCCGGGCTCCTCGCCAATCTTTTTCCATTCCTGCTCGATGCCGGCGCGGACAAGGGAACGCTGCGCCTGCACATGGCGCGCGCCAATCCGCAATGGCGCGAGCTCGCGGCGATCGAGGAGTGCCTGGTCGTGTTCCAGGGCCCGCAGGATTATGTGACGCCTTCCTGGTATGCGACCAAGCGCGAGACCGGCAAGGTAGTGCCGACCTGGAATTACGCCACCGTGCATGCCTGGGGCAGGCCGCGCGTGATGAACGACGACAGCTGGCTGCGCCGGCAGATCGAAGACCTCACGACAAGCCGCGAGGCGCAGCGCGCGGAGCCTTGGGCAGTCAGCGACGCGCCGGAGGATTTCGTCGCCATGCAGATGCGCGCCATCGTCGGCATCGAGATTCCGATTTCGCGCATCGAAGGCAAATGGAAGATGAGTTAAAACCGCCCGGAGGCTGATCGCGCCGGCGTGATCGCGGGATTCCGCGAGATGGGTGATGACGCCATTGCCGCGCTGGTCGAGGAGCGTGGCGCGAGTTTGAAGAAGTAACGGCAACGGATTTGCGGAAGCAGGCCTGTCCT
>CAWBTH010000010.1:0-92996 GCA_963791665.1 uncultured Alphaproteobacteria bacterium | reverse complement strand
TGCTGCTGCAGCACCTGACTTGCCGGATGCGCTGCGTTCGACGAAATCCTTCACATTGGCCCAGATATTGCGGCCGAGATTGGCGAAGCTCCGGCCGCGCCATCACGTCGCGCTTCAACCCGTCGATACGATCGGCGAACGCCTTGTCGCTGCCGAGCCGATCGACGAAAGCGAGCAGCATGCGATCGAACTCGCCGCGGAACGGATGCTTGGTATCGCCCTGCACTTCCTCGAAGAATTTCGTGGCCGAGGCGACGATGCGGTTCACCACGAACTTGTCGGCGCGATAGAGCCTCAGCAACGTCGGCATCTCGGCGCGGACCTTGTCGCGGATCACGGCCATGGTGTCCTGCTGCGTCAACGTCCTGATGCATCGCGCGCAGGATGTCGTCGAGCAGGCCCTCATGCTTGCCTTCCTGCACGAAGCCGCGCAGCGCGCCGGCCGCCAGCGGCGCGAGATCGATCGAAAGCACCTGCGTGGTGACGCGGCGCGTGATGAAGGTCATCAGGCTCGATGACTTCGTCGCCGAGAACGCTTCTGGCAGCAGGCGCAGGACGAATTGCGCCAGATCTTCGCTGCGCTTGCGGTCGCGCAGCCAGTCCGCGATGAAGGCGCCGAAGTCGATCTGCTTGCAGCTTGGCGTCGACCGGACCGGCCTCGAGAAAGTTCTTTTCGATGAATTTCCGCCGAGTTTTTCGGCGATGCGCTGCTGGTTGCTCTGGATGATCGCGGTGTGCGGGATAGGTAGACCAAGCGGCCGCTTGAACAACGCCACCACGGCGTACCAGTCGGCGAGCCCGCCGATAGTGCGGCTTCCGCGAAAGCCGCGATGAAACCGAACACCGGATGGACGTTGAGCACAGCTTGGCGACGACGCACAGCGTCAACGTGCCCATCAGCACCAGCGTCGCCAGCGCCTTGACGCGCCGCAGCTCCGCCGCGCGCGAGGCGTCGGCGGGGGTGAAGTCGACAGGCTCGTGGAAGTCATGACGGCCTCTCAGCGATTTCGCATCTCACTCGTCCCGGACGCGTTGCGGCATGAAATGGCGCTACGCAGAGCCACCATGATGCGACCGACCTCGACGGCCCCGATCGCGTCGCAGCGCACCACGCCGCATCTTGCAATTGATGACCGACAATTGCCGTTGCGCGGCGTGCTGCGCTGCGCCGGGGCACACACTCAAAAAGAAGGCCCGCGCAAGGCGGGCCTCCGAACCATCCACTGGTCCCAAGCGATCAGGCAGTTGCGGTCTTGTTGTAGACCTTGGCGAAATTGTCCTGGGCGGTCTTCGCACCGTTGGCAACGAGCTTGCCGAGATATTCGGTGGTCGACTTGGCGCGCGACATGAACACTTCACCGTGCGCACGGGCGAGGTCCGACTGGATTTGGACGCTTCGTTGAGCGACTTGGCCGACGCGAGCTTGTCGAGGCCGGGAAGAACGCCTCTGCGTCCGCCAGATCGCCTGCGGAATGTTACGGCTGATCTTGGCGGCTTCGTGACGAACCGGTAACAGCGGTCTCGATCGCGGCGGTCACCTTCTCCGAACCGGTGTAGACTTCGGCAGCGCGCTTCTTGGCGGTCTCGGCCTGCTTCTTCACGAACTCACGGGCAGCTTCCGGAACTTCCATGTTCTGGAGGTTCTTGAAAGCCTCGGTGACGGGCGCGAAAGCGTGCTTGACGTTGTCATGACGTTCTCGGTCTTGGTGGTCATTGGGTCTCTCCATCCTCAGGGGTTTGAGCTATGGGCTCACCCCGTCCGGATTTGGCCCGGGGCAAGATCGTATATGACACGGCTAATGGTGCGACGCAACATCAATGGTGCATTGCGATATCACGAAACCGTGATCACTTGATTTTTAGGCGATTTGCCTGCGTTCCGGCGAAAGGCTCAGCGCTGGACCGCCTCAGGAAGGCCGTAGGCCTCCATCTGGGCCCGAACCTGCGCGACGTTATGCCCGAGCACGACGATGTCGTGCTTCTTGCCGTCGACGTCCCGGACATGGTCGCGCAGCAGCGCTTCGGCCTTGAAGCCGAGGCTCTCGAACAGCGCGATCGCGCCTGCTGGTCGACTGTCATCTGCACCGAGAGCTTCTCCAGCCCGTCGCCCAACGCCAGCGCAAAGGTCTCCTGCGACAGCGCCCGGCCGACGCCCTGCCCGCGGACATCCAGCGATACCACCATGCGGATTTCGCCGACATGCGGCGACCAGGAATGCGGATCGCGCACCAGCGTGCCGCAGCCGACCACCTTGCCCGTCCTTTACCGCCAGCAGGCTCATGATGGCGCCGCGCTCGATCTCGTTGATCCAGGCCGACAGCACCTTGGGCTGGCTGATGTTGCGCGGCAGGAACAGCAGATCGTGCGTCGGCAGTTTTTGCGCGAAAGCAAGCACGGCGGCTTCGTCCGCGCGCGACATCAGGCGGAATTCGATGTCGCCGGCATCGGTCTTGACGTGACGCGGGATAGGAACGTGTTTCGCTCATGTCGATCTTCCACCTAACCAGGAGTCCAGTTTCGGCCACAGCCGCTTCATCGCGTTAGCGCCGGCGACAAGGCTGACGTGACCGCCTTTCAGCATCACTTCCTCCTTGTCGGTCGAAGCCGACCTTCGGAATCAGATGCTTGGCCGCGTCATAAGGCACGATGTGATCGTGCTCGGCGACCGCATGCAGGATCGGCACCTTGATTTTGGAGATATCGGCCGTGCGGCCGCCGACCGTCATGGTGTCGTTGAACAGCTTGTTGTCCCACATCAGATCCTTGGTGATGTCGCGGAAATATTCGCCGGCCAGCGGCAGCGTGTCGGTCGCCCAGCGATCGAACATCCGGTAGGATTTGACGAACTCGTCGTTCCAGATGTTGTCCCACAGCTGCACCTGGCTGGCCGCGCGCGAGGCCGGCCGCAGCATCTCGAACGACGACAGGATCATTTCCGGCGGCACGTTGCCGACGCTGTCGACCAGCCGGTCGACGTCGAAATAACGGCGGTCCGAGAAATTCTGAGAACAGCTTCATCTCGCGGAAATCGATCGGCGTGGTGAAGCAGATCAGGTTCTTCATCGGCCCGTCGTTGAAGATCGAGCCGTAGAGCAGCGACAGCACGCCGCCGAAGCAATAGCCGATCACGGACACGTCCTGCTCGCCGGAATCCTGCTGCACGCGGCGCACGCAATCCGGGAATGAAGTCGAGGACGTAGTCCTCCATCCGACAGCGACTTCTCTTCCGGCTTCGGCGCGGTCCAGTCCAGCATGTAGACGTCGTAGCCGCGCTTGAGCAGGAACTCGATGAAGCTCTGGCCGGGCACCATGTCGAGGATGTAGCCGCGATTGGTGGTCGCCATCACGATCAGGACCGGCACGCGGTAGATTTCATCCGACGAGCGGCCGGTAGTGATAGAGATTCATCGTGCCGCGGGAATGGATGATGTCCTTCGGCGTCGAACCGAGCGTCGGGCCGGAGGTCGAAATATATTCGACGCCCTTGATGCTGCGCTGGATCGCGCGCTGCACCTCGGACTGGATCCGCTCGGGGATGGAGGCGAGGTCGAGTCCCCGCGGCGCGTTCATTTTTGCTCTCCGCCGGCGGGCGGCGGACGTTTGGTGCGCGGCGGCCGCGGCGTGCCGGCATAGCCGGCTGACGCCGGAGGCGGCGTTCATCTGCCGCAGCATCGCCTTGATCTCGTTGAGCTGGCCTTCGATCGATTGCAGCCGTTCGGCCATGCCGACCATCTGCGCGCGGCTCGGCATGTTCATGGAGAGAAGATATTTCTCCATGAGCTCGCCGAACTGCTTCTGCGCGCCCGCGGAGACGCCGCCGGCCTGGTTCATCGCCTTGGAGAATTCCGGCGACGTCATGGCCTGATTGGCGAAGGCGTTGAACCCCTTCTCCATCTCGCCGATCATGGTCTGCCACAGCGCGACCGGATCGTTGCTCTTGTCGGCCATCGCGTCCTCCTCACGCGAAACGAGGGCTTAAACCCTTCTTTTTCGCCATACCACACCGTTGCGACGGGACGGTCAACATGGCTTGCGAGCCGGTGGACGCCGGTACCATCGGAAATCCTTCTGCCACGCGCCAAACCGTGCCATAGAGTTCCCATAAAGCCACGACCGAAGGAGCGCTCGCGTGAGCCAACCCCATCAGCCGCCGCAGATCGCCCGCGCCAACGGCATCGACATTTGCTACGAGATTTTCGGCGAGCCCAGGCCGAGCCGATGCTGCTGATCATGGGCCTCGGCGCCCAGATGGTGCTGTGGGACGACGCGTTCTGCGAGCAGCTCGCCGCGCGCGGCTTCCGCGTCATCCGCTTCGACAACCGCGACATCGGCCAGTCCGGCAAACTGACCGGCGGCAAGCGGCTGACGCGCGATCGAGCTGCTGAAGCTGCGCTTCCTGAAGATCCCGGTCGCAGCGCCCTACAAGATCATCGACATGGCGCGCGACACCATGGGGCTGATGGACGTGCTCGGCATCAAGTCGGCGCATCTGGTCGGCGCCTCCATGGGCGGCATGATCGCGCAGGAGATCGCGATCTCGTTTCCGCAGCGCGTGCGCTCGCTGACCTCGATCATGTCGACGACGCGGCAATCCAAAAGTGCCGCCGCCGACCAAGGAGGCCGCCGCGATGCTGATGGCGCCGCCGCCCACGACCAAAGAGGAATATTTCGCGCGCTTCGCACAGACCTGGAAAATCCTGCGGGTCGGCAGCTTCCCCGAGGATGAGGCGCTCGATCCCTCGCGCGCCGCGCGCATCTTTTCGCGCGGCCTCAATCCGGCCGGCGTCGGACGGCAGCTCCGCGCCATCCTCGCTTCCGGCAGCCGCAAGGAACGGCTGCGCATCGTCACCGCGCCGACACTGGTCATCCACGGCACCGTCGATCCGCTGGTGCATCCGATGGGCGGCAAGGACACCGCGGCTCGATCCCCGGCGCCAGGCTGATGATGGTCGAGGGCATGGGACACGCGATCCCGATTCCGATGTGGCCGCAGATCATCGACGCCATCGACAAGCACGCCCATGGCGCGGCGGCGAAGGCGGCGTGAGTTGCGCCATCAGGACCTGACGATTGGCCTGATCACTGACGAAGTCTCGCCGTCACTCGACGAAGGGCTCGCCTTCGCCCGCGATGAGGGTATCGGCACAATCGATCTGCGCGTCATCGACGGCCGCAACGTGCTGGCGCTGTCGCGCGGTGAATTGGCCGACGCAGCGCGGCGCGTGCGGGCGCAGGACTGTCGGTATCCTGCATCTGCACGCCGCTCCTGAAATGGAGCCCGCCGGGCAAGACGGCGAAGGCCGAGGGCGATCAGTTCGGCTTCGCGCTCGGCGATCGGACGCCGCGCGAGGTCTACGCCGAGGCATTCGCGGCGGCGGACATCCTCGGCGCGCGCAACTTGCGTGTCTTCAGCTACCTCGCCTATGACGGCTATCGCGTGGATGATTTGCGCGAGCCGATCGAGGATCTGCTGGCGCTTGCGGAAAAGTTCGACATGTGGGTGCATGTCGAGAATGAGGGCGTGTGCAACATCGCAGGCTTCGCCGAGCTCGAGGCTGTTGTGGCGGCGTATCGGCATCCGCGCCTGCGAGCACTGCCTGACATCGCCAACGCATTTCGAAACGGCACTCCGCCATCGGCCGCAGATCTGGCGCGGCTGTTGCCTTTCGCAGATATGCTGCATATCAAGGACTATTCCGATGCGGCGCGCCATTTCGTCGCCGTCGGCGAGGGCGATCTCCCGATCGCGGCCCTGTTGGCCGCGACGTTGCCCAAACGCGAGACGCCGCTGACGCTGACCATCGAGACGCATGCCGCTTCGGAGCCATTAGCCACCACGCGACGATCCATCGACGGGCTTCGCGGCATCATTGATGGCCTCGGACTCTTTCCCTAAAATCAGAGTCATGACGCCATCTGTTCGTTTGAAATTGCTTTCAGTTTTCTGCTGTCTCGTCACAGGACCGGCCATGGCTTGCGATATGGCTTTCGATATCGAGGCGCATCGCGGCGGACGCGCCCTTTTGCCGGAAAATACCCTGCCGGCGTTTGCCAATGCGCTCTCCATGGGCGTCAATACGCTGGAACTCGACATCGGTATCACCGCGGATGGTGAAGCCGTCATCTCCCATGAGCGCGGGCTCAATCCCGATCTCGCGCGCGATGCCAAAGGCGACTATGTCGCCGCGCCCGGCACGCCCTTCATCAAGCTGCGGCTTGACGAGGTGAGGACTTACGACGTCGGACAGATCCGCCCCGACAGCGCCTACGCCAGGCAATTTCCGGATCAGCGCGCCATTCCGGGGACGCGCATTCCGATGCTGAAGGAACTGTTCGCGCTGGTGCGCAAGTCCGGCAACAGCTGCGTGCGCTTCAACATCGAGACCAAGATCGATCCGAACCATCCGGATGAATCGCCGGATCCGCAAACCTTCGTAACGCTGCTGCTCGGACTGATCGACGCCGAGGGATTTGCCGACCGCGTCATGATCCAGTCCTTCGACTGGCGGACGCTGCAGCTGGTCCAGCAACGGTCGCCCAAAATTCCGACGGTGTATCTGACGCTGCAGCGCGGCTCAGGCTCGACCATCGCGCTCGACAAGGCGACCGATTGGATGGCCGGCTTCAACCCGGCGGATCACGGCGGCTCGCTGCCGCGCACCATCAAGGCCGCCGGAGGCGCGATCTGGTCGCCCTATTTCGGCGACATCGACGCTGCGCTCGTGACCGAAGCTCACGGCCTCGGATTGCGCGTTGTGGTCTGGACGGTCAACAAGGCTGAGGACATGGCGCGCATGATCGAGATTGGCGTCGACGGCATCATCTCCGACCGTCCCGATCTGCTGCGCCAGGCCGCCGGTGCAAAGGGAATCGCGCTGCCGGCGGGATCGCCGGTCAGTCCGTAACGAATTCATTCGTCGCGATCCAGATGACATGGCGCGCGCCGCCGCCCTTCCCGGTGGCCCGGACGGCAACTTCGTTCACAGCGAACCCGGCTTCGCCAAGGCGTTTCGAAAATTTCGGATTCGGCCCGGACGACCACACGGCGAACACCCCGCCTCGCCGTAAGGCCGTGTGGATTCTCTTCAGCCCCGGAATATCGTACAACGCATCATTGGCTTTCCGGGTGAGCCCTTCCGGCCCGTTATCGACGTCGAGCAGGATCGCATCGAATGTGAGGGGATGCCTTTCGATCACCTGCGCCACATCCACTTCGCGAATATCGACGCGGGGATCGTTCAGGCTGTCGCCAAAAATGTCCGCCATCGGGCCGCGTGCCCAGGCGACGACCGCCGGCACCAGTTCGGCCACGACGATATGCGCATTGCTTCCGAGCACGGCAAGCGCCGCACGCAGGGTAAAACCCATGCCCAGGCCGCCGATGAGAACTTTCGGCTTTGCGACGTTCTCGATCTTCTTCGCCGCGAGCGTCGCAAGCGCTGCCTCCGAGCCGTTGAGGCGGCTGTTCATCAGCTCGTTGCTGCCGAGCATGATCGAGAACTCTGACCCGCGGCGCATCAGGCGCAGTTCACCGTCGGTACCGGGAATGCGCGCCGTGTCGATCTTTTCCCAAGGGATCATGCCGAAGCTTCTAGCATGCCCCTCGGCGTTTCATTCAAGGTCGCGCAACGAGAAACGACTGCACGTTCGCTCCGCCTGCCATTAGGGGATTCGATGGCTCGAAGCGCTCGCGCAGCTCCCGCTTCCGCACCAGCGTTCGCGCCTCGACAAACGCATCCTTCAGGCTTGCGGCTTTGCGGAGCGCGACATTGAAAAAAGCGTCGCCGAAATAGGTCCACTTGGCCTTGTCCTGGCAGCCGAATGACGGATGATTGGGATCGGCCGCCGTGATGACCAGCACATCGGGGTTCGCCAGGCGCGGGATGAAGACCCCGGAATAACAGGCCGAGATGACCACGACCTTGTGTCGCACGGGGATGGTCGCCAGCATGTCGGCGAGATGAGACGGCGTGAGCATCTGCGTGACCCGTCCCGCCCTGATCACAAGCCCGTCGGGCGAGCCGTGCGAGGTGAGGATCAGGAAAAGCACATCTCTCTCGGCATCCAGACCCCTGGCTGCGTCCTGCAATGACCAGGCCAGGCCTTCGATCGTTGCACCTCCGCCTTTCCGGGAATTGTACTTCACGTCGATCGGGCCAGTCGCGAAGCGGTCGGCGACGACCTGAGCCGCGCCGGTCGCCTCGGATTTGAACACGCCTTGATCGCCGAACAGGCCAAACGACACCACGCCGATTTTTGGCGTATCTTCGGCGCGGGCAAGCGAAACCGACGCTGCAAGCGTCAAGACAAGAGCCAGGAACGCTGCGACGAAATTTCGGCTTGATAGATGTGCCCGTCGAGAGTGGACCACGAGCGGCGTCACCCGCCCGCCCAGACGTCCAGCACGTAGCGGTTCTTCGCGCCCATCTCCTCGATCCAGCGCGCGGCCGCCTCGGCATCGGCACCCGACCGCTCGCGATAGATCGCAACCAGCGCGGCCTTGACGTCGGGCTCCATCTTGCCGCCGTCGCCGCAGACGAAGACGACCGCGCCCTGCTCGATCAGCTTCCACACCTTGTCCTTCTCGGCCGCGACCAGGTGCTGCACATAGGTCTTCTCGCCGCCGGCGCGCGAGAACGCGGTGTAGAGCTCGGTGACGCCATCCTTCGCGAACGCCTTGAGCTCGTCGGCATAGAGGAAGTCCTGCTCGGGATGGCGGCAGCCGAAGAACAGCATCGCGGGGCCGAGCGATAGCGCCCTTGGCTTTGCGCGCCGCGCGCTCCTGCAGGAAGCCGCGGAATGGCGCGAGCCCCGTGCCCGGCCCGATCATGATGATCGGCACCGAGGCATCATCCGGCAGGCGGAAGCCCGCTTTGGTCTCGCGCACGGTGGCATGGATGGTCTCGCCCGCGCGGCGGCCGGCGAGATAGTTCGAGCACACGCCCCTGTAGACGCCGCGGCCGGAGCTTGACGGACCCTCGACCACGCCGACGGTGACGCTGCAGCGGCTCGCTTCGCCCGCAGGCGAGGACGAGATCGAGTAATAGCGCGGCGCCAGCAGCGACAGCATTTCCAGATAGGAGTGGAACGGCAGCTCGCAGGCCGGATATTCCTCGAGCAGGTTGAACACCGATTTGCGCCTGGCCAGAATCTCCGTGCGGTAGCGTTCGGCGGACGCCGCATCCTCGCCGACATAGGCCTGCAGCTTCGGCTTGGTCACGGGGCAGCGCGTCTGCTCCGACATGATCTGGATTTGCTTGCGCGTTGCGACCTGCTGCAGCTCGACGAAGTCGGATGAGCAGGCGCCCGACGGTGATGGCCTCGCCGACCGGCAATTGCGCGCGGCGGCCTTCCGGCACCTGCAGCCGGATCTGGTCCGCTGGCAGGAAGCCGAAGCGGCGCGACACCGCATCGACCAGGGTCGGATCGTTGCGCGGCACCACGCTGAGATGATCGCCGACGCGATAGGTCGTGCCAGCCGGCAGCTCGACCTCGATGTGGCGGGTCGAACGGTCGGAGGCGTTCGCGCCCTCGCGGTTCTGCAGCTCGTTATTGGCGAGCACCTTCATCGCGAGCGCGCCGCCGAGGGCTGCGATCGACGACACCGCGCTCGGCGCCATCGGCTCGATGCTGTAGAGCGGCTCGTCGTCGGCGCTGCGGCTGAAGGTCGACGCAAGCCCGAGCGCCTTCACCGCCGCCGGCGCAAGTTTTGCGAACCAGGCGTCGAACTGGCCGTCGAGATCGCTGCGCGCATCGCCCTCGCCGCGCGGATAGACGCTGTGCGCGCCATGCGCCGCCATCTGCTCGTCGATCAGACGCGGGATCGATTGATAGGTCGCGGCCCAGTCGCTGTTGCCGCAGCCGAACACCGCGTAATTGACGCCCTTGAGCGCGTCCGCAGGCATGCCGTCGCGCAGCCATTTGACGAACTGCGTGGCGTTGTCGGGCGGCGCGCCGTTGTAGGAGGCGCAGAAGATCACCACGCCGCCCTCTTTCGGCAGCTTGCCCGCGAACTCGTCGAGCGGCGCCAGCCGCGTGGCGAAGCCGTTGACATCGGCGAGATCGGCGACGCGCGTCGCCATGTCCTCGGCGGTGCCGAGATTCGATCCGTAGAGCACGAGCAGCGGCGTGTTGTGGCTGGGGCGCGTGCGCGCACGCGGCGCTGCAGCGCCGGTGGTCGCCGCCGCAGCCGGCGCAGGTCCCGCGATACGCGCCGCGCTCCTGATCGGTGCGCGGCCGCACCTTGATCTTGAAGCCTTCCGGCTTGATCGTCAGCGTTTCCTTCAGATGCATCTGGTAGCGATGCACGTCGATCAGCTTGAAGCGCTGCAGGATCATGCCGATCGCAAGCGCGGCCTCGTGCATGGCAAAGCCGCGGCCGATGCAGGCGCGCTGGCCGTTGCCGAACGGCTTCCAGGCGTTGACGGGGCGCGCGGCCTCGGCCTCGCGGCTGAAATTCTCCGGATTGAACGCATCGGGATTGGGACCCCAGACCGAGGGATCGCGATGCAGCGCCGTCACCAGGATGGTGATGAAGGTGCCCTTCTTGAGCTTGTACTTGCCGCCGCCGATGGTCTCGTCCTTGAGCGGCATGATGCCGTAGGCCGGCGCCGGCGGCCACAGCCGCAGCGCCTCTTTCAAAATCTGCGTGATGTAGGTGAGCTGGGTGACCTGCTGGTAGGTCGGCTTGACGTTGGTGTCAGGCCCGAGCACGCGGTCGACTTCCTCATAGGCCTTCTTGAGGATGTCAGGGTGTTTCAGCAGCGCATAAAGCGTGCAGGACAATAGCCCGCTGGTGGTCTCGTGGCCCGCGATCAGGAAGGTGTTGATCTGGTAGCGGATGTTGACGTCGTCGAGCTGCTCGCCGGTGGCGCGGTCGACGCCGGTCATCATCGCCGCCAGCATGTCCTTCTTGTCGTCGGACGCAGCCGTGTTCTTGCGGCGCTCGGCGACGATCTCGTCGACCATCCTGTTCATGAAGGCGACGTCGGCGGCCATGTCGCGCCGCCGCTTCTGCATCCACAGATTCTCCATCGGCAGCCCGCGGATCATCATGATGGTCTCGAGCGAGCGCACCAGAGACGCCACGAACGGATGATAATCGCCGCGATAGAACGAGTTGAAGCGATAGTCGAAGCCGCAGAGGCCGATGGTGTCCAGCGTCAGCGCGGTCATGTCGTGGACGACGTCGATCTCGTCGTCGGCGTTGAGCCGTTCCCATTTCTTGACGAGCTGCTCGGCGATGTCGACCATGCTCGGGTGATAGGACACCATGGCGCGGTTGCCGAACGGCTGCAGCAGGATGTTGTGCGCCTTGCCCCAGTTCGGCTCGGTGGTGTCGGCGGTGAACAGGCCGTCGCCGCGCGACCGCGCGCACGCGGCGCAGCGGGCCGCGCACCGCCTTGTCGAAGCGCTTCTCGTCGGAGAGCTCGTCGACGAGGTCGTGGCCGGAGACGATGACGAGCGGCGCGCCCATCATGTCGAGCCAGAAGATCGGGCCGAGCTCTTTCGCCAGCCGCGTCAGGTTCTGCACCGGCGCAGAGGAATCCAGCGACAGCATGTTGCCGACCACCGGCTTGGTCGGCGGATGCGGGATCGGACTCAGTCTGTTCTTCTTCGGCGCCATAGTAGAATATTCCCCTCTCACCCCTCGTCATTGCGAGGAGCGAAGCGACGAAGCAATCCATATTTCAACAAGCTGAGAAATGGATTGCTTCGCTTCGCTCGCAATGACGATGCGGCACGATCGTCAACCAAACCTTTTTCTACGCCATTCGATCAGCTTGGCGCTGACCTCTTCCGGCTTTTCCTGCTGCGTCCAATGGCCGCTGTCCTTGACCAGATATTTCTCCAGGTCCGGGACCAGCTTCTCCATGCCGTCGGCGGCCGACGGCGGCAGCACCGCGTCGTTCTCCGCCATGATCATCAGCGACGGCACGCGCACGGTATGATCCAGCCCCTCGGCGCGCCGCCAGTTGCGGGTCCAGTTGCGATACCAGTTGATGCCGCCGGTGAAGCCGGTCTTCGTGAAAGTGTCGACGAACACCTTCTTCTCTTCCGGCGACAGGATCGGCGTGCGCGGATCGAATTTCGCGTCATAGGCCGCGATCATCTGCGGAAAGGCGAGATTGGTCTTCGACGACGCGCCGACGCCGGCAACCGGCGGCTCAGCTGCCTGCTCCGGCTTGCGCGGCAAGCGGCTTGCGCATGAAGGCATCGAAAGTCTGCTCGACCCGGCTGCCGAAAATCTTGTCCGGCTCGCGGGCCGGGATCCTGGAACTGGACGATGTACATCTGTGTCGCCGAAGCGCTGGCGGAACAGCTCGATCGGATCGACCGGCGCGCGCGGCCCAATGCGGGGTGTTCACGCCGACCACGCCGGCGACGCGAGTCGGGATGGCGCAGCGGCATCTGCCAGACGACAAAGCCGCCCCAGTCGTGGCCGACGAAAATCGCCTTGTCGATCTTGAGATGATCGAGCAAGCCGACGAGATCGCCGGTGAGATGCTCCATATCGTAATCTTCGACCGCCTCGGGCCGATCGGTCGCGCCATAGCCGCGCTGGTCCGGCGCGATCACGCGGATGCCGGCCTCGGCGAGCGCCTTGATCTGGTGACGCCAGGAAAACGCAAGCTCCGGCCAGCCATGGCAGAGCACGACCGGCGGCTTGTCGGTTGTCGGGCCCGCCTCGTAATAGCCCATGCGAATCCCGTTCACCTGGGCGAACTGGAGCGGCGGCATCTCGATCATCGCAAGAACCCTACTCGGCCGCGCCCTTGACCTCGGCGGCCGGCGGCGCGAACGCCGCCTCCAGCGCGTCGAACTCCTCCGGCAGCATGTCGCAGAGCACCTGCACATGCGGGATGATGTTGGCGCCGGCAATGAAGCCGAAGTCGAGCTGGTCGCGATAGCTCTGCACGGTGATGTTGAGCGCAATGCCGTGGGTGGAGATCGAGACCGGGAAGATGTGCAGCAGCTCGGCGCCCGCCGCATATAATGTCTGGCGCGGTCCGGGCACGTTCGACACCGTGATGTTGGCGGCCGGCGGCAGCACGTCCGACAGCGACGAGCGGCTGTAGAGCAGCGCCAGCACCTGCACCAGGATCGGCGTTCCCAGCATCGAGATGTTGGAGATCTGCGGCATCAGCGCCCGCAGCGGATGCGACATCTCCTTCGATTTGGTCGATTGCGCGATGATGGTCTCGAGCCGCGTCCGGGGATCGTCGACATTGGTCGCGATCGCGCAGATCATGCCGAACACCTGGTTGTTGGCTTCGGAATTGCCCTCCTCGCGCAGCGAGATCGGCACCGCCGCGGTCAGCGACTTGTTCGGCAGCGCGCCGTTCTGCACGAGATAGCGGCGCACCACGCCGGACGACAGCGCGAGCACGACGTCGTTGAGCTTGCCGCCGGAAAGCTTGGCGAGCGCCTTCGCCCGCGACAGCGAGATCGAGACACCGGCGAAGCTGCGCTCCGAGGAGATCGACTTGTTCAGGATGGTCGGCGGCGAGGTCATGCTGGCAAGGCTCTCGCGCGACTTCGGATCGGAAATCTTGCCGATCACGTCCGAGACGCTCTTGAGCATGGTCGGGATATTGCCGGCGAAGCGCACCGCGCTTTCGATCTGGTACATCGCGTTGTCGAACAGGATCGATCCGATGTCGCTCTTGCCCGAGCGCGGCAGCTCGATCTTCCTGGCGGCGGCCGCCGCATCGAGCGGCTGGCTCCACAGCGCCTGGTAGGAATCGAGCAGGTTGGCGGCGATATCGCGCGGCTCCGATCCGACCTTCGCCTTCGCCGTCGGCGGCTCGACCTCGCGCGGCACCGGCGAGATGTCGTAGATCATGCTGGTCAGCGCAGCACCAGCGCCGCCGTCGATGCAGGCATGGTGCATCTTGGAATAAAGCCCGATCTCGTTGTCCTTCATGCCCTCGAAGACATAGAACTCCCAGAGCGGGCGGGCGCGGTTCAGAAGCTTGGCATGCATCCAGCCGACGATGCGTTCCAGCATGGCGCGGTCGCGCGGCGCCGGCAGGCTGGCGCGGAAGATGTGGCGGTCGATGTCGAACTGGTCGTCCTCGACCCAGGAGGGATGATCGATGTCGAGCGGCGCCTTCTCCAGCCGCGCTTTCAGGATCGGCGCGATGTGCAGCCGCGATGATATCATCGCCTTGAACTCTTCGAAGAAGTCGCCCTTGTAGCCCTCAGGCAGGCGGAAGATCGCCATGCTGCCGACATGCATCGGCATCTCCGGCGTCTCCAGATAGAGAAACGACGCGTCCAGCGAGGACAGTTTCTTGGCGTCACCCATGCTTTCCTCCCGAAGAACCATTACGCGTAGGGCGCCTTATTCGCGCTTCTTGAAGTTTAGGCCGATTGTGCCTGTTCCGGAGGCGCATAGGCAATGGCAAATGGCCCGGAACGGTCAAATTGACGGAATTGGCCTTCGGCCTGCGCCAGCCGATCGGCGATGGCCCAGAGCGCAGCCGGGTTGACGCCGATCCCGACATGGCTGGCGAGATGGACCTCGATGTTCTCGGCGGTATCGGAGGGACGCAACAGGCAGGTACGCCAGTTCACGATGCCGTCCGCCCGCGAATAGATCGACGTGGCCGGCACCGCGAGGTCACCGGCAAGGGCGCTGAGAAATTCCGGATCGTCGCCGACGACTTCACCCGACAACGCCTCATAGAGCCGGGTCGCGTTGGTGGCGCGCACATCGTTGGCAAAGGGACTTGCGAGCGTCACGACAGCACGCACCATTTCCGGCGCCCGCAGCGCCAGATCGCGCGCATAGATGCCGCCGAGGCTCCAGCCGACGATCGAGACCTTGCGGCCTGAAGCGGTATGAATTTCCTTGAGGCGATCCAGCAACGCGCCGCGCATGCGATTGATGCCGCCGGTGTTGCGCCCCATCCGCCAGGCCTGGGCGTCGTAGCCGAGCGCAGCCAGATAGCGGCGCAGCGGCATCATCGAGAGATCGCTGGCGAGAAAGCCCGGCAGCGCCAGCACCGGATGGCCGTCGCCGCGCGGCGCCCGCATCAAGAGCGGCGACAGCACGAGGCTTGCGTTGAATTCCAGAATACCCCGCGCTTCCGCGAGCAGCAGACCGAGCCCCGGCGCGCGCAGCCGGCCGTCGGCTGGCGTCTCGTACCGTTCAGCGGCCATTATTTCTTCTTGTCGCCGGTGAGCGCACCAAGACCGGTCATGGAGACGAACATCTCCTGCATCCGCTCGGCGAGCTTCGGATCGAAACTGAACCAGCTCTGGATCAGCGAATCCGGCGAGATCTTTTCGATGTTGGACATCATCTGCTGCTGCAGCTTGTCCATCACCGCCGTCTGCATGGGCTGCACGTCCGGAAGTCCGACGAACTGACGGGCTTCGAGCGGCGTGCAGTCGATTTCGATGTTAACCTTCATGTCTGCTCCTGACCGCGCTTCTGACAAGCCGGACAGTATCGCTACGACAGGGCGAGGCAAGCCGCATGTCGCTGCGTGTGGGCCAGCCGGGGCCCTTGTTTCGCCGGATATGGTCAACCAACCTCTGTTTTTGCATGAGCCGGCCCGGAGCCCGCGACATTAGGCCTACTTAAGGCTGGTTGCGGAGCCGTCAAAGCCCGGCGAACATGGATTTCGCCGCTTTCGTCATGGTGGCCATTTTAGGGGAGCGTCAGTGATGTCGATGCGTCAGACCCTGTGCGGAGCGATCGCCGCCGCAGCCTTTGCAATGTCGCCGGCCTCCGGCCAGAGCTTGCGCTATGCCAACCAGGGCGAGCTCAAATCGCTCGACCCCTACACGCTCAATGAATCGACCACCCATGCCCATCTCGGCCAGGTCTATGAGAGCCTGATCGCCCGCGACAAGGATCTGAAGATCATCCCCGCGCTGGCCGAAAGCTGGGAGATAGCGGAGCCGACGCGCTGGCGGTTCCATCTGCGCAAGGGCGTCAAATTCCACAACGGCGACCCCTTCACGGCCGACGACGTGGTGTTCTCGGCGGACCGCGTCCGCGCCCAAGGCTCCAACCTGCAAGCCTATGTCGGCGCCGACGTCAAGGTCGTCAAAGTCGACGACTACACGGTGGACTTCGTCCTGACCAAGCCCAACCCCATCCTGCACTCGCTTTGGGCGACCTGGTACATCATGGACAAGAAGTGGTGCGAGGAGAACAACGCGGTGGCGCCGACGCCGGTGGCCGCGACCACTCCGTCCTATGCCTCGCTGCATGAAAACGGCACGGGAGCGTTCACGATCGAGAGCCATCAGCCCGGTGTGAAAACCGTGTTCAAGGCCAATCCGAACTGGTGGCGCAAGCCCGAGCATAATCTGAAGGAAATCGTCTTCACCAACATCGGCAACGAGGCCACGCGTGTGGCGGCGCTCCTGAGCGGCGAGGTCGACATCATCGAGCCGGTGCCGTTGCAGGACATCGCGCGCGTCAATGCCAGCCCCAATGCCCAGGTGCTTTCCGGTCCGGAGGTGAGAACGATCTTCATCGGCATGGATCAGGCGCGCGACGAGTTGCTCTATTCCAACATCAAGGGCAAGAATCCGTTCAAGGACGTCCGCGTCCGCGAAGCCTTCTACAAGGCAATCGACGTCGACGCGATCAAGACGCGCGTGATGCGCGGCATGTCGACGCCGTCGGCGCTGATGGTCGCCCCCGAATTGTATCCGCTGTCGAAGGATTTCGTGCGGCCGAAGGCCGACCCGGAGCGGCCAAGAAGCTGCTCGCCGATGCCGGCTACCCCGACGGCTTCGAGGTCAGCATGGATTGCCCGAACGACCGCTATGTCAACGATGCCGCGATCTGCCAGGCCGTGGTCGGCATGCTCGCGCGTATCGGCGTCAAGGTGGACCTGCTGGCACAACCCAAAGCGCTTTACTTCGCAAAGATGCTGAAGCCGGGCGGCTACAAGACCTCGTTCTATCTGCTCGGCTGGACGCCCGGCACGCTCGATTCCCACGATGTGATGTATCGACATCATGGGCTGCCGCGACGATCCCAAGGTCTCGCGGGGCGAGGCCAATTCTCCGGCTATTGCAACAAGGAGTTCGACAAGCTGACCGACGAGGTGCTGCAGGAGAGCCGATACGACCAAGCGCGACCATGATCAAGCAGGCCTTCGAGGTCGCGATCAAGGACTACGCCTATATCCCGCTGCACCAGCAAGCGCTGGCCTGGGGCGTCTCGAAGAAGCTCAAGGTGGTGCAGCGCGCCGACAACCAGGTGCTGCCCTACTGGATGGTCAAGCAGGACGAGTAGGAGATCGGTCAGAGCAAGCCTGGCGCCAGCTTTTCTCTTTCCCACGCCAGCATGAATTTCAGCTGCTCCGCGATCCAGTCCGCGGGCACCGCTTGCTTGCCCCATTCAGGGATATGGCTGGCGTATTCTCCCATCAGCCAGATATGCCTGACGGGAACGAAGAGATGCGCCGCATCGAGATCAGCCTGCGACAGTTCACGCACCGAACGATAGCCCTCGATGAAGGCATGCCAGAATGCGTGATCCGTCCGTCCAAAGGCGACGCAACCGAAGAGAAACACGGAGAGATCGTCAGCCAGATAGCCGGGACCGCTCTCATCGAAATCGAAGAACACGGCCTGTCCGGCGTATCGTCCATGCAAGCCCGATATGAGCGTTATATCCATGACAATCGCCGTGGCAGTATGTCCCGGACAGCCCATTCCGTTCGGCGAGCACATCGGACAAGCGTTTCGTCAAATCATACCAGGTTTTCGCGCACGGAAGTCGCTCAAGATCCTCCACCGACAATATGAATGATAAGGGCCTGCGCAGCAGATGGTCGCAGTCGAGCCGATAGCGGCCTTGATCGCCCGCGGCAAAGCCGTCAGCGGCATCGTGCATTCGCGCCAACGTCACCCCGTTTGCTCGCGCGTCGGCGAGTGAGTTTCTCGCGCGAGAGGGCCGTCCCTCCGCATGACGAAACAACACGGCGGTGACGTTGACCTTCCGGCAGTGAAGCAGACGTAAACAACGCGCCGTCACGCGTCGGACATGCGGCCGCGACCGGAACATCCTTCCCGTCCAGATAGGCGAGAAAGCGGGTTTCCGAGGCAACGTCGGGCTCGCCGCGCGCACGCCACTTTGAAAGACGCAAGATGAAGCGCTCTGCCGCCGCCGGCCCTGATCTCGAAGATATCGTTCCAGCCGCGATATAGCAGCTTGCAGTCGATCGGATCGCGCAAGTCGTAATGCGTCAAGGACGAAATCCGCGACCGCCTCGGCACGCGGCGTCGAATAGAGAACCGGAAAAGGAAATGCCACCTTGATCGCTCCTGGCCATGAATGGGCGCACGAGGTCCATCGCTCGGATGGACCAGCGAGGCGTCATCGGCTCAGAACTCGAAAATATTCCTGATCAACATCGGGAAATCCTGGATGGCAAGCGACCCTATACCACGTCTCGCATCGATTGTCCACGCTTGCGTAAGCTCAACGCAAACCGCTCGACCGAGAACGGCGCGGGATCGACGAACGGCGTCTCCCCGGTCATCATCTCCGCCAGCAACCGCCCGGTGACGGGCCCGAGCGTCAGCCCCTGATGCTGATGGCCGAAATCGAACCACAGGCCGCCATGGCGCGGCGCCTTGCCGATGACCGGCAGCATGTCGGGCAAGCACGGCCGCGCACCCTTCCATGGCTGCGCCTCGATGGGCTCGCCAAGCGGAAACAGCCCACGCGCCTTCGGCAGCGCCTGCTCGACCTGCACCGGGGTCGCCGGCGCATCGCGGCGCGCGAACTCGACGCCGGTCGTGAGGCGAATGCCGCGGTTCATCGGCGCCAGCAAAAAGCCCTGGTCGGTATCGAGCACGGGATGGTTCAGCACGGCGTTGCCTTTGGCCGCGAGATGCAGATGATAGCCGCGCTTCACCGCAAACGGAATCGCATAGCCGAGCGGAGCGAACACCAGATCGGACCATGGCCCTAACGCCACGACCACCTCGCGCGCCGTCAGCGGTCCCTCTTCCGTGGCGAGGCGCCAGCGCCCGTCGCTGGTCTGCTGCAGCGTGCGCGCGTCACCGCTGAGGAAGCGTCCGCCCTTGCCGCGGAACAGCGCGGCATAGGCCTTCGCAAGTCCGCCTGGATCGGGGACGAAACCCGGCGTCGGAAAATGGATGGCGCCGGCAAAGTCGCCGGAAAGATTTGGCTCGCGTTGCGCGATCGCCTTTTGATCGAGTACATCGCCCTCGATGCCATAGATTTTCATCTGATCGAGTTCGCGCAGCGCACCGTCGAGCGTCGCCGCAGAGCGATACATCTTGATCAAGCCCTTGGGCTTGATCAGATCGGAAGCACCTGCATCCGCAGCGAGCGCTTCATGCTCGGCCGCGCTCTGGCGGATCAGCGGCAGCAGGGCCATCGCGCCACGCAGCGCGCGATCGGGCGCGGAGGCGAGATAGTAACGCATCAGCCAGGGCAGAAGGACCGGCAAATCCGATACATTGTAGCGCGCCTCCGGCGCGCGATTGGCCGCGTAGCGGAGTATTTGCCGGAAGTCGCGCGGAAAAGTGCGAAGGAAGACGGACGCGCTTTCGATGATGCCGGCATTGCCGTAACTGGTCTCTTCGCCGGCAGCGCGGTGCTTGTCGACCAGCATGACGTTGCGCCCGCGCTTCTGCAGGTGCAGCGCGGCGCCGACGCCGACCATGCCCGCGCCAAGGACGACAATATCGGCTTTGAGGTCTGCCATCCGGCACTCCGAAAGTTCAATGTCAGGCGCGCACCGCGGGCGCGTAGACTTAAAGCTAATTATTGCGGCGCGGGTGCGCAAACCTCTGGGTTTCCTTGGGAAACCGGCTTGCACCGCGCGCAATCTCTGGCAACAATGCCGTCATGGAACGGCAACGTTGCAGCCATGCAATGCCAAAAACGGAGAGCGTTTACAAATGTCGGTACGTCATTCCTTGTTTGCAGCGGCCATGGTCTCGAGTGTCGCATTGGCGCTGTCGCCGGCATCGGGCCAGACCCTGCGCTACGCCAATCAGGGCGAACTGAAATCGCTCGATCCCTATACGCTCAAGGAAACGACGACCATCGCCCACCACGCCCATGTCTATGAGGGGCTGGTGACGCGGGACAAGAACCTGAAGATGGTCCCGGCGCTGGCGGAAAGCTGGGAAACGCCGGAACCGACGCGCTGGCGCTTCCATCTGCGCCACAACGTCAAATTCCACAATGGCGATCCCTTCACCGCCGACGACGTGCTGTTCTCCGCCGACCGCATCCGCGCCAAGGGCTCGAATTTCCTGTCCAACGTTCCGGCTGACGCCAAATTCGTCAAGGTCGACGACTACACGGTCGATGTCGTCCTGCCCTCGCCCAATCCGATCCTGATGTCGCAATGGGACGGCTGGTACATCATGGACAAGAAGTGGTGCGAGGAGAACAACTCGGTCGCGCCCACGCCCGCCTCTGCAACTACGCCGAGCTATGCTTCGCTGCACGAGAACGGCACCGGCCCCTTCATGATCGAGAGCCATCAGCCCGGCGTGAAGACCGTATTCAAGGTCAATCCGAACTGGTGGGGCAAGCCCGAGCATAATCTGAAGGAAATCATCTTCACCCCGATCGGCTCCGACGCCACCCGCGTCGCAGCACTGCTGTCGGGCGAAGTCGACGTCATCGAGCCGGTGCCGATCCAGGACATCGCGCGCGTCAACTCCTCCGGCATCGCCAAGGTGATGACCGGCCCCGAGCTGCGCACCATCTTCCTCGGCATGGACCAGGTGCGCGACGAACTGCTCTATTCCAGCGTCAAGGGCAAGAACCCGTTCAAGGACGTCCGCGTTCGCGAGGCTTTCTACAAGGCGGTCGACATCGAAGCGATCAAGAGCCGCGTCATGCGGGGACTATCGACGCCGTCCGCCTTGATGATCGCGCCCGAGCTCTATCCGCTGTCGAAGGATTTCACGCGGCCGAAATACGATCCTGATGGCGCCAAGAAGCTGCTGACCGAGGCCGGCTACCCCGACGGTTTCGAGCTGACGATGGACTGCCCGAACGATCGTTACGTCAACGACGCCGCGATCTGTCAGGCCGTGGTCGGCATGCTCGCGCGCATCGGCGTCAAGATAAACCTGCTGGCGCAGCCCAAGGCGCAGTATTTCGCCAAGGTGCTCAAGCCCGGCGGCTTCCAGACCTCGTTCTATCTGCTGGGCTGGACGCCGGCGACGATGGACTCGCAGAACGTGCTGCATGACATCATGGGCTGCCGCGACGATCCCAAGGATTCGACCCGCGGCGAAGCCAATCTCGGCGACTACTGCAACAAGGACGTCGACGCACTGACCGACAAGATCACGTTCGAGACCGACACCGCCAAGCGCGATCAGTTGATCAAGCAGGCCTTCGAGATCGGCATCAAGGACTACGGCTACATCCCGCTGCACCAGCAGGCGCTGGCGTGGGGCGTATCCAGCAAGGTGAAACTGACCCAGCGCGCGGACAATCAGGTCCTGCTCTACTGGGCGACCAAACAGGAATGACGGATTGACGGCACGGTCCCGGAGGCGCATCGCTTTCGGGACCTTTTGTTTTGGGGCGGCAATGATGCGCGCACCGTGTTCCAGAGAGACGTGAAGCATGCTCGCTTTCACTCTTCGCCGTGCAATCCAGGCCATCGGCGTCATGCTCGCCGTCGGCATCATCTCGTTCTCGATGTTCCGCTTTGCCGGCGATCCCGTGAACCAGATGGTGTCGATCGACACCTCCTTTGCCGAGCGCCAGGCGATCCGGGAGTCGCTCGGGCTTGAACGATCCGATTCCCGTGCAGTTCGCGCGCTACTTCATCAACGCGGCGCAGTTCAAGTTCGGCATCTCCTACCAGTTCCGCCAACCGGTCGCCGACCTCCTGAAGGAGCGCATGCCGGCGACGCTTGGAACTCGCCACCTGCGCCACCATCCTGGCGCTGGTGTTCGGCATCCTGATGGGAGTCTATTCCGCGCTGCGCCGCGACTCCATTCTGGCAAAGGTCTTTCAGGCGGTCTCGCTGATCGGCATTTCGCTGCCGACCTTCCTGATCGGCATCCTGCTGATCTATTTGTTCGCGGTGATCCTGAACTGGCTGCCGTCATTCGGCCGCGGCGAGGTCGTGAAGCTCGGCTGGTGGAGCACGGGTCTCCTCACCGTCTCCGGGCTGAAGGCGCTGATCATGCCCTCGATCACGCTCGGCCTGTTCCAGATGACCTTGATCATGCGGCTGGTGCGCGCCGAGATGCTGGAAGTGCTGCGCACCGACTATATCCGCTTCGCCCGCGCCCGCGGACTGACCACGCGTGCGATCCATTTCGGTCACGCGCTGCGCAACACGCTGGTGCCCGTGATCACCGTAGTCGGCCTGCAATTTGGCTCGGTTATTGCATTTGCGATCATCACCGAGACCGTGTTCCAGTGGCCGGGGATGGGACTGTTGTTCGTGCAGGCCGTGCAGAACGTCGATATCCCGATCATGGCGGCTTACCTGTTGATGGTGTCGCTGATCTTCGTCACCATCAATCTGGTGGTCGACATCCTCTACACCGTGGTCGATCCGCGCTTGCGCTCGACCATCAGCAAACCGGCGTAAATCCATGACTGACGCCGTCGCACCGCATCCACCGGAAGTGAACGCGCAGAGCCCGCGCCCGGCGGCGAACGGGTGGCTCAGGCGCGCGCTGGAAAGCGACGTGTTCTATTCCTTCCGCCGCTCGAAGCTGACGATGGTCGCCGGCGCCGTCACGATCCTGTTTTTCCTGCTCGCAATCTTTGCGCCGCTGCTGTCGGTGCAAAACCCCTTCGATCCGGCGCAGCTGCAGCTGATCAATTCGCGTATCTCGCCGCTCTGGACCGCGGACGGACAAAGCCCCTATCTGCTCGGTACCGACGAGCAGGGCCGCGATGTGCTGTCCGCGATCCTCTACGGCCTGCGCCTCTCTCTGGTCGTTGGCGTGCTCGGCATGGTGTTCTCAGGCGTGCTCGGCGTGCTGCTCGGCCTCGTCGCAGGTTATGTCGGGGGCAAAGTCGACAGCCTGATCATGCGCATCGCCGATGTGCAGCTGACCTTCCCCGCCATCCTGATTGCGCTCCTGGTCAACGGCGTCGCCAAGTCCGTGTTCGGCAACCGGCTCAATGAAAACAGCATGCTTCTGGTGCTGGTGCTCTCGATCGGGCTGAGCTTCTGGGTGCAATATGCCCGCACCGTGCGCGGCTCGGTGCTGGTCGAGAAGAACAAGGATTATGTCGCGGCCGCCCAACTGATCGGGCTGCCCGCCCCCGTGATCATGCTGCGCCACGTGCTGCCCAACGCCATGGGCCCGGTGCTCGTCATCGCCACCATCAACCTTGCGCTCGCCATCCTCACCGAAGCGACGCTGTCGTTCCTCGGCCTCGGGATGCCCGACACCATGCCCTCGCTCGGCACGCTGATCCGGATCGGCAACAACTATCTGTTCGCCGGCGAATGGTGGATCGTCGCCTTCCCCGGTATTGCACTCGCCGCGTTGATCCTCTCCATCAATCTGCTCGGCGACTGGCTGCGCGACGCGCTCAATCCAAAGCTCAGATGACCGAACCCGTGCTCTCCGTGCGCAACCTTGAGGTGGAGTTCGCCACCCGCCGCGCGACGTTGCGCGCGATCGACGGCGTCTCCTTCGACATCGCCAAGGGCGAGGTGCTGGGCGTGGTCGGCGAATCCGGCGCGGGCAAGTCGGTGACGGGGCTTGCGGTGATCGGGCTGATCGATCCGCCCGGGCAAATCTCCGGCGGCGAGATTTATCTGTCGGGCACGCGCATCGACCATTTGCCGCCGGAAGAGACCCGCCGTATCCGGGGAAAACGGATCGGCATGATCTTCCAGGACCCGCTGACCAGCCTCAACCCGCTCTACCGCATCGGCGACCAGATCGTCGAGACCGTCAAGACCCACCTGAACCTGTCGGACAGCGCGGCGCGCAAGCGCGCCATCGATCTCCTGGCCGAAGTCGGCATCCCCGCGCCCGAAAAGCGCATCGACGCCTATCCGCATGAGTTTTCCGGCGGCATGCGCCAGCGCGTGGTGATCGCGCTCGCGATCTGCGCCGAACCGGAGCTGATCATCGCCGACGAGCCGACCACCGCGCTCGACGTTTCCGTGCAGGCGCAGATCATCACGCTGATCAAGCGGCTCGGCCGCGACCACGGCACTGCCGTCATGCTCGTGACCCACGACATGGGCGTGATCGCGGAAACCTCCGACCGCGTCGCGGTGATGTATTCCGGCCGTATCGCCGAGATCGGCCCGGTGCAGGACGTCGTGCGCAATCCGCTGCACCCGTACGCCAAGGGGCTGATGGGCGCGATCCCGACGCTTGCGGGCGAGGACAAGCGGCTGGTGCAAATTCCCGGCTCCATGCCGCGGTTGTCGGCAATTCCAAGAGGCTGCTCGTTCAATCCGCGCTGCGCATTCGCGTTCGACCGTTGCCGCATCGATCGGCCGGAGCCGATTCCGCAGGGCGCGCAGGCCGTCGCGTGCCATCTCTATGATGCCGCCGCAAAGGACAGCGCGGCATGAGCTTTGTCGACGTCAAAAACCTGCGCCGCGTGTTCGACGTCTCCAAGCCGTGGCTGAACCGCGTGATCGAAGGCGGCCATCTCGAATATCTCAAGGCAGTCGACGGCGTCACCTTCGACATCAGGAAGGGCGAGACCTTCGCACTCGTCGGCGAATCCGGTTCCGGCAAGACCACCGTGGCGCGGATGGTGGTCGGCCTGTTGCCGCCAAGCGCGGGCGAAGTCGTGATCGACGGCGTGTCGATGACCGATGCGAAGCAGGCGCAGGTGCGCCGTCGTCTGCGCCGCCGCATCCAGATGATCTTCCAGGACCCCTACGCCTCGCTCAATCCGCGTTTCCGGGTCGACGCCATCATCGCCGAGCCGATCCGCGCCTTCGACCTGATCCAGGGCGAGCGCGGAATCAGGGATCGCGTCGGCGAATTGCTCAATCTGGTCGGTCTGCATCCCGACGACGGCAGCAAATTCCCGCACGAATTTTCCGGCGGACAGCGGCAGCGCATCGCGATCGCACGCGCGCTCGCCTCGGAAGCCGAGTTCATCGTCTGCGACGAGCCGACCTCGGCGCTCGATGTCTCCGTGCAGGCGCAGATCCTCAATCTGATGCGCGACCTGCAGGACAAGTTCGGCCTGACCTATCTCTTCATCAGCCATAACCTCGCGGTCGTTCGCCACATGGCGAACCGCATCGGCGTGATGTATCTCGGCCGCATTGTCGAGATCGCGGAAGGACGCGAACTGTTCGCCGCGCCACGCATGCCCTACACAAAAATGCTGCTCGGCGCGGTGCCGGATTTGGCGATGTCCGGCCGCCAGCGGGTTCCCGTCAAGGGCGAGATTCCAAACCCGATCGATCCGCCGCCCGGCTGCACCTTCAATCCGCGCTGCCCGATCGCCTTCGAGCTGTGCCGCAGAGAGGTGCCGGAACTGATCAATGGCGTGGCCTGCCATGCCGTCAACACGGCCCCCGCGCCAGCCTGATCAAAGGGTTGTTGGTAGTTGGCATACCAGTTGGCAGACGCCAGCCGCTGTGATCAAGTGCGCCCGCCCGAAGAAGGAGCCAATCCCATGGCCAGCAACATCAATCCCGATCCCTTCACCACGCGGCCCGAGATCGAGGGCACCTTTGGCGTCGTGACGTCGACGCACTGGATCGCGACCGCGGTCGGGATGGCGACGCTGGAAAAAGGCGGCAACGCCTTTGATGCGGGTGTTGCGACCGCTTTCACGCTGCAGGTGGTCGAGCCGCATCTCAACGGTCCCGGCGGCGACGTGCCGGTCATCGTGCACGATGTGAAGCGCGGAAAAACCGAGGTGATCTGCGGCCAGGGTCCGGCGCCGACGAAAGCGACGATTGCGCATTACAAGAGCGAAGGGCTCGAGATGGTGCCCGGCACCGGGCTACTCGCGGCCTGCGTGCCCGGCACATTCGAAACCTGGATGCTGCTGCTGCGCGACTACGGCACATTGAGGCTGCGCGACGTGCTGGAGCCCGCGATCGCCTATGCAAGCAATGGCTATCCGCTGGTCGAGCGCGCCGCCGCCACGATCCAGACGGTCGAACAACTGTTTCGCAAGCACTGGCCGACCTCGGCCGCGGTCTATCTCCCTGATGGCAACGTGCCGAAGCCCGGCACCATCTTCACTAACAAGACCCTGTCGGAAACCTACGCGCGCATCCTGAAAGAGGCCGAGAGCGCAGGCGGCGACCGCGTTGCCCAGATCGAGCGCGCGCGAAAAGCCTGGTCGCACGGTTTTGTCGCGGAGGCGATCGACAAGTTCTGCCGCACGCAGGCCGTGATGGATGTTTCGGGCGCGCCGCACAAGGGCGTGCTGTCGGCCGACGACATGGCGCGCTGGGTGCCCACGGTGGAAGCGCCGCTCGCTTACGACTACGGCCGCTATACCGTGCAGAAGGCCGGCGTCTGGAGCCAGGGTCCCGTCATGCTGCAGCAACTCGCGCTGCTGAAGGGCTTCAATCTCGACGGGCTCGATCCCACCAGCCCCGAGTTCATCCACCTCCAGGTCGAATGCGCCAAGCTCGCTTATGCCGATCGCGAGAAGTTTTACGGCGATCCCAAATTCAACGAGATCCCGATCGCGACCTTGTTGTCGGACGCCTACAACGACGAGCGCCGCAAGCTGATCTCGGACAAGGCCTCGCTGGATTTCACGCCGGGCTCGGTCGAAGGTTTCGGCGCGGTGGTGAAGCTGCGCCGCGCCGAAGGCCATCGCGAGGCGGTCGGCGCCATGGGCGCGGGCGAGCCGACGGTCGGCCGTTTCGGCGAAGTGCGCGGCGACACCGTGCATTTCGACATCATCGATACCGCGGGCAACATGATCTCGGCGACGCCGTCGGGCGGCTGGCTGCAATCCTCGCCGGTCATTCCCGAGATCGGCTTCTGCCTCGGCAGCCGCGCCCAGATGTTCTGGCTGGAGGAGAACCATCCCGCCGCGCTCGCGCCGGGCAAGCGGCCGCGCACCACGCTGTCGCCGACCATGGCGCTGCGCGACGGCGAGCCCTATCTCGCCTGGGGCTCGCCCGGCGGCGACCAGCAGGATCAGTGGATCGCGCAGTTCTTCCTGCGTCACGTCCACGCGAAAATGAACCTGCAGGAGGCGATCGACGCGCCGGCCTGGCACTCCGAGCATTTCCCGATCTCGTTCTGGCCGCGCACCGCGCGTCCGGGCGTGCTCGTGGTCGAGAACCGCGTACCCAAGGCGAGCCGCGACGAGCTCGCGCGCCGCGGCCATGTGGTCGAGACCGGTCCCGACTGGTCGGAGGGCCGCCTCACCGCCGCCTCCCGCGTCGGCAAGCGCCGCCGCGCCGCCGCCAATCCCAGGGGCATGCAGGGCTACGCCGCGGGTCGTTGAGGCATGATCCGGACCCGAAGGGCCGCGTTAGCGCAAAGTGTGAAGCGGTTTTCCGAAAAGATCATGCCCAGAAAAGTGTTGAGTTGAGATGACCTGGTCGATCATCGCGAGAGACGGCGCAACCGGCCAGTTCGGCATCGCGGTCGCGACCAAATTCTTCGCGGTCGGCGCGCGGGTGCCGCACATCGCGCCCGGTATCGGCGGCGTCGCGACGCAAGCCTTGGTCAATCCCTATTACGGCATCGACGGCGTGAAACTTCTGCAGGACGGCAAGAACCCGCAGGAGATCGTCACGGCGTTGCTTGCGACCGATGAGGGGCGCGAAAGCCGGCAGCTGCACATCATGGATGCGCAGGGCCGCATCGCCGCACATACCGGCAAGGATTGCGTCGACTGGTGCGGGCATCTTGCGGGCGAAAGCTTTTCCATCGCCGGCAACATGCTGGCAGGCCCGCAAGTGCTGGACGAAACCGCGAACGCCTATCGCGCCAACGCCACGCTGCCGTTCGCGCGACGGCTGATCGCAGCAATGCGCGCGGGCGAAGCTGTTGGAGGCGACAAGCGCGGCAAGCAATCCGCGGCCCTGCTGATCAATAGCGGCGAGGAATGGTCGGCGCTCGATCTGCGCGTCGACGATCATGTTGATCCCCTTGCCGAACTCGAACGGCTCGAGCGCGTCAGTGGGGAGCGCTGGGTGCATTTCCGCAAATTCCTGCCGACCCGGCAGAACCCCGCGGGGATCACCGACCGCGCCACCATCGATGCGTCGATTGCAGCAGCGACTACGAGCGAGACCTGATGGCCGGTCCGCTCGTCGATATCAGGGATTTGCGCGTGCTGTTCCATGGCGATGACGGCCGCACTACCCACGCGGTCGACAGCGTCGATCTCTCCGTGGCTAACGGCGCCACGCTGGGGCTGGTCGGCGAGTCCGGTTGCGGCAAGAGCGTCACTTCCCTCGCCATCATGGGCCTGTTGCCGAAGCGATCCGCCGAAGTCTCTGGTGCGATCCGCTTCGACGGCTTCGATCTCCTGACGGCGGACGACGAAACGCTGCGCGATCTGCGCGGCAACCGCGTGGCGATGATCTTCCAGGAGCCGATGACCTCGCTCAATCCGAGCTTCACCATCGGCGACCAGATCGTCGAGACCATCCTGCGCCATCGCGGCGGCTCGCGCCGCGCCGCGCGCGAGCGCGCGATTGGCTTGCTGCGGCGGGTGCATATCGCGTCTCCCGAAAAGCGGATCGACGAATATCCGCACAAGCTGTCCGGCGGCATGCGCCAGCGCGTCATGATCGCGATGGCGCTGGCCTGCGACCCACGCCTGTTGATCGCCGACGAGCCGACCACGGCGCTCGACGTCACCCTGCAGGCGCAAATCCTCGAGCTGATGCGCGAACTGAAGGCGGCGAGCAACGCCGCCATCATTCTGATCACCCACGATCTCGGCGTCGTCGCCGAGGTCTGCGACGAGGTCGCGGTGATGTATGCCGGCGAGATTGTCGAGCGCGCGCCGGTCGACGAGTTGTTTGCCTCGCCGCAGCATCCCTACACCGTCGGCCTGCTCGGCTCGATTCCAAGGCTCGACCACCGCGCCACACATCTCGCCACCATCGAGGGCATGGTGCCGAACATGACGAGCCCGCCATCTGCTTGTCGCTTCGCTGCGCGCTGCCCGTTCGTCGCGGATGCGTGCCTCGCGGCGGCGCCGCCGCTGGTCGAGGTGAACCCCGGCCACACCTCGCGCTGCATCAGGGCGCCGCTGGAAAGGCTGGTGTCGTGACCGCGCTGCTGGAAGCCGAAAACCTCGTCAAGCATTTCCCGGCCACGCGCAACCTGTTTGGCCGGCCGACCGCTTTCGTCAGAGCGGTCGACGGCGTCAGCTTCCATGTCGATGCCGGCGAGACGCTGGCGCTGGTCGGCGAATCCGGCTGCGGCAAGTCCACCGTCAGCCGTCTGGTGCTGCGCCTGATCGAACCGGACAGCGGCCGCATTCGTTTCGAAGGCCGCGACCTGCTCGGCTTCGACGCCGACGCCTTGCGCGCGTTCCGCAGGCAGGCGCAGATCATCTTCCAGGACCCCTACGCTTCGCTCAACCCGCGCATGACGGTCGGGCAAATCCTCGGCGAGCCGCTGGCCCTGCATGCCCTCGTGCCTCCGGACAAGCGCCGCGCACGGATCGAGGAATTGCTGCGCCTGGTCGGGCTCGAGCCGCGTTTTGCGCGCCGCTATCCCCATGAATTTTCCGGCGGCCAGCGCCAGCGCATCGCGATTGCGCGGGCACTTGCGGTCGAGCCGAAGCTGATCATCTGCGACGAGCCGGTCTCCGCGCTCGACGTTTCCATTCGTTCGCAAATCCTCAATTTGCTGCGCGACCTGCAACAACGGCTCGGCCTTGCCTATATTTTCGTCTCGCATGACCTCGCGGTGGTCAAGCACATCGCCGACCGCGTCGCGGTGATGAACCTCGGCACCATCGTCGAGACCGCGGCCACGGAGGCGCTGTTCGCCTCGCCGCGTCATCCCTATAGCCGCGCGCTGCTGTCGGCCATTCCCGTGCCGAAGCCGCAGGCCAAGCGCGCCCGCATGATCCTGCAAGGCGAGATGCCGAGCGCGCTCAATCCACCCTCAGGCTGCCGCTTCCACACCCGCTGTCCCTTTGTGATCGAGCGCTGCCGCACCGAGGTGCCGGAACTGATCGCCGATGGCACGGGACGTGCAATTGCAGAACATAAGGTTGCTTGTCATCGTGTCGCGGAACTGCCGGCAGCCGAAGGCGTGGTGCCGCATGATGGCGGCTTCTCGCCGGCGCTGGAGAAACTGGTCGCCGCCTTCAGCCTTTCGGAGGAAGGACCGGCGCAGGCCGGGGTTGCTATAGTCAGGTCATGACCTAGAGGACAAGGGACGGGTAGCGATGAAGATGATGCGTTTGGCAACCGCGACTGCGGCGTTGCTGCTGACTTTCCAGGCGGGCGCATTCGCCCAGACTACGCTTCGCATCGGGCTCGCCGAAGACCCCGACATCCTCGATCCCACCATGGCGCGCACCTATGTCGGCCGCATCGTGTTCGCGTCTTTCTGCGACAAGCTGTTCGACATCGACGAGAAGCTCAATATCGTGCCGCAGCTCGCGCTGTCCTATTCGACCTCCGATGACGGCAAGGAGGTCGCGATCAAGCTCCGGCCGAACGTCAAATTCCAGGACGGCGAGCCGTTCGATGCCGAGGCCGCGAAATTCTCGCTGGAGCGCCACCTCACTTTCCCCGGCTCGTTCCGCAAGCCCGAGCTTGCGCAGCTCGACCATGTCGAGGTGGTCGACCCTCTCACCATCAAGCTGGTGCTGAAATCGCCGTTCTCGCCGCTGATCGCGCAACTCACCGATCGCGCCGGCATGATGATGTCGCCGAAGGCCGCGAAGGCCGAGGGCGACAAGTTCGGCTTGCATCCGGTCTGCGCCGGTCCGTACAAATTCGTCGAGCGCGTGCAGCAGGATCGCATCGTGTTCGAGAAGTTCGCCGACTACTGGAACAAGGACAACGTCTTCATCGACAAGATCGTGTTCCTGCCGATCGTCGACGCCACCGTGCGGCTCGCCAACCTGAAATCCGGCGGGCTCGACCTGCTCGAGCGTCTGCTGGCCACCGACATCAAGGACGTGAAGGCTGATCCGCGCCTGAAACTCTCGACGGCGACCGAGCTCGGCTATCAGGGTATCACCCTCAACATCGGACATGACAAGAACAAAGGCCCACTCAGCCAGTCGGCAAAAGTGCGGCAGGCGCTCGATCTCTCGATCGATCGCGACGCGATCAACCAGGTTGTCTTCAACGGCGAGTTCAAGCCGGGCAACCAGTGGGTCAATCCGGATCATCCCTATTACCAGAAGGCCTTCCCGATCCGCGGGCGCGACGTCGAGAAGGCCAAGGCGCTGTTGAAGGAGGCCGGCGTCACGCCGCCGGTCGCCGTCGACTTCATGGTGCCGAAGGGCGCCGAGACCGAGGCGGTTGCGCAAGTCGTGCAGTCGATGGCAGCCGAAGCCGGCTTCGACATGAAGATCCGCGTCACCGAATTCGCGACCTCGCTGAAGCAGGCCGAAGCCGGTGAGTATCAGGCCTTCATGCTGGCCTGGAGCGGACGCATCGATCCCGATGGAAACTCCTATGTATTCCAACACAGCAATGCGCCGCAGAACTACAGTGCCTGGGCCAATGCAGACGCCGACAAGGCGCTCGACGATGCCCGCCTCGTCACCGACTTGCCCCAACGCAAGTCGCTGTACGAGAAGCTGACCAAGCTGGAGCTGGATGACGAACCCATCATCTACATCTTCCATCGCACGATCCTGATCGCGCACACCACCAAGCTCGAAGGCTACAAGCAGATGCCGGACGGGTTGGTGCGGGTGATCGGGTTGAAACTGAAGTGACGACTGTCAGCATCGACGCTCTCTCCGCTCCCCTCCCCCTTGCGGGGTCCGAGGCGAGCAAAGCTCGCTCTCGAGGTTGGGGGTGGCGGTTTTCTCTTGCGCCGATGCCTGTTATTTACCCCCCACCCTGCCCCTCCCCCGCATCCGCCTTCGCCCGAAGGCGGGCTTCGTCGGACAGGAGCGGGGAGGGAATGCAAGCGCCGGTGCGTATCCCATGCTGAACTTCCTCGCGCGCCGCATCGCCCAGCTGGTGCCGACACTGTTCTTCGTGTCGATCCTGATCTTCTCGCTGCAGCAATTGCTGCCCGGCGATCCCGCGCTCGTGATGGCCGGCGAGGAGCGCGACCCCGCCGTGATCGAACAGATCCGTCATCAATACCGGCTCGATCAGCCGGTGCCGGTGCAATATGTCTACTGGGTCAAGGGCGTGCTCTCCGGCGATTTCGGCGAATCGCTGCGCATCAAGGTGCCGGTGCGCGAGCTGATCGCGCAGAAGCTGCCGGTGACGCTGCAGCTGGCCTCGATGGCGATCGTGATCGCGTTCCTGATCGGGATTCCCGCCGGCATCATCTCCGCCGTGAAGAAGGGCACCGCCTGGGACTATGGCGCCAACATCTTCGCGCTGTGGGGCATCTCGACGCCGAATTTCTGGCTCGGCATCATGCTGATCTTCCTGTTCTCGATCGAGCTCGGCTGGCTGCCGGCCTCCGGCTACGTGTCGCCGTTCGAGAATCTCGGCGCCAGCCTCGCCTCCACCATCATGCCGGCCTTCGTGCTCGGCAATGCGATCGCCGCGATCCTGATGCGCCATACCCGCAGCGCCATGCTGCAGGTGCTGGAGAGCGATTATGTCCGCACCGCCCGCGCCAAGGGCCTGTCGGAGCGCTCGGTGATCCTCAAACATGCGATGCGCAATGCGCTGACGCCGGTCATCACGCTGGGTGCGCTCGAGCTCGGCACGCTGTTGTCGGGCGCCGTGCTGACCGAGCAGATCTTCACCATTCCCGGCTTCGGCAAGCTGATCGTCGATGCCGTGTTCAACCGCGACTATGCCGTGGTGCAGGGCGTGGTGCTGGTGACGGCGACGATCTACATCACGCTGAACCTGATCGCCGACATCGCCTATATCCTCGTCAATCCGCGGCTGAGGGGCTGAAATGGTCGACGCCACCTTCAACGCCTCCCTCGCCGGTTCGCATGATGAGCTGGAAAGCCCGGCACGCCGCGCGCTGCGGCGGCTGTTGAAGCGCAAGGGCGCGGTGGTCGGCCTCATCGTTCTCGCCATCTTCCTGCTGCTTGCGATCTTCGCGCCCCTGATCGCGCCGTTCGATCCCATCGCCACGAGCTGGTCGCTGGTGCGCAAGCCGCCGTCGGCGCTGCACTGGTTCGGCACCGACGATCTCGGCCGCGACGTGCTGGCCCGCGTCATCTATGGCACGCGCGCCTCGCTTTTGGCTGGCGCGATCTCGGTCAGCATCGCGCTCTCGGTCGGCGTGCCGCTCGGCCTGCTCTCCGGCTATCGCGGCGGCTTCATCGATGCGCTGATCAGCCGCATCACCGATGCCATGCTGGCCTGCCCGTTCCTGATTCTCGCGATCGCGCTGGCGGCCTTCCTCGGGCCGAGCCTCGGCAATGCCATGATCGCGATCGGCGTCACCGCGACGCCGATCTTCATCCGCCTGACCCGCGGCCAGGTGATGAGCGTCAAGGTCGAGGATTATGTCGAAGCGGCGCGCGCCATGGGTAATCCGCGCTGGCGCATCGCGCTGTTCCATATCCTGCCCAACATCATGCCGGCGCTGCTGGTGCAGGCCACGCTGTCGGTCGCGGCCGCGATCATCGCGGAAGCAGCACTCTCGTTCCTGGGCCTGGGGCAACAGCCGCCGTCGCCGTCCTGGGGCAGCATGCTCAATGCCGCGCAGCGTTTCCTCACCAACGCGCCATGGATGGCGATCTGGCCGGGGCTTGCGATCTTCCTGGTGGTGCTGTCGCTCAACCTCGTGGGCGACGGCCTGCGCGACGCGCTCGATCCAAGGGAGCGTTAGCTATTTGCACTCGTCATTGCGAGCGAAGCGAAGCAATCCAGGCTCGTCTGCGGAAAAATTCTGGATTGCTTCGTCGCTTCGCTCCTGCGCAATGACGACCGCCTAAATCACCGTCTCCCGCATCACGCGGCGGCAATCCATCTCGTATTCGAGATCGATCACCGGCGGCCGCGCAAAATGCCAGGTCAAGCCGGCCCGCACCGCGCCGCGCTTCACCAGTTCGTCCGCCAGCGCGTGATGGAAGTCGTGGACGGTATAGACCTGCGATGCAGTGGCATCTTTCCAGCCATGGCCGAAGGCGCCCATGCGACTCTCCATCGCGCCGACCACATGCCGGACCTTGTCCTTGATACCGTCGGGGCTGATGTCGCGGTAGGCCACCGTGCGCTCCGCATAGGTCGCGCCGCCCTCCCGCGCCTCGCCGCTGCCTGATATCACGAAGCTTGGGCCCGCGCTGGAGCTCGGCCGCGTGAACGAGAAGGCATAGAACGACGGCTCCGATGGCGGATCGAGCTCGGGACAGACATTGCTGCGCGCCACCGGATTGCTCTTGCCATCATAGATGCCCCATTCGCTCAGCGTCTTGACGTAGTGCTCGTTGAATTTGCGGAATCCGTCGTCGGTGAACGCCGCGGGCGAGCGCAATTCGCAGGCACAGAACGCCGTCAGCGGCCGGCCCGCCGCCTGGATGTATTTTGCGGCCGCCGCAAAGCCGTCCGCCAGCGGCAACCATCTGTGGAAACGCACGCGCTCGATCTCATAGCCCGGCATCGCCGCGGAGCCCGCCGAATACTGGAACACAGCCGGGATGAACCGGTAATTGCCGGCGACAAAATCGCTTGTCATATGGGTCAACCTATTCGAGTTGCATCCGGACGCCCTTGGCGCCGTTGAGCAGTCGCTTGAGATGGAAGCCCGCGAGCGCATCATCGGCATGCATGCCGACCAGCGCGGCGAAGGCCGGCATCGCGCCGGCGTCTTCAGCCTCGAGCTTGGCGAAGGCTTCGCCATATTGCGCGGTTGCCGGCGACGAAAAGGCCTCTTCGCGCAACGGCTCATAGGTGCGGAGCGGCTCGCTGCGGCCGCGCAGCACGATGTCGCCCACCGGGCGGCCCTTGAAATTCTCCGCCGCCTTCGCAACCGTCTCGCTCGCGCAGATGCGCGTGCCCAATTGCTTGTTGGCGGATTGCAGGCGCGAGGCCGTGTTGATGGTGTCGCCATGGGCGGTGTAGTCGAAATACTTGTCGCCGCCGAAATTGCCGACCAGCGCCGGGCCGGCGTGCACGCCGATCCGGGTCACGCCGAAATTGACGCCCTTGGCCCGCCAGCGCGCCTTGAACTCCTCCGCCCAGGCGTCCATGTCGTGCGCGCAGGCGATCGCCCGCGTTGCGTAGTCCGGCTGGTCGCCGGGCGCGTTGAACAGGATATGGATGCCGTCGCCGATGATCTTGCCCACCGTGCCTTCGTGGGCGAAGATGATCTCGGTCATCCCGCCGGTATATTCGTTCAGCAACGCACTCAGCACTTCCGGCTCGATGTTCTCCACCAGCGTGGTGAAGCTCGTGACATCGGTGAAGATGGTCGCGACGTCGCGGCGATGCACCTCCATGCCGTTGCCGTCCTCGCCGTTGGAGGCCAGCCGGCTCGCGATCTGCGGCGAGAAATAGCGCGACAGCGAGGCGTGCGCGCGCTCGGCCTCGGCCTGGCGGCGGCGCGCCTCGCGGAACATCTCGACGTGGCGGACGGTCTTGTCGATGGTCGCCTCGAGGTCGCCGAAATCGATCGGCTTGGTGAGGAAGTCGAACGCGCCGCGGTTCATCGCGGTGCGGATGTTGCTCATGTCGCCATAGGCGGAGACGATGACGGTCGATTTGCGCGCCGCGTCCTCGCACTCCTGCAGCTTCGCGAGCAGCGACAGGCCGTCCATCCGCGGCATGTTGATGTCGCTGACCACCATGTCGATGGCGGATTCTGTTCGATCGTCGCCAGCGCCTCGAGACCGTCATGCGCGAACATGACCTTCACCGCGCCGTCGCGGATCTGCCTGCGGAATTTCTGCTGGACGAGGGCCTCCAGATCAGGCTCGTCGTCGACGAACAGAACGGTGATGCTCATGCCGCCTGCCCGAGCCTGGTGTCGATCTCCTGGCGCAGCAGCGAAAAGTCGATCGGCTTGGTCAACAGCCCCTCCGCGCCGCGCTCGATCGCCTTCTTTTTTGTTTCGGCGTCGCCATAGGCGGTGATCATGATGACGGGCACGTCGGGGCGCCTGGCGCGCACCTCCGGCAGCATCTCGAGCCCGCTCATGCCGGGCATGTTGATGTCCGACAGGATCAGAACCAGCGAGGGATCGCGAAGTTCGCCGGCCCGCTCGATTGCGACCGGCGCCGACGGCGCGAATTCCATCTTGAACCGTCCCGACCGAAGGTCGCGGCGGAATTGCTGGCGAAACAGCGACTCCACATCCGGTTCGTCATCGACGACGAGAATGTAAGCGCTCAATGTGTGCCTCCAGTATTGCCTTGCTGGGTTCGCGGCAGCGTAATGATGAATTCGGTAAACGAACCGGGCTCTGTCGCTACGTCGATCTTGCCGCCATGTTGTTTCACCACGATGTCGTGACTCATGGACAGGCCGAGCCCGGTTCCCTCGCCCGCCGGCTTGGTGGTGAAGAAGGGATTGAACATCTTCTCCTTCACCTCCTGCGGGATGCCGGTGCCGTTGTCGCGAATGCGCACTTCGACGCGATTGCCCAGGCTCTTGGTGGTCGCGCTCAGGACCGGCTCGAAATCGCCGTTGCTCGTTTCCTTGCGCTTGGTGGCGGCGTAGAAACCGTTCGAAATCAGATTGAGGAAGACGCGGGTAATTTCCTGCGGATAGAGGTCGACCGCGCCGGCGTCGGGATCGAGGTTGCGCTTGAGCGTGATGTTGAATCCTGATCTCTCGGCGCGCGCGCCGTGATAGGCGAGATTGAGGCTCTCCTCCACGATCGCGTTGATATCGGCCTGACGGCGCTCGCCACTGCCCTCGCGCGAATGCAGCAGCATGTTCTTGACGATCGAATCGGCGCGCTTGCCGTGTTGCACGACTTTTTCGAGATTGCCCTTCAACATGTGCGTCAACTCGTCGACCTCTTCGCGCGTCTTGTCGTCGATCTTGATGTCCTTCAGCACGTCGTTCATCTCGTCGATCAGTTCCGCCGAGAGCGCCGAGAAATTGTTGACGAAGTTCAGCGGGTTCTTGATCTCGTGCGCGATACCGGCGGTCAGCTGGCCGAGCGAGGCCAGCTTCTCGGTCTGAACCAGGCGGTCCTGCGCGGTGCGCAGATCGTCCAGCGAACGCGACAGCTCCTCGGTGCGATCCTTCAACGCGTTGAGCAGGCGCGTGTTCTCGATGGCGATCACGGCCTGTTTGGTGAAGTTTTCCACCAAAGCGACCTGCTTGTCTGTGAACTGGCGCACTTCCTGACGAAAAATCGTGATGGTGCCCACGAATTCATCTTCCTTGAGCATCGGCACGGTGAGAATTGTCCGGGCACCCGCGATATCGGCCATCCCAACCACATGGGGAACGCCGTCTTTGTAACTTTGGCTGGTTCTGAGGTCCGCGGTCTGAACCGGGCTATGCGTTTCTATGACCCTCGCCAGCCCGGTTCCCGGCTGCGGGGCGATCGGCTCTCGTTCCCTGTAGGCGGCGAACGCGGGCGGGATGTTGTGAGTGGCAACGATCTTGTATCTTTCTCCGTCCCACAAATTCATCGTACCGAAACTTGCGCCGCAAACGCGCGTGGCACTTTCGAGCATGGTCTGGAACACCGGCCCAAGTTCGCCCTGCGACGACGAGATGACCTGCAGCACTTCCGAGGTCGCGGTCTGCTGTTCCAGCGATTCCGTCAGCTCCGAGGTGCGCTGCTCGACCTTGTTCTCGAGGTCGGCATAGGATTCCTGCAGCCGCGAGCCCATGTCGTTGAACTGGTTGGCGAGGCCCTCCAGCTCATCGCCGGTCCTGATCGAGATATGCTGCGAGAAATCACCGCCGCCCATGCGCTCGGCGCCGGCGCGCAACGCCTGGATCGGGCCGACCATGCGCCGCGCCAGGAAGATTCCGGCGAGCACCGCGAAGATCGATGCCGCCAGCAGCACGACCGCAAGCCGCTGCAGCGCGCGTAAAGCGAGGCGTAGGCTTCCTGCTCCGGCAGCTCGACGAACATCAGCCAGCGCAGTGGCATGATCGGCGCATAGGCGGTCAGCACCTCCTGGCCCTGGATGTTCAGCGCGCCCTGCAGGGAATCCACGCGGGATTCCAAGGCCGGCATCCGCGGTGGTGATGCTGGTTGCGGCGGCGAGGGTGGCGGCGACGACGAAGCCGGCGGTCGCGCCGCTGCCTGGGCGGCTTGCGACGCCTGGTCGGCCTGTTCGGCAAGCGCCTGCTGCTCGGCGAGCGCCGCCTGCACCTGCACGAGCTTCGACATGTCGGTGTTGCGCAAGACGAGGCTGATGTCGGGATGCGCGATCAGGCGACCCTGTGAGCCCACGACATAGGCGTGGCCGTGCTCGCCCACCTTGATGTTGGAGACCACGTCCCAGATCAGCTTCAGATTGACCTCGGCGATGGAGACGCCGGCGTCCTTGCGGGTGCCGGCCAGCGCCAGCGTCATATAGGGCTCGGACTTCGCGCCGGAAATAAACCGGCCCGTAATAGACCTTGTGGGCGACCGCCTCGGTGAATTTCGGGTCCTTGGAGAGGTCGAGGCCGCTGTCGACCACGTCCATCGCCAACCGTGAGACGCGCAGCCGCTCGTGGCCGGTCGAATCGATCTGCGCCAGTTCGGTGATGGCCGGAACCTGGCGCAGCAGGCGCAGCGCGTCGAATCGCCGGTTATCGAGCGAGGCCGCCGACCACGGCAGCTGCGTGGTCCACCCGAGTTGGCTCTCGATCTCCTTGATGAACTGGCTGATCTTGGCGGCGGCGGCTTCGGCTTGCTCGCGTTGAATGCGGATCAGCGCCGCCTTGTGCTCGCGATAATAGAAGAAAACCTCGAAAATCCCGTTGGAAGCCAGCGCGATCGCCACGACAGCGACGAACAGCGCGACATATTTGGTGAACAGCCGGCTGCGGATTTTCCCCCGCTTCGTTGCCGCCACGGACGCCTCGGCGGCCGCGGCCGCGGCGGCCAGCGTACGTCCTTCGGGCGTATCGGGATGCAGGGAAATGCTCATCGGGCTTCAATTTAGCAAGAAGGCCCGCCCTTGTCTCTTGCCGCAATGCGGCAAGTCATTCGATAACCTCGTCTGCAAGTGCCAGCAGGGTCGGCGGAATTTCGAGCCCGGCGGCCTTGGCCGTCTTAAGGTTGAGGACAAAAAGGTAGCGGGTCGGCTGCTCGAACGGCAGGTCGGCCGGGCTCGCCCCCTTGAAGACGCGGTCGACGAGCGCGGCAGCACGTTCCAGCGATTCCGTGATATCCGGCCCGTAGGACATCAGGCCGCCGTCGCGGGCCAGGAAGTCGTACTCATATATCGCTGGAATCTTCCGGGCGGCTGCGAACTCAAACACCCGCTTGCGGTTCAGGTTGGTCAGGGAATCCGCCACCATCAGGATGGCGTCCGGCGGATCGCCCGACATCACCGAGAAGGCCTCGTTGAAGTCGTCCGGCGCGCGGACCCCGATCGCCTCCACCTCGACGCCGATCGCCCGCGCTCCCTTTGCAGACGCCTCGTAGCGCAGCGTCATGCCAAGGTCGTCCCGGTTCCAGAGCATCGCCACCTTCTTCAGCTTCGGCAACAGCTCCTTCAGCAGCGAGAGCCGCTTGGTGGTCAGCAGCGCCGCCACGTCGGAAATGCCGGTGATATTGCCGCCGGGATGCGCCTGGCTCTGGATCAGTCCGGTCTCGACGGGATCGCCAAGGCCGAAGGCCGCAACCGTCGGCAGGCCGACCGACTTGGCTGCCACCGCGCAGGGGTAGCCGATGATAACGACGGCATCGACGGCATGCGCTTTCATGTCCTGGAGCAGGCCGGAAAGCTTCGTGACGTCGCCCATCACGCCATAGGCTTCCAGCGTGAGGTTCTGGCCGAGCACGTAGCCGCGCTCCGCCAGCGCCTTCAGCAGGATCTTTCCGTTGGGACTCTCGGGGCCGATCGGGCCGACCGGCGTGAGGGTGCCGAGATGATAGGTCCGTCCAGCCTGGGCTTGTGCCGGTCCCGGTCCGGCCAAAGCCACGCCACCAAGGACTGCCAGAAATTCGCGTCGCTTCATCGCGCCATCCTGTTTTTGGGCGCTGCCTGAAGGGCGTGCCGGCAAAACGGACTATCACGCGTGAAGCCGCGGGCGGCAACAGTCGATGTTGCCGCCCGCGAAACTGTGACAACGTGATCAGGTGGTCTTGAGCTGGCGGTCGAGATCGTATTCGGCGATCTGCCGGGTCCGGTCGGAGGAGCGCTTGGCCAGATGGTTGGTGGCGAGCGTCACATAGACCGCCGGCAGCACGAACAGCGTGAACAGCGTGCCGATCGACATGCCCGCCACCACGACGAGGCCGATCGAGAAACGGCTCGCCGCGCCGGCGCCTGACGCCGTGAGCAGCGGGATCAGGCCGGTCACCATCGCCGCCGTCGTCATCAGGATCGGGCGGAGCCGGATGCGCGCGGCCATCTCGATCGCCGAGCGCTTGTCGAGCCCCTCGTTGATCTGCAGCTCGTTGGCGAACTCCACCATCAGGATGCCGTGCTTGGTGATCAGCCCGACCAGCGTCAAAAGGCCGACCTGGGTGTAGATGTTCATGGTCGCCACCCCGAAGAACAGCGGGATCAGCGCGCCGACGATCGCCATCGGCACCGACACCATGATCACCAGCGGGTCCCACAGGCTCTCGAACTGCGCCGCCAGCACCAGGAAGATGATGACGATGGCGAATCCGAGCGTGATGACGAGCTGATTGCCCTCCTGCACATATTGCCTGCTATCGGCGAGATAGTCGTGGCTGAAGCCGGCCGGAAGTTTCTTCGCCTCGCTTTCGAGGAAGTCGACGGCCTGTCCGACCGTTACCCCGGGGATCGGCACCGCCTGGAAGGTCGCGGAGTTGAGCTGGTTGAAATGGGTCAGCGCGTTCGGGGCGGTCGAAGTATCGATCGACACCACCGTCGACAACGGCACCTGCTGGCCGGTCGAGGTCGGCACGTAGTAGCCGCCGAGCGATTCCGGCGACAGGCGGATGTTGCGCGGCACCTGCGGGATCACCTGGTACGAACGGCCCTCCAGGTTGAAGCGGTTGACGTAGTTGCCGCCGAGTAGCGTCGCCAGCGTGTTGCCGATATTGGCCATGTTGATGCCGAGGTCGCTCGCCTTGGAGCGGTCGATCTTCACGTTCACCGTCGGCTGGTTGAAGGCGAGGTCGCTGTCGGAAACGATGAACAGGCCGCTCTTGCGCGCGGCGTCCTTCAGCTTCTCCATCTGCTCATAGATAGGCCTGGAAGCCGGCGGTCGAATTGATCACCATCTGCACCGGCAGGCCGCCCGGCCCGCCCGGCAACGGCGGCAGGTTGAAGGCGAAGGCCTGGACACCCTCGATCTTGGAGATTTCGCCCTGCACCAGCGGCTTCAACTTGATCGACGAGCGCTTGCGTTCATCCCACGGCTTCAACAGCATGCCGGCGATGCCGTTCTGCGGGCCGTTGATGCCGTTCAGCGCGAAACGCAGGTCGGTCTCGGGGAATTTCTGAAACTCCTTGTCGAGCTTTTCGCCGTAAAAATCGAGGTAATCGATGTTGGCGTATTTCGGCCCCTTGAGCAGCGCGAACACGATGCCCTGGTCCTCCTCGGGCGCGAGCTCCTTGGAGGTGTGCATCCACAGGAAGCCGACCAGCCCGAGGATCGTCACCGCGAACAGCAAGGTAACCGGGCGATAGTCGAGCGAGCGGTCGAGCTTGCGGCCGTACCAGCGCGTCATCGCGCCGAATACCTTGTTCACGAGCTTGGCGAAACGCCCTTCCTCCGCGCTCTTGAGGAACACCGAGCACATCATCGGCGACAGCGTCAGCGCGATCACGCCGGACACGATCACGGAGCCTGCAAGCGTGAAGGCGAATTCGCGGAACAGCGAGCCGGTCAGGCCGCCGAGGAAGCCGATCGGCGCGTACACGGCCGCCAGCGTAATGGTCATCGAGATCACGGGCCCGACGATTTCGCGCGCGCCCTTCAGCGAGGCCTGCACCGGCGGCATGCCCTCTTCGAGATGGCGGTGGATGTTCTCCACCACCACGATGGCGTCGTCGACCACGAGCCCGATCGCCAGCACCATCGCGAGCAGCGTCAGCAGGTTGAAGGTGAAGCCCGCGAGCAGCATCAGCGAACAGACGCCGATCAGCGACAGCGGAATGGTGATGACGGGAATGATGACCGAGCGGAACGTGGCGAGGAACAGGAAGATCACGACGACGACGATCAGCACGGCTTCGCCGAGCGTCTTCTCGACTTCGTCGATCGAGGACTGGATGAACCTCGTGGAGTCATAGGCCACCTTCATCTTCATCGACGGCGGCAGGTTGCGCTCGAGTTCCGGGAACAGCGCGCGCACGCCCCTGACGATGGTCAGCGGATTGCCCTGCGGCGTCGCTTGCACGCCGATGAAGATGGCGTGCTCGCCGTTGAAGGCGACGCTGGCGTCGGTACTCTGGGCCGCAAGTTCGACGGTCGCGATATCCTCCATGCGCACGAAGCCGCCGTCCTTGGCCTTGACGATCATGCGCTTGAACTGCCCCACGTTCTGCAGGTCGGTATTGGCCGAGACGTTGGAGACGATGAAATAGCCCTTGGCCTGACCCGCGGCCGCCTGGAAATTGTTGGCCTGGATCGCCGCCTGCACGTCGCCCGGCGAGATGCCGCGGCCGGCCATCTTGACCGGGTCGAGCCACAGCCGCATCGCAAAGGTCTGGCCGCCGAGGATGTCGGCCGAGGCTACGCCGTCGACCGTCGACAGCACCGGTTGCACGACGCGCGTCAGATAGTCGGAGATCGCGCTGCCGGACAATTCCTCGCTGGAGAAGCCGATATACATCACCGCCGTGGTCTGGCCGGTGGACTTGGTGACGATCGGGTCGTTGGATTCCTTCGGAATGAGATATTTGACCGAGTTCACCTTGGCGAGCACCTCGGTCAGCGCCTGGTTCGGGTCGAAGTTCAGCTTGATGTAGACCTGGATCGTCGAGGTGCCCAGCACCGATGACGAGGTGATGTAGTCGACGCCTTCGGCGGAGGCGACCGCCTGCTCGATCGGCGTGGTGATGAAGCCCTGGATCAGGTCGGCCGACGCGCCGGGATAAACGGTCGTGACGTTGACCACCGTGTTCGACAGTTTCGGATATTGCCGGATCGGCAACACCGCGCCGGCGCGCAGGCCGATCAACAGGATCAGCAGGCTGACGACGACCGACAGTACCGGGCGCTTGATGAAGATATCGGTGAAGACCATCGGCCGCCTCAAAGCAGTTCTGGTTCTAAAAGTGCGTGCTCAGTAACGCGGCGGATTCGCCGGAATCGGCGGCGGCGGATCGGACGAGATCACGACAGCCGAGCCCGATTGCAGCTTGAGCTGGCCGACCGCCACGACGCGGTCGCCGGGCTTCAGCCCCTTGAGGACCTCGGCGCGGCCGTCGATGCGATTGCCGGTCTGCACGAAGGCGCGCACCGCCGTCAGCGAGCTCTTGCCGTCGTTCTCCTTCTTCTCCGTAATCAGAAACACGGAGTCACCATAGAGCGTGTAGTCGACCGCCGTCTCCGGCACGGTGATGACGGGCGGCTTGTCCGGCAGCACCACCGTGGTGGTCGCGAACATGCCGGGCTTGAGGATGTGATCGGGATTGGCGATCGTCGCCTGCACGCGGATGTTGCGCGTGTCGGCCATGATCTGCGGCTCGATGGTGGTGATCTTGCCCTCGAAGCTCCGGCCCGGATAGGCGTCGACCTTGATGCGCACGATCTGGCCCACCTTGAGCGCGCCGGAATCCTTCTCCGTCACGGTGAAGTTGGCGTAGAGCTCGTCGAGCGCGGTCAGCGACACGATATTGGTGCCGGCGGTCAGGTACTGCCCGACCTCGACCATGCGTACGCCCAGCTCGCCCTCGAACGGCGCGCGCACCAGCTTCTGCGAAATCAGGGCCTGGGTCTTGGCGATGCCGGCCATCGCCTGGTCGTAGGTAGCCTGTGTCGCATCGACGGTGGATTGCGGACCGAACTGCCGCGAGGCGAGCTGCTTGGCGCGCTCCAGCGCCGCCTGCGCGCCTTGCGCCTGCGCCTTGAAGCTCGCCAGATCGCCCTGCTCGGGCCCGTCGAACAATTGCAGCAGCGGTGCGCCGGCTTCGACATGGCTGCCGGGCTCGAACTTGATCTCGGTGATGCGGCCGGAGACGTCAGAGGTGACGTTGACCTGGTGCACGGCGGCAAGTCCGCCGACCGCGGTCAGCAGGTTCGGCACGACCTCGGATTTCACCTCGACCACCGTGACGGTCGCCGGCGGCGGCTTCATCGTCGCGAACATGTTCTTCAGGAAGGCGTCCTTCGAGAACTGGAAATAGACGATGCCGCCGACCACGATGGCCAGCATGAAGCCAACGATGATGAACCAGCGCACCAGCCGCACCGGGCGCGCGCGGCCCTTTCCGTCGATCGGCTTGCCCGCGAGCTTGGGTTCGGTCGCAATATTCATGTCATGCACCTTCTGCGGTGGCCGGCTGGGCCGGGACGTGCGTGAAATCGCGGGTCAGTTGAGCAGTAATTACGGCGTCGTGAAGGCCGATGCCGCGAAGCAGGAATTCGCACAGCTGGCGTTCGAGTCCGCCTTCGTCGCCATACGCAAGACAGGGCACGGCGGGAAGGCGCGTCATCGCCGCCGTCAACACGGTGTGGTGGGCAAACCAGAACAGATTGGCCGGCGCGCGGCCGATTCGCGAGGCGTCGCCGGATGCGATCGCGGCCTCGAGCGAAGCCACGAACATCGGGCCGATCAGCTTCTCGACCTTGGCATAGAGCAGACGGGCGAACTCGCCGTCGTCGAGATGGCTGGTGACCATCAGCCGCAGCCGTTCCGCCTCCTCCACGTCCGGGCCGTCGGCGATATCAAGAAAATGCCGCACCATGGACCGCATCAGCTCAACCAGGGCCATGGTGGACGGCTGCAGCCCCAGGAGATGCGCCAGCGACGGATCGGCCTCGCACTCCTCGGCGAGGATTTCGGCATAAAGCGCCGCCTTGGAGGGGAAGTGCTTGAACAGCAGCGCCTCGGAAATGGCCGCGGCCGCCGCCACGCTCTTGGTCGTGGTGCCGGCAAAGCCGTTGCGGGCAAAGCAGCGCTTGGCGGCGCCCAGGATGAGCTGCCGGCGCAAATCGCTGGTCATACGAAGCGAGGTCATCTTGTGAGTAAGCACTCACCCACGTCTAAAGTCAAGGATTTTGCTGCGGCGCAACCCAGAAATTGGAACCAGAAAAGCTAGATCGCCTGATAACCGAGCGCGCCGCGGAAGCGGGTGATGACGAACATGCCGTCGCGGTTGGACAGCACGCGCTCCGCCTCGGCGCTGTCGATCTTGACGTTGGCGAAACGCGGACCGGCTGTGATGTCCTGCAGGCCCTTCGCATAGGCCTCGATCTCGCCCATGGTCTCCAAGGAGCGGGCATCCTTGATGCCGCAGGATTTGGCGACGCCGACCAGGTCGGTCACAGCCTGGGTATGGCTCGCCTGCCCGCCGGTTTCGCCATAGCACTCATTGTCGAGCACGATGATGGTCAGGTTGGCCGGCTTCTGCAAGCCGACGGTGGCAAGGCTTCCCATGCCCATCAGCATCTCGCCGTCACCGGTGATGACGACCACCGGCAGTTTCGGCTGCGCCAGCGCCAGTCCGAGACCGATCATGACCGCGCCGCCCATTGCGCCCCACAGCGAGAAATTCCGCGCGTGATCGCCGGCCGCGGCAAGATCATAGGTGGTGGCGCCGAGACCGCCGACTACCAGCGCATCCCTGCGGTCGGCCAGCAGCGATTTGACCACCGCGCGGCGGTCGAGAAGATTGGCCTTGCTCATTTCACGAACACCTTTGTGCCGATCAGGCGCTGCGACAGCAGCACGGCGGTGGCGGTGCAGGCGTCGTAGGCCTGGCGCGCGCCCGCCTCCATTACTTCCCTGACCTCGCCCGGATGGGTCGCGCGCAGCACGCGCACGCCGGACAGTTCGAAGACGCCCTGCGTCGTCGACCCCATCGGCACCTGCCAAGGATTGAACTCGCCCCACTCGCCGCGCATGGTCACGATCGTCAGGAACGGAAAGCGGAAGATCTGGGTCAGGGAGAGCATGTTGATGCAGTTGCCGACGCCGCTCGACTGCATCAGCAGCACGCCGCGCTGGCCGCCGGCCCAGGCGCCCGCGAGCAGCGCCACGCCTTCTTCCTCGGTGGTCAGCGGGATACCGCGCATCGTGGACGACGCCAGCACGCGCTTGATCAGCTGCGAATGGCCGGCATCCGGCACGTAGGGCACCTGGCGCACGTCGAAGCGCTGCAGAATCGCGAAAATATCCTCGGGCCAATCGGCCCCTTGTTCACTGGATGTGTCGGCACGGGCGTGCATTTTGATGTCCGGTCGGCTAGCAAGAGGGTCGCGGGACATTAGAGGGCCGCACGCTTTGCGAAAGAGCAAAAACGCATATCGCTATCCATAAAGAGTATGACGGATGACCGGGAACGGGCGCGAGCTGGCGGAGAATTTCGATCTGGAACGGCTGACGCCGGAATTCTACGCCAATCCCTATCCGACCTATCGTGCGCTGCGGGAAAATGATCCGGTCAAGCGGCTGCCGAACGGCGCTATTTTTCTCACGCGCTATGACGACCTCGTCACGGCCTACAAGAACACGAAGGCTTTTTCATCCGACAAGAAGAAAGAGTTCGCGCCGAAATACGGCAACTCCCTGCTCTACGAGCACCACACCACCAGTCTCGTCTTCAACGATCCGCCGATCCACACCCGCGTGCGGCGGTTGATCATGGGCGCACTGTCGCCACGCGCCATCGCAGAGATGGAAGGCGACCTGATCCGGCTGGTCGACGGTTTGCTCGATCGTCTTGCGGCGAAGGGCCAATTCGACCTAATCGGCGATTTCGCAACCGCCATTCCGGTCGAGGTGATCGGCAATTTGCTCGATGTGCCGCATGACGAGCGCGAGCCCTTGCGCGACTGGTCGCTGGCGATTTTGGGGGCGCTGGAACCTGTCATCGGCGAAGCCGCTGCCGCACGGGGCAACAAGGCCGTCGCGGACTTCCTCGCGTATCTGGAAGTCCTGGTGGAGCGTCGTCGCGCAAAACCTGGCAATCCCGAGCGCGACGTGCTCACCAAGCTGATCCAGGGCGAACCGAACGGCGAAAAGCTCAGCGCCAAGGAGCTGCTGCACAACTGCATCTTCCTGCTCAATGCCGGGCATGAGACCACCACCAACCTGATCGGCAATGGGCTGGTGACCTTGTCGATCTGCATGGAAGAGAAGCAGCGGCTGATCGCGCAGCCGGAGCTGATCAAGACCGCGGTCGAGGAGATGCTGCGTTATGAAAGCTCGAACCAGCTCGGCAACCGCATGACGGTCGCGCCAGTCGCGCTCGGCGGCCTCTCGTTGCCCACCGGCACGCCGATCACGCTGTGCATCGGCGCCGCCAACCGCGACCCCGCGCAATTCCCCAACCCCGAACGCTTCGACGTCGGCCGCAACCCCAACCGGCATCTGGCGTTCGCGACCGGCGCGCATCAATGCGCCGGGATGGCGCTGGCGCGGCTGGAGGGCGCGATCGCGATCTCGCGATATCTCGCGCGCTTTCCGCGCTACGCGCTCGATGGTGAGCCGGTGCGCGGCGGCCGCGTGCGCTTCCGCGGATTTCTCAGCGTGCCGTGTGAGACGGGAAATTGATCGATGGACACTGAAAAGATTAGGGATCGTTGGGGCGATCAGCTGCTGACTGTCCTGACGGTCTTGCTGGTCGTCATGATGTTCGTCGTCGCACCGCTTCAGGGGCTCGGCATCTTCGCGTTCCAGGTCTTCGAGTTGCTGCTGGCACTTTTCCTGGTCGGCGGTGTGTTCATGATGTCCGGCAGCGGCATGGCGGTCGCGGCGATGCTGGTCGCACTCGTCATGATCGTGATCGGCGCGGTCCTGCGCATCAAGTCGCCGTCGATCCTCGATCTCAATCTGTTTGCCGGAGCTTGGCTGATCGTCGGCGTGACGCTGGCCTGGGCGGTGGCGCGCGCCACCTTTGCGCCCGGCCGCGTCACCTATCACCGCGTGATCGGCGCCGTGCTGCTGTACCTCACGGTCGCGATCATCTTCGCGGCGATGTATACTTTCATCGGGACTGCCGATCCCAAGGCCTTCACCGGCATGGCGGTGCAGGACAGTCCGAAGCTTGCAACGCAACTGATCTATTTCAGTTTCGCAACGCTGACTACGACGGGCTATGGCGACGTCGCGCCCGCGCATCCGATTGCGCGCAGCCTCTGCAATATGGAAGCCATCTTCGGTCAGCTCTATCCTGCCACGCTGGTGGCGCGGCTGGTGACGCTGCAGCTCGCGCATCAGGATCGGGAGTAAGCGGTTCACACCACCGACATGTGCCGCTCGATACAGGTCCGCAGCACCTCATCCATCGGCTTCGCCCACCAGTCGTTGGAAAAAATCTCGATCTCGGAATAGCCGGCATAGCCTTGGGCCTCGACGGCCGCACGGATCGATTTGATGTCGATCACGCCGTCGCCCATCATGCCGCGATCGTTGAGGATGTCTTTGGTTGGCACCAGCCAGTCGCAGACATGAAACGCGAGCAAACGATCCTTGCCGGCGCGCGCGATCTGGCTCATCAGCTTCGGGTCCCACCAGATATGATAGACGTCAAGCGCGACGCCGAGCGCGCCGCTGCGACCGGGGTCGAGCGCGTCGCAGATGTCGAGCGCATGCTCGGTCATGTTCACGCAGGCGCGGTCGGCGGCGTAGGCCGGATGCAGCGGTTCGATCGCCAGCGGAATGTTGGCTTGCCTTGCGTAGTCCAGCATCTCGGCGATCGCATCATGCACCTGGCCGCGCGCCGCCGCGATATCCTTTGAGGCCTTGCTGCCGGGTCGCGAATATTGCGGCAGGCCGCCGACAACAAGCACGATGCAGGACGCGCCCAGCGCCTTCCCCTCATCGACGCAGCGACGGTTGTCGTCGCGCACCTCGCCGCGCCGCGCGGCATCCGAGGTGAACATGCCGCCGCGGCAGTAGCCCGACAATTCAAGCCCGGCGTCGCGCACCGCGCGCACCGCGCGGTCGAGCCCGACGGCCGCGACCTGATCGCGCCAGGGATCGATGGCGCGGATGCCGTGACGCGCGCAGGCGTCGGCGATCTCTACGAGATCGCCCTGCTTGCGTACGGTCGCGGTGTTCAGCGACAGCCAGCGATGATCAGCAGAGAAATCGCGCATCAGTTCTCGATGCCACGCGTGGCAAGGGCGGCCTTCATCCGCCGCGTCGCCAGTTCCGGATTGGCGAGCAACCCGGCTTGATCGGCAAGTCGAAACAACTCGGCAAGATGCACCGTCGAACGCGCGCTCTCCTGTCCGCCGACCATGGTGAAGTGATCCTGATGGTCGTTCAGATAGGCCATAAACACGACGCCGGTTTTGTAGAAGCGCGTCGGCGCCTTGAAGATGTGGCGCGACAGCGGCACCGTCGGCCCGAGCACGTCGTGGAAGCCGGCCTCGTCGCCGGCGGCGAGCCGCGACAGCGCGTAGGACGCGGCCGGCGCGATCGCGTCGAAAATGCCGAGCAGCGCATGCGAGTAACCCTTATCGTCGCCTGCGATCAACTCGGCATAGTTGAAGTCGTCGCCGGTATACATCTTGACGTTTTTGTCGAGCCGTCGGCGCATGTCGATCTCGCGCTGCTTGTCGAGCAGCGAGATCTTGACGCCATCGACCTTGGCTGCGTTGGCGTTGATGATGGCGACCGCCGTCGCCATCGCCTTGTCGAGATCGTCCGTGCCCCAATATCCCCTGAGCGCCGGATCGAACATGTCGCCGAGCCAATGGATGATCACGGGCTCGCGGACCTGCGAGAGGATGCGGTCGTAGACTCTTGGCGTAGTCGTCGGCGTTGCGGCCGAGTTTGGCCAACGCGCGCGAGGCCATCAGGATGATACGCCCGCCGACTTTCTCGACCGCTGCGACCTGTTCCTCATATGCGCGGATCACGTCGTCGATGGTCTTCGCGTCCTCGACCGCGAGATGATCGGTGCCGGCGCCTGAAAATACCAGCGCGTTGCGGGTTTTGGCCGCGCGCACCGAGCGCGTGATCAATTCCAGCGAGGTCGGCCAGTCCAGTCCCATGCCGCGCTGCGCGGTATCCATCGCTTCGGCAACGCCGAGGCCGAGATCCCAGACATGCTCGCGGAACGCAATCGTCCTGTCCCAGTCGACCGCGGCGCTAAGCCAGGGATCGACATCGGCCAGCGGATTGGCGACCACATGCGCCGCGGAGAACGCGACGCGGTTCAGCGTGCCCTCGAGCTTCGCGGGAAACGTCCGCGACGCCGCGAGGCGATAGGTCTCGATGCCGCCGTCCGCCTTCGGCAGGCGCAGCTGATAGCGACGACATCGGCAGCACGGGCTTGTTCATGGCAGCCTCCTAAACCCTGATCGGCGCGACGTCGACCCAGCGCCGCTCCTTCCAGCTTTGCAGCGCGCATTCGGCAAGCTGCACGCCCTTGGCGCCTTCCAGCAGCGTATATTTATACGGCGCATCCTCGCAAACGTGGCGGATGAACATCTCCCACTGTTCCTTGAAGCCGTTGTCGTAGGCGACATTGTCCGGCAGCTTCTGCCAGTCGCCGTAGAAATCGTGCAACCGCTTCTCGTCGGGATTCCACACCGGCCGCGGCGTCGCCTGCCGCGCCTGGATCATGCAGTCGGTCAGGCCCGCGACCGCCGAGCCATGGGTGCCGTCGACCTGGAAGGTGACGAGGTCGTCGCGATAGACCCGCGTCACCCAGCTCATGTTGATATGCGCGATCACGCCGCCCTTGAGCTTGAAGGTCGCGTAGGCGGAATCGTCGGCGGTCGCCGCATACTTTTTCCGGCCTCGTCATAGCGCTCGGGAATATCGGTGTTGCCGATGCAGACCACGCTCTCGACCTCGCCGAAGAGATTGTCGAGCACGTAGCGCCAGTGGCAGACCATGTCGAGGATGATGCCGCCGCCGTCCTCCTTCCGGTAATTCCACGACGGCCGCTGCGCCTCCTGCCAGCCGCCTTCGAACACCCAATAGCCGAACTCGCCGCGTACCGAGAGCATGCGGCCGAAGAAGCCGGAATCGCGCAGGAAGGCGAGCTTCTTCAGCCCCGGCAGGAACAGCTTGTCCTGCACCGTGCCGTGCTTGACGCCTTTCGCATTGGCGAGCTTCACCACCGCGACCGCTTCGTCGAGATTGGTCGCGATCGGCTTCTCGCAATAGACATGCTTGCCGGCGTTGATCGCCTTGGTCAGCAGCGACGGCCGCGCCTGCGTGGTCGCGGCGTCGAAGAACACGCTGTCGTTCTTGTCCGCCAGCGCCTTGTCGAGATCGGTGGTGTGGCGGGCGATGTTGAATTGCTTGGCCAGCGCCTCCACCTTGGCGGCGTCGCGGCCGACCAGGATCGGATCGGGCATCACGCGATCGCCGTTCGATAGCCTGACGCCGCCGGCCTCGCGGATCGCCACGATCGAGCGGATCAGGTGCTGGTTCAGCCCCATCCGGCCGGTGACCCCGTTCATGATCAGGCCGAGGCGTTGGGTGGTCATTCCGTTTGCTCCCAGGGTTCTTGCTTTTGTTGCGCGACCGGCGTAACACGCGGGCCGCGGCGTCATCCAGCCCGCGGCGAACGCTCCAGCAACAGCGTCTGCACGCCGCAGGTGCCACTGCGCACGCTCATCACCCGCGTGCCGGGCTTGCGGCCGGTACGCACCTCCGAGACGTCGACGCCATCGGCCAACAGCCGCGCCCGCGCCGCCTCGATGTCGCCGACCCGCCAGCTCAGGCCCCACAGTCTGTCGCGCGTGGCATCGCCGCCCGGCGACCGGCCGCCGCACCACCTCGACGATGAGATCGCCGCAGCGGAAGAACATCAGCTGACCCCAGTCCTGATGGCTGCGATCCAGCGCCATGTCGAGCCCGAGCCGCGCGCCATAGAGCGCGGCGGCGCGTTCGGAATCTTCGGTTGCGACCACGACGTGATCGAGGCCGACGATCGGGGCTGCGCCGGAGGCCTCCGAGCGCGGGCGCGCACCATCCAGTTCCAGGAAAAACAACCGCACGCCGCGCGTGAGTTCGGTCGCGGCGCGGGTCCGCTTCCATTTCATCGCTGCGCCGGATGTGGCGTCGCGGCTCTCGACCTCGGCAATCGGCTCCGGCTTCAGCGCCACGCGCTCGAGACGGCGATGCATTTTGGCGATGTCCGGTGTCGCAAAGCAGATGCTGGCGAGCCCCGTACCGGTGGCCTTGATTGCCTCGCGAATGCTTTTGCCCGCCGCGCCATCGCCGCCCGGTGCCACCAGTTCGAGCGTGATATTCTCGAGCGTGAACAGCACGCGATCGGCGCCGTCGCCGCTTGTACGCCAGGATGGCATGCGCCCGAGCAGCATCTGATACGCGGCAGTGCCCTTGCCGATGTCCTCGACGAGAACGACGACGTGATCGAGACCGCTTATCACGGGAAACTCCGTCATGTTCGCGTGCCGGAACGATCCCGGCAGCCGGCCGTTAGAAGGCCGCGCCCGGTCCTATTCCGCCACTGCCCTCTTCTCAAGCGGTTGCGTGGCCTGCATTGCGAATTATTTCAGCGACCATCCGAAACATCCGGTGCTATTCTGGCAGCGCCGGGCCAGGACCACCCTTTAGAATCGCACGACGGACAACCTATGCAGGCCCTCTTCATCGGACAGACCTATATCGACGTCACCTTCATCACCGACCACATACCGACCGGTGACGACAAGCATGTTGCCGATGCCTACGCCGTCTCGTTCGGCGGCAATGCGGTGACCGCGGCCTTCTGCTGCGCCAAGCTCGGGATCGTGCCGGACCTGATCGCGACCGTCGCCAATGACTGGCTCGGGCGCATGTTCTGGGACATGAGCGCGAAATACGGGATTTCGATCCATCCGCGCAAGGTCAACGCCTCGTCGCTGTCCTTCATCATGCCGAAGGACGGCAAGCGCGCCATCGTCCGCTGCCGCGACGACGCGCATATCCATCCCTTCCCGCTGCTCAATCTCGGCGGCTGCCGCGCGCTGCATGTCGACGGCCATCAGCCCGACGCCGCGATCCACTACGCAAAGCTTTGCCGCGAGGCCGGCATCCTGACCTCGCTCGACGGCGGCGGGCTGCGTTCCAACACGCATGAGCTGCTGGAATTCATCGATGTCGCGATCGTCGCCGAGCGCCTGTGCGAGCAGATGCACCTGACGTCGGAAAAGATGCTCGACTATCTCAAGAGCCGCGGCTGCCGGGTCGGCGGCATCACCATGGGCGAGAAGGGCCTGCTCTGGTACGACGAGACCGGCGCGATCCGCACCACGCCCGCGCTTCCGATCGCGCCCGAGCGCGTGATCGACACCAACGGCGCCGGCGACGTGTTCCACGGCGCCTACATCTATTCCTATCTCGCCCATCCAAGCTAGAGCCTGGCGTGACCATTTCGAGTTTGCGCGCGCGGCATCGGCCTTCAAGATTCAGCGCCTCGGCAACGAGGCCGGATTGCCGACGCTGGCCGATATCGACGCGGTCAAGCAGGAATTCCAGGTTAACCGCAAGAAAGAGTTTTGGGATTAGCGCATGGGGCGCGTTTTCGTCGCCGGCAGCATCAACATGGATGTGGTGGCGACGGCAGAACGCCATCCGCGCGTCGGTGAGACGGTTTTTGGCAGGGACGTTCTGTATTTTCCGGGCGGCAAGGGCGCCAACCAGGCGGTTGCCGCGAGCAAGCTCGGCGCGACGACGGCGCTGATCGGGCGATTGGGCAAGGACGCGTTCGGCGTGGAGTTGCGCGGATTTCTTGCCGGCCAGGGCGTGAACTTGAGCTGGGTGCGCGAGACCGACGGCGCGCACACCGGCACCGCGATCATCACACTCGCCGACGCCGACAACACCATCGTGGTCGTTCCCGGCGCCAATGGGCTGGTGACTCCCGACGATGTCGTGGCCGTTCCGCTTGCAAAGGGCGATGTGGCCGTCAGCCAGTTCGAGATTCCCTTGCCGTCGATTTCGGCATTCTTTACGCGGGCGCGAGCGGCCGGCGCGACGACCATCCTCAACCCGGCGCCGGCGCGGGAACTCGGCAAGGACCTGCTCGATCTCGTCGATATGCTCGTGCTCAACGAGACCGAGCTTGGCTTGCTGGCGAAGGCGGAACTTCGTGAAGGTGACGATCCCGCGCGCTTCGTCGGAGCGGCACGAGCGCTGCAAGTCCGTCGCGAGCAAATTATCTGCGTCACGCTTGGCAAACGCGGCGTGTTCGCATTGGTCGATGGCGAAACAATCATCATGCCAGGCCGACGCGTAACGGTCGTCGATACGACCGGCGCCGGCGACTGCTTTGTCGGCGCGCTGGCGGCGCAACTCGCACTGGGCGCGACCATTCGCGATGCGCTCGGATACGCCAATGCCGCCGCCTCGATCTCCGTGCAACGGATGGGCGCCGCGCCGTCGATGCCGACGGCCGCGGAAGTCGCGGCTGCGATTTAAGCCAGCGCACCCTTGAGATCGAACGCCGGATCGCCCGCCTTCTCCGGCGGCAAGGCGCGCTCCAGCGGCAGGAAGCGGCGGCCGAACATGTGGTCGCCGGCGCGGTTGACCGACTCGATGCCGAGCAGCTTGTCGCCGCGATAACAGAACGCCGAGAACGCCTTCGCCGCGGGATCGCCGCGCATCACCACGCGGTCGTAGCCGGTGGTCAGCCCCGCGATCTGCAGCTTGTCGTCGCCCTGGTCGCTCCAGAACCAGGGCTGGCCGTCATAGGGCTTGTCGTCGCCGGTCAGCCGCGCCGCGACGCACTTCGCCTGATCGGTTGCGTTCTGCACGGATTCCAGCCGCAAGGTGCCGCCGAAGCGCGGGCTGTCGAACAGCGCGCAGTCGCCGATCGCGGAAATATTCGGGTCGGCCGTGAGCAGGCGATCGTTGACGATGATGCCCGACGCGGTCGGCAGCCCCGCATCCTTCGCCAGCTCGACATTCGGGATGACGCCGACGCCGACCACGACGAGGTCGGCCGGGATATGCCGGCCGTCGCTGAGGCTGACGCCGGTGACCTTGTCGCCGTCGGCCTCGATCGCCGTCGCCATCACGCCGAGATGGATGCGCACGCCGGCTTCGGCATGACGCTTCTGGAAATAGTCGGAGACCTCGGCGGTCACCGCGCGCGCCATCACGCGGTTGGCGAGTTCGAGCACGTCGACTTCCAGCCCTTTGATCCGCGCCGTGGCGGCGAACTCCAGCCCGATGAAGCCCGCGCCGATCACGACCACGCGCTTGCTGGCGGCAAGGCGCGCGCGCAAATCCTCGCTGTCGTCGAGGATGCGCAGGTAACGCACGTTGGGCAGCGTGGCGTTGGGAAGATCCAGCAGGCGATTGCGCGCGCCGGTCGCGAGCACGAGATGGCCGTAGTCGAGCGCGTTGCCGGAGGCGAGCTTCAGCTTGCGCGCATCGCGATCGATCGCGACGGCATGATCCGACATCAGCTCGATGGTCTGGTCGGAAAAGAATTTCTGCGGCCGGAACATCAGGCTGTCGGGGCCGCCGGTGCCTTTCAGATAGGCCTTCGACAGCGGCGGCCGCTGATAGGGCAGATGCGTCTCGTCGTTGATGAGGGCGACGCGATCCTTGTAACCGGACTGGCGCAAGGAGGCCGCGACCTGAAAGCCGGCATGGCCGGCGCCGACAATCACAACTCCCTGCGTCATCCCTCAGGCCGGTACCATGCGCAGCGGGAGAGTGTCAAAACCGCGCAGCGTGTTGTTGAGCCGCCGCGTCGGCTCGGCCGTCATTTCAAAGCGAGCGACGCGCCTGGCCAGCGCGCCGAATACGGCTTCCGCCTCCAGCCGCGCGACCGCCTGGCCAACGCAGCCGTGAATGCCGGTGCCGAAGGTCATATGCCCGGTGGCGCGGCGCTTGACGTCGAACTCGTCCGGCCGCTCCCAGCGCCGCGGATCGCGATTGGCGGCTGCCAAAAACAGCAGCACCTTTTCGCCCTCACCGAGCCTGATGCCGCCGACATCGACGTCTTTGGTGGTGGTGCGGAAGAAGGTCTGCACCGGCGCCTCGAAGCGCAGCACCTCCTCGAACGCGAGGCGGATCAGCGAGGGATTTTCACGCAGGATTTTCCATTGCGCCGGATACTTCGGGCGAAGCAATACAGCGCATTGCCGAGGCCATAGACCGTGGTGTCGACGCCGGCCGACAGGAACGAGCGCACCAGCATGCCGGCCTCCGCTTCCGTCAGTTCGCCGGAATCGACCGCTTTGAAAATCTGCATGCCGAGCCCGTCGGGCGCCAGCGCATCGCGCGAACATTTCGACATGATCCAGTCGCGCACCGGACCGGCACATTCCATCGCCTTCTGGAAGAGGTCGTTGCGCGGTCCAAAACCGTTGAACACCATGCTGCCATAGGGCAGCAAATTCTCGCGGCCGTCCTCGGAAATCCCGACCGAGTCCGGAAACACCTTTAACGGATAGGCTTCCGAGAGGTCGGCGATGCCGTCGAACTCGCGTTTGTCGAGCAGCCGGTCAGCCAGCGCCTCCGCCGCCTCGGTCAGGCGTTCGCGCAGCACGTTGATCGCCGCCGGCGACAGGATGCGCACCAACACCGCGCGGGTGCGGGTATGCAGGGGCGGATCGGCCTCCAGGATGATGCTTGCCGGCCGCCATGGCGTCTCTTTCCGGAAATCGCTCAGGCCCACGCCCGCGCCGGAACAATAGGTCTGCCAGTCCGTCAGCGCGTCGCGCACCTCCTGGTGCCGCGCCATCGCCCAGATGCCGTAGTGCTCCAGCCAGACCGCAGGCCCGGCCTCGCGCATGGCTTCGTGATGCGGATAGGGATTGTCCAGAAACGCGTGCGAGAACGGATCGACGCTGGTGGCGGGACGTTCGACCATCGTGTCCATGTGACTCCTCCCGCCCGGTATTTTTGATGCGGCCTATCTTGCAGCCTTCGCCCGATATTGTCACCCTGCCCTTGCGCGATTTAAATGCCCTACCGCTCCAGACCGGGAGTTTTCGATGTCGACCGCACCAGCTTTTGCCTCCCAGCCAGATGACCCCGCGCTGCTCCGCATTGACGGTCCCATCGCGACGATCACCTTGAACCGCCCCGCGGCCTTCAACTCGATCAACCTTGCGATCGCGCAAAAGCTCGAAGCCCTCAGCCGCCGACGTCGAGGTCAATGACGACATCCGCGTGCTGGTCATCGAAGGCGAAGGCCGCGCCTTCTGTGCCGGCGGCGATCTACAGACCATCGGTGCTGCCGCAGCCAGCGACACCATCGCGCCGGTGGTCGGCGAACTGCTGAAGCACTATCACGCCTTCATCACCACTTTGCGCCGGATGCCGAAGCTCGTTCTCTCCAGCGTGCATGGCTCGGCGGCCGGCGCCGGCATGTCGCTCGCCTTTGTCGCCGATCTCTGCATTGCCACCGAGGACGCGCGCTTCACGCCGGCCTATCACAAGCTCGGCGTCTCGCCCGACGGCGGCGGCACGGTCGGCGTGGTCTCAACCGTGGGCGTGCGCCGCGCGCTACAGATCTATCTCGGCGAGGACAGTTTTACCGCGCAGCAGGCTCATGATTGGGGCCTGGTCGCCAGGGTCGTTCCGGCCGCCGAGTTGAAGGCGGCGACGCGCGAGTTCGCGCTGCGGCTGGCGCAGACTGCGCCCGCAGGCATCGCCGCGACCAAGGCGCTGATCCACCGCTCGCCGACCACGCCGATCGAGCAGCAGCTCGATGCCGAGCGCGACGGCATCATCGACTGCATGCATACCGACGAGTTCAAGGCCGCGGTGAAGAGATTTACGAGCAAATCTAAATGATGTCGTCCCCGCGAAAGCGGGGACCCATAACCACAGGCAGATGTTGTTAGGTTCGCTGGGATTCCAGCGTGTACGATAACTCTAATCCTGTGGTTAGGGTCCGCTCGCGCTCGCTTGGCCGTACGACAGATTTATTTCGGGCAGATATACCCCGTTCCCGCCGGTGACTTGAAGCAGCCGACCGACTCCGGAATGACGTGCTTGGGAATCCACAGCACGACGCTGCGGGAAGTAGATCGTGAAGCAGATGGTGATCAGGAACACCACATAGATCGGCAGCGCCGCGCGCAACGCTTTCGCAAAACTGACGCCGACGAATTTCGACGCCATCAGCAGCACCAGCCCATAAGGCGGCGTGATCAGGCCGAAGGCCAGCGTTGCGATCAGCACCACGCCCATATGCACGCCATTGATATCGCCGGCTTGCGTCAGTGCATTCACCAGCGGCATGAAGATGATGATGGTCGGCACCGGCTCGATGAAGTCGCCGACCACGGTGAACAGCAGCACCATCATCAGCATGATGAGATGCGGGTCGTTGCCGGCTATGCCGGTGATCCAGTCGGCGATGACGATGGCGCCGCGCAGGTACGCCAGCATGTAGCCGAAGGCGTTGGCGGCGCCGATGGTGATCAGCGGTAGCGAGAAGATCAGCCCGGCAAGGCAGAAGTCGTAGGGGATTTTCCTGATGTGGCCGCGGTTGAGCGCGGGGATCACCACCAGGATGATCCAGATCACCGCGACGACGCCGGCTTCCGTCGGCGTAAACCAGCCGGTCAGGATGCCGCCGAGCAGGATCACCGGAATCATCAGCGGCAGCGCAGCATCGCCGGTTGCGAATATCACCTGCTTGAGCGGGGCGCGCGGCTTGCGCAGGCCCGAAGGACCGAAGAAATAGCAGTAGATCATCAGCCCGAAGCCGATCATGAAACCGGGCACGATGCCAGCCATGAACAGGCCCGCGATCGAGACATTGCCGACCGCGCCATAGACCACCGCGGTGATGCTCGGCGGCACCAGCGCCGCAATGGTCGAGGCGGAGGCGATGATTGCCGCGATGAACGCGAACTTGTAGCCCTCGCGCCGCATCGGCCCGGCGAGCGCGCGGCTCATCACGGCGACGTCGGCGGTGGTCGAGCCCGACATTTCCGAGAAGAACATCGAGAACACGACAACGACCTGCGACAGCCCGCCCCTGATATGACCGACCAGCGACACCGATAGATTGGCGATGCGTACCACCACATTTGCCGAGCTCATGAGCTCGCCGACCAAGAGGAAGAACGGAATTGCCAGCAGCGCCTCGGAGTCGCAGCCATCGAAAATCTTCTGCACGATGGCGGCAAGCGAGACGTCGGCGAGCGTCGCGCCGATGAAGACGCCGCCGAGCAGCGCGAACGGCACGGGCACGCCGAGATAGCCGAAGAACAGGAAGCAGAACGACATCACTGCGAGGATGACGGGCGGGCTCACGGCTGCATCCCCTCTCCGCCACGGGTCTCGAGCAGCGGAATTGGCTGGTCCTCCTGCGTGGGCTCCCTGTGGTCGAAGCCGTTGACGATGCCGTTGACGATCTGCTCGATCGTGAACAGCGCGATCAGCACGCCGGATATCGGGATGATGAAATAGAGATACGAAATCGGCTGACCGGATGGCAGCCGGAACGAGCCGAAGCCGCGCAGATAATTTTGATAGCCGTAGCGGATCAGGCAGAGCGCGACGGCGAGCACGATCAGCCGCGTCACGATCTCGACGGCCAGGCGCGAGCGGCCATGCATCGCCTCCGCGATCGCGGTCAGGTAGAGATGGTCGTTGCGGCGGGTCGCGACCGCAGCGCCGATGAAGATCGCGTAAATGAACATCGCGGAGGTGGTTTCCTGCAGCCACAGCCAGGGATGACCGATGGTGCGGGTGACGATGTCGGCGGTGACCGACATCGAAAAGCCGAAGCACAGGATGCCGCACAGCACCATCAGCACGGTCTCGAGCCGGTCGAGCGCCCGCCATTTCAGATGACGCTGCCGCTGCAAGACCAGTTTATCGGCGAGTGCCATTGCTTCAGGTGCCTCGGACGTTTTTTCACCCTCCCCCTTGCGGGGAGGGTGGCGCGAGTAAGCGAAGCGCACGGAGCGCCGGGTGGGGGTTAGCCGCGGCAATCTTCGTGTGGACCCCCACCCCGGCCTCGTGTTCGACTCGCGCCGACCCTCCCCGCAAGGGGGAGGGCAAACTTCACTTCGCCGCGCGGATCAGGTTCTTGATCTTTTCGGCGTGCGGCCCGAGGTCGTGCGCGAGCTTGTCGAGCAGCGGCTCGGAAATCGTCCGGAAGCCCGACTTGTCGACATCCTTGACGATCTTGACGCCGACCTTCTCGAGCTTGCCGGCGGCGGCGTGCTCGAGCTCGAAGGCGCGCTTCGGCTCCTGCGCGCTGACGTCGTCGGCCGCGGCCTGCACCCATTTCTTCTGGTCGGCGGAGAGGCTCTGCCACAGCTTGTCGCTGATGAAGACAAGGGCGTTGTTGGCCTCATGCTCGGTCACGTTGATGATCAGGCGCGACTTCGTAATGCTTGTTGATGAGGTAGACGTTGAAGCCGTTCTCGGCGAATTCCACCACGCCGGTCTGCAGCGAGGTGTAGACGCTGCCGAACGGCATGTGCACGGTCTGCGCGCCATAGGCCGCAAAGGTCGTGTCCTCGGTCGCGGTCGCCTGCACGCGGATCTTGGCGCTCTTGATGTCGTCGACCTTGTGGACTTCCTTCTTGCCGTAGATGTAGCGGAAGCCCTGGGTGCCGAGCCCGATCACGTGGATGCCCTGCGTGGTCTGGTCGATCATGTCGCGAATGGCCGCATAGACGTTCGGTTCGCCGAGCGCCTTGACGATGTGATCCTCGTTGGCGAACAGGAAATGCAGCGACATCACGCCGGCCTGCGGCGAGATCGTCGAGGTGTTCGCGGACGAGACGATCGCGAAATCGATGTCGCCGGCCTTCACCAGCTGCAGGATTTGCGGCTCCTGGCCGAGCTGGGCGCCGGGATACTGGTCGACCAGCATCGTCCCCTTGCTCAATTCCTTCAGCTTCGCGGAAAAGATGTCGTAGGCGACGCTGTAGCCGGAATTGAGCTGCTGGTCGTGGGCGAAGCGATAATGCTTCACGTCCTGCGCGTTCGCGCTTGCGGCAAGCATCACCGCCGCCACAAGCCATCCGCCAATTATTTTGGTTCTGAAATTCACGGCTTCCCCCTGTTTGATTTTGACAGGATCAAACCATTGGGGTCGCCGGATTGTCAATTGAACATCGGAACGATGGGCATGTGACAGGCCGACGCCCTCCCGCGCAATGCGGAGGGCCGTCGACGACTGCCTAATTAATCGCCCGGATCAGGTTCTTGATCTTTTCCGCGTGCGGGCCGAGGTCCTTTGCAAGCTTGTCGAGCAAGGGATCGGCGATGGCGGAAAAGCCCGATTTGTCGACATCGGTGACGACCTTGACGCCGATCGATCGCAGCTTGTCCTGCGATTCATGTTCGAGCTTGAGCGCCTTGGCCGGCTGGGTGCGGTTGACCTCGTCGGCCGCGGCCTGCACCCAACCCTGCTGCTCCGGCGTCAGGCTGTTCCAGGTCTTGTCGGCGACCCAGACCAGCGAGTTGTTGGCCTCGTGCTCGGTCATCGACAGCACGGGCGCCACCTCATAATGCTTGTTGGCGAGATAGACGTTGACGCCGTTCTCGCCGACGTCGACCACGCCGGTCTGCAACGAGGTATAGACGCTGCCGAACGGCATATGCACGATCTGCGCGCCGTAGGCCGGGAACGTGACGTCCTCGGTCGGCGTCGCCTGCACGCGCACCTTCAACCCCTTGATGTCGTCGATCTTCTTGATCTCGCGCTTGGAGTACATGTTGCGGAACCCGAGCGTCGACAGCGCGATCACGTGCGCGCCCTGCACGGTCTCCGCGATCATCGCCTTCACCGCCTTCGCCACTTCCGGATCGGCGATCGCCTTGATCAGATGCGCTTCGGAGCGGAACAGGAAGTGCATCGACATCACGCCGGCCTGCGGCGACAGCGTCGCGGCATTGGCCGAGGACGAGATGCAGAACTCGACGTCGCCTGCCCTCACCAGTTGCAGCACCTGCGGCTCCTGCCCGAGCTGCGCGCCCGGATACTGGTCGATGAGCATCGTGCCCTTGCTCAACTCCTTGAGCTTGTCGGCGAAGATGTCGCCGAGGATGCCGTAGCCGGTCGTCTTCGGCTGGTCGTAGGCGAAGCGATAGTGCTTCACCTCCTGCGCAGCGGCACTGGCCAAGGTAAAAATAGACGCGGCAAGACCGCGCCGAGAATCCTGTTCAAGCTCGCCATCGTCTCCCCCTTGATGGAATGATTTTTCTTTGATCATCCCATCGCGGTCGTTTGATTGTCAATCAAACGAGAGACGTAACGCAACTGCGAGATGACGGTTTCGTCGTCATTGCGAGGAGCAAAGCGACGAAGCAATCCAGACTGCCTCCGCGGAAATAGACTGGATTGCTTCGCTTCGCTCGCAATGACGAAGATTTGGCCGCCTAACCCTTCCCTTTTCCGCGCATGAAATCGAAGTCGCAGCCCTCGTCGGCCTGCAAAATGGTCTCGTTGAGAAGCCAGCCATAGCCGCGCCGCGCCCAATCCCCCGTCGCGGCCGGCTTCAACGCCGCATGACGCTTTTTCAACTCGGCCTCGTCGACCAAAAGTTCGATGCTGCGTTTGGCGACATCGAGCCGGATCATGTCGCCGTTCTTGACCAGCGCCAGCGGTCCGCCGACCGCGGATTCCGGCGTGATGTGCAGCACGATGGTGCCGAACGCGGTGCCGCTCATGCGCGCGTCGGAAATCCGTACCATGTCCTTGACGCCGGTCCGCGCGAGCTTCTTCGGGATCGGCAGATAGCCGGCCTCGGGCATACCCGGCGCGCCCTTCGGTCCGGCATTGCGCAGCACCAGCACGTCCTCGGCCTTGACGTCGAGATTGGGATCGTCGACCCGCAAGGTCATGTCCTCGACGGACTCGAACACGACCGCGCGGCCGGTGTGCTGCAACAGTTTTGGGCTGGCGGCGGCGTGCTTGATGACGGCGCCGCGCGGCGCGAGATTGCCGTGCAGGATCGCCATTGAGCCCTCAGGCTTGATCGGATGTTTGCGGTCGCGGATCGCATCCTGGCCGGGCACCTCCTCCGCAGCCGCGACGACTTCGCGCAGCGTCTTGCCCTCGACGGTCTTGGCATCGAGATCGATGAGATCGCCGAGCTGCTTCATCAGGACAGGCACGCCGCCGGCATGATGGAAGTGCTCCATATAGTGCTCGCCCGACGGTTTCAGGTCGACCAGCACCGGCACCTCGCGGCCGAGCTTGTCGAACGCTTCGAGATCGACCTTGTGCGCGGTGCGGTTGGCCATCGCGGTCAGATGGATCAGCCCGTTGGTCGAGCCGCCGATCGCCTGCATCACCACCTGCGCGTTGCGGAACGACGACTTGGTCAGGAACTGGCTCGGCTTCGGCCCCTTCGCCTTCGCCAGCGCGGCGGCAACCCTGCCGCTCGCCTCGGCGAGACGGAAACGCTCGGCATGCGGCGCCGGAATGGTCGCGCTCATCGGCAGCGAAAGACCGAGCGCCTCGGTGACGCAGGCCATGGTGGAGGCCGTGCCCATCACCATGCAGGTGCCGACCGACGGCGCAAGGCGGCCACTGACCGCCTCGATCTCGTTGTCGTCGATCTCGCCCGCGCGATATTTCGCCCACAGCCGGCGGCAATCGGTGCAGGCGCCGAGCACCTCGCCCTTGTGATGGCCGACCACCATCGGACCGACGGGAATGACCACGGTCGGCAAGTCGGCCGACAGCGCGGCCATGATCTGCGCCGGCAGCGTCTTGTCGCAGCCGCCGATCACGATGACCGCGTCCATCGGCTGGGCGCGGATCATCTCCTCGGTGTCCATCGCCATCAGGTTGCGCAGATACATCGAGGTCGGATGCGAAAAGCTCTCGTGGATCGAGATGGTCGGAAACGCAAACGGCATCGCGCCCGACAGCATCACGCCGCGCTTGGCCGCCTCGATGATGTCAGGGACGTTGCCGTGGCAGGGATTGTAGTCGCTGTAGGTGTTGGTGATGCCGACGATCGGGCGGTCCAGCGCGTCGTCGGAATAGCCCATCGCCTTGATGAAGGCCTTGCGCAGGAACAGCGAGAACCCTGCATCGCCATAGCTCGCCAGTCCCTTGCGAAGTCCGTCGGTCATCTTTTGTCCCTCTTGCTTTTACTTGCGTTCGACGATGCGGCTCTTGTCGCCGTGAAAACTCCATGCTGCAGAACGCGCCGCCCTGGTAGAAGTCGCCGACCGGATCGGGTTTCAGCTTGGCCTGTTCGGCAAACGCATGCTCGCGGAAATCCTCGCCCTTCCCTATCGGGCGATAGCCCAGCTCATAGGCGCGGTGATTGTCCCACCAGGAGCGCTCATTGTCGGAGGCGCCGTAGAGAATCTCGAAATGGATGTCGGGATGCTCGAGCCCGATCCGGCAGAGCTGCACCATGTCCTCCGGCTTGAGCCAGATCGACAGCCTGCGATGATCGAGCGGCATCTCGCCGAAATTGCCGATGCGCAAACAAGTCACCTGCATGCCGTGCTTGTCGGCATAGAGCGCGCCGACCGCTTCCCCGAACGCCTTGCTGACGCCGTAGCGGCTGTCGGGCCGCGTGGTCACGTCGGTGCCGATGCGGTGATAGCGGGGATAGAAGCCGACCGCGTGGTTCGACGAGGCGAACACCACGCGCTTGACGCCCTGCTTGCGCGCGGCCTCGAACAGATTGTAGCCGCCGATGATGTTGCTTTGCAGGATATCGTCCCAGGGACCTTCGACCGAATAGCCGCCGAAATGCAGGATGCCGTCGACGCCCTCGCAGATCGCCTCGACCTGCGCGGGGTCGGACAATTCCGCCTTCATGAACCGCTCGGTATTGCCCAGGTCGGCCGGCGCCTTGATGTCGCTGAGCAGCAGGTCCGGATAGATCGGCGGCAGCAATTTTCGCAAGCTCGTGCCGATCCCGCCGGCCGCGCCGGTCATCAAAATCCGTGGCATTTCGTCCCTCGATTTGCGGTCATTCGTCGGGAATGATAGCAACTGAACTCGCGAGGAAACGCAACAACGAGAACAGCAAATGTCCGATGCAAACGCGCACTCCCTGGGCTGGCGCCCCGCGACCTGTTATCCCGATCCTGCGATCCAGGCGCTCGATCCGCGCTTCGAAAAATACTGGCTGAAATTGTCGGCGGTGGAGCGGCTCGCCACGGGCATGCGCTGGGCCGAAGGCCCGGTGTGGGTCGGCGACGGCCGCTACCTCTTGTGCAGCGATATTCCGAACCAGCGCATCGTCAAATGGGAGGAGGAAACCGGCGCAGTCAGCAATTTCCGGAAACCCTCCAACTTCGCCAACGGCAACACGCGGGATCGCCAGGGCCGGCTGGTCACCTGCGAGCATGGCGGGCGACGCGTCACCCGCACCGAGATCGACGGCTCGATCACGGTGCTGATCGACTCCTTCAACGGCAAGCCGCTGAACTCGCCGAACGACGTGGTGGTGAAGTCCGACGGCTCGATCTGGTTCACCGATCCGATCTTCGGCCTGCTCGGCAATTACGAAGGCTACAAGGCCGAGCCCGAGATCGAGCCCAACGTCTACCGGATCGATGGCGCGACCGGCAAAGCGACCATCGTCGCCGAAGGCGTGCTGGGGCCGAACGGGCTTGCCTTCTCGCCCGACGAGAAGATCTTGTACGTCGTGGAATCCCGCGGCGTGCCGAACCGCAAGATCCTCGCCTATGACGTTTCCGCCGACGGCACCAAACTCTCCAACAAGCGCGTGCATATCGATGCCGGCGCGGGCACGCCCGACGGCATGCGCTGCGACATCGACGGCAATCTCTGGTGCGGCTGGGGCATGGGCGATCCCAAGCTCGACGGCGTCATGGTGTTCGCGCCTCGACGGCGCGCCGATCGGACGTATCGCGCTGCCGGAACGTTGCGCCAATGTCTGCTTCGGCGGGCTGAAGCGCAACCGCCTGTTCATGGCGGCGAGCCAGTCGATCTATGCGCTCTATGTCAACACGCAGGGCGCGCTGGGGGGATAGCGCCGCAAAACGCCGGGACGATTCCTCGCCCCGGCGCAATACGTTTCTCGCGACCAGCTTATGCCGCGTTGTAGCCCGCGACCGCCTTGGCCTCGAGATATTCCTCCAGACCGTAACGTCCCCACTCGCGGCCGTTGCCGGACTGCTTGTAGCCGCCGAACGGCGCGGAGCGATCGTTCGGCACGCCCTGCAGGTTGACGTTGCCGGCGCGGATCTTGCGGCCGACCCTGCGCGCGCTCTCCACCGTATCGGCCGAGACGTAACCCGCCAGACCATACGGCGTGTCGTTGGCGATCTTGACCGCGTCGGCCTCGTCCTTGGCGCCGAGGATGGTCAGCACCGGTCCGAAGATTTCTTCGCGGGCGATCGTCATGTCGTTGGTGACGTCGGCGAAGATGGTCGGACGGACATAGAAGCCCTTGTTGACGCCTTCGGGCAGGCCCGGACCGCCGGCCACCAGGGTCGCGCCTTCGGCGATGCCCTTCTGGATCAGCGCCTGGATCTTGTCCCACTGCGTGCGGTTCACCACCGGGCCGATATTGGTGCCTTCGGCGCGGGGGTCGCCGGCCTTGGTCTTCTCGGCGACGCCCTTCGCGATCGCGGCCACTTCCTTCATCTTGGACAGCGGCACGATCATGCGCGACGGCGCGTTGCAGGACTGGCCGGAGTTGTTGAACATGTGCATCACGCCGCCGGTCACCGCCTTGGTCAGGTCGGCGCCTTCGAGGATGACGTTCGGCGACTTGCCGCCGAGTTCCTGGCTGACGCGCTTCACGGTCGGCGCGGCGCGCTTGGCCACATCGACGCCGGCGCGGGTCGAGCCGGTGAACGAGATCATGTCGATGTCGGGATGCTCGCTCATGGCGGCGCCGACTTCGGGGCCGAGGCCGTTGAGCAGGTTGAACACGCCCTTCGGCACGCCGGCTTCATGCAGGATTTCCGCGAAAATCAGCGCCGAGGTCGGGGTGAACTCGCTTGGCTTGAGGATCATGGTGCAGCCGGCGGCGAGCGCGGGCGCGACCTTGCAGGCGATCTGGTTGAGCGGCCAGTTCCAGGGGGTGATCATGCCGACCACGCCGACCGGCTCGCGCACGACGACGGCGCCACCCATGGTCTCCTCGAACTCGTAGTTCTTGAGGACTTCGAGGGTGTTCATGAGATGGCCGAGGCCGGCGCCGGCCTGCAGCTTCTCCGCCATCGGCAGCGGCGCGCCCATCTCGTCGGAGACGGCGGCGCCGATCTCCTTCATGCGGCCCTTGTAGATGTCGATGATCTTGGTCAGCAGCGCGACGCGCTCCTCGCGGCTGGTCTGCGAAAACGTCTCGAACGCGCGCTTGGCGGCGGCGACCGCCTTGTCGACGTCGGCCTTGGAGCCGAGCGCGATCTCGTACATCGGCTCTTCAGTCGCCGGATTGATGACGGGGGTGGACTTGCCTTTGACGACCGGATCGACCCAGGCGCCGTCGATGTAGAATTGCATACGATTGACCATCGAAAACCTCATTCATTGCAGGGGCGTATGGAGGGGGAACGGGAAGCGTTCGGCAACTATCCTTGCACGAAAGCCGGGGGGATTGGAACCCGCCATATGCGGGGCGCTGGCTTGCAGCGGGCACTGGATATAAGGGCGGGGCTGAGGATGATGGCAAGACACGTCCCTTGGCGTGGGTCCCGGATCAGCGTCGCGTCACTTTGTGCCGCGCCGCGTCCGGGACACGATATTCATCCAAGCGGTGACGCCTGTGCCCCGGATGCTGCGCAGCGCGCTTCGCGGTGCGCTGCTGATGCCGGGGCCCACAATCGCTACACCGCCATCTTGCGATGCAGAACCGGCGCACCGGAGGTGAGGCTTTCCGCCGCATCGATGATCGCGTTGGCGTCGATGCCGTAGTGACGATAGAGATCGCCGATGGTGCCGGTCTGGCCGAAATGCTCGACGCCGAGCGCTTCCACCCGATGGCCGCGCACGCTGCCGAGCCAGCCCAGCGCCGCCGGATGGCCGTCGAGCACGGTGACGATGCCGCAATCGCGTGGCAATGGCGCCAGCAGCTGCTCGATATGGCTTAGATGCTGCACGCCGCGACGGTCGCGGCGCAGCTGCCGCGCCGCGGTCCAGCCTGAATGCAGCCGGTCGACCGAGGTGATTGCGAGCAGCCCGATGTCGCGCCGGCTCTCGCCGATGAAACCGACAGCCTCGATCGCTTCGGGCGCGACCGCGCCGGTATAGGCCACGATCGACTTCCGCATTCGGGCCGGGCTTGCGCAGCCAGTACGCGCCTTGCGTGATGTCGTCCTGCAGATCGGGCGTCATGATCCGCTGCACCTGGTCGATGCTCCGCGTCGACAGCCGCAAATAGACCGAGCCGCCCTCGCCGGCCGCGGCTTGCATGTGCTCAAAGCCCCAGCGCATGATCACGGCGAGCTCGTCGACGAAGGCCGGCTCGAACGAGGCGAGCCCGTCCTGCGCCATGCCGATCAAAGGCGTTGCGATCGACTGATGCGCGCCGCCCTCCGGCGCCAGCGTGATGCCCGAGGGCGTCGCCGCCAGCATGAAGCGCGCATCCTGGTAGCAGGCATAGTTCAGCGCATCGAGGCCGCGCTCGATGAAGGGATCGTAGAGCGTGCCGACCGGCAACAGCCGCGCGCCGTTGATCTGGTGCGACAGCCCGAGCGCGGACAGCATGATGAACAGGTTCATCTCGGCGATGCCGAGCTCCAGATGCTGTCCCTTGGGCGAGAAGTCCCAGTTGAAGGTCGAGGGAATCTTCTCCTGCCGGAACAGGTCGTGGTTTTCAGCCTTGGCGAAACAGCCCGCGGCGGTTGACCCAGGCGCCGAGATTGGTCGAGACGGTGACATCGGGCGACGTCGTCACGATGCGTTCGGCCAACTTGGAATCGCCGCGCGCGATCTCGTTGAGGATCAGGCCAAAGCCCTGCTGCGTCGACATCTGCGCGGCCGGCTTGAACTCGAGCTGCCGCGGCACCTCGATCGCGGGCGCATCGAGCCGGCGCGCGCCCTCGCGATTGAAGGGGACGTCGGCAAGAAACGCCTTCAGCGCGGCCTCATCCTGCAAGCCTTCGAACTTGTCCCACTCATGGCCGGGACGGATGTTCTGGTTGGCGCGCCACTTCTCCATCTGCGCCGGCGTCATCAGCCCGGCGTGATTGTCCTTGTGGCCCTGCATCGGCAGGCCGACGCCCTTGATGGTGTAGGCGATGAAGCAGACCGGGCGATCGTGATCGATCGACTTCGAAAGCCTCGATCATGCTCGGCATGTCGTGTCCGCCGAGATTGGACATCAGCGCCAGCAATTCGTCGTCGCTGCGGCGATCGATCAGCGCGGTCACCTCGCCCTGGTCGCCGATATCGTCATGCAGATGCTTGCGGAAGGCGGCGCCGCCCTGGAAGCAGAGCGCGGCATACATCTGGTTCGGGCAATTGATCGATCCAGCGCCGCAGCGCCTCGCCGCCGGGCTCGGCGAACGCCTGCCTGCATCAAGGTGCCGTATTTGACGATCACCACGTCCCAGCCGAAATTGCGGAACATGGACTCGAATTTTTCCCAGAGGCCTTCGCGCACGACGGCATCGAGCGACTGCCTGTTGTAGTCGACCACCCACCAGGTGTTGCGCAGGCCGTGCTTCCAGCCCTCCAGCAGCGCCTCGAAGATGTTGCCCTCGTCCATCTCGGCGTCGCCGACCAGCGCGATCATCCGCCCCTCGCGGCGATCCTTCATCCAGCCATGCGCCTTGACGTAGTCCTGCACCAGCGAGGCGAACAGCGTCTGCGCCACGCCGAGGCCGACCGAGCCGGTGGAGAAATCGACGTCGTCGGTGTCCTTGGTGCGCGACGGATAGGACTGCGCGCCCTTGTAGCCGCGGAAATTCTCCAGCTTGTCGCGGGTCTGGCGGCCGAACAGATACTGGATGGCGTGGAACACCGGGCTCGCATGCGGCTTCACCGCGACGCGGTCCTCGGGCCGCAGCACATGGAAGTACAGCGCCGACATGATGGTCGCGAGCGAGGCGGAGGAGGCCTGATGGCCGCCGACCTTCAGGCCGTCGCTGTTGGGCGCGGATGTGGTTGGCGTGATGGATGGTCCATGACGACAGCCACAGCACTTTCCGCGTCAACGCGGACAGCATCTCGAGACGTGCGGGATCGATCGCCATGGCGTTCCTCCGGACCTTGGCTGGCGTGCAAATTTTAATCCTGCCGGCGCCTCGAAATATCTCAAACTTTCGCGCCATACCCGCCAATATTGGGATATATTACTAATCCAGATGGCACTATTACGGATTTCATCCCAATGACCGACCTCGACGCCATCGACCGCAAAATCCTCGCGCTTGCTGCAATCCGACGGCCGCATCACCATGGCCGAACTGGCCGACAAGGTCGGGCTGTCGGTCTCGCCCTGCCATCGCCGCGTCAAGCTGCTGGAAGAGCGCGGCGTCATCACGCGCTACATCGCGAGCGTCGACCAGAAATCGCTCGGGCTGCACGTCTCGGTCTTCATCTCGATCAAGCTCGCGCGGCAGAAGGAGGAGGACCTCAACCGCTTCGAGCGCGCGATCTCGAAATGGGACGAGGTGCTGGAGTGCTATCTGATGACCGGCAATCGCGACTATCTGTTGCGCGTCGTCGCCGCCGATCTCTCGTCCTACGAGGCGTTCCTGAAGACCAAGCTGACGCGGCTCGACGGCATCGCCTCGATCGAGTTGAGTTTTGCGCTGAGCCAGGTGAAGTATTCGATCGCGCTGCCGGTGTGAGGTCGTCATTGCGAGCGAAGCGCCAACTTTCTCTTTCGTCATTCCGGGACGCCGCGAAGCGGCGGGCCCGGAATCCATAACCACCATCGTGAGTATTGAGGCGCGTCCGCGGCAAAGCACGCCCCACCCTTGCTGCGCTCCGACGCGCGCGATAGGCTTTGTCAAACCGCAAACAGGAGGCGCGCGTGAACCCATCAGATGACGTGAAAATCTCCGAGGACCGCCGCGAGGCGCTGCGCTATGCGCTGGCGATCGGCAGCGGCGCGGCGCTGACCTCGGCGCTGGCCACCCCCGCCTCGGCGCAAGCCGGATCCGACAACACGCTCGACAACATCCGCGTCGCCAAGGCGCTGCGCATCGCCGTGCTGCCGGGCGAGCTGCCCTACTTCAACAAGGACCTCGCGGCCGGCACCTGGTCGGGCATGTGCATCGACATGGCCAACGACATCGCCAAGCTGCTCGACGTCAAGCTGGAATTTACCGAATCCACCTACGGCAACTCGATCCTCGATCTGCAATCCAACAAGATCGATCTCGGCTTTGCGCTCAATCCGACGCCGCAGCGCGCGCTGGTGGTCGACTTCACCCATCTGGTGTTTCCGCATCCGTTCGGCGCCATGCTGCGGAAGGGGCTGGAGGCCAAGACCTGGGCCGACATCAACAAGCCCGAGGTGAAGATCGCCGTCGACGTCGGCTCCGCCAACGAGACGGTGGCGCGGCGCTTTGCGCCGAACGCGACCATCACCTCGCTGAAGACGCGCGACGACGTGATGCTGCAGATGGCGTCCGGCCGCGTCGATTGCGTGGTCAACGCGCTGGTGCTGGGCCTGACCGCGATCGCCAAGAACCCGAGCCTCGGCAGCTACAAGATCCTGCAGTCACCCTCGGTCGCGATTCCCAGCGCCATGGCGGTGCGGCGCGAGAGCGACAAGCGCTGGCGCGATTTCCTCTCGGTGTGGGTCGACTACACCAGAGGCATCGGCCAGATGCGCGAATGGTTCGTCAAGGGCATGTCGCAGTCGGGCGTCAAGCCGGAAGACGTGCCGGTGGAGTTGAATATCTGACGATGTATCGTCATTGCCGGGCTTGACCCGGCAATCCATCACTCACGAAAGAATCCATTCGATGGATGCGCGGGCCTTCGCCGCGCCGAAGGGGCTTCGGCCCCGCAGGCGGGTCAAGCCCGCGCATGACGAGTTGGCCCTGGCCTCACGCCCGGTCATACGTCATGCCGCGCTCGAGCCGCCGCGCCACCAGCGTCGCCGGAAACAAGATTGCGAAATAGATCAGCGCGACGATGGTGTAGACCTCGAGCGGCCGATAGGTGTCGGCATTGATCAGCGTCGCATTGTAGACGAGATCGGGCACGGCGATCACCGATACCAGCGAGGTGTTCTTCAGCTGCGTCACCGACTGGTTGACGTAGGGCGCCATCATCGGCTTCAGCGCCTGCGGCAGGATCACGAGCCGCAGCAGGCGCCATTGTCGCAAACCGAGCGCGCGCGCCGCATCCCACTGCCCGCGCGGCACGCTCTCGACGCTGCCGCGCACGATCTCGGCATAGAACGCGCCGCCATAGAGCGAGAGCACGCTGACGGCGGCGACATGCGCGGGGATGTTGACGCCGAGCAGCACCGGGAAGGCGTAATAGAACCAGATGATCTGCACCAGCAGCGGCGTGCAGCGGAACAGCTCGATATAGGCAACCAGCAGCCAGTCGATGACGCGGAAGCGGCCGAGCCGCAACAGGCCGACGACGAGGCCGATCAGCGTGCCGAGGACGATGGTGCCGATGGTGTAGAGGATGGTGACAGCCGATGCCGAGCCAGAACAGATGGCTGTACTTGCCGAGGATCGCGAAGTCCCAAACGTAGTGCATGCGCGCCCTCGCCTGTTCTCGCATCAGATGTATCGCCCCGGCGCGAACGCCGCGACATCGAACGGCGGCGGCGCGCCTGATATCATCGCGGCGATCGCCTCGCCGGTCGCCGGCCCGGTCGTGAAGCCGATGTGCTGGTTGCCGAAAGCGAGCCAGAGGTTGCGATGCCGCGGCGCGGGCCCGATCATCGGCAGGCTGTCCGGCAGGGTCGGACGCGCGCCGCGCCAGGTGTCGCCGACCTGCTCGCCGAACTCGACCACGCCGCGCGCCAGCGGCTCGACCGCGTCGATCTGCGAAAAATTCGACGGCGCCTCGCGCGTCGGTCAGCTCGACGCCGCGAGGTGACGCGAATGCCATTCTCCATCGGCGTCATCAGGAAGGCGTTCTCGGCGTCATGGATCGGGCGCAGCAATTTGCGCGACGGATTCGGCCTGTACTCGCGATGATAGCCCCGCTCGGTGGCGAGCGGCACGCGATAGCCGAGCGGCCGCAGCAGATCGGCCGACCACGGCCCAAGCGCCACCACCACATGGCGCGCGCGGAGTTCGCCGTCGGACAGCACGACGCGCCAGCCGTCGCCGTCAGGCGAAATCGATTTGATCTCGGCGCGGCGCACCTCGCCGCCGCTGCCCGACAACATCTTCGCGTAAGCCTTCACGACATTGCCGGGCGAATCCACCGACGCGGTCTGGGTGTGCAAGAGGCCGACGCTGTAGACCGGCAGGATGTTCGGCTCCAGCGCCGAGATCGCCTGACGGTCGAGCAGCTCGCTCTTGATGCCGTATGCGGTCAGCGCATCCTGATCGGCTTTCGCCGCGGCAAGGTTGTCGCTGCGCCAGGCCTTCAGCCAGCCGGTCTCGCGGATGCGCTCGCGGCGCACCGGCCCTCACGATCCAGTCGCGATGCAGTCCCAGCGATGCATTGATCAGGCCCTGCAAGGCAAGTGCGCGCGGCCTCGTTTGCGAAGCGCGCGCGCTCGTCAGAAAACGCGCGACCCAATCGGGATGGCGCAGCACCCAGCTCGGACTCCAGCGCAGCGCGGCGTGGCGGTTGGTCAGATATTTCGGCAGGTTGCCGAACAGCGAGGGCTGGTTGAGCGGAAAGATCGAGCCGGAGGAGACAATGCCGGCATTGCCGTATGAGGTTTCGCTGCCGGGCTCGCGGCGATCGACCACGATCACCGACAGGCCGCGCTGGCGCGCCGCGTAAGCCGCCGACACGCCGACAATGCCGGCGCCGAGCACGACGACGTCGATCTTGTTTTCATCATTCGCCATCGCGATCGTCCCTTACATCAAGGTCAGCCCGCCATCGACCGGCAGCAGCGCACCGGTGACGTGACCCGCCTCCTTTGATAGCAGGAATGCGACCACGGCGGCGACCTCGTCGGGCTCCGCCAGGCGTCCTTGCGGATTGGCCTTCGCCACAGCCTCCCACGCCTTGGCGTCGAGCGCGCCGAACAGGCCGGGATCCTTCCGCGTGTAGCCGGGCATCACGATATTGGCGGTCGCCCCCGACGGCGCGAGCTCGATCGCGAGCGACTTCACCAGCACTTCGAGTGCGGCCTTGGCGGACGCCGAAGCGGGAAACGTACCCTCAGGCACAAAACGATGCGCGCCAAAGCTGGAGATCGCGACCACGCGGCCGGCCTGTCGCGCGCGATATCTGCCATCGCCGCGCGTCGTGAGCTCGTGAAACGCCAGGGCCATCACCGCGAAGGCGCGCTCCAGCCCTTCGCGCGGGAGTTTCGCAAAACTTCGCCGGTCGGCAAAGCCAGCTGCGTGGACGATCGTATCGATCGCGCCGAATTTCGCGCGCGTTGCGGTCACAAGCTCAGCCGCCGTTCCCGCCTTCGCAAGATCGCCGGTCGCGCGACGCCACCTTCGCGCCGGCGCGTTCGCACTCCGCCGCGACCGCCTTGAGCCGCGCGAGGCCCGCCTCGTCGGCGCCCTGCCCGTGCAGCATCAAGCATGGTCATCCGCGGCAAGCCGGCGCGCAACCGCGGCGCCGATCCCCGATCCGCCTCCCGTGATGATGCAAACCCGCATGCTCTTTACTTCTATAGCAGCTTGCGCTGCGCCAAATTCTTCATCAGCGCGCCGACGCCGAACGTCCATGGCTCGCAATCATGGCTGGAGCGCATGCGGTTGACCAGCCGGCCGAGCTGCGGCGCCGAGATGGTGACGATATCGTCGCGCTTGTGCGTGAACCCCTGTCCCGGCGTGTCGCGGTCCTTCACCGGCGCGAACATGGTGCCGAGGAACAGCGCGAAGCCGTCGGGATATTGATGATCCTTGCCGATGGTCTGCGCCACGAGATCACAGGGATCGCGGCTGATCTTGCCGATCGAGGAATGGCCGTCGAGCACGAAACCATCCGCGCCCTTGACATTGAGCGCGACATCCATGCGCCTGACATCGTCGAGCGTGAAGCTCGCGTCGAACAGCCGCAGCAGCGGACCGATGGCGCAGGAGGCGTTGTTGTCCTTGGCCTTCGACAACAGCAACGCCGAGCGGCCTTCGAAGTCGCGCAGATTGACGTCGTTGCCGAGCGCGGCGCCGACGATCCTGCCCTTGCTCGACACGACCAGCACGACCTCCGGCTCCGGATTGTTCCAGGTCGACTTCGGATGCAGGCCGGCATCCATGCCGGACCCGACCGACGACAGCACCGGCGCCTTGGTGAAGACCTCGGCATCGGGACCGATGCCGACCTCGAGATACTGGCTCCAGGCGTTCTGATCGATCAGCACCTGCTTCAGCCTCGCTGCCTCCGGCGAGCCGGGCTTCAGCTTCGACAGGTCGTCGCCGACGAGGCGTGTCACCTCCTTGCGGATCGCCTCGGCCGAGGCCGGATTGCCGCGCGCGCGCTCCTCGATCACCCGCTCCAGCATCGAGATCGCGAAGGTGACGCCGGCGGCTTTCAGCACCTGCAGATCGACCGGCGCGAGCAGCCACGGCTTGTTCGGGTCACGGCTGTCCGGCGGCGTGTTGGCGAGAATGGCGTCGAGACCGCCGATGCGCTCGCCCTTGACGCCCTGCAACGCGGCGGCGGGCTCGCTCTCCTCGCAGAGCGCGCTCACGGTCGAAAACCGCGCGCTGACATCGAACACGTCCTCGCCGCGGACAGCGACGACCGCCGGACCCTGCGCCTGCGGCAGCCAGACCCGGCCGGCGAGCGCGCCGCGCGCGCCGTCCTCGGGCAGCACATCCTTGGCGGTGAGTGTGATCATGGTTCCTCCCGATCCTGTCGTTATTATTCTTACAGAGATGTCGCGATATCAGATAGACGCCAGCACGCCGAGGCTCTTGTCACGCCAGCCGCCGCCGGCCTCCATGCAGTTCTCGTTGAGCAGCTCGTGAGGTGCGCCCCACGCGAAGGGCGATCGCTCGAAATTGAGCGCGCGCCAGTCGCCGTCCTCGCAATCGAGATTGGCCTGCCATTCCGGAAACGTCGTCGTGATCAGCCAGGTCGCCCCGCTGCGGCGGAAATTTTCGACCGCGCGCGCGATATTGGCAAAGGAGAAATGCACCAGGCAATCGCGGCACAGGATGGCATCGGCGGCCGGCAGGGGATCGCAGGTGATGTCGGCCAGCAGGTAGTTGCGATTGAAATCGCCGCGGCTTCGCAACGCCTCGATCAAATCGGGCACGACATCGATCCCGGTGACGCGCACGCCGAGATCGGCGGTCGCGATCCAGCCGCCGTCACCGCAGGGGGCGTCGAGCAGCGTGCGCACGCCAAGCCGCCGCAGCAGCAGCAGGCAATTCGGCGCGCAGCACGGCCGTCGCGTCGATTTCCGAGCCGAGGCCGGACACCGATTCCGCCGCGCCCCAGAGATTGGTGTCGTGGATGCGCTGGAAGCGTTCGCGCAAGGAGAGGCCGGCAAAGGAGGCGCGATCGGCGGCGAAGCGCTGATGGGCCAGCACCGGCGGGCGGTCGGAATCGCGCAAGCGCGTCACCGCACCTGCCCCGCGCCAGGCGCCGGCTCGGCCACCTCATCGACGACGATCTCACCCTTGCGGAAAATAGCGGCACGCATCGGACCCCCTCGGAACAGACCGCACCTCCTCTCCCACAGGAACCTCAGCAGCGGAAGAGGCCCCTCGATCGGAATCATGACAGCGTATTCATCAATTGCCCCAAACAGATATGGCTTGAGGCCGTTCCGGCCGTCGCAAAAACCGGCTATGAGTGAGTGGCGCTCGCCCGGGGACACGGGGAAATGCAACCACCGGGTGTGACAATTTCATTGGGGTAGAAAGATGCCGCATCGCCTTTCCCATCGACGTTTGCATGATGACGAAGTCCGGGCCAGCATTCGCAAGCACGGCAACAAGATTTCCAAAAAGCATCGCATTCCGATCAAACGGCTGGAACAGGCCCAGACCGAACTCCTTGGCAACATCGTGGTACCCGGCGACCTCGCCTACGCAAAAGCGAGGCGGATCTGGAACGTCTACTTCAATCCTCGCCCTGCCTTGATCGTCCAGTGCCAGGCCGAAAAGGACGTGCGGATCGCGCTCGAACTCGGCCGCGAGTTCAAGATTTCCGTCACCTTGCGATCGGGCGGCCACACCACGGCGGGCTATTCCGGCGGCACCGGCACGCTCGTCATCGACCTGAAGCAACTCGACGACATCGCGATCGATGCGCAAAACCTCACCGCCATGGTGAGCTGCGGCACCACCTTCGGCAAGATGAATGCCGCGCTGGATGCACGCGGCGTGCATCTGCCGGCGGGCGAATGCGACGACGTCCGCATGGGCGGCTTCATGCAGGGCGGCGGCTATGGGTTCACCTCGCGGACCTTCGGCATGCACAGCGACAATGTGACGAGCTTCCGCATGATGCTGGCCAACGGCCGCACGGTCGCCGCCAGTCCTGATGTCAACAGCGACCTGTTCTGGGCCGTGCGTGGCGGCACCGGCGGCAATTTCGGGGTGCTGCTCAACGCCGAGTACAAGATCCAGAAGCTCGACAAGGTCTATGGCTGGTCGATCCTGTGGCCGCTCTCGACGGCCGCCGAGCGCCAGGTCGCGGCCGAGGCGATGATGGCGATCCAGAAGGATTTCTTCCGCACCGCGCCGGTGGAATTCAACATCCAGATCGCGGTCTGCTACCAGCCGCCCAAAGACGGCGCCAAGGTGGTGCCGCAGCTCGTCGTGCGCGGGCTCTATGTGGGCACCGAGAAGGACGGCAAGGCCGCGATCGCGCCGATCCGCAAGCTGAAGGGCGCGCAGTTCCAGTACGACAAGTTCGACGCCTTCATCAAGATCGACAACATGCTGCTGAACTACCCCTACGACATTCCCTACATTCCCTTCCAGAAAAAGGGCCAGCCGCCGGAAGACAAGCAGGCGCGCAATGTCGCACGCGACCTTACGCGCGACGAGTGGCAGAAGATCCTCGACCATTTCGTCACCAGTCCGAACAAATGGTCGTATCTCTATTTCGAAGTCTATGGCGGCAAGATCAACAGCTACCCGCTCGAGGACAGCGCCTTCATCCACCGCGACTGCGCCTTCTGCACGGCGCTCGACATCTTCTACTATCCCGACGACGACAAGAAGGCCGCGGACAAATATCTGAAGGACTGGTGCAAGCTGATGGAGCCGATGTGGAACGGCCACATCTATCCGAACTATCCGAAGACCGACGTTCCCGACTATCGCAAGCACTATTGGGGCAAGGCGCTGGACGCGCTGATCGGCGTCAAGAACAAGTACGATCCTGACGGCTTCTTCCAGTTCGAGCAGGTGATCTCGCCCTATCCGGGCGAGAGGCCGAAGCCGGTGAGCTGGCCGCCGAAGGTGGCGGACGCGCTCAAGCAGCCGATCGTCTACGAGGACGGCAAGCCATAAAAGACGATATGCCCAAGCCGAACGGAACGAACGCGGATTTTGTCAGCGCGTGGCTGGAACAGCTCGGGCTGTCCAGCTATCTGCAGGCGTTCCTCGACAACGACATCGACCCCGGCAATCTGCCGCATCTGACGTCAACCGACCTGGTCGAGCTCGGGGTCACCTCGGTCGGCCATCGCCGGCGGCTGCTTGACGCCATCGCAAGACTGGCCGCGGACGCGCAGGTGCAGCGGCCCGATCCGAAGGAGAAGCCGCCTGCGCCGCGCGCGGCCGCGAGCGCCGCACGGCCGCTCGCGATCGCCGAGCGTCGCCAGGTCACGACGCTGTTCTGCGACCTCGTCGGCTACACCAGGCTTTCCTCCGATTTCGATCCCGAGATCGTGCTGGAGCTGCTCACCAGCTACAAGGACATCTGCGCCACCCTGATCGAGAGCTATGGCGGCCACGTGCTGCGCTATGTCGGCGACGGCGTGCTCGCGACCTTCGGCTATCCGCGTGCGCGCGAGGACGACGCGGCGCGCGCGGTCGCCACCGGACTGTTCCTGGCCAAGGAGATCGGCCAGCTGACGACGCCGAAGGGCGACCGGCTCGAGGTGCGGATCGGCATTGCGACCGGGCTCGTGGTGGCCGGCGATCTCGTCGGCGATGCCGCGGTCGAGAAGCACTCGCTGGTCGGCGAAGCGCCCAACCTTGCCGCGCGGCTGCAAGGCGAGGCCGCGGCCGGCGAGGTGCTGATCGCGGAGGCGACCGCAAGGATCATCGGCAGCCAATTCCGCCTGGATATCCTGACGACGCGAAACCTGAAAGGCTTCGACGCGCCCGTCACGGCCTACCGCGTGCTGGGCGAACAGCGCGGCGCGACCCGCTTCGGGGCCGTGCACGGCGCGAACAGCCTGCCGATGATCAGCCGCGAGGACGAGATCGCGCGCCTGGTCGACCGCGCGACCGCCGCCCTGCTCGGGCAGGGCCAGATCGTCATCATCACCGGCGAGGCCGGGATCGGCAAGTCGCGCCTGATCGAGGAGATGCACCGCAGGCTCGAGATCACGCCGGCGCAGCGCGTCGTGCTGCAATGTTCGCCGATCCACACCAACCGGCCATTCCACCCGGTCGCCCATTACCTGGACTACATGACCGGCGTCGAAGCGCCCGACGCCGATGTGCGCCAGCTCGACAAGCTCGACGCGATGCTGCGCCGCCTCGGCCAGGCGACGCCCGAACGGCTGGCGCTGATCGCCGAGCTGTTGCGGCGCGAGAGCAGCGACCGCAGGCTCCTGCTGCGGCTTGCGCCCACGGAAATCCGCGCGCGCACCATCGCAGCCCTGCTCGACATCTTCGAGGCGATCTCGCGCGAGAGCGCCGTCATCGTCATCGAGGACGTGCACTGGGCGGACCCGTCGACCAATGAATGGCTGGAGCAGCTGGCCGGCATGATTCGTGGCCTTCCGGTGCTGCTGGTCGCGACCATGCGGCCGGAGCAGACGCCGCAATGGGCCGAGCAGTCCGGCGCGAGCGTTCTGCAGCTGGTGCGGCTGCAGCCCGACGAGATCAGGCGGCTGGTCAACACCATTGCCGCCGAGCAGAAGATGCCGACCAGCGTCGTGGATGCGATCGTGCTGCGCTCGGATGGCATCCCGATCTTTGCCGAGGAACTGGCGCGCGGCCTGCAGGCGATGGAGAACGCCGCCCCCGGCACTTCGGACGCCACGGCCATTCCCGAGACCTTGAATGAGACGCTGCTGGCGCGGCTCGATCTGCTCGAGCACGGCCGCGAGACCGCGCAGCTTGCGGCCGCGATCGGCCGCGACATCCCGCTCGACCTCTTGATCGCGGTTTCGCCGTTCGGCGAGAGCGCGACGCGGGCGAGCATCGAGCGGCTGGTCGGAAGCGGCATCTTCGTCACGCGCCACGGCGGCTTTGGCGATGCCGTCGATTTCCGCCACGCGCTGTTGCGCGACGCCGCCTATCATCTGCTGCTGCGCCGCGACCGGCTGCGCGTCCACAAGCTGATCGCCGACACCATCGAGGCGCGTTTTCCGGCGATTGCCGACAGCATGCCGCACGTGCTGGCGCACCAGTTCGCCGAAGCCGGCGATCCTTCCGCCGCCATCATCTATCTGGAGCGCGCCGGCCGCGACGCGGCGCGCCGCTCGGCGGCCATGGAGGCGGTCGCGCATTTCACCGCGGCACTGGAGCAGGCCGCCAAATTGCCGCCGGGGCGCGAGCGGGATCTTCGCGAGTTCGACCTGCGGCTCGGCGTGCTCGGGCCGCTGATCGCCGCGCGCGGCTATGGCGCGCGCGAGGTCGAGCGGCAGATCGCACACGCGGTCGAGCTGTCGGCGCGCCTCGGCGCCAGCGACCGCATCGTGCCGGCGCTGTTCCTGAACTGGATCGCCCGCTTCAACGAAACCGACGTGCGGTTCGAGGTGGCGCGCCAGATCGCCCAGGTGGCGGCGCAAGGCAGCACGCTCGACAAACTGATGGCGCATCGCTGCATGGGCACGACGCTGCTGTTCCGCGGCGAATTCCTCGCCGCGATCGCCGAGTTCGAGCGCTTCCAGGCATTGTTCGTTCCGGAAGCGCACAACGAGGCGCTCAACAGGACCGGCGCCACGATCCACGCCGTCATCGTCAAGGTCGGGCTCGCCGAAGCCTGGACCGTGCTCGGCGACGCCGAGCGCGCCGGCTTCTGGCGCGAGGCCGCGCTCGGCGATGCCGAGGCCAGCGGACATTACCAGACGATCTGCCACACCGCCGCTTTTGCCGGCGGCCTGCTCGCCGCCTTCATGGAAGACGCCGACGATCTCGCCTTCCATGCCGCGCGATTGCGCGACCTGACCTTGCTGCATGACCTGCCCTATTGGCGGCCGCATGCCGATCTGCTCGCCGGCGTCGCCGACATTCGCCGCGGCGCGGTCGAAAAAGGATTCCCGCTGGCGCAGCACGGCATGGAACGGATGATCGCCGAGCGCCTGCCGTCGTTGACGGCCTGGTGCGTGGTGTTTGCCGGCGGCTGCGTGAGGGCGCATCGTCCGCAAGAAGGCCTCGCCACGCTCGCGGGCATCGCCGAGGAAATCGAAACCGGCGAGCGCTGGACCGCGGGCGAATTTTATCGGTTACGCGGCCTGTTGCGGCTGCAAGCCGGCGACAGTGCGGGCGGCCTTGCCGACCTTGCCGAGGCGCAGCGGATTGCCGTGCAACAGGGTGCGGGGCTGGTCGAGGGCCGCGTCGCCGCCGATCTCGAGCGGCTGGCCAAGGCGAGCTGAACGCCGCGCGATCAACGTTGGCGTGAGAGTCGTATCCGCTAGAGCTTGATGAGATGAAGTTGAACTAGAGCGGCACTGACGGTCCACCTCTCCCAAGGGGAGAGGTCGGATTGCATCGCCAGATGCAATCCGGGTGAGGGGTTCAGGTCTTTCGTGAAAGCTCAACCCCCTCACCCGAATTGCTTCGCAATTCGACCTCTCCCCGCTGGGGAGAGGTGAACCGAGTGCGGGGATAATCGATTTCAATCAAAAACGCATCGCGCTTCAAGCGTTTGGAGACGGCTCTCCGGCCGCATCGAGCAGTTGCGAGCGCCGCACCCGCTCGCGATGGGCGGTATAGAGCCCGCTGCCGACGATGAAGGCCGCGCCGACAACGGTCCAGACGTCAGGAAGCTCGCCGAAGATCATGAAGCCGAGGATGCTGACCCAAAGCAGCTGGGTGTAGGAGAACGGCGCCAGCACCGAGGCGTCGGCGTAGCGGAACGCCAGCACCACGATCCACTGGCCCGCGGTCGAGAACACGCCGATCAGCACGCCGAACGCGATCGCCTGCCAGCTCGGCGCCACCCAGACGAACGGCACCAGCGCCGAGAGGATCGCAACGCCGGCGATCGACGAATAGGTCATGATGGTGATGGCGTGCTCCCTGCCGCTCATCATGCGCGTCATGATCAGCGTCGCGGCCCAGGCGAGCGCGGAGACGATCGGGAAGAACGCCGCGGGATGAAACGCGCTGCTGCCCGGCCGCAGGATGATCAGCACGCCGAGCAATCCGACCGCGGTCGCAAGCCAGCGCCTCACGCCGACTTTTTCGGACAGGAAGACGATCGACAGCGCGGTGACGAACAGCGGCGAGACGAAACCGGTGGCCGAGGCTTCCGCGATCGGCAGGTACCGCAAGCCGGAGATGAAGAACAGCGAGGAGCCGAGCAGCGCGGCGCCGCGCATCAATTGCAGGCCGGTGCTGTTGGTCTTCAGCGCGTACAGCGGCGAGCCCGGCACCATCGCCGGCACCATGATCATCGCGAACACGAGGAAGCGCAGCCAGGCGATCTCGATCGAGGGCAATGTAGCCGAGAGATATTTCGCGGTCACGTCGGAGACGCCGAGGAACACCGTCGACGACAGGATCAGCGCGATGCCCTTGAACGGGCGGTCGGCGCGCGCAGGCGCGCGGCGGACGGTGGGTTTCTTTTCGGACGACGGCAGGGAAACGCTGTCGAGCCTGGCCACTACGGCGGCTGAGGCAGCAGGAGGCGGAGTCACGGCAAATCTCGGCGAGAAATTTCGAATCTGTGTGTGCGATTACAAAACGACAAATGGCCGGAATCGACAACACCCGCCAGCGGGATGCGGATATGCGCCCTGCGTGCAGCGTTGAAATAATCTGTTAAGAAATGCCTTATTTTCCCGCCTTATTTCATTTGTCGCATGATCTCATCGGAAATCCGGTGCCACTTCCCGGATCATGCGCATCAAAGCATCGGCAGGCTGCGCGGTTTCGGCCCGCGCGGAAACGCCGCATCGAGCGCTGCGATTTCGTCCCCTGTGAGTGTCAGCGTGCCCGCTGCCGCATTCTCCGCCGCATGTTCTGCATCACCGGCTTTTGGAATCGCAAACACCGGGGTTTCACGGACGAGGAAACTCAACGCGACCTGGCGAGGCGTTGCCTTGTGCGCGTCCGCGATCTTCGCGAGCAACTTGCCCCCCGCGCTCGCAGGCGAGGGAAAATCGCTATGACCGAACGGCGAATAAGCGACGACGGCGACGCCGTGACGCGCGCACCACGGAATTACGGTGTGCTCGATCGCGCGCTCCTTCAGATGATAGAGCACCTGGTTGCAGGCGATCTTGCCTTCGCCGGACACCGCGAGAATCTCGTCGAGATCGTCGGCGTCGAAATTGCTGACGCCCCATGAGCGGATCTTGCCGGCCTTCTTCAACTCCTCGAACGCGGCGACTGTGTCGGCAAGCGAATATGAGCCGCGCCAGTGCAGGAGATAGCAATCGAGCCGGTCGGTCTTCAGCCGTTTCAGCGACCGCTCGCAGGCGGTGATCGTGCCGCGCCGCGAGGCGTTGCTCGGCAGCACCTTGGAGACGAGGAACAACTCGTCGCGCTTGCCGGCGATCGCGTCGGCAATGACGAGCTCGGCGTCGCCATACATCTCGGCGGTGTCGATATGGGTCATGCCGCGCTCGATGCCGCGCTGCAGCGCCGCGATACCCTTCTTGCGGTCGCCGCGATCGAGATACCAGGTGCCCTGCCCGATCACGGAGACGTCGGGGCCGTTTTTGCCGAATTGTTTGGATTTCACGATGACCTCACAAGTCCAAAATTTTCGTCATTGCGAGCGAAGCGAAGCAATCCAGAGTCTTCGCAAGGTTTTCTGGATTGCTTCGTCGCTACGCTCCTCGCAATGACGCCGCGCTGATGTCTGCGACCAGCACCGTGCCGGTCACGGATTCCGTGATGTAGAGGCGATCTCCATTGATCGCGACATTGGTGCAGGAGGGACCTGCGCAGGATTTGATGCGCGCAATGCACTCGCCATTCGGCGCGAACACGAAGACATGGCCGAGCGAAGCGTGCGCCACGAACAGCCGTCCCGCACGATCCATGGTCATCCCGTCAGGGCCGCTCGGGCCGAACAGCGAGCAGAAGCGGCCGACCTTCGAGACGCTGCCGTCCTTCATGAAGGGCAGACGCCAGACTGCGTTGTCGCGCGTCATCGCGACGAACAGTACGGCTTCGTTCGGATCGAGCACGAGGCCATTGGGACTCGGACCGGTATCGATCAGGCAATCGAGCCGGCCGGCTTTCGTGTAGCGATAGACCTTGCCGGTGGGATCGTGCAGCCCGGTCTGGCCTTGATCGGTGAAATAGATGTCGCCGTTCGATGCGAGATGAAGGTCGTTGCAGCCGCGGAACGATTCCGAGTTGCGCGAGGTCAGCAGCTTCCGCATGCGCCCCGCGCCTGCGTCGCATTCCATGATGCCGTGCCTGTAGTCGGCGACGAGGATGCGGCCGTCGGCGCCGATCTTCAGCCCGTTCGGCCATCCCTCATATTCGACCACCAGCGACCACGTCTTGTCAGGCGTGATCCGAAAAATGCGGCCGAAGGGAATGTCGACGATGTAGAGATTGCCGTCCCTGTCGAACGATGGCCCCTCGATGAAGCAGTCGGTCGGGGCGCCCGGCCGGTTGGCATCGGCCCATTCCGTCGCCACGCCCTTGCGGCGAAAACTGTCGGGCATTGCCGAGAAGACCGTCGTCTCGATCAGCTTCGGCGGCGTTTCCAGATACATCATTGTTGTTTCGTCACCCGTGAAAGCGCGCGCACCATAATGGACTGAAACGGCTGCGTCGATTATCCCAACGATCACACCACCGTGGCCGCGATCAGGCCGTTCACGTTCGGCTCATTCTCGATATTCCAGAGGATACGCAGCAGCCGGTCGACGCGGTCGGCAGCAAGATGTTTTGCGACCTGCAGGCGGAACTTCTCCTCCATCTCGGCATCGGTCATCGGGTTTTTGAAGTGCCCGCGGTGATACTCGACCCGCACGGTCTTGCGTCCGCCTGATTTCAGCACGACCTCGAGCTCACAGAGATTGAACTCCTTCTCGGTGCGGTCGGCTTCTTCCGACGGCACGACCTTGATGCGGCCGACCAGATCGAGCAGCCGCGCGTCGTGCAGATAAGGGTCCTCGTAATATTCCGGGTCGATCTTGCCGTACATCAGCGCCAGCGCCGCCGACCAGGGAATGCTGTGGTCGGCGGTCTCGTGGGTCTGCGGCGTCCACTTGTCCGGCCCGTCGGCCATGATCTTGATCGCGGAGTGCGAGACGTTGATGTTGACTTGCGCGATCTCGTCCGCGCTGTTGAAGAACGGCCGCGCCTCGACCGCCGCTTGCGCCACGGTCTGGGAGAACTGGCCGAGCGGAAAGCGCTTGGTGAAGGCCCGCCGAATCCCAAACGGCTCGCCGAGCTGCACCGCCTCGACCGGCGCCTTGCCCATCACCTTGAAGAAGCCGTAGCGGCCTTCGAACACCTTGCCCGGCCCGGTCATGCCGTTTTGCGCGAGCGCGATTGAAAACATCGCCTTGCGGCAGGCGTCGGCCGCCGCATAGGCCTTCCAGTTCGACAGCTCGTCGGCGCGGCCCTGGCGCGTCGCGGTGTTGCCGCCGACGGTGATGCCGATCGCCTGCACCATCTGCGCGCGGCGTCAGCCCCATCAGATGGCCGGCGCCGACCACCGCGCCCATCCCGGTGATGGTCGAGTGATCGATGCCGTTGCCGAGATAATCGAAGACATCGGCGATCTTGCAGAACACTTCGTAGGCGAGCACGGTCGCGGTGATGAGATCGCGGCCGTTGCGCCCGTTCACCTCCGCCGCGGCGAGCAGCGCCGCGATGGTATCGCTGGGATGGCCGGCGCCATGGGTGAGGCTGACGAAGGCGTCGTTGAAATCGAGATAGCGGAACATGGTGCCGTTGGCGAAGGTGGCGAGATCGGCACTGGTCCTGGTGCCGCTGATCAGCACGGTCGCCGGCTGTTTCGCGCTGACATCGCTGGCGAGCTTGATCGCGATCTTGCTGGGGGCGGCATCGTAGCCGCCGAAGGCACAGCCGATGGTGTCGAGGATGGTGCGCCTGGCGATGCGCACGACATCGTCGGGGATGTCCTCGTATTTCAGACTGGCCGCGTAGCGCGCGAGCGCCTCGGCGAGCACGGGCTGGCTCGACGGCTTCTCCTGCGCCAGCGCCGGGAGCGCGGGTAGGCCTGCGGCGACGCCGGCCGCCGCCATTGTCTTGAGGACATCGCGGCGGGCGATGTGCGGTTGAGCAGCCCACAAGTTCCCTGCAGACATCGAGATGCCCTCCCTGCATTTTGTTATTGCGAGGGTTTTAGGCGTCCGACGTCGGGCAGTCTAGTGAGCAGCCGCCGCTTGCTGCGGCAACTGGCTTACGGGAGTTTGCGCGATCAGTCGTTTCAGCTCGGGAAGACAGGAACCGCAATTGGTGCCTGCTTTAAGGCGCACGCCGATCTCGGCCGCGGTCGCCGCGCCGGCTGCGATGGCATCGCAGATCGATGCGCGGCCGACGCCGAAGCAGGCGCAGACCACCGGACCTGCGCTGACGACGCCTTCGGTGGAGCGGCCGGACAGCAACATGCGGCGCTCGTCGTCGGTGAGCGTCTCCGCGGCGAACAGATGTTTCACCACGTCCCAATCGCCGGCGTCATGCGCGGGCCCGACGAACAGGCAGGCTTCGATGCGATCCCCGACGAACGCCGCTGCGCGAAAAACGCCGCCGCCGAAATCCCTGTACTCCGCAACGTCGCCCTCTGCGGCTGCGCGCAGCCATGACGGCCAGCGCGAGAGCTCGGCATTGTCGGCGAACAGATAGCCGTAGCCGCCATTGACCGCGGCCCGCGCCCACCACAGGCTCGCGGGCAGTTGCAACTCCTTGCGCGACAGCACGAAGCCGCGGAACACATATTCATATGGCGCGATCGAGACCGGCGTCGACTTCGACTCGGGCTGGCCCGAGAACGGATCGGTGAAGGGCGCAACCAGCGCGCCGATGCGAGCACCGGAGGCGTTGGTCTCGTTCCAGTGGATCGGCGCGAACAACATGCCGCGCTGCTGCCGCTCGCTGACGACGACCTTGAGGATGCACTGGCCGTAATCGGTGGTGACGCGCGCAAAGCTGTCGTCGCTCACGCCATATCGGCCGGCGTCGTCGGGATGAACCTCGACATAGGGCTCCGGCAGATGCTGGCCCGAGGCGAGGACTGAGCCCTGTACGCGTCATGGTGTGCCACTGGTCGCGCACGCGGCCGGTGTTGAGGCGGAGCGGCCGGCCGGGATGGGTCTCGGTGCGCAGCGCCGGAATCTCCGGCGCGATGAAGCGCGCCTTGCGGTCGCCGGTGTAGAAGCCGCCCTCGCCGAAGAAGCGCGCCTGCGACTGCTCGCCCTGCCGCAGCGGCCACAGCACCGGCGCCATGATGTCGTAGCCGTCGTCGGAGACCGCCTGCAGCGCGCCGATATCGAAGTCGCGATTGCCGGCGTTCTCGAACGCCGACAACGCGGCATGCTCGCGAAATACATCGGCTGCCGATTTGTAATCGAAGGCAGCGCCGAAGCCGAGACGCTTCGCAACTTCGCTGACGATCCACCAGTCCGGCCGCGCTTCGCCTGGCGCGGGAAGGAAGGCGCGCTGGCGCGAGATGCGCCGCTCCGAATTGGTCACGGTGCCCGATTTCTCGCCCCAGGCCAGCGCCGGCAGCAGCACATGCGCGCCTGACTCGACGGTGTCGTTGGTGCGGACGTTCTCGGAGACGACGAACAGCTCGAGCTTTTTCAGCGCCTCACGCACGCCGTCGGCATCCGGCAGCGACACCGCGGGGTTGGTGCCGATCACCCAGAGCGCCTTGATCTCGCCGCGCGCGATCGCCTCGAACATCTGCACCGCCTTCAGCCCCTCATGGGTGGCGATGCGCGGCGCCTTCCAGAACCGCCGCACGCGGTCGATGTCCGGCGGCGTGAAGTTCATGTGGGCGGCGAGTTGGTTGGCGAGCCCGCCGACCTCGCGGCCGCCCATCGCATTGGGCTGGCCGGTCAGCGAGAACGGCCCGGTGCCCGGCTTGCCGATGCGGCCGGTGGCGAGATGGCAATTGAGGATGGCGTTGACCTTGTCGGTGCCCTGCGCCGACTGGTTGACGCCTTGCGAATAGAGCGTAACCGTGCGCTCGGTCTCGCGGAACATCCTGAAGAAGGCGGCGACATCGCTCTCCGGCAATCCGGTCGCCAGCGCGGTGGCCGCCGTGCTGCCGGCCATGCTGCGCGCGCGCGCCAGCGCCTCGTCAAAGCCCGATGTGTGGGCCTCGATATAGGCGCGGTCGAGCGCGCCGTGATCGGCGAGATGCACGAGCAAGCCAGAGAACAGCGCGGTATCGGTGCCGGGCTTGAGGCCGAGGAACAGCTCGGCGTCTTCTGCGGTATCGGTGCGGCGCGGATCGATCACGATCATCGCGCGCGCCACGCGTCTGCTTGTTGGCCATCATGCGCTGGTACAGCACGGGATGGCACCAGGCCGCGTTGGAGCCGACCAGCACCAGCAGATCGGCTTCGTCGAGATCCTCGTAACAGCCGGGCACGGTGTCGGCGCCGAAGCCGCGGCGATGACCCGCCACCGACGAGGCCATGCAGAGCCGCGAATTGGTGTCGACATTGGCCGAGCCGATGAACCCCTTCATCAGCTTGTTGGCGACGTAGTAGTCCTCGGTCAGCATCTGGCCGGAGAGATAGAAAGCGACCGCCTTGGCGCCGTCGCGCGCGACGATGTGCTGCAAGCGGTGCGCGACGTGATCGAGCGCGTCGCTCCACGCCACGCGCTCCATCCTGCCCTTGCTGCAACGGACCATCGGATGCAGCAGCCGGCTCTCCAGCGCCAGGGTCTCGCCGAGCGCGGAGCCCTTGGAGCACAGCCGGCCGAAATTCGCCGGGTGCTCGGGATCGCCCGAGATCGCGGCACCGCCATTGGCGTCCGGCGTCGCCAGCACACCGCAACCGACACCGCAATAAGGACACGTTGTTTTGGTTGCGCGGAGTTTTGGATCGACCGATGTCATGACATCGGCCTCATGCCGCCTTGGCCGGCGTCGCGAGCGCGCGGCCGAACATCAGGTCCTTGCGGATCGCGGCGATGGTCTTGCGGGCGCGGATCATCTCGAGATACCAGAGCGCGTCTGAGGTCTCGCCGATCAAGCACCGCGCCGGTGAGCCGGCCGTCCGATATGACGAGCTTCTTGTAGGTGCCGCGCTTGACGTCGCTGAGCAGGACTTCCTCGCTGCCCTCGGAGCCGATGAAATCGCCGGCCGAGAACACGCTGACACCCGAGACCTTCAGATTGGTCGCGACCACGCTGCCCTTGTAGGCCGCGCCGCGCCCGGCGAGATGTCCCGCCAGCGCACCCGCCTGCTCATAGGCGGGCTCGACCAGGCCGTAACAGACGCCGCGATGCTCGGCGCATTCGCCGAGCGCGAAGATATCGCTCGTGCTGGTCTGCAGAGCATCGTCGACCACAACGCCGCGGTTGACCGAAAGGCCTGCGTCCTTGGCGAGTGACGTGTTCGGCCGGATGCCGGCGGCGAACACCACGGCGTCGGCGTCGATCAATGTGCCGTCGGCGAGTTCGACGCCTTCCACCGCGCTCTCGCCGACGATGCGCGCGGTGCTGGCATTGAGCATCACCTTGATGCCCTTGCGCTCGACCAGCGTCTTCAAGAGATCGGCCGCCGGCGCATCGAGCTGACGCTCCATCAGCCGGTCCATCAGATGCAGCAAGGTCACCGGCGTGCCGGCTTTGGCAAGGCCGTAGGCGGCTTCCAGTCCGAGCAACCCGCCGCCGACAACCACGACCGGTTTCCTGCGCGCGGCGAGCGCCAGCAACAGATCGACGTCGCGGCTGTCGCGAAAGGTGTGCACGCCCAGGAGATCAGAGCCCGGCACGTTGAGCCGCAGCGGCGAGGAGCCGGTCGCCAGCACGAGGCGCGAGAATTCGATGCTCTCGTCGCCGGCGATCTTCAGCTCGCGGCGGCCGACGTCGATCTCGGTGGCGCGGCAGCCATATTTCAAAGTGACGCCGCGGTCGCGCCACCAGTTCGCAGGTCTGAGCTCGATGTCGTGCGAGGCGGTCTCGCCCGCGAGCACGGACGAGAGCAGCACGCGGTTATAGGCGAGCCGCGGTTCTTCGCCGATCACGGCGATGGCGTAGCGGCCGAGCGAGCTCTTGACGAGTTCGTCCACCAGCCGCGCGGCGGCCATTCCGTTGCCGACAATGACGAGCGGCTCGCTCAACGCCCCTACTCCGCCGCCTGCGACGGCCGGCCATAGGCCTCCGCTATCATGTAGCCCGACAGCGTCTCGTAAGCCGTGGTCCAGGCGCTCGGCGACCTCCGGCGTCCAGGCCTCGCCCAGTCCCTTCTCCAGCGTCCACAGCAGCGCCGCGCCGACCACCGGATAGTGTTCGCGCTTGGCGCCATAGCTGACATGGCGGATCGCGAGCGCGCTCGCGGCCGGCAGGATCGACGGCAGATCGGAGAGCCCGTTCACGACGACGGCGAGCGTCGCCATCAATTTCTTGCGCTGCTCGGTCATGTCTTCGGGGAACATCGCCTTGACCGATGGGGCGACCTCGAACAGGCGATTGTAGAAGATGGTCGCGGCCTGTTCGGAAATCGGCGCGACCTTGGCGAAGCTCTGCTGGACGAGTTTGATCTGATCCGGGGTCATGTCTCGCTCCTTGTTCTTGCTTCCCCGTCCCGGCATCGGGACGGGGGAGAATGCTTTGCAAGATTCAGATGCGCGCTTGGGCGAGGCTCGGCGCGCCCGCGGTCTCGGAGCTCTTGCGCAGGTAGAACCACCAGGTCCCTGCGAGGCAGAGCCCGTAGTAGGCGAGGAAGACCATCAGCGCGAGCTGCGGACTGCCGGTCAGCGCGATCGACTTGCCGAAGCCGAGCGGGATCAGGAAGCCGCCGACCGCGCCGATCGCGCCGATGAAGCCGACCGCAGCACCCGACTCGATCGACGCGGCCTTCAGCGCCGCGACGCGCGCCGCCTCGCCCTTGCCGCGCGCCTTGTGCAAATTCTCCTCGCGGAAGATCGAGGGGATCATGCGGTAGGTCGAGCCGTTGCCGATGCCTGTGGTGGCGAACAGGATCAGGAACATCACGAGGAAGCCGGTGAAGTCCTTGACGCCGACGAAGTAGAGAACGCCGATCGTGGCGGCCGCCATCGCGATGAAGTTGAAGAAGGTGACGATGGCGCCGCCCACCTTGTCGGCGAGCAGGCCGCCGATCGGGCGCACCAGCGAGCCGACCAGCGGACCGAGGAAGGCGATGCCGATCGTGATCGTCGGGAACTGGGTCTTGATCAGCAGCGGGAACGCGGCGGAGTAGCCGATGAAGGAGCCGAACGTCCCGATATAGATGTAGGACATGATCCAGGTGTGCTTGCGCTTGACGATCGCAAGCTGGTTCTTGATCGAGGCCTTCGCCGAGGTCAGGTTGTTCATGAAGAAGATGGCGCCGAACACCGCGATGATGATCGGCAGCACCCACATCAACCCGGCGTTCGGCAGATAGACGCCGCCGGTCGGCGTCGCCTGGTAGAGATTGATCAGGCCGATGCCCATCAGGATCGGGGTCAAGAGCTGCACGCTGGAGACGCCGATATTGCCGCCGGCTGCGTTCAGCCCGAGCGCCCAGCCCTTCATCCGGTCCGGATAGAAGAAGGAGATGTTGGCCATCGAGGAGGCGAAGTTGCCGCCGCCGAGGCCGGCAAAGGACGCCACCAGCAGCATCAGCCAGAACGGCGTGTCGGGCTGGCTGACGAAATAGGCGAGACACAGCGTCGGGATCAGCAGCACCCCCGCCGAGAAGATGGTCCAGTTGCGGCCGCCGAAGGTCGTCACCGCGAAGGTGTAGGGAAAGCGCATCAAGGCGCCGATCAGGCCCGGCAACGCGACGAGCTGGAACAGCTGGTCGGTCGAAAAATGGAAGCCCGCCGCCGGCAGCTTGGCCGCCACGATCGACCAGATCGCCCAGACCGAAAAGCCGATGTGCTCGGCGACGATCGACCAGATCAGGTTGCGCCGGGCAATGAACTTGCCTTTCGAATTCCAGAAGGTCTCGTCCTCGGGATTCCATTCTGAAATCCACGCCGGATTCTCATTGCTCATCACCAAATTCCTTTCTCGTCGCTGGTCGGATGCAGGCACGAAAGCGCGTTCCGGAGAGACCCCGGCGCGAGTGGTTCGCGGGTTCAGATGATGGCTTTCGAGGACGGCAGCGGTGGCGTCAGCAGAGCTATTCAAGCTTTGTGCCAGCGCGCGTGAGAGCAGAAAAATTGCTATCGGCTTAATGTGTTACGACGCTGATGCCCAAGATTTCAGCGAGCGCGGATTCGCATTCAAAATTTGCGATTCGCTCATTTCTTGTGCGGCGCACAAAGAATGAGCGCGGTGATTAAAAGATGA
>CAWBTH010000009.1:0-99958 GCA_963791665.1 uncultured Alphaproteobacteria bacterium | reverse complement strand
CCTTCAGCGCGCCCTTCCCTGCGTACTTCGCCTGCTTGCCGAGTTCCTGCTCGATGCGCAGCAGCTGATTGTATTTCGCGGTGCGGTCCGAGCGCGCCAGCGAGCCGGTCTTGATCTGTCCGCAATTGGTCGCAACCGCGAGATCGGCGATGGTGGAATCCTCGGTCTCGCCGGAGCGGTGCGACATCACGCAGGTGTAGGCGGCCTTGTAAGCCATCTCGACCGCGGCCAGCGTTTCGGTCAGCGTCCCGATCTGGTTGACCTTGATCAGGATGGAATTGGCGCGGCCGTTCTTGATGCCGTCGGCAAGCCGCGTGACGTTGGTGACGAAAAGATCGTCGCCGACCAGCTGGCACTTGTTGCCGATCAGGTCGGTCAGCTCCTTCCAGCCGTCCATGTCGTCTTCGGACATGCCGTCCTCGATGGTGACGATCGGGTAGCGTGCGGCGAGATCGCCGAGATATTTTGCCTGCTCGGAGCGCGAGCGGGTCCTGTTCTCGCCGCCATAGACGTAATTGCCGTCCTTGAAGAACTCGGTCGCCGCGCAGTCGAGCCCGAGCATGACGTCGCCGCCCGCCTTGTAGCCGGCCTTGCCGATCGCGTTCATGATGAAGTCGAGCGCGGCATCCGCACTCGGCAGGTTCGGCGCAAAGCCGCCTTCGTCGCCGACATTGGTGTTGTGGCCGGCCTTCTTCAATTCGCCGCGGAGCGTATGGAAGATTTCCGATCCGCAGCGCAGCGCGTCGGCGAACGTCTTGGCGCCGACCGGCAGGATCATGAACTCCTGGAAGTCGATCGGATTGTCGGCGTGCACGCCGCCATTGATGATGTTCATCATCGGCACCGGCAAGGTCCGCGCCGAGGTGCCGCCGACGTAACGATAGAGCGGCATGTCGTAGGATTGCGCGGCGGCCTTGGCGCAGGCGAGCGACACGCCGAGGATGGCGTTGGCGCCGAGCCGGCTCTTGTTCGGCGTGCCGTCGAGATCGATCATGGTCTGGTCGATCTGGACCTGGTCCTCGACCGCGCGATCGCTGAGCGCCTCGAAGATCTCGGTGTTGACGGCCTCGACCGCCTTGCGCACGCCCTTGCCGAGATAGCGGCCCTTGTCGCCGTCGCGCAGTTCCACCGCCTCATGCGCGCCGGTGGAAGCGCCGGAGGGCACGGCCGCGCGGCCGATCGAACCATCCTCCAGCACCACGTCGACCTCGACGGTCGGATTGCCGCGGCTGTCGAGGATTTCGCGGCCGATGATGTCGACGATGGCGGTCATGAGGGCCTCATTGGAAATGTCGGAAGAATGGGGTTGCGCAGCTTCTAGCGCAACGCATCAACGCGGAAAAGGTCGCGTGACGGGACCGATATCATTGGCTATGAGGACGTTATGGCCAGATCGCCCAACAAATCGGCAAAATCCCCGCCCCCGCAGCTCGGCCGCGCCGTGGAATGGCCGGCGACGCCCGAGGCTGCGCAGATCGACCGCGTGCCCAATCCGCAAAAAGGCACGGACTATCTCGTGCGCTTCACCGTGCCCGAGTTCACCTCGATCTGCCCGGTGACCGGGCAGCCGGATTTTGCGCATCTCATGATCGATTATGTCCCGGACAATGGCTCGCTGGAATCGAAGTCGCTCAAACTCTATGTCGCGAGCTTCCGCAATCACGGCGCCTTCCATGAGGATTGCACCGTGATGATCGGCAAGCGGATCTCATCCGAGATCAAGCCGAAATACTTGCGCATCGGCGGCTACTGGTATCCGCGCGGCGGCATTCCGATCGACGTGTTCTGGCAGACCGGCAAGGTGCCGAAGGGCCTGTGGCTTCCCGAGCAAGGCGTCGCGCCCTATCGCGGGCGGGGCTGATCAGCGTTACCTACGTTTCCCGAAGACGACCCCGGCTGCATTGCTGTGGCCTCGGGCGCTGTAGTTGACCGGCGCAGGAGTCATCGAGACGGCAGGCGAAACCCTTGCGGTTGCCGGCGGTCTGGGCGTGCCGCCGGGGCTTCCGCCGTAGCCTTCCGCGATCAAAAACGCGTCTGGATCGAACGTTGTCGGTTTTGAACTTGCGAGGCAGATGCGCCACCACATGGCAAAGAGGGCGATGGAGAAGATGTTGAATCCGACGTTGGTGTTGCCGGTGTTGGTGTTGCCGGTGTTAAAGTCGTAAACAAAAAGCGTCAATGCTTGCAACAAGGCGAGTAATACAACGCCGACAGCATATGGCACGAGCAGCTTCCACTTGCTCAGATCTGCATCGTATCCACGACGCCACGCGATGTTCATGCGTGCGATGGCAAACACCATCATGACCCCAAAGCTCGCGAACACCAGACCTTCACGCGGAGGACCGGGCTTTGAATGGACAAGTTTGGCAAAGCCCATCGTCACGACAATGCACAAGACGACGGCGATCGCCTCGGCTATCCAGATCGCGACCGAATAGAGAAAGAATTGGAGGCGTCCGACACGGGATGAAAGCATGTGCGCCTCTCCTGCTCGCGCGCACGCTAGCCCCGAAATCTTAACGCCCCGTTCAATCGTTGATTGCTGGCGGACACTTTCACGTCCGGCACGATCAGCCGGGGAACCTCTCCCGAGCAGGGCGTGGCGCCCTATCGCGGACGCCGTTGATCAGCCTTTGCTCTTGGCGATCGCGTCGAACGCCATCAGCCGCCGGATCAGCCCTTCGAATTCGCGCAGCGGCACCATGTTGGGACCATCGGATGGCGCGCGATCGGGATCGGGATGGGTCTCGATGAAGACGCCGGCGACGCCGACCGCGACGGCCGCACGCGCCAGCACTGGCACGAACTCGCGCTCGCCGCCGGATGAAGCGCCCTTGCCGCCGGGCTGCTGCACCGAATGGGTGGCATCGAAGATCACGGGCGCGCCCGTGGTGCGCGCCAGGATCGGCAAGCTCCGCATGTCCGACACCAGCGTGTTGTAACCAAAGGACGCGCCGCGCTCGGTGACCAGCACATTCGGATTGCCGCCGCCGCCGACGTTGTCGCCGCCGGCGATCTTCTCGACGACATTGGCCATGTCCCATGGTGCGAGGAACTGCCCCTTCTTGACGTTGACGACCTTGCCGGTTGCGGCCGCGGCAAGCAGAAGATCGGTCTGCCGGCACAGGAACGCCGGGATCTGCAGGATATCAACGGCCTGTGCGACTTCGGCGCATTGTGAAATCTCGTGCACGTCGGTCAGCACAGGCAATCCGAGCGAGGCGCGTATCTCCGCGAAGATCGGCAACGCCTGTTTCAGCCCGATGCCGCGCGCGCCCGCCGCGCTGGTGCGATTGGCCTTGTCGAACGAGGTCTTGTAAACGAGCCCGATGTTCAGGCGCGCCGCAATCTCCTTCAGCGCGCTCGCGACCTCCAGCGCATGCGCGCGGCTCTCGAGCGCGCACGGGCCGGCAATGATCGAAAGCGGCAAGTCATTGCCGAACCTGACCTCGCCTGCGCTGACCACCGCTGCTGCGGAAACCTGCTTGTTCAATGGGTCGTCCCTTTTCCGGCGCGACCATAAGGGCCGTGCGCGACGGATCAAGCCTTATTCGCAGGCTCAAATATCAGAGTTGCGCCGAAGGCCGCATCCGGCGGCACCACGAGACGGCCGACATGGCGGTGCGGCTTGATTCCGCCGGCGGCAAGCGTTGCTTCCGCGTGCGCGATGTCGGCGACCGCAAAGCGGATCGCATTCAAACTCATCCCCTCGCCGCTCACTTGCGGCGCAACGCCGAACTGGTCGCGAAACGCAACCGGCGACATGATCTCGAAGTCGCCATTCTCGGTGCGCGCGGTGATGCCGAGCGAGCTTGAATGCAGGTCGCTGACGCCGGTATAGGCCTTGAGGAAAATATGATGGTCGGTCGGATTGTCCGCGACCATCACGACGCCGGGGATTCGCCGAGGCGCCATTGGCGTGACGCTGGAAGTCCGGGTTCCAGAAATTCTCGGGGTGATGCTGCTGGCAGACGAAGAAACCGAGATTGGGCGATGACGGGTCGCGCGCAAAAGCGAGCGAGAATGCGACCTTCACCGGCGAGCCGTCCGGCTTCTTGCCCTCGCGCGCGAAGTCGAACACGTCGAAGCCGGAAATGCCCGATGCCTCGAAGGATGCGGCATCCTTTCGCGCGTCAAAACTCTTTCCGACCAGCATCGAAAGCCCTTCGCGCGCGGCGATGTAATCGCGGTTGAAGGCGCCGAAGGAAAAGAAGCGGCCGCCGTGCGGCGGAACCTTCTCGGGCTCGCCGATCTCGAGCAGCTCGACGAACGCGCTCGGAAACTGCACGATCAGATTATGCGTGCCCCAGTCGTGACGGTTGCGCGCGCCGACGGTGAAGCCGAGCCGGCGGTAGAGCGCGCCGGCCGCGTCGAGATCGCGGACGGCGTGCACGATGTGATCGATGCCGTCTGGCACGCCGCTCACTTCACGGACGAAAACGCCGTCGGCACCAGAAGCTGGCTGACGATATTGCCGACGATCTGGCCGTCTTCCTCGCTCTTGGCCCGCGCGGAAATCCAGTCCGGATCGCTCTGGAAGGCGGCCCACTTCTTCTCGCGGTCGGCGAGCGAGTCCCATGCCAGGAAATAGGTCAGCTCCTGGTTGGATTCGCCGATCAGCGTGGTGAAGAAGCCGGCCTGCTTGATGCCGTGCTTCTGCCAAAGCTTCGTGGTGGTGTTTTCGAAACGCTTGAGCAGCGCCGGCAGCCGGCCCGGCAGGCAGCGATAGACGCGCATTTCGTAGATCATTGGATTTCGCTCCCGAATTCGTCATTTTTCCGTGGTGGAACCCGTGTTTTGGCACAGATTGACCTCGGGTCAAAGCCGCCCGCATCGAGCAAAAACGAGTTCCTGATGTGCGCGCAAATCCATTCGCAAGGATTGATCGCCGCTCGCGTTGCGTGCCCTGCCAGCTTGATCTATACCGCGCCCGAAAGTTGCAGGGGAGAGGCATGTATCTTTCGAGGTTTATCATGGTGACCGCGCTGTTTGCTTGTGCAGCGGGACATCAAGCCGCGGCACAACAGGCCGCCGAGAAGGAGATCAAGCTCGGAACGAATGCGTTTACGATCGGCGATCCCGTTCCCTCCTGGGTCGACCGCGCCGCGCTTCCTGAAGTCACAAAAACGCTACCCATCGTCGTACGTCTGGCCGACGGCCAGTACCTTGTCGACCGCGTACCCGTCGTCTACGTGCGGCGAGCAACCCAGATCAACAATGCCGCGGCGTTGACTGCCGCCGGCAGAGTGTCGATTTCATTCGCGCCCGAATATGAGCACGTCCAGCTTCATGCGATTCGAATTGAGCGGGGGCAGGAACAGCTCGACCGGACGACGACCTCCAACATTCGATTCCTTCAGCGAGAACAAGGTCTGGATAACGGCATCTACAGTGGCCGCGTGACGGCTTCGATCCTGATCGATGATCTTCGTGTCGGCGATACCCTGGATGTCGAATATTCGACCTTCGGTGAGAATCCGGTTTTCGGCGGCAAATTCATCGGCATCGCCGGCTGGGATCAAATCTATCCGACCTTGCGCCGGCGCGTCGTGCTAAATCATCCTGTCGACCGGCACCCGACATGGCACGTGGTGGCAGACCGTGGGGCCGCCGACATCACGCCGAAAGAGACGATCCAAAACGGCGTGCGTCGACTGGAATTCGACCAGCTTGCGCTGCCCGGGACCCCGGTCGAGGCGCTGACGTCGCCGGATTTCTTCACCTTCCGGTTCATCCAGTTCTCCGAATTCGGGAGCTGGAACGAGGTCGCTCACTGGGCGACCGACCTGTTCGAAGGCAAGCCCGACATCACCGACGACTTGCGAACAGTGGTGGAGCGAATACGCGCGCTCGGGAGCGATGAGGCGCGCGTCGTCTCGGCGCTGGAGTTCGTGCAGACGCAAATCCGCTATTTCTCGGTTTCACTGGGTGAGAGCTCCCATCGGCCCTCGCCTCCCGACGCCGTGCTGCGACGTCGCTATGGCGACTGCAAGGACAAGTCATTGCTGCTGATTACGCTGCTTTCGCGAACTCGGCATCGAGAGCAAGCCGGTGTTGCTGCAGCTGGGACGGCGTGCCGGATTGGGCAAGACGATCCCCAGCCCGCAGTTCTTCAATCATGTCATCGCGCAGGCCGTGGTCGGCGGCAAGACTTATTTCCTCGACCCCACGCGACTGGGCCAACATGGTCAGCTGGAGCGGATGGGCCAGATGCACGAAGGCGCGCAGATATTGGTGGTGGCGCGCGACACCGCGGCGCTGTCACAGATCCCGGCCGGCAACGCCGACACCATCGCCGACGAAGTCAGCGAACGCGGAACGTTGGCGCGTTTCGGCGAGCCGGGCCAGCTCGACGTGCGGCACGTCTGGCACGGTGTTCGGGCCGAAGGGCTGCGCCTCCTGCTTGAGCGCGCGCCGCGCGAGCAGGTCGTCAAGATCGTTGGCGACGGCATGGAACGACGTTATCCCGGCGCCAGCATCGCCGGCGACCCTACGATCACGGACGACCGCGCCAGCAACGAGTTCTCGATCGCGGCCAGCTACAAGATCCCCAAGCTGGCGACGGAGGTCGACGGAAATTGGGTGGTCACGTTTGCGCCGGACAATCTGCAGAATGTGTTGACCGGCTCGCCCTCGGCCAACAGGACCACGCCGCTGCGGATTCCCGGTTTTCCCTTTCATGGCAAATACCAATTCGAGATGGTCTTTCCCGAACAGGTCAGCGCCAGTATCGACCCCCGCGAACAGGCCATCGCAAACAACGCTTTCAGCGCGACCGTCACGGATTATTTTCGAGGCAACGTTGCCCGCAAGTCGGTCGATCTGAAGACGCTGCGCGCTTCCGTGGAGACCTCGGACTACCCGGGTTTCGCGGAGGATTTCCGCTCGCTCAACAAGGCCATCGGCAGCGGCTTTTCCGTCAACAAGGCCATCTTCGACGCGACCGTTGCCGGATCGTCCAAGGCGGATTTGGCGCACCGCTTGCAAGACCAGGCGCTGGAGGCGATCAAAAAGACAACCGAGACCATCAACGGGGGAAAGCTGGCCGGATCCGATCTCGCGAACGTCTACTGCCTGCGCGGCGGCGCACAGGGCAACCTTGGTCGGCAGGAAGAAGCCCTGCAGGATGTCAACAATGCCGTACGGATCGCACCAAACGCGACCTCGCTTTCGTGCCGCGCCGAGACCTATAACCGGTTCGGTCAGTTCGAAAAGAGCATCGCCGATCACACCGATGCGATCGCGCTGGGTGCCGCTACCAATGGCCTCGTGTTTCGGGGACGCGGAATCTCGAGGGTCTATGCGGGCCATCTCGCCGAGGCGAATGCCGATTTCGCCAAGGCGAGTGAGCTGAGCGACAGGGAGACCCAAATCTACAGTGAAATGTGGTTTGTCGCGACCTCCGGCCAACTCCACAAACCGCTTCTCCCGGAGCTCGTCGCGCGTGCCGCGGCGGAGGCTGGCGGCGAATGGCCGCGTGCGGGCCTAGCGATGTTGACCGGCAAACTCTCCCCCGACGACATGCTCAAGTCGCTGGAGAAAAAGCAAGGCGATGAGCGTCAAATGGCACTTACGGAAGCCTATTTCTACCTCGGCCAATATTACCTGCTGACCGGCGACCGGGCCAAGGCGCAGGAGAACTTCGAGAAAACTCGCAGCCTGGGCGTCATCAATTATTTGGAGCACACCGCCGCCGAATTCGAGCTCGAGCGCCTGAAGAAGCCGAACACGGCGACTGCGGTCAAGCCAAGCACGGCGGCTGCGGCCAAGCCAGGCACAGCGGCGGCGGTCAAGCCAGGCACGGCGGCTGCGACCAAGCCAACCACGACGGCTGCGACCAAGCCGAGCACAGCGGCTGCGGCCAAGCCGAGCGGGCCGGCACCTCCCAAGCCGAACACGGCGACATCGGCCAAACTACCCTCCGCACCACGCGCGGTTGCGCAATAAGGGGTGTCTCCGCCTCAGACCAGCCGGCTCTGTACCATCGCGGCCTGAATGAACGACGCAAACAGCGGGTGCGGCTCGAACGGCCGCGACTTCAGCTCGGGATGGAATTGCACGCCGATGAACCAGGGATGGTCCGCGTACTCGACAATCTCCGGCAGCACACCGTCGGGCGACAGGCCTGAAAACTTCAGGCCGTGCTGCTCGAGCCGGTCCTTGTAGGCGGTATTGACCTCGTAGCGATGCCGGTGCCGCTCCGAGATTTCGGTTGAGCCGCCATAGACCTCCGAGACCCGGCTGCCGCGCCTGAGCGCCGCTGGATAGGCGCCGAGCCGCATCGTGCCGCCGAGATCGCCGTTCTTGCCGCGCTTCTCCAGCTCGTTGCCGCGCAGCCATTCCGTCATCAAACCGACCACCGGCTCCGGCGTCGGACCGAACTCGGTGGAATTGGCGTTCTCGATGCCGACGAGATTGCGCGCCGCCTCGATCACGGCCATCTGCATGCCGAAGCAGATGCCGAAATAAGGCACGTCGCGCTCGCGCGCGAACTGCGCCGCCTTGATCTTGCCCTCCGCGCCGCGCTGGCCGAAGCCGCCGGGCACCAGGATGCCGTTGACGTGCTCGAGGAACGGCGCCGGGTCCTCGTTTTCGAACACCTCGCTCTCGATCCAGTCGAGATTGACCTTCACCTTGTTGGCGATGCCGCCATGCGAGAGCGCCTCGATCAGCGACTTATAGGCGTCCTTCATCCCGGTATATTTGCCGACGATGGCAATGGTGACGTCGCCTTCGGGGTTGCGGATGCGCTCGTTGATGGTGTGCCAGCTCTGCAGCGCCGGCGGAATCTTTGGCGCAATGCCGAACGCGGCAAGCACCTCGTCGTCCAGGCCTGCAGCGTGATAGGCCTCGGGCACAGCGTAAATGCTGTCGGCGTCGCGTGCCTCGATGACCGCGCTTTCACGCACGTTGCAGAACAGCCCGAGCTTGCGCCGCTCCTCCTTCGGGATCGGCCGATCGGTGCGGCAGAGCAGGATATCCGGCTGGATGCCGATCGAGCGCAGTTCCTTGACCGAATGCTGGGTCGGCTTGGTCTTGAGCTCGCCGGCGCTCGGAATGAACGGCAGCAGCGTCAGATGGATGTAGATGGAATGATCGCGCGGCAACTCGTTCCTGAGTTGGCGGATCGCTTCGAAGAACGGCAGGCCCTCGATGTCCCCGACGGTACCGCCGATCTCGACCAGCACGAAGTCGTAGCCGTCATTGCCCGACAGCACGAACTCCTTGATGGCGTTGGTGACGTGCGGCACCACCTGGATGGTGGCGCCGAGATAGTCGCCGCGCCGCTCCTTGGAGATGATGTCCTGGTAGATACGCCCGGTGGTGATGTTATCGGCCTTGGTCGCCGGCCGCCCCGTGAAGCGCTCGTAATGGCCGAGATCGAGATCGGTCTCGGCGCCGTCGTCGGTCACGAACACTTCGCCGTGCTGGTACGGCGACATCGTTCCGGGATCGAGATTGAGGTAGGGATCGAGCTTGCGAAGGCGGACCTTGTAACCCCTCGCCTGCAGCAGGGCGCCGAGCGCCGCTGAAGCCAGACCCTTTCCTAGCGAGGAGACCACGCCGCCGGTGATGAAAATGTACCGCGCCATGGGACCTTACCTTTAAGGGCACTCCGACGATTCGCCAAAGCGATTCGAGCAGGCCGGCGAATATTTTTCGCCGCTGTGGGTGAAGAGAAAAATGAAAGCGCTGTCAGGCTCTTGATGGGGATTGCTGATGCAGGATGCGAGAGGCCATCCTGCATGGGCACGATGCGTTATTGCGACTTCATTGCGACTTGGGCGCCTCAGGCGCAGCCGGCGCCTGGTTCCGCTGCTCGTCGGCCTTTTTGAGGGTGTCGAGCAAGCCGCCGGAGGCCGGCGGGGCGACCGGTGCTGCGCCGCCTGCGGGCTGCGATTGCGATGCCGGCGCAGGGCCGATGATCGAGGTCGGCGCGCGGTTGAAGCTCGCGAGCCAGGACAACAGCAGGCTGGTCGCAAAGAAACAGACCGCAAGAATGGCCGTCGTCCGCGTCAAGAGATTGGCGGTGCCACGGCTCGACATGAAACCGGCGCCGCCGCCCATGCCCAGCCCGCCGCCTTCGGACTTCTGCAGCAGCACCGCGCCGATCAATACGACGACGATCATGAGGTGGACGACGATAACGACAGTCTGCATTTCAAGCCTTCCGTCATGACCCTGATTCACACCGCTACGGTGCGGAACGAGGGCTCTGCGGGTTCATGGATTTGAGCGGCTCATTACACGATGGGACCGGCCAATACCACCCCTGATACCGCCTCCCCTTACCTAGGGGCACCCCGCCGCGATCGCAAGGAAATCGGCCGCCTTCAGGCTGGCGCCGCCGACCAGCGCGCCATTGACATTGGCGACCCCCATCAATTCGGCCGCGTTCGACGGCTTGACCGAGCCGCCATAGAGAATGCGGATCGCGGCCCCCTCGCCCTTAAATCGGGACGTCAGGGTCTCCCGGATAAACCGATGAACCTGCTCGACATCTCCTGCCGTCGGGGTCAGCCCGGTTCCGATCGCCCAGACCGGCTCGTAGGCGACCACCAGATTGGCGGCCGTCGATCCCTCCGGCAGCGAGCCATTCAGTTGGCCGCCGCAGATGTCGAGGGTCTGGCCGCCATCGCGGTGTTCGCGAGTTTCGCCGATGCAGACGATGGCCGTGAGCCCTGCCCGCCAGACCGCTTCCGCCTTTTGCCGGACCAGCGCATCGCTCTCGCCATGATCGGCGCGGCGTTCGGAGTGGCCGACAATGATCGCCTTCGCACCGGCGTCCGCCAGCATCTCGGCCGAGAGGTCGCCGGTATGCGCACCCGACGCCTTGGGGTGGCAATCCTGCGCACCGATCGTGAGCGTCTTCGCGCCCTTCGCCCTGTCGGCAAAGGCAGCCAGCAGCGTCGCCGGCGGACAGACCAGAAGGTCGCATTTGCTCGCAACGCCAGCCGCACCCGCAAGCATCGCCTCGAGTTCGGCGATGGAGGCCTTCAGTCCGTTCATTTTCCAGTTGCCGGCAATCAGCGGGCGGATGGCAGTCGTCATGGCGGGATTTCCAGCGAATTTGCGCCAGCAGCGCTAGCAGAGGGGCACGATCAGTTCTAGTCGCCGTGCCGGTTAACCGCTTCACGCGGCTTTCGGTCCGCCGCCTTGAGGTTGCGGCCCCGTTTCGGGCTCTTTATTATGGCTTTTCAACCGGGTTACGCGCCGAAGCCACATGCGCTACAAGGCGCGCCCGTACCTCCCTCAAGACAAGTTGGAACCATGCTCCGAGGATTGCGCAAGGCCTCATCGAACTGGGTCGGCAAGGCCATCATGGCCGTTGTGATGGGCGTATTGATCGTCTCCTTCGGCATCTGGGGCATCGCCGACATCTTCAGGGGCTTTGGCCAGTCGACGCTGGCCAAGGTCGGCCACACCGAAATCTCGATGAACGAGTTTCGCCAGATTTATACCGACCGGATCCAGCAAATCGGGCGCCAGTTCGGCCGGCCGCTGACCTCGGAGCAGGCGCGCGCGCTAGGCTTCGACCGCCAGGTGCTGAACCAGACGCTGGCCGAAGCCGCACTCGATGAAGAGACGCGGCAGCTCGGCCTCGGGCAGTCCGACGCCGAGACCATGCGCGTGATCTACGCCGATCCCAATTTCAAGGGACTCGGCGGCGGGTTCGATCCCGCGCGCTTCCAGGCCATCATTCGCCAGTACGGCTTCACCGAGGCGCGCTATCTCGCCGACCAGCGCAGGGTCTCGCTGCGGCGTCAGCTCGCCGGCACGGTCACCGCCGGGCTCGAGCCGTCGAAAACGCTCATGGAGTCGCTGAGCCATTTCCAGAACGAGAAGCGTTCGATCGATTACCTGCGGCTCGGCACTGCCCAGGCCGGCACCATCGATCCTCCCTCGCCCGAGGCGCTCGCCGCCTATTTCGACGAGCACAAGAGCCAGTTCCGCGCGCCCGAGTACCGCAAGATCGCCTTCGTCGCGATCACGCCCGAAGACATCGGCAAGTGGTCGCAGATTTCGGATGAAGACGCGAAAAAAGTGTTCGAGCTGCACAAGGACAAGTTCGGTTCGCCCGAGAAGCGCCAGGTCTCGCAGATCGTATTCCCCAGCATGGAGGAAGCGCAGACCGCGCGCAGCCGCATCGCGTCAGGGACGTCGTTCGACGACATCGCCAAGGAGCGCAATCTCGCCGCGGCCGACGTCGATCTCGGCCTGGTCGCCAAATCGGGCATTCTCGATCCCGCGATCGCGGACGCGGCGTTCGCACTGCCTGCCGCCGAGGTCAGTCAGCCGGTGCAGGGCCGGTTCGGCGTGGCGCTGGTCAAGGTCGGTACCGTCCAGCCGGCGATCGAGCCCGATTACACGAGCGTCGCGCCGGAGATCAAGAAAGAGCTCGCCACCGAGCGCGCGCGGGACCAGGTCGCAAGCCTGCGCAACAAGATGGAAGACGAGCGCGGCGGCGGCGCAAGCGTCGTCGAAGCCGCGCAGAAGCTCGGACTTTCGGCCGTCACCATCGACGCCGCCGATCGCTCGGGCCGGGCGCCGAACGGTCAGCCCGGCGGCAACATTCCGCAGGGCCTCGACGTGGTCGCGCAGGCCTTCAACAGCGACGTCGGCGTCGACAACGACGCGATCGCCTAGCGCGGCGGCTATGTCTGGTACGACGTGCTCGGCGTCACGCCGTCGCGCGAACGCAGCCTCGACGAGGTCAAGGACCAGGTGGAGGCGCGCTGGCGCGCCGACCAGATCTCGAGCCGGCTCCAGACCAAAGCGACCGAGATGGTGCAGAAGCTGTCGCAGGGCGGCACCCTCGCCGATGAGGCGACGGCCGCTGGCGTGAAGGTCGAGACGTCAGCCGGATTCAAGCGTGAGGAGTCGCCCCCTGGCGTGCCGGCGGGAGCGATCACGGCGGCGTTCCGGACCGCGAAGGACGGCTACGGACAGACGCCGGGTCCCAACAACGAGTGGATCGTGTTCCGCGTCACCGACGTCACGGTGCCGCCGGTCGATCTCGCCGACGACGCCATGAAGAAACTGAAGGACCAGCTCGTGCGCGGCATGAGCGACGAGCAGGTTGCGCAATATGTCGCAAGGCTGGAAAAGGACGTGGGAACGACGGTCAACGAAGCCGGCTTCGCGCAGGTGACCGGCGCGAACCAGCAATAGTCGGGCGTGGGGATGGAAGATCTCAAATCGATCATTGGCAAGGTTGCGACCGGCGCCACGCTGTCGCGCGAGGAAGCCGCTTCCGCCTTCGACAGCCTGATGTCCGGCGAGGCCACGCCCTCGCAGATGGGCGGGCTTCTGATGGCGCTGCGGGTGCGCGGCGAGACCGTCGAGGAGATCACCGGCGCAGTCTCGGCGATGCGCTCCAAGATGCTGCGGGTGACAGCGCCGTCCGATGCGGTCGACATCGTCGGCACCGGCGGCGACGGCTCCGGCTCGGTCAATGTCTCGACCTGCGCGTCGTTCATCGTCGCGGGCGCCGGCGTCCCCGTCGCCAAGCACGGCAATCGCGCGCTGTCGTCGCGCTCGGGCGCCGCCGACGTGCTGGCCTCGCTCGGCGTGAAGATCGATCTGAGGCCCGAGCAGGTCGGGCGCTGCGTCAAGGAGGCCGGCATCGGCTTCATGTTCGCGCCCTCCCATCATCCCGCGATGAAGAATGTCGGTCCGACCAGGGCCGAGCTCGCGACGCGAACGATCTTCAACCTGCTCGGTCCTCTCTCCAATCCCGCCGGCGTCAAGCGCCAGATGGTCGGCGTGTTCTCGCGGCAATGGGTGCAGCCGCTCGCGCAGGTCCTGAAGAACCTCGGCGCGGAATTGATCTGGGTGGTGCATGGCTCCGACGGGCTCGACGAGATCACCCTCACCGGCCCGACCTTCGTCGCTGCGCTGGAGAACGGCAATGTCCGCAGTTTCGAGGTCACGCCGGAGGACGCCGGCCTTGGCCGCGTCGGCGGCGACCGCGCTGAAAGGCGGCGATGCCGATGCCAACGCTGTGGCGCTGCAGTCGGTGCTCGACGGCAAGCCGAGTGCCTATCGCGACGTCGCGCTGCTCAATGCCGCCGCCGCGCTGATCGTGGCCGGCAAGGCCAAAGACCTGAGGGAAGGCGTCGCGCTCGGCACGAAATCGCTCGACAGCGGCGCAGCGGCGGCGCGGCTGAAGCATCTCGTCGCGATTTCCAACAGCTGAAAGCGCGATGGCGGACATCCTCACCAAAATCGAGGCCTACAAGCGCGAAGAGATCGCAGCCGCCAAACGCGCGCAGCCGCTGGCCGAGGTCGAGGCGCGCGCAAAGGCGGCATCCGCGCCGCGCGGCTTCGTCCGCGCGATCAAGAGCAAGCACGCGCGCGGCGATTATGCGCTGATCGCGGAGGTGAAGAAGGCCTCGCCTTCCAAGGGGCTGATCCGCGCCGATTTCGATCCGCCAGCGCTTGCGAAGGCCTATGAGGCCGGCGGCGCCGCCTGCCTCTCGGTGCTGACCGATGCGCCCTCCTTCCAGGGCCATCTCGATTTCATGGTGGCCGCGCGGGCCGCGACCGACCTTCCGGTGCTGCGCAAGGATTTCATGTACGACACCTACCAGGTGGCCGAAGCGCGCGCCCATGGCGCCGATTGCATCCTGATCATCATGGCCGCGCTCGACGACGCCGCGGCCAGGGATATCGAGGACGCGAGCCTCGCTTACGGCATGGACGTGCTGATCGAGATCCACGATCGCGCCGAACTCGATCGCGCCTTGAAACTCCGCTCGCCGATGATCGGTGTCAACAACCGCAACCTCCGCACCTTCGAGACCACGCTTGCGACCAGCGAGATGCTGGCGCCGCTGATTCCACGCGACCGTCTGATGGTCGGCGAGAGCGGCATCTTCGCGCCCTCCGATCTCGCGCGGCTCGCAAAGGTCGGCATGTCGACGTTCCTCGTGGGCGAAAGCCTGATGCGGCAGGCCGACGTCGCGGCCGCAACGCGCGCATTGCTGGCGCGCCAAGCCGTCGCGGCGACGGGCTCGCGTTGATGGCGCGGGACAAGCGCAAGGGCCTGACCCATATCGATGCCGGCGGCGAAGCCCGCATGGTCGACGTCTCCGATAAACCCGCAACCGAGCGCACGGCGATAGCCGAAGGCCGCGTCGTCATGACCAAGGCGACGCTGGAGTTGATCGTCTCGGGCAACGCCAAGAAGGGCGACGTGCTGGGCGCGGCGCGGATCGCCGGCATCATGGCGGCGAAGAAGACGCATGACCTGATTCCGCTCTGTCATCCGCTCGCGCTGTCCAAGGTCACGGTCGACATTATGCCGGATCGCAAGCTCCCCGGCTGCATCGTGCGATCGACGGTGAAAGTCAAAGGCCCGACCGGGGTCGAGATGGAGGCGCTCACCGCCGTCTCGGTGGCGTGTCTGACGATCTACGACATGATCAAGGCGGTCGAGCGCGGCGTGCGCATCGAAGCCATTCATCTCGTTGAGAAAAAGGGCGGCAAGTCTGGTCACTACCGCGCTTGAAGGTTGTACCCTCACGGCAGAGTGATGACCTCCGACGGATGCTATCAAGGCTTTTGGTGTTCTGCTCCGTATCTCAGGCCCGGCCCTCTACGGAGACAGACAATGTCCATTCTCAGGCTGATCGGTGCGGCAGCGATCCTTTCGGTGGTTGGAGTTGCACCAGCTTTGGCGCAGCAGGTGATCTCGGAGCCCGGCTACTGCGCGTTCTTCTATCCGAACGCCAATTGCCAGAACAAGGGACCGGGCAACCCCTACACCGACCCGAACTACCAGCGCAGCCATTTCGCCACCGCCGGCAGCTATGGTGATGCGACGATCGTGACGCCGAAGCGGCGCGTGCGCAAGCCGGCCGGGATGTACTGAGCGGCTCGCGAAAGCGCGCTGTTATCAGACCAGGTGGAAATCGCTCGCGTGCTGCTGCAGCACCTGCGTTGACACGTGGTCGAAGGTAATCGACTGATTGGCGCCGACAGTCACGACTGCGCTGCCGGCGGCATTGTCGGCGGTGTGCGCGAGCAGATCCGCGACGCTCGCAAACAAGGTGTGGTCGAGATCGACCTGATCCGCGCCGGGCTGGAAACTTGTCACCGTGTCGTTACCAAAATGTGCATTGAACACGAAGGTGTCGTTTGCCGCCGTGCCCGCCAGGATCGCATTTCCTGAGGCCGGTGCGGTGATGGGAGCGACTGATGCCGCCGGCGACGCCGGGCTCGGCGGTCCGATCAAGTTGTCACCGTTCAGGTCCTGCTGGAAATTCGTCTCGATCGATTCCAGCGCGGTGTTGGTGCCTGACACGCCCGAGATCGAAGCGGAAAGCACGTTGCCGCTGCTGTCGGTGTTCCAGACCGTGTAAAGCTGGCTGGATGCATTGAACAACGCCACCTCGTAACCGCTCGATGTCTGCTCCACGCCGATCGGGGTCCAGGCCTGCCCGGCGGCCCACGGCGTGCCGCCATAGGTCAGTTCGGGTCCCGACCCGCCCGCAACCGGATTGAAGAAGTAGTCGTTGCCGGTTTGCACCAGCGCCGTCACACCAAAGGCTTCGATGGTCGTGGAACTCGGGGGCGGACCGCTCGGCACCCCGATGACACCGTCGCCATTCAGATCCTGTTGGAAGCTCACTTCGGCGGATTCCAGCGCGGCGCTGGTGCCGGACGCATTCGAGAGCGAAGACCCAAGCACGTTACCGCTGCTGTCGGCGTTCCAGACCGTGTAAAGGTGGGTCGACGCATTCAACAACGCCACTTCGTAGCCGCTCGACGTCTTCTCCACGCCGATAGGTGCCCAGGCCTGACCGGCGGCCCACGGTGCGCCGCCATATGTCAGCTCGGGGCCGGTGCCGCCCGCGACCGGATTGAAGACGTAGTCGTTGCCGGTTTGAACCAGCGCCGTCACACCAAGGGATTCGATGGTCGTGGAGTTCTCGGGCGGGCCGCTCGGCACGCCTATGATGTGATCGCCGTTCAGATCCTGCTGGAAGCTCGTCTCGATCGATTCCAGTGCCGTGTTGGTGCCGGATGCGCCCGAGAGCGAAGCCGAAAGCACGTTGCCGCTGCTGTCGGTGTTCCAGATCGTGTAGAGATGGCTGGACGCATTGAACAACGCGACCTCGTAGCCGCTCGACGTCTTCTCCACACCGATCGGCGCCCAGGCCTGACCGGCGGCCCACGGCGTGCCGCCATACGTCAGCTCGGGGCCGGTGCCGCCCGCAACCGGATTGAGGAAGTAGTCGTTGCCGCTCTGAACCAGCGCGGTCGCACCGAAGGCTTCGATGGTCGTGGAGCTTGGGGGCGGACCGCTCGGCACACCGATGACACCGTCGCCATTCAGATCCTGCTGGAAACTTGTCTCGATGGATTCCAGCGCCGCGTTGGTGCCTGAGGCGCCCGAAATCGAAGCCGAAAGCACGTTGCCGCTGCTGTCGGTGTTCCAGATCGTGTAAAGATGCGTCGATGCATTCAACAACGCCACTTCGTAACCGGTCGACGTTTTCTCCACGCCGATCGGCGCCCAGGCCTGGCCGGCGGCCCACGGTGCGCCGCCATACATCAGTTCGGGTCCCGAACCGCCCGCGACCGGATTGAGGAAGTAGTCGTTGCCGACCTGCATGAGCTTGGTTGCGCCGAACCCCTCGATGGTACCGAGGATGCCGATGGTGCCGTCGCCGTTCAAATCCTGCTGGAAGCTCGTCTCGATGGATTCCAGTGCAGCGCTGGTGCCCGACACGTTGGCCCAGATATTGGACGCGCTGAAGGCATTGGAAACGTAGTTGCCGTTGCTGTCGGTGTTCCAGACCATGAACTGGCCGCCGCCGGGAAGTTCCCAGGCGATTTGATAGCCGGTTGCGGTCGCGACTGCGCCGATCGGCACCCAGTTCGTCTGATCGACGCTGAAATCGAAGCCGCCATATTTCAGCGAGGGACCGCTCGCCACCGCGCTGCCGGCGACATCGAAGTAAAGGCTGCCGCATGCCTCGACCAGACTTGTTGAGCCATTGGTGTGGATCGTGGTGCTGACGACGCCGACCGTCCCGTCGCCATTCAGGTCCTGATTGAAGGTTGTTTCCCACTGTTCCAGTGCGAGACTGCTGCCCAGCAGCTGGGTCTGCGCAAACGAGGTGAAGTTGCCGTTGCTGTCGGCCGTCGAGATCGAATAAGTGTTTCCCCACTTCAGGGCGATGTCATATCCGTTTGCCGTCTGCACCGCGCCGACCGGCGTCCACGAATCCGATGGGTCCCCTGCGACATATTCCTCGCCTTCGAGTTTCAGCGAAGGGCCGGTGCCGCTATTGACGTCGTCAAGATAGAAGTTGTTGCCGACCTGAATCAGACTGGTCGAGCCATCGGTCGCAATCGTTGTGCTGACAACACCGATCACCCCGTCGCCGTTCAGGTCCTGATGGAAACTCGGCTCCAGCGATTCCAGCGCAAGGCTTCCCGATACGGTCGCGGTGGTGTTGCCGCTGCTGTCGGTATTCCAGACTTCGTAGTTGCCGGTGAATGTGTCGTGCCAGGCGACCTCGTATCCGCTTGCGGTCTGCTCCGCCGCGATCGGCGTCCAGTTGCCGGACTGCCCGGCGACAACGGACACGCCGCCCGATGTCAATTCGGGGCCGGTGCCGCCGCCAATGCTGTCGAGATAGTAGTTGTCGCCGAGTTGGACCAGGCTGGTCGATCCAAACGACTCAATGACGAGCGGCGGTGCGGTCACCGTGAAGCTTGCCCAGTTGCTCCACGCGTTGCCGTCGCTGACGCGGATCTGGACCGCATCCTCAGCGCCCGGCGCGCTCTGGTAGGTCAGCTGCGACAGCTGCGCTGCGGTGACATCGATCTCCTGATTGTTGACCTGGGCCACGCCGTTGAGGACGAAGTGACCGCTGCCGGTATCCTCAAATGCGTAGGTCGCGATGGTGTCGCCGTCCGGGTCGGACGCCGTGAACAGCGTTGACGCCGCGACCGACGTCTGGCCCGCATTGAACACGATATCCGCAACCGTTGGCGCGGGCGGATCGCTGGTCGGAACGGGAGTCGCCACCAGGTAAACTTCGGTCCCGCTGGGTCCGTCGCTGGCGATTTTGAAGGTCTGCCCGGAGAAATCGGCATTCGGGTCGAGTTGCAAATCGTAGGTCACGGAATTTGCGACGACCTGCAGAACATTGCCGGTCAGAAGCTGCACCGAGGAGTGAGAATTGAACGCACCATCGAAAACGATCAGGTTGCCCTGGCTGAATGACTCGATGACCGCGCCGTCGGCATTGGCGTCCCCGACATAGAGCGTGCCGCCGGTGCCGACGAATGTGATCGTTCCACCAGCGCTGGCGCCGGCGCCAAGCGCGAGCGTTCCGCCGTCGATGGTCGTGTTGTCGGTCGTGCCGCCCGCGTAGACCTGTTCGAGGCCACCACTCATCACGTCGGTGCCATCAGCGACGCCACCGGCCTCCACGATCTGGTTGCCGCCCTGATTGACGATCGTGCTGCTCGCGACGCCGCCGGCAATGATGCTTTGGTAGCTGCCATCGACGCTGCCGCCGCCGTCGAGCGTCGTGCCGACGGCCGAGCCGCCCAATTTAATCTGCTGAAAGCTGAACTCACCGCTGACATCAGTGTTGGCCGCCGTCCCCCAGACGTCCTGAAAGCCACCGTTCAGCACCGTCGTGCCGCTGGCCGAACCGTAGACTGTCTCGGAGCCACCACTCGTCGAGCCGGCCACACCGGTGATGATCGTGCCCGTGACCGTGCCGCCGGCATCGATCAGATCGCTTGCGCCGGCATCGATCATCGTTGCCGATGCCGTGCCGCCGGACAGGACATGCAGGCTGCCGCCGTCGAGGACGAGGATGTCGTTGACCGATTGCCCCGACGAGACCGTCAAGGTGTCCGAAATCGGTTGCTGGTCCAGCGTGATATAAGTGCCGGACGCCGCGTCGGCGTAGAGGCTGAAGCTCGTCCCGGCGTATGACGCGTTCGGATCGAGTTGCAGCTGATAGAGATGCCCGGCCTCGGTAATTTGCAGGACATTGCCCGCGGCCAATAGCGCGGTGCCGGCAGGATCCAAGCCGATCCCGGCGAGGTCGATCAGGTCGCCGGATTCGAATCCGAGGATCGCGTTGCACGGCATGGACGTGCCGTCGATCTGCAGCGTCCCGGCATGACCGGTAAATTCGATGGTCGCGCTGCCTGCGGCACCAGTTGCGCCGAGCTCGAGCGTCTCGCCATTGATCGCGATGTTGCCGGCGAAATTGTTGGTGCTATTGAGCAGCAACACACCGTCACCGACCACGACCGAACCGGTGCCGGACAGCTGCCCCGAGAAAGTATTGCCGGTCCAGAACGTCAGCGTGCCATTGTCGATCACCGATCCGCTGAGGGTGCCGTCATAGACGTCGAGGTTGCCTCCGCTCTGGATCGTCGCGCCGACGGCCGTTCCGCCATTGCCGACGCTCTCGTAGCCGCCACTGTTGATCGTGGTGTCATGGGCAATCCCGGTCGATTGGACGTCCTGAACGCCGCCGGCGTTGACGATCGTGCCGACCGACGTTCCGCCAAATCCGACAACCTGCACGGGCCCGGAATTTCCCTGCCCGCCCCCCGCACTTCCGACGACCGTTCCACTCGCCGTTCCGCCGGTGAAAACCTGCTGGATGCCGCTGCCGGTCAACGCAGTGTTCGTCGTCGTGCCGTAGACAACCTGCGCACCGGCATCGACCATCGCATTGCTCGAGCTGCCGTAGACGTCTTCGAGTCCTCCGTCGATGACGGTCGCGTCGTCGGCGCCGCCGCCGTAGACGACTGCGTCGGCTTGCGCGTCCAGCGTCGTCCCGCTGACGGATCCTCCGGAGTGCACCAGCAAGGTGCCGCCACCGAGAACCAGGATGCCGCTGACCGATTGGCCAAGCGTGATGTCCAGAGTCTGACCGTTGCTTATCGTCGGCACCGAAGCTTCTCCATCGATCTCGATCGGCCACAGCAAACGGACGCACGCACTCACCGTTCGATCGCTCACCAATCGCGGATACAATCTGTGAGATGAGTCGTTAAATCGCTGTAACGCGCGCGCTTAAGAATGTTTCGATAGCTGCTTGCGATCAGTTCGCTCCCAAACAACTCCGTTCGCTGCTGGACAATTCGTTTCCGCATGAGCAATTGCAGTTCCGCATGAGCAGTTCGGTTCAATTCACCATTCCAACAGACCGGCGAACCACTCGCGAGATTCAAGCGTCAACTCCGAAACTGAATTTTGTGATTTCACGATCGAACCCGTTTACTCCTCGCAACCACAAAGAGATCAGCCGCCCGCAAGCCCAAGCCGTTTGCCGGCGGCAGATTGCATGCGCTCGCGTATTCGATAGGGACGATCGAAGGCAGAGATGCCAATATCAGCGGATAATTGCGATCCAACGCACGGCAACGACGTTAGCGGCAGTCGCCGCACCGATCGGGTCTATCTGGATACGTCCACGCTGCCCGAGCACGATCGGCTTCCGGCGTTTTGCAGGGAGATGCGCGGCCACCTCTTCGGTTGCGATGTTCGGCAGCTTGCGGCGGCGCCATTTTTCGGCACGCTCGACTTGCGGCCGGCCGGCCCAGTGCGCGTTGCACACATCGCAACAACTCCCATCGATATTGTTCGCAACGCAACCCAGCTCAATCCGGAAGATGACCGCGTCGTTGTCCAGCTCGTGGAGCGTGGAACGGTTCACGTCGCGCAGGAAGGCCGGAGGTTTCGGCCGGCGCCGGAGAAAGCGTCATTCTCGACTGCAGAAAAGCAAGCCGCCTTCTGATCACTGACGTTACATCCGCCTGGTTTCTGGTTCTTTCCCGCCACGAGATTGCGAGGCCCGAACACAGGATCAGACATCTTGCAGCAACAAAACTGGCGCACGGTCCATCGCTTCGGTTGCTGTCGGGTTATCTGGACAGCATGTGGAAGGAGGATCTCGGCGACCATCACGCGGCTCAAACGGTCGGCGGCCATCTCGTCGATCTGATCGCGCTTGCGCTTTCGGAAGTGGGAACAAACGAGTCCGCGAAACAAGGCGGATTGCGCGCCGCGCGCCTTGCCGAAGTGTTGCAGTTGATTTCGGATCAGATCGGCAATCCCGGCCTGAGCATTGCCGTTGTGGCCGAACAAATGGGGGTCACGCCCCGCTACATCCATCTGCTGCTCGAACAATCCGACAAGACGTTCGCCAAACACGTCCTGCAGAAGCGCCTTGAAAGGGCGCTTGAGTTGCTGAACGCGGACACCAGGGGAGAGCGAAAGATCGCCGACATCGCTTTTGCCGCCGGCTTCAGCGATCTCTCTTATTTCAATCGCGCGTTTCGACGTCAGTTCGGCGACACGCCTTCCCGGATTCGCGCCAACAGCGCCAGGCGATCATGGAAAGCATCCGATATCTGATCGTTCGGCCCGCATGCCGATCTAGTGCAGCGAGCTGTTGATCGAAGTGAATTTGGTTCGCAGATTTGTGCCGAGCCCGTTCACGACCGAGATGATGGCGAGCGAGATGCCGGCTGCGATCAGGCCGTACTCGATCGCGGTGGCGCCGGATTCGTCGGCGAGGAATTTTTTCAAGACGTCTTTCATGGTCGAAACCTTCCTGCGTGCGCTTCTGCGTACCGCAATGATCGCAAATCGCGTGCCAGCGCGCGGCTGAGCGCGCTCAATCCGTTAGATGGTTAGGAATCCGTTGCACGCGGGCACGCGGGAAATTTCGTCCGCACTGACGCGCCCGCGCCGGCAAATACTGCCGCGCGCTGCGCGATCGCCTCGGCCTCCGTGCACAATCGCTTCGAGCGCGCCTTTACCCCGCATTAACCCCGAATGCTAACGTGACTTCCATATCGAGGTCGTAACTATGGATTGGACAACGTTCCCCGTCCCTTAGCGACCACGATCCTGCCCATGAAGCCGACCGCCAGCGCCCCCATCGACGTGAAGATATCCGCTCGGGGAGGTCCGATCCGCTGGCTCGTGATCGGCGGCTTTTTCCTGATTGCCGCGATCACGCTCGGCACCACCATCATGGCTGGCGTTTTCCGCGAGCGCGCGCTCGGCGCCGCCGAGCGGCAGCTCGAAAACAACGTGCTGCTGATGGCCCGCCATTTCGACCAGCAGCTCGAGGATTTCATGGGAATCCAGCGCGACGTGGTCGCGCAGATCGAGCGCTCCGGCGTCACAGCCCCGGATGCGTTCCGCGCCATGATGTCGACGGCGGATTGGCACGACATGCTGAAGCTGCGGCTGCGCGCCTATACCGATGTCGCTGGCGTCAACATCTTCGATGCCAACGGCGTGCTGATCAATTCCTCCGAAAACTGGCCCGTACGCGACATCCGCGTCGGCGATCGCAACTACTTCAAGGCGCTCAAGTCCGGATCGGAATTCGAACGCTTCCGGATCGAGCTGGTGCCGGGCCGATTCAAGGACGGCTGGGCCACGGTCATCGCCTGCAAGGTGACCGGACCGAATGGCCAGTTCCTGGGCGTCGTGTCGCGGGCGATCACGCCTGCCAATTTCGAGAGCTTCTTCGCGTCCGTGACGCTTGCGCCGGGTTCCTCGATCTCGATGCACCATCGCGACGGCACGCTGCTGGCGCGCTTTCCGCACGCGGACAACCTCGTCGGCCGGAATTTCAGGACCGGACCCGAGGAACAGCAAAAGGTCTTCGCGCTGAATCACCATACGACGCGCCTCGTCAGTCCGGTCGACGGCGAAAACCGGCTGATCTCCTCGCGCGCGCTCAATGAATTCCCGATCGTGATCGTCGCCACCACGACGGTGGCCGCGGCGCTCGCCGACTGGCATCAGCAGATGTACTTCCTGATCGGCGTCGGCGGCATTTCCGTGGGCCTGATCGCCATCCTGCTCTTCCTCGTCGTACGCCGGCTGTCGCGCGATCACGCGGCCTCGCAGCGCCGCCTGACCCTGGAAAAGCAGCGCCTCGACAAGGCGATCAACAACATGACCCAGGGCCTGCTGCTGTTCGATTCCAGCGAACGGCTGGTGGTGTGCAACAACCGCTATATCGAGATGTACGGACTGTCGCCGCGGATCATCAAGCCCGGTGCGACCTTCGTGGAGATTCTCGAGCATCGGCAGGAGACGGGATCGTTCGTCGGCGACGTCCATCAGTACATCGCTACGACGCTGCGCGATATCGGCCGCAAGAAAGTCACCATCATCGAGACTCCGGACGGCCGGTGGGTGCAGATCGTCAACGAGCCGCTTGCCGACGGCGGCTGGGTGGCGACCCACGAGGACATCACCGAGCGGCGCCGCGCCGAACAGCAGATCACGCATCTTGCCCACTATGACGCCCTCACCGATCTGCCGAACCGCGCCCTGTTCCATGAGCGGCTGAAGCAGGAGCTCGCCAATCTCGGACCCGGTCAGCGCATCGCGGTGCACTATATCGACATCGACGAATTCAAGAGCGTCAACGACTCGCTCGGCCATCTGATCGGCGACGAGCTTTTGAAATCCGTCGCCGCCAATCTGAGCCGTTGCCTCGGCACGGCCGGCTTCGTCGCCCGCCTCGGCGGCGACGAGTTCGCCATCGTCCAGACGGGCGTCTCGACCATCGACGAGGTCACCGATCTCGTGATGAGCGTCTACACGGCGATCCGGACCCCGTTCGAATGCGCCGGCCATCAGCTCACGACCGACGCCAGTATCGGCATCGCGCTCGCCCCCGAGCACGGCCTCGATCTCAACGAGATCCTGAAGAACGCCGACCTTGCGATGTACGCCGCCAAATCCGCGGGACGGCGCACCTGCCGCTTCTTCGATCCCGACATGGACGCGCAGGCCCGCGCGCGGCGCACGCTGGAGCTCGATCTGCGCCAGGCAATCGCCCGCGGCGAGCTCGAAGTCTTCTACCAGCCCTGCGTCAGCCTGCAGGACGGCCGCATCACCGGCTGCGAGGCGCTGGTGCGCTGGCATCATCCCGAACGCGGCCTGGTCTCGCCTGCCGAGTTCATTCCGATCGCAGAAGAGACCGGGCTGATCAACGAGATCGGCGAATGGGTGCTGTCGACCGCCTGCACCGACGCGACATCCTGGCCGAACGGCATTCGCCTCGCCGTCAACGTCTCGCCGGTCCAGTTCAAGAGCGCCACGCTGGCGCTGAAGGTTACGGCAGCGCTGGCGGCCTCCGGCCTGTCGGCGAGCCGGCTGGAGCTGGAGATCACCGAAGCGGTGCTGATCCGCGACGATGACACGGCGCTTGCCATCCTGCACCAGCTTCGCGCCATCGGCGTGCGCATCGCGCTCGACGATTTCGGCACCGGCTATTCGTCGCTGAGCTATCTGCAGCGTTTCCCGTTCGACAAGATCAAGATCGATCGCGCCTTTGTCGAGGACCTCGCCGAAGGCGACGGCTCCTCCAGCATCGTGCAGGCAGTGGTGAACATTGCCGCCGCCCGCCGCATGACAACGACAGCGGAAGGCGTCGAGACCGAGGCGCAGCGCCAGATGCTGCGCGCGCTCGGCTGCTCGGAGATGCAGGGCTATCTGTTCAGCCCGCCGAAGCCCCTTGCCCAGATCAGGGCGCTGCTGGACGCGCACGGCCAGGCCGCGAGCCGCAGGCGGCGCAAGGCGCCGGCGGCGTGATCGAGGCTGACAAGCGCCATCGCGGCCGATAAGTTCTCCCTCAAGCCCAACCGGCGGCAATCGACCGCCGGCAAAAACCATAGGGAGCACCGATGAACACGCCTCTCCGCAGCGGTATTTTCCTCGCTCCGTTCCATCCCAGGGCCGACAATCCGACGCTGGCGATGGAACGCGATTTCGAGCTGCTGCAGCATCTCGACCGGCTGAACTACAGCGAGGCGTGGATCGGCGAGCATCACTCCGGCGGTGTCGAGATCATCGCCGCGCCCGACATGTTCATCGCCGCGGCGGCCGAACGCACCAGGCACATCCGGCTCGGGACCGGCGTGTCGTCGCTGCCGTATCACAACCCCTTCATGCTCGCGAGCCGCATCGTCCAGCTCGATCACATGACGCGCGGGCGCGCGATGTTCGGCGTCGGCCCCGGTGCGCTGGTGTATGACGCCAACAAGATCGGGATCGACGCCGGCGACCAGCGGCGCATGATGGATGAGGCGCTCGACGTCATCGTCGCGCTGTTCAAGGGCGAGACGGTCAACAAGCAAACCGACTGGTTCAAGCTCTGCAACGCCAATCTGCAGCTTGCGCCCTACACCAAGCCGATGATCGAGATGGCGGTCGCCAGCGCCCGCTCGCCGGTCGGCGCCCTTGCCGCGGCGCGCCACGGCATCGGCATGCTGGCCATCGGCGGCGCGACGCCGACATCGATCGCCCATCACACCGCAAACTGGAATCTCTACGAGACCGAGGCGCGCAAGGCCGGCCACGTGCCCGATCGCGCCAAGTGGCGCGTCGTGACCTTGATGCACATCGCCGAGACCCGCGAGCAGGCGAAGCAGAACGTCAAGTTCGGGCTCAAGGCGTTCGCCGACTATTTTCGTGAGATCGCGACCTTCCCGATCATCCCGCCCGACGTGCCCGACGACTACGACTGGCTGGTCGAGACCGGCACCGCATGCATCGGCACGCCCGAAGATGCGATCGCCTATATCGACAAGCTGCTCAAGGGCTCGGGCGGATTCGGCGTGATCATGGAACTCGCCCATAACTGGGCCGATTGGGACGCCACCCGCCGCCACTACGAGCTGATGGCGCGCTACGTTCACGCCCATTTCCAGAAGAGCTTTGCGCCGCGGGTCGAAGCTTACGACGCGGCCGCGACCCAGCAGAAGGTTTCCGCCGGCCAGGCGGCGCAGGCGGTGCAGTCCGAGATCGACAAGCTGGCGGCGCGGCAGGCGAAGACCGGGAGGTAACCGTCTCGTGGCGAAGAAAGTAATTTGTCCGTTTCGCTCGTAAGCCGGCTGCGACGCTGCGCTCGACGAAATCGAAAACTATTTCACGACGAGCCCAAGCCGGGCGGCGTCGAGGCTGACCGCTTCGATCGTTGGGCCGGCTCAAGCTAAACAGCTAGAATGCGTTAGCGACAGACCCGCACGCCCGCACGCCAGTAGCAGCCGTGATGGTAGTGATGGATCGGCCGCCGGACGACAACGGCCCCGCGAGGACCGACGCAGCCGGCGCGATAAACACCGCGGGCGCACACGACAGCTTCGGCACTCGGAATGACCGCCATCTGTGCAAGCACAATAGCGCAAAGCAGCAACGACCCCCGGGTGATGTAAGTTTTTCGTTCCTTCCGCATGTTGCTCTCCTCCCATTTAGCCAACGATCCGATTTTCACTGACATTCAAACGACCGTCTCGACGTCCCTTGTTTTGCTTTGCAGCCGATAGAGGCCGCCAACCAGTTTCAGTTTTTTTCTTCGACTGCGTCGCCTGAACTCCGGACAGGAGCGACCTGATCAAGAGGAAAAGGTGTAACCTGCACCATAACGGCTTCGTCGCTGAAAGCGAGCGTAAAGGGTCAGGAGGCAAAGCGACTGCCGGCGAGCATCCCGCGCCGCACACTTTACGAATTCCGTCCTGTCGAAGCTGCATCGATGGTAAAAGGAATGCTGGATCGTCGGATTTGCAAGCGAGGACACATGACAATCACCGAAGACCAGGTAAACGCCGCTCAACAGGCCTGGTGTGACGGGCTGGTCGAGATTGGCAAGATACATCAGGCCGGCGGAAATGTCAGAGCTGCTGCCATGGCTCTCATCAATGAGCTATACGACTATGGAGACGGGGTCGTTTTTTTCAAGCCGACAATGGCTTTTGGAAAGCAGACGTTTCGAGATACGGCAAAGGGAGCTCTGTCATATTTTGTTGGGGGTGATCCGGACTTTCCCGACGACAAAGGATTTGCCCTGAAGCCGTGGGCGCGGGTGTGGTACGACAACAACGCGGCAGAAAACGGCATCCAAATTCACGGAAATATCGCTATCACCATGGGGAATGTGTACCTGGCGGACTATCAGGGCGGCGAAATCATGGTCGACAAGACCTTTGTTTTTCGCCTTTGCCACGACCAACGATTGCGGCTTTGCGTTCACAAGTCTGCGTTGCCCTACTCTCCGGCGAATTGACCAGGTTTTTCCCGATGCGGTGATGGAATGAACGCGACGCGCAGCAACCAAGGCCGAAGTGACTTGCAGGGGGCTTCCAGATGTCACAGTACGCGATTACTCGCGGCGATATTTTCGGTGGCTTAACCGCCGGCGTTGTGGCTTTGCCTCTTTGTCTCGCGTTCGGTGTTGCCTCCGGATTGGGCCCTGCCGCCGGCCTGTATGGCGGCATCATATTGGGCATTGCGGCCTCGCTTCTGGGCGGGACCGCAGTTCAGGTGTCAGGGCCGACCGCACCGATGACGTTGATTTCGGCAGGTGTCGTCGCCGCGAACACGCTTCCCACAGGAGAGGTAAATCTTTCCAACGTCTTCGGCGTCTTCGTTCTTGCCGGCGCGTTGCAGGCCGTGTTCGGAATCGCAAGGCTCGGGCGTTACGTTCGCTTCCTGCCCTACCCGGTGATCTCCGGCCTGATGACAGGCATCGGCATCATCATCATCATTCAGCAAATCTTCCCGGTGGCGGGCCTGGACTCGCCATCCTCGAATCCCGTCGCGATCCTGCGATCCCTTGGAGCCCTGCAGCATGGCGTCCACCCGGGCGCGGTGTTGCTCGCGGCGGCCACGGTCGCGTTAGCTTTCCTGTTGCCCCGTATCATTTCCGTCGTTCCGCCGTCTCTCGTCGCTCTCGTCGCGCTCACGATCATCGCCGCTGTTTTCGGGATCTCGGCTCCGACCATTGGCGATATACCCGGCGGCCTGCCGCACTTCATCATTCCCGGTTTCGATCTTGCCGATCCGAAACTGATCATCACCGCGGCGTTTCAACTTGCCTTCCTGGGATCAATAGACGCCCTCACGACATCGCTCGTCGCTGACAACATCACCCGGACGCATCACGACAGTAATCGGGAGCTTGTCGGGCAAGGTGTCGGCAACATGGCTGCTGCGCTTTTCGGTGGTATCTCCGGCGCCGGTGCCTTTATGCGCACGGCCATCAATATCAGGGCGGGCGGGCGTCATCGTTCTTCAGGTGTCATTCATGGACTCTTCCTGCTCGCCGTTTTGCTCGGCCTGTCCGGCGTGGTGCGGTATATCCCCCATGCCGTGCTGGCGGGAATTCTGATCAGCGCCGGGCTCAGCATCATCGATTATCGCAGTTTCGCCCATCTTTCGAGCGCCCCACGCTCCGACATCGCCCTCATGTTGCTCGTGGTGTTGTTGACGATTTTCACCGATCTGATCACTGCGGTGGGCATTGGCATGGTCGGGGCCTCCTTGATCTTCATGGCGTCCGTTGCCGGGATCATGGAACAGAGGACGAAGCTCACGCTGGTAGAAGATGAGCCATGGGCCGATGAAATCGAAATTCCGGAGCAATTGAGAAATCGTTTGTTGATCAAGCACGTGGATGGCCCGCTGTTTTTTGGTTTTGCCCAGGCCCTTCGCAGGATTTCTTCCCAGGTGGCGGACGGAAAGATGCTGGTGCTGAGGATGGACCGGGTCTCCTATATGGATCAGTCTGGAATTTATGCCTTGCAGGACGTCCTGGTCGATCTTGAGGCCGCGAACCTACGCGTCTTTCTGGTCGGCCTTCCCCAAAACCAGATCGACCGGCTTGAGGCGATGCAAGTGGTGCCGAATCTCGTGCCGAGAGAGAATGTCTTCGACAGATTCGAGGCATTCAGGCGCGAGTTGCCCGGAATCATCGAAACACTTGGGTGAGCGATTGCAGAGATCATGCATGAGACTAGGCCGCCCTTGGCAGGAGGCATTCGCCTTGGGCAACATGCAAGGACACATCCCGACCTGCCGCGCCTCCCTCACGTCGCCCGGACGGAGCCGAAAATGACCCGACAATTTTCTCGGTTCGCTATCTCGGCAATCCTGGTTTTCGGTTTGCAGGGCTGTGGCGATAGAAAGCAGGAAGCCGCCGAACAGCCGGTCCGCGGTCTGCGCGCGTACAAGGTGGCGGCAAAGGCTGAAAGCCGCATTCGCCGTTTTCCCAGCGTTCTGCAGCCTGCCGATGTCAGCGGCCTTTCGTTCGAGATCGGCGGCCAGTTGAAGGCCGTCACCCTCACCGTCGGCCAGAAGGTGCAGCTAGGCGACGTGCTTGCGGAAATCGACCCGCGCTCGCTGCAGACGCAGGTCGAACAGGCCAGCGCTGGCGTCCAGCAAGCACAGGCGCAGTTCGACAACGCCGAAGGCGATTTCCAGCGCAAGGAGGAACTGCTGAAGCGGGGCGTTGCGACGCAGGCCATATTCGATCAATCAAGGGCCACCTTGCTCGGCTCCAGGGCCCAGCTCGATCAGGCGCGCCGTCAGCTCGAATTGGCAAACCACAACCTCGACCGCAGCAAGCTCCTGGCGCCGTTTTCCGGCACCATCGCCCGCGTCGAGGTCAAGTCGTTTGCGCAGGTCGCCGCCGGGCAACCTATCGTTACGCTTTACAGCGACGACCGTTTTGAAATGTCGTTCCTCGCGCCGTCACCGACGTTCCAGAGCCTTAACGTCGGACAGGCGGTCGATGTCAAGATCGCCGATCTGCCCGACCTTGCGCTGAAAGGCGACATCAAGGAATTGGGGTCCAAGGCCGAGCAGGTATCGGCCTTCCCGGTGGTCATCCGGCTCGACAATAGCGCGCCCGGTTTGAACGCTGGAATGTCCGTCGAGGTTAGCATCGAGGAACCCTTGATCGGTGGGGGGAGCGGCTTCCTGTTGCCGCTCAGCGTCCTGCTCCCCGAGGGCGGCAAGGAACTGCGGGGCAAGGGCACTGTGTTTGTCTATGACGGTGGAAGCTCAACCGTGAAAAAGCGCCCCATCACGGTCGGCGGCGTTCGCGACAACCGTCTCGTCATCACTGAAGGCGTTGCGGCAGGCGATATCGTCGCCTCCGCGGGCGTCTCCTATCTGGTCGAGGGACAGAAGGTGAGGCTTCTGCCGTTGGAGGAGCAGGCACCGTGAACCTCCTTACGCGATTTGGTCTTGCGCGGTCTCGCTTCACCATCGCGGCCATGGTCGGCCTGCTGCTCGCCGGCATCGTTCTCTATCCAAATTTCCCCAAGCGCGAGGATCCCGTCATCGTCATCCGCACGGCCGTGGTGTCGGCGCTGTTTCCGGGAATGGCACCGGAGCGGATGGAGAACCTCATCGCCATCCCGATCGAGCGGAAAATCCGGGAGCTTGCCGAAGTCAAGGATATCCGGACGCTCGTGAGCGAAGGTTCGCTGACGATTTACGTTGATCTCAAGGACGAAATTGGCAACGTCAATGCAGCATGGCAGCGGCTACGCGACAAAATGTCGGACGTTAAGATCGAGCTACCCGACGGCGTGATCGGCCCCTTCGTCAATAGCGACTTCGGCGATGTTGCCATCGCGACCCTTGCGATCACAGGCGAAGGCTTTTCACAACGCGAAATCAAGGACGTCGCCGATGACTTTCGCAAACGGCTCTATCAGCTGACCGGAATCTCAAAAGTCGACCTGTTGGGCATCCAGGACGAACGAGTATGGCTTGAGCTGGACACGCGAAAGCTTGCGGCCGTGGGCGTCCAGGTCAATACGCTGATCAAGGACCTCCAGGGACAGAACGTCGTGCTGCCTTCCGGCAACATCAACGCGGACGGAACGCGCCTGCTGCTCGAGACCTCCGGAGACTTTCCGAGCGTGCGCGCGATCGAGACGATGCTGACGCGGGTCGGCACCACCGACAGCCTGGTGCGGCTCGCCGATCTCGTCACCGTTCGCCGCGGCTACATCTCACCAAAGGTCAAGCCGATCTATTTCAATGGACGTCCTGCCGTCGTGCTGAGCGTCATCATGCAATCGGATCAGGATGTCACGCAACTCGGTCAAAAGCTTCGCGCGGCAGCACGCGACTATGAGGAGCGGCTGCCGATCGGATACGCAATCGGTTTTTCAACCTATCAGGCCGAACAGGTCAGCGCTTCGGTCAACTCTGCACTCTCCAACGTGGCGCAGACCTTCATCGTCGTTGCCATCCTCGTCGTTGTTTTTCTGGGCGTGCGGGCCGGATTGATTGCGGCGATGATCGTTCCATTCGCCGTCATGTTTTCGCTGATTGGCATGCGTGCGCTCGGAATCGCACTGGAGCAGGTCTCGATCGCCGCCATCATCATCGCGCTTGGCCTTTTGGTCGACAACGGCGTGGTGATGGTTGAGGACATCGTCAGCCGTATCGGCCGCGGCATGCCGGCTCAGGACGCGGGCCTTGCAGCCGGCGAGCAGTACGCGCTTCCGCTGCTGATCTCCTCGGTGACCACCGTCGCCGCGTTTCTGCCGCTGTTTCTTCTGTCGGGAGCTTCGGGCGAATATGCCTTCTCGCTCGCGGCCGTGGTTGCGTTGACACTGGGCGGCTCCTGGATCGCAGCGCTCTATATCCTTCCGGCGCTCACCGTTTGGTTCATCGGAGCTGGAATCGCCCGTGCGAATGAAGACATCCCACCCTCCCGGCTGCAGCGTTCTTATGGCTCCGCGCTCCGTTTCGCTCTCCGGTTTTCTCCTGTCGTTCTCGCTGTTTGCATCATCGCGGTCGTGCTGGCCCTGACGCAGTTCGCCCGCTTGCCCAAGCAGATGTTTCCCTTGAGCGAGCGTAACCAATTCCTCGTCTATATGAACATGCCTGACGGAACCGACATCTCGCAAACCGAGGCGCGGGCGCTCGAGATTTCCAGATGGCTCGCGGACAAGTCGACCAATCCCGAAATCGCAAGCCAGACCCTCTATGTCGGCGACGGCGGCCCGAGGTTCTATCTGACCTTGACCCCGGTTGCCCCGGATCCTGCATCCGCCTTCTTCCTGATCAATGCGAAGGACTATCAGGGCGCGGTGAAGGCCGCGGATCGTGCCTGGAACTATCTATATGCCAATCATCCGGAGGCTCGCTTCAAGATCAAGCGGCTCGCCATGGGGGCGGTCGAATCGGGCATCGTCGATGCGGAAATTTCAGGCCCCGATGCCGACCGCCTGCTCACGCTCGGCGAGCGCGTGCGATCGCTGTTTCAGGCCGCCCCCGGCATCCGCGACAACGACGACGATTGGGGCAACAAGATCGTCAAGGTCGTCGTCGAGATCGACCAGGACCGGGCCCGTCAATTGGGCGTTACCTCGGAAGAGATCACACAGCTGCTCAATACCTATTTCAGCGGCGCGGCGGTCTCGATCTATCGCGAGGGCGACAATCTCATTCCGATCGTGCTGCGCGCCGGAGCCTACACGTCGAAGAGCCTGGAAGGCCTCACCAGCGCCACGTTTGCGAAAAATGGCGGCCTGATTTCGCTAGCGCAGATCGCTAAACTGCAGCCGGGCTTCGACTTTGCGCGTATCCGCCGCAAGAATCAGGAACGAACGATCATCGTCAGCGCACGGAGCGCATCCCTGACAGCCGGCGAGTTGCTGGATACCATCCAACCCGGACTGCAGGCGCTCGACCTTGGGGGCGCCTATCATCTCAGCATCGGCGGCGAGCTCCAGAAAAGCACGGAGACCAACCAGAAGCTGGCGGCAGGATTTCCCGTCGCATTGGGCGTGATGGTGCTCGCCATCATTCTGCAATTCAACTCGTTCCGCCGCACGCTCCTGACGTTCATGAGCATACCGTTGATCCTGATTGGAATTCCCCTCGGCTTGTTGGCAGCGGGGCAACCTCTCTCGTTCTTCGGCACGCTCGGCATCATCAGCCTGTCGGGCATCATCATCAACAATGCCATCGTGCTGATCGACCAAATCGATATCGAGCGGCAGGAACTGGATTTGCGGGATGCGATCGTGGCGGCCTCGGAAAAGCGCTTGCGCCCGATCCTCTTGACCTCGGCAACGACGGTTCTCGGTCTGGCGCCGATGGCGATCGCCGGCGGCGCATTATGGCAACCGATGGCGGTGCTCATGATGTCGGGATTGGCCGTCGCTTCGCTGCTGACGTTGTTTTTCGTCCCGGCCGGATATTTCCTGCTGTTTAGGTCGGGTGAGGCGCTCTCGTTGAGAGTCAGAAGCTCGACAGCGAAGCCACTCGGTGGTTCTGAGCAGCGCCGATGTTAGGCCGGCGCCACCAGACGATCCCACGGCACACGAGTCCGCCAATGGCACATCACGTCATTTCGCCGTGCAGCGGGTCCGTCCAGCAAGCAAAGCCGACATCACGCCGGCGGGTTTATGGGTACACGACCTAGTTCGGCACCGCCGCCTTTGGCACGGGACGGACATCCGCATTGACCTGAACGCCGCGCAGGAAGTTGTAGGCCGCGGCCAGCGCCTTGTCGTCCTTCTCCTCCGGCGGCACGTAGGATTGCGAGCCGCTCTGCTCGGTTCCTTCGGCCGAGAGATGACCGCGCAGCTTGGCTTCGCCACTGAGGTCGACGCGGCCCTTCATGTCGTCAGGCACGTCCTGCAGCACCTCGATGTCGGGCTTGATGCCGAGCGCCTGGATCGAATGACCCGACGGCGTGAAATAACGCGCGGTGGTCAGCGCCAGCGCGCCGTTGCCGGCACCGAGCGGAATAATGGTCTGCACCGAGCCCTTGCCGAACGAGCGCGTGCCGATCACGGTGGCGCGCTTGTGGTCGTGCAGCGCGCCGGACACAATTTCGGACGCCGAGGCCGAGCCGCCGTTGATCAGGACCACCAGCGGCTTGCCCTTGGTGAGATCGCCGCCACGGGCGGTGAAGCGCTGGGTCTCCTCGGGGTTACGGCCCCGGGTCGAGACCACCTCGCCCCGCGCCATGAAAGTCGAGGACACCGAGACCGCCTGATCGAGCAATCCGCCCGGATTGTTGCGGAGGTCGACGACATAGCCGACCAGCTTGTCCTGCGGGATCTCCTTCTGGATCGAAGCGATCGCCTTGCGCAGGCCTTCGGTGGTCTGCTCGTTGAACGAGGTGATGCGGATATAGCCGACGTCGCCGTTGTCGGTGTGATAGCGCACCGGGCGCACCCGGATGACCTCACGCTGCAGCGTGACATCGAACGGCGCGTCCTTGCCCTTGCGCAGGATCTTCAGCTTGGTCTTGGTGTTGACCGCGCCCTTCATCTTGTTGACGGCCTGTTCGAGCGACAGACCCTGCACGGCGTCATCGTCGATCTGGACGATCAGATCGCCCGACAGCAGGCCCGCCTTTGCGGCCGGCGTTTCGTCGATCGGCGCCACCACCTTGACGAGGCCGTCTTCCATGGTGACTTCGATGCCGAGACCGCCGAACTCGCCGGACGTGGTCTCCTGCATCTCGCGCCAGGCCTTGTCGTTCATGTAGCGCGAATGCGGATCGAGCGAGCTCACCATGCCGTTGATCGCGCCTTCGATCAGGGCGTTGTCGCCGGGCTTCTCGACATAGTCGGAGCGGACCCGCTCGAAAACTTCGCCGAACAAATTGAGCTGGGAATAGGTGTCGCTGGCGCCTGCGGCGGCCTTGGCGCGGGCAATCAGATGTTCGCCCTCGGGTCCCGTCACCAGAAGGGTGAGGCCTATGCCCGTCAGCGAGCCCAAGAAAAAGAGAAAATTCTTCCGCATTTGCCGCGCTGCCTTCCGGTGTCAGATGAAGTCCCACTTAGGGTCGAAACAGGAACCTCACAACACCTTTCTGGTTTCTTCGTGGCCAATACCTTCGTGGCCAAGCCCCTTCTGCCAGGTCGAGGGTTGGGTGCCAAACCCCCGTTTTGCCCGCGTGCCCAGCCACCAGCCGAACTGGGGTGGGACATGACGGAACGACCCCTCGACGCCTAATTTCAAGGCAGCGTCCATCGGCCAATTGGGATTATTGAGGATTTCGCGACCCACCGCGATCAAATCCGCCTGACCTTCCCTCAAGATTTGTTCAGCCTGGTCGCCGTGGATGATCAGGCCGACCGCCATGGTCATGATATCCGCATTGCGGCGCACATACTCCGACAGCGGCACCTGGTAGCTGTATTTGATCTCCTTGCCGAGAATCGGCGCGGCGTCGGTGATTCCCCCCGAGGAGCAGTCGATCACATCGACCCCCTTGGTCTTGAGGATTTTCGCGATTCCAGCGCTTTGCTCCGGTCCCCAGCCGGCATTGTCCTCGACCGACAGCCGCACGAACAACGGCTTGTTGTGCGGCCAATGGGTCCGCACCGCCTCGGCCACCTCGATCAGGAAGCGCATGCGATTTGCTTCGGAGCCGCCATACTCGTCGGTGCGCTGGTTGGAGCGCTCCGACAGGAACTCATGCACGAGATAGCCGTGAGCGCCGTGCAGCTCGAGCACTTCGAAGCCGGCCTCATGCGCGCGCCGCGCGGCATGGCCCCAGGCCTGCACGAGATCCTTGACCTCATGCGTCTCCAGCGCGCGCGGCACGCCCCATTTCTCGCTGTGGGCGATCGCGCTCGGCGCCACCGGCTGCCAGGCGTCCCAGTCGTCGATGTCATCGGTGCGCTTCAGTGGGCCGTCGCCTTCCCAAGGGCGATTGGCGCGCGCCTTGCGGCCGGAATGGCCGAGCTGAATGCCGGCAACCGCATTCTGCTGCTTGATGAACTTGACCAATCGGCTCAGCGGTTCGACGAACTTGTCGTCCCAGATGCCGAGGTCGCCGAGCGTGCCGCAGCCGCGCCGTTCCACCTTGGTCGAATTCGACGACGACCAGGCCGGCGCCGCCGGCCGCGAACTTGCCGGCGTTCATCAGATGCCAGTCGGTCGCAAAACCCTTCACCGCCGAATATTGATGCATCGGCGGCACCACGATGCGGTTCTTGAGCCTGATATCCCGGAGCGTCATCGGCTCAAACAGCATCGGTCCGGGCATGCGCTGGTTCCTCGTTGGCGGCAGGGCCGGAACGATATCGGCCGTGGCCCAAGCCGGAAAGGCGGAATCCCTCTCGCTTCGCCCGAAAGCCATGCAAATTTGGGATGGCGAAATATCGCCGGAAGCGATAGCGAGAGAGCAACAAACAACCGTTGCACTCTCGGGGGAAACATCATGAACGAAGCAGTCCGGCCGGCGCGCAATGCGGAGCTCGGCTCCAGCAACGAGCGGTTCCAGAACCTGCATGAGTTCGTGCGTCAGGCGCGCGCCAATCTCAACCAGAATGCCTGGGACTACATCGTCGGCGCCGCCGAGACCGAGACCACCATGCGGCGCAACCGCATGGCGCTGGACGAGATCGCCTTCCGCCCGCGCGTGCTGAACAATGTCGCTCATGTCGACGCTTCGGTCGAACGCTTCGGCCGCAAGCTGCGCCTGCCCGTGATGCTGGCCCCCGTCGGCGCGCTCGAGATCTTCGATCCTGCGGGAGCAGCTGCCGTGGTGCGCGGCGTCGGCAAGTTTGGTGCTGCGCATATGCTCAGTTCAGTCTCCGCGCCGGGACTTGAGGAAACCGCCAAGGCAGCGCCCGATGCGATGCGCTTCTTCCAGCTTTATGTGCGCGGCGACGACGCCTTCGTTGAAGATCACGTCAGCCGCGCCATCGCCGCCAACTACACCGCGTTCTGCCTGACCGTCGACACCGCCCATTACAGCCGCCGGGAACGCGACATCGCCAAGCGCTATGTGCGCGAAAGCCGCGCGCGCTCCTCTGGCGGCGATTTCCAGAAGGGACTCGACTGGCGCACGGTCAAGCTGATCAAGGACAACTACAAGATACCGCTGATCATCAAGGGCATCGCGACTGCCGAAGACGCGCTGATCGCGCTCGATCACGGCGTTGAGTGGATCTACGTCTCCAACCACGGCGGCCGCCAGCTCGATCACGGCCGCGGCGCCATGCATGTGCTCCCCGAAATCGTGGCTGCCGTGAAGGGCCGCGCCAAAATCATGGTCGACGGCGGCTTCTGTCGCGGCAGCGACGTGATAAAAGCGATCGCCGCCGGCGCCGACATCGTCGGCATCGGCCGCCTGCAGTGCTGGGCGCTGGCCGCGGCCGGCGAAACCGGCGTGGCGCGGATGCTGGAGCTGCTCGAGGACGAGGTGATCCGCTCGCTTGGGCTGCTCGGCGTGACGTCGTTTACCCAGCTCAACAAGTCCTATCTGCATCCGGCGACCGCGACCAACCCGCCGAGCGTGTTCAGCGCCTATCCGCTGCTGCATATCGATCCGTATCGGTATTGAGTCCAAATCGCCTGAGATGACTGCCCTCACCCCAGGCTCGGCCGACGCGCTCTTGTTCGATCTCGGCCGCGTCGTGCTCGATATCGACTTTGCGCGCGCTGCCGAGCGCTGGGCACATCATGGCGGATCGACGCCTGCGGAGATGACGAAGCGATTCAAGTCTGACGAGGCGCTGCGGCAATACGAGTCCGGCAAGATCGACGAGGCCACCTATTTTGCGGGCCTACGAAAAATGCTCGGCGTCGACATCACGCACGAACAACTCCTGGACGGCTGGAACGCGATCTTCATCGGCGAGATGCCCGGCATCGCGCCACTGCTCAAGCGCGCCGCCAAGCGCCTGCCGCTGTACGCGCTCTCCAACACCAACCCGCCGCATATCGCACATTTCTCGCGCGTGCATGCCGACGTGCTCGGGCACTTCCGCGAAATGTACCTGTCCTCGTCAATCGGGCTTCTGAAACCGGACAGAGCGGCCTATGATCACGTGGTGGAGGCGATCGGGGCACCGGCCTCCCGTGTGGTGTTCTTTGACGATCTCGCCGACAACATCGCTGGCGCGCGGGCATATGGCCTGCAGGCCGTTCACGTCAAATCGTCCGAGGACGTCGCGCAAGCGCTTAACGCCCTCGGCATCTAGGAGCCTGCCGTGGCGTTGATGCCCGTTGCCGATGCCCTTGCCGCGATCCTCGAAGGCAGCCAGCCGATGCCGGAAGAGATGGTGGCGCTGGAAGCCGCGCATCACCGCGTGCTGGCGCGCGATGTCGCCGCAAGACGCACCCAGCCGCCGCAGGCGATGTCGGCGATGGACGGTTATGCCGTGCGCGCCGCCGATGCCGCGCAGGTCAACGCGCGGCTGAAAGTGATCGGGGAGGTCGCGGCCGGCCGGCCGTTCGACCGCGCGATCGGTCCGGGCGAGGCCGCGCGCATCTTCACCGGCGGCGTGATCCCCGATGGCGCCGACGCCGTGGTGATCCAGGAAGACACGGTCGCCGACGGCAATTCCATCACCATCACGGAGGCCGCCGCGCCCGGCCGCAATGTCCGCCCGGCGGGAGTCGATTTCAGCGAGGGCGACGTGCTGCTGTCAGCCGGCACCCTTCTGACCGACCGCGACCTCTCGCTTGCCGCCAGCATGAACTATCCGGAGCTTCCGGTGCGACGGCGGCCGAAGCTCGCGCTGCTTGCCACCGGCGACGAGCTGGTCATGCCTGGCGAGAGGCCCGGCCCCGGCCAGATCGTCTATTCCAACGGCTATGCGCTGCGCGCGCTGGCGCGCGCCGAGGGCGCCGACACCGTCGATCTTGGCGTGGCCGCCGACACTGTGGAGGCGACCACCGCGGGCATCCGCCGCGCGCGCGAAGCTCGGCGCCGACATCCTGGTGACGACCGGCGGCGCCTCGGTCGGCGACCACGATCTGGTCAAGACCTCGCTGGAGGCCGAGGGCGTCAAAATGGCGTTCTGGAAGATCGCGATGCGGCCGGGCAAGCCGATGATGCACGGCCGGCTCGGGCGCCATGCGCGTGGTCGGCGTGCCCGGCAATCCCGTGTCCTCTTACGTCTGCACCATGCTGTTCGTGGTGCCGTTGATTCGCGCTTTGTCCGGCCGAAAAACCGTCTACCACATCAGGGAGACCGCCCTGCTCGGCCGCGATATCGGCGCCAACGACCAGCGCGAAGACTATCTGCGCGCCCGCCTCGAAGAGCGTAGCGACGGCACGCTGATCGCGACTCCCGTGACCAAGCAGGAACTCCTCGCTGCTGGCGAATCTCGCTGCAGCACAGGCACTTGTTGTGCGTCCGCCGTTTGCGCCGGCGGCCAAAGCGGGCGCGCCTGTCGAAATCCTTCGCCTGCCCGAATAGGCCGCGCGCGAGCCTGTGCCGCAATCTCGCCGATGTTCACCTGAAATTAAGTGGTTGCGGAACATGTATCGAACATATAGTGTCCGTTCATGATTTGTTTTCGAGTGCTGGTATCTAATCGCGTCCGGGAATGGGAGCCGCGCTCTCGTCCCTGACGGGAAGTCTCGGAACAGAACGGCACCATCAACTGGGGGACTCGCTCGAGATGCTTACGCGCAAACAGTACGAACTTCTTCGCTTCATCAATGAGCGGCTGAAAGAGGCCGGCGTGCCGCCCTCCTTCGACGAGATGAAGGATGCGCTCGATCTGCGCTCGAAGTCGGGCATCCACCGTCTGATCACGGCACTGGAGGAACGCGGCTTCATCCGCCGCCTGCCCAACCGCGCCCGCGCCATCGAGGTGATCAAGCTGCCCGAACTGTCGCCGGGCGCCGGCAACAGCCGGCGCGGTTTCACCCCGAGCGTCATCGAAGGCAACCTCGGCAAAGGCCGAGGCGCGAGTGTGGAAGACGGCGAGCGGCCGGTTGCCGTGCCCGTGATGGGACGGATCGCGGCTGGTACGCCGATCGAGGCGCTGCAGACCCGCAGCCACACCATCAGCGTGCCGCCGGACATGCTCGGTTCCGGCGAGCACTACGCGCTGGAAGTGCGCGGCGATTCCATGGTCGATGCCGGCATTCTCGACGGCGACATGGCGCTGATCCAGCGCAACGAGACGGCGGATACCGGCGATATCGTGGTCGCGCTGATCGACGACGAGGAGGCGACGCTCAAGCGCTTCCGCCGCCGCGGCGCCTCGATCGCACTGGAACCCGCCAACACCTCCTATGAGGTGCGCATCCTCCCCCCCAACCGGGTCAAGATTCAGGGCAAGCTGATCGGGCTGTACCGCAAGTACTGATCGCTTCGCGACTTCCTTCTCACGAAAGCCGCCGGCGGGTCCGGCGGCTTTTTCGTGACGGACCGGGTTAGGAACAACGTCCGATCAAACGGACTTGTGATGGGGCTCACCGCCTGCGGGCCGCAGATTTGCCCACAACCGGGCCGAGGCTTCCGCACTGGTGTCCACTCTGATAGAGGCCTGCGCCTCCATGAGCATGATCGGAGAGGAAGCCCAAGCACGTTGAACTATCTTGCTCACGCAATCGCGCGGTTCGCTATCTCTAACGAGGAGCAATCCGATGTGTGACTATAGCCTGCATGCCGTGGCGTCCCGTCCCGCCGAGGTCGGCGAAGAACTGGTGACCACGACCTTCCGCGGCACCTCGACCCGCGGCTTCGCCTCCAAAAGCGAGCCAAATGTCGCGGTCTGCCTGCTGCCGGGAACAGAGCTGGCCTTCGCCGAGGAGGTTCGCTACGACAATCGCTGGATCTGGACCCGGACCATCAATTCCCGCGTCGGCAAGTTCGGCAAGATCGATCCACTGGTGCCGGAGCGCCATCACGACGCCATCGAATTTCCGGATGGCAACTACGTGCTGGTGACCCAGCTCGTCGAAGGCCAGCGCGCCACCGTGCTGCAGCTGCCGGTCAATAAACCGACTGTCACGCCGGCAACCACGGAGCCGACCACACCGACGGTGCGGAGGATTCCGGTCGGCTAGCTTTTGATTTGCGGAGCGTGCCGGCGTAATTTGCCGGCACATTCGCCCGGGGCGGAAGCAGTGGTCAACAAGATTTCCTGGCAGAAGGCCGGCCGTGTCACGGAGCCCGGCCGGTACATGTTCACGTTCGGCTTCCTGACCGTGACCGAATCCGATCTCGCAGTCTGGAAGCAATTTCCGCATGCGATGTTCACGCTGGTCGAGCTGCCGCCAGATCCCGGAGCTAAGTCCCCGTCGAGCGAGTTTCATCTGGGCGCGTTCGAACTGCCCGCTGGACCGTCGGAGATTTAATCCTCCGCCTGCAGGTCGGCCTCCGACGGCGTCGCATCGCGCGCGCGGTTTGCCGGACGCAAAATCAGCGGCGCATCGAGATCGCCCTCGCCTGCGATTGCCGGCGACCACGGCCGGTCGAAGCCGCGCGGCTTGACCGCCTCCACCGCAAACCCCTTTGCCGTCCGCCGTATTGCGAGCGCGCCCTGCCGCCGCAAGCGCTCCTGATCGATCACCGACGCCCCGCAATCCCCTGGCGGCTGCCTTGCAGTCACCACGAGCACGGCCTTCGCGCAGTCGTCCGCCAGACCATCCGCGCGCAAGGACTGCGCGACAAGCCCGCCGTCAGCGAGACCGGCGACACAGCCGGCATCGTCGCAGGACACGCCGTCGGCCAGCGAGGCATCGCTTGCGGTTCGCGCATCGGCGTCGGCCGCAAGCCACTCGCGCATGAGGAAGGCGTCTTTCCCGGCCCGCATCAGGCGTAGATGTCCGTCGCGTCCGCGGACGCCAACATTATGGCCATCCGCCGAGATCAGAATGTCCGGCTGCGGCACCATCAAGGCCCATGCGATCGAGGCCGCCAGCACCAGCGCGCCCGACCAGCGCAGCGGCGTGCGTAACAGTCCCATCAGGATGATGCCGACGGTGCCCAGGATCAGCGGACCCGTACCGAACGCCGTGATGCGGCCGACCGCGCCAGGCAGCCCCGCGACCCATTGCGTGACCGCGATCATCCAGTCGATGCCGATTCCCATCAGGGTCCAGAAGAAGCCGTCGAAGCCGAATGGCGCCGCCATCAGGCCAAGCAGCCCGGCGGGCATCACGAGCGCCGACACCACCGGCATCGCTGCGAGATTGGCGAGCACGCCATAGGGCGTGACACGATGGAAGTGGAATGCCGCATAGGGCGTGGTCGCCAGTCCCGCCACCAGCGAGGCCAACAGCAGCATGGCGACCTCGCGGCCGCCCCACAGCGCGACACGCGCAGCCGCCGAACTGTCCGGCGTCGCAAACAGTTTGGGCATGCCGACCTGCACCAGCGCGACGAGGCCAAGCGTTGCCGCAAACGACATCTGGAAGCTCGGATGCACCAGCGCCTCGGGCGCGACCGCGAGCACGATCATCGCCGCGACCGCCAAGGTGCGGAAGGTGATGGCGCGGCGGTCGACCATCACGGCGATCAGCACCACCGCCGTCATGAAGAACGAGCGTTGGGTGGCGACCTCGGCACCCGACAGCAGCAGATAAAAGGCTGCGGCCACCAGCGCCACCGCGGCCGCCCATTTCTTGATCGGATAGCTCACGGTCAGCGCGGGGATCAGCGCCAGCAACGCGCGCACCGCGAAGAACACCACGCCGGCGACCACCGCCATGTGATAGCCGGAGATCGACAGCACGTGGCCGAGCCCGGAGATGAACATAGCGTCGTTGACGGGCTGGGAGATGGCATCGCGGCGGCCGGTGAGCAGCGCGGTCGCAATCGCGCGCTCGTCGCCGTCGAGCCGGCTGCGAATGCGGGCGTCGATCGTATCGCGCAGGCCCTGCATGAAGGCGGCGTAGCGCAGTTTCAAGCCGCCACTGTCGGGCGGCGCGGCGGTGCGGATCGCGCCCATCGCAAAGCCCGACGCGCCGATCCCCTGGAAGAACAGGTCGCGGGCGAAATCGTAGGAGCCGGGCCGCAACGGCGCAAGCGGCGGCAGCAGCCGCGCCTTCAACTCGACGAAGCTGCCGACATCGGGCGCGGTGCCTTTCTTCACCGAGAGCCGCACGCGCTCCAGTTTTGCGGGCATCCGCGGCGCATCCATCTGCGCCACGCGCAGCACGAAGCGGTCGGTGTGCTCGCGGATGTCGCGGGTCTCAACGAAACCCGACAGCGTCACCGATGTGAGCGGCCGCGCCAGCACGGCGTGCGCGATCCGTGCCGTCTTCCAGGTCGCGATCGCAAAGCCGCACGCGACCGCCGCCACCATGACGGCGGCGACAAAGAAGCGGCCGCGGCGCGCGATAAACGCGATAGCGCAGCAGACGATTGCCGCGACGATCGTGACCGAGAGGATTGGCTCGCGCGGCGCGGTGAAATAGAGCGCGATGCCGCTGCCGAAGGCGACGGGCACCCAGGGCAACAGCCGCCCTGCTCCAGCCTCGGCGCGCGCCAAGGTGCGCAGCCGTTCGGCGAACCATGCCGACAGCGGAACGCCCGCGGGCACGAAGCCGCCGGCCTGCGCGGCGCCGCGCGGCGGCCAGGTTCCGGCGACGCCTTGCGGCCGGTGATCGTTCGGCGCCATCCGGTGACACCCTGTGATGCAACTGATACCACAAGGCTACTAGAAGGTGCCGGAGGCCGCATAGTGGAACGAAATGAGAAACAGGTGGGTTGCGGCGCCTTGGGCCACCCCTCCCCCAGCATCCCCAACGCGAAAAGGGATTTCAGACCATAAGACCCACCTATGCGAGTTTGTTGCTTTCATATTGTGGATAGAAGATATCGGCCCCTATCGGGGAGAAATTGGGTGAGACGCTTTGGCCTATCTACATGGATGGAGCTCCGAGCCTTAGGCAACTCGCGAGCCGTTCAAGCTTCGGTGTTCTTTCCAGTCGTCGGATACTTGATCCTTTTCAATGATCAAGTCTCAACATTTCTTAGTATCAGCCGATTGGAAAATGCGCAGCCAACTTTCGGGGTGCTTGGATTGGGCTTGGTCCCATAAGCTTCACTTCATCTACTTCGGACTAATGAGCTTAGGCCTTGGATCGTTCATCTATTCGTTTCGTTGCCCTTTCATAATCAAGAAACACGGTGACTTCGCCGACTACGTGAGGATTGATGGGCCATCAATTAGCGACGAGACGGCATACGAATACAGGCAGATTCTAGGTATCCCTGCTCAATCCAAAGCCGATATCCTTCACCATTGGTACGCCCAGCATTCCGTACAACGTCCGTTCTCACGCATTGCCGTAACAATTCTTTTTGCAGTGGGATTAGCCCTGCTCGCCGTCCCATCCTTTATTTCTGCCTTGAAGATCGCAGCTCTGCTGAAGGGATGATTTGCGTTCCGCGGGATCCTCACCGAGCCCCCTTGAGCGTGCAGGAGGTCGTGCATGTCACGGTCACGCCGTGCTGGCACTTCTTGCAAACGTCGACGCACTGGTCCATCGACTTCGGGTTATAGGCGGGATGAATCCCGGCGGCGCAGGTGTCGATCGAGCCGGTGACGTCGTCGCCTTGGGAGCACGACTGCACGGCGAAGACCAGTAGAAAGAGAACTGCAGCGGATTTCATCGGAGTGAACCTTGCAGCTTGTTCGAGGCGGCAATTTACACTGATTCCATCTGCCATGCGCTGTCGCCGCGCACCGTTCCCCCACTTCGCTCCAGTCTGGTCGCCAGGGTAAATGGCAGGTTACGAGATCGACCAGATCGCTCGGCTACAGCAGCGCCGCCTTCGACGACACGTGATGGCTCAAAATCTTCCAGCCCCCGTCCTCGCGCACGATCACCCAGGTGATCTTGACCGTCAGGGTGTCCCTGTCGAAGACGAAATTCGCGGTACCGGCCATGCTGACGACATCAGTGCCGACCGCCTCCGTCACGATGTCGGTGAAGACGACGCTTTGCGACTGCCAGCGCGGCAACCCGCTGAAATAAGCCCTGGCGCCGTCCTTGCCGCGATACAAATTCGGATTCGATCCGTACAGGAAGCCGTGCCGCGAGTAGAGCGAAGACAACGCGTCAGCGTCGAGCTTCGCAAAGGCGGCCGCCCATTTCGCCTGGACGTCGGCGGCAATTTTATCGGCTTCGCCAGGCATGCATTCCCTCTTCCCTCAACCCTTCACGACTTCCTTCGCAAAAGTATCGCGCAGGCCGATGGTGCGGCTGAACACCAGACGGTCGGGGGCAGAGTCCTTGTCACGCACGAAATAACCCTGCCGCTCGAACTGGACGGGATCGGGCGAATTGCTCATCGCAATCGCCGGCTCGACCCGCGCGTCCTTCAAAATCTCCAGCGACTGCGGATTGAGGTCGGCGGCGAAGTTCGATGCATCGGGCGCGGGCTTGGCAAACAGCTGATTGTAGATGCGGATTTCTGCCGGCTTCGATTGCGCCGCCGACAGCCAGTGCATGGTCGCCTTGACCTTGCGGCCGTCAGGCGCGTTACCGCCACGGGTCGCCGGGATCATAAGTGCAGCGCAGCTCGACGACCTCGCCGGCCGCGTTCTTCACCGCGCTCACACACTTGATGAAATAGGCGTAGCGCAGCCGCACCTCGTTGCCGGGAGACAGCCGGAAGAACTTCTTCGGCGGGTTCTCCATGAAGTCGTCCTGCTCGATATAGAGCTCGCGGCCGAACGCGATCTTGCGCGTGCCCTTCGAGGCATCGTCGGGATGGTTGATCGCGTCGAGCTCCTCGACCTGCCCCTCCGGATAGTTCTCGATCACGACCTTCAACGGCCGCAACACCGCCATGCGCCGCAGCGCCGTACGATTGAGTTCCTCGCGGATGCAGAATTCGAGCATACCGACGTCGACCACGCTGTTGGCCTTGGCCACCCCGATGCGTTTGACGAACTCGCGCACCGCGGCCGGCGGCACGCCGCGGCGCTTCAACCCGGCAATGGTCGGCATGCGCGGGTCGTCCCAACCCGCAACATGACCGTCGCGCACCAGCTGGGTCAGCACGCGCTTGGACAGCAGCGTGTAGGTCAGGTTGAGGCGCGCGAATTCGTACTGGTGCGGCTTGGACGGCACCGGCAGCTTGCTCAGCAGCCAGTCATAGAGCGGCCGGTGATCCTCGAACTCGAGCGTGCAGATCGAGTGGGTGATGCCCTCGATCGCATCCGACTGGCCATGAGCATAGTCGTAGCTCGGATAGATCGACCATTTGTCGCCGGTGCGCGGATGGTGCGCATGCAGGATGCGGTACAGCACGGGATCGCGCAAATTGATGTTGCCGGCGGCCATGTCGATCTTGGCGCGCAGCACCCGCGCACCGTTGGGAAACTCGCCCGCCTTCATCCGGCGGAACAGGTCGATGTTCTCCTCGACGCCGCGGTCGCGGAACGGCGAGTTCTTGCCGGGCTCGGTCAGGGTGCCGCGCGAGAGGCGGATCTCCTCCTGGCTCTGGTCGTCGACATAGGCGAGCCCCTGTTTGATCAGGCCTTCCGCCCAGTCGTAGAGGCGGTCGAAATAGTCGGAGGCATAGAACAGGTTCTTGCCCCAGTCGAAGCCGAGCCAATGCACATCGGCCTGGATCGAATCGATATATTCCTGCTCTTCCCGGGTCGGATTGGTGTCGTCGAAGCGCAGGTTGCACTGTCCGGCAAACTCCTGGGCGATGCCGAAATTCAGTGCGATCGACTTGGCGTGGCCGATATGCAGATAGCCGTTCGGCTCCGGCGGGAACCGGGTCACAATGGTCTTGTGCTTGCCTGTGTCGAGATCGGCCTGAACGATGTCGCGAATGAAATCGCGCCCCGCCTCCGCCGTCGTAGTCTCTGTCGTCGTCATGCGGCCCTTCTGCCAAATTCGCCCCTCCCCGCCAAGCCCGCTGCGGCCTTTAGTTATGTGCCGTTCCTGCTATACACCACCGCCACTTCCGCCTAGCTGCTGCCCCATCCATGACTGATTCCATCGTCACGCGCTTCGCTCCCTCGCCGACCGGCTTCCTCCACATCGGCGGCGCCCGCACCGCATTGTTCAACTGGCTTTATGCCCGCGGCCGCGGCGGCAAGATGCTGCTCAGAATCGAGGACACCGACCGCGAGCGCTCCACCAACGAGGCGATATCAGCCATCCTCGACGGCCTGAAATGGCTCGAGCTCGATTGGGACGGCGACGTCATCTACCAGTTCAGCCGCGCCGCGCGGCATCGCGAGGTCGCCGAGCAGCTGCTCGCCGCCGGCAAGGCCTATCATTGCTACGCCAGCCCCGAAGAGCTGACGGCGATGCGCGAGAAAGCGCGCGCCGAGGGCCGCACCCGCCTCTATGACGGGATGTGGCGCGACCGCGATCCTGCAGAGCGCGCCCACCAATATCAAGCCGACCATCCGCCTGCGCGCGCCGCAGACCGGCGAGACCGTGATCGAGGACCAGGTGCAGGGCCGCGTGGTCTGGCAGAACGAGAATCTCGACGACCTCGTGCTGCTGCGCGGCGACGGCACGCCGACCTATATGCTGGCGGTCGTGGTCGACGATCATGATATGGGCGTCACCCACGTCATCCGCGGCGACGACCATCTGATCAACGCGGCGCGCCAGAAGCAGATCTATGATGCGCTGGACTGGACCGTGCCTGTTATGTCGCACATTCCGTTGATCCACGGTCCCGACGGCTCGAAGCTTTCCAAGCGCCATGGCGCGCTCGGGGTCGACGCCTACCGCGCCATGGGATATCTGCCGGCCGCCTTGCGGAATTACCTGGTGCGGCTGGGCTGGAGCCATGGCGACCAGGAAATCTTCTCCACAGAAGAAATGATCGCCGCCTTCGATCTGTCCGGCGTCGGGCGCTCCGCCGCCCGCTTCGATTTCGCCAAGCTGGAGAACCTCAACGGCCACTATATCCGCAACAGCGACGATCAATCCCTCGTGACCCAGTTCCAGCGCGTGCTCGACTATGTCCCTGACGGTGCCGAGCTGAAGGCCAAGCTCAACGACAAGACCCGCGCGCAATTGCTGGAGGCCATGCCGCACCTGAAGGAGCGCGCAAAGACCCTGATCGAGCTGATCGGCGCCTCCTACTTCATCTTCGCCGACCGGCCGCTGGACATGGAGGCGAAGGCGCAGGCCGTTCTGACGCCGGAAACCCGCGGCCTGATCGGCCAGCTGCGCACCACCCTGGAGCAGGTTTCGCCCTGGAGCGGCGAGACCACCGAAGCCGCCATGCGCGCCTTTGCGGATACGCACGGTCTCAAGCTCGGCGCCGTCGCCCAGCCGCTCCGCGTTGCGCTGACGGGACGGACCACCTCGCCCGGGATTTTCGACGTGCTTTCAGTGCTCGGGCGCGAGGAATGCCTTGCGCGGCTCGCAGATCAGGCTACCGCGTGACGCGACCGCACCTAGCGTCCATCTTGCAGCGCACACGGCAATACGATACCCATTTGAATAGCCGTCTTCTCAACAATCCGGCCTGCCTCGCCTTCGCCTGACATGGCCCGAGGCAATCCGCCAACGATCTCATCGGGGACATCACGATGGACGCAAAATCCTCCGCCAAGACCGCCACCCTTACCGTTGGCAACAAGACTTACGATTTCCCGATTTTGAGCGGCACCGTCGGACCCGACGTCATCGACATCGCCAAGCTCTACGCCCAGGCCGGGATGTTCACCTACGATCCCGGCTTCACCTCGACCGGCAGCTGCCAGTCCAAGATCACCTATATCGACGGCGACGCCGGCGTGCTCGAATACCGGGGTTACCCGATCGAGCAGCTCGCCGAGCACGGCGACTTCCTCGAGACCTGCTACCTGCTGCTCTACGGGGAGCTGCCGACCCCCGCACAGAAGAAGGATTTCGACCATCGCGTGATCCATCACACGATGGTGCACGAGCAGATGGCCCGCTTCTTCCAGGGTTTCCGCCGCGACGCCCACCCGATGGCGATCATGGTCGCCGCGGTCGGCGCGCTCGCCGCGTTCTACCACGACTCCACCGACATCAACGATCCGCAGCAGCGCATGATCGCTTCGATGCGCATGATCGCAAAGGTGCCGACGCTGGCGGCGATGGCCTATAAATACACCGTTGGCCAGCCCTTCATGTATCCGAAGAACTCGCTGTCGTTTGCCGAGAACTTCCTGCACATGTGCTTTGCGGTGCCTTGCGAGGAGTACAAGATCAATCCGGTGCTCGCCGACGCGCTCGACAAGATCCTGATCCTGCACGCCGACCACGAGCAGAACGCCTCGACCTCGACGGTGCGCATCGCCGGCTCCTCCGGCGCCAACCCGTTCGCCTGCATCGCCGCCGGCATCGCCTGCCTGTGGGGACCGGCCCATGGCGGCGCCAACGAAGCCGCGCTCAACATGCTCTATGGCATCGGCACGGTCGACAAGATTCCGGACTTCATCAAGAAGGTGAAGGACAAGAACAGCGAAGTCCGCCTGATGGGCTTTGGCCACCGCGTCTACAAGAACTACGACCCGCGCGCCAAGATCATGCAGAAGATGTGTCACGCGGTGCTGAAGGAGACCGGCCACGGCGACGATCCGATGCTCAAGGTCGCGCTCGAGCTGGAAAAGATCGCGCTGAGCGATCCGTATTTCATCGACCGCAAGCTCTATCCGAACGTCGACTTCTATTCGGGCATCACGCTGAAGGCGATGGGCCTGCCGGTCTCGATGTTCACCGTGCTGTTCGCGGTCGCCCGCACCGTGGGCTGGATCAGCCAGTGGAGCGAGATGATCGAGGATCCGCAGCAGAAGATCGGCCGGCCGCGCCAGCTCTATACCGGCGTCGCCCGCCGCGACTACGTCGAGATGGGCAAGCGGAAGTAGGGTTTCAGCGCCGGCCCTTGCGCATGGTCGCCAGCACGATGTCGGCGGCGCCGACGCTGGGCGTCGCCTTGCCGGTCGACATGATGGTGTCGAGCTTGCCGAAGGCGTCCAGCTGCCGCGTCCGCTCCGGCGTATCGCCGAGCAGCGGACGCAGAGCGCGCGCGAGATTGTCCGACGTGCAGTCCTGCTGGATGAACTCGGGCACGATATTTTCGCCGAGCACGAGATTGGCGAGGATGACTGTCGACACCTTGATCGCACGGAGCAGGATGAAGGCCTCCGCGCCGCCGACGCGATAGGCCGTCACCATCGGCACGCCCGAGATCGCGAGCTCGAGCGTCACCGTGCCGGATTTGGCGAGTGCTGCGCGCGCAATGCGAAACGCAGCACGCTTGTCCTGCTCGCCGATCACGACCCGCGGCGCGACCTTCCAGGATTTTGCGCCCTCGCGGACGGCGGCCTCCAGATGCGGCATGGTCGGCAGCACCGCCTCGAAAGCGACGCCGTCGGCCTGCAGGCGCGTCAGCGTCTCGCCGAACACCGCCATGTGACGGCTGACCTCGCTGCGGCGGCTGCCCGGCAGCACCAGCAGCACCGGCGGCTCGGCGTTGCGGCGCGCGCGCTCATCCGCGTTCGGCCTGAGCAAGCCAAGCTGCTCGGTCAGGGGATGGCCGACATAGCTGCAGGGCGGCCCGCGCAGGCGCTCATAGGCCGCGGGCTCGAACGGCAGCAGCGCCAGCACGTGATCGACATAGGAGACCATGGCGCGCGCCCTGCCCGACCGCCACGCCCACACGGTCGGCGAGACATAGTCGACGATCGGGATCGACGGATTCTGCGACCGCACCTTTCGCGCGACACGATGAGTGAAATCCGGGCTGTCGATGATGACAAGAATATCCGGCGCGGCGGCGATGACCGCATCCGTGGTTTGCCGGATCAGCCGCAGCAGCTTCGGCAATTGCAGCAAGACCGCGGAGAGGCCCACGATCGACAGCTCCTCGATTGGAAACAGCGAACTCAGCCCCTCTCGCGCCATGGCGCGGCCGCCGACGCCGTCGAACTGGACGGCATCGCCGAGGCGCTGGCGCAGTACCTTCATCAGGCCGGCGCCGAGCCGATCGCCGGATTCCTCGGTCGCGATCAGGAATATCCTGCGCCCGACGACGGCGCCTGGGCGCGCCGGACTCACGCCGAAAAGCCCGTGACGAACAGGCCGGCGCGATCGGCGGCGGCAATCACTCCTTGCGGATCGGCGATCTGCGTCGCGCCGGCGGCCACCGCAACGCCGGCGAGGGCGGCCTGGTGCGCACCCTCGATCGTCCTCGAGCCGATGGTCGGCAGGTCGAAGCGCAGGTCCTGCCCGCTCTTCGGCGCCTTCACCAGCACACCACGGCCGGCGGTGCTGCGGATACGGCCCTGCTCGCGCAAACGCGCAATCCGCGCCAGCAAGCCATCGGTGCCCTCGATATCCTCGACGCCGACGACATGACCATCGATCACGACCACGGCCTGCCCGACGTCGAACGGGCTTAGCGCGCGCAATACGTCACGTCCCTTCGCGATATCGGTCTCGGCCTGCGCGTCCGGCGCCGCACGGGTGAGACAACCCGCCGGCATCAGCAGGTCGGGCGCGACATCTTTGATCCCGACCATGCGAAAGCCATTCTGCTCCATGATGCGACCGATGCCCGACAACAGGTGATCGTCACCGCCGCGGTAGGCCGCCCAGAGCTGCCTAGCGGCGCGGAGCGTACCCCAATCCAGACGGAGTTCAGACAGCGCCGGGCGCGTCAAGGTGCCGATGAAGACGAGGTCACGGCAGCCCTCGGCGCGGAGCAGTTTGGTCAAACGACCGAACCCTCCGACCGAAATCCAGTGATGACGGAAGCGCTCGACCTCTCGCGCATCGCACGCGCCGCGAAGCGCGAACAGCACGCTCGAGACGCCGCGCGCGGCAAGCAAATCGGCAACCGCAAAGGGCAACGCGCCGCCGCCTGCGATCAGGCCGACGGGTGGGGAAATGTTTGGCGCGGGCGCGGCCATCGCTACGACCGACCGGCGCGATCATCCGGAAGGCACAGCGGACGATGCTTGCCGTCCCCGATGAAGGTCAGGATCTCCGCGATCGCGGGGTCTTCGCTGGCAAGCGGCTGCACCCGCGCGAGCCGCTCAGCGAAGACGCCGGCCCCATGAAACAGCTTGTCATAGAAGGCGCGCACCGTCGCGAGCCGCTCCCGCGTAAATTTGCGCCGCCTCATGCCGATGATGTTGAGGCCCTCCAGCACCGCATATTGCCCGTTGACGAGGCCGAACGGGATGACGTCGCCGCGCACGCCGCAGACGCCGCCGACCATGACTTGCGGACCGATGCGGGTGAACTGGTGCACGGCCGACAGCCCGCCGATATAGACGAAGCTACCGATTTCGCAGTGACCGCCGAGCGTGGCCGAGGTCGCGAAGATCACGTCGTCGCCGACGCTGCAGTCGTGGCCGACATGGCTGTTGTTCATGAAATAGCCGCGGGCGCCGACGCGGGTCAGCCCGCCGCCCTTCACCGTGCCGACATTCATGGTGACGCCCTCGCGCAGTGTGCAGGACGCGCCGATCTCAAGCCGCGTCGGCTCGCCGCGATAGCTCAGATCCTGCGGCGCGCCGCCGAGCACGACGAAGGGCGAGATCACGCAGCCCTCGCCGATCGAGGTATGGCCCATCACCTGCACATGCGACATCAGCGTGCAGTTGGCGCCGATCACGGCGTTCGGGCCGACGATGCAGTACGGACCGATCGTCGTGCCGTCGCCGATCACGGCGCCGTCCTCAACCCGCGCGGTGGGATCGATGGTCGTCATGGATATCCGTCAGTCGGTGAGCATCGCGCCGACATCGGCTTCCGCCACCGTCTTGCCGTTCACCCTGGCGTCGCCGTGGAACCACCACATCGTGTTGCGGCGGCCGATGCTCGTCATGTGATACTCGATGGTGTCGCCCGGCATCACCGGTTTGCGGAACTTGCATTTGTCGATGGTGAGGAAATAGACCGCGCGCGGCTTTTCGGTGCCCTCCACCGACTTGATACCGATCACGCCCGCGGTCTGCGCCATCGCCTCGATCATCATCACGCCGGGATAGACCGGCCGTTCGGGGAAATGCCCGGCGAATTGCGGCTCGTTGATGGTGACGTTCTTGATGCCGATACCGCTGTAATCGGTGCGGATATTGATCACCTTGTCGATCAGCAGCATGGGATAGCGGTGCGGCAGGGTCTTGAGGATCTCACTGATATCCACGACCGCAAACCTGACCGGTGCCTCCTCCATCACTGCTGCCCTTCGCCCTTGAAATCGGCCGCATAGTCGCGCGCCAGCGCCACATTGTCACCGATGGTCAGGCTGCCCGCGAGCCCGATCTGGGCCGCCAGCAGGCAGTGCCTGCCAATGGTCACATTGTGACCGATCTGGACCTGATTGTCGATTTTGGTCCCCTCGCCGATGACGGTGTCGCGCACGCCGCCGCGGTCGATGGTCGCGCCGGCCCCGATCTCGACGTCGTTCTGGATCAGCACCCGTCCGGTCTGGGGAGCCTTGAGATGGCCGTCGGGCCCGAAAAACACGAAGCCATGGCCATCCTGGCCGATGCTGCAGCCGGGATGGATCAGCACATTGTTGCCGATCAGCGCGCATTGGATGGCCGTGCGTGCGCCGACATTGCAGTCGCGGCCGATCTTGACGCCCGATCCGATGATGGCGCCGGCGCCCACGATCGTGCCCGCGCCGATCTCGACATCGGCGCCGATCACGACAAGCGGCTCAACGATGACGCCGTCCTCGAGATGGGCGCTGGGATCGATGATGGCGGACGGCGCGATGCCTTCGACGCCGAACCAGGATTGCGGCCGCAGCGCCTCGCGGTGCAGTTCGCGCGCAACCTGCACGAAGGCACGCAATGGTTCGGCGGCGCGCAGCACCGCGACATGCGCGGGAACGTCGGCCTCGAAGCGCTCGTTCACGATGCAGGCGCCCGCCCGCGTCGCGGCGAGCTGATCGGCGTATTTGGGATTGTCGAAAAAGGCGAGGTGCGACGGGCCGGCCTCATCGAGCGACGCCAGCCGTCTGATGGTCTTGCCGGCCCGCGAGGGATCGACGAGATGCGCTCCGGCCAACGCGGCGATGTCGGCCAGCGTCTTCGGGGAAGGATTCGCAAAGAAGGTCGGGTGCGCCATTCCGCCCGTCGGGGACCGGCCCGTGGTTGAGATCGGAGATCGACGGATCCCCCGGTTTGAATTGTCCCGGCGCAAGGCTTGCGCCGGGATTGCCTTAGAACGACGTTCCGCCGCCGAACTTGAACTGCTGCACGCGGTCGTATGCGCCCTTGGTGATCGGCACCGCGTAGTCGAAGCGGAGCGGTCCGAACGGCGATGCCCAGACCAGGCCCACGCCGACCGAGCTTCGCACGACATTGCCGGAATCATACGTCAATCCGAGACAGGTCCCAGGGTCGGTTGGTCCGTTCGTCCTCGCCGGATGACATGGTGTTGCGACCCCGTTGTTGAAGCCGTTGACCTCGTTGGTTAAGGCCCAACCGGTCGGCCCCTTGTAGTCGAACAGGCCGCCGGCGTCGGCATAAACGGCGCCCTTCAAGCCCACTTCCTTCGGCAGGAACCAGAACGGCATCTGCAATTCGACCGATGCGCCCCAGTATTTGGTGCCGCCGAGCGCGTCCCCCGTTCCGAACGGATTGATGTCGCGCGGACCGATACCGTTCGGCGCGAAGCCGCGCACCAGGTTCGGACCCATCTGGAAATGGTCCAGCATGCGCAATGGCGTGTTGCCGAGTTCGTTCAGCATGCCGCCCTGCAGATGGATGATCCCGACGATGTCGGACACGAGCGGGGTGTAGTATTTGGCGTCGACCGTCGACTTCAAGAAGGACACATCGCCGCCGGCGCCGGCGAAGTCCTGCGCGAAGGTGACCAACAGACCGTCGGTCGGGTTCTTGTTGTTGTCGAGCGTGTTGTAGCTCAGCGTGTAGCCCAACGCCGAGGTCAGCGTGCTGCCATTTTGCAGCTCCTTGCGAACCGGCAAGGAGGCTTCGCCGTCGGCATAGCACCAGAGACCGAGGCCGGGGTCGGTGGCACTTTGGGGCGGGTTACCTGCCGTCACCGTGCCGCCAGGCGGGGTACCCGGTGCATTCGCCGCCACCCAGGCCGGCGACGGATAGAACGGGAGGAAGGGGTTAGTGGTGCTGTTGTTGCAGTTCGCGAGATAATTCGGCAGCGAGATCTTGGTCTCGTACAGTGAGTAGCGCAATTGCAGCGACAGGTCTTCGCGCAACTGGAAGCCGAGCCGAGGGCTGAAGCCGATCGTCTTGGTCGTGTACGAAATGTAGCTGTTGGCGAGTTGCTCCCGGTAGAACAAATCCAGCCCGAGGGCGACGCGATAATCGAGCAGATAGGGCTCGACGAATGAAAGCGAGGCGCCGCGCGCATACTGGCCGTAGGTCACCGAAGCCTTCGCGAACAGACCGCGGCCGAGGAAGTTGCGCTCTGAGATACTGACCTCGGCGAGCGCGCCGTCGGTCGTCGAATAGCCGCCCGAGACCGAGAAGTCGCCGGTGGACTTCTCCTCGAGATCGACCACCAGGATGACGCGATCGCTCGACGACCCCGGCTCGGTGTTGATCTTGACGGTCTTGAAGTAGTCGAGATTCTTCAGGCGCCGTTCGGCCCGGTCGACGAGGGCGCGGTTGTAGGCATCGCCCTCGGCGAGGTCGAACTCGCGGCGGATCACGAAATCGCGCGTGCGGATGTTGCCGCGGATGTTGATGCGCTCGATATAGGTCCGCGGCCCCTCCTCGATCGAGAACACCACCGACACCGTATGCGCATCGAAATTGCGGTCGCCGCGCGGACGCACGATCGCGAAGGCATAGCCGCGGCGCGAGGCCTCGATCTGCATTTCCTCGACCGATTTTTCGATCGCCTCGACATTGTAGAGCGCGCCGACACGGACCCGCGAGTAGAGGCGCAAGGCATTGGCATCGAGGTTGGTGATGCCGGACGCGTACTGGACCGAGGCGACACGGTATTGCGAGCCTTCCTCGATCTTGAAGGTGACCAGGAAGCCCTTGCGATCGGGATCGTATTCGGTCAGCGCGGCGACCACCTGCACGTCGGCAAAGCCGTGCTTCAGATAGTAGCGGCGGATCAGGTCGCGGTCGGACTCGACACGATCAGGATCGTAGACGTCATTGCCGCCGAGGAAGCTCAGGAAGTTCGACTCGTGGGTCTTGATGATGTCCTTGAGGCGATACGACGAATAGAAGCTGTTGCCGACGAATTCGATCTTTCTCACGCCGGTCTTGACGCCCTCGGTGATGGTGAAGATGAGGTCGACGCGATTGTTGGGCTGCTCGATGATTTCGGGGTTGACGCGCACGTCATAGCGGCCGGATCGCCGATAGATTTCAGCGATGCGCTGCGCGTCCGACTGCACCATGGGCCGCGACAGCGTGCCGCGCGGCTTGGACTGGATTTCGGCCGAAAGCTGCTCGTCCTTGACTTTCTTGTTGCCCTCGAAGGCAACGCGGTTGATCACCGGGTTTTCCACCACGGTCACGATGATCCGCGGACCGGCGCGGCTGATCCTCACGTCCTGGAACAGCCCGGTTTCGATCAGCGCCTTCAAGCCGTCATCGATGGCGGGGCCGGTGAGCGCTCCGCCGGGTCCGGCATGAAAGTAGGAGCGGATGGTTTCGATTTCGACGCGGCGGTTCCCCACCACTTCGATGGAACTCAGGGTCTGCGCGCGAACGGCCGCAGGCAAAAGCATAGCCGCCAGCGAAGCGGCCACCGGCAGGGCAGACATCAACAGGGCGGCGAACAAGCCCCCCCGGACTCGCATTCCAAACTTCATGCGCTACGCGCCCTCGTCTACCCAAATGCCGACCCGCAACCCCTCGCAGACCGGCAGATTCCCATTTGCCACCCCGCTTGTAGCCAATTCGTGCAGGGCAGCAAACTTAACAACGCAGCCTAATTCCATTTTCATTCCAAGACGTTGCCGATGGGCAACGTCACAAAAAAGCCTTCCTTTCCGCCTCACGACGCCGCCAGGTGCAGAATGTCGTTATAGGTGGCGAAAACCATCAACATCAGCACCAAGCCGAGCCCGATTCGAAATCCCATCTCCTGCGCGCGCTCCGACAGCGGGCGGCCGCGAATGGCCTCCACCATGTAGAACAGAAGGTGACCGCCATCGAGCAGCGGGACCGGAAACAGGTTCAACAGCCCGATCGAGATGGACAGCACGGCCGCCAGGTTGATCAGCGCCACCATCCCGATGCTCGCGACCTGCCCGGAGATCTGCGCGATCCTCAAGGGACCGCCGACCTGATCGGCCGCCTCACGTCCGGTGAAGATCCCGCCGATATACGACAGGGTCCGATCGATCACGAACCAGGTCTCCTTGACCCCAAGCCAAAGAGCGGTTGCGGGATCGACCCGTTCGGTCAGCACATCGCCCGCGGCGGTCTGGCGAGTGATGCCAAGCACACCTTGCCGATGCACATTTCCAAAGGGGTCTTTCACTTCCCTTAATTCAGGCGTGCCCGACAACTGCACGACCTGGTCGCCGCGCTTGACCGTGAAGCTCAGCTTGTCGCCGGCATGGATGGCGACGATGCGCTGCATGTCGGTGAAGCTCTCGATCCTGGTGCCGTCGATCGAGGTGACGATATCGCCGACCTGGAAGCCGGCGGCGGCAGCCGCACTGTTGACCTCGACCTTGTCGACGCGCGCCGTCGTCGAGGGCTTGCCGAACAGGGTGAAACTGACGGTGAAGATCACGATCGCCAGCAGGAAATTGGCGATCGGTCCCGCGGCAACGATCGCCGCGCGCGGCCCGACCTTCTTGTGATGGAAGCTGCCTCGTGCGCTCCTCGTCGGTCATGCCCGCGAGCGTCTCGGCCGAAGGTGTCGACGCCTCGGTGTCGTCGCCGAAGAATTTCACATAGCCGCCGAGCGGGATGGCTGAGACCTTCCAGCGGGTGCCGTGACGGTCGTTGAAGCCGACCAGTTCCGGTCCGAAGCCGAGCGAAAAGGTTAACACGCGAACGCCCGCCCAGCGGGCAACCAGGAAATGGCCGAGCTCGTGGAAGAACACGACGATGGTCAGGACGAACAGGAAGGGGATCGCATAACCGATGAGCCCATGGCTCAACGTATTGAAACTATGATGAAAAATTTCGGACATCCAATTTCCCTCAGCCAGAGCCGAAGGCCCCTTCCCCAACCCACTAGGATGCCTTTAAGGCAATTTGAGGCAAGAGGGAGGCCGCCTTATTTCGCGCATTATGGTCAACGGCGATCGCGTCATCGGCCGAGGTCAAAGGCGCCAGATTTCCGGAGCGAATCCAGGCATCGATTGTCGCCTCCACCAGCCGCGCGATGGCGCCGAATCTGATCTTGCCGGCGATGAAGGCCGCGACCGCGACCTCATTGGCGGCGTTGAACACCGTGGTCGCGCCACGACCGGTGCGCAGCGCCTCAAAGGCGATGCGCAGCGCCGGAAAACGCTCGAAGTCCGGCGCCTCGAAAGTAAGCTGGCCAATCTTGGCGAGGTCGAGCTTTGCCGCCGGGCCCTTGATCCGATCAGGCCAGCCCAGGCAATGCGCGATCGGCGTGCGCATGTCGGGCGCGCCCAGCTGAGCCACCACCGAGCAATCGGAAAATTCGACCAAGCCGTGGATGATCGACTGCGGATGCACCAGCACGTCGATCTCTTCGGGCGCGAGCGCGAACAGGCAGGCCGCTTCGATCACCTCGAGCCCCTTGTTCATCATCGACGCCGAGTTGATGGTGATCTTCTGTCCCATGCTCCAGTTCGGATGCTTCAGCGCCTGCGCCAGCGTCGCCTGCTCGATATCGGCGGGCTTCCAGGTACGAAACGGCCCGCCGGAAGCAGTGATGATGACGCGCACCAGCTCTTCGCGATTGCCCGAGGCAAGCGCCTGAAACAAAGCGTTGTGCTCGGAATCCGCGGGCAGGATGCAGGCTCCAGCCTTCGCTGCGCGCTGCATGAAGAAATCGCCGGCACAGACCAGGCACTCCTTGTTGGCGAGCGCGACGGTGGCGCCGCGATCCACGGCAGCGAGCGCGGGCTTCAGTCCCGCTGCACCACTCACCGCGGCCATCACCCAATCGGCGGGACGTGCAGCCGCTTCGATGATGGCGCTCTCGCCTGCCCCGCATTCGGTCCGCGTGCCCGCGAGCGCCTCTTTCAATTCGCCGAGCTTGCTCGCATCGGCAACAGCGGCAAAACGCGCGTCGAATTCGCGCGCCAGTTTCGCCAGCGCCTCCACATTGCCGTTGGCTGTGAGCGCTTCGACGCGATAGCGCTCGCGCGCGCCGCGCAACAGATCCATCGTGCTATCGCCGATGGAACCGGTGGCTCCCAGCACGGTGACGCTGCGGACGGCGCCCGCCGCGGCCTTGTTGTTACGCAATGGAACGGCACTCATTGTGTCACCAAACCATAAGACCGGTTCCGGCGCCACCCGCGCCGCCGCGCAAAACGCCCAAAATCGCCGCCAGAACGACTGCCGCGACAAAACCGTCGAGACGATCCAACAGGCCACCATGGCCTGGAATGATCTGACTGGAATCCTTCACGCCGAAGCGGCGCTTGACCGCGGACTCGAAGAGATCGCCGAGTTGCGAAGCTACAGATAGGGCTGCAGCAACGATCAGCAATGGACCCATCCTGCCGAAGCCGCTGACGGCAAAGCCAGCGGCCACGAGCAGGCCCAAGATGAACCCTCCGACCGCGCCGGCCCAGGTCTTGTTGGGACTAACCTGCGGCCAGAGTTTCGCACCTCCGATGGCGCGGCCGGCAAAATAGCCGCCCATATCGGCGCACCAGACCACAACCAGGATGAAGACAAGCGCAACAAATCCTTCCCTGTGATCGAGCCGTATCACGATGGACGAAACCTGCGCCGCGGCTGCGTAAAGAAACCCGCCGATCGGCCACGATCGCGGCGCCGACGAACGGAACGCCACGGCAACAACGCCCAGCGCCAGCACGATGAGCGCAATGTCGACATTGCGAAGCGCAAGAAACGGTGCGGCGATGGCCAGAATGGCCGCGCCCGTCACCAGCAGCGGCGCATTGCCGGAGACGCCCGTCACCATCAGCCATTCGACGAACAGGCCGATCGCACACAGCGTCACCAGTGCGGTCCAGTACCAGCCGCCGGCCCAGGCGGCGGCGATTGCGAGCGGCACGAGAACGACAGCCGATGCGACACGCGTCATGAGATTGCGCGCATCCGGTCCGGCCGGTGCGGCCTTCTCTTCGCTCACGATCCGGTTTTCGCGACGAGCCCGCCGAACCGGCGCTCGCGTGTGGCGTATTCGGCGATCGCGCTTTCGAGCGCAGCCTTGTCGAAATCCGGCCAGTGCATCGGCACGAACACGAGCTCGCTGTAGGCCGCCTGCCACATCAGGAAATTCGACAGCCGCTGCTCGCCGCTGGTGCGAATGATCAGATCGGGATCGGGGATGTCGGGCGCGTCGAGATTTCGGCCGAGCGCATCGGCATCGATCGTGCCGGGATCGCGCTTGCCTTCAACCGCCTCACGCGCAAGCCGCTGCGCGGCGCGGGCGATTTCCTGGCGCGAACCATAGTTGAAGGCAACCACGAGATTGAGCCGATCGTTGTTGCGGGTCAGTTCTTCGGCCTCGTTCAAGAGCGCGCAGATGTCGGGCTCGAGCCCCTCTCGTTCGCCGATCACGCGCACCCGCACGCCATCGCGATGCAACGTCGCGAGATCGTTGCGGATGAACCTGCGCAACAGGCCGAAGAGGTCGCCGATTTCGCTCGCCGGCCGCGACCAGTTCTCCGAGCTGAACGAGAAAATGGTGAGATAAAGAATGCCGAGCTCGTGCGCCGCCTGCACCACGCGGCGCAGCGCTTCGACGCCGCGGCGATGGCCTTCCGCGCGCGGCAGGCCACGTGCTGCCGCCCAACGCCCGTTGCCGTCCATGATGACGGCCACATGCAACGGACCGTCGACGCGGTCGCCTGTTGCGGGAACGGCGGCATTCGACATCGTCAGATCCTTCAAACCGTGAGGATTTCCTTTTCCTTCACCGCCAGCATCTGGTCGATTTCGGCGATCGCGCCGTCGGTCGCCTTCTGCACGTCATTGGAATAGCGGGTCTGGTCGTCCTCGGAAATCTCGTGGCTTTTCTCCAGTTTCTTCACGACATCGAGACCGTCGCGGCGGACGTGGCGCACCGCCACTTTGGCCGCTTCCGCATATTTGTGCGCGACTTTCACCAGTTCCTTGCGCCGCTCCTCGTTCAATTCCGGAATGCGCAGACGCAGCACCTGCCCTTCGGTCGCCGGCGATAGCCCCAGATTGGAATCGACGATCGCTTTCTCGACAGCCTTCACCATCGAGCGGTCCCACACCTGCACCGAGATCAGCCGCGGTTCCGGCACGCTGATGGTCGCAAGCTGGTTCAGCGGCATGTGCTGGCCATAGGCGTCGACCTGCACCGGCTCCAGCATCGAGGCCGAGGCGCGCCCCGTGCGCAAACCGCCCAGTTCATGCTTGAGCGAGGCCGTCGCGCCCTGCATGCGGCGCTTCAATTCGTTGACATCGAACTTGCCCGTGGACGTGGACATAACGCTCTCCTCTTTTGACGTCTCGCCGTGGCGTCCGCGGGATCAACCCGCGACGACGGTGCCGCGGCCCTGACCGCGCAGGATCGCGCCGATCGAACCGGGCTCGGCGATCGAGAACACGATGATAGGCAGCGATGTTTCGCGGGCAAGCGCGAATGCGGTCGCATCCATCACCTTGTAGCCGCCTTCGACCGCCTGCGCATGGCTCAACCGGTCGAACCGCTTGGCGGACGGGTCCTTCTTGGGGTCGGCGCTATAAACCCCGTCGACATTGGTGGCTTTCAGCACGGCCTTGGCGTCGATCTCGGCCGCGCGCAGCACCGCGGTGGTGTCGGTGGTGAAGAACGGATTGCCGGTACCGCCGCCGAGCAGCACGATCCGGCCCTCCGCGAGATATTTGTGCGTTGCAGCGCGGGTGAAAAGCTCGCAGATCTCGGGCATCACGAAGGCCGACAGCGTGCGGGCCGGCGCGCCCTTGCGCTCCAGCGCCGATTCCAGCGCGAGACAGTTCAACACGGTGGCGAGCATGCCCATGGTGTCGCCGGTGGGCCGGGACACACCGCGCGAGGAAACCTCCACGCCGCGAACGATGTTGCCGCCGCCGATCACCACGGCGATCTCGGTGCCGAGCTTTTGCGCCGCGATCAGGTCGGAGGCGATGCGGTCGACGGTCGGCTGGTCGATACCGTAGCCGTGGCTGCCGGCGAGATATTCACCGGACAGCTTGATCACGACGCGACGATAGACCGGCTCAGCCATCTGCTAATCGCTCTCCTGTCCGCGCGGCGCTCCCGGCACGACGCGCCGGGAGGAAGTCCGGCGCTACTTCTTGCCGCTGGCTGCCGCGACCTCGGCCGCGAAGTCACCTTCGGGCTTGTCGATTCCCTCGCCGAGAGCATAGCGCACAAAGCCCGTGATCTTCACGGGCGCGCCAACCTTGCCCTCAACTTCTTTGAGCACCTGGGCCCACGACTTGCCGTTGTGGTCGGCATGGATCGAAGCCTGCTCGAGCAGGCAGACTTCCTTGTAGTAAGTCTTCAGGCCGGAATTGACGATCTTCTCGATGACGTTCTCCGGTTTGCCCTGCTGGCGATATTTGTCGGCGAGCACGTCCTTTTCGCGCTTGATCAGGTCGGGCGCGAGGCTCGCGGGATCCAGCGCCAGCGGAATTGCAGCGGCGACATGCATCGCAAGCTGACGGCCGAGCACGGCAAGCTCGTCGGTCTTGCCGGATCGACTCCAGCGCCACGATCACGCCGATCTTGCCGGCGCCCTCGATGACGGCGTTATGGACGTAGCTCGACACCACGCCCTTGCCGACCTCGAGCAGGGCCGCGCGGCGCAGCGTCATGTTCTCGCCGATGGTCGCGATCGCATCCGCAATCGCGGTCTCCACGGTGACGTCGCCGACCCTGGTCGCCTTGACCTTCTCGATGTCGGCGCCGACGTCGAGCGCGACCTGCGCGATCATCTTGACGAGGCCCTGGAACTGGCCGTTGCGCGCGACGAAGTCGGTCTCGGAATTGACCTCGACGACCACACCTTTGGTGCCCTTGGTGAGCGCAGCAATCAAGCCTTCGGCGGTGACGCGGCCGCCCTTCTTGGCAGCCTTCGACAGGCCCTTCTTGCGCAGCCAGTCCTGGGCCGCCGTCATGTCGCCGCCGGACTCGGTCAGCGCCGCCTTGCAATCCATCATGCCCGCGCCGGTCGACTTGCGCAGGTCCTTCACCATCGCAGCCGTGATTGTCGTCATTGGATGCGTCCTTTTGCCTTTCGGGTAGCAGCGGCGGCGCGGCAGGGTCGCCACGCCGCGCTTGCTCTAACAAACTCGGAAAGATCGGAGGCGATGGCCGAAACAGCGGGCCATCGCGTGTCGTCTATTCTGCTTCCGCGGTCAGCGCCTTGGCCTGGGCGACCCAGGCATCGGCGCGGCTCGGCAGTCCGACATCTTCGCCGATCTTGTGCGCAGTGTCGTGATCGAGTTCGGCGAGCTGCCAATAGTGGAAGATACCGAGCTCGTTGAACTTCTTTTCGATTGCGCCCGAGACGCCCGGAAGCTTCTTGAGATCGTCGGCGCTGCCGCGCGGACCGGCCAGACCCTGGAAGCCGGCAGGCTGAGGCGTCGCCGGGACTTCCTCCTTGGCCGGATGGGCCGAGGCGCCGACATCGATGCCGGCGTCGCCCTGCGCGCGCGAAATGCCGTCGATCGCGGCGCGCGCAATGAGATCGCAGTACAATGAAATGGCGCGGCCGGCGTCGTCATTGCCCGGCACCACATAGGTGATGCCCTTCGGGTTCGAATTGGTGTCGACGATGGCGGCGACGGGAATGTTGAGCCGCTGTGCCTCGGCGATGGCGATGTCTTCCTTGTTGGTGTCGATCACGAAGATCATGTCGGGAAGACCGCCCATGTCCTTGATGCCGCCGAGCGAGCGGTCGAGCTTGTCGCGCTCGCGCTGCAAGGTCAGCCGCTCCTTCTTGGTGTATTGCGCGCCCTCGGCGGAGCCCGCGAGCATCTCGTCGAGCTGACGTAGCCGCTTGATGGAGGCCGAGACCGTCTTCCAGTTGGTCAGCGTGCCGCCGAGCCAGCGCGAGTTGACGAAATATTGCGCCGAGCGCTTGGCGGCTTCCGCCACGCCGTCCTGCGCCTGCCGCTTGGTGCCGACGAACAGGATACGGCCGCCCTTGGCGACGGTGTCGCTGACCGCCTGCAGCGCGCGATGCAGCATCGGCACGGTCTGCGCGAGATCGATGATGTGGATGTTGTTGCGCGCACCGAAAATGTAATCCGCCATTTTCGGATTCCAGCGGTGCGACTGGTGACCAAAGTGAACGCCAGCTTCGAGCAGCTGACGCATAGAGAAGTCGGGTAGCGCCATAGTGATGGTTCTCCGGTTGGTTCCTCCGGAAACGTGTGAGCAGACGAGCCTTGACGGCCCGGCTGCCACCGGACGGCCTGTTGAGCCATGTTTCCGTGTGAGATGGGCGGCTATATAGCCGGTTTTCGACGATACGCAAGGAAAATGGGCCGGATTCGGGGGCGCCAAGGTTCGATTTTGGCCGATTTCGCCGGCCTACCTGATGGCCACCGCCGACGGCGAGCTTGTTCAACGCGACGGCCGCCGAAAGGATCGGCGTCGCCGGCGACATTGTCGATTGCGCGCTCTGCCGTGTTGCCCGCTTCGACGCAGCCCTTCACCGCATGTGAGAGACCAAAGGGGCGACGAGGCGCCGACCGCGCTCAGCGATCGATGCTGGCGTTGACCGCGTCGCTTCAGCGACGGAACCCGCGAAGCTGTCATCGTTCTCTCACAATCATCATTAAATCGTGACATAAACTTCTACTATTGATTGATTGTCTCTTATGGTCGTATTATGCGTTATAGCAACCTCAACGATAATCGACGTTCCACCTCCCGGCGCCGCCGGACTCTTCTTCAGTCGTCCTAGTACCGCGTAAGTGCCGCGTACAACCCGCCGGCTTGGCGCCCTCGCCTTGCCGTCTCGCTATCAAACGAATTCTCGCGTCTGACCGCCGAACGCCGTCGCGTTCGGCGCGGGCTGGCGCACGCCTGTTGCGGAGACTTTGTGATGATCGAGTTCGACCAGCTTGTGTCCGTCAATTTTCAGGGCGTCGTGGTCGTTTTTGGAAGGCCGCCTGGCAGCACCGACATCTATTTCAACGTTCTGGCCCAGGACGTCGACATCAACGACGACAGCCGCGCGTGGTCCGGGTTCGAGAAACTCGAGTTCTCAAAGGAGGTGCGCCAGGTCGGGATGGGGATCATTACCCTGCACACCGCCAAGGCGACGATGGTCCCGTCGACCGCGCCGTTTCGCGTGGTCACCGATCAAAGCTATATCTCCGTCGTTCAGCAATCGCTCAAGGGATCGCTCTACGTCAATCGATTCCGTATGCTCAAGACGAAGTCGGGCACCGACCAGAAAACCAACATCTACACCCTGTCGCCGGCCTGGGAGGTCAGATACACGCGAAGCCGCAAGGAAGACGTTCCGGCCGACAAATCCGATACGCAGGAATATCTCGACCCAGACGGTCTTCCGTTCCTGGAGCCATCGCTCGAACTCGCGATGGTCGATGGCGTCAAGGATGGCGAGTTCGACGTGGTGCTGCTGCCGGTCTCCGGTCGAGCCACCTTCGCCTGGCAATTTTTCGTGCTCAATCGCGCCGCCTCGACGGTGAGCCTGTTCAATTTCCCGGCCACCGACAACGGCCTGTTCGACGTCACCGGCAAGAAGATCTCCAACCATCAGATACAGCCTGACAGTTCATTCTCCGTCACCGCGCCGGGCTCCGGGACGCCGCTTCCCCCACAGGGACCGCCGCGCGCCGTCGTCTACATCAAGCATGAGAGGGTGGTGCAGCCGGACGGCTCGAGCATCGGCGTAAAGCGCGCATCGCGCGTCATGATCACCCTGCCGTTGACGAACGCATCGGCGCTGTGCACCGCCACCATCGACAGTGCAGTCGGCAATCCCGGAACCATCGCCAGGCTCAACGGGCCGATCGCCGCGTCGATCATCCAGCCGGCGATTTTCGATCTGGTGTTCGATGGTGTTTCCTGTCTGAAGCTCATGCCTCCGACGCCAGGACCGAATCCGCTGGCGGTCGCGGGGGCGTACGCGATGTCGTTCCTGATCGCGCCGGCAACAATGGGTGACGGGCTGGCGGTCATCGGCGGAGATGCGGGCAACGACAATACGGCAGCGCCCTTTGTCCGGATCGTGGACGGCGACAAGCTCGAAGTCGGTTTCGGCAACGGCAGCGGCTCGGTGCGGTGTCGAACCCTCCATCAGGTGCTTTTCTCGGGCGAGTGGTCGTCCATCAAGATCAACTATGCCGGCAAGGGCGACAATCCCTTCACCATGACCGTGAACGGCTCGCTTGTGCCGCTGACGCCCTGCACGACGACGGCCGAGCCCAGCGGATCGCCGATCACACTGGTCGGCGGCGCAACGAACGGTTTCATCGGCGCGCTCAATTCGCTCACGATCACGGTCGGCGGCAATAATGTGGTGGTGCTTCCGTGCAATACGGTCGACTACAAGGTCAGCCCGGCGCAAACGCCCAACACCGCCACGTCAGGCGTCACCGCCCAGGTCTTCGGCCCTCGCAACGAGCCGTCCTCCTCGCCGGTCAACGTCGATATGAGCGGCACGTTCTACATCGACGATGTCGGCCTGACCTACTATGCCGGCCTCGCCGGCTTCATCAAACCGCAGGCGCCGGCCTGCCTGATCGACGCCTCCGACGGACTGTTGCACCTCTATTATCAGGGCGACGCAGGGCTGTTTTCGGTCACGCAGTTCTCGACGGCCGCGGCGCGCGCAACCTTCTACGCCAACTGGACCACGAAATGGGGCAGCAATTCCGTTGCCGAGCGCCATGCCCCCGATGAATTTGCACAAGCCAGATACCTGGTGGTGCCGACTGATCAGTGGCGGCGTATCTCGGCCACCGTGCTCTCCGCGCCGGACAACACACAGGCCGGGTTCCTGAACTTCGTGGCCCATCGGGTGGGCACGTACATGAACGCCACCAAGATCACGGTCGCATCGTCGGCGGCGTCGCCGCTACTGTGCGACATCACGGTGGACGCCTCCAACGACGTCGGCAAGGAAGCCTGGCTGGGTCTTCCCCGGAACATCGACAAGTTGCGCCTGGTCTGGAACGGGGCCGGCAGCAACGACCCGGACGCCCAGGACGTCCTCAATCAGAAGACCTGCTATTTCGATTACTCCAATTCCGTTCCCGCCGTACTCGCCGCCTGCATCGACGACCCGGACGGCTGTTACTTCCAATTCGTCTCGGTGCCGAAGCAGCCGATCAAGGTCGCTTCCGTCACGGTGGCGACCGGAAAGACCGCCGACTTCGTCGACGTCGATGTCGAGATGACGGCTCCGTCCAACTGGCAGAGCACCGATACGATCAAGCAATCCTGGAAGAATGTGCCGGCCGATCCGCGTTCGTTTCTCAACGTCTTCGCGGGAAAATCGGGCAACTACGACTATCCAGGCGTCACCACCCCGGGAACGCGAGCCTACGGCCTCGAGGTGACGGTTGCGCGGTCGGATTCCGGAATTGGTCACGTCCTGCTGTTCGTGAAAGACGCGCTTTCCGACTTCACGATCACCGTGGCCGACGGTGCCACCGCCCAAACCTGCAATGTCACGATCTGCGGCGTCAGCCTTCCCAACGTCGACAGGAACCAGAATATCTTTGCCGAAGCCATCAACGGTCAAAGCCAGACCTATTCCTACCCGAGCGGATACAAGACCGATATCGCGGCCAAGGTGTTCGCGCTGAGCGACGGCTTGACGGCCTATGTCGTCAATGTCTCCGGAACACTCAAGCAAGGCGGCGCCTTCAGCTATGCCGGCCTGCTGCGCGTGCTCTTCATCGGCGACAACTACGACTCGGCCAGGATCGCGCCTCTCGCCAAAACCGCCGCGAGCATTTTCCAGAGCGCATCCCTCACCTTCAACCAGCGAACCGATCAGATCCGCGGCTCGATGATGTTTGCGGTCGAGATCGTCGATCCCCCGACCGGAGGCGGGACCGGAAAGCTGTCGAACACATCTTCCTATTCGGACGGATGCGCGCCACTGCTGACGCCCGGAAAGAACGGCGGCTGGATGCCGGTGCCGCCCGAATTCTGCGTCTCCCTCAATTCGAAGAACTACATCGGTTTCAACGTCGACAAGAATTTCTCGCCTTCGAACCGTCTGGCGATCTCGTCGGACATGACGTTGCAGTGCTGGCTGAATGCGAAACCGACGAAGGACAGCCTGCAGGCACGGGCCCTCACCTACAACGTGGTCGGCAACTTCGACAACCCGGATCTTCCGATCCAGTACATGCTCGGGTCGATCCGCGGCCCCGGACTGATCACCGCGACGAGCACTTACATCACCAAGTCCATCAACTTCCAGCCGCCGAACCTGACACTGCAAATCTATGTGAAGCTTTCGGGATCGGGCTCCGGCGGCACGCTGCTGACGGTCAACCAGATCATGGGCGGCAGCGAATACGTGTCGCTGTCGATCGACCAGTACGGCAAGGCGGTGCTGAAGTTCCTCGGCGGCAATGCGCTGAGCAGCGCCAACCCGATTTCAACCGGCGTATGGGTTTGCCTCTCGGCGACGATCGCCGACGCCGGCAGCGGCAAGGTCACGCTCAGCCTGTTCGTGAATGCGGGCGCGCCGGTCACCTCGACGGCGCAGAACACGTTCAGCGGCAATCTCGGCGCGTTGACCGTCGGCGGCTCCGGCGGAAAATCGATCGTCGCTTCGCTGAACGGCGTGGCGTTCTGGCAGCGCGCATTGAGCGCGACCGAGGTTCAGAACAGCGCCCAGTACGGTTTCCCCGACAACGATCCGATGCTGGGCATCCGATGGAATCTGGCCGAGGGCGCCGGAACGACCATCGCCAACTCCGCCGCCACCGGCGCCGAGTACAATGCAACCGTCACGAACCCCGCCAGTCCATCCTGGGACGACAAGGGTGCCTTCGACGTTCCCTATGTCGGACGCAACGACCTGATCGTCGCCTCCAACCGCATTCTGAAGGACTGGACCAACATAGCTTTGGCCTCACGCCAGGGCCACGGCCTGAAACTGGACGGCACGGCCAAGGGCACGGTCAAGGACGGCTCGCCGTTCAACCCGAACAGCGCGTTCTCCGTCGAAGCGTGGATCAATCCGGCCGCGCTCAACACGCGCCAGACCATCATCGATAAGCCCGGCAGTTACTCGCTGTCCGTGAACACGCTCGGCCAGGTCGTGCTCAGCGTCACCTATTCGCAGCCGGGCGACAGTTACGACGCGCCGCCGGTGATAAGCACCAAGACCATTTCGGCCCCGATCCCGGCCGGCAAGACGGCCTATGTCGTGGCGAACTTCGAAACGGGGACCACCCCCAACAGCACCGGCAGCAAGGAGTACGTCGCACAGACCTATTACATCTACTGCTCGCTCTACGTCGACGGCAAGAAAGTCAAGGAAGACAACCCGACCAATCTGACCAAGGCGGTCACGGTCGAGAACAAGACGTCTTCCTTTTTCCTCGGCGTTTCCGGCGACGCCACATTCAATTTCAAGGGTTTGATCTCGCATGTGCGGGTGTGGAGTACCACACGCGATGCATCCGAGATTGCCCGGACCTTCGATCTCCACCTCACGCCGGCGAGCCTCGATGGCCTGATCGCAAGCTGGGATTTCAACGAGATGTCCGGCACCGTCGCCAAGGACCTGACCGGCGCCAACGATCTTCAGCTCTCCAGCAACCAGCTTTGGACGACCTGGCAGGACGTGGCGCAGGTGAATGTCTACGTGAACGGACGCGACAGCCTGCCCCGGCGCATTCCCAACCAGGACGGCTACCAGGACACGCAATTCGTGATCGGCGGCATGCTGAAGAGCGGCGCGCTGACGCTGCCCTACGCCGGCGAAGCCGACGACGTCAGGCTGTTTTCGATCCTGTTGACCGAACAGCAGGCGCGCGAAAGCATGAACAAGGCATTGACCGGCACCGAGGATCATCTCGCTGCCTACTGGCGAATGGACTCGGGCTCGGGGCCGACGTTGTTCGACACCACGGGCATGGGCAACAACGGCACGCTGCTGCCGGCCTCCGCGCCGCCGGTCTGGAAGTCTTCCACGGCTCCGATCCAGAACGAAGGTCAATGGGTCGTCAACGCGCTCGGCGGCCAGGCGGACTATTTCGTCGCTGATATCGCCGGCCAGCCTTCCGTCGTCGAATATGCCGCGGCGGAAACCGACGCCTACGGACAGATCTTCAGCGTGATGAAGCGCGGATATTTCTATCGCGCCGCCGCCGGCGAGACCGAACTGGAGGTCGGTTACAAGGTCGGCGATCTCGACACCATCTTCGTCGGACAGGTTCAGAGCAAGCCCGTCGTCATCGGATACATCGAAGGCGGCCCGCCGATCCCGAGCGAGAACCAGACGTTGGCCTACTGGTTCGGCTCGCAGGGTGGCCCGACAGGCGCCTACGAGAATGCCTGCAGCGTGACTTACCAGGAGAGCGAAACCAAGACCTGGTCGTACTCCGCCAACCAGAGCTCCACGTTCAACGGGTCGTTCAACATCAAGGGCGGCTTCTACCAGAAGAGCAAGAGCGCCGTGTCCGTCGGGCTCGGCGCCGAAGCAGAAACCCAGATGCTGGAAACTACGATCAAGTTGGGTGTCAAGACGTCGCTGTCCGGCACCATCGGCGACGAGAGCCGCGTCGATCAGAGAAATGCGAGCACCATCAATCTGACGACCAGCATGACGCCAGCGGGCACGTGGGAAGCCGCCGACAAGATTCTCAATCCCGTCGTCGGCCGGCGTTACATCCAGAACAACGTCGGAATTGCGCTCGTCAAATCCGCGACCGCCGACATGTTCATGATGGCGTTGAAGGGCACGCAGACGCCCGTCGGCTACACCATCGTGCCGAACAAGACCATTCCGATCGACACCAACATCATCGATTTCCCGATCAACCCGAAATATGTCAAGAACGGCACGCTCGACGGCAAGGTCGGCCTGATGAACGACCCGGACTACCCGCGCGCCAATGAGGAACGCGGCAGCTACTTCAAGCCGCTCGATGCCTACGCGACCAAGCGCAAGATCGAGAAGCAGGATCAGCAGCTCAAGGCCTACTACGACCAGTTCGACCTCAGCAAATACCGGCTGGTCGGTTCGCTCGATCGCGTCAAGGACAAGTTGAAGGAAAACACGGGTTACGACTTCGGCAATCGCCGAAACCTGCGCAGCATCTACTGCAACTACGTATGGACGGCGGCCGGCGGCCTGCATCGCGAAGAGCACACGCTCGCCAACTCCTATTCGGAAACCTATGTGGGCGCGAGCACGCTGGTGTTTGCGGCCGGCCTGGAGTTCTCGGCGGATATCGGCACGCTGGCCGGCGGCTACTACGTTGAAGGCGATACCATGCTGGGCAACACGTGGACGATGACTGCGACACGCACCGAAGCCACCGATAACGGGTTCAGCCTGCTGTGCAACGTCGACCCCACGAAATTCCTGCCTGCGCCCATCACCAAGACCGACCAGGGGCAACTGGTCTTCGTGGGATATGGAACGTCCGCCGCGCCCGGCAAGGTCGATGGCTATCGTTACATGTCCTTCATGCTGGCGCCGGACCAGGACAACTTCACCGCGCTGAAGCAGGTCGTGGATCCCAACTGGCTCAACAACAGCACTTCGGCCGCGGCGAACGCCATGCGCGAGGCGGTCGCGACAAATAGCGAACCATGGCGGGTGATGTACCGCACCACCTATGTGAGCCGCGTTCCCGCGGAATTCCAGCCGGTGCTCGACGACACCAACGCGCCGAACATCGTGCCGCCGGCGAACCTGCCCTCCAACTACTGGCTCGTCGCGATCATCGGAGAGCTCATCAAGAAGCCCGATCCGACGCCGCTCGAGATCGGCACGGCGATCGAACAGGTGCTCGGCGACAACAAGGCCAACGCCGGCATTCTGAAGGATCTCATTCCCTGGTGGACGGACTTCTACACCGCCGCCCAGGTCTACGGCACGGACGAGTTTAGGGAGCTGGCCGAGCTCCGTGTCGATCTTCTCGAATACATGGTCAGCAAATACCAGAGCGAAAATTACCTGCTCAGTTGAACGCAACCCAACACCACGGAGAAATCGATGGCGAAGAGCGACACCAGCATGGCACTCACCGGGACCTATTCCGGTCTGCACATGAACCTGTACGGCAATGCCGGCACGATCGCCGTCAATGCGGGCGCCACTGCCCGGATCGGTTACCAGCTCACGACAAACCAGACGGGCGAAGGCGTGGTCTACAGCATCGTCTCCGTCGCCAGCGAGACCGAGGTCACGGATCCGCCGACCCTGATCGTCTCCAGCTACTACACCCAATCCGCCGAATACGACGAAGTCGATCTCGACGTGAAGTTCACGGATATCCCGAACGGCACGCTGCTTCAGGTGTATTGCTCGACGCCTTCCTTCAGCATCTCGAAGCAGCCGATCAGCGGCTCCGGCCTGATCGGCTCGCAAGGCATGAACCTCGGATCCTTCAATACCTCGATCGACATCCGGCTTTGGGTCAACAATCCAAATTCGATCCTGAAGACCTCCTCCCTGACCCTCAACATGTCCAAGATCAACTCTTCCGGCGGCGGCAAAGGCGGGCCGGTGAAGAAGGTGCTGCTGGAGAGGGTCCAGGTCAACCTTTCGAACTGAAACACGGAGTACAGCAAATGGCTCAATGGCCCGGCATCGTCGTCAGGTGCAATACCGGAGAGAACGGCAACGTTCCCAGGAGCACGTCGTCGAATTCTCCCGATCTCATCATCTCCGGGACAACGCCCTTCCCGGATCCAAGCATTCTCACCGATCCCGCAAACTACGACAATGCTTACGCGAACAGTCTCTACATCGGCTTTCCCAACTATCTCTATGTCCGCGGCAAGAACTTCACCAATGGCGATCTGGAAGGTTCCTGGAATCTCTTCTTCTCCACGCCGAATATCCTGCTCTATCCCTATCTGTGGCAGAAGAACCCGCTCGCGACGTCACAGGGCAATCAGAATCCGCCGTTCACGATCAAAGCCGGCAAGATCGGCGCTTCCACCGATTGCTTTGCCTGGGTGCCGCCAGACACGAGCGACCACTACTGCCTGATTGGCATCGCCAACACCCCCGGTCACGGCAATCCGCTTCAGGGCGTCAGCAACATCACGAGCCTCGCCGACGCGCTCGGCAACAACGCCAACATAGCCCAGCGCAACGTCATCATGGTCCGCGGCGACGTTCCGCAGTTCGTGCAGCCGGTGGGGTACAATCAGGGGGACGAAGGCGCCACGATCGACCTGGTCTGCAGATTCGAGAACGTCCCCAAGCACAGTTCATGGTCGGTCTCATCGGGCACGCCGTTGGACGGAAAGCCGCTGTTCCACACCGAAAGCGATACGCTCGACAACAATTTCAAATATGGCTGGACCGATCTCAAGGTACCCGCGCAGTGGAACACGATCTTCACCGTCACGATCAAGTTCGGTCCCGACTGGTCGGGCATCCCGCCCGGCCAGTATCCTGCCGTCACCATTCGCGGCGAGCTTACGCAGTCGAGCACCGAGAGGCTCTATCACCTTGGAGTTGAGGCCGAGCCACATCCGGTCACGAAGGAAATTCGTCGTGACGCCACCGGTGGCCCGGTCAAGGTCATAGTCGTCGGCTCGGTCAAAGCGGAGTTTCCGGACGTCAAACGGAAGTGATGTTTATCAAGGCTGCAGGCACCGCCTGCAGCCTTGATACCAAAGACCGCAGGGAAAGCGGCAAGTCTCACAACAGCCAGGGCGGAGCGGAACGATGGCAACCAAATGGCCGGGCATCGTGGTCAGATGCAATCTGGGCGAATCCGGCGACGTTCCGAGAACGGCCAGCGCCACCTCACCGGACATCATCATCTCCGGTCCGGAGCCATTTCCGGATCCGGGCATCCTTACCGATCCGGCCAAATACGAAAAGACGTTCGACGGCAGTCTCAGCATCGGGGTGCCGAACTATCTCTATGTGAGAGGCAAGAATTTCACCGGCGCGCAACTCGCGGGCACGTGGAATTTGTTCTATGCGCCGTCGAGCATCCTGCTCTATCCCTACCTCTGGCAGCACAACCAGCTTGCGACGTCGTCGGGCAACCGGAACCCGCCGTTCGCGATCAAACCCGGGGACATCGGCGCGTCGCTGGACGCCTTCGTATGGATACCTCCCGAGACAACCGGCCAGTATTGCCTCATCGCCGTCGCCAATACGCCAGGCCACGGAAATCCACTCGCCGGGGTGACCAACATCGCGGAGCTCGCCAGTACGCTGCCGAACAACGCCAACATCGCACAACGCAATGTCATCGTCGTGCATGGCGACAAGCCGGTCATGATGGTGCAGGTCCCTTATGATCAGGGCAACGAAGGGTGTCGGCTCGATCTGGTATTGAGGTTCCAGGATACACCGCGAGGCAGCAGCATTATGGTGAGCGCAGGCACGCGACTCAACGGCAAGCCGCTTTTGTTCCAGGACAACGACACCAGGGACACCGACTTCCGGTATGGCTGGGTCGACCTGGATATCCCGGCCCATTGGACGACCATTTTCGAAATCGTCATCAAGTTCGGATCGGACTGGTCCGGCATTCCCCCGGGACAGTATCCCAGCTTTTCCCTGGTCGGAGAGATCCCCCAAACCAGCATGGATCGACTGTATCATCTGGGCGGAGACGCCGGCCGCCACCCCGTCACGAAAGAGCGCCGACTAGACCCGGCCGGCGCGCCGGTGCGAGTCATCGTCGTTGGCTCGGTGACCGTGATGTTCCCGGACGTGCGGCCCCGATGATACGAGTTCAATCCGCGCGTCCCGACATTCACGCGACCAGATCGACCTTGCCGTCTTTCAGCCTGTAGACGCCGCCGACGACCTTGACCTTGTTCTGCTCGACGGCGGCAGACAGGATCGGGCCGGCCGATTTCAGCTTGGCGACATTGTCGATCACGTTCTGGCGGATGGCGTTGCCGAGCACGTCGCCACCCTTCCCCGAGACCGCCTTCACCGCGGGCGTGAGCGCGGTGACCAGCGAGGGCAAATGCCCGGGCAGCGTCGTGTTGTCCTTGAGCGACTTGATGGTGGCGTCGATCGCGCCGCAGGCATCGTGGCCGAGCACGAGGATCAGCGGCACGCCGAGCACGGCCACGCCATATTCGAGGCTCGCGATAGAGTCGTAATTGGCGAAATTGCCGGCGAGGCGACAGACGAAGAGATCGCCGCGGCCGCTGTCGAAGGCGTACTCGGGCGCAATCCTCGAATCCGCGCAGCTCAGGATGCCGGCATACGGATTTTGGCCGCCGGCCAGCGCCTCGCGCTCGTGCTTGAAATCGTGGCGGCGCGCCACGCCGTCGACATAACGCGCATTGCCGTCCATCAGGCGCTTGAGTGACGCATCCGGTGAGATCACGTTCTCAGGCTTGGGCGGCTTCTTCTTTTCATCGTCGTCGTCTTCCTTTCTCTTTCCTTTGGCCGTCGCCGGGTCGGTAAAAGCCAGCCCAATGGCCGCGGCATCGAGGATAAACTTGCGCCGCGAGGACTGGAACGGATGATGCAATTCCTGGCCGCAGATCTCACACATCGGAAGTCTCCTCCCTACGAGGTTATAGCGTCTGCACGTCGACCACACCCGCGACAGCCTTGATGGCGCCTGCGATCTGCGGCGACACCTTGAAGCGGCCGGGCAGCTTCATCTCCACTTCGGTTTCGAGATCGAGCATCAGCACCAGCGAGACGTCGCCATCGCCATTGGCTGAAGCTGCCTTGGCCTGCGGTGCACGAGCGGAAACGGTCGGTGCGCCCGCTTCCGGCATCTGCAGCCGCCGCGCAATGGAATCGAGCGGCCGCGTGTCGCGCAGGAAGATGCGCAGGCCCTTTTGGGTCTTGGCCGCGGCGTCGTCCAGCGGCTCGGCGTGCAGCACCCGCGCCCGCACGTCCTCGCCCTGCAATTCAGCACCGAGCTGCAGCAGCACCGCCGCACCCGGCTCCAGCACGTCGCGGTATTGCGCGAGCCCTTCCGAGAACAGCACCGCCTCGAAGTGACCCGTGGGATCAGAAAGCCCCATGATGCCCATCTTGTTGCCGGTCTTGGTGCGCCGCTCCATCCGCGAGACCACGGTGGCGGCGACCTTGCCAGCGGTCGCGCCGGTCTTCACAGCGCGGGAAAATTCCGCCCAGGATTGCACCCGCAGGCGCTTGAGCACCGTGGCGTAGTCGTCGAGCGGATGGCCGGACAGGAAGAAGCCGATCGCATCATATTCGCGCCGCAGCCGCTCGGCCGGCAGCCACGGCTCGATATTCGGCAGCATGATGGTCGGTGCATCCGCGGCATTGCCGAACATGTCGTTCTGGCCCGAGGTGGCCGCCTCATGGCTGCGCTGGCAGGCCGCAAGGATGGCATCCGCGCCGGCAAAGACGCGGGCGCGGTTCGGCTCCAGGGTGTCGAAGGCGCCGGCCGCGGCGAGGCTTTCGATGATGCGCTTGTTGATGGCGCGCGGGCTGACTCGGCTGGCGAAATCCGCAAGCGAGGTGAACAGGCCCTTCTTGCGCTCCGCGACGATCTGCTCGATCGCCTGCGGGCCGACGCCTTTCAACGCCGCGAGCGCGTAGTAGATCGTGCCGTCCGATACCTCGAAGGTCGCACCCGAGCGATTGACGTTGGGCGCCTCGACCTTGATGCCGAGCCGCTGCGCCTCGGCGCGGAATTCCGACAGCTTGTCGGTGTTGTTGAGGTCGAGCGTCATCGACGCCGCCAGGAACTCCACCGGATAATGCGCCTTCATATAGGCGGTGTGATACGACACCAGCGCGTAAGCCGCCGCGTGGCTCTTGTTGAAGCCGTAGTCGGCGAACTTTGCCAGCAGCTCGAAGATCGTCTCGGCCTGCCCTTTCGATACGTTGTTCTTGACGGAGCCCGTGACGAAGACCGTTCGCTGTTTCTCCATCTCGGAGCGGATCTTCTTGCCCATCGCGCGGCGCAGCAGGTCGGCGTCGCCGAGCGAATAGCCGGCCATCACCTGCGCGATCTGCATCACCTGTTCCTGGTAGATGATGACCCCGAAGGTTTCCTTCAGGATCGGCTCCAGCATCGGATGCAGATATTCCGGCTCCTCGTCGCCATGCTTGCGCGCGCAATAGGTCGGGATGTTCGCCATCGGACCGGGACGATACAGCGCCACCAGCGCGATGATGTCCTCGAACCGGTCGGGACGCATGTCGACCAGCGCGCGCCGCATGCCCTGACTTTCAACCTGGAACACGCCGACGACATCGCCGCGCGCCAGCATCTGGTAGCTCGCGGCGTCTTCGACCGGCAGCGTCGCAAGATCGACCTGGACGCCGCGTTGCCTCAGGAGCTTCACCGCGACGTCGAGCACGGTCAGCGTCTTCAGCCCGAGGAAGTCGAACTTCACCAGTCCCGCCGGCTCGACCCATTTCATGTTGAACTGGGTCACCGGCATGTCGGATTTGGGATCGCGGTAGAGCGGCACGAGCTCGCTCAGGGGACGATCGCCGATCACGATGCCGGCAGCGTGGGTGGAGGCGTGCCGGGTCAGGCCTTCGAGGCGCATCGCGATGTCGAAGGCGCGCGCCACCACCGGGTCCTCGTCGCGGAACGCCTGCAGCTTCGGCTCACCTGCGATCGCAGCCGCCAAGGTCACCGGCGCGGCGGGGTTCTGCGGCACCAGCTTGGTCAGCTTGTCGACCTGGCCATAGGGCATCTGCAGCACGCGGCCGACGTCGCGCAGCACGCCGCGCGCCTGCAAGGTGCCGAAGGTGATGATCTGCGCGACCTGGTCGCGGCCATAGCGCTGCTGCACGTAGTCGATCACTTCGCCGCGGCGCTCCTGGCAGAAGTCGATGTCGAAGTCCGGCATCGACACGCGTTCCGGATTGAGGAAGCGCTCGAACAGGAGGCCGAAGCGGATCGGATCGAGGTCGGTGATGGTGAGCGCCCAGGCGACCAGCGAACCTGCGCCCGAGCCGCGGCCCGGGCCGACAGGAATATCCTGCGCCTTCGCCCATTTGATGAAGTCGGACACGATCAGGAAGTAGCCCGCATAATTCATGCGGTTGATGACGTCGATCTCGAAGGCGAGCCGCGCCCGGTAGTCCTCCTCGGTCATGCCTTGCGAGACGCCGTGTACCTCGAGCCGCCCCGCGAGCCCCTCTTCCGCCTGCTTGCGCAGCTCGGCGGCCTCGTCACCCTCGGCATCGGAGGCAGCGCCCACGGTGAAGCGCGGCAGGATCGGCTTGCGCGTGACGGGGCGGAACGCGCAGCGCTCGGCGATTTCGACGGTCGATGCCAGCGCTTCCGGAATGTCGGCGAACAGCACCGCCATCTCGGCGCGCGTCTTGAAACGGTGATCGGCCGTCAGTTGCTCGCGGTCGGTCTCCGCAATCAGCCGTCCGCCGGCGATGCAGAGCAGCGCGTCATGCGCTTCGTAATCGTCGGTCGAGGCAAAATACGGTTCGTTGGTCGCGACCAGCGGCAGGCCCTTCGCGTAGGCGAGATCGATCAGACCGGCCTCGACACGGCGCTCGCGCTCGACGCTGTGCCGCTGCAATTCGACGTAGAGACGATCACCGAACAATGTCGCCAGGCGCTCGCACCTGACGGTCGCGAGCGCGACTTGATCGGCCTGGATCGCAAGCGAGATCGGTCCATCCGGTCCGCCGGTCAGCGCGATCAAATCTTCGGCCTCGTCAGCGAGCCAGTCGAACTTGATATGCGGGGTCTGGTGGACCGGCGTCTCGAGGAAGGCGCGCGAGTTGAGCCGCATCAGGCTGCGATAGCCGCGCTCGCGCGCCGCCAGCAACACGATGCGCGAAGGCGCCGCGGCATTGCGCGCGTTCGGATCCTGGTCGCCGAAATCGACCGCCAGCTCGCAGCCGATGATCGGCTGGATGCCGTAGCCCGCCATCTTGTCGGAAAATTCCAGCGCACCGAACATGTTGTCGGTGTCGGTCAGCGCCAGCGCCGGCTGGCGATCGGCCTTGGCGAGTTCGCCGAGCTTGGCGATCTTGATCGAGCCCTTCAGCAGCGAATAGGCCGAGTGGACGTGAAGATGGACGAATCCGGCGCTGGACATGCTCTTCTGGGTGGCTTGAGGGGAGAAAGCCGGCGCCTCGCAGCCGACTCGCTTGGACGGTGAGCTTAGTCCACACCGACGGCGACTGCTGCCCTCGCCCCCGCTTTCCCCAAGATCAGAACGCGGTGAGAAGTTGCGCCCACACCGCGATCATCCCGACAAACAGCGCAATCGACGTCAAAGCCGCCGCCTCTTCCACGAAAATCCGCAACATCACGACCTCCCGATCCCAGAACATAGAGGGAACATTGTTCCTTTTTTGTTCCGAATTCAAGAGGTCTGGAAGCTCTGATTTGCGGCTTGTCGGGCAATGGTTAACCGACGCCCCGCCCCCAAATAAAAAGCCCCGGCCGAAGCCGGGGCCTTTCGATCCGCCGTAAAGGGTTGGATCAGTAGCGGGCGACGATCGGACCGCCGAACTTGTAGTTGACGCGCGCGGTGAAGAGATCGACGTCCTGCTTGATGTTGTCGGTGCCCGCGAAAGCTCCCGCCGGCGTGGTGAAGCCGTTGGACTGCGTGCCCATGAACATGTGATCGTACTCGATGCCGGCCGACCAGTTCGGCGCGAAGCCGTACTCGAAGCCGACGCCGACCACGCCACCCCAGCGCGTCTCGCTGGCGGAGGCCAGCAGCGCTGAGCCCGGATTGGTGACGATCGTGTATTTGTCGTCGACCACGGCCGCGCCACCCTTCACGTAAAGCAGCGCATTGTTCCAGGCATAGCCGACCTGGCCGGTGAACAGACCGAACGCGTCGATCTTGGTGCGGTTGCGATCGCCCGGGATGATCTGGCTCACATTGTCGCCGGTGAAGTCGGCCCAGTTGCCCTGCGCTTCGACGCCGAACACGATCGGACCGGTCTGCCAGCGATAGCCGACCTGACCGCCGACGGTGCCGCCGGTCGCGTCATGACAACCTTCGCTCAAGCCGGCGAAGTCCCAGCACTTGTGGCTGGTGCCGCCACCGCCGTTCAGACCGGCGTAGAATCCGCTCCAGTTGTAGGCCGCCTGAAGCATCGGCGGGGCCTTGGTGTAGGGGCGAGCAGCGAGATCCGCCGCCATCGCAGGCGCTGCCGCGCCGAGCGCGACGAGGCTTGCGGTCACAAGCAACATTTTCTTCATTCTTGATTCCAGTTCCTTTCGCGGCCCCCAGGCCGGCGCACGTCTTAACAGTGTTCGCGCGAATTGCTGTCACTGGATCGCAACACTCGCGTGCAAAGGACGCCTGCGCGTTGCGTCAAATTAATGTTGGAACACAAGTACTTCCGGAACTTTTGATTTGCGGGGTTCCGATCTTGGCGGCAGCAAGATATCGTGTGGCGAAATGATGTGAGGATCGCATGCGCAGACTCGTGTTGGCAGGTGCAGCTGTGATCGTGCTCGCGTCGATCGGCACGATGCCCGCGCAGGCCGTCGGTGACCGCTACCCATTCTGTCTGCAAGGCGACGACGCTCCTGGCTTGAGCCAATGCACCTTCGACACTTACGCGCAGTGCATGACGACCGCTTCAGGCCGGCGTCTGACCTGCGTGGCAAATCCCTATTACGTCGGTGAGTCCGACGATCCCTACGCCTATCAAAATCGCGGCCGGCCGATGTCGCCGGGCTACATCCTGGCCCCTCCCAGCTATTATCCGCGGTCGCGCTACTAGCCCCACACGCGCAGATTGCCGCACGCGTGAACGTGAGTTGACCCGCGCGTCCCGCCCTGCTGCTGTTCGCCAACGACAGGCGTTGGAGGCGGCGATGGACAAGGCAATTCTCCTGGTGTTGGCGGTTGCGAGTGTCGGCGCGGTCGCGCCTTCCGCCGTGGCGGGCGGACTTGCCTATTGCATCAAGGGCTGCGATTTCGGCGGTGGCGCCGGCGATTGCAGTTTCTCGTCCTATCAGCAATGTCTGTCGACGGCGTCCGGGCGTGACGCCACCTGCGCGGCAAATCCCTATTACAACGCCAGGGCGGAGATGCAGCCCGACCGCAGCCGCCTGTCCCGAAGGAGGTTCTGATGCGCATTCTCGCTCTCGCGGCGCTCGCCGCCGGAACGCTGCTCGGCGCGCCGTCGGCGCTGGCGCAAACCTACGCGGGCGCTCCGGTCTGTTTGCATGTCTATGGTCCCGTCACCTACTACGAATGCCGCTACACCTCGCTCGCCCAGTGCAATGCCACGGCCTCGGGGCGCGCTGCGCAATGCGAGCTGAACCCGTATTTTGCCAACGCCGGCATGGATGGGCCTCCGGTGCGCCATCGCCAGTATCGCGGTTACTAATCCAGCTCGACCACCTGGCCGTTTTCGAGCGAGACGCGCCGGTCCATCCGGTGCGCCAGCTCCATGTTGTGGGTCGCGATCAGCATCGCGACACGCGTTGCCTTCACGAGCTGCATCAGCGCCTGGAACACATGGTCGGCCGTGTTCGGATCGAGGTTGCCGGTCGGCTCGTCCGCGAGCAGCGCACGGGGCGCATTGGCGACCGCGCGCGCAATCGCCACGCGCTGCTGCTCGCCGCCTGACAATTCGGCGGGACGATGTTTCAGTCGATCGCCGAGGCCCAGATAGGACAGGATTTCGCTGGCGCGCTTGACCGTCTCACCGCGCTTCAGCCCGCGGATCATCTGCGGCAGCATGACGTTCTCGAGCGCGGAGAACTCCGGCAGCAGCCGGTGCGATTGATAGACGAAACCGATATCGGTGCGGCGGATCTGCGTGCGCTCGATGTCGGTCAGTTGCGAGGTCGGCGCGCCCCCCACATAAACCTCGCCCTCGTCGGGCGTCTCGAGCAGCCCTGCGATGTGCAAGAGTGTCGACTTGCCCGAGCCCGACGGCGCCACCAGCGCCACCGACTGGCCGGCCCACAGCGCGAGCTTGGCGCCATCGAGGATCACCAGCGGCTGCTCGCCCTGCACATATTGGCGCTTGATGTCGTGGAGATAGATGACCGGGACATCCTCGTCCTGGGTCCCCTGCTGCTCCGGCGCCCGCTGCTCCATCAGGACCTCACTCATACCGGAGCGCATCGACGGGATCGAGGCGTGCCGCGCGCCACGATGGGTAGAGGGTCGCAAGGAAAGACAGCGTCAGCGACATGATCACGACGGCGGCAGTCTCGCCGAAATCGATTTCGGCCGGCAGCCGCGACAGGAAGTAAAGCGTGGGATCGAACAGCTCGGTGCTGGTGATCCACGACAGGAACTGGCGGATCGACTCGATATTGAAACAGATGGCGAGGCCTACGAGGAAGCCCACCAGCGTGCCGACCACGCCGATGGAAGCGCCCGTGATCAGGAAGATGCGCATGATCGAGCCTTGCGTGGCCCCCATGGTGCGCAGAATCGCAATGTCGCTGCCCTTGTCCTTCACCAGCATGATCAGGCCGGAGATGATGTTCAGCGCCGCCACCAGCACGATCATGGTCAGGATCAGGAACATCACATTGCGCTCGACCTGCAGCGCGTTGAAGAAGGTCGAGTTGCGCTGACGCCAGTCGACGAGAAACACCGGCCTGCCCGCGGCCTCGGTCACGCTCTTGCGATAGACGTCGATGCGGTCGGGGTTGGTGGTGAACACCTCGATCGCCGAGACGTCATTCGGCCGGTTGAAATAGGCCTGCGCTTCCGCCAGCGGCATGAAGACGAAGATCGAGTTGTATTCGGACATGCCGATCTCGAACACCGCCGTGACCTTGTAGGGCTTGATGCGCGGCGTGGTACCCATCGGCGTCACCGCGCCCTTGGGCGAGACCAGCGTGATGCTGTCGCCGGCATGCAGCGACAGCTGATCGGCAAGCCGCCGGCCGATCGCCACCCCCTGCCCCTGGTCGAAACCTTCGAGCGTGCCCTGCTTGATGTTCTTGGCGATCGAGGTGAGGCTGTTCAGATCGTCGGCGCGGATACCGCGCACGAACACGCCGGCGGCGTTGAACGGCGAGGATCCCAGCGCCTGGCCGTCGACCACGGGCGCGGCGAGACGGATACCCTGCACCTGGCTGATGCGCTCGGCGACGTCCTTCCAGTCGGTCAGCGGCGACTCCAGCGGCTGCACCAGAAGGTGGCCGTTGAGGCCGAGGATCTTGTCGAGCAGTTCCTTGCGGAACCCGTTCATTACGGCCATCACGATGATCAGCGTGGCGACGCCCAGCATGATGCCGAGAAACGAGAAGCCGGCGATGACGGAGATGAACCCTTCCCTGCGGCGCGCACGCAAATACCGCCCCGACAGCATCCACTCGAAGGGCGCGAAAGGTGCAGTCTGCAGCGGTTCGTTCATGGTTTCAGCCACGGCCCGATCATCCCACGATTATGGTTTTTGCTTTGCCTTCAATGGTTTCACGCAGACAATTGGGCCAATTTCGAGGAGATGTGGGCGAATCCTTGAACGAATTGCAATCATAATGCGGGAAAACGGCCTCCGCTCAACAATCCACGGGTTTTCCCTACGCTCGTTGATTCGCCCGAGCGCATGGAAAGCGAGAGGATGTCCGCGCGTCGAGTTAATTCTCGCTAGAACCGCGCCAACACATCGTCGGGTGCGAGGTTCTCGCGCGAGCCGTCGGCACGACGCTTGAGCTCGATCTTGCCCTCGGCAAGCCCTTTTGGGCCGACCATGATCTGCCAGGGAATGCCGATCAAATCGGCGCCTGCGAATTTCGCGCCCGCCCGCTGGTCGGTGTCGTCATAGAGCACGTCGACGCCTTTTGCCGACAACGCGCGGTAAAGCTTCTCGCAGGCGCCGTCGACCGCGGCGTCGCCCTGCTTCAGATTGAGGATGGCGACCCGGAACGGCGCCACCGCCTCCGGCCATTTGATGCCGGCATCGTCATGGCAGGCCTCGATGATGGCGCCGACCAGCCGTGAGACGCCGACGCCATAGGAGCCGCCATGGATCGGCACCTCGACGCCGTCGGGGCCGGCCACCGTCGCTTTCATCGCATCGGAATATTTGGTGCCGAAATAGAAGATCTGGCCGACCTCGATGCCGCGCGTGTTCACGCGCTTGTCGGCCGGCACTTCCCGCTCGAAGCGCGCGGCGTCGTGCACGTCCTCGGTTGCGGCATAGACCGAAGTCCATTGCCTGATGACGTCAGTGAGGTCGCCGTCATAGTCGACATCCTCGCCGGGGATCGGCAGGTCGAGCACATCCTTGTTGCAGAACACGCCGGATTCGCCGGTCTCCGCCAGCACGATGAATTCGTGGCTGAGGTCGCCGCCGATCGGGCCGGTCTCGGCGCGCATCGGGATCGCCTTCAATCCCATCCGCGCGAAGGTGCGCAAATAGGCGACGAACATCTTGTTGTAGGCGCGGCGCGCAGCCGCCTCGTCGATGTCGAAGGAGTACGCATCCTTCATCAGGAATTCGCGGCCGCGCATCACGCCGAAGCGCGGACGCTGCTCGTCGCGAAACTTCCACTGGATGTGATAAAGGTTCAGCGGCAGATTGCGGTACGACTTCACATAGGCGCGAAAAATCTCGGTGATCATCTCCTCGTTGGTCGGCCCGTACAACAGCTCGCGCTTGTGGCGGTCGGCGATGCGCAGCATCTCCGGTCCATAGGCGTCGTAGCGCCCGCTCTCGCGCCAGAGATCGGCAAGCTGCAAGGTCGGCATCAGCAATTCCAGCGCGCCCGACCGGTCCTGCTCCTCGCGCACGATCTGCTCGATCTTCTTCAGCACGCGAAAGCCGAGCGGCAGCCAGGCATAGATGCCGGCCGCCTCCTGCCGCATCATGCCGGCGCGCAGCATCAGCCGATGCGAGACGATCTCTGCTTCCTTGGGATTTTCTTTCAGGATGGGAAGAAAGAAGCGCGACAGTCGCATGGTCTAAAACTCGGGGATTCTCTGGGGATCAGGACAGAAAGCGGATTGGCGGCGAAAATACAAGGCCGGGATTGAAGAAAACGCCCTAAGCCCCCGGATTACTTGCATTTTTCTCTATTGAGTCGCGACGTCAAAGTCGTCTTCCAGGGTGATTTCCTCGAAATCGGTGACGAGCGCGTCGATGCGCATGTGCCAGCGGCCCGGCGAGGTGATCGCGACGTCGTCGACGTGCCAATAACCGTCCGTTCCGAGCGTTGCCTTCCGCTCGATGGCGGCTGCGCTGCTGCCTGGCAAGCTCAGGAACAAGGTCGCTTCCTTGATGCTCAGCAACGTGCCCTCGCCCGACATCAGTTGCAGCACGAAATTGTCAGACCCCACCGCGCCCGGCGAGATCAGCACCTGGAACATCGCCTTCGCGCCGTGGATGTGCACGGCCAGCGGCGTGCCGGTTGCCGGTGACACGCTGCCAAGGACGGCAAGCGCACCCGGTAACAGAAAGTGGCGGGGCACGCGTCGCATCACATCATCTTGGTTTCGGTTAACGCACTCACATCTTCATCCTGGGACTCATCTTCTTCATCTCGCCTCCCATATTTCCGGACGGACCGGGTGCGCCGACGCCCTGCACGTCGAGCGTGACCTCAACCTTGCCGGCCTTCTCGAACTGCAGCGTCACCGGCAGCTTGTCGCCCTGCTTCAGCGGGCTCTTCAAATCCATCATCATCAGGTGAAGCCCGCCGGGCGCGAGCTTCACGGTCTTGCCGGGATCGATGGTGAGACCACCCTCGACGGGGCGCATCTTCATGACGCCGCCATCCATGGCCATCTCATGCACCTCGACCTTCCCCGCCGCATCGGCACTGACACCAACGAGCTTGTCCGGCGCGCTGCCCTTGTTTTCGATGGTGAGGAAGCCGCCGCCGGTTTTCGCGCCGCCCGGCGTGGCGCGGGTCCAGGCTTGCGTGATCACGAGATCGCCGGCCTTGACGTCTTCCGCGCGGACCGAAGGCGCGGCAAGAAGCAAAGCCGAGACGAGAGTACCTAGAACACATCGCCTCACGGAGGTGAGCGTCAAAGCTGCGACTATCATTCTGTTGTTCCTTCGCCTTGTTTCATTTCACGAGATGAGCAGCTGGATGCAGCGTGCCAAGCAGGCCCACGATCACAAAGATGATCAGACCTAACACGATTTCGGCGACGCTGTTGCGCGTGAGCGCGCGGAGCGACTTGCCGTCGGGCGCTGCAAGGCGGGGGGTCAGCCAAAGCCGGTTGATGGCGGCCAGGGTCACCATGACCAGGAAGACGGCGATCTTCAGCATCAGGATCCGGCCGTAGTCGGTCACGACAAGCGCGCGAAACGAACCAACGAGAACCCACGCATTGATGGTGCCCGAGATCACGAGTGTTGCGACGCTCGCAATGCCGAGGCTGGAGAACCGCCTGACCACGTCCATCTGCAACCCTGGCCGAGCGTTGGCGCGATGGCCGGAGAGCACGTGCAGCAGCAGTGCAAGCGCCATCAGGCCGCCGGTCCAGGCTGCCGCGCCAAGGAGATGCAAAGCGTCGGCCACAAGGTGCAGATATCCGAGTCCGTATGGCGTCGACGCCGCATGCCCCGTCCAGGCGACGGCAGCGATCAGACACCCCGCAGAACCCAGCGCGAGCCATCGCGCCAACTGCCGGTGATCGCAGGCAAGGCAGACCGCGAGGCAGACCGCGAGGGCCAATCGAACCACCGACACGAACCCGAACTGGGTTTCATTCATCACGGTCGCGATCTCGCTCAACGTCACCGCCTGGCCACTCATGGACGATGTCTGCAACAGCAGCCAGACAACTCCGGAGGCAAAAGCGATCGCTAGACTACTCCGGACCAACCACCGATTTCTGGCGTCGATGACTGGCTTGACCTGCTCTGCCGCGTTCAAGACGGGATCGGTGACGGCACGAAAGACAAGCGCACCTGCTACCGTCGCGGTGGCGGCAAAATGCACCGCCCGAACGGCAACCATCGGAACGTCGATCTCCGCGCCGGACCAGACCATCGGCGTCTACTGACCGACCTGGAACGTAAAGCTGCCGTCGGTCCGATGCGTGTCGACCGAAAGCACCTGCCAGTTCACGCGATAGGTTCCCGCACCGCCCGCACGTATTGCAATCGACATCTGGTTGCCGTTTACCCGGGTTTTTCCGGTATCGACGCGTTCGCCGGCAGCATTGGTCACGGTAATCGTGCTGAACGCGGTCTCCAGCTTCTGCGTGAACCACAGGGTGACCTCGCGCGGAGGCGACGCGACCTTGTTGCCGACACGCGGTTCGGCGCGTTCGAGCATGGCATGCGCATCCGCGGCGGATGTAAACAGCAACAGCAGGACGGGGACGATGGCAAGCAGAGGTTTCTTTCGCATGGTCAGTTCCTCGGGAATGGACTTGCAGGGGGCGGAGCATTGCCGAACAGCGGCCTGCCGATACCCCGCGGGTCGATGTCGTCGAGATAGTAATGCAACTGGGCGATGACTCCGATATTGGCGCCACTCTGCCGGTTGATCGGGATCAGCGCCTCGATGCCGAACTGGAACTTGTTGCCGACCCAGATGACGCCGGGGTTGATCGTGCCGGTGGTCAGCGTTCCCGACGTCAGCGTGTTCGCGACCGGCGTTTGCAGGTTCGCTTCAATCAGGGGGATTAGGTGATCGATGAAATTCGGCAAGCCGAGGTCGATCACCGCCGATTTCAGATAGGGCATGCTGTACTGGATCGTTCCGCCCCAGTTCAGTATTCGCGGGTGAAACTCGGTATCGGCCGTCACATCGCCGCTGTCGGGATCGATCCCGAACGTCGTGGTGAAATTCCGCGCTGGAATCGAGTAGCCGACCTGGCCGGTCACCGCGATCGGCCTGATCCAGGAAAAGGTGTCCGGAAGATCGCCGAACCCTTTGCCGAAATAGAAGTTCGGCGTGTAGCGATTGAAGGATTCGGCGCCGACGGCGGCCGCGCCCGAGCCGCCCCACTCCACGGTGAGACCGACCGACATCACGAACTCGTGCAGGGGACTCTTGAAGAGGCGGTACTTGAACGTCGTCTCCAGGTTCTGAAAGCCGTTGGCGCCCGGTGCCGTCGGATCGGTCGGATTCAGGAACGTGTAGGTCGAGCCGAGCGAGATTCCGAAATCCTCGGTGATCCGCTTGGAAAATTCACCGGACACATCGCGCTGCCGGACCGTCGGAACGTCGCCGGTCTTGAAGGCATCGACGGTGGGCACGGCAAGCTCGTCGTTGACGCCGGGATCGTCGATCCCAAGTGTTGCCGGAAAGAAGCGGTTTCCCACGATCTCGTGGGCGCCGGCACTCCAGGAAGCGAGCGCAATCGCGAGTCCCGGCAGACCCACGCGCAGCAATCGGATGGACATCGAAATCTCCGTTGTCGGATTGTGAAGGCTCGGGCGGCAAGGCCGCCGTTATTCACATCGACAGCGGAGGACCGCGCGCTTGCGCGTTGGAGCCCGCGCGAGCGGGCAGCAGATCAGGCGCTTCCTCGCGCCAGATGACCCGGGCGGCTAAGCGATAGGGAACCGCGATGGTTCCGACTTCGGGTGTGTCGAGCGAAGCGCCGGCCTGGACCGCGCAGCAGACCGAACAGACCCCGTCATGGGCGCGCCCGTTCTGATCGCCGTGGACCGGAAGGCCGCCCTCGCCGCCATGGCAGATCGGCGCCGCGCTCAGGGGATCGCTGGCCGCAATCGCCGCCGCAAACGTCGCGCCGATCGGTGCGAGGATCTGCACCACCAGCGCAATCAGGATGATCGGCAGGAACTTTTGAAAGCGTCGACGCATCGCATCCACCAAGACAACATCCTATTCCCGCACGGAACAGGCCGTCGAGACCAACAACCCCGCCACGGCGCAGTCCAGCTTCGCCCGCCGCAGAATTATCGCCACTGTGTCTTCTCAGATGGCTGTTTTGCCCAAAGGTTCCGGTCCGTCAGTGCCCCTACTGAAATACCATCACCCCGCGAGGCCTGGCCAAATTCCAATCATTTCGGGAAGTGCTCGAAGTTTGAACAATCGTTGCCGAAAATGGTGACAAGCTGCACGATTTGGTCTAGGAGTGCACCCTCAGCTCGGCCGCGAGGTCGACTGGTGGTCCAAGTCTCGGGAGGAACCCTGACGCGCATCAAGCAGCGTCGCCCGCCAATCAAGATCAAATCCAGATAGCGGGAAAAGGGTCGACACAATTTGTGGAGCAGGGCTTAACCGCCCTGCTCTTTTTTTCGCGCCAATGTCGTCTCACGCCGATGGAAAATCCGATCGAACGAAGCTTCGAGCTTGCCGCGGCGCGTGCCGAGGATCTGACGCCGCTGGTTTATGCGCGGCTGCATCGCGAACATCCGGAGACGGCAGCGATGTTCCGCACGCAAGGCTCGGATCTCGTCAAGGGATCGATGCTCGCGCTGACGACGGAAGCCATCCTCGATTTCGCCGGCGATCGATCAGGCAAATTTCGCATGATCGCATGCGAGGTGTCCTCGCACGACGCCTATGGCACGCCGCGCGAGCTGTTCTTCGCCTTCTTCGGCGTGATCGCGGCGACACTGCGCGAGCTTTTGGGGAGAGAGTGGACCGCCGAGATCGACGCGGCCTGGCAAAAATTGCTGGCCGATGTTGCCGAGCTCATCGCGCAGAGCGAAGCCTGATCCTGCCTCGCCCACTGTTGCAACGGTAGCGGGAACATCCCGATTGTGAGACACTACGTCTTCCGGGGCGCGCGCAACGACGCCGCCGGTGACAACAATGTCAACAAGGGAGTGAGCGATGTCCGGGAACGACAAATCCTCTACCACCAGGCGCGATCTTCTTCAGGCGGCGGCGACCGGCGGCGCGGCCACGGCCCTGCTCGGCGGATTGGGCCTGAGCGCGCCGGCACTGGCGGCCGAGTTGGGACGTTCGGAAAAGCCGCTGAAGGCCGCTTTCTCCAATGCAGGCCTCCAGGCCACCTGGTGCGCCCAGGGCAAGCAGGCCGCGGAATCGTGGGGCAAGCTTTTCAATGTCGAGGTCACCTGGTTCGACGGCCAGCTCGATGCCGTCAAGCAGCGCGCCGCCATCGACAACATGGCCTCGCAGAAGTGGGACTTCGTCGCCATCCAGGCCTTCGGCATCGGCACCCTGACCCAGCCGGTGCAGAAGATGATCGATGCCGGCACGCCTGTGATCGACATGGACACGCTGATTGCTCCGCTCGACCAGATCAACGTTCATTCCTTCCTCGCCCCCGACAATGAATTCATGGGCGCCTCCGTCACCCAGGCGCTCGTTGGCGCACTGAACGGCAAGGGCAAGGTGATCATGACGCAGGGCGCGCTCGGCCACACCGGCGCGCAGGGCCGCGCCAAGGGCTTCAACTCGGTGGTCAAGCAATATCCGAACATCGAGGTGCTCGACACCCAGCCCGCCGATTGGGACGTGTCGAAGACGGCGCGGCTGTGGGAGACCTATCTCACCAAATATCCGCAGATCGACGCCGCCTTCTTCCACAATGACGACATGGCGCTTGCCGCCTACAACATCATGAAGGCGCACAACCGCACCAACATCCTGATCGGTGGCGTCGATGCCATGCCGCCGGCGATCCAGGCGGTCAGCGAGGGGCGGATGTTCGCCACTGTCCGCAACCCGTCCTGCCGCATCCATGGCGGGGCGATCGTCGCGGGCGTCGCAGCCGTCGGCGGCGGCGAAAAGAGCGGCCAGGGCATTCCCAAGAGCGTGGTGACCGACGGCCCGGTCGTGACCAAGGCCAACGCGGCGGGCATGCAGTGGATGGAGGATCACTTCCTGATCTGAGCCGGCCATGCCGGAAGGTCCCCTCCTCGAACTCAAGGGAATCGGCAAGGCCTTTGGCGGCGTCGAGGCGCTGCGCGGGGTCGACTTCGCGCTCTCTGCCGGCGAGATCCATGGTCTCGTCGGCGAGAACGGCGCGGGCAAGAGCACGCTGATGAAAATCATCGCCGGCGTGCATCCGGAGTTTTCCGGTCGTTTCCTGCTGGACGGAGAGGAGGTTCGGTTCCGCTCGGCGCGCGATGCGCATGCCGCCGGCATCGCCATGGTGCATCAGGAGCTCAGCGTCGTCCCCGACCTCACGGTCGCCGAGAATGTATTTCTCGGCAATCAGCCGACCAACGCGCTTGGCCTCGTGCAATGGCGGCGGATGGCGCGCGAGGCAGGCGAGCAGCTTGCGCGCTTCGGCATCGACGTCGATCCGCTGACCCGGCTCGGCGACCTGCCGATCGGGCTGCAGCAATTGATCGAGATCGCGCGCGTGCTGTTTTCCGGTGCCCGCATCATCATCCTGGATGAACCCACCTCGGCGTTGTCGCCGCCGGAGATCGAGCGGCTGTTCGCGACGCTGCGGCGGCTTCGCGAAGCAGGTACCGCAATCGTCTTCATTTCGCATTTCATCGAGGACATCCTGCGCATCTCCGACACCGTGACGGTGTTCCGCAATGGCCTGAAGGTCGCGGAGACGGCGGCCGCATCGACCACCAAGGGCGCGCTGATCGAAGCGATGATCGGCCGCGGTGGCGAAGCGCTGGAGCACAGCTACGCCGACGATCTCATGCTCCCGCCGTCCAATGGTGGACCCGCGGTACTCAAGGTCAACGAGCTTTCGCTGTCCCGCAGCCTGCAAGCGGTCTCCTTCGAGGCACGATCGGGCGAAGTGCTCGGCGTCTACGGCTTCATGGGTTGCGGCCAACAAGAATTGTCGCGGATCCTGTTCGGCAAGCTGAAACCGGACAGCGGCACGATTGCGGTGGATGGCCGGCCGAGGAGCTTTGGCAGCACTGCAGATGCAAGGCGCGCCGGTGTGGCGCTGGTGCCGGAAAGCCGCCGCGCCATGCTGTTCCACCAGGAGCCGGTCTACAAGAATATCTCGATCAGCATTCTGGAGCGCATTTCGTCGCTGCTGCTCAAGCCGGCGGCCGAGCGCACGATCGCCCAGCGGCAGGTGGAGCAATTGCAGATCCGCCCGCCGGTGGTCGGTCTCGATCTCGGCATGCTCTCCGGCGGTAACCAGCAGAAGGTAGCGCTGGCGAAATGGCTGAGCTATCCGCCGCGCCTGCTTGTGCTGTGCGAGCCGACGCGCGGCATGGACGTCGGCGCCAAGAACGACGTGATCAATATCGTGCGCGACCTTCGTTCCAAGGGGCTGGCCATTATCGTGCTGTCGACCGAACCGGAGACGGTGCTATCGCTTGCGGACCGTATCCTCGTGATGAAGCGCGGCGCGGTGGTGCGGGAATTCGCCAATGAGGCGGTGAGCAAGGACCGCCTCTTGGAAGCGGCATGACGGAGAGGCGCGATGGCGAGCAGTGAGACGGCTCCGGCAGAACGTAAGGCAAGCGGCGTCGGGGCGTTTTTGCGCTCCCAGATGCGCAACATCGCGCCGTTCCTGACACTGATCCTGCTGTTCGCCTTCTTCGCCGTCGCGAGCCCGTCGTTCGCCACCATCGACAATATCGGCAACATCCTGACGCAGGTGTCGGTAACCGGCGTCATCGCGGTCGGGCTGACCTTCGTGATCCTCTGCGCCGAGATCGATCTGTCGATCGCCAGCATCGCCAACGTCACGGGCATTGCGGTCGCCTACTTCACCATGCAGGAATCCTATGTGAACATCGCCAACGTGCCCTTGCCGGGGTGGGCGGCGATCCTGCTTGCGCTGCTGCTCTGCGCGCTGCTCGGCGTCGTCAACGCGCTCGGCCTCACCCTGATCGGCATCCCCTCCTTCATCATGACGCTGGCGATGATGCAGATCGCGGCCGGCATATCCGCGCTGCTGGTGCGCGGCCAGATCGCCTACAAGGTCCCTCCCCTGATCTCGACGCTGGGATCGGGTTCGATCGGAGGCATTCCCTGGATCGTGATCGTCGCGGCCGTGATGCTGCTCGCCGGCCACCTGGTGCTGACCTATACGCGCTTTGGCCGGTACGTTTACATGGTCGGCGGCAACCGTGAGGCGGCCGAATATTCGGGCCTCAACGTCAACCTGATCCTCGGCAGCGTCATGGTGATCGCCGCGGTGTGCGCCGGCATCGGCGGCATGCTCGGCGTCGCCCATTTCGGCAGCGCTCAGCAGAACGAGTTCGACACCTATCTGCTCAATTCGATCGCCGCCGTCGTGGTCGGCGGCACCAGCCTGTTCGGCGGCCGCGGCGGCATCGGCAACACCATTGTCGGCCTGTTCGTGCTCGGCGTCCTCAACAACGGCCTCGACCACGTCAACATCGACAGCTTCCTGAAAATTCTGATCCGCGGGCTGATCCTGCTCGCGGCGCTGATCATCAACGTCTACGCGCAGCGGTTGCGTGCGAGGACGGCCGAATAGGAGTCAGGCCGCGAAATCCGGCGTCCAGTCGCGCACGACGCGCGCGGCTGCTGGTCACGGCAGCAATGGACGGGAACGACGTCGTGTTCACCAGCATATCGCGGGCAAGACGCAGGCTGCGCGCCTCGCAGAAGGCACGGGTCTTTTCGTCCGCGATCAATTCGAAATCGATGTTGTGCGCGAGCCCCAGGATACGACGGATGGTCTTTGCCGCGGCAAAACCGACCGTATCGGCGAACAGCTCGGCCAAATACGCCGCCCGTTCGGCCTCGAGACGTTGCGCGCCCGCATCTCCCTCAAACAGCGTGGCGGGATAGGCGTCGCCGCGCGCTTCGCTCCGCCAAAGTTCGAGGAATTTGCGGGAAAATTCCGTCCAGACTGCTTCGATCGTCTTCAGCACCCAGTCTTCGAAGGCGCGACGGTCTCCCGCCACACGTTCGTGGCCGGGCGACGCCAGATAGGCCATCAGGAGATTGCCGATCACTGCGCCGATGTCGAATCCCATCGGGCCGTAGAACGCAAACTCCGGGTCGATCACCCGCGTCTCATGTTCGGTCACCATGATCGAGCCGGTGTGCAGGTCGCCATGGATCAGCGCTTCGGGCGAGGCCAGGAATTTGCGCTTGAGTTTGGAGATCGCAATATGGGCATCGAGATCCTCGCGAAACCGCGCGGCGGTGCCATCGAGCCAGGGCGTGGTCCAGCGGTTCTGTTCGGCGATCCGATAGGGATCGGTGAAGATCAGGTCTTCGGTGATCTTGCAGAGCGCGTGATTGCCTGCGAACGCCGCAATCCCCTCTTTCTTTTCCGCGGCCGAAGCAGCCAGATCGGAACTGAAGAACAGCGTCCGCGCGAGAAAACTCGTGATGTCGTCGACGAAGCGCGGATAGATCGTGCCGGCGACGAGCCCCCTTCGCAGGATGGTATGGGGCTCCAGCAGTTCCATCGCGATCAGCGCCAGCGCCTCATTCTGATGCAGCAGGGCCGGCACGAGTTTTGGCGCGACGCGGGCCTGATGCGTCAGCGCAAGATATTCGTAGTGCGAGCGCGACAGCGGCAAAGGCCAGCTCTCGCCGACCAACCGTACATACGGCAGCGCCTGCTTGACGGCGATGCCGCCTTTCGACCCCTTGACGATGAAGACGAGATTGAGGTTGCCGTCGCCGACCTCGCTGATGGTCCAGCTTGCGGATGGTCCGCCCAGGATCACGGCGATTTCTGACAACCCCGACAAATAATCGCGGAGATCGGGCTCTTTCAGGATTCGGTATTGATCACCGGCCGATCGATGTTGTGACATGATGGCGCCTGCAAATGACTAGAACCCTTCCCGCTCCAGGAAATTCGAGCCGATGTCGGCCTTGTGCTTGATCGGGTCGTAGTCGCAGAACACGTTGTCGGCGAGCAGCGTGTAGCTGGCGCTGACATTGTATTTGTCGAGCTTGACCGAATTCAGCCCGACGATCGAGACGCTCCTGGCGCCGTTCCATTTGAACGGCGTCGAGCTCGGCGCCTTCTCGCAGGCCGCGACCGCCTCGGCAAAGACATAGCCTTCGACAAAGGCCTTCAAGGTGCGGACCTGCACGTTCAATCGCCAGTCGATGTAGAAGGCCGCGCCGAGCGCCGCGACCAGGAGAACGAACAGCGCGATTGCGATCCTTTGAAACGTCATGTCATGTCCCCGCCCGCGGATAACAGGCATGATCCGGGTGCTGTTTCGGATGATGCCGCATTACTTCTGGATTTTCTGGGTGAGCCTCGCCGTGCGAGGTGACTTGATGCCGTGAGCCGGCGTCATGTCCGCGCGCGGATCGATGCGCCTGACGGAAAGCGGCGCGTTGCCGCGGCAATTCTCGCCATTGGCGTCACAGGCCATCAGGCAATTGGTGTCCTCCATGCCGGATTGGTCGATGGCCGAGGCCGAACCCGGCAACGCCAGCAGGAGAACGATTGCACTCACACCGCGCCACATTGCGTGCTCCGATTTTCAGTCGACCAATACGGTATCGCCAAGGTTTTGCACGTCAAGGCGGGCCTCATGCGCTAGAACGGCATCCCCATCAGCTTCGACAGCCGCTCGATCGAGAGATAGCCGGCGCCATAGGCCCACCAAGCGATGGCGAAAATCACCGCTGAGATGACCGTTGTCCAGATCAGCTTGCGGCCCATTTGGCTCGCGATCGGCGCGCCGGGGTCGGTGCCGGGCGCACCGACGCCGTCCTCATGCTGGCTGCGCACGCCGAACGGCAGCGTCAGGAACAGTGTGAGCCACCACAGCACGAAGTAGATCGCGAACGCGGTTGAGAGCTGATACACCATTTCAGGACTGCTCGATTTCGACCAGCGCGCCGGAAAAATCCTTCGGATGCAGGAACAGCACGGGCTTGCCGTGCGCCCCGGTCTTCGGCTGGCCGTCGCCGAGCACCCGCGCGCCTTCCTTGATCAGCGTGTCGCGCGAAGCGATGATATCGGCGACCTCGTAGCAGACGTGATGGATGCCGCCGTCGGCATTGCGCTCGAGGAATTTCGCGATCGGCGAGGTCTCGCCCAGCGGCTGGATGAATTCGATCTTGGTGTTGGGCAGCGTCACGAACACCGTGATAACCCCGTGCTCGGGCAGCGCCACGGCCTTCGAGATCTCGGCGCCGAATGCCGCGCCGTAGATTTTGGCGGCTTGTTCTGCGTCTTTCACCGCGATCGCGACATGATTGAGCCGGCCCAGCATCGAACTCTCCTTGACTTTTGCGCGTGTCCTTTCGCAAAACCGGTACGGACTTTTGCGGAACACCCGCCCTACACTTCCAGCACGTGGACGAAACACAGCGGCTTCTTGCCCCATTCCTGGTTCAAGGTCGATCGCACCGCGCGGCGCACCGACTCCGCCAGCGCATCGGGATCGCGCCGCCGCGCCCGCGGCAGGCCTTCCACGGTGGAGACCACCGCATCGAACACGATCTCGTCGAGCTCCTCGCCGGTCTTATTCTTCTCGGGGATGCCGACAAGATCAACCTCGGGATCGTCGGCAAGCTCGCCCTTGTCGGTCATGGCGAGCGCGACGAAGACGCAGCCGGCAAAGCCCATCCGCCGCCGCTCGACCACGGCGCGCGACTTGGCGTCCTCCAGGATGTTGCCGTCCTTGTAGAGCCGGCCCGACGGCAACTGGTCGATGATGCCGGGCTCGCCGGGCCCGAGCAGGACGAGGTCGCCATTGCGGCAGCCGATCACCTTCGGCACGCCCGCGGCGCGCGCCAGCTTGGCGTGCTCGGACAGATGCAGCGGCTCGCCATGGACGGGGATCAGCACTTGCGGGCGCGTCCAGGCGATGATGTCGCGCAACTCGTCGCGGCGCGGGTGGCCGGAGACATGCACGAGATGGGTGCGGTCGGTGATGACCTCGACGCCCTGCGAAATCAGGCCGTTGATGATGGCGCCCACCGCCTTCTCGTTGCCGGGAATGGTGCGCGACGAAAAGATCACGCGGTCGCCCTTGTTCAGGGTGACGGCGGGATGATCGTTATTGGCGATGCGCGCCAGTGCCGCGCGCGGCTCGCCCTGGCTGCCCGTGCACAGCGCCAGCACCTTGTCGGCCGGGAAGTGGCCGTAAAGATCGGGCCCGCGGAAATTCTGCACGCCGTCGAGATAGCCGGTCTCGCGCGCGACCTGCACAACGCGTTCCATGGCGCGGCCGACGATGACGACTTCGCGGTCGGCCGCCTTTGCCGCGTCGGCGACCGCCTTCAAGCGCGCGACATTGGAGGCGAACGTGGTGACGGCAACGCGGCCTCTGGCGCCCTTCACCAGCTCAGCGATGGTCCGCGCCACCTCTGTTTCCGACGGCGAGCGGCCCTCGCGCACCGCATTGGTGGAATCGCCGACCAGCGCCAGTAGGCCGGCATCGCCCAGCTCGCGCAGCCGCTGCTCGTCGGTCGGCACGCCGATGATCGGCGTCGGATCGATCTTCCAGTCACCGGTGTGCAGCACCGTGCCGATTTCGGTGTGGATCGCCAGCGCATGCGATTCCGGAATGGAGTGCGCAACCGGGATGAACTCGACATTGAACGGGCCGATGTCGACACGGCCGCCCGAGGGGATCACCGTGACCGGGATCCTGGGCGCATCGCGCTCGGCCGCGCATTTGGCCTCGAACAAGGCAGCGCTGAATTTGGTGGCGTAGACCGGGCAGCGCAGTTTTGGCCAGAGATCGATGATGGCGCCGAAATGGTCCTCGTGCGCATGGGTCAGCACGAGGCCGACGAGGTTCTTGCGCTCTTTCTCGAGGAAGGTGATGTCGGGCATGATCAGGTCGATGCCGGGCAGATGCTCCTCGTCGCCAAAGGAAACGCCGAGGTCGACCGCGAGCCAGGATCGCTGATGGCGGTTGCCGAGGCCGTAGATCGACAGGTTCATGCCGATCTCGCCGACGCCACCGAGCGGCGCAAAAGTCAGCTCGTCCGGGCGCGCCATTACGCCGCTCCCGCGGAAGCCGCCGTGCCGAAATAGACGTCGCCGGCGGTGATAGGCACGCGGGCGCCGGTAGCGGTGCGCACGATCATGCAGCCCTGCTCGTCGATGGTGTCGAAGGTGCCTTCGATCGCAGACCCGCCGGATTTGATCGCCACCGCCTGGCCGAGCCCGGCGGCGCGCTCAAGCCACAGCCGCCGGATCTCGGCAAAGCCGCGGCCATTGTCCCAGATGCCGCGGAACTCAGCCCAACCGTCGGAGAGCGCGGCGAATAGCGTTTCCGCATCGACGTTCATGCCGAGCGCACGCAGCGAGGTCGCCGGCGTCGGCGTGCCCTCAGGTGCGGCCACCACATTGGTGCCGATGCCGACCACGACCGCGAGGCTGTCGCCGACGCTTTCCGCTTCCAGCAAAATCCCCGAGAGCTTGTGGCTATCGGCCAGCACGTCGTTCGGCCACTTCAGGGAGAATTCCGGCCCGTTCGCGCTAAGCCGCCGCAGCGCCGACTCCAGCGCCAGACCGGCGGCAAAGCCGAGCGTCGCCGCCACTGATGGGGCCACCTGCATCACTTCCAGGATGCTGCTGGCGAGATTGCCGCGCGGCGCGACCCACGGCCGGTGCCGCCGCCCCCGCCCCGCGGTCTGCAGATCAGTCACGAACCAGACCGGCCCGCGCTCGCCTTGCCGCGCGCGCGCCATCGCCTCGGTGTTGGTCGAGCCGGCCTCATCGAAAGCGACGAGGCGATAGCCCCTGCTGGCGGCAAGCGGTCCAAGTACAAATGTCATGTTGAATTCTTGCGCATGATCTCGGCGCAAACGCTTCGCGTTTGTCGCAGGGAAAACCGGTGCCCACTTTTCGGGATCATGCGCCTAGAACAGCGATTTCGCCGCCGCCGTCGCTGCGCCGACCAGCAACCCCGGATAGACACAGAAGAAGACGTTGAAGAGCCCGGTCACCGCCAGCACCACGCGCAGTTCGATGCGCATCGGATCGAGCTGGGGCAGCGGATCCTCGAAATACATCACCTTGACGATGGAGAGATAATAGAACGCGCCCACCACGCTGCAGAGCACGCCGATGACCGCGAGCGCGAACAGGTTGGCGTTGATCGCCGCCAGGAACACGTAGAACTTGCCGAAGAAGCCGGCAAGCGGCGGCACGCCGGCGAGCGAGAACAGGAACATCGCAAAGAAGAAGGCGAGCAGCGGGTTGGTGCGCGACAGGCCCGCGAAATCGCTGATCTGTTCGACCGCCTGGCCGTTGCGCTTCATGGCGAGAATGATGGAAAACGAGCCGAGCGTCATGGCCACATAGATCGCCAGATACACCAGCACGCCCTGCGCGCCTTCGGCGGTGCCGGCGGCAAGACCGACCAGCGCAAAGCCCATATGGCCGATCGAGGAATAGGCCATCAGCCGCTTGATGTTTCGTTGCCCGATGGCGGCGAACGATCCCAGCGCCATCGAGGCGATCGAGACGAACACCACGATCTGCTGCCATTCGTGGGT
>CAWBTH010000008.1:0-212086 GCA_963791665.1 uncultured Alphaproteobacteria bacterium | reverse complement strand
CTGCCGTGCTCGATACGCGCGCAATCCTCGATGCCGTCGACGCGGTGCTCGCCGATGCCGTCCGTCCGGTCGAACTGCACGAGCCGCGGTTCGGTGCGCGGGAGCGCGAGCTGGTGCTTGATTGCATCGATACCGGCTGGGTATCCACCGCCGGCAAATATGTCGGGCAATTCGAGCAGATGGTCGCAAGCGCGACCGGCGTCCGCCATGCCATCGCCATCGTCAACGGCACGGCGGCGCTGCATGCGGCGCTGCTCGCCGAAGGCGTCAAGCCGAACGACGAGGTGATCCTGCCGTCGATCACCTTTGTGGCGACCGCGAACGCCGTCAGCCACACGGGCGCTGTTCCGCATTTCGTCGATTCGACCTGGGATACGCTCGGGCTCGATCCCGTCGCGCTGGAGCGGCATCTTCAGGGGATTGCGACGTCGCGCGGCGGCGAGACTGTCAACCGCGAGAGCGGGCGCGCGATCCGCGCCATCGTGCCGGTGCATATTTTCGGCCATCCGGTCGATATGGCGCCGCTGCTGGCGGTCGCCGCCAAATACGGTCTTGTCGTGGTGGAGGACGCCACCGAATCGCTGGGCTCGACCTGGCAGGGGAAAACCTGCGGCTCGTTCGGCCATTCCTCGGTGCTCTCCTTCAACGGCAACAAGATCATCACCACCGGCGGCGGCGGCATGATCCTGACTGACGACGACGACTACGCGCGGCGCGCGCGGCATTTCACCACCACCGCCAAGAAAGCGCACGCCTGGTCGTTCGACCACGACGAGATCGGCTACAATTACCGGCTGCCCAACATCAATGCGGCGCTGGGCTGCGCCCAGATGGAGAAGCTGCCGGAGTTTCTTGGCGCCAAGCGCCGGCTTGCGGAACGTTATCTCGACCTCTTCGAGGGCGTCGCGGGCGCGCGCATCTTCCGCGAGCCGAAGGGCGCGCACGGCAATTACTGGCTCAACACGCTGGTGCTCGACGGCGAATTTGCCGGCGACCGCGATCGCCTGCTCGGCGAATTGCATGCCCACGGCGTCCGCTCCCGCCCGCTCTGGACCCCGATGCACCTGCTGCCGATGTACCGCGACTGCCCGCGCGCGCCGCTCGACGTCGCCGAGGACATGTACGCGCGCTGCATCAACCTGCCGAGCAGTCCCTTCCTGGCCGCGAGCGCGATCGAACGTTGATGCCCCGGATCGTCTTCTTCACCATTCACCGCACGACGTCGTGGTGGACAGATTTGGCGTCGCGCATCGATTTCGCCGATGTGAGCGTGCTGAGCGATCACCGCGGCGACGGTGACTATTCGCTGGTCGACGATTTCTATCGCTTCATGAGGAAGGGCGATGCCGCTTCGGTGGCGCTCGCGCGCTTCGGCGAGGACGGTTGCGCCGATATCATCCTGCGCTGCCGCTCGCTCCGAAGTCTCGATCGCAACCTCGCGATGCGGATGATCGGCGGCATGACCCAGGCGATCGACCTCGCCTTCGACCGCCTCGATCCCCGGCTGATCCTGACCTTCACCATGGACCGTTACGTCATGGACGTGATGGCGCGCATTGCAAATGCGCGCGGCATCGATTTCCTGGAGATGACCGCCTCGATCATTCCCGACCGGGTGTTCTTCCATCGCCGGGGGCAGATCGTTCCCCTCAAGGAGCCATCCGCCGAAGAGCTGGATCATGCGGTCAGGCTGTTGTGCTCGAACGACTTCACCCCGGTCTACGTCAAGGACGCCAGGGAGTTCTCCCGCCTTCGCTTCTGGAAGGTGTTCGGCTATTTCTCCCTGCGCGGCGCTTTCTTCAACGTGTGGCGATACATCGAGCGCGATCCGTACAACCTGCATTATGTCGACGCGTTGAAGCGGTTGAAGCACAAGGTGCGGCCGGCCGACGTCGCCGTTCTCGATCTCCTGCGCCAGGACTGGCAGGAGAGGCTCGGGGCCGTCCCGAAGGATCGGCGCGTGTTCATCGGCCTGCAGCTCTATCCGGAAGCTTCGCTCGATTACTGGCTGGCGACGCACGCGATGCTGCGGCACGACGACGTGGTGTTCCGCTATTGCGAGGTGCTGGGCAGGGCCGGCTACCACATCTTCGTGAAGGACCATCCGCTGCAATTCGGCTTCCGCCAGCGCGAACTGTTCGAACGATTGTCGAAGTTGCCGTGGGTCACCTGCGTGCCGTATGGCGTTTCGGCGAATTTCCTGCTCGAACGCTGCTCGGTTGCCGTGACGTTCACCGGCACCATCGGATTCCAGGCAGCACTTGCCGGACTCGCCTCGATCGTCAGCGATCCCTATTATGCCGGTGACAACGACTACTTCCTGCAAGTCAACGATATCGGCGAGATCGACGGCATCGTGGACAGGTTGAAGCAATGGCGCCGGCCCGATGACCTCGACGTCGCGCGGACGGAGATCGTGAGGAAGCTCGCGGGAGCAAGCACGCCGGGCAACTATTTCACCTGGAAGAATTTCGACCGCAACGACGAGCTCGCGCAGGAAAGCACGAACTCGCTGGTGTGGTCGTTCAACCGGTATCTTCCGCGGTTCATGAAGCCCTGAGCGGCGGCGCGCGCAGTAGCGCCATCAGCGGCCGCCGGCGGCGAGCGTCCATTCATTGGGCGAGGCCAGCGAATCCTTCGGCAGGTGGTTGGTGTCCAGTCGCGGCAGGGCAAAGCGCCGAGCCGCGATCTGATCCGCCAACGCGACCTCCGTCGTCAGCGCCAGCTTGAATCCCCTGGCGGCAACGGCGTCGATCGTATGCGCGTCGTAGCTGCCATAGGGATAGCAAATGGTCCGGTACCGCGGCGCCATGCCGACAGCGTCGAGCAACCGCAGCGCGCGGTCAATGTCCGCGTCCTGCTCTCCCGCCGGGATCGTGCCGAACCACAAATGCAAGTCGCCGTGAGAGCCGATATGCATTCCGCCGTCGCGCATGGTCCGCAGCTGATCGGCGGTCGCATACAGCTCGTCGGCAAACGACGCCTCGTCGGAGGCGACGTAGCGGCGGAACAGCTGGTCGACGAGCTCGGCCCTCAACTTCATGGGGAGCGCATGCTGGAGCATCAGCTTGACGTAGTTGACGTTGGCCGGATCGAGGAAATTGCCGACCCAGTGGTGCTCGCGGTAGTGGGGAATATCGTGCAGGCCGAATTCTCCGGCTCGTTCGCGGCACGCGTTCTCGATGAAAGCGACAAACCGGTCCGGATCGATGTCGGAGGCGAGCGTGAACTGGATCTTGTTGGCGTCGAGTATCTGGCGATCCAGTGCCGCGCAGGCTACCGGAAAAAACGAGCCCTGCAGACCGCGCTCGGCCAACCGCGGAAAGACATGCTCGAAATGGTCGGTATAGCCGTCGTCGAACGTCAGCAGCGCAGGTCGCGGCGGGAGGTGGCCGCCGCCCTCGATCGCCTCGATCAGCTCTTCCATCGAAATCAGGGAATAGTGCTTCTGCAAATAAGCGAGCTGTTCGTCGAACAGCGCGAGGTCGAGCCCTTTGATTTTGGGAAACCGGGTACGGGCGAGCGGACGCACATAATGGTACATCACGATCGTCAATTTCGGCTGTAACGGGACGCTCATGGTGCTGCTCGTCTCCGTCAGGCGTTGCCGTGCGACTGCACGGCGCGGATCAGCGGCAGCATGATGGCCTCGGCCGTTTCCGATTTCACTTTCAGGAACGTATCGGTCTGCCGGGTCGCGATCCGCGGCAGCCTGGCGACGATGATCTTCAACCCCGGAATCTTCTTTTCCATCTCCGCGCAGAGCTGTTCGCCCTTGGCCTTGGCGTCGGCGTATTCCGGGAGGCCGGCGGTCGAAATCCTCGACCGCCATACTGGAGGGATAGAACACCGTGAGCGGGCCGGAGCTGCGCGAGGCGAGGGTTTGGACGATCTCATGAAATCCGTCGACGAACACGCCGGCAAAGTCGCGAAAATCCTGGCTCTGGTACGGTTCGACACGGCGGCGGAAGATGCGCGGCGTGGCGAAATAGTAGATTTGCGCGCCATGCCAGCCCGACGCTGCGATGCCAGAAAGTCCCTGCGGCGGAGCGGCGGCGTTGAGCCGGAGCGCCGTGCCGTTCGCGCCGAGCGCTTGCACGGCGCGCATAATCTCATCCGGCGGTGACGCGTGCCAGGTCAAAAGTGGATCGGCGCCGCCGGCGGCCAATAGCCGGGCCGTTGCATAGCCGAGGCCGCTGGTCGCGCCCACGACAAGAGGGCGCTGACCGCGAAACTCGGCCGGTGAGACCATCGTGCGCAACGCCTGATCAGGCGCGGCCGGCGCCGGCTCGCGGGCGGTGAAGGCCGAAACGCTGCCGCTGATCCCCATCCCCTTGATGTCCATTTCAACCAGGCTCATCGGCTCGTGAAACTTGCGGACCTGAAAGGCGAGACCGTCTCCAACCATCTCCGCATCGGTCCTGACGACGACCTTCGACAGCATGCTGTGCAGGCCCGGGCAGTCCATTCCGACCAGGGTCGAGATTGCGGCAAGTCCGATCACACGGTCGCCGCCGAGCGCCTCCGTCAGCGCAGCGAAGCGCGTCGTCAGCGACTGCGCAAGGGTTGGCAGCGTCACCGTCCCCGACAGGCCCGCCAGTTCGGCTGCCTTGCGTGCGCGGGCCGCAGGCGGGGCGGCGCCGCCCCGGAAACGCGGCTTATCCCGTGCCGGCATTGCCGCCAAACTCGACGCGCACCGCAACGGCGATTTCGCCATGCACCTTGATTTGCATGAGCTTGTGGTCGGTCGACAGCGATGCCTCGACCCGGTCGCCGACGACGACAGGCTTGACATAAGTCGCCTGGATGGACGCGAGATACGTGCCCGGCCGCGCGCGGACGAGTTCCTCGAGCGCCCAGAGCAGGACATGCTGGCCGTGAACGACGAGCGCTCCCGGAAAATGCACCGCCGCCCAATTGGCATCGACATGGATCGGGTTGACGTCGCCCGACGAGGACGCAAACCAGCGCTGATCGTCGTCGTCGAATTTGCGGGCAAGCGCGGTCATGATGTCGCAAGCAGGTTGGGACGATCCTGATCCGCATCGCCCTTGCAGACGATCGGCGTGTCGCCGGGTCCGCGGAGCGAATAGACCAGCTCGACATTCGAACGCTCGAACGGCTCGAAGTAACCGGGGAGGGTGATCGGCGACTCCGCGGCCGGCGGCAATTCGCGAAACCCCGCCGTTTGCAGCTCGCTCCGCATTCCGCTGCAAAAGAAGTCGAGATACTCGCCCCCGCTTCGCCGCAGCAGGTCCTGCAATGGTGCGCCGGCGCGCATCATCGCCTTGGCCGATCCGAGGAAATCCACCAGGCGCAGCGCGGAAGCGTCCTCGAAGCGGCACTCCCGAAGCACGCATATGGCGGTGTGCGGCCCATCGGTGACGAGAACGGTTCGGTACCTATAGAACGGGTGCGACAAATACCGCCCGCGAAGGTAGGCTCGGCTCTTGCGCGGCACTTGCACGCTTTCGTCGAGGCCAAGGCCTTCGGTCGACGTCATGAAATCGTCCGCGTTCAATTCGCGCAAGGCCGCGCCCGAATTCAATACCGGTCCGGCCCGCAATGTTTGCGGCACGGTCGCAAGCGCAAAATCGCTGATGGTATCGTTCAGCATATAATGCCTCGTCAGCGTGTCGACCTGATATCCCAGCGCCCGATAGATGCCGCGTGTCGCCAGGTTCAGTCCGACGGTCCCGATCCATTTTGGCGCCATGATGCTGTCCAGCTTGCGCAGCAGCAGCAGCCCGAGGCCATGCGCAAAGTCGGGCCGGACCTTCCAGGTCGTCAGCCACAACGTGTCGGCCGTGCCCGCCAGGGCCGGGTCGTAGCGGCTGGCGAGGATGAATCCGAGAATGCCGATGATCCCCTTCTCGCCGTCGCGCGCGGCAATGAAATTATAGCGTCGGTTGGCCTCGTCGCGATGCTGCCAGTCCATCAGCGCCGCGCTGCGCGCCAGCACGTGGTTGGCGCTCCAGTGGTCGCGGATGAAGTTCATCAGATCGCGCCGATCTTCGAGCGTGCACAGGTCGACATTGACGGCCATGGCGACCCGTCAGATCGCCGCGGCCAAGGGCGCGGGCGGCGCGACGTTTCCTTCCAGCGCGATGAAGTCGGGCTTCGGATAGTTACGGTCGGTTGTCCATTGAAAGACGTTCTGATCGCTCTCGGAAAAGCCCGAACTCTGCCAGAACTCGAGGCAGGGCCGGTTCTTCGCCGTCGGAATGAGCTTCGCGACTACCGTGTCGCATTTTGCGCGCGTGGCTGCCTGCGCGGCCAGATGCACCATCAATTGCTCGACCTGCCGGCCCATCGCACGGCAACTCAGAACGTAATCGACGATCTCGAGCGTCGAGCCGATCTTCTCCCAGCTCACGATCCCGGTGAGGCCGACATCGCCGAACCGGTCCGCCACCGTCACCGCGACGAGATCGCGCCTCTCGCCGCCTTCCAGCCACTGCGTGAGCTCCTTTTCGGTGCAGCGGCGCGTCCGCAAATTGAGCTGGTTGGTCTTGTTCAGGAGCTGGACGACCCGCTTGATGTTGGAAGCCGAGAGGGGATCGGCGCGAACTGTGATGCCGAGCGAGGCCAGCCATTGCTCGGGCGAGGACGCCACGTCGAGGCTGCCGCGTCTGGCGCGCTCCTGCACATACATCCGGGAGCGCTCGCGATCTTCCGCCGTGATTGCCGCCCGGTCGAAACAGTCGAGCTGCCGCAGCGCGTCGGCGAAACGCGAGGGATCGGTGGGCCACTCCGGCACCAGCACGTCCGGCAGCGCCTCGCGTACGCGACCGCGTTCGGTCGGATTGTCGTCGATGAAAACCGTCGATTGCAGTCCGAGGTTGAGCTCGTCCACGAGCTCGGCGATGTTTTGCGCCTTGTCCTTCCAGTTGATCCGCCAGCCGGCGAGATCGCCGATGCGGATCACCATTTCCGGATGATTGGCGATCGCCTCCAGCGCCACCGCTTCGTCGTTCTTGCTGACGACGGCGACCGCGATCCCGCGTTTGACCAGCGTCATCAGTGCACGCTGGAATTCGACATAGGCCTCCCCGACATGGTCGTGGCCGCCCAGCCGCAGATTTTCCCAGCCGTCGTCGCCGACGATGCCGCCCCACATCGTGTCGTCGAGGTCCACGACGACAAGCTTGCGATTGAGGCCCGACGCGGTCCGCAGCGCGGCCTTGACGTCGCGCGCCGCCGCCTTGAACACTTTCTCGGTGAACGGCGATTTGGCGAGATGCCAGGATTTGGAGTCGCGTGCGCCATCGGATGCGTCGATCCAGCCCTGACTGTCGAGCATGAACACGTCGGGGACGTCGGCGAGCGCGTCCGATAAACGCAGGTTCATTCGGGCGAGATGGTGCGCAGCGCCTTGCTTGCTCCAGCTCAACAATCCCATTGCGCGATCACCGTAGGTCGGGAGCCAGCTTGCGACCATCACATGCCTGCAGCCTTGCGCAAAGTGCTTGATCATCGCCGCGAAGGCATCGACTTCCTCTTCGAGGCGCGCCGCTTGAGCCTGCTCGCCGGCGAGCAGTTTCGCGTATTCGGGTATGACTGCTTCGGGCCGAGTCCAGATCAACGCGACGCGGCCTTCGTCCCCCCGCGATGGCTCGGAGAGAACCTGGAATACCTGACCATAGGGCGCGCTGGTGGCGTTGCATTTCGGAAGCGACTGGTCGGCGGACAGATATCTGCTGGTCAACTCGGCATTGAAATCGGAGACCACCAGCACGTCGAAAGTCTTGCTCATGGACCGACAGCCTCGCCGACCAGTTCCGCCAGGGTCGCCGGGGTGGAAAACCGCGCCAGATTGTCCTCCAGTTCCTTTCCGTCGAGCAGGCTGATCTCCTTGCCGGACAGGCTGGACACCCGGCGCTCGAGATTGAGGATCAGCGTCGTCAACGCCAGCGAGTTGAGGCAGCCGCCTTCGCCGACCAGGCGCACGTCAGGCCGCTTCTCGATGGCCTCGTCCGGAGAACGGAGGTCATTGATGTCGTCGATGCAACCATAGACCAAGGCGAGGATTTCCCCCTTGTTTGCCGGCATTTAACAAAGTCCCGTGAATGTCCCGATTGATCGATATTTTAGAATTTCGGGCTCGATTTGTCACCTGTTCTAAAACACTGTAAATCCCGCCTTCCGTGACGATCGACCCCGGGCGTCGGAGCTCGGGATTAAGCCGAAATGCAAGCAAAACTGTTTGATCTGGTCAGGCGGCCTGCAATCATGGCGGCGATGTCCGTGCTGTTGCTGCGCGGACTGACCCTTGCCAGCCGCTTTCTTTTGTCGGTGTTGCTGGCGCGCACGCTGACGCCGGACGCGGTGGGCGAGTATGGCCTGATCACGGCGACCCTTGCATTCGCGCTGGTCGTGCTCGGTCTCGAATTCTATTCGCACACGATGCGCGAGCTGGTTCCGGCAAGCGCGGCGCGGCGCGTCGAAATCATCGCAAACCAGCTCGTGCTCGCCGCGATCATTTTTGCCGTCGTGGTGGTGGCAGGCAGCCTGGCGGCCTTCGCCGGCCTGTTTTCGCCAAGACTTGTGGCATGGTTCCTCTTGATTCTGGCGACCGAGCACCTCTCGCTCGAAGCGACCCGAATCCTCATCATCACGTCGCGGCCGGTCCGCGCCTATGTGGGCGTGTTCCTGCGCGGCGGAATCTGGGTCTATGCGATCGCGGCCTTGATGTTCGCCAACCCCGGGTTCCGTTCGCTGGAAACGGTATTGATCTGGTGGGCCTTCGGCGGCGCCGCATCGATCCTGTTTGCGGCGTTTTCGCTGCGCGACCTGCCATGGCGCGAACTCAGGAACAAGGGCCCCGACTGGCGCTGGATCGCCAACGGTCTGCGCGTCGCGCGTCCGTTCCTGTTGACCGCCGCCGGCGCGCTGACGATCTCCTATGTGGACCGCTTCGTGATCGATGCGTGGGTCGGCCGCGGCCCGCTCGGCATCTACACGTTCTACTCCACGATCGTGATCGGCATGCTGTCGCTCGGCGCCTCGGTCTCTCACCAGTTCCTGCCCAAAATCATCGAGGCCTGGTCCGCAGGTGCCGACGCCTATCGCAAGGCCCTGCGCTCGTTCTTCTGGTCGCTCGCTGGCGTTGCCGTCGGAATGCTGCTGCTCGCCGCGGGCTTGATCCTGCCGTTGCTGAACGTGCTGCAGTTGACGCAATACGCCGCCAGCGCCGGTGTGTTTTTCGTGATGCTGCCGGGCGTGCTTTTGCGGATCATGACCGACGTTCCCTCCTACGCGCTGTACGCCGCCAAGGCCGATACCAGTTTGTTGATCTGCAATCTCGGCTGCGCCGTCGTTGCGATTCTGCTCAATCTCGTTTTGGTCCCCTCCGTCGGCATCTATGGTGCGGCATTGTCCGGCAGCATCGCCAGCGGCGCGCTGCTGGCGGCGTTGTGGGTGCTCGCATTGCGCAGGATCCGACAGGCGGGACGGGAACCCGGCGCGACCGAAGCCGTCGGTCTTCCGACCGATGCCGACCTGCTTTATCCCTGACGACCGAGAGCCACACTCCTCGTCCGGCGCGGCGTTGCGGCGGGGCATCGCCCTTGCTAACAGCGCCAATCAGCTCGAGAAGGGACAATATGCAATAGTGGGCCAATTTCTCCGAACGCGAAACTATCGCGCGCGGATTGCACTCGCTTGGCGGATGTGCCAAGTCGATGACTCTTAAGGGAAGAGAGATGGGCGCGTTGCATAGTTCAAGAGGGAGCACTATTCTGGCGGCCCTATTTGCCTCGTTGATCGCCTACATTCTGATATTCACCGTCGCTTACACACTGAATTTTCGGGTTCCTGTTCATGTTGAGATCTTGCTCCCGGTCATCCGGGTTGCGCTGCTATTTCTGGCCTGCGGTTATTTTTTCATGGCTCGCGATAAGTTGTCGCAATGCCTCGATCCGCTCGCAATATGCGTGGCTGCAATCCTTGTTCTCGGCGCGGTCTCGGGCCTTGCAAACGACAAGAGCTGGTTCGTCTATTTCCGGCAGGGCTTCCAATATGCGTTTCTGCTGGCTTTCTACCTGATCGGCCGCGAAGTCGGAGGCCGCGCTATCCCGCCAGCGGCGATGACGGCGAGCTCGATCGCGATTCTCTTCGGCTACGCTATGGCGGCGGCGATCTATATGGTCACGCCTGGACTTCAGTCAGGCAGTTATAGTTATCAGCCCAACCTCGCGTTGCTGCCAACTGCGTGGGGTGTAGCACTCTCACAGTGGCCGATGCCGCTGATCGGGGCCGTGTTGATAGTCATCGGCAATAAGCGCGCGGTCTATCTTGGGCTCTCCATTTTGCTGGCAGCCGGCGTTGCGCTGTGGCTCGAGCGAAGGCGCGGGCGCTCACTGCTTCTGCGGTTTGGCGCCATTACCATCTTGGCACCGGCGATCAGTTTGCTTCTTGCAGGCGCGATTTCCCAGCTAACGTCCACAATGGCGCTTCCACAGATTACATCAGCTGTAGTCGATCGCTTTTCGCCCCAACCGACTTTCAATGGCTCCAACGCAGCGACGGTGGCGCCGGAGCAGGAGGCCAAGATCGATTTCATTGTTCGATTTACAGGTGCGAGAAGCATCGAGGTCGCGGTGCTCTGGGACATGATCCGAAACAACCCCTCCGAGGCGTTCTTCGGCCACGGGCTCGGCAACGAGTTCACGGTGAGATACATATCGCCAAACGACTACCAACCGGTGCAATTTGAGCGCGACCAGGCTGATCTGGCGCCCGTTCACATAGCCATGACCAGCGGAGTGCCGCTCGCCGCCGTGTTCACGGTCCTTCTCGGCGGAATGTTGCTCGTATCTTTCATGCGCATCGACGCTGGCGATAGCACCGATCGCGCACTGGCGTTGTTCGTAATCGCTTCGGGACTGGATATCGTGTTGGGTTTCAACCCGACGAATCCGGTCTGCTGGCTGGCCCTCGGCATAGTTTCGCGGCGCATGCTCCCCGAATTTTCCTTCGTGCGTATGGGCAGTCATCAGCGGTCCGCCACCCATGACTAGGCCGATCTTTCGCCCGGACGTGCTGATGTGCCTGGTCTGGATCGTCTTCGTGGCGATCTACTTCTCGGTTCCGATCGACTACAGCCACACCCCGGGGCTTACGGCGTGGTCGCTCATGGGTTCGGGATTGTTGGCGTTTTGCTTCGCCTCTGTCACCGTCAGCCTTCCGGGACCGCGGCCGTCGCCTATGCGAGCGGACGAGGAAAGTCTAGACACTGTCATCGTTGTCTGCGCGATTGCAGGCCTCACGGGGGCGGCTCTAATCGCCATCGACAAGATTTTCCTAAGCGGACAAGATTGGTCGATCGGCATTACAGCGTTGCGCGCGCGCCGGGCCGCCGAGGTATTAGACGGCGTGCCAATCAAGCGCTCGGTACTGCTTTATATCGGATATCTAACGGTGTCCTTCTCCTGTGTCTCAGTAAGCCTATTCCTTCTGCGTGGCGAGAAAGTCGGCCGCATTGCCGGCTGGCTCGCGCAATTCTCGGTCATTGCCATGGTCGGCTATTCGGTGATTTATGGCGGTCGGATGCCGATTCTACTGGTGATCCTGCTTGCGGTCGGCTGTACACTGGTGCGCAAGATGCTCGGACGCTCTCTGGTACCCGAGAGTTGGTATCTCTGGCCCAAGATGCTCGCGTTTGCTGTTGCCTTCATTGCCTATACCAACTTCGTGTGGGCGAGCCGGCGCGAGGTTAATCGGGTCGTCGATTATGAATCCTTCCTGCGCGTGGCGGCCCAGCGATGGGACCTGACGCCCAGCGACTGGCTTAATCATGCCGTGAGAACCGGCAAGATCAGCGCTGCCGAAGCAATGGACGCCCTCAGTGCGGCGATGTACCTGACGCATAGCCCCACGACCGTGCAACGCATGGTAGAGCATCACCACGAGCTTTTCGCGTATTTCGGCCTCTACCAGATCGGAATCCTTTCGCCACTATTCGACGAATTCGCACCGACGCTGAAGCTGCCGGAAACCATGCGGGACCAACTGATGACGACCGGGCTACTTGGCTGGTTCCCCGGCGCATGGGCCGCGTGGTTCATAGACGCCGGTGTGCCTTGCGGTCTACTACTCATCGTGACTTGGGGAGCACTCTCTGGTGCAGCCTGGGCGGCGGTCAAACGCACCGGGTCTGCGGGAGCCGAGTTGATGCTGGCATTTGTCTATTTGGCGATACTGATCAGCCCACTCAGCGGCCCGTTCGGCATGGCCAATTCCTTTCTGATCTTCTGTTCGTTCGCGATTGTCGCTTTTTGGCTTCGCAAACGGCGGCTCGCCGCATTCGACAGGTTTGGAGAGACAACGGTTCCACCCGCCCCATAAGCATTCCACGCCCGTTGTCAGCTCTTGGTCGGCTCCGACGTCGATCGGCATCGTACTCGCAGCCTCGGCTCTCGCCGGACGCAACGATGATACCGTTCCGGGCCGGCTTGATAAGCAGATTTGACGTTCGCTACCGGGTCGGCCGCACATTGGCAAAGCGAAGGCTTCCCGCTGGAGCTCGCGGCGTTGCGGCGGGGCGTCGCCCTTGCTACACAGCGCCGGATCAGCCCGAATTTTCCGAAGGCGGAATGCAGCAGCTCGCAACGTCAGCGCGGTTTTTCTCCTCGCCCACGGTCCTCATCGTCACCGTCTGGAGCGTGCTTCTGATCGTCGTCGCGATCGGACCGGTCGATTATACAAATCAGCCGTCGGGCGCGGTGCTTGCGATCGTGGTGATCGGCATTTCGCTGTTCGCTTTGGCGCAGCAGGCCGGCGCCTGGTGTTTTCGGGTCTGGTTCGCCAATCGCCCAGACGGGCCGGCGCCGCGGACGGATCGGCTCAGTCGCGTGGTCGGCATCTCGTCCTGTGCCGGCATCGCCGGCATCGCCCTGATCGCGCTCGACCGCATCGTGCTCAGCGGCGTCAGCAACAGCGCATATGCGGAGCTCCTGCGTTGTGCGCCGGATCTGATCGATCTCGTCGAGGTCAAGCGGACGCCGCTGCTCTATCTCGGATACCTGCTGTTTTCCTTCGGCTTCGCCTCGGTCGTGCTGTTTCTCCTGAAGGGAGAACAGATACGCGGATGGGCGGCCGTGCTGGCGCAGCTCTCGATCCTGTCGCCGGTCGGCTACGCGCTACTCTATGCCGGACGAATGCCGATCCTGTTCGTCATTCTTCTGACGATTGCCGCGGTGCTCGTGCGGCTCGCGCAGGGACGGCGGGCCTTGCCGGAAGGACATCATCTCTTCGTCAAGATGATCGTGCTGGTTCTGCTGTTCGGCATCTACTCCAGTGGAATCTGGGCCAGCCGGCGAAACTTCTGCGTGCAGATGAGCGGAGTGGTTCGCGAGCTACAACAGCGGTTGAAGGACCGCGAGGCCGATCTGGCCATGACCCGCGAGCAGCAACGGGCGGACATCGGCCAGCAACCTTCAACGGTCGAGCGCCAGGGGGACGCGCGTCCTTCGGTTTCGCCGCCTTCACCGGGCTCGCGGCCCGCGCCGAACAGGAAGATCGCAGCCATGGCGGCGGCGAACGGCCGCCTGCGACGAAATCGCCCGGTGATGCGATCAGTGCAGGCGACATCGGCAAGATGATCGTTGCAGCGGAGGCCGCCCAGCAGGCCGGCGGCCGGGACGACGTCACCACATTGCTCCTGATCATGGATCAGGCCTGGCACACCAAGCCGAGCGGCTATGTCATCTCGGCGATCCAGTCGGGCCGTCTCTCCCCGGGTGCGGCGGTCGCCGTGCTCAGCACGTATTTCTATCTGACGCATGGCGTTCGCATTCTCGACATGACCTGGCGCGAACGCGACCGGCTCTCACCGCATTGGGGCGTCTACCAGATCGGGGTGCTCTCACCGATCCTCCGGGTCTTCTTTCCGCACAGCGATGAACTGCTGACGTTGAAAAACCAGCTGCAGTCCGCGGGATTGCATGGCTTCTTCCCGACGGCCTGGGCTGCTGCCTACCTCGATTTCGGCCTGATGGGCGCCGTGATCTACATCCTGATCTGGGGATTTGCCGCCGGCTGCAGCGCTTTCGGCGTGCGACATTCGGCGCTGGCCACGCCGGCGCTGCTGTTGACCTTCATCATCGCAACCATTCTGCTGAGTCCGGTCCAGGGCCCGCTGGGGATTGCCAATTCGGCGCTGGTGCTGATCTCGATCATCATTGTCGGGCTGGCTGCGGATCTCGGCGGTCGGGAGCAAGGCGCGGCGAAGCCGGCTGCGGCGCGCCCTGCGGGCGCCAATTAAGGCGCCGTTATTCTGCGAAGCCAGGCCGCGGTTTCGGCGACGCCCTGCTCCATGGTGTAGGGCAGGGGCCCGCAGACCGCCTCGGTCGCCGCCGTATCGAAGCGATACTGCGTCAACACGTTGTTGAGCCGGAACGAATTGAACGGAAAGCTGCGGACGCCGACTGCGTTCACGGCGTCGCCGAACCTGGCGAGCGCGCGCGCGAGCCCGACCGGAACGTGGCGGATCGGCCGCACCTCGAGCGCGCGTTGAAACGCGTCGCACCACGCCATCAGGTCGATCGGTTCATAGTCGGCGAGATAGAGAGTCTTGCGATGAATGAGCTCGGCCGGCGCCTGCAGCAGACGCATGTACTGGAACGTGATGTTCTCGATATAGCTGTAGGACTTCCATAGCGGTTCCCGGCCGACATGGACGTAATAACCGCCCTGGACCATGCGCAGGAACAGCTGGTAGTGCGCGCTCATGCCCGGCCCCCATACCGTGGTCGGCCGCACCAGGCACCATTCGCGGCCCCCGCCGTCCTGTTCGCGGACGACCTGCTCGGTGATGATCTTGCTCTTTCCGTAAAGCGTATCGGCGTTGTAGTCCGTCTCGTCGCGCGGCACATAGCCGACACGGCATACCAGCTGCGACGAGGTCCAGATCGCGCGCTTGATCGACGGCGTCGCTCGCACCACATCGATCAGATTGCGCACGCCGTCGATGTTGGCGGCATAGCCGCCGGCGAGGTCGGCTCTTTCATCGAGGTCGGTGCGCGCCGCCAGATGGACCAGCGCGTCCGGCTCGAGGTTTCCCACGATATTCTTCAGCGTTGCCGCGTCGAGGAGGTTGCACACATAGTGGCTCGTCGCGCTTGGATCCTTGTCGAGGCCTGAGACCGCGAACCCCGCGTCCGCCAGCCGCCGCATCAGCGCTTGGCCGACGAAGCCAGCGCTGCCGGTGACGAGAACCTTCATGCTTGCTTCGCTGACTTTATTTGCTTTTTGCCCGGTAGTCGGTCGCTTGACCGGCCTTTCCCGCTGATCTACCAAACCGACCCATCAATTGCAAATTGCGGTGCCGTTTCAGCGGTTGGCGCTGCGTGTGGAGATTCATGAGGGGCTTCATCTCAGCCGTTTTCCAGGGCATCAACGTTGTGCTGGAGATTTTCGGCCTTCGATTGCTGCGCACGAATGCGCCGGTGCGCAGCTTTGGCCTGTTCTTCAAGCATCTCAAATCGCTCGGCTTCGACTTTCGTACGGTGATCGACGTCGGCGTCGCCTTTGGCACGCCCCCGATCTACCGGGCGTTTCCGCGCGCGCGCTATTTCCTGGTCGAGCCCGTCGCCGAGTGCCGGCCGGTGCTGGAAAAGCTTAAAGCGCAGCTCAATGCCGAATACTTCCTGGTCGCCGCCGGCGCCGAGAACGGCGATGTGACCTTCAACGTTCACGACGACCTGTCGGGCTCGAGCCTGTTCTCCCAGGCCGAAGGCAAGGTGCTCGACGGCGAGGCGCGCCGCATCCCGATGCGACGGCTCGATTCGCTGCTGCCCGAAACGCTGGAGCATCCCGTTCTGTTGAAGCTCGATACGCAGGGCGCGGAGATCGAGGCGCTCAAGGGGCTGGGAAGCCGTATCGGCGAGATCGACATGTTGATCGTCGAAACCGTCATGATGGAGGCGCGGCGCGGGATTCCGCAATTCGCCGACATCGTGCGCTTTTGCGACGAGGCCGGTTTCGCGGCCTATGACGTGCTCGAGGGTCACATGCGCGACATCGACGGTGCGCTGGCGCAAATCGATCTGGCTTTCGTTCGCAAAGACAGCGTGCTGCGGCAGCGGAACGAGGCGTTCGACGCCGCGCAGCTCGCCGCCTATCTCAACCGCCCGAGCAGGCTTCGCGCCGCGCAGAAGATGTCCTGATCCGAAGCGCGTGCCGCGCGATCAGATCTCGGCCAGCAGGATGAAGAGGCAGCGCCGCTCGCCCTGATTGACCATGCCGCCACGATGAATGCCGTTGCCGTCGAACAGGATGCAGTTGCCGAAGTTCGACGTTGCGCTGAAGTGGCCTTCGCGCAGCCGCTCGGCTTCCGCGGAATTGTCGAGGATGTCGGCGCCGAACTCCGCCTTCTTGCGCAGGAAGGCGGGCAGCGCCATGAACTGCTTGCGCGCCTCCACCTTGCGTCCGGAGTTGCCGCAGAAGTCGTTGGTGCGGCGGACCATGCCCTCGAACCAGCCGACTTTCGCATTCTGGCTGCCGCGGACATAGCAGAACGGTCCGCCGTCGGGGCCGATGTCGTGCACGTAGATCGCGCATTTCAGCATGCCGTAGGTGGCGTCGATATGCAGATAGCTGCCCCAGGGGTCCGCCAGCTTGGTGTCCGGGAACTGGCGCTTCCAGAATGCAAATTGCGGGTCGTTGATCTGCGCGTTGACATGCTTCACGCCGACGGGCCGGCCGAGATAGGCGCTGGCGGCCTTCGCGATGTCATAGCGGCCGAAGACCTTCTCGACCGCCGCGAAGGCCTGCGGGTCGGCGGAATGCGTGCACCAGTAGACATTGTCGTCGAACTTGCGCTTCTCCAGCGGAATGTTGGCGCGACGTTCGTCGAGCTTGGCAAACGCAGGCAGCGTAGCTGCACGAATAGCGTCGATCTCGTCCGGCTTGAGCGACAGGCAGACGATGCCGTCCGACGTCAGCTTGTTCAGCAAGGCCGGGTTGGCGGGAACTGCGGGGCGGCGTTGTCCCGTCAGCGTGCGGAGGAGCCGCGAGGCGCGGATGGTTGCGTACATCGACATGAAGCGCAGCGCGGTCGAGAAATTCAGTCCCTTGAAGCCGGTTTCCTTGGTCAGCAGCGGCATGTTCTCGTAATCGACGATGCGGCGCAGCGTGACGAAGCCGAAGGTGCGCAGGAACACATTCATCGCGTGGATGCGCTCGCGCAGCGTCGGCTTGGGAAGGAAACCGCCATAGGCGGGATGGGCGTCATAGTCGATCGCCGGAAGCGTCGCGCTGCGGTAGGGCGGGATCGGCAACTCGCGAATGTCTGCTGCCGACGCAACATCGGTGAGCGAGTCGATTGTGGTCATGTCGCAAATCTCCGGCAAGGCGCGCGGGCCGCTCAAGGCCGGTCCGATCTATACAACCTGCGACGCGGTGCAAGCAATCATCGGGACTATGATTTCGGGGCGCCGGTTTGTGCGGCTAAGTCATGGAAATGCTTCGGGAAAGCGGCACGAAGGTCGATGGTGCGCAGAGTTCCCGCGATTCTTCTCGGAGGCGCCGCCGCGGCCATAGGGCGGGGTTGCGGCGGGATCGACGCGAAAGCGCCCATCGAACACCGCCTCGAGCGCCGCGCGGATGGCGGCGGGATCGGCCGGACAATCGATGATCGAGGCGGCGCGAAGCCGCCCCAACTGGCGATCGCCGATATTGATCGAGGGAACGCCGGCGGCCGGGGCCTCCACGATGCCGCTCGAGGAGTTGCCGACCACGGCATCCGCGAGCCGCAGCGCGGCCCAGTAGCGCTCGCTGCCGAGCGACGCGAACAGTTTCGCCTGTTGCGGACGCGCGGCGACGAAGTTTTGGATGGCGTCGTCGATCGCGCGATAGCCGGGGTCGGCATTGACGCCGGTGAAGACGAAGCTGCGGTCGCCGATATCAGCCAGCGCGTTCAGCAGTGCGGCGACATTCGCGGCATCCGCGCCCGGCTGCGCGGTGGTCGGATGCAAGGTGATCAGCAGGAAACGCTCAGGCCCGCTCAACCCGAGCTGCGCAAGCAGCTCGGGGCGGCCGATCGCCGGTGCGGTGCTCGCGACATCGAGCCCGGGCGCGCCGACATTGAAGACCAAATCCGGATTTTCGCCCATCTGAATGACACGCTGCCGATAGGGCTCGGCCGCGACGAAATGCAAGGATGCCATCTTGGTGATGGCATGGCGGATCGCATCGTCGAAGGCGCCTGCGGTAATTTCACCGCCATGGATATGCGCGATCGGAATGTTCAACAGCGTGGCAGCAACCGCGGCTGAGAGAATTTCGTAGCGGTCGCCGAGCAGCACCAGCACGTCGGGCGCAAGCTTCGGCAGCGCGTCCGCAAAGCCTGTAAGCCCGATGCCGGTGCCGCGCGCCACCGTCTCGGGGCGGTCGTCGGTGAGCTGGAAATCGATTTGAGCCGCGATCGGAAAGCCGTCGGCTTCGATCGCGCGCCAGGTCTCGCCGAATTTCGGCACCAGGTGCATGCCGCAGGCGATCACGCTGAGGTCCACGTCATCCGCGGCCTTGAGGCGCGCGAGGACGCCGCGCAGCAATCCGTAATCCGCCCGCGAACCGGTGACGACGGCGATGCGGCGCGGACGCGTCATGTCAGCTCCGCCACGGCGAGGCATCGAGCATGTCGTGCTCAATGAGATAGGAGGCGTAGGCGAGGTCGGCGGCGCTCTCGATCTCGATCGAATGCAGGCGGTCCATCAGGATGCCGTAGCTTGCGCTTGGGTCGGCGTAGACCTTGCGATGCTTGCGCATCGCCTCCCAGCCGATCAGGTAGAGCGCGCCGTTCATGGTGACTTCCGGCGGTTGATCCTGCCGCCGCTGCGCCGGCGTCCTCAGCAGCTTTTCGACGATACCTCCGATCGATCCATCGCTGCCGAGCGTGCCGACGAAGACGGAGGCGACCTCGGTCTCGCGCATGCCGACCACGAGGCTCGCCTTGCGTGCGACGAACAGCTCGACCGCTGCGTCGAAATGCTCCGGCCGCGCGAACGGGGAGGACGGCTCGAGCAGCATGATGGCGTCGTAGCGGCGCTTCTCATGCACCTCGATCCAGTCCATGGCATGCAGGATCACGTCATTGGAGGAGGCGGTGTCGGTCGCAAGCTCTGCAGGCCGCTCGAACAGCATCTCGGCGCCGTGGCGCATCGCCTCGTCGCGTATCTCGGCGCTGTCGCTGGAGACGATCAGGCGTTTGCAGTAGCGCGACTGCAACGCCGCGACCGCCTTGTATCCGATCAGGCTCAGTCCGCCGATCTCGCGCAGGTTCTTGCCCGGCAGTCCCTTCGAGCCGCCGCGTCCGACGAGGAGGAACAGTATCTGCGGTTCCTTCGACATTTTCAGACGTCCATCCGCGGAAAACTCGATCGTAGCTCTGGGCCGGTCAAGGCATGCATCCGCAGGCCGTTTGCGTTGCTTTTAACAGCCCACTCGACTAAGACAACCACACGATTGAAGGCACTATCAGCAGCGGTACATGCATGCATCGGCGGACCCTGATCATCGCGGAGGCGGGCGTTAACCACAATGGCGATCGCGCGCGTGCGCTGGCGCTGGTTGATGCTGCGGTGCGCGGCGGCGCCGACGTGGTGAAATTCCAGTCGTTCCGGGCGAACCAGTTGGCGACGGCGGGCGCCGCAAAGGCGGACTACCAGAAGGTAACGACGGGACACCAGCAGTCGCAGCTGGAGATGCTGCGTGAACTCGAACTCGGTGAAGATGACGAGGAACAGATCGCGGCCGCCTGCGCCGCGGCAAACATCGGCTATATGTCCACGCCGTTCGATGCCGACAGTGCGACGCATCTCGTCAGGCGCGTCGGCGTCTCGACATTGAAAGTCGGTTCCGGCGATCTCACCAATGCACCCCTGTTGCTGCATCTGGCGCGCTTTCGCCTTCCGATCATCCTGTCCACCGGCATGGCCACGCTCGCGGAGGTCGAGCAGGCGCTTGGCGTGATCGCGTTTGGCTATCTCCGGGATGCGGCGGCACAGCCGAAGCTAGGAGACTTTTCCGACGTGCTGCTCGAGCGGGAGAGCTGGACCGAATTGCGCAGCAAGGTGACGCTGCTCCACTGCACCACCGAATACCCGGCCGATCCGCAGTCGATCAATTTGCGCGCGATGGCCACGTTGCGCGACGCCTTCGGACTTCCGGTCGGTTTTTCGGATCACAGCCGGGGGATTCATATCGCAGCCGCGGCGGTCGCGCTGGGCGCTTGCGTGATCGAAAAGCATCTGACGCTGGACCGCAATTTGCCGGGGCCGGATCATCGGGCCTCCATAGAACCGCCGGAGCTGGCGGCGATGATCGGTTCGATCCGCGATGTCGAGGCGGCTCTCGGCGACGGACGCAAGGTGCCTGCTCCGCAAGAATTCGCCAATCGCAGGATCGCGCGACGCAGCCTGGTCGCCGCCGCCGATATAGCGCGCGGGGAGATTTATACGACGCACAATATTGCAGTGAAGCGGCCCGGCGACGGGATTGCACCTGTCCGTTACTGGGAGCTGCTCGGACGGGCCGCCGATCGTGACTATTCAGCCGACGAGATGATCGGCGGATTCGGTTGATGAGGCGATCTATGAGGAAGATCGTGCTTCTGACCAAGCGCGACAAATGGTGCGAGAAGGCTGGCCTGTTCGCCGAGATCGTGTTTGGAGACAGATTGACCTGGCTTCGGGGAACCGTGGGCGATCCGTTCCCCGACGAGGCGTTCGATCAGCCGGTTGATTGTCTGATTTCCTATCTGTCGCCATGGATCGTGCCGCGGCGGATTCTCGGCACGTCCAGCCTGTCGATCAACTTCCATCCGGCTTCGCGTGATTATCCGGGGACCGGTTGCTACAATTTTTGCATCTACGAAGGTGCTGCCGAATATGGCGCGATATGTCACCACATGGTCGAAAAGGTCGACAGGGGTGCAATCATCGAAGAACGGCGCTTTCCGGTGCTTGCCGGTGAATCCGTGGAAACGCTGAAATATCGCACCATGATCGTGATGCTTGCGCTGTACCACGACATCGTCAGCGGCATCGCCACCGCCAGGCAGCTTCCGAGTTCGTCCGGCAGCTGGTCGCGCGTGCCTTTTACGCGGGCCCAGCTCGATGAATTGTGCGTGATTTCCCCGTCGATGACCCCTGAGGAGATCAAGCGGCGGATTCGCGCCACGGTTTATCCCGGACGTCCCGGGCCCAAGGTCGTGCTGGGCGAATTCGAATTCGCGTACGACATCCCGAATCGCGAGCCACTCGCCTAGGCGGTTGCATGAGATCGATATCGAACCATTTGGTCGATGAAGCGACCTCCATCCTCGAGACCATTCGCGTCATCGGCGACGGCAGCCTGCAGATTGCGCTGGTTTGCCGCGATGGCAGGCTGACAGGCACGGCAACCGACGGAGACATCCGGCGCGCGATCCTCGCGTCGGTGCCGTTGACGGCGCCGATCGCGCAAGTGATGAACCGCTCGCCGATCACCGTTGCGACGGGCACAACGGATGCGGCGGCGCTGAGCCTGATGCGCAAGCACGGGATCCATCAGCTGCCGATCGTCGACGCGGATGGCCGCATCGTCGACGTCAAGCTGATCGACGATCTCGCGCTGGCGCAGCAATCCGATCATTGGGTCGTGCTGATGGCCGGCGGCCTCGGCTCGCGGCTGAAGCCGATCACCGACGATATCCCCAAGCCCTTGATCAGGGTCGGCGACAAGCCGATTCTGGAAACCGTGCTCGCCGGCTTCGCCAAGGCCGGCTTCGGCAAGTTCTTCATCTCGGTCAATTACAAGGCCGAGATGATTTGGGATTATTTCGGCGACGGTTCGGCCTGGGGCGTCGAGATCGATTATCTGCAGGAGAACGAGCGGCTCGGCACCGCCGGCGCCCTCTCGCTGTTGCCGCAGCGGCCGCAGCAGCCGTTCTTCGTCATGAACGGCGACCTGCTGACGACGGTGAATTTCGGCCAGATGCTGAAATACCATCTTGCGCACCAGGCGTTTTCCACCGTCTGCGTCCGCGAGCATTCGATCACCGTGCCGTTCGGCGTGATCGATTTCGACGATCATCGCCTGCTCGGCATTCGCGAGAAGCCGACCCAGAAATTCTTCGTCAATGCCGGCGTCTACCTGCTTGATCCCGGCGTGCTGGATCATCTCTCCGCCAACGAGGCGGTCGACATGACCACGCTGATCGAGCGGACGATCGCCGCCGGCAAGCCATCGGTGGTGTTCCCCTTGCGGGAATACTGGATCGACGTCGGCCGTCTTGACGATCTGCAACGCGCCTCCGACGAATTTCAGAGGTTCTTCCGGTGAGCACGGAACGGTCACTCCGCGAGATGATGTCGCTCGACGGGCGCGTCGCGCTCGTCACCGGCGGCGCCGGCCATATCGGCCGTGTCGTCGCGAACGGCCTTGCCGAGCTCGGCGCCGGCATTGCGATCGCGGATGTCGCAGCGCCCGGCGGCGAAGAGGCGGCCGCGGCGCTGGCCGCGAACTTTCCCGTGACGGCCTCGGCATTCGCCTGCGATTTCGAGCAGGCGGCCGATGTCAAGGAGCTGCCGCGGCGCGTGCGCGAGAAATTCGGCCGCATCGATATCATCGTCAATTGTGCGGCCTTTGTCGGCACCAGCGGGCTCGAAGGCTGGGCAGTGCCGTTCGAGCAGCAATCGGCGCAGACATGGCGGCGCGCGCTGGAGGTCAACCTGACCGCGCCTTTCGTCCTGGTCCAGGCGGCCGCCGCGGACCTCGCCGCGTCGGGTCATGGCAGCGTCATCAATATTTCCTCGATTTACGGGTTAGTGGGACCCGATTGGCGGCTCTACGAGGGCACCAGCCTCGGCAATCCCGCAGCCTATGCCGCAAGCAAGGGCGGCTTGATCCAGATGACGCGATGGCTGGCGACCACCATGGCCCCGAAAGTCCGGGTCAACGCCGTCGCGCCGGGCGGCGTCTTCAGGCAGACGCCGGAGCCGTTCCTCTCCCGCTATGCGGCGCGCACGCCGCTCGCGCGGATGGCCCGCGAAGACGACATCAAGGGCGCGGTGGCCTATCTGGCGAGTGATCTGTCCGCCTATGTGACGGGCCAGTGCATTGCGGTCGACGGGGGATGGACGGCATGGTAAGCCGCTCGCCAAAAGATGCCATCGCGAGAAATTCGGAAAATGTTGAATTGTAGCAAATGCTTGTTACCGGAGACGGCGGAGGCGACGTCGTTCGATGAGGCCGGTTCCTGCAGTGTTTGCCGCCAGATCGAGGTGCGCGATACCCAGATCGACTGGGACGATCGCCACAAGCAACTCATGGAGCTGGTCGGCCAATACCGCGACAAGGGCCTCTATGACTGCATCGTGCCCTATTCCGGCGGCAAGGACAGCGTGTTCCAGCTCTGGTACGTGGTGCGCAAGCTCGGCCTGAAGCCGCTGGTTGTGCGCTTCGATCACTGGTTCTACCGGCCGCTGATCGAAGAGAACAACACCAGCGTGTTCAAGCAGCTCGGCGTCGACGTGCTGAATTTCACGCCGAACTGGCACGTGGTGCGCGAGCTGATGCTGGAATTGCTGAAGCGGCGCGGCGACTTCTGCTGGCACTGCCACACCGGCATCTACGCCCATACCATGCAGGTCGCGATCCGCTACGAGACGCCGCTGTTGATGTGGGGCGAGAGCCTGGCCGAATACCAGTCGTTCTATTCCTACGACGAGATGGAAGAAGTCGACGAGAAGCGCTTCAACCGCGCCATGAATCTCGGCATCACCGCCGACGACATGTACGAGTTTCTCGGCGGGCGTGTCGCCAAGCGCGACCTCTATCCGTTCGTCTATCCGCCGCGCAAGGAGCTGATGCGGATCAAATGCCGCTCGGTCTGCCTCGGCAGCTACATCAAATGGGATACCAGGAAACACGTCGATATCATCAAGCGCGAGCTCGGCTGGAAGGGGCAGGAAGTCGAGGGCGTTCCGCCGGAATACGACTACGAGAAGATCGAATGTTTCTTCCAGGGCGTGCGCGATTACCTGAAATACATCAAGCGCGGCATGGGACGCACCAACCACCTCGCCAACGTCGATATCCGCAACAAGCGCATGACCCGCGCGGAGGGCGAGGCGCTGGTGCGCGAGTATGACGGCAAGCGGCCGCCCAGCCTCGACCTGTTCCTCGACTACCTGAACCTCACCGAGGAGCAATTCCTCGGCATTGCGATCAAGCACGAGGTCTCACCGTGGCAATTCTCGCCGAATACGGTCGAAGCCGGCCGGCGCATGCCCGACATGGACAAATGGGACAACACGAAGGTGCCGTGGCCGAACCATCCGGGAGTCGAGATCGGCGGCAAGGGATAGGTTAGGGCGCCTACGGCGCCGTGGGGAGAGGGTGATGTCAGACGTTGCCATCGTCGACTACGGCATCAACAACGTGCGCTCGGTGCGTAACGCCGTCGAATATTGCGGCTTCAATCCCGTCGTCACCCATGACGCCGTCGCGATCGCTGATGCATCGCATGTGATCTTGCCCGGCGTGGGCGCCTTCGGCGACGCCATGACCAATATCCGCGCCCGCGGCATCGACGAGCTGCTCGACCGCTATGTGCGGGAGAAGGGCAAGCCGTTCCTCGCCGTATGCCTCGGCATGCAGCTTCTGGCGAACACGTCCGAGGAGCATGCCGACGGCGGCGCGTTGCATCGCGGGCTCGGCTGGTTCGATGCCGAGGTCGTACGGCTGATGCCCAACGACCCCGCCTTGAAGATCCCGCATATGGGCTGGAACATGGTGGCGAAGCAGCGCGACCACGCGATCCTCGCCGGTATTCGCGAGGACAATCTGGCGTTCTATTTCGTGCACAGCTTTGCCATGCGCTGCAACGATGCCCGCGACGTAGTGGGTTACGCACAGTACGGCCAGCAGGTGACGGCGATCATCGCCCGCGACAACATCGCCGCCACCCAGTTCCATCCCGAGAAGAGCCAGGACAGCGGCATCGAACTGGTCGGCAATTTCCTGCGCTGGAATCCCTAGGGCATGATCCGGAAAAGTGTGAAGCGGTTTTCCCTCGCGACAAACGCGGAACGCGTTTGCGCGGAGATCATGCCCAAAAAAAGAACCACATGCTGAAGAAGCGACTGATCCCGAAATTCCTGCTGCGCGACGGCAGGCTCGTCAAATACGTTCGCTTCTTCGAGAACGAGCGCGCCGCAGGCAATCCGGTGACGACGGCCAAGGTCTACAACGATTACGGCGTCGACGAACTGATCGTGCTCGACATCGTCCCGAGTGCCGCTTCGCGCAGCCGCGTCGTCGAGATCATCGAGCGGATGTCCGAGGAGATCTTCATGCCGTTCACGGTTGGCGGCGAAGTCAAGACGCTCGACGACGTCAACATGCTGCTGCGCGCCGGCGCCGACAAGGTATCGGTCAATTCGGAAGCGGTGCGGCGTCCCGAATTCCTGCGCGAGGCGGCGCGCACCTTCGGCGACCAGTGCATGACGGTCTCGATCGACTACAAGCGGATCGGTCGCGACCACGCCAGCGTCTTCATCGACGGCGGCCGCGAGCAGGTCGCGCTCGACCCGGTCGAATGGGCGAGGCGCTGCGAGGATCTGCATTGCGGCGAGGTGCTGCTCGGCTCGATCGACCAGGACGGCACCATGGGCGGCTACGACCTCGACATGATCCACAAATGCGCGAATGCGCTGAGCGTGCCCTTGATCGTGTCGGGCGGTTGCGGTTCACTGCAGCATGCGATCGATGCGCTGGAGGCCGGCGCATCGGCGGTGGCGATCTCCTCGATGTTCCTTTTCACCGATCATAGCCCGATCAAGCTGCGCAGCCATCTCTACTCGCGCGGCCTCGACGTTCGCGCGAGCTTCTCGAGCAGGAACTAGACCCGTGCAACTCTCGCTTCCCCAAGCCGAACTCGCGACCTATGTGCGGAAGCAATTCGAGAATCTGTTTCCGGACGGCACCGATCTCGGCGATCTGCCGAGGTTCGTTGCGCTGGCGCTCGGCCGCGTCGAATATTGCTTCTCGCGGGTCAGGCTGAAGGGATTTTTCGCCAATGGCGAGCCGCAATTCTCGCACTGGCATTCCGATCAATACGCGATCTTTCTCTATTATCTCGCCAACAGCGCATTCCGCGAGAGGCCCGGCCACCCGATCGCCGACAAGGCCTACGCGCTGAACAAGGCGCTGCATGCGCTGGACGCGTTCTACGAAGTCGAGCTGCCCGATGTGTTCGCGGTCCAGCACCCGGTGGGCACCGTGCTCGGGCGCGCAAACTATTCCGACTATTTCATCTGCTATCACAACTGCACGGTCGGCGCGAACCTCGACAATGTTTATCCCGCCTTCGGGCGCGGAATCGTGATGTACGGCGGAAGCCGCGTGATCGGCGCGACGTCGGTGGGCGACAACACGTTCGTCTCGACGGGTGCGATCGTCATCGACGGTGGCGCGTTGGATCCCGATAGCGTGTTGCACGGGATTTATCCCAATGCCGCGCGGTCGCGCACCAATCGACGCGTGATCCCCGACATTTTCGGCGTGCGATCCTGACGCGTCGTGTGCAGAAGCAAACGCGTTCCCGTCGACGTCGAGCCGTTGCGTGTCAGGTCAACCGCGTGAATCCGGCATGCGCCGTCGGACCGCGCAGCAGCTGCCGAACGGCCTTCTGGTCGATGGCGATGCGAAGGTCGCGGAAAACGACGTTGACGGCGTCGAGGTAACGGTCGACCTGCTGATCGGTGTGCGCCCACATCGGATAAAACGATCCACTGGCGATAATGCCGCGATCGAGCATCATCTGCGTGAACAGCGTTCGTATTTCCTGGGCGTCCGGCACTTCGAAGGCGAAATGGCTCAACGGCGCGATGCCTGAGGTGTGAATTGGAAGATTGTTGGCGGTTGCAAGCTCGTTCCAGCCATTCTGGACGCGCGAGCCGATTCGCATCAGGTGCCGGGGCACGTCGAGCTGTTGATGCTTGCGCAGGGTCGCCAGAGCTGCTGCCGGCCCGACGCGTTCGGTCCAGGCGGTCGAACTCACGAAAGTGTCCTGCGCGGCGTCCATCACGGAGGCGCGGCCGATGATCGCCGCCATCGGGAAGCCGTTGGAGATGGCCTTGGCGAAGACCGCCATGTCGGGATCGACGCCGTAGGCGAGATGCGCGCCGCCTGAATTGATGCGGAAGCCCGCGGTCACCTCGTCGAAGACCAGGACGGCGCCGCAACGGTCGGCGAGCGCGCGAATGCCTTCGATGAATTCCGGCGCCGGCTCGCTCGACCGCACCGGCTCCATCACGATGGCCGCCAGCCGTTCGCCATGTGCGGCGACGATCGCCTCGATTTCGTCGAGCCGATTGAAATGAAACGGCTGCATCAGCCCGGCGAGGCCGCGCGGCACCCCCTTGGGATCGAGCCCCGGCAGCAGATGGCCGTCGAGAGCGCTGGACGCCCCCAGATTGGCGCTGAGGTACCAGTCGTGCCAGCCGTGATAGCCGCAGAAAGCCACCATATCGCGTCCGGTGGCCGCACGTGCGATGCGAATCGCGATGGCCATGGCTTCGCCGCCGGCGCGTCCGAAGCGGACCATGTCGGCCCATGGATGCCGATCGATCAGCAACTCCGCCAGTTCGATATCTTCAGCGCAATTGAGAGTGCACATCGATCCGAGATCGATCGCAGCCTTGACGGCCGCATTCACGTCGGGGTCGGCAAAGCCGAGCACGGTCGCTCCGATGCCGCCAAAGCTCATGTCGAGAAAAATGTTGCCGTCGAGATCGACGACCTCGGCGCCCTTGGCCGATTTGTAATAGGTCGGCCACTGTTCGGGGAGAAACATTTCCGGGCGCTTCGACAACAGCTGGGTGCCGCCCGGCATCACTTTCCGTGCGCGCCGGTAAAGCGTTTGACCCGTGCCCGACATCGTGTTCTCCCGCGGAAAGTTCGCGGGGTGGATACCCCATGGCCCCCCGTGAGGCAAGGTGGCACGCGGCTATCGATCCGTACGAGCGCATACGCCGTGGCAAGGTTTGCCGCGGCAAGTAGTTGCCTGCACGCCTTGACCGCATGCGGCCTCTTCATGCTAACCACGGGCCATGGTGCGCTGGAACCGGACGAACAAGACGATTGCCGCAGTCGTTGCCTTCGCGGTCTATTTCGTGCTCGCCGGGGCTGCCAAACTGAGCTGGGTCGATCCCGTGCCAAGAGGGCGGGTGGTGTTCCGTCTGGAGCGGCCGTTCGAGCTGTACCGCCCAAACGGCGTCTCCTGCTATCAGCTCCGGGCGCAGGAGATTTTCGAAGCGCTCGCCGACACCGAGGACGATCCGAAGCGTTCGCCGCTGCTGCTTTATGAAGGCAACCAGCTGTTGGGCCCGCCGCACAGCGGCATCGAAGACGTCGGACGGCTCGGAAAGGGCCGCTATTCGCATTCGAAGCGAGGACTGGTGTTCTCGGCGAGCGACAACAGCGACGTCAACACGAACGGGCGGACCTACTGGGCCGTGCTGCCGAACTGATCAGCGCTCGTCCGATATCACCTTGCCGTCATTGGGCAGCGTCCCCATCGCGACCAGCGCGACATTGCCGCCGAGCTTGGTCACCGCGCGCAGCGTCGTGCCGAGCTCGTTCAGAATCGCATCGCTCGGCGAGGCGCATTCGGCCTTCAGCGTCATGGCGTCCGCCTCGCCGTCGCGGGTGACGACAAGCCGCAGCCGTCCGAGTTCGCCGTGACGCTTGCCGATCTCGGCGACCTGCTCGGGACGCACGAACATGCCCTTGACCTTGGTGGTCTGGTCGGCGCGGCCCATCCAGCCCTTGATGCGCATGTTGGTGCGGCCGCACGGGCTCGTGCCGGGCAGCGCCGCCGTGAGATCGCCGAGCGCGAGCCTGATCCAGGGATGATGCGGGTCGAGCGAGGTGACCACGATCTCGCCGACGTCGCCCTCGGCCACGGGATCGCCGGTGCCGGGCCTGACGATCTCGAGGATCAGATCCTCGTTGACCACCATGCCCTCGCGCGCCGGTGTTTCGAACGCGACCATGCCGAGATCGGCGGTGCCGAACGCCTGATAGGCATCGACGCCGCGCGACTTGATCTCCTGTCTGCAGCGACGGCGGAAACGCGGCGCCCGACACCAGCGCGCGCTTGATCGAGGAGACGTCGCGGCCCGCTGCTGGCTGCCGCATCGAGCAGGATCTTCAGAAAGTCGGGCGTGCCGCTGTAGCCGACCGGGCGATAGGCGTCGATCAGTTCGAACTGCTGCTCGGTATTCCCTGGGCCAGCCGGAATCACCGCGCAGCCGAGCGCGCGCGCGGAGGTGTCGAAGATGAAGCCGCCGGGCGTCAGGTGATAGCTGAAGGTGTTGAGCACGACGTCGCCGGGGCGGAAGCCGACCGCGAACAGGGCGCGTGCGCCGCGCCAGGGGTCGGCGTGGCTGCCTTCCGGCTCGAAGATCGGACCGGGCGAGGTGAAGAGCCGCGCGAACGATCCCGGCGCGTCCGCGACGAAGCCGCCGAACGGCGGCGCGGCCTTGTGCAGGGCAGGGAGTTCGGATTTGCGCAGCACCGGCAGGCGCGCCAGCGCGGCTCGGTCTCGTGATCGAAGCCGGATCGATGCCTTTCAGTCGCTCGGCATAAGCAGGCGCAGCCATCGCTTTCGCGCAACACATCGGGCAGGCGCGCGAACAGATCGGCCTCGCGCGCAGCAGGCTCGCGGGTTTCGAGATCGTCGTAGTGCTTCGCTCACAGCCATCGCTTCCGCCGCTTGAAGCTTTTCAGGTTCTTGAAGCTCTTGCGCTGGTCGCCGGCGCCGCCGAGATAGAATTCCTTGACGTCCTCGTTGTCGCGCAGTTCGTCGGCGGAGCCGTCGAGCACGACCTTGCCCTGTTCCATGATGTAGCCGTGGCTCGCGACCGACAGCGCGGCGCGCGCGTTCTGCTCGACCAGGAGGATGGTGACGCCGAGATCGCGGTTGATCTCCCTGATGATCGCAGAACACTTCCTTGACCAGCAGCGGCGACAGCCCCATCGACGGCTCGTCCATCAGGATCATCTTCGGCCGCGCCATCAGCGCGCGGCCGATCGCCAGCATCTGCTGCTCGCCGCCGGAGAGATAGCCGGCAAGGCCGGTGCGCTCCTTCAGCCGCGGGAAATATCTGTAGACCATGTCGATGTCGGCGCTGACCCCGTTGTCGCTGCGGGTGAAGGCGCCGAGCCGCAGATTTTCCAGCGACGTCATGTCGGCGATGATGCGCCGGCCCTCCATCACCTGGAAGATGCCGCGGCGAACGATCTTGTCGGGATCGATGCCGTTGATGCGCTCGCCGTCGAACATGATCTCGCCGCGCGTGACCTCGCCGTCCTCGGTCTTGAGCAGGCCGGAGATCGCTTTCAGCGTGGTCGACTTGCCGGCGCCGTTGGCGCCGAGCAGCGCCACGATCGCGCCCTTGCGGCACGTCGAGGCTCAAGCCGCGCAGCACCAGGATGACGTCGTCATAGACGACCTCGATGTTGCGCACGCTGAGCAGCGGGGCGGCAGCAGCCGGCGCTGGCGGTTGGCGGCGTCGAGTTCGATCGGTTGTGAGTCATCGTCTCGTCCGATCTACCGCTGTCATCACCCGCGAAAGCGGGTGACCCAGTATTCCAGAGACGCCGCGATTAATCGAGAGGCCGCGGCGTACTGGATCCCCGCTTTCGCGGGGATGACGGCTGAGTGTGGATAGCTCGCTGACCTCACCAGCCGAACCATTCCGGCTTGCGCGGCAGTTCGACGGTCTTGACCTTCTCGAGCTTGATGGTGCCCTTGGCCATCAGATCGTTGATGTCGCCGTCGGTCGGCCCCGAGACTCTTCGAGCGATAGAGATCGACCTTCATGCGTCGCCGCGATGGTCCTTCTCGGTCCAGGTCGAGGGATTGCAGACGCCCTCCATGCCGGCCGGCACCCAATCCTTCTTCTGGTAAAAGCCCTTGGCGACGTTCTCGCCGGTGGCGCCGCCGTTCTTGGCGGCCCAGTCGAGCGCTTCCTTCATGTACAGCGCGGTGCAGACGGCGGCGATGTAATGCACCGGGCGATAGACCTTGCCGGTCGGGATCCGACATTTTGGAGATTTCCATCACCGTCTTCATGCCCGGCGCGTTGCCGCCCCAGCCACCGCGGTGCGCAGCGGGAAGATCACGCCGTCGGCGGCGTCGCCCGCGGTCTTGGCGGCGTTCTCGTCCATGCCCCAGACGTTGCCGAGGAACTGCACGTCGACGCCGGCGGTCTTGCAGGCCTTCATCACCGAGATGTTGGAGGCGGCGGTGTTGCCGAGATAGGCGTAGTTGGCGCCGGAGCTCTTCAGGCTGAGGCACTGCGCGCTGTAGTCGCCGGGCGTCAGCGCGAACACCAGCGGCGGCAGCACTTCGAAGCCGAGTTCGGTGGCGATCGCTTCGCCGGCCGCCTTCGGCGCGTTGGGATAGGGATGGTTGGCGCCCATGTGGACGAATTTCGGCTTGCCCGGCTTGCCCTTGGCCTTCCAGTCCTCGGCCGCCCAGGTCAGTATCGGCGCGCAGCGCGTCCGAATAGCTCGGACCGTAGAAGAAATTATACGGCGCGGGCTTTGCCTTGCCGCTGGTGCCTTCCGGATCGGTCAGCGCCGCGGCGTAGGAGCCGGAGATGTCCGGGAATCTTGTCCTGCGCGAGGAAGCCGGTCAGCGCCTCGGTATCGGCGGTGCCCCAGCCCATGATCGCCGCGACCTTGTCGTCGGCGCCGGACCATTTCTTGTAGAGCGCGATCGCGCGCGGCACCTGATAGCCGTAATCGTTGCTGTCGACGTTGAGCTGCTTGCCGCCGACGCCGCCGTTCTTGTTGACCCAGGCGAAGGTGTCGGCGACGCCCTGGCCGTAGGGCGTGCCGACGTCGGAGGTGCCGCCGGAGAGATCCTCGAGATGGCCGATCGCGATCTGCGCCTGCGCGCCGACCGACGCGCCGGCAATGAAGCAGCGCGAGCGAAGCCGTGCTGAAAAGGGATTTCATTTCATGGGTCGTTTCCTCCTGTTGTTCGTTGATGTCGATTGTAGTCGGTCCCGTTCCGGCCTCAATGCGAGAACGGGTAGAGCTTCCAGTAAGTCTTGATCTGCCGCCAGCGATGCGCAAGCCCGTCGGGCTCGAACATCAGGAAGGCGATGATGATCGAGTCCGATCGCGATCTCGCGCAGGAAGGTGATGTTGTTGTTGAGCGCCAGCGCGCTGTCGATCGCGCCGCCTTTCAGGCCGAGCGCTGATCCACTCCATCAATTCCGGCAGCAGCACCACGAAGGCGGTGCCCATCAGCGTGCCCATGATCGAGCCGGTGCCGCCGATGATGACCATGGCCAGGAACAGGATCGAGCGCTCGATGCCGAACCCTTCGTTGCGAGACCACGAGCTGATAATGCGCGTAGAGCGCGCCGGCGATGCCGGCGAAGAACGCCGCGAGGCCGAACGACAGCGTGCGGTATTTGGTGAGGTTGATGCCCATGATCTCGGCGGAGAGATAATGGTCGCGGATCGCGACCAGCGCGCGGCCATCGCGCGTGCGCATCAGGTTGGTGACGAGGACGTAGCTCACCACGACATAGGCCAGCACGACATAGAAATATTGCCGGTCGCCGCGCAGCGTATAGCCGAAGATCGAGAACGGATTGGCGCTGGCCGGCACCGAGCCGCCGGAGAACCATTCGGCGCGGGAGAAGAAATCCAGCAAAATGTATTGCGCGGCGAGCGTCGCGATCACGAGGTAAAGCCCCTTCAGCCGCGCCGCCGGCACGCCGAAGATCAGCCCGACCAGTGCGGTGACGACGCCGGCGAGCGGAATCGCGAAGAACACCGGGATCGGCAAGTTGTTCGAGAGATAGGCCGAGGAGAATGCGCCGAACAGAAAGAACGCGGCGTGGCCGATCGAGATCTGCCCGGTGAAGCCGACCAGGATGTTGAGGCCGAGCGCTGCGATCGCAGAAGATGCCGATCTGGATCGAGATCGCTGAGCCAGTACTCGCTGAGAACATTTCGGTGCAAAGCAAAGCAGGACGATGCCGACAATCGCGAAGTTGCGGCTCGTCCTTGTCGGAAAGATCGTGGTGTCCGCCGCATAAGTGCTGCGGAAGTCGCCGGAAGGAATGAGGGAGGGGCCTGCCATGGTCAGACCCGCTCGATGTCTGTGGTGCCGAACAGGCCGTAGGGCTTGATCATCAGGATGATGATCAGCACGTAGAACGGCGCGACCTCATAGAGATTGCCCCAGTGCAGATACTCGACTGTCGACATATTGCGCGATGTTCTCGAGTAGCCCGATGATGATGCCGCCGAGCACGGCGCCGCCGATCGAGTCGAGCCCGCCGAGGATCGCCGCCGGAAACACCTTGATGCCATAGGCCGACAGGCCCGACGACACGCCGTTGACGACGGCGACGACGACGCCGGCGACCGCCGAGACGGTCGCCGAGATCGCCCAGGCCATCGCGAACACGTTCTTGACGGAGATGCCGAGCGATTGCGCCACCTGCTGGTTGAAGGCGGTGGCGCGCATCGCGAGGCCATATTTCGAGGCGCGGAAGAACCAGGCCATGCCGATCATCATCAACAGCGAGACGATCAGGCTCATGACATAGACGGTCTGGATCGGCGCGCCGAAGACGTTCACGCTCTGGCTCTGGAACACGCGCGGGAAGGGTTGCGGGTTGACGCCGAATATCCATTTCAGCGCCGCCTGGAATACGGTCGACAGTCCGATCGTCACCATGATGACCGAGATGATCGGCTCGCCGATCATCGGGCGCAGGATCACGATCTGGATCGCGATGCCGAAGGCGAACATGAACACCAGCGTCAAGGGCATGCCGAGCCAGAACGGGATCTGGAACTTATTGAGCAGTACGAGGCAGACCCAGGCGCCGATCAAGAGCAACTCGCCCTGCGCGAAGTTGACGACTTGCGTGGCCTTGTAGATCAGCACGAACGACATCGCGACCACGCCGTAGAGCGTGCCGACCACGAGGCCGTTGACGAGGAGCTGGATGAGGAAGGCGGTGTTCATGCGCAGCTGCGTCCACAAATACGGTGTCGTCCCCGCGTAGGCGGGGACCCATAACCACAGGACGTGGTTGTTGCGCGACGCTGGGGCCGCCAGCCTGCCTGACAACCACGGCCTGTGGTTATGGGTCCCGGATCGCGCTCGCAAGTGCTCGCTTGTCCGGGACGACGAGTAATGAAGCGGTGCTCGTAATCGTGCATCACTCCGCGGCCTCCGCGAGTTGTGCGCTGCTGCCAAGATCGATCACCCGCAGCGAGGTGCGCACGCGCTGGGTGGAGCCGTCCTGGAACTTGATCACGGTATCGACCGGGATCATCTGGGCGCCGCGATAGATCGCGTCGATGATCTCGCCGTATTTCTCGTTGATGACGCCGCGGCGGACTTTTCGCGTGCGCGTCAGTTCGCCGTCGTCGGCGTCAAGCTCCTTGTAGAGCAGCAGGAAGCGCGAGACGCGCTGCGCCGACGGCAGGCTTGCGTTGACGGTCTCGACTTCCTTGCGCAGGAGATCGTAAACCTCCGGGCGCGAGGCGAGATCGCTATAGGTGGTGAATGCGATACGCTTCTTCTCCGCCCATTTCGAGATGATGGAATAGCGGATGCAGATCATCGCCGCGAGCGTTTCGCGGCCGGCGCCGAGCAACACGGCTTCCGCGACGTACGGCGAGAACTTCAGCTTGTTCTCGATATATTGCGGCGAGAAGCGCGCGCCGCCCGAGGTCTCGGCGAGATCCTTGATGCGGTCGATGACGACGAGCTGTTTCGTCTCGTCGAAATAGCCGGCGTCGCCGGAATGCATCCAGCCATCCCTGATGTCGGCGGCGGAGGCTTCCGGGTTCTTGTAGTAGCCGTGAAACATGTTGGGATGGCGCACCACGATCTCGCCGACACCCTGGCTGTCCGGCTGCTCGATGCGGATTTCGATGCTATCGGCCATCACGACGCCGCTCGTATCGGGGTCGACCTTGCCCGGGGCATGCAGCGTGTAGGCGCCCAGCAGTTCGGTCTGGCCGTACAGCGTGCGCAGCGGCACGCCCATCGCCCGGAAGAACTTGAAGGTGTCGGGACCGAGCGCGGCGCCGCCGGTTGCGGCCGAGCGCAGCCGCGTGAAGCCAAGCCGATCGCGCAGTGAGCGGAACAGCAGCATGTCGGCGACGCCAGAGCGCTGGCCTTTCTCGAGCGCGGCGAGACCCGTCTTCATGCCGAGATCGTAAAGCCGCTGCTTCAGCGGCGAAGCGTCCATGACGCGCGCGCGGACATCAGCGGCAATCGCTTCCCAAACGCGCGGCGCAAACAAAACAAACGTGGGCGCGATCTCGCGGAAATCGCTCATCATGGTGTCGGCCTGCTCGACGAAGTTGACCTTCATCCGGCACAGCAGGCCTTTGCCGAGCACATAGACCTGCTCCATGATCCAGGGCAGCGGCAGCACCGAGACGTATTCGTCGTCCGGCCCCTTGGGATCGAACGCGAGATAGGTCGCGCAGTGGCGCAGCACGCGGCCCGCCGACAGCATCGCAAGCTTCGGATTGGAGGTCGTGCCCGAGGTGGTGCAGAGGATCGCGACGTCCTCGCCCTTGGTTGCATCGGCGAGGCGATCATAGAGCCCGGACTCGCGCGCGGCGCGTTCGCGGCCCAGCGCGGCGAGCTTGTCGGCTTCCATCAGCCGCGGGTCGTCATATTTGCGCATGCCGCGCGGATCGGAATAGACGATGTGTTTGAGATGCGGCACGCGATCGGCAAGCGTGAGCAGCTTGTCGACCTGCTCCTCGTCCTCGGCAAACACCAGCCGCGCCTCGCCATAGTTCAGCAAATACGCCGCTTCCTCGTCGAGCACGTCGCGATAAAGCCCGAGGCTCAGGGCCCCGATCGCATGGGTCGCGACTTCGGCCGCGACCCAATCCGGGCGGTTGTCACCGATAATGCCGATGACGTCGCCGCGGCCGAGGCCGAGCGCGACCATGCCGAGCGCGAAATCATGGACCCGCGTCTGATAGTCGTTCCAGGTGAAGGTGCGCCACAGCCCGAAATCTTTTTCGCGCATCGCGATCTCGCCGCCATGCTCCTTTGCGTTGAGCCGCAGCAGTTTTGGATAGGTGTCGGCCTGCGCGACGCGGGCGGCGTAGTCCATCATGCCGCGTTCTCCGCGACTTGCGGCGCGTCGTCGGGATCGACCAGCGCCTCGTCTTCCTCGCCCAAATAAGCGCGCTTGACATGGGGATCGGCTAGCACGGACGCCGGATCGCCCTCGGCGATCTTGCGGCCGAAGTCGAGCACCATGACGCGGTGGGAGATGTCCATCACCACGCCCATGTCGTGCTCGATCATGACGACCGTCATGCCGAACTCCTCGTTGAGGTCGACGATGTAGCGCGCCATGTCCTCCTTCTCTTCGAAGTTCATGCCGGCCATCGGCTCGTCGAGCAGGATCAGCTTCGGCTCCAGCGCCATGGCGCGCGCCAGCTCGACGCGCTTGCGCAGGCCGTAGGGAAGGGTGCCGGCGGTCGCCTTGCGCACCGCCTGCAGATCGAGGAAGTCGATGATCTCCTCGACCTTGCGGCGATGCTCCAGCTCCTCGCGCCGCGCGCCTGTCAGCCAGTACAGCGAGCCCGTGATGAAGTTGTTCTTCAGGAGGTGATGCCGCCCGACCATGATGTTGTCGAGCACGCTCATATGGTGGAACAGCGCGAGATTCTGGAAGGTGCGGCCGATGCCGAGCGAGGCGCGCGCATTCGGATTGAGCGAGGTGATGTCCTTGCCGCGATAAAACAGCTGGCCCTCGGTCGGGCGGTAGCGGCCGGAGATGCAGTTGACCATCGAGGTCTTGCCGGCGCCGTTTGGGCCGATGATCGAGAACAGCTCGCCGTCTCTGATAGTGAAGCTGACATCGGTAAGCGCGCGCACGCCGCCGAACCGCAACGACACTCCGCGCACGTCCAATGTAGTGTCCACCTCAACTCCTCCCGGAAAACGGCGCTCTCTGGCGCTCTTGCTCTTGTGGCCGCGATCGTTTTGCCGATCCTAGCCCGGCCAAACCGCCAAGGCCATGCGACCATTCATGTTTTGCGCTGCTGGCACACGAGATGCCAAGCCTTGATATCAAGCGCACGTCGTTCGCCGAACGTCGCCGTTGGGCGAGCAGCTTCAATAGAGTAAAGCCGCAGCATGAAATGTCTTGCGTCAGACAATTGGCCGGCAATTTTTGGGGCTGTGACGGGCGCTCCGATATCGGGCATTGTTGCGCCGCAAAACGCCGGTTGGCAACGTCGTCATGATCGCGCCTGACCATCTCAAGCGCATCGCGATCTGGTCGCGCGATCTCGGCGAGCGCGACCTGGAACGGGCGCGCGCCGGAATCATCGAGAAATCCTACCGCGCCGACGAGTTGGTGTTCATGCGCGGCGACCAGTTCGACTATTGGTGCGGCGTCGTCTCGGGGTTGCTGCGGATGGGAACGGTATCGCGCGGCGGCAAGGCGATGAGCTTTGCGGGCCTCACCGCCGGCGCGTGGTTCGGTGAGGGAACCGTGCTCAAGAGCGAGCCGCGGCGCTACGACATGGTGGCGCTGCGCGACTCCAGGCTGGCGCTGATGGACCGCGCCACCTTTTTCTGGCTCTACGAGAACAGCGTGGCCTTCAACCGCTTCCTGGTCGCGCAGCTCAACGAACGGCTCGGCCAGTTCATCGGGCTGGTCGAATATGGCCGCACCCTGGACGCGACCGGGCGGCTGGCGCGCTCGATCGCCTCGCTGTTCAACCCGCTGCTCTATCCCGATCCGACGCGTCACCTGGAAATCACCCAGGAGGAAATCGGAGCGCTGTCAGGTATTTCCCGGCAGAATGCCAATCAGTGCCTGAAGCGGTTGGAGAAGGAAGGTCTGCTGAAGCTTGAATATGGCGGGGTCACCATCGTCGACCTCGACCGCCTTCGCAGCTATGGCGAGTAATGCTCCCAACCTTTTATATTGCGTCCGCGCGCTGCCATGATACGGTAGCGTATCAACAAATCGATAGCAAAAGTCGACATCGAAGCGACTGCAGAGGAGGTGCCCATGAGCCGGCAGGATCAGATCAGCCTCTTGAAGCGGATGCTGCACTACGTCGACACCAGGACGACGGCGATGGCCGATCAACCCTGGTGCAACGAGGTGTCCGCCTACACCGATCCCGCGCGGCTGACCAACGAACAGCGCGTCCTGTTTCGCCAGCATCCGATCCTGATGGGATTTGCTTCGGAATGGTCCGCGCCCGGCAGCTTCCGGACCGACGACTATGCCGGGGTCCCGATCCTGGTCGTGCGTGGACGCGACAACAAGCTGCGCGCGTTCCTCAATGTGTGCCGGCACCGCGGCGCCAAGGTGGCCCAGGGCTGCGGCACTGCGCGTGTGTTTTCCTGCCCCTACCACGCCTGGACCTATGACCTCGCGGGCCGGGTCATGGGGATTCCCGACGAGCGCAGCTTTCCGGACGTGCGTCCCACGCGGTCGTCGCTTGCCGAGCTTCCGCTCTGCGAGAAACACGGCCTCGTCTGGGTGATCCCGACCGCTGCTGCCGAGGGCGCGACCGATTTCGATATCGACCCGTGGCTTGGCGGGCTCGGACCCGAGATCGGCTCATACGATCTCGCATCCTGGTCGTTCTACGACCGGCGCGTGATCCCCGAGACCATGAACTGGAAGATCATCGTCGATACCTTCCAGGAAGGCTATCACGTCGGCTTCCTGCATCGCGACACGCTCAGCGACGTGCTGCACGGCAATGTCAACGACTTCGAGGCGTTCGGTCTCAACCATCGCCTGATCTTCCCACGCAAGAAGCTCGAGCGGCTGAAGGCCGAGCCGGAAGACAAGTGGGATTTGATGTGGAACACGACACTGGTCTATTCGCTGTTCCCCAACACGCTGCTGATCGTTCAAGGCGACCATGTCGAGCTCGCGCGGGTGTTTCCGTGCGAGGGGCGGGTGGATCGTTCCGTCATGGAGCTCGGACTTTATGTGCCCAAGGCGCCCGCGACCGACGACGAGCGGACCCATTGGGACAAGAACATGCAGCTCGTGCTCGATGTGGTCACGGGCGAGGATTTTCCGACCGGACGCACCATGCAGATCGGATTTTCTTCCGGCGCCCAGACGCACACGGTTTACGGCCGCAACGAGCCGGCGATGATCCACTACCATCAGTCGATGCGGCGCGCGCTCGGCCTTGCTCCACTCGGAGAGACGCGGCAGGCCGCGGAGTAGGCGGCCTAAACGGAAACGCTCAAATCAGGCCTATGGGTCTGATTTCCCACCGCCTTTGCGTTAGACTTGGCGGGGGACGGGTGCTAAGGGCCTCCGGCCTGCAACTGGAGACCCCATGGCGGCTTCCGATACCAAAAAGCGCGTGGCGCTGATCACCGGTGTGACCGGACAGGACGGCGCTTACCTCGCCGAATATCTGCTTGGCTTGGGCTACACCGTGCACGGCATCAAGCGACGTTCGTCCTCTTTCAACACCGCGCGCGTCGATCATCTCTATGAGGATCCGCATCACGGCAACGTGCCGTTCCTGATGCATTACGGCGACATGACCGACTCCACCAACCTGATCCGGCTGATGCAGCAGATCAGGCCGACCGAGATTTACAATCTCGCCGCACAGAGCCACGTCCAGGTCTCGTTCGAGAGCCCGGAATACACCGCCAATGCCGACGCCATCGGCGTGCTCCGCCTGCTGGAAGCCATCCGCATCCTCGGCATGGAAAAGGAGACGCGGTTCTACCAGGCCTCGACCTCGGAATTGTACGGCCTGGTGCAGGAAGTTCCGCAAAAGGAGACCACGCCGTTCTATCCGCGCTCGCCCTATGGCGTCGCCAAGCTTTACGGCTACTGGATCACGGTGAATTACCGCGAAGCCTATGGCATGTTCGCCTCTAACGGCATCCTGTTCAACCATGAGAGCCCGATCCGCGGCGAGACCTTCGTCACCCGCAAGATCACCCGCGGCGTCGCCCGCATCGAACTCGGCCTCGAAGACACCATCTATCTCGGCAATCTCGAAGCCAAACGCGACTGGGGCCATGCCCGAGACTATGTCGAGGGCATGCATGCGATCCTGCAGGCGGACGCGCCCGACGATTTCGTGCTGGCGACCGGCGAGACGCGTTCGGTGCGCGAGTTCGTCGAGCTGGCGTTTGCCGAGGTCGGCCGCAACGTCGAGTGGCGCGGCAAGGGCGTTGAGGAAACCGGCGTCGACAAGAAGTCCGGCAAGACCGTGGTGCGCATCGACCCCTCCTATTTCCGTCCGACCGAGGTCGATCTGCTGGTTGGAGATGCCAGCAAGGCGCGGCAAAAGCTCGGCTGGAAGCCGAAGACGAGCTTTGCGCAACTGGTGAAGGATATGGTCGCGAACGATCTGGATGAAGCGAAACGCGAGAATGCCGATGGCAAGCGTTCCGTTTGACCTGAAAGGCAAGACGGTCTTCGTCGCCGGCCATCGCGGCATGGTCGGCAGCGCACTGGTGCGCCGGCTGGCAAGCGAGAATGTCGAACTGTTGACCGCCGATCGACGCGAGCTCGATCTCTGCGACCAGGCCGCGGTGTTTGCGTGGTTCGCGAGCAAAAAGCCGCAGGCTGTGTTTCTCGCGGCCGCCAAGGTCGGCGGCATCGTCGCCAACAACACGCTGCGTGCGGAATTCCTCTACGACAATCTGGCGATCGCGACCAATGTGATCCACGCCGCGCATCTCAACGGCACCGAGAAGCTGATGTTTCTCGGCTCGTCCTGCATCTACCCCAAGCTCGCGCCGCAGCCGATGCGCGAGGACGTGATGCTGACCGGGCCGCTGGAGCCGACCAACGAGCCCTATGCGATCGCCAAGATCGCCGGCATCAAGATGGCCGAGGCTTATCGCGCCCAATATGGCAGCGACTTCATCAGCGTGATGCCGACCAATCTCTACGGGCCCGGTGACAATTATCATCCGGAATACTCTCACGTGGTTGCCGCGCTGATCCGCCGCTTCCATGAAGCCAAGGTTGCAGGCGTTCCCAATGTCGTGGTCTGGGGCACCGGCAAGCCGCGCCGCGAATTCCTCTATGTCGACGACATGGCCGATGCCTGCGTGCAGCTGATGAAAAATTATTCGCACGCCGAGATGGTCAATATCGGTACCGGCGAGGACATCGCGATTTCCGATTTCGCCCGCGTGGTGGCGGCTGCCGTCGGCTATCATGGCACGATCAGCTACGACATTTCGAAGCCGGACGGCACGCCGCAGAAGCTGCTCGATGTCTCCAGGCTTTCAAAGCTCGGCTGGCGCGCGCGCACGTCGCTGGAAGACGGCATAAGGTTGGCGTATCAGGCTTACCTGCGCGAGCAGCAGCAGGCTGCGGAGTGATTCTCCCGCTTCTACACATCGTCATTGCGAGCGAAGCGAAGCAATCCAGACTGCCTCCGCGGAAATAGTCTGGATTGCTTCGTCGCTTCGCTCCTCGCAATGACGAAAATTACTTCACCCGCGGCGCGCTCTTCCCCAATTCCACCGCCATCGCCGAGATCAGCGGCTTCATGAAATAGGCGCCTTCCGCGGGCGAGATGCTCGCGCGCAGTCCGTGCGACGCCAATTCATCCGCTACCACCGGCCCGACCGATGCGATCGGCGTTTTCGCCAAGTCCCTCGCGCAGCCGCGCCTCGCAGCCGTGTGCCTTGGCCACGTCAAACAGCCGGCGCGCCTGGCCCGAGCTCGTCAGCGCAATCGCATCGATGCGGCCACCCGCCATCTCCTCGATCGCGGTGACGATGTTGGTATCGGCGGCCTTGGCGTCGTAGACATAAGGAAGCACCGGATCGGCCTCGGCGCCTTGCGCCGTGATCGCGTCGATTAGCGCGCTGTGATCCCTGTCGGGATAGAGCTGCAGGCCGAGCCGATGGCCCTTCAAGTCGATTTTCAACAGCATCTCGGCAATGCCTTCGGAGGTCGGCTTTTCCGTGGTCTGTTGCGGCTCCAGTCCGATCTCGCGCAGCGCGCGGCCGGGCTTCGGCCCCCGTGCGAATTTTCTCATTTTTCCGAGCGCGGCGATGAAATCTTTCTCCACGCCGATGCGCTTCACGACCGTCATCAGCCGGCGCAGGCCTTCACCGGTCATCAACACCAGATCGTCGAAGGGCTTGTCGATGGCGCGGGCGATCCATGCCTCGATCGGCGCAGGGTCCGGCGCATCGTTGATGGCAAACATCGGACATTGCAGCACGTCGGCGCCCTGTTCGGTGAGCAGGCGGGAGAACTGCGCCTCCTCGCGCGTTTCCAGGATCAGGATGCGATAGCCGTTGAGCCGGTCAGCCATGATTCACTTTAACGACGATGATGCCGATTTGTTCATCCTGACTCTTCACCAGCCATTGGCGCAAGCCGCGCCGCGATGATAGAGCAGGGCGCAAATCCGTAACTCCCGCCCAAGACTTCATCAGTTATGCCCGATCATCAATATGTGTTGACGCTCGCCTGCCCGGACCGCCCCGGCATCGTCTCGGCGCTCTCGACCTTCCTGGCCCATAACGGCCAGAACATCCTGGACGCGCAGCAATACAACGACGTCGAGACCAAAAAATTCTTCGCGCGCGTGGTGTTCACCGCCGCCGATCTCGCCGTCGAGTTGTCGGCGCTGCAGACCGGTTTTGCCGCGATCGCGGAGCGCTTCCACATGGATTGGCAGATGCGCGACCGCGCCGACAAGAAGCGCGTGATGCTGCTGGTGTCGACATCCGATCACTGCCTGGTCGACATCCTCTATCGCTGGCGCACCGGCGAACTGGCGATGATCCCGACCGCCGTCGTCTCCAACCATCCGCGCGAGACCTATGCCGGCCTCGATTTCGGGGAAATTCCGTTTCACTATCTGCCGGTCAGCAAGGAGACAAAGCGCCGACAGGAAGACAGCATCTGGGAGCTGGTCGGACGCACCAGGACCGATCTGGTGGTGCTGGCGCGCTACATGCAGATCCTGTCGGACGATTTGTCGGCAAAACTGTCGGGACGCTGCATCAACATCCACCACTCGTTCCTGCCGGGCTTCAAGGGCGCGCGGCCCTATCACCAGGCGCATGAGCGCGGCGTCAAGCTGATCGGTGCCACCGCCCATTACGTCACCAGCGATCTCGACGAGGGTCCGATCATCGATCAGGACGTCGAGCGCATCAGCCATCGCGACACGCCCGACGACCTCGTGCGCAAGGGCCGCGACATCGAGCGGCGCGTGCTGGCGCGCGCCATCCGTTATCATCTGGAAGATCGCGTGATTCCGAACGGCCGCAAGACCGTGGTGTTTGTCGATTAATGCACCGGGTCGAGCCCCGACTGATCCGGCTGCTGGGCCTGCTGCGCCTTCTGCTCTTTCTCGCGGTCGGCGGCCGGCATCAGTCGCTGCCGTTCGCGTTCCGCCATGAACGTGTCGTATTTCGCCGTGCCCGGGCGCGGCGGCGCGTCGGCCGGCAGGCCGCCCGCCCATTTCGGAACGTAGTCGCCTACGCCTGCCGACAGTTTCTCGTTGATCGTGCCGCAGCCGCCCACGGCGCTTGCGAGAAGCGCCACGGCAAAAAGGATCGCAAGCTGGCGAAAGCTGACGGCCATCTCTTGGGTTTAGCCCCGGAATTCCACGCGCGCAGGCTGAGCGCGGACGAACAAGCTACGCCTAAACGGTAAAATAGGTTTATTGGGGTCAATCGATGGTAACATGGTACCGAAATTTGGTTGCCTCAGCAACCTTCGCAGGCGGCAGGCCGCGCGTCCCTCCCATTGTCGCAATTGACAATATCGCGCGGAAAAGACGCCATATGTGCTTGCCATCCGGCGCTCAAATCTGAGTTATGCTGAAGCCAAGGCCGGGGACAAACGCCGGCGAGGGGAGGGAGATGTTCATGTTCACTCGTACGAAATTATTGTCGCTCGGCGTCGTCGCCGCGGGCGCGCTCGCGCTGTCGGCCGCTCGCGCGGAGGATACCGTCAAGATCGGCCTGATCCTGCCGATGACCGGCGGCCAGGCCTCGACCGGCAAGCAGATCGACAATGCGATCAAGCTCTATATGAAGCAGAACGGCGATACCGTTGCCGGCAAGAAAATCGAGATCATCCTCAAGGATGACGGCGCGGTGCCCGACAAGACCAAGACCGCGGCGCAGGAGTTGATCGTCAACGACAAGGTCGCTTTCATCGCGGGCTTCGGCGTCACGCCGGCCGCGCTCGCCGCAGCACCCCTCGCCACGCAAGCCAAGATTCCGGAAGTGGTGATGGCCGCGGGCACCTCGATCATCACCGAGCGCTCGCCCTATATCGTGCGCACCAGCTTCACGCTGGCGCAGTCCTCCACCATCATCGGCGACTGGGCGGTCCAGAACGGCATCAAGAAGGTGGCGACCCTGACCTCCGACTACGCGCCGGGCAATGACGCGCTGAACTTCTTCAAGGAGCATTTCACCGCTGGTGGCGGCGAGGTGGTCGAGGAGGTCAAGGTGCCGCTCGCCAACCCCGACTTCGCGCCGTTCCTGCAGCGCATGAAGGATGCCAAGCCCGACGCGATGTTCGTGTTCGTACCGGCCGGGCAAGGCGGCAACTTCATGAAGCAATATGCCGAGCGCGGGCTCGACAAGGCCGGCATCAAGGTGATCGGCCCCGGCGACGTCATGGACGACGATGTGCTCAACGGCATGGGCGATGCGGCGCTCGGCACCGTCACCGCGCATCTCTATTCGGCCGCGCACCCGTCAGCGATGAACAAGGACTTCGTCGCCGCCTACAAGAAGGATTTCGGCAACCGCCCCGGCTTCATGGCGGTCTCGGGCTATGACGGCATCCATCTGATCTACCAGGCGCTGAAGAAGACGAATGGCAACACCGACGGCGACAAGCTGATCGAGGCCATGAAGGGGATGAAGTGGGAGAGCCCGCGTGGGCCGATCTCGATCGATCCGGAGACGCGCGACATCGTGCAGAACATCTACATCCGCAAGGTCGAGAAGGTCGACGGCGAACTCTACAATGTCGAGTTCAAGACTTTCGAGGCCGTGAAGGATGCCGGCAAGACGAAGAAGTGAATTATAGTCTGACGTGATCGACGCCACGAGTTCGCTGCACCTCTCCCGCGCGCGGGGGAGGTCGACGCGCTCGAAGAGTGCGGCGGGTGGGGCTCTTTTGGCTTGAACGCTCGAACTCACGGAGATACCCCCACCCCAACCCTCCCCCGCAAGCGGGGGAGGGGGCGCAGTATCATCTTGGCACACCTTCTGCGATTTCGCTTCGACCATGACCGCAGTCCTCACCAACCTGTTCGACGGCGTCGCCTACGGCATGCTGCTGTTCGTGCTGGCCTGCGGGCTCGCGGTGACGCTCGGGCTGATGAACTTCGTCAACCTCGCCCACGGCGCGTTCGCGATGGCGGGCGGCTATGTCTGCGCCGTGCTGGTCAACCGCTCCGGCTGGCCGTTCTTCGCAGGGCTGCCGCTCGCCTTTATCAGCGCGGCCGTGATCGGGGCGGCGCTCGAGCGGCTATTGTACCGGCATCTCTACCAGCGCAGCCATCTCGACCAGGTGCTGTTCTCGATCGGCCTCACCTTCATGTCGGTCGCGTCCGTCGACTACATCATGGGCTCGCAGCGCGTCTTCATCAATCTGCCGTCGGTGCTGGAGGGCCAGTTCGACGTATTCGGCGTCGGCATCGGCCGTTACCGGCTGATGATCATCGTGATCTGCGGGCTGTTGACGGCGCTGTTGCAGCTCATCCTCGCGCGCACGCGCTTTGGCAGCCGGCTGCGTGCCGCCGTCGACGATCCCCGTGCGGCGAGCGGGCTCGGCATCAACGTGCCGCAGGTGTTCGCCTTCACCTTTGCGTTCGGTTGCGGGCTCGCCGGCCTCGGCGGCGCGCTGAGCGCCGAAGTGCTCGGGCTCGATCCGTATTTCCCGCTGAAGTTCATGATCTACTTTTTGATCGTGGTGACCGTCGGCGGCTCGTCCTCGATAACAGGTCCGTTCCTCGCTTCGCTCTTGCTCGGCATCGCCGACGTCGCCGGCAAATATTACCAAGGTCAGTGCTTTGGACACTGGATCTGCGTGCCCAACCATATTGGCCCTTTCATCATCTATATCGTCATGATTGCCACCCTGATCTGGCGCCCGAACGGCCTGTTCGGCCGCACGGCGGCACGCTGATGAGCGCGCAGGCCGACGTCGGACGCAGCGCGATTGCCCACGCGCGCTGGCATTGGGGCGAGCTCGCGTTCTGGGTCGTCGTGCTCGCCTGCGCCTTCGTCTTTCCGTCACGCTATCTGATCATGACCGACATCGTGCGGCTGGCGCTGTTCGCGCTCTCGCTCGACCTGATCCTCGGCTATGCCGGCATCGTTTCGCTCGGGCACGCCGCCTTCTTCGGCGTCGGCGCCTATTGTGCGGGACTGCTTTCCCTGCATGGCATCATCGCCGAGCCGGTGCTGGCGCTGATCGCCGCCGGCCTCGTCGCGATGATGCTGGGTTTCCTCACCAGCTTCCTGGTCATTCGCGGCGTTGATCTCACGCGGCTGATGGTGACGCTCGGCATCGCGCTTCTGTTGGAGGCGCTCGCCGAACGCTTTTCCAACATCAGCGGCGGCACCGACGGCCTGCAGGGCATCGAGATGCAGCCGATCCTTGGGCTTTTCGCTTTCGATATGTTCGGCAAGGTCGGATTCTTCTATTCGCTGATCGTCACGTTCCTGCTGTTCCTGCTGGCGCGGCGCATCGTGCATTCGCCGTTCGGCCTGTCGCTGCGCGCGATCCGCAACAACCCGCTGCGCGCAGCCGCGATCGGCATTCCCGTCAACCGGCGGCTGATCGCGATCTATACGGTTGCCGCCTTCTATGCCGGCATTGCGGGCGCGTTGTTCACGCAAACCACGGCGCTCGCTTCGCTCGATGTCTTCTCGTTCGAGCGTTCGGCGGATTTGATGCTGGTGCTGGTGATCGGCGGCACCGGTTATCTCTATGGCGGCCTGATCGGCGCGGTGGTGTTCCGCATGCTGCAGGAGATATTCTCCACCATCACCCCGCAATACTGGCAGTTCTGGATCGGCCTCGTGCTGGTCGTGATCGTGCTGGTTGGCCGCGCGCGGCTGCACCGCTGGGTACTGTTCCTGCCCAATCTCGTCATCGCGCAAGTCAGTGGTCGCAGGAACGCCGTCGCCGTGCCCGAAGGGGACGCGCCATGACGATCGCGCTGGAGACCAAAGGCCTGGAGAAATCTTTCGGCGGCTTGCGGGTGACGCGCGATCTCTCGCTCAGCGTGCGGCAGGGCGCGCGGCATGCGCTGATCGGCCCGAACGGCGCGGGCAAGACCACGGTCATCAACCTGCTCACCGGCGTGCTCAGGCCGAACGGCGGCCGCATCCTGCTCGAAGGCCAGGACATTACCGATCTCGCCGTGCACGCCCGCGTGCTGCGCGGCCTGTCGCGCACCTTCCAGATCAACCAGCTCTATGCCGATTTGACGCCGCTGGAGACCATCGGGCTCGCGGTCTCCGAGCGAATGGGCCGCGGCGGCGACTGGTGGCGACGGATGGGGACGCGGAACGACGTCAATGCCGAGATCGCCGAGACCCTGTCGCGCTTTCATCTGCTCGACGTCATGAACGAGCTGACTGCGACGCTGCCTTACGGCAAGCAGCGCCTGCTCGAGATCGCGGTCGCGATCGCCGCCAAGCCGCGCGTGCTGCTCTTGGACGAGCCCGCAGCCGGCGTGCCGGAAAGCGAGCGCCATGACATCCTCGCCGCGGTCGCGGCACTCCCGCGCGACGTCACCGTGCTCTTGATCGAGCACGACATGGACCTGGTGTTCTCCTTTGCCGATCGCATCTCGGTGCTGGTCAACGGCGCGCTGCTGGTCGAAGGTCCGCCCGAGGAAGTCGCGCGCGACCCGCAGGTGAAAGCCGTCTATCTCGGCGAGGCCGCCCATGGCTGACCTGCTGCGCATCGAGGGCCTGCGCGCCGGTTACGGCGAGGCGGTGGTGCTGCCGAATATGTCGCTGACCCTGCCCGAGGGGCAGGTGCTCGCGCTGCTCGGGCGCAACGGCACCGGCAAGACCACGCTGATCAACTCCATCGTTGGCATCACCCGCCGCTTTGGCGGTACGCTCGCGCTTTCCGGCGACGACATCACCGCGCTGCGGCCCGATCAGCGGGCGCGGGCCGGGATCGGCTGGGTGCCGCAGGAGCGCAACATTTTCCGCTCGCTCACCGTGGAAGAGAACATGACGGCGGTGGCGCAGCCTGGCCCCTGGACGGTGGAGCGCGTCTACCAGATGTTTCCGCGGCTGAAGGAGCGGCGGAGCAATTTCGGCAACCAGCTCTCCGGCGGCGAGCAGCAGATGCTGGCGATTGGCCGGGCGCTAACCTTGAACCCGAAGGTGCTGTTGCTGGACGAGCCGACCGAGGGGCTGGCGCCCATCATTGTCGAGGAATTGCTGAAGGCGTTGGGCACCATTACACGTTCCGGCGGCATCTGCTCGGTCATCGTCGAGCAGAACGCGCAAAAGATTCTGGGGCTGGCCGACCGCGTTGTGATATTGGAGCGCGGAACGATCGCGCATGATGCGGCAAGCAGCGCGCTCAAGGCCGATCCCGCCGTGCTCGAACGCTATCTCGGCGTCGCGGGCGCGGCAAAGCACTGAGGCTGTGAGGGATTTTGGAGTGACGGCAAGCATTCGCAACTCGGCGGTATTGATCATCGTTGCAGGTGGGATCGCGGGGATTGGAGGCGTCCAGGCCCAGCGCGCGCCGTCGAATGCCCCGGGCGCGATCAATGTCACAAGCGACTCGGCGCCCGGCTGGATTCCATCCGAGCGGCAACGGCAAGACGTCATCAAATCGGCCAGCGACTATCTCTCCGCGCTGGACGAAGGTCGCTACGACGGCGCTTATGCGATGATGTCCGAGCTCAACAAGCGTACGCTGACGTTCGCGCAGTTCGTCGACAGGAACCAGAAGCTTCATGCGCAGTCGGGTCCGCTGAGGCAACGCAGCATTCTAAAAGTGACATGGACCAAGGACCCGGCGGCCGCGCCGCTGCCGGGAGTCTATGTCGCGATCGATGTCGCAAGCCGATACGAGAGCGTCGACCGGCATTGCGGCTATATCGTACTTTACCAAGGCAACGACGGCGGCACCTTCCAGATCATGCGCCAGGAGACCAACTTGATCGACAACGCTATGGCGCAGAAGATCGAGCAACAGAAATCGCGCGGGGAGCTCGACAGATTATGGGCGCAGCTCGCCGCGAACTGTCCCAACTACGACGCGGCATCAGCGAAGCCGCAATAAGCGACATCTGAAGTTTTTCCGGAGCAAGACACCATGCAGAGAACCAAACCGCCGTTCCGCGCCGACGAAGTTGGCAGCCTGCTCAGGCCGCCGCGCATCAAGGAGGCGCGCGCGAAGCTCGAGAAGGGCGAAATCGGCGCCGACGAGCTGCGCAAGGCCGAGGACATGGAGATCGAGAAGGTCGTGCACAAGCAGGCTTCGCTCGGCTTGAAGCTCGCGACCGATGGCGAGTTTCGCCGTTCCTGGTGGCATTTCGACTTCCTCGCCAAACTCACCGGCTGCGAGCTGTTTCATCCCGACACCGGCATTCAGTTTGCGGGCGTGCAGACCCGCCATGACGCGGTGCGCGTGGTCGACAAGATCGATTTTCCCGACACCCATCCGATGCTCGATCACTTTCGCTTCCTGAAGAAGTTTGCCGACCAGGCCCATGTCACGGCGAAGATGACGATCCCCTCGCCAACCGTGCTGCACTTCCGCGGCGGTCGCAAATCGATCTCGAAGCAGGTCTATCCCGACCTCGACGCGTTCTACGAGGATCTCGGCAAGACCTATCGCAAGGCGGTGAAGGCGTTCTACGACGCCGGCTGCCGCTACCTGCAATTCGACGACACCGTGTGGGCCTATCTCTGCTCGCAAGAGGAATTGCAGAAGTCGCGTGAGCGCGGTGACAATCCCGACGGATTGCAGGAAATTTACGCGCGCATCATCAACTATGCGATCGCGGAAAAGCCGGCCGACATGATGATCACGACGCATGTCTGTCGCGGCAATTTCCGCTCGACCTGGATTTCCTCCGGGGGATACGAGCCGGTGGCGGAGACCATGCTGTCAGGCACCAATTACGACGGCTATTTCCTGGAATATGATTCCGACCGCGCCGGCGGCTTCGAGCCGCTGCGCTTCCTGCCGAGGGGCAACAAGGTCGTGGTGGTCGGCGTCATCACCTCGAAGTTCGGCGAGCTCGAGAAAAAGGACGACATCAAGCGCCGGCTGGAAGAGGCGTCGAAGTTCGCGCCGCTGGAGCAGCTCGCGCTGTCGCCGCAATGCGGCTTCGCCTCAACGGAAGAGGGCAACATCCTCTCTGAAGAAGAGCAGTGGGCCAAGCTGAAGCTCGCGGTCGATATCGCGGGCGAGGTGTGGGGGAAATAAGGTTCATCGTCGTCAAGCGTAGCCCGGGTGAGCGAAGCGACACCTGGGTGACCCGCATGTCGCTGCGCTCATGCGGGCTACACGCCGGACTGCTTCGCTGGCAGTGACCAAACTCCATGGCAGCCAATTCCGACGCCATCGTCATCGGCGCAGGGCCCGCGGGCCTGTCCTGCGCGGTGACCCTGCGGGCGGCGGGCTTGAACGTCACCGTGCTGGAGAAAGCCAGCTCCGTCGGCGCCGTGTGGCGGCGCCACTACGACCGGCTTCATCTGCACACCGACCGCAACCATTCCGGCCTGCCGCGCATGCCGATGCCGCGCGACTATCCCCTCTATCCCTCGCGTGCAGAGGTCGTCGACTATCTCGAAGGCTACGCCGCGCATTTCGGCATCAACCCCGTCTTCAACGCCGACGTGGCGACCGTCCAACGCGATGGCGCGCTTTGGCTTACCGAGACCGGTCGCGGCGCCTTCTCGGCGCCGGTCATGGTCGTAGCGACCGGAATCGCCGATGCGCCATACCGGCCGTCATGGCCGGGCATGGAGATTTTTCGCGGACCGGTCGTTCACAGCAGCTGTTATCGCAACCCGGATGCATTCAAAGGCAAGCGCGTGCTTGTCGTCGGCTTCGGCAATTCCGGCGGCGAGATCGCGCTCGATCTGGCCGAGGCGAAGATCGATGTCGCCATCGCCGTCCGCAGTCCGGTGCAGATCATTCCGCGCGATCTGCTGGGCTTGCCGATCCTGACCTGGGTGATCCTGTATCGGCACCTGCCGGCGCGGCTGGTCGACATCATCAACGCGCCGATCCTGCGGCTTGCCCTCGGCAATTTCGAAAAGCTCGGTCTGCGCCGCGCCGCCAAGGGACCGCGGCAGATGGTGGAAGAAGACGGCCATGTCCCGCTGATCGACATCGGCACGCTGGCCAGGATCAGGGACGGCAGTATCAGGGTGCGCGGCGGCATCGATCGGCTGACCGCCGATGGCGTCGTGTTTAGCGACGGCAAACAGGAAAGCTTCGACGCGATCGTGCTGGCGACCGGCTTCCGGCCCGACTTGCGGCGGCTGGTCCCCGGCATCGACGTGTTCGACGCAAAGGGCATGCCGCGCATCACGGGCAAGCCCAGCACGCCGGGCCTCTATTTCTGCGGCCAGATCACGGTGCCGACCGGCCAATTGCGCGAGATCGCGATCGAAGCCGAACGGATTGCCGAAAGCGCGAAAGCCTATCTGCAAAAATAGCCAGCGATCATCTGCCGCGTTTAGACGTGGTTTGGGGGCGGTGCCGTCTGACGGAATGCCGCCTATTTGCGTTCGATGTAAAAGCCTGGGTACTGCGTGTGGGGCATCTGGATCGGTGGGCCGTCGAGCTTCAGGACTTTCGAAGTTCCAAACGAAGCGATGGAGAGGATCGTCCGCCGGTCGGTTGGTGAGACCACGACCTGGTCTCCCGTCTTGATCAGGAGCTGGCCGAAATAGTCATTGCTCAACAAGACCTCCGCCGTGGGGCCCCGGCTGACGCCGCGGTCCCACTCCGTGTTGGATAAAGCTGCTGGACTGAACGAATCCGGCAGCGCGATGGTCACGTCGCGATTCCAGATCGGTCCGACGTCGGAGGTCTCGCCGATGTGCATGCGGACAATCGGCCGGTCGGACTTGGCCCGCGCGGCAACGCACTGGCCACTGCTCGACAAGACCAGCTGCTTGTTCTCCTCGAAATCGTAGTTGATCGTCTTGCCGTCCTGCTCCGCCTTGATGTCGAACGTCCGGTTGGGCGGCCGCGCGGAGCACGGATAGAGCAGGGTGAACCACTGATTGGTCATCCTGAACTCGATGCCCAACGACGGGTTTTCGAATACAGGAAACCCGTTGGCATGTTCCGTGATGACCCAGGTGCCCGCGGTCTCGATTCTCTTGTCGATCAGGCGGATTGCAACGGCCGCGATGACGATGACGAGCGGTATGGAGGCAATCGTCAGGCTGAGCAGCGCATCGCCGCGCTTCAGCTTCAGATATTGCACGAGGCTGACGCCGGCCACGCCGAACATCGCAAAGCCGAACGGAATGGTCGGCACGTACCACATGGCAAGGTCATACGGCACGTGGTCGTAGGAGTGGGCCTTGCCGAGGATGAACCACGACAGCGGAGCGGCGAAGGAAGCCAGCGTAGCAAACGCCAGCACCTGGAGCTTGCGGCGGCCTTCGCCGTAGAACCAGTTGAACCGCTCGTCCAGCAGCAACAGGATCGCGTACATGGCGATCAGCGCCAGCACCATGCCGAAGCTCTTGATCAGCGTTACGAAGTTGCCGCCGAGATACATCGAGAGCACCGCGCCGATCGGCTGAAATTTCCCGAAGATCAGCGCTTCCTCGAGCGAGGGGCTGTTGCCGAGGATGCGGTTGCCGGCTTTTTGCGCGAACACGGCAAAGCCGCCTTCCTTGGCCGCATGCATGATGGCAGCGACTATGAAGGCGGATACGCCCACCACGACGACCCACATTCCATTGCGCAGCACATGCCGCAAAAGGTTCGGCCTCTCTTTCACGGTGAGCAGGCACGCCACGGCGGCCGCCAGAATCATCGTGGATGTAAATTCGTAGCCGGACAGGAATTTCATCAGGAAGGCCAGGAACGCGAAGCCGAGCCAGACGCGCCTGCGCCCTTCGTCATCTTCGTCGGCAAGCAGCATCGCGAAGGGGATCGGCAGCAGCCAATTGGCGGCGAGCCAGTACAGGTTCGGCGCCATTCCCGTGAACATGGGTTCGATGGCCGGCGCCAACAAAAATCCGGCGAACGCGGCCCAACCGAATTTCGCGCGCAGGATCGAGGCGATCCATACCAGCACGCCTGCCATGAACAGGCTTGCAAGCAGGTGATAGAATGGAATGCGGATTCCGCGCGGCATCGGATTGACGGCATCGATCGCCGCGAACAAAAATCCCTGCAAGGCAAAGTGACTGGGGTAGGCGCCCCACGTCAGATTGAGACTGTGAATCAGCTCCGGCTTCAGAAAATAATCGACCTGCCTTCGGTAGTTCTCGGCGCTCGCAATGGGATTTTTGAGGTCGAGATTGGCGCCAAGGTCGGTGTGGTTGAAGTAACCATCTGCGGCGGCGCGCGCCAGACGCCCGATGACAAGCGCTTCCGAGTTGGTGTCGTAAGCCGGTTCGATCCACGAGGGGGAAAAGCGAAACAGATTGCCCCAGAAAATGGCGGTCAGCACGATGCAGGTCGCCACCGCGATCCATGCGGGTCGGAGCCTCGGCGACGTGCCAGCAAGCATCGGACGGGCCCCCCTCCTGGCCGTACCGTTCGGCATTTCCTAAACATGTATTGGGTGCCTGAACAGCCCCCTTGCGGGGAAATCGGAAGGGGGCCGAGGGTTCTTCGCTACGGGTCTGAATGCTACTTCAGTCCGAAAGCTGTCAGACGGGATAAAGGCCTTGGGGACGCTCTTTATCATCTCCGGATTTTTCTTCACCCCGGTGCTCTGCGAAAATCCGGCCTAGGGGGACACCTCAAATTCTACTTGAGCCGATACCTTCGGCTCTGGCCGATGTATTTCGTCTGTGCCTCTGGCTGAGTTCCTGCAACCCTCTTCCGTTCGGCGACCCAAAGCGTCACATACGCCGACGCCGTCCTTCGTCGTCCGCAGTCCCATCCGCGTCATTTGCTTGACCCTGCGTCGCTGGCGATCCGGATTTTCACCGGAACTGTTCCCGCTGCGCGATCCATGGGGCGGCTGCTTTCTGCCGTCCGAGCTGTGCATGTTCGGATTTGGAAGCTCGCCTGTCATTTTTACCGCAAGGTCATCCCGTGGGCGCCGGCGGCGATCCGGCGCTCGACGACGACAATGGCCGGGATCATCGGACTATGGTTCCTGTGTCGCCATCGTGTTCCACCGCGATCTCGGCGGACTGCTGCGATCGTCGGAAGCGCTGCTGATCGTCGCGCCGGTGTTTTTGCTCATGGTCGCTGTATTCGTCAGGCCGATTTTCGAGCTCACCAGATCGAATTGGTTGGGCCGGTGCTTGGGCGACATGAGTTATCCGATTATCCAAGCCACGTGCCCGTGTACGCGGCGATGGCTGCTCTCGGCCGTCTGGGGAGCACAACAGCTATGTCGTCGGGCTTTTTGTAGCGGTGCTCATCTCGGCCGTGCTGCTCGGGTTGGTTGACGCACCTGTTGCCGGCTTCAGAACACCGCAGTTGAACGCGCAGGAGACGTTCGTCCCCACGCTAAGACCGGCCGAGTGATATTCTTGTACCAGGGGCCGCAAACCGGCTGTAATGGCTGGCCGAGCGCGCATAGGGCCGATAAAAGGCCGGCCTGAAAACTATTTTGGGGGTGCGATGTCGTTCCTTGCCGAGCTTTGGTCATTTATGCTGGTACGGAAGAAGTTCTGGCTTCTGCCGATCCTGACCATGATGGTGTTGCTCGGCGGGCTCATCGTACTGACGAAGGGCAGTGCAGTTGCACCCTTCATCTATGCGCTGTTTTGAGTGTGTGTTTGGCGCGGGCGTCTCAAATATGAGCATCAGGGTACCAAGATGGGTTGCGCACACGGGCGCCAGCCTAAATGATCGATTGCCGATCTTGACAGACGCCCTGCTGCGCTTTGCGCGCGCGGCGCTGAAATTGATGACTGCATGGATCGCAATTTTCGTTTTGCTGGCGCTTTGCATTGAAGGCGTGGCGCGACTGGTTTTTCCCTATGTACCGCCGAGCGTAAAGGATTATCGAAGTTCGCGGCCGCCGGCTTACCGCAACTCACCGTTCTTTTCTCAGGCGTTTATCGACGAAGAATTCGGACACCAGAATTGGGTCGTTCTTACCGATCGGCGGCTCGTCTATCCAGGCGACTATCGCGGGCGCTGGTTCAATATCGAATATGGCGTTCGCAAAACGGTGGGCGCGCCGGATGTCGACCGTCGCATACTCTTGGTGGGAGGATCGACCGTCTATGACGCAGAAGTCCCGGATGATTTCACCGTCGCGAGCCAGCTTCAGAAGCTGATCAATGAACGCGCAGCCGGTGATTATGCTGTCGTCAATCTAGGGGCATCAGGCGTTCATACCGGCCAGCAACTCGAAAGGTTGAAGACATTTGCGTTCGGGCCTAACGACATCGTTGTTTATTATGACGGTGCGAACGACGCTGTCCAAGGCGTGTTTTACGCCAATATTGACGGCTGGATGGTCGGTGAGAACCGCAAGCATCTTGACGACTATATTGTGAAGCATAAGGCCCGGATTGAACAATTGGCGCGGTATTGTCGCGTCTGCGATTGGCTATATGTCCGCACTACCGACTATCTGCCGGAACACATGAAGTCACCGGAGCGAATTGACGCGCTGGCGACGAAAATGCGGGACAAGATGTTGCAGCGTGTGCTGCAATCGGACGAATTTGTCCGTTCCCGCGGCGCCCGTTTTATCCATGTGCTGCAGCCTGATCTCTTCAGCAGACCGTTGCGGGATTTCGAGCGGCCGCTCGTGGAAAATCATTTCCTCACGATGAAGGGCATCGATACGGCCTTGATAAAGGCTCACCTGGAATTGGCTTCGCTGACGCAGATTTTGCTCAACCACGAGGTTCGGGCTTATGACGCCTCGAGGATATTCGATAAAGTCGATGATCCGATCTTTTTGGATTTCGTCCACACCAATGAAGTCGGCAACCGGATCATCGCGGACTTCCTGTTCGATGTGCTCCTTCGCGAGGGCGTCGTTGCCGCCGACCGGGCGACGAATGCGCCGGCTTCGGCAGGCGAGCACGAACGCTGACCGCCATTGGAGGCCGCCATTTGCCGGTTGGGCAGATGATGGTAGGACAGGCGCCCGGCAAAGATACCCTGCCCAACTGCCGTCCCAAAAACTCAGCAGAGCCCGCCGCCCCGCATGCGAAACGACGAGATTCTGAGCCGGATTACCGAGTTCTGCCGTCAGGCGGACATGGCGGAATTGACCTTCGGCCGCCGCGCGGTCAATGACGGCAAGCTGGTCGCGCGGCTGCGCGAGGGCAAGCGCATCACCATCGACACGCTCGACCGCATCCAGGCCTATATCGCGGCCTCCACGCCCGGTGGCGTCGTGCCGCCGCGCGGCCTCGAGGTGCGGGAAGAAAAACGCGACCCCCGCGGCAATTTCCGCTTCTTCGAGAACCGCCAGAAATACCTGCTGTTCGTGCACACCTGCAGCGAGAAGCGGGTGGTCGCCGAGCGCATCGGGCTCGAGCTGTCCAGCATCCATCCGCGCCCGCCCGCGCTGCGGGTCTTCGACGCCGGGGTCGGCGACGGCACGGTGCTGGCGCGGGTGATGCGGCTGATGCACGGCCGCTTCCCCCACATGCCCTTCTATGTCGCGGGCAAGGAGCTCAGCCTCGAGGACGTCCGGCTCACCCTGGAAAAGGTCCCGGACCGGCTGTTCGAGCATCCCGCCACCGTCTTTGTGCTCACCAACATGTATTACGCCGAGGCGCCGTGGCTGACCCCGCGCTCGCCCGCGGCGGCCGCCGGCATGATCTGGCACGAGTTGCCCTTGCAGGGTGCGTCCTCCGGCGATTTCGAGGCCCAGATCGCGGATTTACGGCCCTTCCTCGATGAGAACTGGCGCGCCGCGGTCTCGCCCCGCACCGGAATGCCGCTCTATGAGCGGCCGGTGGCGCTCGTGCTGTACCGGGAGGACCACCGTTTCCTGCTCGATTCGATCATCCCGCGGGCAGGGCGGGTCGAGGCCAATTTCGACCTCGTCATCGCTTCCCAGCCCTATCGGGCCAAATCATCGGTGAATTTCCGCGCCAAACGCATCATCGCCCCACTGGCGCGCAGCCTTCGCGCGGGTGGGAGATTGATTGGGATTCACTCCCATGGCGAGGATCCCGGGCTGGAGATGATCCAGGCGGTCTGGCCCGGAGAAAATCCTTTCTCTGTCAGCCGTCATGAGCTATTGCGCGCGGTGAAATACGAGTTGGGCTCGGCCGGGCGCGACCTCAATTTTAACGCTTATGCCGATAACCGTTCGATCTTTCGGTATGATATGGAAGCGCTGCCCAACGAGGTCACCGGCACGATCGGAACCTCGACGGCCTTTGCAGCGTGGAACGCGGCGGTGTATGTCGCCCAGATCGAAGACGACCGGTTGACGGATATGGCTCAAAGCGGCCGCACTCTCGATGCCGCCAGGGACGTGCTGCGGAAACATAACGGGCTGTGGTTTTACGACGAATCCTACGTCATCTCGCGGCGGCGGGACTGACACTCCAGGACACGAACTAACGAACCGCCTGACGGCGGGATACAAGGGGTCTGCTTGATGCGCGAGTCTTATCTGTTCACCTCAGAGTCGGTGTCCGAGGGCCATCCGGACAAGGTCTCGGATCAAATCTCCGATGCGATCCTCGATGCCTTCATCGAAAAGGACGTCAAGCTCGGCATCGCCGACGACAGCCTGGTCAACACCCGCCTCGGCTGCGAGACGCTGTGCACCACCAACAAGATCGTCATTGCCGGCGAAGGCCGCGGCCAGCTGTTCCGCACCATTCATGGCAAGTCGGTGGTCGATCGCGAGCTGATCACCGAGATCGCGCGCAATGTGGTGAAAGACATCGGCTACGACCAGAACGGCTTCTCCTATCACGGCGCCGACGTCGAGGTGCTGCTGCACGGCCAATCGCCCGACATCGCGATGGGCGTCGACGCCAAGAAAAAGAAGAGCGGCGAGGAGGAGGGCGCGGGCGACCAGGGCATGATGTTCGGCTACGCCTGTACCGAAAGCGAAGTGTACGAGAAGGGCTCGTACATGCCGGCGCCGATCTATTTTGCGCACAAGATCCTGAAGGTCCTCTCCGAGAAGCGCCGCAACGGCCAGCTCGCCGACCTGCAGCCCGACGCCAAGAGCCAGGTCACCGTGAAATATGTCGGCGGCAAGCCGATCGGCGCCACCAAGGTCGTGGTCTCGACCCAGCACAATGAGAAGAGCCGCAACAACAAGAAGTACACGCCCGGCCTGATCAAGGAGATGATCTCGACCGCGGTGGAATCCGCGCTGCCCAAAGGCTGGATGCCGCAGAAGTCGTCAGACTTCCTGGTCAATCCGACCGGCAATTTCGTGATCGGCGGCCCCGACGGCGATTGCGGCCTCACCGGGCGCAAGATCATCGTCGACACCTATGGCGGCTACGCCCCGCATGGCGGCGGCGCCTTCTCCGGCAAGGACCCGACCAAGGTCGACCGCTCCGCCGCTTACGCCGCGCGCTACCTCGCCAAGAACGTCGTCGCAGCCGGCCTCGCCGAGCGCTGCACCATCCAGGTTGCCTATGCGATCGGCGTTGCTGATCCGATGTCGCTGCTGGTCGATACGCATGGAACGGGCAAGGTCGACGAGAAGAAGCTGGAGAAGGTGTTGCCGGACCTGTTCCGGCTGACGCCGACCAACATCCGCCGCTCGCTAAAACTTTGCCGGCCGATCTACCAGCGCACCGCGGCCTACGGCCATTTCGGCCGCGCCGCCGAAAAGGACGGCGGCTTCTCCTGGGAGCGGACCGACCTGGTCGATCAGTTGAAGCGCGCTGTGTAGTTCTTACCCTCCCCCTTGCGGGGAGGGCGAGCCCGGCGCGCAATTGCGCGCCAGAGCGAGCCGGGGTGGGGGTCACCTTGCTGACATGTGAATCGTTCACCCCCACCCGGCGCCTTGTTCGCTTCGCTCACAACGCGCCACCCTCCCCGCAAGGGGGAGGGTGAAGAAAGGAAGATCATCATGACCGTCGCTGCCAAGAAGCCCGCCTTCACCGACTACATCGTCAAGGACATCACGCTCGCCGAATTCGGCCGCAAGGAGATCTCGCTGGCCGAGACCGAGATGCCCGGCCTGATGGCGACGCGCGAGGAGTATGGTCCAAAACAACCATTGAAGGGCGCGCGCATCGCCGGCTCGCTGCACATGACGATTCAGACCGCGGTGCTGATCGAGACGCTGGCGGCGCTGGGCGCCGACATCCGCTGGGTCTCCTGCAACATCTATTCGACCCAGGATCACGCGGCGGCTGCGATTGCGGCGGCCGGCATTCCGGTGTTCGCGGTCAAGGGCGAGACGCTCGGCGAATACTGGGACTACACCGCAAAGCTGTTCGACTGGCATGGCGGCGGCGCGCCCAACATGATCCTCGATGACGGCGGCGATGCCACCATGCTGGTGCATGCCGGTGTCCGTGCCGAGCAGGGCGATGTGGCTTTCCTCGACAAGCCTGCTTCCGAGGAAGAGGAAATCTTCTACGCGCTGATCAAGAAGCTTCTCAAGGAAAAGCCGAAGGGCTGGTTCGCCGAGATCGCGAAAAACATCAAGGGCGTCTCCGAGGAGACGACCACAGGCGTGCACCGTCTCTACGAGATGGCCAACAAGGGCACGCTGCTGTTCCCGGCCATCAACGTCAACGACAGCGTCACCAAATCGAAATTCGACAATCTCTATGGCTGCCGCGAGTCGCTGGTCGACGGCATCCGCCGCGGCACCGACGTGATGATGTCGGGCAAGGTCGCGATGGTCGCCGGTTTCGGCGACGTCGGCAAGGGCTCGGCGGCCTCGCTGCGCCAGGCCGGCTGCCGCGTCATGGTGTCCGAGATCGATCCGATCTGCGCGCTGCAGGCGGTCATGGAAGGCTACGAGGTCGTGACCATGGAAGAGGCCGCGCCGCGCGCCGACATCTTCGTCACCGCCACCGGCAACAAGGATATCCTCACCATCGAGCACATGCGCGCGATGAAGGACCGCGCCATCGTCTGCAACATCGGCCATTTCGACAACGAGATCCAGGTCGCCTCCCTGCGCAACATGAAGTGGACCAACATCAAGCCGCAGGTCGACGAGATCGAATTCCCCGACAAGCACCGCATCATCCTGCTCTCCGAAGGCCGGCTAGTGAACCTCGGCAACGCCATGGGCCATCCGTCCTTCGTGATGTCGGCCTCCTTCACCAACCAGACGCTGGCGCAGATCGAGCTGTTCGCCAACAACAACGGCAAATACGAGAAGAAGGTCTATGTGCTGCCGAAGTCGTTGGACGAGAAGGTGGCGCGTCTGCATCTCGCCAAGGTCGGCGCGAAGCTGACCGAGTTGCGCAAGGACCAGGCCGACTATATCGGCGTCAAACAGGAAGGCCCGTACAAGAGCGATCACTACCGGTATTGATCTCACCCATCTTTCGTCATGTCCAGGGCTTGGCGCTGGCATCGACAAGCGGCGGGCGAAAGCCCGCCGTTTTTGTTTGCCGAGCCGCGAGACGTTTTGAGGATTGCTTGTGGCGCAGTAGAATTTGCGTTGCGGGCAAACAGACGTAAGCGTCGCGGGAGATGGACATGGATGATCGGGCCCTGCGTCAGGCGCTGGAGCGCCATTGGGCGGCCTCCGACGCCGGCGATTTCGAGGCCGAGCACGAGATCTACCGTGACGACGCCGTGCTCGACTATCCGCAATCCGGCGAGCGCATCCGCGGCCGCCGCAACATCCAGGAGAGCCGGCATCTCCAGCCGAACCGGAAGCGTTTTACGGTCCGGCGCATCGTCGGAGGCGGCGATCTCTGGGTCACGGAGTTCATTCTCGCTTACGACGGCGCGCCGTCCTACACGGTGAGCATCATGGAATTCCGCGACGGGAAGGTCGCGCACGAAACGCAATATTTTGCCGATCCGTTCGCGCCAGGGCCGTCAAGGGCGCATCTGGTGGAGCGGATGGGGTAGGATCCTGATCGTCAGTTCAGCGTCACTCCGGCATCCTTGACGACCTTGGCCCATCGCACCACATCGGCTTGCAACATCCCCAAAAATTCCTCAGGCGATGTGATGAGCGGTTCGGCGCCTTGAGTGGCAAGGAAATCGATCATCTCCCTGGTGCGCAGGATGTTGCCGACATCCTCGTTGATCTTGCGCACGATGGCCATGTCGGTCCCCGCCGGCGCCAGGATGCCCCACCATGGGTTCACGTCGAATCCCGGAAAGCCCTGTTCGGCAATGGTCGGAATTTCCGGCGCTATTGCGACACGCCGTGCGCTGCTGACGGCAAGGGCGCGAACATTGCCGCTTCGGATCATTTGCAGCACGGAAGGGACACTGCTGAACGCTGCGTTGACTTGTCCGCTGACGACATCGGTAATGGCCGGAGCAACGCCTCGATAGGGCACATGCAGGATGTCGATGCCGGAAGCAGCTTTCAGCATCTCGCCGAGAAGATGATTGACCGACCCGTTGCCGGAGGACGCGTAGGTCAGCGCGCCGGGTCTGGCTTTTGCAAGCGCGATGAACTCGGAGAGACTTTTGGCCGGGAGATTTGGGTGGACGATGAGAATGAATGGCGTGACTGCGAGCGTTGCCACGGTTTGAAAATCCTTGACGCTGTCAAAGGGCATCTTGGGGTACAGGCTCGGATTGATCGCCTGGGAGCCCGCATAGGTCACGAGCAGGGTGTAGCCGTCGGCTGCGGATTTTGCGACGACGTCCGAGCCAACGACGCCGCCGGCGCCTGCACGATTTTCGATGATGACCGGCTGTCCCCATCGTTCGCTCAGCATCTGGCCGATCTTGCGCGCGAAAACGTCGGTCGCGCCTCCCGGGGTCTGCGGCACCACGAGCTTGACCAGTCTGGCCGGAAACTGCTCGGCGGTCGCCGGTGTGACCAACGGCGTAAGGCAGAAGGCCAGGATGTATCCAACAAGCCGCATGGCAAGAAACACGTCGTTCTCCCCGTCAAGTAATGCGTGTGAGCGCGCCTCAATAAAGGGCATCTTTGACCCTGGCGCACCTTCAATGCAAACTCCGGGCGCCATCCGTGCCGCGGCAATGCGAAGCCGTGTTTGTACGGGAGTTGCCGTGTTGCTTTCCGGCATCCGCCCGCCTAACCAGACCGGGTCGCGCAGAATTAAATTGACACCATATGTGCCAAAAGAGGCTGGATGCGGCAAGCCGGCCCGCGTATATAGACCGGGCCCGGCGTGAATGGCCGGGACTGCCAGTTGCGGAGAGCGCAATGCCATCTGAACATTTCGACGTGCTGATCATCGGCGCCGGCCTGTCCGGCATCGCCGCCGGCTATCATCTGCAGACCAAATGTCCGTCGAAGAGTTTCGTCATCCTCGAGGGCCGCCACGCCATCGGCGGCACCTGGGATCTGTTCCGCTATCCCGGCATCCGCTCCGACTCGGACATGTACACGCTCGGCTATTCCTTCAAGCCGTGGACCGAGCCGAAGGCGATCGCTGCCGGCCCGCGCATTCTCAATTACGTCCGCGAGACCGCGACCGAGAACGGCATCGACAGCAAGATTCGTTACCATCATCGCGTCAAGCGCGCCTCATGGTCGACGGGCGATGGGCGTTGGACGGTGGAGGCCGAGCGCATCATTGGCGAGGGCGCGACCGAGATCGTGACCTTCACCTGCAACTTTCTGTTCTCCTGCGCCGGCTATTATCGCTACGAGGGCGGCTATACGCCGGAGTTCAAGGGCACGGCCGATTTCGCAGGCCAGATCGTGCATCCGCAGAAATGGCCTGAAGACCTCGACTACAACGGCAAGCGCGTCGTCGTGATCGGCTCGGGCGCGACCGCGGTCACGCTGGTGCCCGAGATGGCCAAGACTGCCAGCCATGTCACCATGCTGCAGCGCTCGCCGACCTATGTGGTGTCGCGCCCGGCGCAGGATCCGCTCGCCACCAGGCTGCGGCGCCGCTTCTCGGCCAAGACCGCCTATCACATGATCCGCTGGCGCAACGTGCTGCTTGGCATGTATTTCTTCCAGCTCTCGCGGCGCAAGCCCGACCGGGTGAAGAAGCTGATCCTCGGCGGCGTGCGCATGGCGCTCGGCCCCGATTACGACGTCGATACGCATTTCACGCCGCGCTATAACCCCTGGGACCAGCGGCTTTGCCTGGTGCCCGACGGCGACCTCTTCAATTCGATCAGGGACAAGCGCGCCTCCGTCGTCACCAGCGAGATCGACACCTTCACCAAGGCGGGCATTCGCCTGAAGGACGGCAGCGAGCTGCCTGCCGACATCATCGTCACCGCGACCGGCCTCGTGCTGCAGGTGCTCGGCGGGATCGAGGTCAGTGTCGACGGCCGCAGTGTCGATTTTGCCAACACGCTGAACTACAAGGGCATGATGTATTCGGACGTGCCGAACCTGGCCTCAGCCTTCGGCTACACCAACGCGTCGTGGACGCTGAAATGCGATCTCACCTGCGAATATGTCTGCCGGCTGCTCAATTACATGGATCGCCACAACTATCGGCAGGCCATGCCGAAGAACAGCGATCCCTCGATCGAGGCGTTGCCGTCGCTGGATTTTTCGTCAGGTTACGTACAGCGCTCGATCGCAAAAATGCCGAAGCAGGGCTCGCGGCGGCCGTGGCGGCTGTACCAGAATTACGCGCTCGACATCGTCTCGTTGCGCTGGGGCAAGATCGACGACGGCGTGATGCAGTACTCGTGATCGTCAGGCGCTTTGCGCGGCGTCAGTTTCGGGTGCTGGCGTCACGTACCACAGCAGGAACAGCAGCAAGAGCCCGTTCGACAGCAGGCTCGCCGACAACGGTACGTTGACCAGCACCTGCATCGCCACGCCCGCCGAGGTTGCGACCAGCCGCTTCGGCAAATGCGCCGAGACGCTGTTGCCGATCGACAGGATGAGGCCGCAGATCAGCGCCGAGAGCGGCGCAAGGATCGGTCCGACCGAAGCGATGCCTTCGGTCGCAAACAGGGAGCCGTTGAGATTGCCCATATGGTAGTGGCTCTCCATCTCGGCGCCGAGCTGGAACTGGTAGGGACAGCCGGTGAAGTTGCGCACGATGCCGATCTGGCAGAAATGCGTGAGATCGTGGCTGGAAAAGAAATCGATGTAGCGGTCGAGCGCCATCGCCGGGAAGGCCAGCATGCGATAGTTCACGCCGCCATAGACGAGCACGTAAATCTGTTTCGGCAGGCCGAGCGTCGTCAGCCGCACCACGATCAGCCCGCCCAGCAGCGGCAGCAGCAGCGAGAGCACCGCGGCGCGCCGCGCTTCGAACAGGCTGAACAGGATGAACAGTAGCGGCAGCCAGACGCCGGCGAAGGCGACCGTCTTGTTCAGCAACACCGGATAAAACGCGACGATCAGCGCGATGCTCAGCGCCGCCGGCACATATCGGCGTTGGGTGGCGAACCAGGCGAAGGCGAACGGCAGCAGCGCGCCGACCAGCCAGCCGTCGATGTAGCTCAGCACGGTCGGGCGCGACAGCGTGCCGCGCAGCCGGTCGGCCTCCGCCGTCGAGACCAGGGCAAATCCGTAAGACGCATTCCATGCCAGCACGGCGACGGCGAAGACCAGCAGACCCAGCAATGCGCGGTTCATCGTGTTCGGCGACAAGGTGAAGCGCGGCCGCAACGGCCTCACCTGAAACAACAGCGGCGCGAGCAGCAGCAACAACGAGGCGGCGACCGATAGTCTCGCCTGGACATGATCGTAGTGTCCGAGGATGAAGTAGTTGAGCCACATGTAGCTCGCGATCATGCAATAGAAATTGAAGCCGACGATGTATCCGAAGGAAAAGCGCGCCGACATGAACAGCGGGATGAAGACAGTCAACGCAAGCATGCTGGCCACGGCCGGCCAGAACGGGGGGGCGCCGGGCACGCTGTTGTGCAGCACCTCGGTCAGCGAGACACAGGTCAGGACCAGGAAGGCGCCGAGCAGCAGCGCCAGGATTCCATCGGGCCTGGCGCTGCGAAGCAGGAATTGGCGCATCTGGTCGGTCGACTGGTTTAAGCCTCGGGCTTGCCGATGTTGACTTTCAACGTGCCGACACCGTCGACACCGCATTCGATCTTGTCGCCGGGCTGCAGCTGCGACACGCCGGCCGGCGTGCCCGTCATGATGATATCGCCGGCGGCGAGCTTCACCTGCTGCGAGAGCTGCCAGATGATTTCGGGCACGTTCCAGATCAGTTCGGCGAGATCGCCCTTCTGCGTTTCCTTGCCGTTCACGGTCAGCCAGATCTTGCCCTTCGTCGGATGCCCGATCTTGGAGGCCGGCTGCATCGCCGAGCAGGGCGCGGAATAGTCGAACGACTTGCCGATCTCCCACGGCCGCTCCTTTTTGCGCGAGGCGATCTGCAGGTCGCGCCGCGTCAGGTCGATGCCGACGGCGTAACCGTAGACGTGGTCGAGCGCCTTCTCGGCCGGAATGTTCAGCCCGCCGCTCTTCATCGCAACGATCAGCTCTACCTCGTGATGCAAATCCTTGGTCAGCGGCGGATAGGGGATGGTGGCGCCGTCCATCACCAGCATGTCGGGGTGCTTGGCGAAGAAGAACGGCGGAGCGCGCTCGTCATTGCCCATCTCGCGGATGTGCTCGAGATAGTTTCGGCCGACGCACCAGATGCGACGCACGGGGAAGGATTTGGAATCGCCGGCAATCGGGATCGCGGCTTGATGGGGAGCGGGAATGACGAAGGCGGAGGCGTTCATGAAAACTCTCGGGGAAGCGGGGGTTGGGAGTCGCGAAAATCGGGTGGTATTTACGCTGTTGCGCCGACCGGGGCTAGTGGCAGAAAGTGCTGATATGCTGAAAGCTGCAGGGCCTACCTTCGCAATTGCATCATCCGAGAGACAGCCATGACAAAGCGGATTTTGACCGGAGCGGCCATCGTCGCGGTCAGTGTGATCGTTGGCGTGGCCGCGGTTTTCGCGATTACCCCAGCCGACATCGAACGCGGGCAGAACCAGGTGGTTCCGGTCCCGCTCGACATCACCCCCGCAGCGCGCGCCTTGCAGGCGACATTGGATGTGGCCGACATGCATGCCGACAGCCTGCTGTGGCAGCGCGATCTGCTCGCCCGATCGGACCGCGGGCATGTCGATCTGCCCCGTCTGATCGAGGGTCATTACGCGCTGCAGGTATTCTCTTCGGTGACGAAATCGCCGCAGGGGCAGAACTACAACGCCAACAGCGCCGATACCGACACGCTTACGGGCCTGGTCAAATTTCAGCAGCAGCCGGAGGCGACCTGGACCTCGTTGCTGCAGCGTTCGCTGTTCCATGCCGAGAAGCTGCGCGGCTTTGCCGAAGGCTCGCACGGTCAGCTCCGTGTGATCAGGACGGCGTCCGACATCGATGGCCTGCTCGCGGACCGGCGCAAGGGAGAGATCGTGGTCGGCGGCCTGTTGTCGGTCGAGGGTTTGCATAATCTCGAAGGCAAGATCGAAAATCTCGAGGTGCTCTACGTCGCGGGCTTTCGCATGGCGGGGCTCACGCATTTCTTCGACAATGAGGTCGCCGGCTCGATGCACGGCATCGCCAAGGGCGGCCTCACCGACCTCGGCCGGCAGGTCGTGCCACGCATGGAAGCGCTCGGAATGATCGTCGACGTCGCGCATGCGAGCCACGCGACGGTCGCCGAGGTGCTGGCGATGGCGAAGCGTCCGGTCGTGTCCAGCCATGGCGGCGTGCAGGCGACCTGCAAGGTCAACCGTAATCTCTCAGACGAGGAGATCAGGGGCATCGCGAAGACGGGCGGCGTCGTCGGGATCGGCTATTGGGACGGCGCGATCTGCTCGACCAGGCCGGAGGCCGCGGCGAAAGCGATCGCCTATGTGCGCGATCTCGTCGGCATCGATCATGTCGGACTCGGTTCGGATTTCGACGGCTCGACCACGACGGGCTTTGACGCCAGCCAGATCGTGGCCGTGACGCAGGCGCTGCTCAACGCCGGGTTTTCCGGGGACGACATCCGCAAGGTGATGGGTGGCAACGTTTTGCGCGTGATCCGCGCCGGGCTTGCGCCGCTGTAGGCCGAACCGAATTACGAAGCCGATTTACGACGATGCCGTGTAGGCCAATGCAGGCGAAGCGCCAGTTTCGCGCTGCTGGAGTCGGAAGAATGAGGCATAGCGGCCGCCGCGTCGCAGCAAGTCCTCATGCTTGCCGCGTTCGACGATCTCGCCGGCCTCCACCACCAGGATGGTGTCGGCATGCATGATGGTGTGCAGGCGGTGGGCGATCACGATGGTGGTGCGGTTCCGGCAGAGATGCTCGATCGCCTCCTGCACCTGCTTCTCGGACTCGGAGTTCGAGCGCGGCGGTGGCTTCATCGAGCAGGATGAGCGGCGCGTTCCTGATCAGCGCGCGGGCCACCGCGATGCGCTGGCGCTGGCCGCCGGAGAGCTGCGTGCCGAGCTCGCCGACCGGCGTGTCGTAGCCGAGCGGGAAGCTCATGATGAAATCATGGGCGCAGGCGGCCTTCGCCGCCTCGACGATCTCGGCCTCGGTCGCCCCAATCTTGCCGAAGGCGATGTTGGCGCGGATGCAGTCGCGGAACAGATAGACGTCCTGGCCGACATAGGCCGATTGCTCGCGCAGCGAGCGCCGCGACACCTGCGAAATCGACTGGCCGTCGATCAGGATGTCGCCCTGGGTGACCTCGTAGAAGCGCAAGAGCAGCGCCAGCACCGTCGACTTGCCGCCGCCGGAGGGCCCGACCAGCGCGGTGACCTTGCCGGGCTCGGCGACGAAGCTCATGCGGTTGAGCACCGGCTCGCCCCGGCGATAGGCGAAGCTAACGTCGCGCAGTTCGACCCGCGAGTCTGTCAGCTTCAACGACGGCTTGTCGTCGTCGGAGATTTCGGTGGCGGGACTGTCGACCACCTCGAGCAGCATGCGCGCGCCGACCAGCTGGCTGTTGAGATCGATGTTGAGCCGCGCCAGCCGTTTCGTCGGCTCATAGGCCATCAGGAACGCGGTCAGGAACGAGAAGAACTGGCCGGGCGTGGAATTCAACGCCACCACGCCGTAGCCGCCATACATCAGGCCGCCGGCGACGGCGAGGCCGCCAAGCGTCTCCATCAGCGGGCTCGCGCGGTTCGACACCCGCGCCATCTTGTTGGCGTTGCGCTCGACCGCCTCGATATTCTCGTTGATGCGATCGCGCATGGTTTCTTCCAGCGTGAACGCCTTCACGGTGCGGATGCCCTGCAGCGACTCCTGCATGGTTTCCAGGATGCTCGCGGTGCCCGTGAACTGGTTGTAGGCCAGCCCCTTGATGCGCTTGACCAGCTTGCGCAGCACCAGCATGGCCGGTGGCGCGATCAGGAAGCCGAGCATCGTCATGTAGGCGTCCTGGACCAGCATCACCACGATGAGACCCACCAGCAGCAAGAGGTCCCGCCCAACGGCGTTGATCAGGAGATTGAGCACCTGCGTGACGGAATTGGCGCCGGCCGTGAGCCGCGCCAAAAATTCCGACGAATGCCGCTCCGAGAAGAAGCCGATGCTTTCGCTCATCAGCTTGGAAAACAGCTTGCGCTGGTTGTTGGCGAGGATCGCGTTGGAGATCTTCGACAGCGTCACCGTCTGCTGATAGATCGCGATGCCGCGGACCAGGAACAGCAGGAAGATGATCGTGGAATAGAACGCGATGCCCGGGATGTTCTTGTCGATATAGGCCTTGTTGATGGCCTCTCCGAGCAGATAGGCCGACAGCGAGGTCGCACCCGCGGCAATGCCCATCAACGCAAACGCGGACAGATAGCGCCGCCAGTAGACGGCGCCCTGTTCGGTCACCAGGCGGCGAATCAGGACCGCCGCGCCATAGGGGTCATCGGTGATTTTGCGTGGAAAATCGGCCATCCAGGAGTCCTTAGCACGCCGGATTTACCCGTGCACCTCAGGCTCCTTGCCCGCTATGGCAGAGGTTTTCAAGCCCATTTAAGGGCTTGTAACGATGTGAGTTTAGGCGGAGGCCGCGTGCTTGATATCGCCGTGCCGCTCGCGGAACAGGATTTCTTCCCAGGCCAGCGCATGCCGCGCGATCGTCTCCAGATCGTCGAATTGCGGCGTCCAGTTCAGCGTCGCGCGAAGACGGCTGGTGTCGGCGACCATGGTCATGATGTCGCCCGGCCGGCGCGGCGCGTACTGGACCGCGAAATTGCGGCCGGAGACGCGGCGCACCGCCTCGATGGTCTCGAGCACGGAATAGCCACGGCCATAGCCGCAGTTCAGCGTCACCGACGGCCCGCCGTCGCGCAGGTAAGACAGCGCGGCGCGATGTGCCTGCGCCAGATCGGTGACATGGATGAAGTCGCGGATGCAGCTGCCGTCCGGTGTCGGATAGTCGGTGCCGAACACGTCGACTTTGGCGCGCTGGCCGGTTGCGGCTTCCATCGCGATCTTCAGCAGATGCGTGGCGCCGATGGTGGCAAGACCGATGCGGCCCTCCGGATCGGCGCCGGCGACGTTGAAATAGCGCAGCACGGCATAGCGCATGTCGTGAGCGGACGCGACGTCGTGCAGCATGATCTCGGTCATCAGCTTCGACGACCCATAGGGCGACAGCGGCCGGGTCGGCGCGTGCTCGGGCACCGGCATCTGGTCGGGATTGCCATAGACCGCAGCGGTCGAGGAGAAGATGAAGCGGCCGATGCCGCACTTGACCGCAGCGTTGAGCAGGCTGCGCGTGGTCATGGTGTTGTTGCGATAGTAGCCGAGCGGATCGCGCATCGAGTCCGGCACGACCACGGAGCCGGCGAAATGGATGATGCTTTCGACCCGATGCTGCGTGATGACGTTCTCGATCAGGGTCTCGTCGCCGGCATCGCCGACGACAAGCGGCAGGCCCTCGGGCAGCATATTGGCGAAGCCGGTCGAGAGGTTGTCGACCACGGCGACGCTTTCGCCGGCTTCCGCCAGCGCCAGGACCATGTGGCTTCCGATATAACCGGCTCCGCCGGTGACAAGCACAGTCATCGCTTCACCCGTTCCTCGATAACGCGCGATGCTATCGGCGGTGCGGTGAAGAGGTGGTTTCGACAGGGCTGAACTGGTCACTATGCTTAATGTTTCGTATATGACATCGCTAAATCTGGAGCTTTCGTGCCTGACAACGCTGATATCGCAGGCGACCTGCAGGTGATCGTGCCGAACCTGCACTGGCGCTACACCGGCGTCACCGCGACCAACCGCATGGTCGCGCCGTGCCTGGCAAAGCTGTTTCGGGTAGCCTGGCTCGGAACGGATGCGCCCGAGGGCATCGCGCGGATGGGATTTGGCGATCTCCTGCGGCTTTGGCGGCGGCCGGCCCCGCTCATCTGGCATGCCCGGCGCAACAACGAGATGATCGCAGGCCTGCTGCTGCGCATGTGCGGCTGGCCGCTGAAGCTGGTCTTCACCTCGGCCGCGCAACGCCATCACACCGCGCTGACGCGCTGGCTGATCCGGCAGATGGACGCGATCATCGCGACGTCGTCGATCTCGGCGTCGTATTTGAAGCGGGAGTCCGTCGTGGTGATGCATGGCGTCGACACCGACACTTACGCGCCGCCGGCCGATCGGGCAGCAGCATTCGCCGAGAGCAAATTGCCGGGGCGCTACGCCATCGGCTGTTTCGGCCGCATTCGTGCGCAGAAGGGCAGCGACGTCTTTGTCGAGGCGATGCTTCGCTTGTTGCCGCGCTATCCCGATTTTTCGGCCGTGATGGTCGGCGCGATCACACCGGACCAGATGATGTTTGCAAACGATCTGCGGAAGCGAATCGAAGCCGCCGGGCTCGCCTCGCGCATCCTCATCACGGGCGAGCTATCGATCGAAGAGGTGCAGCGCTGGTACAAGCGGCTGACGATTTACGCCTTCACCTCGCGCAACGAAGGTTTTGGCCTGACCTTGATCGAAGCGATGGCTGTCGGCGCCGCATTGGTCGCATCGCGCGCGGGCGCGGCTGAACTCGTGGTCGAAGATGGCGTCACCGGCGTGCTAACGCCGCCGGGCGATGCCGATGCATTGGTGGCCGCGCTGGAGCCGTTGATGCGCGATGTCGCATCGGCTGTCGCGATGGGAGCGCGGGCGCGCCAACGCGTGCTGCGAAAATTCAGTCTCGATGCCGAGGCGGAAGGAATCGCAAAGGTCTATCGCACGCTGGTCTGAGCCATCACCTCGGTGACGAAGGCATCGAGATCGCCGCCCGCGAACAGGAATCCCGGAAGGCCGGCGGCCGTCGCCGCCTCGATATCGGTCGGACGGTCGCCGATCACGAAACTGCCCGCACGTCGCACCGGCCAGTGCTGCATCAGGTCGAGGATCATGCCGGGCGCGGGCTTGCGCCAGTGATGATCTTCGAGATAGCCCGCGACCGTGCCGTCCGGGTGATGCGGACAGTAACGGATATCGTCGATGCGCGCGCCCTGCGCGAGCAGCTCGGCGCACATCCAGTCGTGCAGGACGTTGAGCTCGGCCTCCGTGAAGAAGCCGCGCGCCACGCCGGACTGGTTGGTGAAGAAAAACACGAGATAGCCGGCGTCGTTGAGCCGGCGGATCGCTTTTGCCGCATTCGGCATCCAGCGGATGCGATCACGCGTGCCCATGTAGCCGTCGTCGTGATTGACGACGCCGTCGCGGTCGAGGAACGCCGCCGGCCGCTCGACGATCGCGCCGGTCATTTCCGCATCAAGGCCTGCTCGACCTCGTCGCAGATGCCGTGCGCGACGGCGAGATGGATCTGCTGGATCACGGGCGTATCGTCGCTGGGCGCGACCAGCAGATGATCGCAGGCCACACCCATCGCTGCGCCCTTGGTGCCGGTGAAGCCGATGGTGATCAAGCCGTGCTCGTGCGCGACGCGGAGCGCGGCCAGAATGTTCGGCGACCGGCCGGAGGTCGACAGCGCCAGCAAGATGTCGCCGCGGCGGCCGAGACCTTCGACCTGGCGCGCGAACACCCGCTCGAAGCCATAGTCGTTGGCGATCGCGGTCAGCGCCGATGTATCGGTCGTCAGCGCGATAGCAGGGAAGGCCGGCCGCTCCTTCTTGTAGCGGCCGACGATTTCGGCGGCGATGTGCTGCGCGTCCGCCGCGCTGCCGCCATTGCCGATGAGCAGCAGCTTGTGGCCGGAGCGCAAGCCGGAGACGATCACCTGCGCGATTTTTCGCGCAGCAGTCAGCATCGCGGCATCCTGCGCCGCGCGCTCGAACGCCGCCAGAGAGGCTTTCAGATGGGCTTCGATCAGATCCTGGCTCAAACGGTACCAACTCCGTTGCGATCGTCGGTCTTGGTAGCGACGGCGTCGCGGAGGCGCAAGCGCCGCAAATCGTTAATGCGATGATTGCGCGGCTTCGTTCAGCACGTGCTGTGCGATGGCGACCACTTCAGTGGCGGAAATGTCGCGCATGCAGCGGTGATCGTTCATGGTGCAGACCGTGCGCTGGCAGGGCTGGCAAGCGAGTTGCGTCTTGGTCTGCTGCACGGTGGCGGCCAAGCCGTTCAACGGTGCCCAAAGGTAGGGGTTGGTCGGGCCGAAAATGCCCATGGTCGGCGTGCCGAGCCCGGCCGCAATATGCATCAGGCCGGAATTGTTGGAGATCGCAACGCTGGCCGCGGCCATCGCCAGGATGCCGTTGCGCAGGTCCGTGCCCGTGAGATCGCGCACCCCCGGGCCGCCGGCCGCGACGATCTCCTCGGCCATCGCCTTCTCGCCGGGGCCGCCGACCACCCAGACGTCCAGCCCCTGTTCAGCCAGCAGCCGCGCGGCCTCGCGATAATAGGTCCAGCGCTTGGAGACGCCGACCGAGCCCGGCGCCAGCGCCACCGCCCTACCGGTGCCAAGCCCGTTGGCCTGCCGCCAGCGCCCGACCTCATCGGCGGGGACCTTCAGCTGGGGGACCGGCCACTCGGAGGGCAGCGTCGCGCCGTCAGGCAGCGCCAGCGCGGCATTCTTGTCGATGAAGCGGGGAAAGCCCTTCTCGCGCCAGCGCAACCTGTTCACGAGCCCGAACCGGGCCTCGCCGACAAAGCCGACCCGCTCGGGGATGCCGGCCAGGGCCGGAGCGATGGCCGACTTCCAGGTCCGGGGCATGATCAGTGCAGTCTGGTAACCCCGCGACCTCAGGAGACCTGCCAGCCCCCATTGTTTGGCGACCGCCAGCCGGCTGCGCGGCAGGTCCCAGACGATGCCGGTGCGCACGCCCGGCATGTAGTCGACCAGTGGGGCGCACAGGGACGTCGTCAGAAGATCGACCGGCCGATTGGGCCAGCGCTCTCTGAGGACGCGCACCACCGTGTGGCCGCGCACGAAATCGCCGATCCACATGTAGGGGACGATCAGGATCGGACGTGTGTCGTCCGCATCCTCAGTCAGCACCTCATATTGTGAATTAACATTCATTATTTAACCGCTTACTTGGCCGCTCGTCGGTAATGGCCTTCACCACAGTGTGCAACCCAAGTTGCCTCTAGCGCCGCGCTGGGGCAAAGCTGGCGCGGGGTTACCAAAGCAGGATTTGGAATGTTGCTGGTGACCGGCGGCGCCGGTTTTATCGGATCGAATGTCTTGGCCGCGTTGAACGACGCAGGTCGTGCCGATGTCGTCGTCTGCGACCTGCTTGGCGATGCCGGCAAATGGCGCAATCTCGCCAAACGACGACTGGCGGACATCGTGCCGCCCGCCGAACTGCCCGCCTGGCTCTCGGGGCGCAAGCTCGAGGCCGTGATCCATCTCGGCGCGATCGCGGACACGACCGCGACCGATGGCGATCTCGTCATCGAAACCAACTTCCGCTTCTCGCTCCGCCTGCTCGACTGGTGCACGGCAGCGATGACGCCCTTCATCTATGCCTCGTCGGCCGCGACCTATGGCGATGGCGCGCAGGGCTTTTCCGACGATGCGTCGCTGCCGGCGCTGCAAACGCTGCGGCCGATGAACCTCTATGGCTGGAGCAAGCATCTGTTCGACATGGCTATCGCCGAACGCGCAGGCCACGGCGAGAAGTTGCCGCCGCAATGGGCGGGCCTGAAGTTCTTCAACGTGTTCGGCCCGAATGAATATCACAAGGGCACCATGGCGAGCGTGCTGGCGCGGCGATTCGACGACGTCAGGCAAGGCCGCGTGATGCAGCTGTTCAAGTCACATCGCGACGGGATCGCCGACGGCGACCAGCGGCGCGACTTCATCTATGTCGACGACGTCGTGCGCGTGGTGATGTGGCTGCTCGCCAATCCGGGCGTCTCCGGCCTGTTCAATGTCGGAACCGGAAAAGCGCGCAGCTTCAGGGATTTGATGCTGGCGGCCTATGCCGCGCTCGGCAGCAGGCCGAACATCGAGTATATCGACATGCCCGAGCAGATCCGCGGCAGCTATCAGTACTTCACGCAAGCCCAGGTCGATCGGCTGCACGGCGCCGGCTACAATGGCGGCTTTACCGCGCTGGAAGACGCGGTCGGACTTTACGTGAAGGGCTTTCTCGACACGGCCGATCGCTTCCGCTGAGAGAAACGAATGTTCGATTTTGACGCGCTTGCGGACGCCTTCTCACGCCAGACCGTGCTCTGCGTCGGCGATCTCATGCTGGACGAGTTCGTCTATGGCGAGGTGTCGCGGATTTCGCCGGAAGCGCCGGCGCCGGTGATCGCGGCCCGGCGCAGCGAGACCAATATCGGCGGCGCCGGCAATGTCGCGCGCAATATCGCTTCCCTTGGCGCGCGCTGCATCTTCGTCGGCATGATCGGCGAGGACGAAGTGGGTGTGAAGCTGGCGGTGACGCTGGCGCAGGAGGCGAGGATAGAGAGCCTGCTGGTCCACGATTCCGCGCGGCCGACCACGCGCAAGGTGCGCTTCGTCTCCGAGCATTTCTCCACGCACATGCTGCGCGCCGATTGGGAACTGGCGGCACCTGCTTCCGGCGAGATCGAGCAGAAGCTGATCGACACCATCCTGCCGCAACTCGCGCACGCCGATATCGTGTTGTTGTCCGACTATGCCAAGGGCGTACTGACGGCGCGGGTCATCCGCAACGTCATCGATGCCGCGCGCAAGGCCGGCAAGCGCGTCATCGTGGATCCCAAGAGCGCGAATTTCGCGATCTATCGCGGCGCCACGCTCCTGACCCCCAACCGCAAGGAATTCGCCGAGGCGACCCGCAGCCGCGCCGACAGCGATACCGACATCGCCGAAGCCGCGCGCGACGCCATGATCCTCGCCGATTGCGAGGCGATGCTGGTGACCCGGAGCGAGCACGGCATGACCCTGGTGTCGCGCAGCGGCGATGTCGTGCATGTGCCGGCGCATCCGGTGAAGGTGCGCGACGTCTCCGGCGCCGGCGACACGGTCGTGGCGGCGCTGGCGCTTGCGCTCGCCGCGGGAGCGGATTGGGAGACGGTGTTGCGGATCGCGAATGCGGCGGCCGCGGTGGCCGTGAGCAAGAAAGGAACGGCGATCGTCACGGCTGCCGAACTGCGGCGAAAGATCCTGCCGCATGCCTATCTCGCCGCGGAGGAAAAGATCGTCACCGCGGCAGGCGATCTCGCCGCGCATCTTGCCGACTGGCGCAAGCAGGGTTTGAGGATCGGCTTCACCAATGGATGCTTCGACATCCTGCATCCCGGTCACGTCAAGGTGCTCACCGCGGCGCGTGGCGCCTGCGACCGCCTCATCGTCGGGTTGAACAGCGACGCCTCGACCAAACGGTTGAAAGGCGAGGGCCGTCCCGTTCAGAATGAAGCCTCCCGCGCGGAAGTGCTGGCGGCGCTGGAGGCGGTCGATCTCGTCGTCATCTTCGAGGAGGATACGCCGCTCGAGTTGATCGCGGAGATCAAGCCCAGCGTGCTGGTCAAGGGTGGCGACTACATCCGCGAGACCGTGGTCGGCCATGAGATCGTCGAGGCCAATGGCGGCGTGGTGATGCTGGTCGACATCCTGCAAGGCCACAGCACCACCTCACTGGTGAACCGCGCGCGCGGAGACGTGGCGTGACAGATATAGCCGGGCACTCGCCGCTCGCAGCGCTCTGGAGATTGCTGCGCGACCCCGCGTCGTGGATGGCAGCGGTCGACGTGTTTGCGATCCTGACCGCGATCGCGCTGCCGTTCTCGACGTCGCTGACCGCGATCTTCGTCGTCGCCATGCTGATCGCCTGGGTGCCGTTCCTCGACCTCGGTGCCTTCCTGCAATCGCTGCGCCGTCCGGTCGCCGCGGTGCCGATCGCGTTCTTCGCCCTCGCACTGATCGGTACGCTGTGGTCTGACGCGGCGTGGGGAACGCGGTTCTATGCGGTGTTTCCGACCGCGAAGCTGCTGGTGTTGCCGGTGCTGTTCTATCATTTCGAACGTTCCGAGCGCGGCGTCTGGGTTGTTGTCGCCTTCCTCGCGTCGTGCACGCTTCTGATGATGATGTCATGGGCCGTGGCTTGCGTGCCCGGCCTGACGCTCAAGCCGGCGGAAGACGCCTCGCCCGGCATCTTTGTCAAGAATTACATCGATCAGAGCCAGGAGTTTGTGCTGTGTGCAGTAGGGCTGGTCTACCCGGTCGTCCGAATCCTGCGCGGGCAAAGAATCTGGCCGGCGCTGGCGCTTTGCGCGATCGGCTTGTGCTTCGCCGCCAACATGGTGTTCGTCGTCGTGTCGCGGACCGCGCTCGTGACGGTGCCGATCCTGCTGGCAATGTTTGGCCTGCTTCACTTGCGGCTGCGAACGAACCTGTTGATGCTCGGCGCGGCAGTCGTTCTGGGACTCAATGGTCTGGTTCATCCCGTTCGGAACGATATGGTCGAACATCGCGCCGAACGCTTGCGAGAGACTTGCCTCGTCGCTCGATATGAGTGCTGCGCGGCGCGAGATGCTCGGTTCACCGTCGCTCAAGTGGACCTTCAAGACGTTTTCGCGCGACTATCGGCTTTACGAGGATGAGAATATCCCGACCTCATTCGGAGAGCGCTTCACATACTGGAAGTATGCGCTGAGGTTCATCGTTGACGCTCCGCTGGTTGGCCACGGTACCGGGTCATCCAAGGGGTTGTTCGAGCAGGCCGCGCACGAGCAGGATTGGGCCAAGGGCATCAGGGTGTTTCCCAACCCGCATAACCAGACGCTCAATGTCGGGATCCAGTGGGGTGTGCTCGGCATCGCCGTGCTCTACGCGATGTGGCTCACGCATCTCATGCTTTTTCGCGGCGATGGCCTTGCGAACTGGATCGGGTTGCTCGTGGTGACGCAGAATGTCCTTACCTCCATATTCAACTCGCACATCTTCGATTTCCACGAAGGTTGGATGTACGTGCTCGGTGTCGGAATCGCGGGTGGAATGGTGTTGAAGTCGAAGGCCGCCGTCGCGCCCGCCAGCGCAACGGGTTCCTGACTGGTAAGGGCATTCGAGATGGGCTATCAGCAGCGCGGGAACGTGCCCGTCCCGCCAAACGGTTGTTGAATGACGCGTTTCTCGCATCTCACGCTGCGCAATGCTCTGATCGCGATCCACGACGTGATCGCGACCGGCTGCGCATTGCTTGTCGCCTTCTATGTGCGCTTCGACGGCGGCCACGGTTTCTACGAGCGCCTGCCGGAACTGCTGCGCATCCTGCCCTGGTTTCTGGTCTTCAGCCTCGGCGTCGCCTACCTCTTCAAGCTGACCACCACCAAATGGCGCTTCATCTCGCTGCCCGATGCGGTCAACATCGTGCGCGTGGCGAGCGTGCTGGCGCTGGCGCTGGTCGTGCTGGACTGGATCATCGTTGCGCCTGCGGTGGGTACCTTCTTCTTCGGCCGCGTCACCATCATCCTCTACTGGTTCCTCGAGATCTTCTTCCTGAGCGCCTTGCGCTTCGCCTATCGTTATTTCCGCTACACCCGCGTACGTCACCACGCGCGCACCGAGGCAGCTTCGCCCGGCCTCCTGATCGGCCGCGCCGCCGATGCCGAGGTGCTGTTGCGCGGCATCGAGAGCGGCGCGGTGAAGGGAATCTGGCCGGTCGGCATCCTCTCCCCGTCGCGTTCCGACAGGGGGCAATTGATCCGCGACATTCCCGTGCTCGGCGACAGCGACGACATCGAGGAGGTGATCGGCGACTTCGCCCGGCGCGACAAAGCGGTCGCCCGCGTGGTGATGATGCCATCGGCCTTCGAGCCGGACTCCCATCCCGAAACCATCCTGATGCGCGCCCGCCGGTTGCATTTGATCGTGAGCCGGCTGCCGTCGCTCGAAGGGGGTGACGCCCCGCGTCTCACCAATGTCTCGGTCGAGGATTTGTTGCTGCGGCCGAGCGAGACGATCGACTATGCGCGGCTGGAAGCGCTGGTGAAGGGCAAGGCCGTCATCGTCACCGGCGGCGGCGGCTCGATCGGCTCGGAGATTTGCCATCGTGTCGTGACTTTCGGCGCCGCGCGGTTGCTTGTGATCGAGAACTCGGAGCCGGCGCTCTATGCCGTGACCGAAGCGCTTGCCGCCGACGGCAGCGAGGCCGATATCGAGGGACGCATCGCCGACATCCGCGACCGCGATCGCATCATCCGTCTGATGGGTGCGTTCAAGCCGGATCTGGTGTTTCATGCCGCCGCGCTGAAGCATGTGCCGATCCTCGAGCGCGACTGGAGCGAGGGCGTCAAGACCAACATCTTCGGCTCGATCAATGTGGCGGACGCCGCACTTGCCGCCGGCGCCGAGGCGATGGTGATGATCTCGACCGACAAGGCGATCGAGCCGGTCTCCATGCTCGGCCTCACCAAGCGCTTTGCCGAAATGTACTGCCAGGCGCTCGACCACGATCCGGCGGCACAGTCGGCGAAGCGGCGGATGAGGCTGATCTCGGTGCGGTTCGGCAACGTGCTGGCCTCGAACGGCTCGGTGGTGCCGAAGTTCAAGGCCCAGATCGAGGCCGGCGGCCCGGTGACGGTGACCCATCCCGAGATGGTCCGTTATTTCATGACCATCCGCGAGGCCTGCGACCTCGTGATCACGGCGGCGACCCATGCGCTCGCCGCCGAGCGCGCCAGCGTCTCGGTCTACGTGCTGAACATGGGCCAGCCGGTGAAGATCGTCGATCTTGCCGAGCGCATGATCCGCCTGTCCGGCCTCGAGCCGGGCCATGACATCGAGATCGTTTTCACCGGCATGCGGCCGGGCGAACGGCTGCACGAAATTCTGTTTGCCAATGAAGAGCCGCCGGTCGAGATCGGCGTAGCCGGCGTGATGGCAGCGAAACCGAACGAGCCGCCGATGCAGTCGTTGCGGAAGTGGATCGCGGCGCTCGAGCAGGCGATCGAGCGCGACGATCCCGCGACCATCAAGGCCGTGCTGAAGGACGCCGTTCCCGAGTTCGGCTCGAACGCGGCGTGATGGACGGGAAGCAACATTGATGGCCGCGTCCGCAAAGGTCGTCGTCGTCAGCCAGCATTATCCGCCGGACCCGAGCACGACCGCCGCCATCATGGCTGAAATATCGGAGCATCTGGCGGCGCGACATCCTGTGCTGGTGTTGTCGGGCATGCCGGGTTCGGCGACGAGCGGTGCCGCCCCAAATCGGCCCACCGTGGCCGAGATCAAAAATCGCATTCCGGAAAAGGGTGCGCTGCTGCGCCGTGCGGTGGCCGAGCTCGCCTTCACCACGCGCGCCTTCATCGCAGTCTTGCAAAAGGCGAAACGCGGCGACGTCGTGCTCACGGTGACCGCGCCGTTCATGCTGCCCTATGCGATTGCTTTCGCCGCGCGATTGAAAGGCGCGAAATCGGCATTGATCATGCACGACCTCTATCCGGATGTGCTCGTCATGGCCGGCCTGATCGGACAGCGGTCGCCGGCGAGCGTCGCCATCCGCGGCGCCAACGCGGTGATGTTTCGCTTGCTCGATGCCGTGATCACGATCGGCCGCGACACCGAGCGGCTGCTGCTGCGCTACCGCGGCGTGACGCCGGGCAAGATCCGCTTCATCCCCAACTGGGCCACGCTCGCGCCCGCGGTGCGGCCGTTGGCCGCCGACAATCCATATCGCAGCAACCTTCCCGCGAGGTTTGTTGTAGGGCTTTCCGGCAATCTCGGCTTCACCCACGATCCGGCGATCGTCTTCGAGGCCGCGCGCCTGCTTGGCCAAGCGGGCGACATCCATTTCCTGCTGTCGGGCTGGGGTGTCGGATTTGAGCGCTTGAAGCAACTTCAGTCGGAGGCGCGGCTCGCCAATGTGACGCTGACGGGTCGCGTCGCCGACGGCGATCTGGAACGGTTCCTTGCCGCCGCCGATGCCTGGATCATCCCGTATCGGGAGAATGTTGCGGGTGTATCGGTGCCGAGCCGGTTCTATAATCTGCTGGCAGTCGGCCGGCCCGTGATCCTCGTCTCCGAGCCGGATGCGGAGGCCGCGATGACGGTAAGCGAGAACAACCTTGGCTGGGTGGTGAGGCCTGGCATGCCCGATGAACTGGCAGGCGCGATACGCAAGGCTTCCGCATCGGCGGATGTGTCGATGAGCGAGCGCGCCGTCGCCGCGGCCGGAGCCTTCACGCTCGACCGCGCGATGGCGGGTTACGGCGCACTCATCGATGACCTGTTGCAATCGCGGGCAGGGCCATCATGACAAGCGACCGTCCCCTCGTTCTCGTCACCGGCGCGAACGGCTTCATCGGCCGCCACGTTGGGCCCGTGCTCGCGCGCAGTGGATGGTCGGTCAGGCGCGCCGTCCGGCAGCCGATGGGGACCACGGACGAAATTGTGATCCAGTCGCTCGGTGGCGCGACCGATTGGCGTTCTGCGCTGGAAGGCGTCGATGCCGTCGTCCATCTCGCTGCGCGAGTCCACCAGCGCAATGAGGGACCGAAGTTCGATCTTTACCGCGACATCAATGTCGACGGCACGGCGCATCTGGCGCGCTGTGCGGCCGAGGCGGGGGTCCGCAAATTCACCTTCGTCAGCACCATCCTGGTACACGGCCGCAGCAATGACGGCCGCGCGCCGTTCAGCGAGCGGGACGTGCTGACGCCGCGCGGTTCGTATGGCATGTCGAAGGCGGCCGCCGAGGCCGGGCTTCGCGAGTTGTCGCAGGAAACCGGCATGCAGGTCACGGTGATCCGGCCGCCGCTGGTCTATGGCGCCTGGGCCAAGGGAAACTTTGCGTTCCTGGCGCGCGCGGTGAAACAGCGCATTCCGCTGCCGTTTGCCGCGATTCGCAACCAGCGTGCGTTCTTGTCGGTGGAGAATCTCGCCTCGTTCATCCTGCAGCAGCTGACCGAGGCCGGTAAAGGCTTCGAGGTGTTCCTGGTGGCGGATCAGGAGCAGGTCTCCACGCCCGAATTTGTCGAGCGGCTGGCAAAGGCCGCAGGCATGAAGCCGCGGATGTTTTCGCTGCCAACGCCGGTGCTGAGTGCCTTGCTTACCGTGGCCGGGCAGCCGGAAGCCTATGAAAGCCTGATCGGGTCGCTCAAGCTCGATCTGTCCAAGGCTGCCGCGACGGGTTGGCGGCCGCCCGTCACGCTCGACGAGGGCCTGCGGCGCGCGCTCGCCGAACCCGAGATGTAGCGTCCGGTCACGACGCGCGCGGCCGCGCGAACCGGGTGAGCAGCAAGGCGACGGCGGCCGCGCCGATGGCGAGCAAGGCGAGGCTGTAGCCGGCCGCGTTGAACTTCGTCGAGATCAGCGCCAGCACCGCGAGGACAAGATTGAGGAAAAACACCTCGCCGACGACGCGGGACACCGTGAAGCCGTTGTCGGTGGCGCGCTGATAATAATGGCTGCGGTGCGCGGCCCAGAACGGCTCGCGCCGCGCGATCCGCCGAAACAGCGTGATGGTGGCGTCCGCGAGATAATAGAGCGGCAGCAGCAGGGCCGCGGTCAGCTGTTGATTCCAGGCGAGTTGCAGCAGGCACCAGCCGAGCAACAGGCCGATCGGCAGGCTGCCGACGTCGCCGAGGAAAACCTTTGCGACCGGACGATTGAACGGCGCAAATCCGAGCATGGCGCCGCACAGCGCGGCCGCCACCAGCATTGGCGTCAGCGGATATGTGCCGCTCCAGCCGAGCAGCACGATTGTCGCGGCGACGGGCACGACTTCGGCGACCGTCATCAGGTCGAGCCCGTCCATGAAGTTGACGAGGTTGACGAACCAGAGCCCGGCGAGCAGCAGGACGGCGCGCTCGATCGCGAGCGGGCAGGCCGGCACGATGCGCAGATCGGCAGGCGCGACGAAAAGGATCGCGGCGACAGCGGCGGCCTGCAGCAACAGGCGCGGCAGCACCGGAATGGATCTGATGTCATCGGCCATTCCGACCAGCGCGATGAAGATGGTGGCGCCGAACAGCACGACAGGCGCCGAAAGATCCAGCAGCGACGGCCGAGGTGCCGCTCACCGCCAGGGTTGCCGATATCACCGCAATGCCCGCGCCCTGCGGGGTCGGGATGCGATGCGACGAGCGCGCATTCGGCCGCGCCAGGGCATAGCGCTGCAGCAGCGGCCTGATGGCGGGAATGATAGCGGCCGACAGCAGAGCCGCGGCGGCTATCGTGAGCAGTGATGTCAAGAGCGCACTCATGATCGTCGGTCGCGGCTCCCGGTCTGCAGGATCACGTCGCGATAGCGCGCAAGTGCTAATTCCGGACTGTACTTTGCCGCCGCGGCCGCGGCGCGCCGGCCCTTGTCAATGACGTCGGTGCGATCTTCCGCCGCGCGCGCGATCGCTTGCGCCAGCGCAGCCGGCTCCTCCGGCGGTGCCACCCAGCCGATCTTCTCCTCCCCGATCACGAGTGCGGCTTCGGTGTTCGGCTCGGCGGCGACGATGATCGCGCGGCCGATGGCGAGCAGATTGTAGAGCCGGCTTGGAATCGACACGCCCGCGATGTTGCGGCGATACGGAATGACCCAGATATCGGCCGCCGACAGGAAATCGATCAAATCATGCTGAGGCACTGGCGGAAGCAGGGTGACGTTGCCGAGTTGCGCTTTCGCCTGCAACTCGTTGAGTTCGCTCCAGCCGATGCCCCAGCCCGACAGCAGGAAATGAACGTCGTCGTTGTCGCGCAGCAGCCGCGCGGCCTCGAACATTGTGCGTGGATCATGGGTGAAGCCGAGATTGCCGGACAAGCCGACGACGAGCTGTCCTTGCCGTCCGGCACGAAAGCGGTTGTCGGATGTCACGTCGCGATACTGAGCCGGCAGCAATGTCCAGTTCGGGATGAAATGGATTTTCTCCCGCGCCACGCCGCCATAGGCAAGCAGCAGAGGCGCCACGTCGCGGCCGATGGTGATGATCGCATCGAGCCGGCGGAACAGCATCGCGTTGGCGCTGCGGATCGCCCGCGCCGTCAGCGACGACGGCCTCGCAAGTCCGGCTGCCTGCAGCGCCTCGGGATAGAGATCGTAGATCAGCAGCACGGTCGCAGCGCCTCGCAGGCGTGCCGCGAGCATCACGCCATAGGGAAGGGTGAACGGCGTGGTGACGCAAAATACGACGTCTTGCCGCTCAGCCCGCCACAACGTGGCAAAAAACATCCTGATCGCCAGCCATAAGATCGCCATCGCCCGTCGCACCAACGCATCCTTCGGTGCGGCCGCGAGGGCGATCTCGATCACTTGCGGATTCGCGGTGCCGCTCGTGGCGGAATCCCGCGAGCCCGACAGGACGAGCACGCGGCGGTCGGCTGCGAGCGCGCCGGCGATGTCGCCGATATAGGTCGCGGTGGTGGTGGGGTCAGGCGGATAGTGCTGACTGACCACGAGGATTTTCCCGAGCTCGCGCATATCGCCTCGACACTAGACGGCGTTGTCGGGAACCTCGATCGGCGCCGAGCCCTGCGCGGCCTTTTCCGCGCTGAGGATCCAGACCAATCCGCCGACCGCGCCGACCATGAAGGAGACCGCGCCGAACAGCAGCGAGATGTTGACGCCCTCGTTCGGCAGCAGTCCGGCATAGCCGAACGCCAGCCCCATGGTCGCTTCGCGCACGCCCCAGCCCGCGATCGAGATCGGCAGCATCGTGATCAGCATGACCGGCGGCAACAGCTGGAAAATCTGGCCGAAGGCGGCGGGCGCGGCGATCGATTGCACCACGCACCAGGCGATCACCACGGTCAGCATATGAACCAGCAGCGACAGCGCCGCGACCTTCGGTCCGCGCCTGGCGCCAAACAGCACGCGGTCGGCGATCACGGCGCAGGCGTGAATGTGGAGCGTGCCCCACCAGCGCTTCAGCCACGCCCATTGCAGGGAGCCGAAAGCGAGAAATCCGAGGCCGCCGGCAAGCGCAACGCAATCGACGAACAGCAGCGCGATTCGACCCTGTGGATCGCCAATCAGGCGGTAGCTCCAGGGCAGGCTTGCGAGGATGATGAATGCAAGCGCGATCAGGCCAACGGCGCGATCGACGAAGATGGAATAGGTCGCCGCGCGCCAGCCGGCGCCGGCGCGCGCCACCAGCCACAACCGCACCGCGTCGCCGCCGATGGCGGACGGCAGCGTCTGGTTGAAGAACGTGCCGATCACGTTATAGCGCATCGCCTGCCGCAGCTCGAGCGGCGCGCCGCATTCGGCGCTGATCTCGCGCCACCTGAGCACGCCGAGGAAGATCTGGAAGAAGGTCACGCCGATCGCGAGCACGATCCACAGCAGGCTGCCGACATTGTTGATGCGCGAGAACAGCGCGAGCAAATCGATCTTGCGCAGCGCGACGTAAAGCAGCGCCGCGGAGACCAGTATCTTTGCCGCCGAAAGCAGGAACTGGCGCATCTCGCCGGAATAACCCGTGGTTTGAGGAGGAACAGACGCAAAACGGTGCCGCCGCGCGCCTTGGTATGGTTTTGCAGCCGATATGGCAATAGGCGGCGATCTTCTATTGCGACGGCCTCAACAGCGCGGCTAAACAGGCCTCGGCCGGCGCGGGGGAAGCCGATCCGGCTCATATCGGGGACAGGATGTCGGAACAGGCCATATTGGTCACGGGTGCCGCGGGGTTCATCGGCTTTCACGTCGCGCGTCAGCTGTTGGCCGAAGGCCGTCATGTCATCGGGCTCGACAATCTCAACGACTTCTACGATCCCGCGCTCAAGGCGTCGCGGCTCGATCTGTTGCGGCAGCAGGCGGGATTCGAATTCGTGCATGCCGATCTTTCGGATCGGGCGGGCATCGCGGCGCTGTTCGCAAGCCACGCCTTCCCCCAGGTGATCCATTTGGCGGGGCAGGCCAGCGTCCGCCATTCGCTCACACACCCGCATGTCTACGCCGATTCCAACCTGGAAGGTTTCCTCAATATTCTGGAAGGCTGCCGGCACAACCAATGCCGCCATCTGATCTACGCCTCGTCGTCATCGGTCTACGGCGCCAACAGCAAGCTGCCGTTCTCGGTCGCCGACCGCACCGACCATCCCGTCAGTCTTTACGCCGCAACCAAGAAGGCCAACGAGCTGATGGCCCATGCTTACGGCCATCTCTACCGGCTTCCCTCGACTGGCTTGCGCTTCTTTACCATCTACGGTCCCTGGGGCCGCCCCGACATGGCGATCTTCCTGTTCACCAGGGCGATCGCCGAGGGGAAGCCCATCAAGCTCTTTAACCATGGCAAAATGCGGCGGGACTTCACCCATATCGACGATGTCTGTCGTGTAGTATCGAAGCTCGCCGAGCGCGCCCCTGCGGGCGAAGCGGCGTCCGCGGGCGCGCCGGCGCGGATCTACAATGTCGGCAACCACCGCCCCGAGGAATTGACTCATGTGGTCGCCCTCCTGGAGAAGGAGCTCGGGCGACCTGCGCAGAAGGAAATGCTGCCGATGCAGCCCGGCGACGTGCTGGAGACCTTTGCCGATATCGGCGATCTGATGCGCGACACCGGCTTTGCGCCGGCGACCCCGATCGAAGAGGGTATTCGCGGCTTCGTGGCGTGGTATCGCGAGCACTACAGGATTTAAGCGGCGATGACAGAACGAATGATTCCCCTGATCATGTGCGGCGGCGCCGGGACGCGGCTGTGGCCGGCCTCGCGCGAGGGGAGGCCGAAGCAGTTCCTGCCGCTGTTCGGCCCGCGCTCGACTTTCCAGGACACGCTCATGCGCGTCTCCGATCCCGCGCTGTTCGCGCGGCCGATCGTCATCACCAATGCCGCCTATCGCTTCATGGTGCTGGAGCAACTCGCCGAGATCGGCATCGAGGCCGACGTGCTGCTCGAGCCGGTGCGGCGCGATAGCGGACCCGCGATCGCGGCCGGCGCCGCCTTCGCGTTGGCTCGCGAGCAAGATGCCGTCGTGCTGGCGCTCGCCGCCGATCACGTCGTGCGCGACAATGCCGCCTTCGTCGCCGCCTGCCGGCAGGGGCTCGTGGCCGCAAGCAGCGGCCGCATCGTGACCTTCGGCATCAAGCCGGACCGCCCGGCGGCGACCGAATACGGCTATATCAGCCCGGGCGAGACGGTGTCGGGGATGGTGCGCGCTGTCGCGCAATTCGTCGAAAAGCCGGACCAGGCGACCGCGGCGGACTATGTCAAAAAAGGTTATCTCTGGAACAGCGGCAACTTCATGTTCCGCGCGTCCGTGTTGCTGGACGAATATCGCGAGTTCGACGCCGCAAGCGTCGAGGCCGTCGGCAACGCGGTCGCGCGTGCCGGCCGCGACCTCGGCTTCGTCACGCTCGAGCCCGACGCGTTCGGTTCGGCAAAGGCAATCTCGATCGACTATGCGGTGATGGAGAAGACCGCGCGCGCCGCGGTCGTGGAGGTCGCCTGCGGCTGGTCCGATGTCGGCTCCTGGCACGCGGTTTGGGAGCTCTCGTCCAAGGATGGCCAGGGCAACGCGGCGCAGGGCAGGGCGGTGTTCGAGGACTCCCGCAACTGCAACGTTTCCAGCGACAAGGCGCTGGTGGCGCTGGAAGGCGTCGACGATCTCGTCGTGGTGGCGACCGAGGACGCCGTGCTGGTGTCGCGGCAAAAGGACGCCAACGGCTTGAAGCGGCTGGTCGGCAGGCTCAGGAGCGTCGCCCCGCAGGTCACCGAAGATCATCTCAAGGTGCATCGGCCCTGGGGCAGCTATCAGTCGGTCGACAATGGCGAGCGCCATCAGGTCAAGCGCATCATCGTCAAACCCGGCGGCCGGCTGTCGCTGCAGAAGCATCACCATCGTTCCGAGCACTGGATCGTGGTGCGCGGCACGGCCACGGTGACGATCAACGATACCGTCAAGACCGTGCACGAGAACGAGTCGGTCTATATTCCGATGGGCGCGGTGCACCGGCTGGAGAATCCCGGCAAGATCCTGCTCGAATTGATCGAAGTGCAGACCGGCAGCTATTTCGGCGAAGACGACATCATCCGTATCGAGGACGATTACCGGCGCGAATAGGCATGATCCGGACCCGGAGGGCCGCGTTAGCGCAAAGTGTGAAGCGGTTTTCCGAAAAGATCATGCCTAAAAAAACAGCCGCGCCGGTCCGCGTTCGCTGTCGCGCTCAGAGACGCGCCGCGCCGACAATGCGTCCATCCGGGGCCTGCACGATGACGGCCGCATATTCGCCGTCGGGAAATGTCTCGCTGATGTGAAGCGCCTTGCCCTGCCAGTCGCCGACCTCGCGCAGCGAGCGAACCACGTTGGACTCGCGCAGCGTGCGTCCGCCATTTTCGCCGCGGCGGATCGCGGTTTCATGGTCACGGTCGAAGCCGACCAGCAGAACCTTGCCGTTGCCGCTGCCGTCAGCGACGTCGATCGTGACGCGATCGCCTGCTTTGGCGACGCTGACGCTCGTTGCGGTCCGGCCCTGCCGTTTCGCGGCATCGATCGCCGGGCCGACCTCGTCGCGGCGGGAGCCGACATGGCTCGATGCGCCGTCGATGACGATCTCCGGCGTGTACGATCCGTCGCCGAATTTGTGGCCGTAACGGGCCTGCCGTTCGGTCGCGGCCTCCATCGAGAACGGGTCCTTCCAGCCGAGCCTGTCCCAATAGGTGACGTGGAAGGCCAGCGCCAGCACGTCGCTGCGATCGCGCACCAGTTCGTTCAGGTAGGCATTGGCCGGCGGGCAGGACGAGCAGCCCTGCGAGGTGAAAAGTTCGACCACCACCGGCCGTTCGGCGGCGACGGCGGCAACAGGCGCCAGCGCGGCGGCAAGTGCGAGCGGGGCGATCAGGCGAAGCGACATGAGGATCCTCCGGGTTTATCCCCGAGAGGTTCGCAGGCGCGCCCGGCGGTGTTACGCGCGTCAATTCACACGAAATGTTGAAACGTCGCGCGCGAAGGTGGCCGATGCGCGCGACGGACGCCGGCTGCGCGCCTCAGAGCTTGACGACGTTGTGGTCGCCGTCCCAGGCCAGTCCTTCGAACAGGTTGATCAGTGGCGGCCCGTGATATTGCGCGGGCAAATCGCGCGGATGGATGAACTCGTCGCGGAACCAGGGGAACACCTTGGGATCGAACTGCTCGATGATCCAGTCGATGATCCGCCGCACCCGCGGCACGCGCGCCGAGTTGGGATGGTAGGTCAGCCAGATGTCGAACGGGAAGATCAGGTCGAGATCGAGCGCGACCATCTTCGGGCCCATCGCGTGCATGTAGGTCGGCGACCAGCCGATGCCCGCGCCCTTGATGATCGCCCACAACAGCGCGCTGGAATTGTTGGTCGAGAACTTCACGCATTTGCGCAGTTCGGCCTCGGGGAACATCCCGGTGAGCAGTTCCTGGCTCTTGGTTTGATCGGCGAATTGCATCGCAAGACGATGTTTTCGTAAATCCTCGATCGTCTTCGGCGTGCCGTACAACGCGAGATAGGCGGGCGCCGCCGCCGCCATCGAATGGATGCGCCCGAGCCGGACCACCTTGACGTCGGGGCTGGTCGGACGATCGAGCTGGATCGCGACTTCCGCCTCGAGCCGCAGCACGTCCGCAGATCGCATCGCGCACATCAGGTCGACCGCGAGTTGCGGATAGGCGCGCTGGAATTCGACCAGCCGCGGACCCAGCCAGAAGGTGCCGAACGCCTCGGTGACGGCGATCCGCACCTCGCCGCTCATGGCGGCTGGCACCGCGTTGTTGCGCGCCCGCATCAGGCCGAAGGCGGCCTCTTCCATGCGTTTGGCCGCGAGCAGGATTTCGGCGCCCTCGGGCGTAGGGCGGATGCCGTCGACATGACGGGTGACCAGCACCGTTCCGAGCGTTCGCTCCAGATCGTCGATCTTGCGGCGGAGCGCATTGGGCGAAAGTCCCATACGATCGGCAGCCGAGCGGATGCTGCCGCAACGCGCCAGCTCGAGGAACGTACGAACCGATTCCCAGTCAGGCCCGCCCGGCAACGAACCCAAGTCGATGTGTTCGTTTTCCGAACCGCCCCGGTTCACAATTATCGGCATACGGTGCCCCTGCGATCTGAATAATCTATTCGCAGATCGCTGTCCTTGGCAACCGGAGCGCCCCATGACCGTCCACGACCGGTATACCACGCGCAGTGCGCGAGTGCTGCTTTCTGAGCCAAAACAAGCCAAATTCCGGCTTGGAACGCCCCGTGCCACCGATATCTCCCAGCGGATGGTTGTATTTAACGCGACCTATCAGGATATCGAGACGCTGTTGCCGAGGGCCCGGCAGGCGATGGGCGGCGGCGCGACCAACGAGGTGATTCACCGTGTCGCGCAATATAATCCCGACTGCTTCTGGGGCCTTGCCCGGCGCGAGCGTTATGCTGCGGGCGATGCAGCGGCGGAGGGATATCTCGCCTTCCTGATGCTGACGGCGCAAGGCGCCGATCTGTTGATGGACGGCAAATTCCCCGCGACCAATCCGCCGCTGCATCTCTTGACGCGTCAGCACGAGAAGCCGGCCGCGGTCTATTGCTGGGGCGTCTATGCGCCGGGCGCGATTGCCGCCGGCGTGCCGCTCGCGGTCGAAAAGGTCTCGACGCCGCTGTATCGCGATGCGCCGATCCTGGGGCGAACCATCACGCTCGGCGGTTTCCGTATTGCCGAGAGCCTGGGCTTCCGTCAGGGCGCCAGCTTCCGGGGCAAGATCGCGGCGAACATCTGCATCTTTCCGCGCGGCGAGTCGATCAAGGAGACGCGTCCGATCTACGACGACTATCTCGGCATCGAGGGCAACAAGCAGGTCTCGATCACCGTGGTGCGCTCGATCGAGGATTTCATGCGGGTGGTCACGGTGCGCAGCGCCACCTTCGTCGCCGAGCAGGATTGTCCGTATGAGGAGGAGTTCGACGGCAACGATTTCTCCGCGAGCCATCTGCTCGCCTATGTCGGAAAAGAGCCGGTCGGCTGTCTGCGCATCCGCTACTTCGCCGGTTTCGCCAAGCTCGAGCGGCTCGCGGTTCGCCACGAGTTCCGCAACCGTCACATCGGCACGCGGCTGATGAGCGCCGGCGTCGAGTTTTGCCGCATGAAGGGTTACCGGCGGATCTACGGCCGCGCGCAAAAGGATCTGCTGGACTATTACGTCGGCATGGGCTGGCGGAAGCTGGAAGGTTCCTCGGAGTTCTATTTCTCCGATCACGCCTACATCGAAATCGTCATCGACACCGATCCGAATCCGAACGCGATCAGGCTCGGCGTCGATCCCTATGTGTTGATGCGTCCCGAGGGCCGATGGGACGAGCCGGGAATCCTGGATCAGTCGGCCAAGCGGAGTTCCCAACGCGCAGTCACGGGCAAGAAGAAATGAGAAACGTCGTCAATCTTCGATCTTACTCCAATATCTCCCGCATTCCGACGCTGGTGCTGCTCGACCTGCAGCAGGAGTACATCGCCTCTCCGAGGCTGTACGCGATTCCGAAGGCCGAGGCCGCGCTCGAGAACTGCCGCGCCGCGTTGGCTCATGCGCGCGAAATGGGGTTCCCGGTCGCGTTCCTCCGCATGGTCGGGCGCTCGCCGTTCTTCAATCCGATGCTGTCCTATTCGCACTGGATTCCCGGGTTCGAGCCGCTGACGTCGGAAATGGTGTTCGAGCGCAGCATGCCGTCCTGCTATGCGAATCGCGAGTTCGGTCACGTCATGACCGAGAGCGGCGGCCATTTCGTGCTGGCGGGATTCTCGGGCGAGGCGGGTTGCCTTGCGACCGCGGTCGAGGCGTTCCATCGCGGCCACAGCGTGACCTGGCTGGCCGATGCGTCCGCAAGCCTCGGTCTCAATCAGATTCCAGCGGCGTCGGTCCATGAGACCGTCGTCGAATTGATCGGCCTCTACGGAGAGGTCACCGACGACCCGGGACTGGATCTCGGAACAGCGTGCAAGCGTTTTTCGTCAGGGGAGTAACATGAAGAGCAGTACAATCGACCGCAAGCTCGACCTGATGGCGCGCTCGCTTCAGGAGCATATCGACCTGGCACGCGAACTGAAGCTCGATTTCGTGGCGCAGCTGCTGACCATGACGGCCATGGAGATCAAGCTCAGGCTGCATGGCATCACCGAGCAGGAGATCGATACGATCTGCGCTCGCGCCGAGCGCGGTCCTGCGCCGGAGCAGCGCGAGTCCGCGCTGGTGATCAATTTCCCGACGCGCACCTAGCAGTCCCGACACGTAGAAGTCCGGTGCAGCGAATGAGGTTGCTCCGCGCAGTCTCTTTCTGCTTTTGGGGAGACCGGAATCGGGGCGAGAATCGCGCACGCAGCGCCGCTCTCCCGATCGCCCGGATTGCGCAAATCGCGCGATTGGCGGGTGTAATGTTTTGAAGCAAATCGTGTCCGGGACTCGTTTGAGGCATTCGCCACATATGTGGCGCCGTGCTAGACAGCACTCGGGGTCGATTTGCGTTATCGGGGTCGATGAAATGAGTTCCAAGGGGGCCGGATCGGGCGAAAGCCGAGCCGCATCGTGCGCTTCGCGTCGGTGTGGTGGGCGCCGGCGTGATGGGCAGCAATCATGCGCGCGTGCTCGCGGGGCTCCCCGGCATCAGCCTCGCCGGCGTGGTCGATCCGCTGGAGGCGCATCGCAACCGCGTCACCGATTTCGCCAACTGCCCGACCTTCGACACGCTGGAGCGATTGCTCGGCGAGGGCGTCGACGCCGTCACGATCGCTGCTCCCAACCCATCTGCATCACGAGATCGCGCTCGCCTGCATCGCGCGCAAGATCCATGTGATGGTGGAAAAGCCGATCGCATCTTCGGTCGAAGAAGGACGCGCCATCGTCGACGCCGCGCGGCGCGCCGGCGTCACCCTGATGGTCGGTCATGTCGAGCGCTTCAATCCGGCCGTCGCCGCCATCAAGCAGGCGCTGACGGGCGAGGACATCCTGTCGATCGCCATCACCCGCGTCGGCCCGTTCCCGCCGCGCATGTCGAATGTCGGCGTCGTGATCGATCTCGCCGTGCACGACATCGACCTGATCCGCTGGTTCACCGAATCCGACATCGTCGAGGTGCAGCCGCAGCTCTCCAGCGCGGTCGCCGAGCGCGAGGACATCGCGCTGCTTGCAGTTCCGCACCGCCTCGGGCGTGCTCGCCCATATCAACACCAACTGGCTGACGCCGTTCAAGGCGCGCAACGTCACGGTCGCGACTCGCGGCAAATATGTGATGGGCGATCTCCTGACGCGGCAGGTCACCGAGTGCTTCGGCTTCAAGCCCGACGGCAGCTATTCGATGCGTCATTTGCCGGTCGGCCACGACGAGCCGCTGCGGGCCGAATTGATCGCGTTCCTGCAGGCGGTGCGCTCCGGCGCCGTGCCGGCGGTGACCGGCGACGAAGGCGTCGCCAGCCTCGAGATCGCCACGCGATGCCTCGAAACCTCGGCCAGGCCCGCCGCGTCCTCGGCCCGCAAGGGGCCGCGCCGCGTCGTCGGCTAGCTCATCGCATGTCGTCAACACAATCGTCGCAAGGCGCCATGAACCAGCACTCGCGTCCACAAGCCATTGCCTTCATCGATCTCGTTTCGCAGCGTCAGCGGCTGGGCAAGGCCATCGACGATGCGGTGGCGCGCGTGATGGGACATTGCCAGTTCATCAACGGTCCCGAAGTGACGCAGCTCGAGGCCGCGCTCGCGGCTTTCAGCGGGGCGAAGCATGTCGTGACCTGCGCCAGCGGCACCGATGCGCTGCTGATGGTGCTGATGGCCAGGGGCGTACGTCCCGGCGACGCCGTGCTGTGCCCATCCTTCACCTTCTCCGCCACCGGCGAGGCCGTGGCGCTGACCGGCGCGACGCCGGTGTTCGTCGACGTCGATGAGCAGACCTTCAACATGGATGCGGCCTCGCTGAAGCGCGGCATCGCCACCGCACGGAAAGCCGGCCTCAAGCCGGTCGGCGTGATCCCGGTCGACCTGTTCGGTCAGAGCGCCGACCACGATGCGATTGCCGCCGTGGCCGAAGCCGAAGGCCTGTTCGTGTTCGACGATGCCGCGCAGGGATTTGGCGCGAGCTACAAGGGGCGCAGGCTCGGCACGTTCGGCATTGCGACCGCGACCAGCTTCTTTCCCGCAAAACCGCTCGGCTGCTTCGGCGATGGCGGCGCGATCTTCACCGACGATGCCGATCTCGCCGAAACGCTGCGCAGCATCCGCGTGCACGGGCAGGGCGCCGACAAATACGACAATGTCCGCCTCGGCCTCACCGGCCGGCTCGATACCATGCAGGCCGCGATCCTGATCGAGAAGCTGAAAATCTTCGAGGACGAAATCATCGCGCGCAACAAAGTCGCCGACCGCTATGCGCGCGGGCTCGGCAATCTCGTCACCGTGCCGCGCCTCGCCTCCGGCTGCACCTCGGTCTGGGCGCAGTACACCATCCGCCTGCCGGAGGGTACCGATCGCGACGGCTTTGCCGCGGCGCTGAAGGCGCAGGGCATTCCGACCGCGATCTACTATCCGAAGTCGATGCACCAGCAGACTGCCTATCGCGGCTTCCCGGTCGCCGACGGCGGCTTGCCGGTCAGCGAGCGGCTGTCCGAGGACGTCATCAGCCTGCCGATGCACGCCTATCTGGACGAGGCGACCCAGGACCGCATCATCGCCGCTGTGCGTGGCGCGATTTCAACCTGATTTCGGCATTTTGAAGCGCTGCGCCATAGGCTAGAAGCAGGCGCATGCTCGGGCGCATCTTCACCGTCGGCTCCTACACGCTGCTGTCGCGGCTGACGGGCTTTGCCCGCGACATCATGCTTGCGGCGATCCTGGGCGCGGGTCCCGTGGCCGACGCCTTCTTTGTCGCGTTCCGCCTGCCCAATCATTTCCGCGCGATCTTTGCCGAGGGCGCCTTCAACGCCGCCTTCGTGCCGGCCTACGCCCATGTGCACGGCGAGAAGGGCGAGGTGTCGGCAAAACTGTTCGCCGATCGCATCTTCACGCTTTTATTCCTGTCGCAGGTGATCCTGCTCGTGGTCGCCTGGCTGTTCATGCCGCAGGCGATGAGCGTGCTGGCGCCGGGCTTTTCCGAGGATGCCGAGCAGCGCCGGCTCGCGATCGAGCTGACGCGGATCACCTTTCCCTATCTCTTGCTGATCACGCTGGTGACGCTCTATGGCGGCATGCTCAACGTGATGCATCGCTTTGCCAGCGCTGCCGCCGCCTCGATCTTCCTCAACATCGCGATGATGGCCACGCTGGCGGTCGCCGTGTGGTTTCCGACCCCCGGACATGCCGCCGCCTGGGGCGTGCTGATCTCCGGCTTCCTGCAATATTTCCTGCTCGCGGGCGATCTCGCCACCCATGGCGGACTGCCGCGCTTTGCGCCGTTGAAACTCGACGAGGACATCCGCGCCTTCTTCCGTGCGCTGGGACCCGCGACCATCGGCTCGATGGGCACGCAGGTGGCGATGTTCGCGGACACCATCATCGCGACCTTTCTCCCGGCGGGCGCGCTGTCGGCACTCTATTATGCCGACCGCCTCAACCAGCTGCCGATCGGCGTGATCGGGATTGCGGTCGGCACCGTGCTGCTGCCGGAAATGGCGCGGCGGATCACGGCCGGCGACAATGCGGGCGCGATGGCCGCGCAACGCCGCGCTTTCGATTTCACGCTGCTGCTGTCGGTGCCGTTCGTCGCGGCCTTCCTCGCGGTGCCCGAGGTGATCACGCGCGCGATGTTCGCGCGCGGCGCCTTCTCCAAGGCTGACGCCGCGGCGGCCGGCGCGACGCTTGCCGCCTACGCGGTCGGGCTCGTTCCCTTCGTGCTGATCAGGAGCGCAGTCGCAACCTTCTACGCGCGCAAGGATACGGCGACGCCGGTCAAGGCGTCGCTCACGGGACTGACGGTCAACATGGGGCTGAAGCTCCTGTTGATGGGGGCGTTCGCGCAGATCGGCCTTGCGCTCGCCACCGCCGTCGGCGCCTGGGTCAATCTCCTGCTGGTGCTCGGCTTTGCGGTGCGCGCCGGCTACCTCGAGCTCAACCGGCCGCTCTGGCAATCGCTGCTGCGATTTGCCGTGAGCGGCGTGGTGCTGGCAGCGGCGCTTTGGTTCGCCGCCCGCTTTGCGGCATCGCATTTCGAGGCGATCAGGTTTCGCGATGAGACGACGCTGCTGCTCCTGATCGGCGTCGGCGCCGTGGTCTATGCGGCTTGCGTGCTGCTGCTGTTCGGCCCGCGCTGGCTTAAGTCTTTAGTCAAGGGGTAATGCGGTTTGCGTGGGCTCGCGATCCGCTGCAATATGGCGGCTTCCGGACGGTAAGATAATCGGAGACAAGATGGCTGCTCCCATCAAATTCGGCGTCGGTCAGAGCGTCCTTCGCAAGGAGGACGACGCGCTCATCCGTGGCAAGGGTCGCTACACCGACGACGTCGCGCCGCAGCCGGCGCTGCACGCGCTGATGCTGCGCTCGCCGCATGCGCACGCGAAATTCACCATCGACGTCGCGCGCGCGAACGACTTGCCGGGTGTTGCGCTGGTTCTGACAGCCGCCGATGTCGGCGATCTCGGCGACCTGCCGTGCCTGTTCAATTTCGAGGTCGATCCGTTCGAAGGCACGCCCTATCCGATCCTTGCCAAAGGCGAGGTGCGCCATGTCGGCGACGCCGTCGCCTTCGTGGTCGCCGACACCATCGATCACGCGCGCGACGCGATCGAGGCGATCGAGGTCAAGTGGTCGCCTCTGCCGGCAGTGACCGGCCTCGTCAATGCGGTGAAACCCGGCGCGCCGCAGGTGTGGCCGGAAAAGCCCGGCAACATCCTGTTCGACGTGCCGATCGGCGACAAGAAGGCGACCGAGGCCGCCTTCGCCAAGGCGCATGCGGTCGCCGAAATCTCCATCGTCAATCCGCGCGTGGTCGCGAGCTTCATGGAGACGCGCGCGGCGATCTGCGAGTACGACGCCAAGGCCGACCGCCTGACCTTGACGGTCGGCAGCCAGGGCAGCCATCGCCTGCGCGACATTCTGTGCCAGAACGTGCTGAAGATTCCGACTGAGAAGATGCGCGTGATCTGTCCCGACGTCGGCGGCGGCTTTGGCACAAAGCTGTTTCCCTATCGCGAATATGCGCTGATGGCGGTCGCTGCACGCAAGCTGAAGAAGACCGTGCGCTGGGCCGCCGATCGCAGCGAGCATTTCATGGGTGACGCGCAGGGCCGCGACAACGTCACGACCGCGCGGATGGCGCTTGCCGAGGACGGCAAGTTCCTGGCGATGGACGTCGACCTGATGGGCGACATGGGTGCGTATCTGTCGACGTTCGGGCCCTATATTCCGCATGGCGGCGCCGGCATGCTGCCCGGCCTTTACGACATCCAGACCTTCCACTGCCGGGTGCGCACCGTGTTCACCCATACCGTGCCGGTCGACGCCTATCGCGGCGCCGGACGGCCCGAGGCTGCCTATGTGATCGAGCGCCTGGTCGATGCATGCGCGCGCAAACTCGGCATGAGCCCGGAGGCGATCCGCCGCAAGAATTTCATCCAGCCGCGCGCGCTGCCCTACAAGACCGTGACCGGCAAGGTCTACGATTCCGGCGACTTCGCCGCGCATATGAAGCGCGCGATGGAGGTCGCGAACTGGAAGGAATTTCCGCGTCGCGCCAAGCTCGCGAAGAAGGCTGGCCTCGTGCGCGGCATCGGCATGGCGAGCTATGTCGAGATTTGCGGCACCATGGGCGATGAGACCGCCAATGTGCGGCTCGATCCCAATGGCGACGTCACCATCCTGATCGGCACCCAGTCGAGCGGGCAGGGACACCAGACGGCGTATGCGCAGATCGTCGCCGAGCAGTTTGGACTAGCGCCGGAACGCGTCCACATCCATCAGGGCGACACCGACGAGATCGCGACCGGGCTCGGCACCGGCGGCTCGGCCTCGATTCCGACCGGCGGCGTCAGCGTGCAGCGCGCCACGACCGAACTTGGCGGCAAGCTGAAGGAGCTCGCGGCGGAAGCACTGGAGACCAGCGCCGGCGATCTCGAAATCGGCGACGGCCGGGTGCGCATCGCCGGTACCGACCGCGCGATCAGTTTTGCGGATCTCGCCAAGCGCGCCGGCGGTGACACCTCAAAGCTCAACGGCAGCGCCACCTTCAACAGCGCCGACGGCACCTATCCGAACGGCACGCATGTCGCCGAGGTCGAGATCGATCCGGCGACCGGCATCACCAAAATCGTCAACTATGTCATCGTCGACGATTTCGGCGTGACGCTCAATCCGCTGCTGCTTGCGGGCCAGGTCCATGGCGGCGTGATGCAGGGCATCGGCCAGGCCCTGATGGAGCAGGTGGTCTACAGCCCGGGCGATGGCCAGCTCGTCACCGCGACCTATATGGATTATGCGCTGCCGCGCGCGGCCGACGGCGCGCGCGTTCCATTTCGAGACCCACAACGTGCCCTGCAAGACCAATCCGATGGGGGTCAAGGGCGCGGGCGAGGCGGGCGCGATCGGCTCGTGCCCGGCGGTGGTCAACGCGATCGTCGAGGGCTTGTGGCGCGAGTACAAGATCGACCATATCGACATGCCCGCGACCGCCGAACGGGTCTGGATCGCCATCCGCGAGCACCAGCGCCGGCATAGCCTCTGAGGTGGTCACTTTGCCACAGGGAATGAAGCCTCAAGGCCGGGGTTGGCAATGACGTGGCCCCGGTCTGCGCAGGGCTGGCCGGGTACAGAAATACAGTTTGAGGGAGCGAACTGAATGTTGCGAACTGTGGTGATTGCGGGAGCGCTGCTGATCGGGGTCAGCGCGGTCATGGCCCAGGATGCGGTGAAGGATGCGCAGGCCGTGATGAAGGCCAACGGCAAGAATGCCGGGGCGCTGGCCGGGATGGTCAAGGGCGAGAAGCCCTACGATCAGGCGGCGGTCGATGCGGCCTTTGCTCAGTTTACCGAGACCGCCAAGAAGCTGCCGACATTGTTTCCGGCCAGCATGAAGGGCATGAAGCTGGAAGGCGACTACGACGCCTCGCCGAAGGTCTGGGACGACAAGGCGGGCTTCGACGAGCACGCCGCCAGCTTCGCCAAGACCGTCGACGAGGCCAAGGGCAAGATCAAGGATCTCGAGACGCTGAAGGCGAATTTCCCGCTGGTCGGCAAGCAGTGCGGCGGTTGCCACGAGACCTATCGGGTCAAGCACAGCTAACTCAAAACAGGGTTCTGAAATAGCGGAAGGGTGGACGCCCAGGGCGACGTCCACCCTTCCTTTTGTGCGCGGGCGGGCTCAGCGCTCGCGCAATATCTCCTGCCGATAGCGGCGCAAGGGCGACAGGAGATAATCCAGGACCGTGCGCTGGCCGGTCTTGATCTCGACGGTGACGGCCATGCCGGGGGCGAGGCTGACCATGCGGTCCTCGACCTGCATCTGGCTGCGATCGAGAGACACGCGCGCGCTGTAATTCAATTCCTGGCCGTTCGGTTCGCTCGAATCGTTCTGCGTGCCGAGCGCGCGCTCGCTCGAGCGTTCCGGTGGACGGTCGCGGATGATGGCGTCCTGCGAGACGCCGAGCACCTCGCCATGCAGCAGGCCGTAGCGGGTGAAGTTGAAAGTATCGACCTTGATCTCGGCGCTTTGCCCGGGCGCGACGAAGCCGATGTCGCGGTTCGACACCATGGCCTCGATTTCGAGCGCACTATCGTCAGGCACGATCACCATCAGCGACTGCGCCGGCGTCACCACGCCGCCGACGGTATGGACCGCAAGCTGCTGCACCACACCGTCGACCGGCGAAGTGAGTTGCTGCAGCCGCATCTTCTGCTGCGCCTTGATCAGGTCCTGCGCCAGTCCGTTGGCCTTCTGCTCGCTCTTGGCGAGATCGTCGGACAGGCCCTTGCTGTATTCGGCGATCGCCTGCGTGCGGGTCTCCCGGATCGCCGCGACCGCGGCCTCGGCCTCGTGCAGATGGCTCTTCTGCACGTTCAATTCTTCCTGCTGGTCGACGAGCACCTGCTGGATCTCGTAATAGGTGAGCTTCGAGCCGATCTCCTTCTCCATCAGTGTTTTGCGGATATCGACGCGCAGCTGGATGACGGGGATCAGCGCTTCCAGCTTGTGGATGGTGGCTGCGATCGTCTCGTGCTCGGCCTCCTTCTGCGCCTGCTGCCGTGCGAGGGAGGCGGCCTTGGCGCGCTGCTCGCTGACCTGGTTGGCCAGAAGCTGGCGTTGAGTCGACACCAGCGCGGGATCGGCATCGGCGGGGGCGACGAAGTCGTCGCTGCCGGTGAGCGCGGCGCGCAGGCGCGCGATGTTGAGCCGCTCGGCGATGAGGTCGTTGCTCAGATGATCGCGCTCGGCGGCATTGACGGTCGGATCGAGCTCGATCAGCACGTCGCCGGCCTTGACGCTCTGCCCATCCTGCACGCGGATCGCACGCACCACGCCGGTCTCGAACGGTTGAACCACCTTGCTGCGCCCGCCCGAGACCACCTTGCCGGGCGCCGATGCGACGATATCGATCGTGCCCCAGGCCGACCATGCCAGGCTCGCGCAGAACAGCGCGATCAGGACGCCACCGATGGCGCGACCGATCGGCGAGGGCGGCGTCTCCACGATCTCAAGCGCCGCCGGCAGGAAGGCGAGTTCATCGGCGCTTCTTGCCTTCACGCTGCGAAAGGGGACGACCTGCGCCTGCCGGGCCGGCAGCATGGCGTTAGCTGACTTCATGGAGGCCTCCTTGCAGCCGATGCAGCGCCGCGTAACGGCCGCCGGTCTTGATCAGCGCCTCGTGCGTGCCGTCCTCGACCAGCCGTCCGCGCTCCAGAGTAAAGATGCGGTCGGCGTTGCGTACGGTGGAAAGCCGGTGCGCGATGATCAGCACGGTGCGGCCCTTGGCGATCTCATTCATGTTCTGATGGATGACGCGCTCGCTCTCGTAGTCGAGTGCGCTGGTCGCCTCGTCGAAAATCAGGATGCGGGGATCGGCTATCAGCGCACGCGCAATCGCGATGCGCTGACGCTGGCCGCCCGACAAGGTCGAGCCGCGCTCGCCGACCACGGTGTCATAACCCTCGGTGAGCTCGAGGATGAAATCATGCGCGCCGGCGAGTTTTGCCGCCGATATGACGCGCTCCATCGGCGTCGCGGGATCCGACAGCGCGATGTTGTCGCGGACCGAGCGGTTGAACAGCATGTTCTCCTGCAGCACCACGCCGATCTGCCGCCGCAGCCAGGCCGGGTCGGCCATGGCCAGATCCATGCCGTCGATCAGCACGCGGCCGCCCTGCGGCAGATAAAGCCGCTGCACCAGCTTGGCGAAAGTGCTCTTGCCCGAGCCGGAGGGTCCGACGATGCCCACGGTCTGCCCGGCCGGCACGTCGAAGGAGACGTCGTGCAGGATTTCCGGTCCATCGACGCGATAGCGGAACGCGACATGCTCGAAACTGATATTGCCGCGGATTGCGGGTAGCGCGGCGCGCGCCGCGGCGTAGGTCGGCTCGGCGGTGGTGTTGAGGATGTCGCCGAGGCGGGCGATCGACAGCCGCGCCTGATGGAAATCCTGCCACACCTGCGCCAGCCGCAGCACCGGCGTCGAGACGCGGCCGGCGAGGATATTGAAGGCGACGAGTTCGCCGACCGACAGCGTGCCGCCGATCACGAGCCTTGGCGCCGAAATAGAGAATGCTCGCCGTGACGACCTTGCTGATGAGCTGCACCAGCTGGCTTGCGGTGTTGCCCAGACTTGTCACGCGGAAGCTCGCGGAGACGTAGCCCGCGAGCTGCTCTTCCCAGCGGCGCTGCATCTGCGGTTCGACCGCCATCGCCTTCAGCGTCTCGATCCCGGTGACGCTTTCGACCAGGAAGGCCTGGTTCTCGGCGCCGCGGCGGAATTTCTCGTCCAGCCTCGAGCGGAACAGCGGCGTCGCGAGCGCGGAGATCGCGATGTAGAGCGGCAGCGAGCCGAGCACGATGAAGCTCAGGAGCGGCGAATAGACGAACATCACCGCGAGGAACACCGAGGTGAAGAGCAGGTCGATCACCAGCGTCAGCGACGATGAGGTGATGAAATTGCGGATGTTCTCCAGTTCGCGCACCCGCGCCACGGAATTGCCGACCCGGCGCGCCTGGAAATAGGCCATCGGCAGCGCCAGCAGATGATGGAACAGCCGCGCGCCGAGCTCGACGTCGATGCGATTGGTGGTATGCGCGAACAGATAGGTACGCAGGATGCCGAGCACGGTCTCGAACAGGGAGATCGCGACGAGTCCGATCGCCAGCACGTCGAGGGTGGACAGCGAACGATGCACCAGCACCTTGTCGATCACCACCTGGAAGAACAGCGGCGAGACCAGCGCGAACAGCTGCAGGAAGAACGAGGCGAGCAGCACCTCGCCGAGCAGCCGCTTGTATTTCCGGATCGCGCCGAGGAACCAGGAGATGTCGAACTGGCGGGTGAGGTCGGTCAGCCCTGCGCGCCGCGTCATCAGGATCAGTCCGCCGTCCCAGACCGCGCAAAGTTCTTCGCGCGACATCAGTAGCGGCCGCAGCGTGCCAGGCGACTGCACCAGCGCTTTCTCGCCGGAAACCTTGGCGATCACCATGAAGCTGCCGTCGCGCAGCAGCGCGATCGCGGGCAGCGGCGTTTTGGCAAGCCGCGCCCAACTGGTGCGATAGACGCGCGCCTTCAATCCCAGATCCTTGGCGCAGCGGAGCATCTCCGCTGCGCCAATCGTCGTTGTTCCGAGCCGATGCTTGATCTGCTCGCGATCCGCGGCAACACCCTGGAGATGCAGCAACGTCAGGAGAGAATCGAGCCCCGTGTCGGCTGCTCGCATGTCCGGTTCCGTCGTCATCTGCATGCTCCAGGGTGCGGCTTACGCGTGCTGCGGGGGTGCCAGCACGGGCTGGGTCGTGTGCGGGTCAGGCATCGGCATCCCGCCGAGACCGCCGCCTGCCGGCACGAGGGTCGACGCCATCGCCTGACTGAGCAATGCCGCGCCCGAGAAGCCTCCGATGCCTCCGATCGGTGGGACCGGCGTCGGCGTCGGAGTCGGGTCCGGAGCAGGCGTCGGAGTAGGCGTCGGGTCCGGAGCAGGAGTCGGGTCCGGGGTGGGGGTCGGCGTCGGGTTCGGCGGCGGAGCCGCTCCACCGTTGAGCACGACGTTGTCGCCGGGACCGCCGTCGAGGATGTCCTGTCCGCCACCGCCGATCAGGATGTCGTCGCCGTTGCCGCCGTGCAGTTCGTCGTTGCCGGGGCTGCCGATCAGCACGTCGTTGCCGTCGCCGCCATTGGCGACGAGCGTGATCCCGCCGCGAAGCCCGGAGGCCTGGATGACATCGTCGCCGCCGAGACCGTTGATGATGAGCTTGTCGCCGGTGCCGGCATCGGTGATGTTCACCGTTTCCGACAGGCCGGTGATCGTGATCACGCCGTTGTTCTCGGTCACAAAGATGACGTCGTTTCCGGCGGTCCCGTTGATGGTCACCGTATCCGCGGCGCCGTCATTGGCGCCGAGGTCGAGATTGACCTGCTGGGTGCCGGTCCCGGTCAGATCGCCGACCGTGATGTTGTCGGCGCCGCCGAGGGCATTGAAGTTGATGTTCTCGATCGTGCCGAGATCCATCGTGATGTTGGCGATGTCCCGGGTGAAGCGCACCCGGCTGCCATTGGCCTCGATGTCGATCTTCTCGGCGATATTGGCGCCGTTGAACTGCATCGTGTCGGTGCCCGCCTGGCCATCGACGGTGTCGCTGCCGTCACCGGGATTCCAGACGAAGGTGTCGTTGCCCGCTCCCATCTGCGTGACATCGTTGCCTTGCCCGCCGATGATGAGGTCGTTGCCGGCGCTGCCGATGATGGTGTCGTTGCCGGCCCCGCCATTGATGATGAGGTTGGCAAGCTGACCCGCCTTGATCGCGGATGCATCGATGGTGTCGTTGCCGGTACCGCCGTTGAGGGTGAGCGAATCGCCGGACTCGGCGTGCGCGATCGTCACCTGTGCTGCCAGACCGTTGACCACGATCGAGCCGCCGCTGTTGACGACCTTGATATTGTCGTCGCCTGCGGTGCCGTTCACTGTGACGGCATCGGCTGCGCCGTCGCCGGTCTTGCTGCCCGGACCCGAGCTCAGGTCGATTGCGACCTGGGTGACGCCGGTCCCGGTGAGATCGTTCACCGTGATGTTGTCGGCGCCGCCGGCGGCATTGAGCTGGATGTGCTCGACGCTGTTGAGGTCCATGGTCACATTGCCGACGTCGCGGGTCAGTATGGCATCGGCGCCATTCGCCGAAATCGCCATGTTCTCCGCTACGTTCGCGCCGTTGAACACCAGCGTGTCGGTGCCGGTGCCGCCGAGCACGGTGTCGCTGCCGTCGCCGGGATTCCAGGTGAAGGTGTCGTCGCCGGCGCCGAGGTCGGCGACGTCGTTGCCCGCGCCGCCGATCACCGTGTCGTTGCCGTCACCGGCAAGGATGTGGTCGGCACCGGCGCTGCCGGTGATGGTGTCGTTGCCGGCGCCGGCATCGATCGTCAAAGCCATCGCTCCCGCCACGAGGCCGGAGGCATCGATGGTGTCGTTGCCGGCTCCGCTCTGGATGGTCAGGGCGTCGCCGGTGTCCGTGTTGAGGATGTTCACGGTCTCGGCAAGTCCGGTCACGGTGACGTTGGTTGCGTTCGAGGTCACCTTGATCTTGTCGGCCTTGGCGGTGCCATTGAGGATCACCGTATCGGCCGCGCCGTCGCCTCCGCCGCCACTGCCGCCGAGGTCGATGTTGACCTGCTTGACGTCGGTCCCGGTGAGATCCCCCACCGTGATCGTATCGGCGCCGCCGAGAGCCTTGAAGTTGATGTTCTCGACGCCATTGACATCCATCACGATGTTGGCGACGTCGCGGGTGAAGCGCACGCGGCTGCCATTGGCCTCGATATCGACCTTCTCGTTGACGTTGGCGCCGTTGAACTGCAGCGTGTCGTTGCCGGATTGGCCCTCGATCGTGTCGCTGCCGTCGCCGGGATTCCAGATAAAGGTGTCGTCGCCGGCGCCGCCGACGAGCTGGTCGTTACCGCGTCCGCCGGTGATGATGTCGTTGCCGTCACCGCCGAGCAGCGTGTCGTTGCCGTCGCCGCCGGTGATGTTGTCGTTGCCGGCGCCGCCGTCGACGGTGACGTTGATCAGGGCGGCGAGACCATTGCTGGCGGTGAAGGTGTCGTCGCCGCCGTTCATGTTGAGCACGAAGTTCTCGGTGGTGCCGATGTCGAGCGAGAACGGCGCGGGATTGGTGCGATCGAAGCGCACGCGGGTGCCGTTGGCGGTGAGGGTGAAGACTTCGCTGCCGTTGCCGCCGTTCACTTGCGCGGTATCGACGCCGTCGCCGCCTTCGAACATGTCGGTGCCGTCGCCGGGATTCCAGATCATCAGGTCGTTGCCGGCCTCGCCGAACACCTGGTCGTTGCCGCCACCGCCGGTGAGCGTGTCGTTGCCGTCGCCGCCGAACAGGAAGTCGTTGCCGCCTTTGCCAAGCAGGATGTCGTTGCCGGCCTGCCCGAACAGCATGTCGTTGCCCGAGCCGCCGGTGATCGTGTCGTTGCCGTCGCCGCCGAAGAGGTTCGCGGCAGGCAACGCGCCGTTGGTTTCGTCGAGGCTGATCGTATCGTTGCCGGCCTGGCCGAAAACCTCGATCAGGCCGGTGTTGGCGACGGTGGGCGTGCCGCCGACTGTCTGCACGGCGCCGCCATTAACCAAAATGCGGCCGGCCGCATCACGGCTGGTCACGATAGTGTTACCCTGGGCGTCGCCGAACTCGGTGAGCTGTCCGGTAATGGGAGAGAAAACAGAGGTAGTAGCCATCCTTGGTCATCCTTCAATCGAATCGAGCCCCTTGCACCGATGCTTAGGGGCAAGGCGGATGACAGGCTTGAAGCAGTCCTTGAGACAGCCATGATTGTTCTGATGGTGCGCTCCATATTTCCTGACGGTGACATGACGGCGCCGGTGAGCTAGAGCGCATTGAATTTCGCTGCTGTCTGATTAGCTGCAGTAGTTCGACCCGGGGCTTTTGGTTTGCAGTTTGTCTTTGACGAATACGTGCTCGACACCAGCACGCGCGAATTGCGCCGTGACGGCGAACACATTGCCATCGAGCCGCAGGTCCTCGATCTTCTCGCCTATCTCGTCGAGCACCGCGAGCGCGTCGTCACCAAGGACGATCTGATCGCCTCGATCTGGGGCGGCCGCGCGGTGTCGGATACCGCGCTCACCAGCCGCATCTACGCGGCGCGCAAGGCGATCGGCGACACCGGGCGCGATCAGAAGCTGATCCGCACCGTCGCGCGCAAGGGATTGCGTTTCATCGGCACGCTGGATGCGTCCGTCGTCGGCACCTCCCTGCCTGCGGTGGTGCCGCCGCCGGCCGCAGCGCTTGCGGAGCTGCGCCGCGCAGCACCAGCTCCGGACCGACCGGTGATCGCCGTGCTGCCCTTCAACAACATGAGCGATGATCCCGAGCAGGAGTATTTCTCGGACGGGATCAGCGAGGATCTGATCACCGCGCTGTCCAAGCTGCGCTGGTTCTTCGTGATCGCGCGCAACTCGTCCTTCATCTACAAGAACAAGGCCGTGCATGTGCGGCAGGTCGGAGAAGAACTCGGCGCCGGCTATGTGGTCGAGGGCAGCGTTCGCAGGAGCGGCGATCGCGTGCGCATCACCGCGCAGCTCAACGACGTCGCGAGCGGCAGTCACCTCTGGGCCGAGCGCTACGATCGGGACGCCGCCGGCGTGTTCGCGGTGCAGGACGAGATCACGGAGGCCATCGTCGCGGCGATCGAGCCGCAGCTTTATGCCGCCGAGAATGTCCGTGTGCGCTCCAAGCATCCGGGCAGCCTCGACGCCTGGGGGCTGGTGATGCGCGCGCTGTCGCACTGGGCGCAGGTGTCGCCGCAGGACCATGCGACCGCGCAGGAGCTGCTGCAGAAGGCAATCGCCATCGACCCCGATTATTGTCAGGCGCTCGGCGTGCTCAGTGCGACCTACACTTTCGGCGCGCATATGGGGTGGGGCGATGCGGCTGCCGTGGTGCCGCTCGCCGAGCGCGCCGCGCAGGCCGCGGTGCGGCTCGACGGCGAAGATCCCTGGGCGCATCACGCGCTCGGCAGCGTTCATCTGATCATGCGGCGCTTCGACGACGCGCTCGCCGCGACCGAGCATGCGCTGTATCTCAACCCGAGCTTTTCGCACGCCCAGAACTATTATGCCGCCGCACTCGCATTTTCCGGGCGCTGGGAGGAAGCCACCGAGGCCGCCAAGCGCGCGCTGCGGTTGAGCCCGCGCGATCCCTTCCTCGCGCTGATCTACGGCTCGGCGTCGCTCGCCTACTATATCGGCGGCGAATACGAGGAGGCGATCCGCACGGCACAGACCGCCGTCCGGCTTCGCCCGGATTTCGCCAGCGCCTACCGCGTGCTGGTCGCGGCCGCCGGCATGACCGGGCGGACGGAACTGGCGACGGCGGCGCTCCAGCACCTGCGCCGCGTCCACCCCGACATCTCCCGCGCCTGGATCAAGAGCCACGTTCCGCTCAAGCTCGACACCGATCTCGTGCATTATCTCGACGGCTTCCGGCGCGCCGGGCTGGCGTGACCGCGCGCCCAAACGAAAGGGGCGGACGCTTTCGCATCCGCCCCTTCGCAATCAACGCGAGGAATAAGTTACTTCATCACCTGGCCGCGGATTTCGCCGCCCGGATTGGCCGCGGTGTGAACGTTGACATAGAGCTTGCCGCCCGTCAGGTCGGCGGCCTGGGCGTCGGTCAGGGTCGCGCTGCCTTCGACCGGGCTGGTGCCGGCATTCGCGATCGGCACTTCGACGCCGGCGTTCTTGCCGGCTTCGGCGGGACCATGGAAATGCGCGGCGGTCGCCGGACCCGAGAGGCCGGAATAGGTGAGCTTCCAGGTCATTTTCTTGGACGCGGCATCGTAGTCGATCTCGGCCGTGCCCTTGCCGGCGCTGGTGTTGGCCGGGACTTCGGACTTGCCGTCCAGCGATGCCTTGAATTTGTCGGCGAAAGCGGGGCCGGAAAATGCGACGGCGGCTGCGAAGGCCAGCGTGGCATACATGGTCCTGGTCATGGTTGTGTCTCTCCCTGTTGACGTTAGTGATGGTGCCAAACTCACAACAAAGCGAATGTAGGCTTTATTCCCGAAATCGGCCTTTGCGCTGCAACATTTTCTGCCATCCTATGACTGGAGCCGTGCAAAGGCTAATCATAAGGTACGGCGCATCATGACGGTTGGTTGAATGCAGCGAATAATTTTTCTTTTGCTACTTTTGGCGGGGGTTGCCGCCTTTGGCGTGTACTGGTGGCTCTCGGCGCCGCCGATCCGCTGGTCCCAGACGGTCACCGCGGGCCCGCCTGATGCGGCGAACGGCGAGACAATCTTCGACATCGGCGGTTGTTCCTCCTGCCATGCCGTGCCGAACCAGCCCGATCGGCTGAAGCTCGGCGGCGGCCTGCCGATACCATCGCCCTTCGGCACCTTCTATGCGCCGAACATCTCGCCCGATCCCACTGACGGCATCGGGCGCTGGAGCGAGGCCGATTTCGTCAACGCGGTGATGAAAGGTGTTTCGCCTGGCGGAACGCATTACTTCCCGGCGTTCCCCTACACGTCCTATTCGCATGCCACGGTCAAGGATGTCCGCGATCTCTTCGCCTTTCTGAAAACGCTGCCGCCGGTCACCGGCAAGGTCAGGGATCACGATCTGCCGTTCCCGTTCAATATCCGCCGCAATGTCGGCATCTGGAAATTGCTGTTCTTCGACGGCGGGCTGTTCATTCCCGACCAATCGCGCACGCCGCAATGGAATCGCGGCGCCTATCTCGTCAACAGTTTCGGCCATTGCGCCGAGTGCCACAGCCCGCGCAATTTTCTCGGCGGCATCGTCAGGAGCCAGCGCTTCGCCGGCGGTCCCGATCCGGATGGGCAGGGCTTTGTGCCCAACATCACAGGCAAGGGACTCGCCGACTGGAGCGCAAAGGACATCAGCTATTTCCTCGAGAGCGGACTGACGCCGGACGGCGACAGCGCCGGCGGCTCGATGGCGCGCGTGATCAAGAACACCTCGCAGCTCAAGGACGCCGACCGCGACGCGATCGCGGACTATGTGAAGTCCCTGCCGCCGGTCGAAGGCCCGCCGAAGCCGAAGAAGAAAGGCAAGGGCGGCTAGTGTCGCCGGCTATTGCTACATCGCGAGATAGCGCCGGCGGATGTCCTCGTTGCGGGAAAGGCCCGCCGTATCCTGGCGATGCACCACCTTGCCCTTGTCGATCACGAGCGCTTCCTCGGCGATGCGCAGGCAGAAATGCATGTTCTGCTCAGCGAGCAGGATCGTGGCGCCGCCAGCGCCAAGTTCGCGCAACACTTTGCCGATGGTTGCGACGATGATCGGCGCCAGCCCCTCGCTCGGTTCGTCGAGCAACAGCACCAGCGGATTGCCCATCAGGGCGCGGGCGATGACGAGGAGCTGCTGCTCGCCGCCGGACAGGCGGCCCGCCTGGCGCGATCGAAGCTTCGTCAACAGCGGGAAGGTGTCCCAGACGCGCGCCAAGGTCCAGTCGCGACGTCCGTCGGGACCGGTCTTCGCGGCGATCAGGAGATTGTCCTCCACGCTGTGTTCCGGGAAAACCTGCCGGTCCTCGGGGACATAGGCGAGGCCGAGTTGCGCGCGCGCATGCGGCGGTGCATGCGTAATGTCCCGGCCGGCGAAAAAGATGCGGCCGCTGCGCGCGGGCACGATGCCGGCAAGCGTCTTCATGGTCGTGCTCTTGCCGGCGCCGTTGCGGCCGAGCAGCGCCAGCGTGCGCTTTTCCTCGAGCGCGACATCCATGTCGAACAGGATCTGGCTCGCGCCGTAGAATGCGCTCACCCCTTCGGCGCGCAGGAGATCGCTCATGCAGCGTGCTCCTCGGTGCCGAGATAGGCGTCGATGACAGCCTGGTTGTTGCGGATCTCGTCGGGCGTGCCTTGCGCAAGGACCTTGCCGTAACACAGCACGCGAATGCTGCTTGCGACCTTGAAGACGATATCCATGTCGTGCTCGATGAAGACCAGGGTGAGCTTGCGCTGCTCCCACAGGCCGCGCACGCGCTCGATCATCCGCCAACGCTCATCCGGGCCCATGCCGGCGGTCGGCTCGTCCAGCAGCAGCACCTTCGGTTCGAGCGCGAGCGCGATCGCGATATCAAGCAGCTTCTGATCGCCGTGCGACAGGATTGCTGCCTCGACATCGGGCACATGCGTGAGGCCCACCAGCTCCATCACCTCGTCGGCGCGCTCACGCATGCCCGGCGACGGAAAGCGATGTGAGAGATCGCCCCAGCGGCCGGCATGGGCGGTGACGGCGGCGATCAGATTGTCGCGTACCGTCATGGTCGGGAAGCAACTCGCTACCTGAAAGGCGCGTCCAATACCGCGATGCATCCGTTCGGCCTTGGACAGGCCGAGGATGTCCCGGCCGTCGAGCAACACCTCGCCCGAGCTCGCCGTAAACGCGCCGCTGATCAGGTTGAAGAAGGTTGTCTTGCCGGCGCCGTTCGGACCGATCACCGCCGACAACGAGCCTGACGGAAACGCCAGCGACACATCGTCGATGGCGCGCACGCCGCCGAAGGCCTTGGTGAGATTTTTGATCTCGAGGTTCATCGCGCGCGCTTGCCCCAAGCCAGCCGTACGAAATCGAGCACGCCGCGGCGCAGGCCGAGCGCGAAGGCTAGAATCACGAGGCCCAAAACCAACCCGTGATATTCGGTGAAGCGCTGCACCACGTCGTTCAACGCCAGCAGGATCATCGCGCCCAGCACGGGACCGAGGAATGTATTGATGCCGCCGAGCATCACCGCGAAGATCGCCTGGCCGGAGTTCGGCCAGTCGGCGAGTTCAGGGTAAGCGCCCGAGACGAACAGCGCGGCCAGCACGCCGCCGATGCCGGCAAAACCCCCGGCGATGGTGAAGGCCCAGAGCCGGGCGCGCCACAACACGATGCCAAGGAAGCTCGCGCGGTCCTCGTTATCGCGGATCATACGCAGGGTCTGGCCGAACGGGCTCATCGTGATGTGACGAAGCGCCAGCAAGCCCAGCACCGCCACGACAGCGCAGAGCTGATAGAGATGCAGTTGCGAGCCAAGATCGAAGCCGAAAATTTCGCGGCGCGGGATGCCGCCACGCAATCCCTGGTCGCCGCCGGTCAGGCTCTGCCAGGAGATGATGACGCTGAAAAACAGCATCTGCACCGCAAGCGTGATGAAAGCGAAGTAATCCGTGGAGAGCCGCACGCAGATCGCGCCGACGACGAGCGCGGCAAAGGTCGTCGCCGCCACCGCCAACAATGCGGCTACCGGCACCGACAGCTGCGTCAGCTGCATCGTCAGCCCGAACGCATAGGCGGCGAAGCCGTAGAACATGCCATGGCCGAACGACACCATGCCGGTGTTGCCGACCAGCAGGTTCAGCGAGGTCGCAAACAGCGCCATCGCGCTCAGGCGGATGATGAAATCCTCGAACGCCGGGCTGCGATGCAACAGCGGGATCGCCAGCACCACGATCAGGGCGATCGCGGCCAAGACAACATCGCGCAGGGCGGATTGGCGCGTCATAGCCGGCGACCGAACAGGCCCTGCGGACGCAGCAGCAGGATACCGATCATCACGATATAGATGAGACCATCGGTGAAGCTCGGGAAACCGATGGTGCCGAAGCCGCGGACCAGGCCGATCAGCAATGCCGAGACCAGCGCGCCCGCGATCGAGCCCATGCCGCCGATCACGGTGACGATGAAGCTCTCGATCAGTATCGAGAAGCCCATGCCGGGCGACAGTGAGCGCACCGGCGCCGCGAGCGCGCCCGCGAGCCCCGCAAGCCCGCCGCCGACAGCAAAGACGATGGCAAACAACAGCGTGGTGTTGACGCCGAGCGCCGAGACCATCTGCGGATTGATCGCCGCGGCGCGCACCGTCTTGCCAATCCGCGTCATCGACAACCCGGCGCCCAGCGCGACCGCGATCAGCGCGGCAATGCCGATCAGCACCGCGTAGAACGGCGGCACCACGCCGCCGGCGATGAACAGCGGCGGCACCTGGAAAGCCGCCGGCATCCCCATGGCATGGAATTCGGGACCCCAGACGATCTTGACGACGTCGTCGAAGATCAGCACCACGGCGTAGCAGACCAGCAGCTGCATCAGCACGTTGGAGCCGTAGACGCGGCTCATCAGCGCGCGCTCGAAGATCACGCCGAACAGCGCCATTGCCAGCGCACCCGACAGCACCGCGAGGGTGTAGCTGTCGGTCGCATTGTACGCGCTGTAGGCGACGTAGCCGCCCAGCATGTAGAACGTGCCGTGGGCGAAGTTGACGATCTTCAACACGCCAAAGATCAGCGTCACGCCCGCGGCGACGAGGAACAGCAACATGCCGATGATCAGCCCGCTGGTGGCTTGAGTGACCACGCAGGCTGATGTCGTCAGGCAGTTACCAAGCGCGTCGAGGTCCATCGAAGAACCAAATGTAAATCCACCGCACTAGAGCTAGATGTAGTTCTGCTGCTTCTTCCACTCCGTCTCGAGCTCGACGATCTTGCCCCAATCGGCGGCCTTGATGTCGACGATGAACGGCTCCTTCGGTATGGTCGAGCCCCAGCCGATGGCGTAGCCGATCGTGGTGTGGTCGTCGCGCATGGTGATGGTGCCGTCGGCGCCGAACGGCGAGTTGATTTTCATGCCGGTGAGGGCGGCGGCGATCGCCTTGCCGTCGAGCGAGTTGGCCTTCTTGATGGCCTCCTGATAAAACTGCATGGCAACGGCACACTGCCACGACCAGTTGGTCGGCCGCTCGTTCCACTTCTTGAAATACGCCTGGCCCCACTCCTTGTTGGCCGGCGTGTCCGGGAAAGTCTCGAGATAGCGGGTCGCTGATTGAATGCCGGGCGGCAGGTTCTTGATCGCCGCGAGCACGGGATAGTCGACATTGGGCGTTGCCACCGTCATCTGTCCGAACAGCGCGTAGACATTGCCCTGATTCACGAAGGCCGAGAGGTCGCCGGCATAGAGCAGCGTGAACAGCGCCTGCGGCTTGGCCTGGATCAGCTTGGTGATGACCTCGGTGAAATCGGGCTGGCCAAGCTTGGGCCAGGCATCGGTGATGACCTCGACGTCGGGCTTGAACTTCTTGAAGAATTGCAGGTACTGCGCCGTGGTGTCGCGGCCATAGGCGTAATCCGGCGAGCAGGTCGCCCACTTGTTGAGCTTCTTGGCGTTGGCGTATTCGGAAAGATAGATACTGCCCGCAACCGCGTCATGAACGCCCTGGCGCGCCACGCGGAAGGCGGTCGGCACGCGGATCTTGGGATCGGCGGTCAGCGACGAGGTCTCGCTGTTGGTATGAATGCAGGCCACCCCCAAATCGCGCACGACTTCCTGCACCGCAAAGGAGGCGGACGAGGCCTCGGAGTCGACCAGGAGCTCGCAGCCTGCGGTGTTCACCAGCTCACGCGCGATGCGCGCCGCCTCCTGCGGCTGGCCCTTGAAGTCGCGGAACACGAATTCGATCTGCCGGCCGAGGAAACCGCCGGCGGCGTTGATGCGGTCCTGCTCCATCATCAGCGAGTTGCGCGAGGACGTCCCGAGGAGAGCAATGGGCCCGGACAGGATGCTTTGCATCCCGATGCGCAGGGTATTGGCCTGTGCCTTCGCCACCCAGGGGGCAGCCAGAAGACTGGCCGCACCACCGGCCAAGACTGTGCGACGCGTGACTGAGCTCATTGAACTGCACCTCCCATTGATCCGGTCTTCGAGGTAACCGGCTATTTTTGTGGGCGCCAACTTAGATCGGCGACCGCGCTCTTATCAAGCTGGCATTTGGCATTGGCCGGCCCGGGAACCATTCTCGCAACGAGATGACAAAGTGGATGACCTCAGCCGAACGTTGAACTAGGAGTCTTCCCAGGGAAACGCTGAAATGCGGAACGGTCACGAGACTCCAGCGCCGCTGTCGAAGGATTACGTACCCGGCGGCACCTATCCGGCCGATGTGTGCGTGCTGCGCTATGCGCTGGAGCGTCACGCGAGGAGCAGGCCGCACGACATTTTCGCGGTATTCGAGGGCGGCGAGCGCTGGACCTTTGCGCAAACGCTCGCGCAAGTCGAAAGCCTTGCCGGCAATTTGCACGCGCTTGGCGTGCGTCAGCACGATCATGTCGTCCTGGTGTTGCCGACCTGCCCGCTGGCACTGCGGGTCATGTTCGCAGCCAATTATCTCGGGGCGGTCTACGTGCCGGTGAATCCGGCATTGAAAGGATCGTTGTTGCAGCATGTGTTGCAAAATGCCAACGCCAAAATTGCTGTGGTGCACGACAGCGTGCTCGATCGCGTGCTTGAGGCTGCACCGGAAAGCCTGAAGATGGTGGTCCGCACATCGGATACGCCTGCCGTGTGTCGTGCGGGTATCGATCTCCACGGCGTCACAACGCTGACAAAGCCTTCCGCGCCGCCACCGCTGCCGCCGAAGCCGATCCAGCCCTGGGATACGCAGTCGATCATCTACACATCGGGAACGACCGGCCGCTCGAAGGGCGTGCTGTCGTCCTACATGCACGCGTTTTCCTGCGTCGGTCCGGACGCGTGGAACTGCCTGAAAGCGAGTGACCGGCAAATGGTGCACATGCCGATCTTCCATATCGGCGGCGCCTTCATCGCCACCGTATCATTATGCGCCGGCAGTTCGATCGGCGTGGTCAGCCATTTCCGTACCGAAGCGTTCTGGGATCAGGTGCGCGAGTTGGAGATCACCTCGGCCTTTCTGCTTGGCGCGATGGCGACGTTTCTTTTGAAGCAGCCGCCGTCTCCGGGGGATCGCGACCACAAGCTGCGCATGGTCTTCATCGTGCCGCTCGGCCAGAGCAGCAAGCCGTTCCGCGAGCGCTTCGGTGTCGACGTCTACACGCTGTTCAACATGACCGAGATCTGCACGCCGCTGATCTCCCGCGCCAATCCGCGGAAGGACAATATTTGCGGGCGGCCGCGTGCAGGTGTCGAGGTTCGCCTGGTCGACGAGCACGATTGCGTCGTGAAGGACGGCAGCGTCGGGCAGTTGATCCTGCGTACCGACGCGCCATGGGCGATGAACCACGGCTACAATGCCGATTCGTTAGCTACCAGTGAGGCCTGGCGCAACGGCTGGTTTCATACCGGCGACGCCTTTTTCCGCGACGCCGACGGCGATTACCATTTCGTCGACCGCCTGAAGGACGCGATTCGCCGCCGCGGCGAGAACATCTCGTCCTATGAAATCGAGGTCGAGCTGCTCAGCCATCCCGCGGTGCGCGAGGCCGCCGCGATCCCGGTGCCGAGCGAGCACTCCGAGGACGAGGTGATGGTGGTGCTATCAGCCACGGCTGGCACCGCGATCAAGCCCGAGGACATCATCCGGCATCTTCAACCGCGGGTCGCCTACCACATGATCCCGCGCTATATCCGCGTCATCGACGAATTGCCGAAGACGCCGACCGCCAAGGTCGAAAAGCACATCTTGCGCGCCGAGGGCGTCACATCGGACACTTGGGACCGCGAACGCGCCGGCGTGACGATCCGCCGCGAAAAGCTCTGAGGGAAGGAAGGCGATGGAAAAGCCGCGCGTACGAATCTACACCGACTACAAGAGCCCATACGCCTTTGTCGCCAACAAGCGGCTGTTCGAACTGGAAGACACATACGGCGTAGAGCTGGAATGGCTGCCCTATACGTTGCGCGTCGCCGAGTTCATGGGAACGGTGGAGGAGCGCACCCCGCATTTCTGGCGCAAGGTGCGCTACGCCTATATGGACGCGCGGCGCTATGCCAACGCCCAGGGCCTCACCATGAAGGGCCCGCGGCGAATCTACGATGCCTTCTATTCCAGCGTCGGCATGCTGTTTGCTCAACGGCATGGTCTCTTCCGGCCTTATCACGACACGGTGTTCCGGCGGTTCTGGAGCCATGATCTCGAGATCGACGATCTCGCGGCCATCGTAGATGTGGTCGCCTCGGTCGGCGGCTCGCCTGAGGATTTCAAGGCTTATGTCGCGGGGCCCGCCCGCGCCGAACATGATCGCATCATCGAAGAGGCCGAAGCGCTCGGCGTGTTCGGTGTCCCCACCATGGTATTCAATGGCGAGCTGTTCTGGGGCGGCGATCGCATCGACATGCTGGTCGAGCGCATCAGGAATCCGGACGGCATTGCCGCCGCGCTCGGCAGTCGCCACCGCAAGCAGGGATGATCGCTAGGCACCCGCCAGCGGCTGCCAGCAGCCGGTGCGCGCAAGGATCGGCTGCAAGGCGTCGCGATCCTGATCGCCGAGCGCAGCAAACTTGCCGCGCAGTTGCTGCAGGCATTTCACCTGATATTTGAACGGCGCAAGGGCGTAAGGCAGGCCCCACACTTTCATTTCGAGCCGTTCAACGCCACGGTCGAACGCATCCGCGTTGGCGACGAGGAAAGGCAGATAGAGCTCGCCCGCGATCTTCAGCAGCGCCTCGGCCCAACGCCCGAGCGCACGCTCGCGCGAATACCAATCGCCCTCGACGCCTGAAGCGTCGTCCAGCCGCCTTATCCAATGATCGGTGAACGGCGCGCGCTCGCGCAAGATACGCATCGGCGTCGGATCGGTCGCCATTTCGCTGAGTTGACCGAACCAGGCGAAATCGGCCAGCGACGGCCGGCTGCCGAACAGATAATTCGTCATCCCGACATGCGGCTCGAACGCCGCGAGTATCCGCCGATAACTTTCCTCCAGCAGCGGCCTGTTCTCTTCGGTCGCTCCAAGGATCGGCATCCGCGAGATTTGCCGGCGGCGAAATTCCTCGATTTCGTCCGCACTTCCCGTTTTTGCCTCCGAGGTCGACCATTCCTCGCTCGCCCATCGCGACACGTAGGCCTGATCTTCCGCATCCCACCAGCGATAGAGAAACAGCGGCTTGACCGCCCATTCATCCGCGAGGTCTTCGAGCAGATCGCAGACAAAGGCGATCGCCTTGTCGTCGGGGATGACGGATCGTTCCGAATGCCGCGCTTCCAGGTCGTAGGCGAGGGTGGTGGTTTCGCCGCGAAACGTGCCATCGGGATATTGCAGGACCGGTATCAGGTTGGGACGCAGATGTTCGGTCGCTTTTCGAAGCGCTTTGGTCATGATGACCCAATCGAACGGGATCCTCCGGTAGCGCATCAGCGCACGCAGCTTGATCGCATAAGGCGACGCGGTCGATCCGATCAGGCGGTAGCGGCCGTTGATTTCCTGTGAGGTGGACATCGGCGCCTCCAGCTCGTCACGAGAACCGTCAGCTCAGCTTGGCAATTCCCAGTTCGTCCGCAAGCTGATCCAGCCCGCGCTGTAGCGCCGGCGCGAGCGGAATGCCGTCACGCCCACGCCGCGCGCGCGTTTCCTCGCTGCGCTCGCCGGGCATGCTGATGCGCGCCACGCCCGGCATGCGCTCGCTGTTCCTGATATCGCGCGCCAGCGTATCGACTGCCGCCTTGAAGGTCGCGACGTCGCCGAAGGCCGCGACGTTGATCGCGCAAATCGCCTGTCCGGTATTGGTGACGCTGTCGTCGTCATGGTTGAAGTCGATGACGTCCTTGCCCATGGCGGCGCCGCCAAGCGTGCCCGCGAGCAGCCCGATGATCATGGCAAGGCCATAACCCTTGTAGCCGGCTTCCATGCCGCCGAGCGGCAGCAGCATGCCTTCCTCGGCGCGTTTGGGATCGGTCAGCGGCTTGCCCTCGCGATCGATCATCCATCCCACCGGCATGGTCTCGCCGCGCAGCGCCTTGGTCTTGACCTTGCCGTAGGCGGCAACGGTCGTCGCCATGTCGAGCACGATCGGTTGTTCCTCTCCGGCCGGGATCGCGGCCGCGATCGGGTTGGTCGACAGCAGCATGTCGAGGCCGCCCCAGGGCGGCAGATGGTTGGCGTTGCCGACCGCGAAATAGAGCCCGATCATATCATGGGCGAGCGGCATCCGCGCATAGAGCGAGGCGGGGCCGGCATGGTTGGAGAACTGCGCGTTGACCCAGCCGATACCGGTCGTGCGCGCCTTCTCGATCGCGATTCCCGCGGCGCGGCTCATCACCAGATGACCCATGCCGTTGTCGCCGTTGACCAGCGCGGTCGAGGCCTGCTCGCGCACCACGCGGATGTTCGGACGCGTGTTGAAACCACCGGCTTTGATGCGGCGGGCATATTGCGGCAGCCGGCTGACGCCGTGACCGTCGGAGCCCTGCAGATCGGCCTGCGCCATCAGCGCGGCGACGACAGTAGCGTCGCCATCGGGCAGGCCGAGCTCGACCATCGCGGCGTGGATGAAGGCCTGCAGCCGCTCGAAGGTGACTGTCGACACTACCGGCCGCCGAACGCCTTGAAGGTGATCATGGTCAGCGTGTCCTGGATGCCCGGGATCACCTGCACCTTCTCGTTCACGAAATGGCCGATGTCGGTGTCCTTGTCGACATAGAATTTCACCAGGAGATCGTAGTGCCCGGCGGTCGAGTAGATCTCGGAGGCGATCTCGGCCTCGGCCAGCGCATTGGCGACCACATAGGACTGGCCGAGCTTGCATTTGATCTGGACGAAGAAGGGCACCATCGCGGTCGTCTCCGGAAATCCTTTTCCGTTCAAATAGGCCAGATTTGGGGCCGTTAGCAAGCTTGCTGGCGCGGATGGGGCGCGTTACGACAAGTCATGACCACGCCCGTCGCGCTCACCATCGCAGGCTCGGATTCCTCAGGCGGCGCCGGCATCCAGGCCGACCTGAAGACCTTTGCCGCGCTCGGCGTCTATGGCGCCTCCGCGATCACGGCGCTGACCGCGCAGAACACGCGCGGCGTGACCGGCATTCATCCAGTGCCGCCGGAATTCGTGGTGGAACAGATCGACGCCGTGTTCGGCGATCTCGCGGTCGGCGCGGTCAAGATCGGCATGGTGGCGCAGTCCGCCGTGATCGAGGCGATCGTGGCCTCGCTGAAGCGCTGGTCGCCGAAACATATCGTGCTCGATCCCGTGATGGTCGCGACCTCGGGCGACCGGTTGCTCAATGTCGGCGCGGTCGAGGCGCTGCGCAGAGAGCTTATTCCGATCGCCTCCATCGTCACGCCGAACCTGCCGGAGGCAGCAGTGCTGCTGGATGAAGCCGTCGCGACCGATGCGGCCGCGATCCAGAGCCAGGGCAAGCGTCTGCTGGCGATGGGCTGTCCGGCCGTGCTGATCAAGGGCGGGCACGGCGAGGGCAGCGAGAGCGTCGACTATCTCGTGCGCGCCGATGGCGTCGATCGCGCTGCCGGCGCCGCGCGTGGCGACCAAAAATACCCACGGCACCGGCTGCTCGCTGTCGTCGGCAATCGCGGCGGGATTGGCGAAGGGCGAGCCGCTGGAGACCGCGGTACGCAACGCCAAGGCGTTTGTCAGCGCGGCGATTGCGCAACGCCGACCGTTTTGCCGTCGGCCACGGCCATGGCCCGGTGCACCATTTCCATCGCTACTATTGATGTGACACGGCGCTACTTCGAAACCTTCTGCTTCCACAAATTCCAGACGCGGTCGAGCACCGCGAAGTTGACCTGGTCGGCTTTCGCGCCTTCCTCCGGGCTCAGATAGGTGATCTCGCTGCCGAGCCCGATCGCCTGCGCCTGCAGCCGCGCATTGACGTCGGTATAGTAGGCGCGGAACACCGCGATCTTGACGTTCGGTCCGACCGTGACGTCGCCGTGGCCGCGCATCAGCACCACGGATTTGTCGCCGAGCGCCGCGGCCAGCGATTTTCCCTTGGCGTTGTCGGCGACCAGCATGTTGGTCACGCCGAAATCTTTCGCGATGTCCCAGACCGGCACGCCGGCGGCGAGGAACGCGGTGTTGTGAAACAGCGGTCGCAACGGCGTCTTGCTCACGCTGAAGGGAACCACGCCCGGCGAGTGCGCATGCACGACCGCCATCACATCCGGCCGCGCCTTGTAGATCTCGGCATGGATGAAGCGTTCGAGAAAGACTTGACGACCTCGCGCGTCGACCGCGTTGCCGTCGGCGTCGAACTCCATGATGTCCTCAGTGGTGACCAGCGCCGGCGCCAGCGAGCGCGACATCAGGAAGTGAGACGGATTGGCCGGATGCGCGCGCTGACATGGCCGAAGGCGTCGACCACGCCGAACTCGGCGAGGATGCGGCTGCCCAGCGCGAGGTCCTCGAGCAGTTCGGGCGGAACGCCTGATATCGGGGACGGCGCCTGCGCGTGAGCGGCAGGCAATGACAACAGCAGGGCAATGACGGCTGATGTCAAACGTGCAATCATGGGCGCCTCGTCACTTCAGCGTCTTCAGATAGGCCACAACGTCGTCGACGTCCTTTGGTTCGCTCATGCCGCCGAAGGGCATGCGGTTGCCCTTCACCTTGCCCTGCGGGTCTTTGATGTAGGCGCGCAGATTGTCCTCGTCCCAGACCAAATTGGCGCGCTTCATCGCATTGGAGTAGCGGAAGTCGTCGAGCGCAGCGGACTTGCGGCCGAACACGCCCTTCAGACTCGGTCCCAGCGAATCCGCGCGATCGGCATGGCAGGCAGCACAAGGCGCAAACAGCGTCTTGCCGTGCTCGGCGTCGGCTGCGACGGCAGCGTTGCTCGCGAACGCCAGCAGGACGCAGCCGGCAGCACACGACAATAGTCTCTCAATCATCGCCATCACGCATTCACCAGCGGGCCCGGGCTCTTCAGATATTTCTCGGTGATCGCCTTCGCCGACCAATAGGCCAGCGCGCCGAGCGTGCCGGTCGGATTGTAGCCGTGCTGCTGCGGGAACACCGACGCGCCCTGGACGAACAGATTATGCGCGCCCCAGGCCTGCAGATAGCGGTTCACGACGCTGGTCGCCGGGTCCGTCCCCATCATGGTGCCGCCGGTGTTGTGGGTCGACTGATACGGCACGATGGTGAAGTTCTTCGGCCGGTTATGCACTTCGTAGTGCGTGGGGTTCATCGCCTTGATCACGCCTTCCATCTTCTCGACCAGGTAGCGCGACATCTTGTGATCGTTTTCGGTGGCGTTGTAGGTCAGCCGCAGCAGCGGCCGGCCCAGCGCATCCTTGTAGGTGGGATCGAGGTCCATGAAATTGTCTCTGTGGGCATAGACCGAACCTTGCGTGTTGAAGCGCGTGTTGGCGCGGTACCATTTCGCTTCGGCCTGCTTCCAGCCGACGCCCCAGCGCGGCTCGCCCTTCGGCAGCACGCGCCCGCCGATCGGCGGCGCGCCGCCATTGGCGGCGTTGATGTAGCCGCCGCCGAAGAAGCCGAGACCGCCATGGTCGAAGTTCTCGCCGTTGAAATCGTCGATCGCCACGCCCATGCCGGGCGCGCCCATGAAGGGATTGAACTCGCGGCCCTCGAAGAAGGCTTCGCCGCCGGCCTCGAACTGGTAGCAATAGTTCTTGCCGACCACCCCTTTGCCGGTTCGGGGATCGTAGGGCTCGCCGATGCCGGCCAGCAGCAATTGCTGCGTGTTGCCGAACACATAGGACGACAGCACGACGATGCCGGCCGGCTGTTCGTAGTCCTCGCCGGTCTGCATGTCGGTGTAGGCCACGCCGGTGACGCGCTTGGCCTCCTTGTCGTAGACGAGCCTGGTGACGAAGGCGCGCGTGCGCAGCTCGAACTTCGGCTCGGTGCGCAGCACCGGCATGATGTTGACGTTGGGCGAGGCTTTGGCGTTGGCCTCGCAGGCGGTGCGATTGCAGTGACCGCAATATTCGCAAGCCCCGAGCGTGATGCCTTCCGGATTGACGTAAGCCGCGCTCGAGGTCGCGACCGGGACCGGGAAGGGGTGGTAGCCGAGGCTTTTGGCGGCATCGCTGAAGATCTGAGGACCCACGCCGGTCTTGATCGGCTTGTTCGGATAGTCGTTGCCGCGCGGTCCTTCGAAAGGATTGCCGCCCGCGACGATCTTGCCGCGCAGATTGCCGGCCTGGCCCGACACGCCGCACAGCCTGTCGAAGCGGTCGTAATGCGGCTCCAGCTCGTCATAGCTGAGCGGCCAGTCCTGGATGGTCATGGTGTCCGGGATCGCCTTGGCGCCGTATTTCTCGTTGAGCACGCTCTTGATGCGGAAGTCGGTCGGCAGGAAGCGCCAATGCAATGCGCCCCAATGAATGCCGGTGCCGCCGACGCCTTCGCCGGGCAGGAAGGCGCCGAAGCGGCGGATCGGCAGCGCGAGTTCGTCGGGCGCGTTGCGGAAGCTGATGGTGTCGATGGAATTGTCCTGCATCAATTCCAGCCGCACCACATAGCGCAGCTCGTCGCGCAACCGCGTCAGCGTGAACTCCTCGGCGGGATTGCGGTCGGCGCCGCGCTCGAAGCCGACCACGTTGAGGCCGGCCTTCGTCAGCTCGCGCGCGAGAATCGCGCCGGTAAAACCCATGCCGATCACGACGGCATCGGTCTCTTTCAATCGTTTCGCCATCGCGCCCTCCTCAGCTGAAGTCGGCGATCGATTGCGGGTCCGCGGCATAGCGCTTGCCGCGGAACGCATCGATCTTGTCGGCATAGGTGGCGGGCAGGCCGGGGAAGCCGAGCAGCTTCCAGCCGATCTTGTCGCGGTTGCCGCCATAGATCGGATCGGCGAAGAAGCCGGCCATGGTGATGCCGTGCAGTTGCGAGAAGAAGGCGCGTGAGCTGAAGTTTTCGAATTCGGCCTTGCCGTCCTCCATCGCCTTCAGCGCGGTGACGCGGTCGCTAGGTGCGAGGCGATCGAACTCCTTGTTGTATGTCTTGCGCGTCCAGGCGTTGGCGGCTGCAATTCCGGCAGCGAAGAATTCGCGCGGCGTCAGCGCGAGCTGATAGCCTTGCTCCGGCTTGCCCTTCTGGAATGGGCCGGCGCGATACATTTTCGCGCCGCCGCCCCAGGCGCTGCCGAGTTGGCGGTCGATGAAAACGGCAACGCCGCAATCGCTGCCCGAGGGCGACAACTCGTCGGCGGGGATCAGCGTATCGACCGCGGCGACGATGAAGGCCGCTTCCAGCGCCTGTCAGGTTACGTAACGGCTCGGCGTCCGCAGGCAGAGGGAGCAGGAGCGGCCGTGGCGGGAGCTGGCTGCTGCGCCTCGGCGGCCTCGTGAGGCCCGCCGCAAGCGCGGTCCCGGCAAGGCCGGCTCGAAGCAGGAATTGGCGGCGCGGAACGCTGTCGTCCGACATGAGAGCCTCCCCCATTTTGATTGCAGCTTTGGGCAAGGTTATCCCAAGGTCGTAGCGGCGCGAAAGTGTCGCGCGACGCAAGGCTGCCCCACACCTTTTGGCTGCCACCAATGGGCTAATTGACGCCTGCGGAAAGCCTGCGTTCAATGCCCCCGCCCACAAATGTTGCCGGGGCGCAAGACAAGCAGAAGAATCAAATAAAACGTTCGGATGTGGGTGCGATCGATGGCCTCGAGGCGACCTTGGCTTGGCGGTGCGTTCGCGGCCTTGTTTGCCGCGCCTGCCGCGCTGGCCGCAAGTTTTACCGGCGATCCGGCTGCGACCTGTAACGGCCTGGCCGGATCGGCATGGGAGGCGGTGCGGATCGACACCGCCGCAATGCAGGCGCCTTCGCATCTCGTGCTATCGGAGCACGCACCGACGCCGTCGTCCCGCGTTTCGCCGTCCAATCCCGCCTTCTGCAGGGTGCTCGGGCATATTGAGCCCACGGATTCCAAAGCGCCGCCGATCAGATTCCAGGTCAATCTTCCCGCGGAGTGGAATAACCGTTCGCTGCAATATGGCGGCGGTGGTTTCAACGGCGTGCTGATCACCGGCCTCGGCCTGCCGCCGGCTTACCCCTATGACAAGCCGTCGCCGCTGGCGCGCGGCTTCGTCACCTACGGCACCGACTCCGGCCACGCGACCAAAACCGGCGAGCCGCCGCAGCTGTTCGCGCTCAACGACGAGGCCTTCGAGAATTTCGCGCACGTGGCCTACAAGAAGGTGCGCGACGCCGCGGTTGCGGTGATGAATCGCGCCTACGGCAAGAAGCCCGACAGGATGTATTTCATGGGCTCCTCCGAAGGCGGCCGCGAGGGGCTGACCATGGCTCAGCGGTACCCCGAGGATTTCGACGGCATCTTTGCGCGCGTGCCGGTCATCAACTGGGTCGGGCTGCAACATGCGGGCACGCGCGCCGGGATGGCGACGATGGGCGAGGGCTGGATCAAGCCCGCCCAGGTGAAGCTCGTGGCGGACGCCGTGCTGAAGGCCTGCGACAAGGCCGACGGCTCCGAGGATTTGCTGATCGAGGATCCCGTCGGCTGCAAGGCAAGCTTCAAGCCGGAGACGCTGCATTGCATCGAGGGCCAGAAGGTAGATCAATGCCTGAACGAGGCGCAGATCTCGGCGATCAACACGCTGCATTCCACTTACAAATTCTCCTTCGCGCTCGCCAACGGTCTTGACGACTATCCGGGCTGGGGCATCTCGGGCGAGGACAATCCGTCGTTCGGGCCGACCGGCGGCTGGGTCGCGTGGTGGCTCGGCAAGGCTGCGCCCACACTGCCGCCCGCGCCGAACAACGGCATCGCCTGGGTCTATGGCGCCGGCGGCATGCAGTATGTCTTCGCGCGCGATGCCAATCTCGATGTGACGAAGTACAAGCCTGAGGACCACAAGGCACGGCTGCTGCAGGTCTCGGCCCTGATGGACTCCACCGATCCCGATCTCGGGCGCTTCCGCAGCCATGGCGGCAAGCTTGTGATGCTCGAGCACATGGCTGACTACGCGCAGAGTCCGTTTGCCGGCATCCGCTATTTCGAGACTGTCGAGAAGAAGCTCGGCAAGGCCGAGACTGCGGAGTTCGCGCGGCTCTACACCGCGCCCGGCGTCGACCATGTCGGCTCCGGCGCGCCCGCCAATGTCGACATGCTGAGCGTGCTGGTGGACTGGGTCGAGAAGGGCAAGGCCCCGGGCGACCTCGAAGTCACCGAGCAGAAGGTCGAGGTGCCGCAATTCGCCACCGTGCGCGCGCTACCGCTGTGCCAGTGGCCGGCCTGGCCGCATTACAAGTCCGGCCCCGCCAATGCTTCGTCGAGTTTTGTTTGCGCGCGGTAGGCATGATCCGGACCCGCAGGCCGCGTTGCGCAAAGTGTGAAGCGGTTTTCCCTCGCGACAAACGCGGAACGCGTTTGCGCGGAGATCATGCCAAAAAATGTCGGGAAGAAACTGGGCGAACCCGGTTTCTTCCTGCTTGGCAAAAATCAGTTCTGCCTGACGTTGCCGTTGGCATCCATGTCGCTCTTGGGATTATACCCGGCATCACGCAGATTCCTGGCGCGTGCGGAGTGAGCATCCATCGTGTCGGCGGGAGCCGCCCCGGAAGCCTCCGCCGCCGGCGCGGCGGGATGATGGTGCCTGGCGAACGACGAGCCGGTCGTCGCACCGGCGATAACGAGAATGGCGGCAGTCGTCAAAATCACATGTCGCATGATCAGATCCTTTTCTTGTTTTTGGCACCCGGTCAGCCCGAGCCCGAACAGGGCTATGCAGAAAGAGCGCGCGTGGCCCGATAAACTTCGGCTCGCGAGTTGGTGAACGACTTGTGATCGACGAACCGCGCAGCGGCGTTTGCCCTGCGACGATGAAAGCTGTTTTGATAGGGTCCGATGACGTCGTGCGAGGAAAATCCTCGATCACGAAATCATCCGCAGCTATCGAGAACGCGGAGCGGCCATGTTGTTTTGTGGGATTTGCAATCTGGCATAATGTCGCATCGATCACGGTGATCTAAAACTAAAGTTTAAATCTGGGAGGACATCAATGCCGCGCCGTTCAAACGGACTCCTCGCGACATCGCTCGTTTGCCTGCTCGGCCTGATGGCGCTGCCACGACCGGCGTCTGCGGACGTCACCCGGATCGAGTTCACATCGAAGCAGCCGTACGGCGCCTTTCGTGGCGGCGACTATGTGATCTGGCAGGGCAAGGTTCACGGCGACCTGTCGCCTGCCGAGGCCATCCCGGGCCTCGACAAGGCCACGCGCAACGAGCGCGGCCGCGTGCCTTATTCGGCGAAACTCGTTCTCATCATGCCGGCGGCGCCGCTCACGGGCAATGGCGCGTTGCTGGTGGACGTGCCCAACCGCGGCCGCGCCTATGCGCAAGCGCTCTACAACTCGCCGCGCGAGGCGCCTTTCATGTCCGGCACCTTCGAAGCGGGCACCGGGTTTCTCCAGGACAGCGGCTTTTCGGTCGCCGAAGTGTATTGGGAGCTGGGGCAGGGCGCCGATCTGCCGTCATTCGCCGATGCCGACGGCAAGACGCGATACGTCGAAGGCGCGGGCTTTGCGATCGTGCGCGATGCCGCCGACTTTTTCGCGCATGCAGCTAGCGACGCCGCGGGCACGCCCAACCCGCTCAAGGGCGCAATCAATCGTATCCTGGCAAGCGGCAAATCCCAGGATGGACGATTCCTGAAAACCTTCCTGCTGAACGGCTTCAACATGGCGGGTGGTCGCCGCGTCTTCGACGGCATGCACGTCTTCGTGTCGGGTGCGGGCCTGCTTCCGATCCTGCAGACCGGCCTTGGGCCGAAATCGAGCGGCGACGAAGCCCCGACTTTTGCCAATCCGGATTTTCCCGGCGTCAACGACGGGCCGCTCACCATCGGCGAGATCGTCGCCAAGGTCGAGGCGCGCGGCGAGGTCGCGCCGAAGCTGATGCTGGTGTCTTCGACTACCGACTTCTACTCGCTGCGCGCTTCGCTCGGCCGCACGGGGGCGTCCGGAAATGCGGATCAGTCGCTGCCCGCCAATGTGCGGATGTACGACATCGCCGGCGCCTCGCATGTGGTCGTTCCAAAGGCGCCGGCCTGCACGATGCCGCCGGGCCGGCTCGATTGGGCGCCGGTGTCGCGCGCATTGCTGGCGCGTCTTGACGCTTGGGTGAGCCGCAACGCCGAGCCGCCCGCAAGCGAGCTGATGCCGCTCGAGCCCGCGCCGGCCGAGCCGCCCGCACTGCGCGCGCCCTCGCGGTTTCCCGCCGCCGTGATCCAGGTGCCGAAGCGCGATGCCGACGGCAACGCGCTCGGCGGCGTGCGCGTGCCTGACGTCGCGGTGCCGCTCGGCACCAATGGCGGGCAAAATGCGCCGCAGACATTCAGCTGTTCGCTGGTCGGGTCCTTTTCGCCGTTCGCCGCGACCAAAGCGGAAAGGGAACACAGCGGCGACGCGCGCCTGTCGATCGAGGAGCGCTACCACGGCCGCGACGATTACGTGAACCGCGTCCGCGTCGCCGCGCAGGATCTCATCTCGCGCGGACTGCTGTTGTCGGAAGATGCGGCCGTGATCGTTCAGCAGGCGGCGTCCAGCACCTTGTTCGCGGCCGCGCCTGTCAACGACGCGCCGCGGTGAGAGGCTGGATTTGTGTCCATCCGGCAGATTACCAACGAGGTTGGGACGCGGTGTCGCCTATGCACTTCTTGTATTCGCCTGGATTGCCTGCGTCTTTCTCGCAAGTCTTGTCGAGGCTCTCAAAAAGTGTGTCACCCGCCGTATTGCGGCATTGGCCCGGCAGTCTCTGCACGCAGTTCGCGTAGCTTGCGCGCCGTTGCATGACGAAGTTGCGTGGATCGGCGGTCGTATCAATTCCGTTCGCGATGGAGGCCTGGAAGGCCTGTCCACATACAAAGCATTTACTGCCCATGCCGAGTTGTGCGACCCGCCGCGAATAGGCCTTTGAAATGCAGGCGACATTGTTTCCGCACGCGTCCCGGCTGCTCTTCCAGTTGGCTTGCTCGTCCTTCAAACCCAACCGGTCCATTTCGTCAAGCGATGCCCAGAGCGGCCAGTAATTTGCCGACATCTGTCGATCCTGCGCAGAAAGAGCGGAGTTCAAACAGATCGCGACCTCGGTCGCGATCGTAGCCAACTCGCATCTGAATGAAGGGTTGTACGTTTTCGGCTTTTGGAATGGCGTATTGCCGCCCGGCGTGTTGCTGCTGACTGCGCCGGCTGGCGGGCACGTCCCTAGTATGACGTTCCAGACCGGCCCATGAAACCAGCCATTGCGGCACGGAGCGCCGTCATCTTCCACTGAGCCTCCGCTGGAAGGGGCTGACGGATGGATGCCGGTGCAATTGACAGGCCATCCTGAACATTGAGCGGAAGCTTCGCGGGGCGCTGTCATCAGCAAGATCGCGAGCATTGCAGCAAACGCGGCCTGGGCCGCGAGCCTCGAGGATCGGAAGAGAGGGAAAGCCCTGGCGTTCGCACGGCGACGCAGGCCGGGCGTGATTCTCACGGTCATCGGAACATCCTCTAATCATTGAGTCGGATCGCGATATGCATCGGCGATCCGCGGCTTCCGCGGTGCCCGCGGAGTGCAACGGTCTGAAAAATCAATTTGCCAAAGGTGTAATGCCCGCCGACGGCACTGTCGTTGCCCGTTCGCCAAAGAGGGGATATCGGCCTGTCCCCATGGGCACTCTGCAGGCACAATACATCATCTGGCGTGTGTTTGCCAGCCACTACACGCTGTTTGAGCGGCCTGTAGTTTTGTCCGCGATGCGATGACCTTCGATCGCCTCGTCGGCCCGAGCCGGCGCCTGACGCCTGCTCACTCCGACTTGTCGACGTTCCAGAACACCGGCGTCGCCGGGCCTTCGAGCACGCCGGACAGCGATTTCCGCCAGGACGCCGCCACGCGATATTGCCCGACCGGGATGTAGATCACCTGGTCGTAGGCCTCGGTCTGGATATCGGTTGCGATCTTCTTCTGCTCGTCCGGCGATGACGACCGTGCGAAGGTATCGCGCAGCGCCTCGATTTTCGCATCGTCGGGCCAGCCGAACCAGCCGCCCTTCCTGCCCTTGCCGTTGACCTGCAGATTGACGATCGGGTTCATCAGGTCGGCCGCGATCACATTGGTGAAGAACAAATTCCAGCCGCCCTCCTGCGGCGGCTTCTGGCTGCCGCGGCGGCTGACCACGCTCTGCCAGTCCATCGCCTGTACGTTCACGGTAAAACCGGCCTGGCGCAACAGCTGCGCGGCGACGATCGGCTGCGTCTTCAGGGTCACGACGTCGGTCGGCGCCATCAGCACCACGGGCGTGCCGTCGTAGCCGGATTCCTTCAGCAGCTTCTTGGCCTCCGCCGTGCCGTTGCCCTTCACCAGCCCATCGGAGCCGGCAGCGGTCTCCAGCGGCGTGCCACACACGAACAGCGCGCCGCACAGCACGAAATATTTGTCGTTGCCGACCATCGCATCCATGAAATCCTTCTGGTTGATGGCCATGAAGGCGGCGCGGCGAATCTTTGGATTGTCGAACGGCGGGTGCAGGAAGTTCATGCGGCCGATCGTCTGGTAGCCGAGCTTGTTCAGCACCTCGACCTTGATCTCCTTGTTGGCCTCGAGCATCGGCAGCAGATCCCACGGCGTGATCTCCAGGAAATCGATGTCGCCGGTTTGCAGCGCGTTCACCGCAGTCTGCGCGTCCGGCATGGTGATCCATTCGACGCGGTCGACCTTTGCGATCTTGCCGCCGGCGGTCCAGCTCGCCGGCTCTTTGCGCGGCACATAATCCCTGTTCTTCTCGTAGACCGCCTTCACGCCCGGCTGGAATTCGCTCGCCACGAACTTGAACGGGCCGGAGCCGATCTGCTCGGGGATTGGCTTGTCGGGCGGCGTCTCGGCGAGGCGCTTCGGCATCATGAAAGGCACGTAGGACGACATCTTGGCGATCGATTCCAGCACGAGGCCATAAGGCTCCTTCAGCGTCAGCGTGATGGTCCTGGCGTCGGTCGCCTCAATGCTGGCGGTGAAATCCATCAGCTTCTGGCCCATGCTGTCGACCTTGCCCCAGCGCCTCAGCGAGGCGACGCAGTCTTCGGCGGTGACCGGCGCGCCGTCGTGCCACTTCAAGCCGTCGCGCAGTGTGAAGGTGTAGACGAGCTTGTCATCGGAGACTTTCCAGTCCGCCATCTGCGGCTGGACCTTGAAGCTGGAATCGGTTGCCAGCAGCGTGTCGTAGACCATGTAGCCGTGGTCGCGGGTGATGTAGGCCGTGGTGAAACCGGGATCGATCACCCGCAGGTCGGAATGCATCACTGCGCGGATCGTGTTGGCCGCCTGCGCGGGCATCGCGAACGCAAGTGTCGCGAGAATGACGGATATCCTGCGCGCGAAAAGAGACATGCAATGCGCTCCTGCCAATAAGTTCAGCAACAATCCCGGCAGGAGAGGCTATTGCAAATCCCGGACCAGCGGAAAGGCAGCACAAGGTCGCATGCGCAGGCTTCGCGGACGTTGTAAGCCGCGAAGCGCAGAGGGCAGGAACACTCACCCCCTGATGAATGCCAGCAGGTCGGCGTTGATGGTGGCGGCTTCGGTGGTCGGCATGCCGTGCGGAAAGCCTTTGTAGGTCTTCAGCGTGCCGTTCTTGAGCAGCTTGGCCGAGAGCGGCGCAGAGTCGGCGTAGGGCACGATCTGGTCGTCGTCGCCATGCATCACCAGCACCGGGACGTTGATCTTCTTCAGGTCTTCGGTGAAGTCGGTTTGCGAGAAGGCGACGATGCCGTCATAATGCGCCTTCGCGCCGCCCATCATGCCTTGCTGCCACCAGTTCTGGATGATGGCCTCGGAGGGTTTCGCGCCCGGCCGGTTGTAGCCGTAGAACGGGCCTGAAGGGACGTCGCGATAGAATTGCGTGCGGTTGGCGGCCAGCGCCGCCTGAAGATCGTCGAAGACCTTCCTGGGCAAGCCACCCGGATTGGCCGGCGTCTGCACCATCAACGGCGGCACCGCGGAGAGGATCGCCGCTTTCGCCACCCGACTCTCGCCATGGCGGGCGATGTAATGCACCACTTCGCCGCCGCCCGTGGAGTGGCCGACATGCACCGCGTTCTTGAGATCGAGATGCGCGGTCACATCAGCGAGATCGTCGGCATAGTGGTCCATGTCGTGACCGTCGCCGGGCTGGCTGGAGCGGCCATGGCCGCGGCGGTCATGGGCGATGACGCGAAAACCGTGGTTGAGGAAGAACAGCATCTGCGTGTCCCAGTCGTCGGCCGAAAGCGGCCAGCCGTGGCTGAACACGATCGGCTGGCCCGCGCCCCAGTCCTTGTAGAAAATGTCGACGCCGTCCCTGGTCCTGATGGTGGGCATGGTTGCTCCCGCTCGCGGATGTACGATTGGCGTGAAGCTGACGGGTGTGGGTCGCGGCGTCTTGCGATCGCGCAACAATCTGTCGGATTCGCACGGCGTGCAATTCCTGAACACGGGCGCGAATCCGAAAGATCGCCGCACGAACGACGTGCACGATGCACCTGCCGAAGAGGGAGATCGCGCCATGCGTCAATTGCTCGAGGAACTGTACTGGCGGAATTTGCGCGCCAGCGCGAAAGGCATGAGCGCCACGTCCTACGCGCTGCTGGCGGGCATGATTGTATTGCTGATCGTCGTCGTCGTGATGGCGACGCTGGGTTGGGAGAGCGCGGCGGGCACCGATGTGCCACCGATCGGATACGCCGCGATGGCGGCGGGCATCCTGTTCTCGCTTCTCGTCGGTGTCGGGCTGATGGCGCTGGTGTTTTACTCCAGCCGCGCCGGCTATGACGAGCCGGCTAGGCTGATCGTGCCGGACCGTGACCCGCCGTCGGAATGAGACACACAACTCCGTGACGCCGCGTAACAATGCGCCTTCACCTTCCGAACTGGATATGAGGCCACGCAGGTGACCCCTCCATCCCCATAAAAGAAGAAACATCCCATGATGAACAGACGCAACTTTTCGGCGGCGCTGCTTGCCGGCGCAGCGGCCTCGCTGGTCTCCACTCGCGGCATGGCCGCGACCGCAGCCGCACCGAGGGCGCGCAACGTCGTGCTGGTGCATGGGCTGTTCGCGGACGGCTCGTGCTGGTCGGAAGTCATTCCACGCCTGCAGGCGGTCGGACTCAATGTCACCTCCGTGCAGAATCCATTGACGACGCTGCCCGAAGCGGTTGCGTCCGCCGAGCGCGTGCTGGCGCGGCAGGAGGGTCCGACGGTGCTGGTCGGGCATTCCTTCTCCGGCATGATCGTCACCGAAGCGGGCATGCATCCGAACGTCTCCGCGCTGGTTTATGTCGCGGCGCGCGCGCCCGATGCGGGCGAGGACTATACGGCGCTCGCCAAGACCTATCCGACGCCGCCGGCAAGTAGCGGCATCGTGTTCGACGGCGACGAAGGACGCCTGACGGAAGAAGCTTTTCTTCGCGACTTCGCCGGCGACCTGCCGCCCGCAAAAGCGAAGGCGCTTTATGCCGTGCAGCAGCCGTTCCACAAGGCGCTGCTCACGGGCAAGACCACGAATGCGGCCTGGCGCTCAAAGCCGAGTTTCTACGCGGTCTCGACCGAGGACCGCACCATCAATCCCGACCTCGAGCGCTTCATGGCCAAACGCATGGGCGCCAGGACCATCGAGGTGAAGGCGAGCCATCTGGCGCTGATTTCGCATCCGGACGAAATCGCGGGGCTGATCCTGGAAGCGGCGCAGGTTGGGGCGTAGGGAGCCCCAACTATCGGCAGTCTTTCGGCAACCGATTAAATCCACGAGCGACAAAGGGCCCGCCGAAGCGGGCCTCTCGCAAAGAATCCTCAACCGTAAATCTTGTCCATCGTCTCGGCGCTCAGGCCGCTTCGGCATTGACCGCGGAGATGGCGATCTTGCTTAGCGCATCGTCGGTCTTCTTTTCCTCGGCCAGGGTCTGATCCAGCAGCTGCGCGGCGTCGGTCAGGCCGAGCTTCTGCGCCCAGGCCTTCAGCGTGCCATAGCGCGAGATTTCATAGTGCTCGACGGCCTGCGCGGCGGCAAGCAGTCCGGCATCGAGCGCAGGCGCATCCGCGTATTCGTCCATGATTTCCTTGCCTTCGTCGAGAATGCCTTCGATGGCGTCGCACTTCTTGCCGCGCGCCGGCTTGTCGATGAGATCGAAGATTTTCTCGAGACGCTCGATCTGTCCTTCGGTTTCGTCGTGGTGCTTTTCGAACGCCGCGCGCAGCTGGTTGGAGTTTGCGGCTTTCGCCATCTTCGGAAGCGATTTGTAGATCTGCTTTTCGGCGTAATAGATGTCTTTCAGGGTATCGAGAAAAAGCGCGTTGAGGTCCTTATCGGCCATGTTGGTCTCCGGCTGCGTGGAAATGAAGTCGCTGACAGCCAACACGGTTTCATGAGCTTGGTTCCTGCCAAGACCCTTCGGTCGTGCCGGTCGCGTCTCTGCTTGGAAAAGCGAACGGCGCCACCTGCTCAAATTGAGCCAAGTCAGCAACACCGGGAACCGCGACAGCGAACTCAGAAATGTTGTTTCGGGAGACCGAAACTGCAACATGGTCGGATAGCTCGGGGGATGTGGGGGCCATGCGTCGTTGTTTTCTCGCATTTTTGCTGTCCGCGGCAATGCTGGGGAGCGCTGTCGCGCAGGAAAGCGACAAGAAGACCGACGACCTCAAGCCAGCGGACCCGGATACAGGCGAGAGCACCGTTGAGGAATCGACGCTCGGCCTCTTGCCCAATCCCTTCGAGAAGAAAGGCGTCAAATTCGCCATCACCTATATCGGCGAGGCGTTGGGCAATCCGACCGGCGGCCAGAAGCAGAGTGCGGTCTATGAAGACCGCATCAATTTTGCGGTCGATGTCGATCTGGGAAAGCTCGCCGGCCTCAAGAATCTCACCTTCCATGCCAACGTCTTCCGGATCGACGGCGGCGGCCTCTCGCGCGGCGACCTCCTGAACTACATGACCGTCAGCGGCATCGAGGCGCTCCCGAGCACGCGGCTTTACGAAATCTGGTTCGAGCAGAAATGGGCCGACAAGTTCGCGCTGCGCGCCGGCCAGCTTGCGGCCGACACCGAGTTCATGACCTCCAAATATACCGATGTCTTCACCAATGCCTCGCTCGGATGGCCCGCGGGCCTCTCGCTCAACATGCCGAGCGGCGGCCCGTCGCCGCCGCTCGCCGCGATGGGAACGCGGCTGCGCGCCGATGTCTCCGACAATCTCAGCCTGCTCGGAGCCGTCTTCGACGGCAATGCCGCCGGGCCCGGGCCCGACGATCCGCAATTGCGCGATCGCTATGGCCTCAATTTCCGCGTCAACGATCCGCCGCTGGTGCTCGGCGAGGTCCAGTTTCTGTGGAACGGCAAGAAGGGCGATCCGGGCCTTGCCGGAAAATTCAAGATCGGCGGTTGGCGGCATTTCGGGGATTTCACCGATGAGCGCCTGAGCACGACCGGCCTGTCGCTCGCCAATCCCGCCTCCGGCGGCACGCCCGCCAATCTGAATGGGGATTTCGGCGTCTATTCGGTGTTCGAGCAGAAGCTCTATCGTGTCGGCAACGACGCCGATCGCGGCATCGGTGTGTTCCTGCGCGCGTCCTACAGTCCGCCGGATCGCAACATCGTCGATTTCTATGCCGATGGCGGCATCGAGTTCGTCGGGCTCAGTGAGAGCCGGCAGAAGGACAAATTCGGCATCGCCGCCGCCTATGCGCGGGTGTCGCCGTGGGCGAGGGCGCTCGATGGGGATTTCCAGCAGCTTGCCGGTCCGGCGTGGCCCATCCGCAGCGCTGAGGCGCTGGTGACTGCGGTCTACCAGTATGAGGTTCGCGGCGGTTGGACCTTGCAGCCGAACTTTCAATACATCGTCCATCCCGGCGGCGGCGCGACCAACCCGCTGCAGCCCGGCGCCGGCCGTATCCTCAAGGATGCCGCGGTGCTCGGCCTGCGTACCGTGGTCAAGTTCTGAAGATGGAACAATCCTCCATTATCCAGGTTGGTTGCGATGTCTGGTTAGACTGGAAGGGCGGATGCACCCCTTTCATGAAGGCTCCCCGACGGGGAGCCTTTTGCTTATGGAGGACCAAATGGACGTCAAAGAGCATATGGAAGTCATCGGCGCCGACGGCGTGCATGTCGGCACGGTGGACAAGGTCGAAGGCGGTCGCATCAAGCTGACGAAGAAAGACAGCGGCGAGGGTTCTCACAAGGGTCATCACCACTTCATCGACAGGGGTCTCGTCGCCGGCGTCGAAGGCAACAAGGTCAGGCTGTCCGCGAACGCCAATGTCGCGGTGACGATGGAGCAGGAAAAGTAGCAGAGCTTTGAGCGTGCTTTCGCTTGCGGCCCGCCGCGTTATCGATTTAGGGTGCCCTCTTGTTTCAAGGGAGAGCAGACGTGGCGACAGGTACAGTGAAGTGGTTCAATCCGGCAAAAGGCTTTGGATTTATCCAGCCCGACAATGGCGGCAAGGATGTGTTTGTGCATATTTCCGCTGTTGAAAGGGCCGGCCTCAGCACCCTCAACGAGGGTGCCAAGGTGAGCTACGAAGAGAAGGAAAACCGCGGCAAAATGTCCGCGGAAAATCTGAGGGTCGGCTAGAGCGGCGCGGCTGGGAGTTGGCCGCCAACCCGAGGCGGCCGCCCCACGTTACGCAAGCGGCAGGACGATTTCGCAAACGAGCCCCTGGTCGCGCCAATCGAACCGCACCTCGCCTTTGAGTTGGCCAATCGTGCTTTCCACGATGCGCGTGCCGAATCCGCGATGCGTGGGCGGCACGATGGTTGGCCCACCCAACTCGACCCAACGCAACCTTAGCCTTCCGTCTGCCGCGACGGACCATGCGATTTCGACGTGACCACCCACCATTGATAGCGAACCGTATTTTGCCGCGTTGGTGGCGAGTTCATGCAAGGCGATTGCCACCGTCTGAGCCAGATTCGGCTCCAGCATGACGGGTGATCCTTCGATTCTCACGCGGCCTTCCGTCTCGCCGCACGTGAGGCGGATTGCGATGGACGTATTGGATCGCAAGACGTGCGATGTCGATGCGTACGGTCAAGCCGTGTGGTCCTGTCCCGCCAATGCAGGGGACAAGCCTGCGAGACGACTTGCAGGCGACGGTGGCAACAAGCTGGTTCGCCGGGGAGATCACGGAGCGGCCGTAAGCCCATTGCGCAGGAGTGCCGGAGTGATTTCGGCGTACCTGTGTTGGCCTGCGTGCGTCTTTTTCATTTGCACGCGTGGCAGTGGGTGCGACGTGCACCCGGCATTCCCTGCGCCCTCCGCTTTTCAGGGGATGACGTTTCGCAAAGCCCGGACGAATCGCGCCGCGGGAATGACTTCTGTCGTCCCGGCCAAGCGAGCACTTGCGAGCGCGAGCCGGGATCCATAACCACAGGACGACGTGTTGCACGAGATCGGCACCTCGAGTCTTCGCACAATCAGGTCCTGTGGTTATGGGTCCCCGCGCCCCGCGCGCAATTGCGCGCTAGGCGGGGACGACAACGAGTTTGTGGTTCCAGCGCTGGCAGCAGCACCAGTGTTTGTCGCCTCCTTGTCGCAACGCGCTGCTATCGCCAACCGGAATGTTAACGGCGTGATTCGTGCCGAAAGCCGCGTAAAGACGGCCGTTCGGAAGGGGGTACTTTGGGGTTCATCGCACTGTCATGCGAATCTGTTAGGGGCGCTGCGTATGGGAAGTGACTCAGTAAGCGAAGACAGCCCGGACCGGCGCTTTCGCACCCTGTTTATCTCCGACGTGCATCTCGGGGCCCGCGGCTCGCAAGCCGACCGATTGCTCGATTTCCTCCGCATCCACGACGCCGACACCATCTACCTGGTCGGCGACATCGTCGACGGCTGGGCGCTGAGCGCGAACTGGTACTGGCCGCAATCGCACAACGACTTAGTGCAGAAGCTGCTGCGGAAAGCGCGCAAGGGCGCCAAGGTGATCTACGTCCCCGGCAATCACGACGAATTCCTGCGCAAATATTACGGCACGCATTTCGGCGGCATCGACGTGGTCGAGAACACCGTGCATCTGGGCGCCGACGGCAAGCGCTATCTCGTGATCCACGGCGACATCTTCGATCTCGTGGTGCAGAACGCGCGCTGGCTCGCCCATCTCGGCGACAAGGCCTACGACTTCGCGATCCAGATGAACCGCTTCGTCAACTTCTTCCGCCGCCTGTTCGGCGTGCCCTATTGGTCGCTGTCGCAATGGGCCAAGCTGAAGGTGAAGAAGGCGGTGAACTATATCGGCGCGTTCGAGGCGACGCTCGCCGGCGAGGCGCGCCGCCACGGCTGCGACGGCGTCATCTGCGGCCACATCCATTACGCGACCATCCATGACGAGCACGGCATCCGCTACATGAATTGCGGCGACTGGGTGGAGAGCTGCACGGCGCTGGCCGAGCACGAGGACGGCACCTTCGAGATCATCATTTGGGCCGATCCGGAGCGCCGCGTCGCGCAGGTCACGCAGATCGCCGCGCGCGCCGCGTAACTCGGAGCAATTGACGGCTTGCCCCGCCAACATTGGCCGCGATAAAAGCTCGTCATGACTGACCTGACCAAACTGCCGGTCAATGCGGCCGATATCGATCTGGCCGCGACCGTGATCGCGCCTTACGCCGTGCGTACGCCGCTGCTGTCCAATCCTGCGCTCGACGCGCGCGTCGGCACGCGCGTGTTACTGAAACCGGAGCTGCTGCAGCGGACCGGTTCGTTCAAGTTCCGCGGCGCCTTCAACAAGCTGTCGTCGATCCCCAAAGCGCGCCGCGCCGGCGGCGTGGTCGCATTCTCCTCCGGCAATCACGCGCAGGGCGTGGCTGCGGCGGCGCAAATCCTCGAGATGAAGGCGACCATCGTGATGCCGTCGGATGCGCCTGCTTCCAAGCGCGAGCGCACCAAATCCTATGGCGCCGAGGTCGTGCTCTACGACCGCGACAAGGAGGACCGCGAGGCGATCGCCAAGGACATCGCCGACAAGCGCGGCGCGACCCTGGTGCGCCCCTATGACGATCCCTTCGTGATCGCAGGCCAGGGCACCGTCGGCCGCGAGATCGCCGAGGACATGGCCGCGCTTGGGCTTGACCCAGATATCGTGGTGGCGCCGGCGTCCGGCGGCGGTCTCATCGCAGGCGTTGCGACTGCGGTGAAGACGCGCTTCCCGCAAGCGCAGTTGATCGTGGCCGAGCCCAGGGATTTCGACGACCACACCCGTTCGCTGCGCGCGGGAAAACGCGAGCCGCACGCCTATGAGGGCCGCACCATCTGCGACGCGCTGATGGCCTCGATCCCGGGCGAGCTGACGTTTGCCATCAACAGCAAGCTGCTGTCGCATGGCGTGACTGCATCCGATGACGAAGTCGGTGCTGCGATGGCTTTTGCGTTCCGCGAGTTGAAGCTGGTGGTCGAGCCGGGCGGGGCGGTTGGATTGGCCGCGCTGCTGTCGGGCAAGATCGAGGCGCGCGGCAAGACCGTGGTGATCGTGCTGTCCGGCGGCAATGTCGATGCGGATTTGTATGCGAAGCTGATTGCGTGAAGTGGTCTCGTCATTGCGAGCGCAGCGAAGCAATCCATTCCTCAGCTTGTTGAGACATGGATTGCTTCGTCGCTTCGCTCCTCGCAATGACGAGTGTTTTGATTGATTGATGATTGAATTGTTGAAGGTGATATCAGCCGCGGCAGCCCGGCAACCGTTACGAAAAGAACGCGATCTTCTCGGCCTGGGTCATGCGACGGATCGGCGCCAACGGATCGTTGGCCGGCACCTTCGGCCGCGTCACGAGGCCGGTCGCAAGGATCGTGGCGCCGAGCGAGGGTTCAGGTTCAGGCGCAACGGACGGCGCGGGTTGCTGTGCGACGACCGGTTCGGAAACGCTCGCGGCAGGGGCCGCTTTCACCGGCAGCGGCTCGGCCGACGCGACCGGCGGCTCGATATGCATTTGCGGCTCGGCGGCGTTGTCCTGCGGCTCCGGTTCGATGAACGCGTCGTCGATCTCATCTGGGTCGGACGCGGCCATCTCGAGCGCGACCCGATCGAGCATGGCCTCGTCATAAAGTTCGGCTTCGTCGGCCGGAGGCTCGGCGGGTTCGGCCATCGCCACGGGTTCGTCGACTTCCGGTGCAGGCGCCGCTCCCGCAATGTCCGCGAAGGCCGAGATGCTCGCCTTGATCTTGTCGAAGGCCTGGCGCAGCGCGGCGCGCGGATCGGCCGCGGCGATTGTCTCGCAACCGGCCTCGATCGCACCGACTTGCGAATCGAGCAGGTCGCAAATCCGGCCATCGGCGCCGATCTCGCGCCAGCGCCAGGAAATCTCCTTGATGATGCGCGCGCCCTTGCGGATGGGGGCAAGGCTCTCTTCCAGCCCGAGTGTGTCGAGCGCGGCCGACGCGGTCTGCTCGGCTGCGCCAACGGCACCGCCGATCGCGGCGAGTATCGCGGGGGCCTTGTCCTCGGGCGGGGGAGGCGGCGCTTGCCGCTGCTGCGCGAGCGTTTCCTCGATCTTGGCGACCGCATCCAGCACCATGCGCGTATCGGCGTTGCGGTTGCGCAGTGCATATTCGTCGAGGAACCAGCGCCCGCGCGCCGTCTCCATGAAGGCCTCGCGGATCGCCTCATAGTCCTCCTCGCCCGGCAGGCTTGCGCGAGCCGAGATCGGAGACAGGGCGAAGGCTTGGTTGGCCATGGCAGACTCGATTGGCGCGCAAATCACCGCGCATTGCCTGTACGATCACCAGAAATCGAGACCGAATTGCAATTGAATTGATGTCGGGCGAATCACAAATCCCCACCGCTTCCGCCGCAAAGCGATTCGCTGGGCCGCTGGCGCTGGTCTATTCAGCCGGCTTCGGGCTGATCGGCACCCATTTGCCGTACTTCCCGCTGTGGCTGAAGGCGGTCGGCGTCGATGCGTCCTGGATCGGCATCATCACCGCCGTTCCCGCGGTGACGCGCTTCACCGTGCTGCCCTTCGTCACAGGCTTTGCCGAGCGGCGGCATGCGCTGCGCGGCGCCATCATGGTCACGGCCTTTGCCACCGTGATCGGGCTTGCCATCACAGGCACGCAGCATCTGCCGCTCCTGATCCTGATCGCCTATGCGGCGACCTGCTGCCTGTGGACGCCGATGGTGCCCCTGATCGACGCCTATGCGCTGCGCGGCGTCACCCAATACGGCCTCAAATACGGGCCGTTACGGCTGTGGGGCTCGGCGGCCTTCATCGCCACCGCGCTGGCCTGCGGTCAGTTGCTCGATGTCATCTCGGCAAGACACCTGATCTGGCTCATCGTCGGCATGGCCTCGCTCGGCGCGCTTGTGAGTCTCACCCTGCAGCCACTCGGCGCCGTCAAGGTGGCGCCGTCAGCGCATCACGGCGCTGGCCGGCTGCTGCGCGATGGCGGCTTCCTCGCCATCATCCTCACCTCGGCGCTGATCCAGAGCAGCCATCAGGCCTACTACATCTTCGCCTCCATCGCCTGGCAGCAGGAAGGTTTTGGCGGACTGACCATCGCAGGCCTGTGGGTGCTTGGCGTGCTCGCCGAGATCGTGGTGTTCGCGGCCTCGCCGCGATTTACGCTACGGCCGGCGACGCTGGTGGTGATCGCAGCGCTGTCAGCGGTTGCGCGCTGGGTGATCACGGCGCAGTCGCCGCCGATCGGAATCCTGGCGCTGGTGCAATTGATGCACGGCGTGACCTTCGGGCTGACGCAGGTCGGCACCATGGGGCTGATGGTGCATCGCGTGCCGCCTCATATCATGGCGCGCGGGCAGGGGTTCCTCGCGGGCTGCTCAGGCATCGTCGCGAGCAGCGTCTCGATCCTGACAGGCGCGGTCTATGCGCGTTATGGGCAAGGCGTTTACTACGTGATGGCGGGACTCGCGGGCACGGGTGCCATCGTGATGTGGTCGGCGCGAGCGAGGCTCGCTCAGCCCCAGAGCGAAGGTTTTGGCGGATGAACCAGGCTGCCGTCATAGCGCAGGCCGTTGTCGCGGTCGCGCGTCAAGAGCAGCGGCCCGTCGAGATCGACTATACGCGCCATCGGCGCCAGCAACATCGCGGGCGCCATCGCAAGCGAGGTCGCAACCATGCAACCGACCATGATGTCGAAGCCGAGCGCCTTTGCCGCATCCCCCATCGCAAGCGCCTCGGTCAAGCCGCCGGTCTTGTCGAGCTTGATGTTGACGGCGTCATAACGTCCCCGCAGCGCGTCGAGCGATTTGCGGTCGTGTACGCTCTCGTCCGCGCATACCTTCACCGGCCGACGGACGCGCCCGAGCATGTCGTCCCATCCGGCCGGCAGCGGCTGTTCCACCAAGGTTACGCCGGCCTCCGCGCAGGCCGCGAGATTGCGTTCGAGATCGGACGGCGTCCATCCCTCGTTGGCATCGACGATCAGTTCGGAATTGGGCGCGGCCTTGCGCACTGCGGCAATGCGTTCGCCGTCGCCATCGCCGCCGAGCTTGATCTTGAGCAGCGGCCGGTGTGCGGCTTTCGCGGTCGCCTCGGCCATCGCGGTGGGCGAGCCCAGCGAAATCGTATAGGCGGTGGTGCAAGGTTTCGGCGCGGGACGTCCCAGCAAGTCCCACGCGCGGCGTGCCGCTCGCCTGGCTTCGAGGTCGATGAACGCACAATCCAGTGCATTGCGGGCGGCGCCCGCGGGAAGCGTCGCCTGCAGCGCTTGCCGGTCGAGCCCGCCGGCCACCGCTTCGCTCAATCCTTGCAACGTCTTCAGCGCCTGTTCGGGTGTGCCGCCGTAGCGGGGATAGGGCACGCATTCGCCGCGCCCGCGGTTGCTGCCATCGTCGAGTTCGGCCACCACGACCACGGCCTCGGTCTTGGCGCCCCGACTAATGGTGAAGGAACCGGCGATGGGGAAACGCTCGATTCTTGCGGCAAGCATTGGCGGTTTGGCGGAAGTCATTTTAATATCAGGCGATTTTTGAACCGCGCGCTTGCCCGGCGCAACCAACTATGGCTGGTTAGAAGGATGGACGCTAGCGTGGGACTTTCCTTATCCGCAAAGGCGGGGCGGCGGCCGTGAACGGCGACCCGACCCTGGAACGGATTGCGCACGGCAACGGGCTCGCGCTCTGTGCCGCCGGCCCGTGGATTGCGCGCTTCGCCACCTCGCTGGAGACGTTGGTTGCGGATGCGGAGAAGCTTGCCGGCAGCCGGCCCAATATCTTCATCGACGTTTCGCAAATCTCGCGGCTCGACACTTTTGGCGCCTGGCTGATCGAACGGCTGCGCCGCAGCCTGACCCAGGGCGGCATCGAGGCCAAGATCGCGGGGCTGTCGGCGAACTATGCGACCCTGGTCGACGAGGTCCGCCGCGTGAAAGGCACGCCGGCCCCCGAGCGATCGGCGGTGACCATCACCGGCATGCTCGATCAGGTCGGCCGCACTGTCGCTGGCATCGGCGGGACCTTCATCGAATTGATCGACATGCTCGGCGCGGTATTGGCGGCGAGCGGGCGCGTGCTGATCCATCCCGGTAATTTCCGCCTGACCTCGACCGTGCATCATCTCGAGCAGGTGTGCTGGCGCGCGGTGCCGATCATCGTGCTGATCACTTTCCTGATCGGCTGCATCATCTCGCAACAGGGCATCTTCCATTTCCGCAGGTTCGGTGCCGACATCTTCGTGGTCGACATGCTGGGCGTGCTGGTGTTGCGCGAGATCGGCGTGCTGCTGGTGGCGATCATGGTCGCCGGGCGCTCGGGCAGCGCCTACACCGCCGAGCTCGGCTCGATGAAGATGCGCGAGGAGATCGACGCGCTGCGCACCATGGGCTTCGATCCGATCGAGGTTTTGATCCTGCCGCGCATGCTGGCGCTGGTCATCGCGCTGCCGATCCTGGCCTTCCTCGGCGCGATGGCCGCGCTCTATGGCGGCGGCCTCGTCGCCTGGCTCTATGGCGGCGTCGATCCCGAGGCGTTCCTGCTGCGCCTGCGCGATGCGATCTCGATCGACCATTTCACGGTCGGCATCATCAAGGCGCCTGTGATGGCCGCGGTGATCGGCATTGTCGCCTGCGTCGAGGGTTTGGCGGTACAGGGCAGCGCCGAATTGCTCGGCCAGCACACCACAGCCTCGGTCGTGAAAGGCATCTTCTTCGTCATCGTCATGGATGGCGTGTTCGCCATCTTCTTTGCCGCGATCGGGATGTGACCATGGCCGTGCCGCCACAAGCGATCTCCGACGCTATCATCCGGGTGCGCGACATCACCGTGCAGTTCGGCAATACGCGCGTGCTCGACGGGCTCAATCTCGACGTCCGGCGCGGCGAGATCCTCGGCTTCGTCGGACCTTCCGGCGCCGGCAAATCGGTGCTGACGCGGACCATCATCGGTTTGGTGCCGAAGGTCGCCGGCCGCATCGAGGTGTTCGGCGTCGATCTGGATGCCGCCGACACCGCGGCGCGGCGTGCGGTCGAGCGTCGCTGGGGCATCCTGTTCCAGCAGGGCGCGCTGTTCTCCTCTCTGACGGTGCGTCAGAACATCCAGTTTCCGGTGCGCGAATATCTCAACGTCTCGCAGCGGCTGCTCGACGAGATCATGGTGGCGAAGCTTGTGATGGTCGGCTTGCGGCCGGAAGTCGCCGACCGCTTTCCGTCGGAACTGTCGGGCGGCATGATCAAGCGCGTGGCCTTGGCCCGCGCGCTCGCGCTCGATCCGGAACTGGTGTTCCTGGACGAACCAACCTCGGGGCTCGACCCGATCGGCGCCGGCGACTTCGACGAACTGGTCCGGACGCTGCAGCGGACTTTGGGCCTGACCGTTTTCATGGTAACCCACGACCTCGACAGTCTTTATACCGCTTGCGACCGCATCGCCGTTTTAGGGAATGGCAAGATCATTGCCGCAGGATCGATCGCCGACATGAAGGCATCGCAGCATCCCTGGCTGAAACAGTATTTCAACGGCAAACGCGCCCGCGCTGTCGTGAGCGCGTAACCGGAGCAATTTATGGAGACCCGCGCGAACTATGTGCTGATCGGCTCCTTCACCCTGGCGGTGATCGCGGCTGCATTCGGCTTCGTGCTGTGGTTCCAGAGCCTGCACACCACCAAGGCGCGCGGCCCCTTGCGCGTGATCTTCGAGGGCCCGGCCTCGGGCCTGCGCAACGGCGGCAGCGTGAATTTTAACGGTATCAGGATAGGGGAAGTCATTTCGGTGAAGCTCGACAATCCGCGTCGCGTTGTCGCGCTCGCCATGGTCGAGAACACCGCGCCGCTGCGCAAGGACACCCTCGTCGGCCTGGAATTCCAGGGACTGACCGGCGTCGCCGCGATTTCGCTCAAGGGTGGCGAGGAGGCAGCACCCTCGGTACCGCTCGACGAAGACGGCATCCCCGTGCTGACCGCCGATCCGAACAAGCTGCAGGACGTCACCGAAGCGATCCGCGCGACCTTGCAGAACGTCAACAAGATCGTCGCCGACAACCAGGAGTCGCTGAAGAACTCGCTGCATAATCTCGAAACCTTCACCACTTCGCTGGCGCGCAATTCCGAGCGCATCGACACCATCATGGGGCGGGTCGACGGCGTGATGGGCAAGGCCGACAATCTGATGCTCGGGCTGAACTCGCTGGCCGGCGGCAAGGAAGGCGGCGAGCTGTTCCTCACGGTGAAGTCGATCCGCGAACTCGCCGAAGACTTCGACAAGCGCTCCGGCGCGCTGATGTCCGACGGCCGCAAGACGCTCGGCGACATCAGCCGCGCGGTGAACAATTTCGACCGCAACCCGACCCGCGTGATCTTCGGCGCCAGCAATGGCGCGCAACAGCCGACCGAAGCGCCACAGCAAACGCCGCCGCCAAGGCAACCGGCTCCGGCGGCCAGCGGACAGAAGCGGCAGTGAGCTGAGCGAATAGGGAGCGGCGAATAGCGAGTAGGGCGCTTGCCTGCGATTGGCCAAACGAAAACGGAGGCCGCAAGGCCTCCGCTTCTATTCGCTACTCACTATTCGCTACTTCAACCCAGCCGGCCCGCCGCATGCGCGAGCAGGGTGTAGACCAGGCCGGTTTCAGAGGTCAGGTGGTTGCGCAGCGCTTGCGGTCCGCGGTCCTCGCGCGCCACCTCGTCGAGCAGTCGCTCGAACTCGGTGATGTAGCGGTCGACCGTCTGCTTGAAGCCGCGGTCGGCGCGATACTTGCGAGCGACCTCGTCGAATGCCTTCTGGCCGGCCGGCGTGTACAGGCGCTTGGTGAACGCCTTGCTCTCGCCGCGCTGGTAGCGGTCCCACATCTCGGCGGCGAGGTTGCGGTCCATCAGCCGGCCGATGTCGAGCGACAACGACTCCAGCGGATTGCCACCACCCTGCTGCGGCGGACGGCCGCCGCGCTGAGGCGGGGGAGGCGGATTGCCGCCGGCATCGGTGCGGCTCAACAGATCGGAGAGCCAGCCGTCGGAGTTGGCGGGACTGACCGGCGGCGCTTCCGCGCGGCGCGCGGTCGGCATGCCGAGATCCGGCGGAGGCAGGTTGGATGCGCTGCCGGCATCGCGCATGCGCACGTCACTTCTGCCGCCGGCGGTCGCCATGACGGGCTCCTCCTGACGCTGCACGCTCGAGCGCCCGGTCGAGACCACATCGAGCCCGCGGCCATGATGGGCCACGATCCGGTTCAGCTCGGCCAGCGCCTCGATCTGGTCGACGATCACCTTGCGCATCTGCGCGGTGCTCTCGGCGGCCTCCTGCGGCATTTCCAGCACGCCGCGGCGCAGCTCGTTGCGGGTGGCTTCGAGCTCGTGATGCATCTCGCCCGCCATCTGCTTCATGCTCGCCACGAGGTTGGCGAACTTCTCGGCGGACTGCTTGAACATCGCATCCGCTTCGTCAGTGGTCTGGCGGTAGATCTCGTGCATGGCGTGGACGGTCTGCTGATGCTCCTCCTCGGACGCCGCACGGACCGCCTCGAACTGCCGGCTGATCGCGGCCGAGCCTGCGCCCGCGGTCTCCGCCACGACACGCGCGATGTCGCGTGCACGCTCCTCGGCGGCGGCGAGCGATTCATCCAAGAGGCTGGTGAAGCGCGACAGCCGCTGATCGAGATCGGCGGTGCGCAGGTCGATGGTGGTGACCAGCGATTCAAGCGTCGCCTTGCGCTCGTTGACGGAGGCCGTGGTCGAGCGGTTGGCCTGCTCGACCATGCCGGCGGCATCGACCAGCGTCTTGCCATGCGCCTCGAAGTGCGTCGACAGCGAGTTGAGGTCTTCCAGCGCCTTCGACGTCTTGTCGTTGAAGATGCCGAGCTGGTCTTCCAGCGTCTGGGTCGCCGTGCCGTTGCGGGTGGTGACGTCATTCATGGCCGAGACGAAGTCGGCGACGCGCGTCACCAGTGCGCGCTCCAGCGAGTTCAGATTGTCGTGGGCGCCGGTCAGCACTTCCTGCAACAGGATGTTGCCCTCGCGCAGCCGTTCGAACAGCGCCACCGTGTCGGTTCGCAGGATCTTGCTGGTCTCCTGCATCTCGGTGACGGCCTGGATCGAGACCTGGCGGGACTGTTCGATCGCGGTCCTGGAGGACTGCTCGAGGTCCTTCAGCGATTTGCTGATGGCGCCGGTGGCAAGCTCGCCCGCCGAGGTGATGGTGCGCGCCACGTCGGAGCCGTTGCCCATCAGCGTGTGAGAGAACGCCTGACCGCGCGTTTCGATCGCCTTCAATGCGTCCGTGGTGACGCGGTCGACTTCGATCGTCAGCTGGTTGGTCTTGGCGCTGATCGCCTCCACCAGCGAGCCGCGCTTGCCGTCGATCATCTGCGACAGGCGGTCGGTCTGCTGCTGCACGAAGCCGACCATCTCGTTGGTCTTGCCGCTCATCGCCGAATTGAAGCTCTGGCCGGCGGCGAGCACCGAGCGCTCGATATCGGTCGAGGTCGTCTTCACCTTGGCGGTGACCTCGTTGGAGGCGTTGATCAGCGCGTTCTGCGCATTGGTGGCGCTGACCTGGATGTTGTCGGTGGTGTTGCCGGTGACGGCAGCGAGCGAGCGCTCGATGTCGGTCGAGATCGCCTTGATCTTGCTCGCGGCATCGCCCGCGGTCGAGGCGAACGAGCTTTGTGCCTCGCGCGCGCTGTTGAGGATCGCGGCGGCGGTGTCGGCACCCGCGGCCGACAGTGTGCGTTCGACGTCGGCGGCCAGGTTCTTGACGTGGCCTGCGGCATCGGACGACGCCGTGACCAGCGTGGTCTGCGTCTCGCGCGCGCTGTTGAGGATCGCCGCAGCGGTGTCGGCGCCAACGGCCGACAGCGTGCGCTCGACGTCGGCGGCGAGCGACTTGACGTGATTGGCGGCATCGGAAGACGCCGTCACCAGCGTGCTCTGTGCCTCGCGCGCGCTGGTCACGATCGACTCGGCGGTCGCGGTGCCGGCGATCGACAGCGAGCGCTCGACGTCGGTCGCGAGCGACTTGACCTGATTGGCAGCCTCGCTGGACGCGTTGAGCAGCGTGCTCTGGGCCTCGCGCGCGCCGGCCGTGATGGCCTCCGCAGTCGCGGTGCCCGCGATCGACAGCGAACGCTGCACGTCGGCGGTGAGCGTCTTGACGTGGCTCGCCGCATCCGAAGAGGCGTTGACCAGCGTGTTCTGGGCGTCGCGTGCGCCGGCGGTGACGGCTTCGGCAGTCGCGGTTCCCGCCATTGTCAGCGAGCGCTGCACGTCTGCGGCCAGCGATTTCACCTGGTCGGCGGTTTCCGAAGAGGTGCTGACCAGTATGCTCTGCACCTCGCGCGCGCCGGCCAATACCGTGGCCGAGGTCGACGAACCCGCGGCGGTCAAGGCCCGCTCGATTTCGCCCGACAGCGTCTTGATCTGGTCGGCGGCATCGGTCGATGCCGTCACCAGTGTCGCCTGCGCATCGCGCGCGCTGCTGAGGATGGTGTTGGCGGCGCCGGTTCCGACCGCGGTGAGGGCGCGTTCGACTTCCGAGGAGGTCAGCTTCAGCTGCGCGCCGACATCGGAGGAGACGCCGAGCAGCGCCTGCTGGGCGGTACGCGCGCCGGTCTGGATGGTCTCGCTGGTGTTGACCACGAGGTTGGTGAGCGAGCGCTCGGCGTCCTCGACATGCGACTTGATGCCGGCGGACAACAGTTCCGCGCGCGCCATCAGGTCGTCGCTGGCCGCGCGGCCACTGCTCTCGATGCGGCCGGCCACGGCTTCGACGCGCGAGCCGAGCAGGTCCTCGAACTGGGTGACGCGGATGTCGATGTCGTTGCCGACGGCGCCGACCTTGGTCTCGATGCCCTGATGGATCTCCGCGAACCGCGCGGTGATGGTGTCGGCGAGGTGGTCACTGCGGCCGTTGATGGTTTCGGTCACAGCCGCGATGCGGCTATCGACCGCTTCGATCGCGTGCGCGGTGCCCTCGGTCATGGACGAGGTGAGGCGGGCCAGGCGCTCGTCGAGCGACTGGATCACGTTGGTGGTGCCATCGGTCATGGTGGAGTTGAGGCGGCCCAGGCGCTGGTCGAGCGACTGGATCACCTGCGCGGCGTGATCGGTCATGGTGGACGACAGCGCGCCGATCCGCGTATCGATGGTCTCCGTGACAGCCTTCGAACGGGTGTCGAAGGTCTGCTCGATTGCCTTGGACCGGCCATCGAGGGTCTGCTCGATCGCCTTGGTGCGCGTATCGAGCGTCTGGTCGATCGACTTCAGCTTGCCGTCGAGCGAGGTGTCGAGGTGCTCGACCCGGTCGCGCAAAGTCGTTTCGAATTGCGCGAGGCGCTGATCGAGGGCGCCGGTGATCTCACCGCCGCTGGAATTCACGCGGGTGTCGAAATTGTCGACATAGCTCTTCAGCGACTCGGAAATGTCCTGGGTGCGCTGGCCGAGACGGTCGACGATGTCGCCGCCGAACGTCTTCACGGTACGGTCGAACTCGGAGATGTGGCGCGTGATCAGCGCGCCCAGCGTGCCGGAGTCGCGGGCGAACTTCTCGGCAAGCTCGGCGCCCTGGTTCTTCACCAGCTCGTCGAAGGCGCTCATCTGCAGCGACAGCGTGTCATGCGCGGTCTCGGTCTGGCCGACCACCTTGGCCACCAGCGAATTGACGGTGACGTCGAGCGCGTCGCTCGCCTTGTCGCCGGAGGAGAGGATGCGGGTCGCAAGGCGATTGCCGGCCTCGTCGATCTTGGTGACGAGGTCGGTTGAGCGCAGCTCGAGCTCGAGCAGCAGCGAGTCCGAGGAGTTCTTCAGGGAGTTGTGGACCTGTTCGGTGCGGTCGGAGATGCCGTCCACGATGGTGGAGGAGCGCGTCTCGAACTCGCCGGTGATGCGGTCGATACGGTCGTTCAGCATCTCGTGGACCCGGTCGGCGAGGTCGACGAACTCGTCGTGGACGTGGCCGGTCTTGAAGTTGAGGCTGGTGGTCAGCCGCTCGGAGGCGTCAAGCACGGCGCGGGTGGTTTCGGCGCTGGCCTCCTCGAGGCGGTCGAGCAGGTCGCCGCCGCGCTCGCCGAGCGCCAGGATCATGTTGTCGCCGGCATTGGACAGCGCCGAAGTGATGTGGGCGCCGCGCTCTTCCAGCGCGCTGGTGATGCTTTTCGCGACCTCGTCGACGCGGGAGGCGATCGCATCCGAGATCAGCGCGATGTCGTGACGCAGGTCGATCTGCACGCCCGAGATGGCGCTGCGCACCTGCTCGGCCTGGCCGACCAGGTTGTCGCGCTGGTGCGCGATGTCCTGCAGCAGGGCGCGGATACGCACTTCGTTGTCGGTATAGGCGCGCTCCAGCGCCGAAACTTCGTTGGCGACCAGCGATTCCAGCTCGCCCGCGCGCGCGATCGCGCGCTCGATGCCGTCGCCCATCGCCGCGACTTCGCGGCGGATGGCCTGGCCGACCGTCACCATGGAGTCGCTTGCGGAGGTTTCGGGATCGGAGAAGCGCATCGCGACCTGCGCCATCGACTGCGCGATCATGCGCAATTCCTGGCCGCGCCAGGCGAGGCTCGCGAGGAAATAGAACAAGAGCACTGGCGCGAAGAACAGCGCCGCGAGGCCGGCGATGACGAGCACGCCACCGGGGCCCTGGCCGATTGCATTCTGCAGCGACGGCCAGAAGGTGGCCGTCAGAAGCGCACAGCCGACCAGCCAGACGACGCCGAACAGCGTCGCCAGCGTGTAGACGCTGCGCGCGGGCCGGCCCTTCTGGATCGCCTGCAGCATCTGACCGATGGTTTCGCGGTCGTCATTGGCGGGGCGGCGCGACGAGGTGCGCGGCTCCTCGATCTGCTCGAACATCGGCCGCTCGGGCGTGCTCGGGCGCATGTCGAAAGTGGGTTCATCGAATGTCGGCGCTGGGGGCGGCGCGACCTCGTTGCGAGTGGATGCACGCGCGCCATCCGCATTGTTGTCGCCGCCGATATTCAGGGCTTCCTGAATGGCAGAAAGCGCCACTTCGGTCGGATCTTTGACCTTTTTGGGATTGTTCGCCATGTCAGCCTGAGCCCTCTACTTTTACGCATCCCCATCGGGCCTTACGCGAGCGCCACCCGCGCAAAACACCAGCCGGCATCATGCAATGCAGCCCAAGCGCGGCCCTTTCGCCGCCTTGTCCGTGATGCCGGAAAAACATCCTATTGGTTGAGCGATACGAATGAAATGGTCGCGATTAAGACAATCTTAATCATCGTTAACAGGAGACCGCGTTAAAGCATTAATGGTGCACAGGTTTCTTGCGGGAACCGGCAAATTGCGGCGACTCTTGGCCGAAAACAAGGCGAAGAGCGGGCGGGTACGTCAAACGTTCCCTTAACCATCTTTGTGGTTGGCTGGTCGAACCCGCGCTGTCTGCGACGGGAAAACAGGACGCCAGCCTTAGCCATCATGCCGCTTCACGCACAACGGATCGAATGGATGCCATCTCCGCCGCTCGCCCCCGATGATGGCCCGATCGATCTCGCGCATCTGGCGCGAATGACGCTCGGCGATGCCGCCCTCGAGCGCCAGGTGCTCGGCATGTTCGCAAGCCAAGCGATGAGCCTGATCGACAAGCTTGCGGCGTTGCCTGCCGAGGCGGGTGCATTGGCGCATACGCTGAAGGGTTCGGCGCGCGCCATCGGCGCGCTTCGTGTTGCCGAATGCGCCGAGGCGCTGGAGACAGCGATCAGGCAGGGCGAGAACCCGGCGAAATGCCAGATCGAGCTCAAGGCGGCGGTGGCCGATGCGCGCGCCGCGATCGACACGCTGCTGCAGCGGTCGTAAGGGCCAGCGGCCTTCCTCGCGGACATTGCTGGAATCCGCTTTTCCGGGGGCCGCCGTCCCTAGCCTTGGCCGGGTCGACCCGTTATAGGACAGCCCGGACCTCCCTCACTTTCTCCCCGCATTACGAGCGAACATGGCCAAGATTACCTTTGTCGACCATACCGGCGAATCCCGCAGCATCGACGTCGAGAACGGCGCCACCGTCATGGAAGCGGCCATTCGCAATTCCATTCCCGGTATCGAGGCCGAATGCGGCGGCGCCTGCGCCTGCGCAACCTGCCATGTCTATGTCGACGAAGCCTGGCGCGAGAAGGTCGGCTCGCCCTCGCCGATGGAAGAGGACATGCTGGATTTCGGCTTCGACGTGCGGCCGAACTCGCGGCTGTCGTGCCAGATCAAGGTCAGCGACGAGCTCGACGGTCTCGTCGTGTCGACGCCCGAACGCCAAGCCTGATATTTTGGCGCATGATCTTTTCGGAAAACCGGTGCCCACTTTTCCGGATCATGCGCTAAACTTCGGCTGAACGATCTCGACGCCGCGGCGCAGCCAGGGCTGAAACGCCGCGACGATCGCCGGCGTGAGCGGCATCGGCTTGTGGCTCACCGCATCGATCAAGACGGTGACCGATTTCGCCGAGGCCACGCATTTGCCTTCCGAGAAAACCACCTGATCGAACGTCACTGATGTGCGTCCGAATTTGACCAGCCCCAGTCCCATCTCGATCTGGCCCGGCCAGCGCAACTGGGCGCGGAAATGCATGTCGAGCCGCACCATCATCCAGGACAGGCCCTGCGGCATCAGGCCTCTCGCATGGTCCTTCACCAGCGTGACGCGGCCGGTCTCGAAATAGCTGGCGTAGACGGCGTTGTTGACGTGCTGGTTCGGATCGAGGTCGGCGTAACGCACGTTGTCCGATATCCGGTAGGGAAAATCTTCCAGGCGCGGCTCGGCGTCCGAACGTAACGGTGCATTCACGAGGCGGTCTCCAAAAAATCCTTCTTGTTACAACCGGTTTGATGTCCGCTCGCAAGGGGTTCGAGAGCCTAGCTGAAGGCCATTTATGGGCTTTCCTCTGCGGGCTTCGTTGGCTAGACAGGCGGGCGCCCGAACGGCTCCCATCCCGGGCACAGCCAATTGAAAAGAAGCGATATGAGCGAAGCGATCAAAACCGATGTGCTGATTATTGGCGCGGGTCCGTGCGGACTGTTCGCCGTGTTCGAACTGGGCCTGCTCGACATGAAGGCGCATCTCGTCGACATCCTCGACAAGATCGGCGGCCAGTGCGCCGAGCTTTATCCGGAGAAACCGATCTACGACATTCCCGGCATTCCCTACGTCACCGGCGAGGGACTCACCAAGGCGCTGATGGAGCAGATCAAGCCGTTCAATCCGACCTTCCATCTCGACGAGATGGTGGAGAAGGTGGAGAAGATCGGCGATCCCGGCTTTCGCGTCACCACCGACGGCGGCAAGGTGTTCGAATGCAAGGTGGTGGTGATCTCCGCGGGCGGCGGCTCGTTCCAGCCGAAGCGCCCGCCGGTGCCAGGCATCGAAGCCTATGAAGGCTCCTCGGTGTTTTATTCCGTGCGCAAGATGGAGCAATTCCGCGACAAGGATCTCCTGATCGTGGGCGGCGGCGACTCCGCACTCGACTGGACGCTCAACCTGCATCCGATCGCCAAGCGCGTGACGCTCCTGCACCGGCGCGACGACTTTCGCGCAGCACCGCACAGTGTGGAGCAGATGCGCGCGCTGGTGTCATCCGGGAAGATGGAATTGAAGATCGGCCAGGTCACCGCGCTCGAAGGCGAAGCCGGCAAACTGCGCGGCGCCACCATCAAGGCCAACGACAATTCGGTCTCGCAGATGACGTGCGATACCATACTGCCGTTCTTTGGGCTGACCATGAAGCTCGGCCCGGTCGCTAACTGGGGCATTGAGCTCGAGAACAATCTGGTGCCGGTCGAGACTTCGGCCTTCGAGACCAGCGTGCCCGGCATCTTCGCCATCGGCGACATCAACACCTATCCCGGCAAGCTCAAGCTGATCCTGTGCGGCTTCCATGAGGGGGCGCTGATGGCGCAGAAAGCGCACCGCTATGTCTATCCGGACAAGCGGCTGGTGTTCCAGTACACGACGTCGTCGACGAGCTTGCAGAAGAAGCTCGGGGTCAACTGAATTCCTGCGAAATTATGGCCTGAACGTAATGTTTCGGACCTGCTTGCGCACTGGAACCCTCCGCGAAATGGCCGTAGTCTGCGGCCATTCAATTTGTCGATTGATCGGGTGAAGACGATGCGGAAGACGCACTCCAGATTTCGATGGCTGCTGCCTGTCGCGACCGTTCTTGCGACCGCCGCGCTCGGCATGCCGAACGCGCAGGCCTTCGATCCGACGTCGGCGGCAGGCCTCTGGCAGAAGGTCGAGGACGGCAAGCCGACAGGATGGTTCCTGGTGATCGATCACAACGGCACCTTCGAGGGCATCATCGCCAAGATGTATTCCGAGCCCGGCGATCCGCCCAATCCGACTTGCACGAAATGCACCGACGATCGCAAGGACATGCCGTGGCTCGGCATCCCCTTCATTCGCGACATGAAGCGCAACGGCTTCTCTTACGAGAACGGTAACGTGCTCGATCCGCGCGACGGCAGTATCTACCACGCCAAGATGACGCTGAGCGCGGACGGGCAGAAGTTGACCATGCGCGGCTATCTCGGCATCTCGCTGTTCGGCAAGGATGAAGTCTGGGATCGTCTGCCGGACAGCGCGGTGGCGCAACTCGATCCCGCGATCACTGCGAAATATTTCCCCAAGCAGGCGCCGGCGAAATCCGCCAAGAAGAGCGCGCCTGCACCCGCGCCAGCGATGGTGCCCGCGCCCGCCGCGGCACCGCGTTAAACCGCGCGCGTTACTGTTGCTGTGGCGTCGGTGTCGCCGGCGCCGCCGGCTCTGCGACGACATCCGGAACATTGACGAGCTGGAGCACGCCTGCGGCGGCCGACACCGCCGCGTCCGCCATTGCCGCGTGTCCCTCGGCGGAGGGATGCAACGCCCCGCCATAGACCGCCGACAGCACGCCCCAGGTCGCATCGTGGATATCGGCGGGCTGCATCGACGACGGCAGCCCCTGCGGATAGGTCATCGCCGCGAAATAGCTGTCATTGGCGTCGCGGATCCAGCGCGCGCGCGGCAGATAGGCGCGGTAATCGCCGGCACTGCGGCCGCACCTGAGCGGCTGGTTGGCGGAGTTGACGATGTCGGGGTCGAAACTCTCGCCCTTTGGCGAGAAGCATTGCCGGTCGAATTCGGGATCGGTTTCCGCGCGCGCGCAGAAGCCGTGGTCGGCGAACGCGGCCTGATGCGCCTCGACAAAGGTCATGCGGTCGGCCGAGGGATCGCGGCACAGCACGCCGGACTGGCAGGTCGCGAGCGCCTTCAGGGCGGGAAGGAATTCGTTCTGCACGAAGCCTGCGGCGTCAGCGAGCCGCTGCGGGCTGGCGTTGAAGGATGGATGGATATCGAAGCCGGCGCGTCCGCCCGGACAGGGCGTGCCGCCGTTCGCCAGCGCCGGATTGGCGTAGGACGTATAGACCACATGCGAGAGATCGCCGCCGACCAGCGGCTTCAGCGCGGCGCGGAGCTTGCCGAATCCTTGCGGCAGGTCGCGCGCCAGCGCAGCGCGTGAATCGTCCACCGACGCCATCACGCCGCCGCGGCGGAACAGCGCACGCTCGGTTGCGGTGTCGACGATGACGTCGGCGACAAGGCCGGAGAAATAGATGTCGTTGGCGCCGATCGACAACAGCACGAGATCGAGCTGGCGGTCCGGCTGGCGCTTCTTCGCGGCCGCCATCGCGTCGCGCAATTCGGTGAGCTGGCCGTTGACGCCGGCCTGACAACTCGCGTTCGACTTGGTTGGCGGGCATTCGCGGGCGCGCTGGCTGCCGAACAGCCCGTCGGCAATGGTGGCGCCGGTGCAGGCCAGCGGCAGATAGGTCACCGCGATGTGCGGATACTGCACGGCGAGCGCCAGCGCGGTGCGGGTCTGGTAGCTGTAGAGCGAGCGATGGCAGGCGGCGTTGAACCAGAGCGCGCCGTGACGCTGCCAGTTCTGCAAGGTGTCCGGCGCCTCGCAGGCGCGGCCGCCTTTGTAGCCGGCGCGGCTCGGCCGGTAATATTGCGCGGCTGCCGAGCCCAGATAATAGCGGAAGCAGAAACCTTCATCGGCCAGCGCGACCGCGCGGTCCGGATTGCCCTCGCCGGCGGCGACGCTGTCGCCGAGACCCGCGATCAGGATGTCGCGCACCTTGATCTCGGTCGAGATTTTTTGCGGCGCGACCTCGCCGCTCGATACGTCGACCGTGGCGACGGTGACCTTGCCGTAGCGGACGCGCAGATTGACCGGCTCGGCGCAGTCGAATGTCGATTGCTGCGCGCCGTCGCCATCGTCGAAGGACCAGGCGCAGGTGGCGCCGACCGGGACAGCGCCGGCGAGGCGCACCACGATCGGATGATCGGCCGGCGTGAGATAGCTCTCCTTCGCATTGTCGCGGGTGCAGGGTTCGCTGACGCGGCCGTTGAGATCGATGCACAGGCGATTGACCATGTTGCGCGCCCAGCCGCGGCCTTCGCCTTGCGGTTCGAGCCACTGCTCCGAGCCCAGCACGGTGCGCTCGCGCATGGCCTCGACATGGAGTTGGAAGTCGCGCTGCTCGCGGAACAGGCGGAAGCGGTTCTTCACTTCCCAGCTGATCTGCATGGCAGCGTCAGCCGGCGCCTGCGCAGCCGGAGCATCGGTCGGCGTTTGCGCCGCGGCCGGAGCGGCGGCCATGCACACAAGCGCTCCCGCAAGCAGCACAAGGATCGAACGGAACAACGAAGCAACCATGGCGCGCGTTTGACGTGACAGTTGGGGCGAAAATAAGAGTATCCGCCATGGGCCAAGATAACGTGAGCGCTTACGCCTTCAAGCGCTTCACCGGCTGCGGCACGGCTGCAGGCGCCGCCCGCGGCGACGTTCCAACCGGCGCGCAATTGTCGTTGCCGTTGCCATTGATGCCGCGACCCCGCTGCCAGGGCGCCACGACATTGAGCCACAGCTCGCGCGTGCCCATGATCGAAATCGCGATCGTGAACGGAATCACGAAATACAGCACGCGGAACACCAGCAGCGTTGCCAGCAGCTGCTCCCTGCCGAACTGCGGCAGCGCCACCAGCATCGCGGCGTCGAACACGCCGATGGAGCCGGGTGCGTGGCTGGCGAAACCGAGCAGGGTCGCGAGAATGAACACGACGGCAAGCGACAGGAAATCGATCGCCGGGTTTGCCGGCATCAACAGATACATCGCGGTGGCGCAGAAGGAGAGATCGACCACGCCGATCAAGACCTGCACCAGCGTGAGCCGCCAGGACGGCAGCACCACCTTCCAGCCGTGCTGCCCGAGTTGCCGCCGGCCCTCGCCGGACATCAGCCAGACGAAATACATCACGATGCCGGCGAGGCAGCCGAGCCCGATCAGCCGGTTCATGGCCTCCGGCAGCAGGTCCATCGCCGAGGCCGCCGCCGGGTGATAGGCCATGCCGATGCCGAGCACGACCAGATTGCCGAGCCAGAAGGTCAGGCCGGAGAGAAAGCAGATTTTTGCGACGTCGATCGCATTCAGTCCGTAGTCGGAATAGATGCGGAAACGGATCGCCCCGCCGGTGAAGACGGTCGCGCCGATGTTGTGGCCGATCGAATAGCTCGTGAAACTCGACAGCGCGGCGATCCGGTACGGCACATGCCGCTTGCCGATCGTGCGCAGCGCGAAGAAATCATAGAAGGTCAGCGTGCCGAACGCGCACATCACGCAGAGCGCCGCGAGCGCGATGTGGCCCGGCCGGATCTCGGTCAGCGCGGTCAGGATCACGCCGGTGTCGACGCCCTTCAGCGTCCGGACCAACGTCGTGATCGCAAACGCAATGATGAAGAGGCTCGCGGCGATCCCGAGACGTTTCCACCCGATCCATTTCTTGAAGCCGCGCGCAAGCGCGGTCAGCAATCCTTGCATTCATCCTCCCGGCGGGGCGGCAAAGCTATTATGGCCGCAGAAACAGGTACGGCGGCCCAGCCTTACAGGTTCCTTACGGTAAAAAGGCTGTCTTGTGCAGCCCTTGACAATTACAGGCGGGCTTCTTCGGAAGCCGCTTTCGCGATGCCCATGCGTTCAAGATGGGGTCCTGAGCTTGCGATTTCGAGGCCTATGGAAGTTGAGGCATAAGGTCGCGAAGCTTGCGCTGTTCCCAGGAACAAGCGCGCGCGGGGCCGGTTAGCCCGGACACGGAAACCCGAACATCACTGCCAGCGTCGAGGGGAACTGCCGCGCGGTGAGTTCCAACGAAGAAAGACACTGCCCAATGGGACTGTTCACAAAAGACATCAAAACCATGAACGATCTGTTCGCGCATCAGCTGCAGGACATCTATTACGCCGAGAAACAGCTGGTGAAGGCGCTGCCGAAGATGGCCGACCAGGCGACCGACAAGCAGCTGAAGGAAGGCTTCCTCACCCACCTCGATGAAACCAAGGTTCATGTGCAGCGGCTGGAGCAGGTGTTCAAATCGCTCGGCTTCGAAGTGAAGGCGGTCGACTGCCCGGCGATCGACGGCATCATCGAGGAGGCCGAGGAGGTCACGAGCGAGGTCGCGGACAAGAAGGTGCTGGACGCGGCGCTGATCAATTGCGCGCAGGCCGCAGAGCATTATGAGATCGTCCGCTACGGCAGCCTGATCGCATGGGCAAGGCAGCTCGGCCGCAATGACGCCGCCGCGCTGCTGCAGAAGACGCTCGACGAAGAGAAAATGACGGACAAGAAATTGACCTCGCTGGCCGAAGGCCAGGTCAATCTGCGCGCCGCAAGCTGACGACAAAGAGTGACTGATGAAGACGCCGTGCGATTTTCGCACGGCGTTTTCTTTGTTCATGCGGACCTCATTGTTCGACGTCTGACGAAGCGTTGCGTCGAAACAGATACCTATCTCTCGCGTTGGTTCCCCGAGACAAGAGGTGATCCATGCGAAGCATTGCTCTCAAGTTCCATTCGGTCCAATCCGAGACGGAAGTCCGTTCCATCGCGGCTCGCGGCGTCATTGACGCTGGCGGCGATGAGCCTCGGCTATGGCGTCGTTCAGCTCGACGTCACCATCGTCAACACCGCGCTCTCCAGCATCGGCAATTCGCTCGGCGGCGGCGTCGCTGAACTGCAATGGGTCGTCAGCGCCTACACCATCGCTTTTGCCGCCTTCATCCTGACCGCGGGCGCGCTCGGCGACCGTATCGGGGCGAAGAGGATTTTCATGGCGGGCTTTGCGATCTTCACCGCGGCATCCGTCGCCTGCGGTCTTGCGCCTGACGCATGGACCCTGATCGCCGCGCGGGCGGTGCAAGGGCTGGGCGCCGCCATTCTCGTTCCCAATTCGCTGGCGCTGCTCAGCCACGCCTATGGTGACGACAAGTCGCGCGGCCGCGCTGTCGGCATCTGGGCCGCCGGTGCGAGCCTGACATTGACGGCGGGGCCGCTGGTCGGCGGCAGCCTGATCGCGCTGGCCGGCTGGCGCTGGATCTTCTTCGTCAACCTGCCGATCGGTCTGTTCGGTCTGTGGCTGACCTGGCGCTTTGCGTCGGAGACGGCGCGCGCATCGCAGCGCGAGGTGGACCTGCCCGGACAAGTCGCCGCGATCGCGGCGCTCGGATGTCTCGCCGGCGCCATCATCGAGGGCGGGGCGATCGGCTGGCGCAATCCCTTCGTGATCGCAGGCCTTGCCGCCTCGGCCATCCTTGCCGTGTTGTTCGTCCTGAGGGAACGCCGCGCGCCGCAGCCGATGCTGCCGCTCTCGCTGTTCGGCGATCGCATGTTCTCGGCTGCCGCTGTCGTGGGACTGCTGGTCAACGTCGCCTTTTACGGGCTGATCTTTGTGTTCAGCCTTTACTTCCAGCGCATCAACAACTGGTCGCCGTTCATGACAGGTCTCGCCTTCCTGCCAATGCTCGGCGCGGTGCTCCCCGTCAATCTCGTGGCGCCGCGACTGGCGGAGCAAATCGGCGCGCCGCTGACCATCGCGCTGGGGTCGTGCATCGCCGCCGCCGGCAGCCTCGGCCTGCTGATCGTCGCGCCCGGTACCAGCTACTGGGCGATGGGACTGCAACTGGTCGCGCTCGGCGGCGGGCTAGGCCTGCTGGTGCCGCCCCTGACCTCGACCTTGCTCGGCAGCGTCGACAAGTCGCGCTCCGGCATTGCCGCCGGCGTGCTCAATTCGACACGGCAAACCGGCAGCGTGCTGGGCGTCGCGCTGTTCGGTTCGCTGATCGGGCAGGCAAGCGCTTTCATGGCGGGGACGCACGCGGCGCTGGCGATCTCGGCCGCCGTGCTGCTGACGGCCGCTGCCGCGATCTGGTGGAGCGGCGGCAAGGTTGCGCAATCGTAATGCGCGCCGCCGTTGCCCGATTTCGGCGGTACAATTATGGTGCCTTCCCCTAACCGGGAGCATCACCATGTTTTTCGCGCCGGTCGATCGCCGGGTTTTCCTGAAAGGCACTGCCGCGGCAGGCCTGACGCTGCCGTTTGCGGGCGCAGGAAGCACGCAGGCGCGCGAGGCCGAACTGGTTGCGCGCAAGATTTTCTTCGACAATGCCGACTGCTACAATGTGCGCGTCAGTCCGGACGGCAAGGACCTGGCCTGGGCCGCGCCGGTCGATAACGTCATCAATCTGTTTGTCGCGCCCGTCGCCGATCCCGGCGCGGCGCGGCCGGTGACGCACATCACCGGACGCAGCATCTCCACCAATTTCCGCTGGGCGCACACCAACCGCCACCTCATCTTCTCCAGGGATCGCGACGGCGACGAGAATTATCGAACCTTCAGCGTCGATATCGAGAGCGAAGCGTCCATTCCGCTGACGCCGGACGGCGGCGTGAAATCCTCCCTGCAGGAGATCAGCCACAAATTCCCGCAGGAAATGCTGATCCGGCACAACCAGCGCGACAAGCGATATTTCGATGTGTTCCGGGTCAATGTCGTCACCGGCGAAAGCAGGCTGGCGTTCGAAAATCCGGATTTCTACGAACTCTTCAGCGACAGCGATCTGCAATTGCGCTTTGCGGCGCGGCTCAATCCGCAAGGCGCGATCGAATGGTTCGAACGGCAGGCGGACGGGAGCTGGCAGCCCTTTACGCAGGTTCCGATCGGCGACGTCGATTCGACGCATTTCCTCGACTTCAGCGCCGACGGCAAGACGTTCTATTTGATCAACTCGCGCGGGCGCGACAAGGCGGCGCTGTTCGCGATGGACATGGCGACCCGCAAGACGACGCTGCTCGCCGCCGATGACGAGGCCGATATCACGGAGGCCGCATTCGACGAGGAGAGCCGCAGCCCGATCGCCGCGAAGGCGATCCGCGACCGCGCCCACTGGTATCCCGTCGCTGCGAGTGCAAAGGCGGACCTTGCAAATCTCGCTCGCCACGGATCGGGCGACATTGTCTTCGTCAGCGATAGCCTCGATCGCCGTATTGCCAGCATCTACTACCAGCGCGACTCCGAAAGCTCCGAGTTTGCGCTGCTCGACCGCTCGTCGCGGCAGGTGCGCAAACTGTTCGTCGATCGCAAGTCGCTCGCCGGACTGCCCTTGCGCAAGCTGCAGCCGGTGATCATCCCCTCGCGCGACGGGCTCAGGCTCAACGGCTACCTGACCATGCCCGCAGGCGATGGCGGCAAGGTGCCGCTGGTGCTCCTGATTCATGGCGGGCCTTATTGGCGCGATACCTGGGGCTTCAGCTCGACGCATCAATGGCTCGCCAACCGCGGCTATGCCGTGCTGAGCGTGAACTATCGCGGCTCGACCGGCTTCGGCAAGGCGTTCGTCATGAAGGCCGACAAGGAGTGGGGCCGGCGCATGCATGACGACCTGATCGATGCGGTCGATTGGGCGATCGGGCAGGGCATCGCCGATCCCAGGCGCGTCGGCTTCTTCGGCGGCAGCTATGGCGGCTATTCGGCGCTGACGGCGGCGACCAGGACGCCCGAAGTGTTCGCCTGTATCGTCGATCTCTTCGGCATTTCCAATCTCAACACCTTCATGAAGACCATCCCGCCCTATTGGGGCCCGTGGATGAGTGTGTGGAAGAATCGGCTCGGCGATCCCGATACCGAGGAGGGGCGCGCCTTCCTCACCGAGCGTTCGCCGCTCACCTATATCGATCGCGTGGTGCGCCCGATCCTGATCGCGCAGGGCATGAACGACGTGCGGGTGGTGCCGGCCGAATCCGAGCAGATGGTGAGCGCGCTCAAGGCGCGCGGCGTGCCCGTCACCTACATCACCTTCTCCGACGAAGGTCACGGCTTCGTGCGGCCGGAAAATCGTCTCGCCTTCAACGCGGTCGCCGAAGCGTTCCTTGCGAAATATCTCGGCGGGCGCGTCCAGCCGATCGGCGATGATTTCAAGGGCTCCACGCTGAAGGTGGAGACCGGCGGCGATCTGGTGCCGGGACTGAAAGCCTGAAAGGCTACTCGATCACCTTGTCGGCGCGCAGCAACAACCCGTCCGGGATGGTGTGGCCGATCGCCTTCGCGGTCTTCAGGTTGATGGTGAGGGAAAAATTGGCGGGCTGCTCGACCGGGACGTCTGCAGCCGTCGCGCCGCGAAAAATCTTCACGAGTTGCCGTGCGCGCTGACGGTAGACCTGATCGAAGATCGGCCCGTATCCGATCAGGCCGCCGAGCTCGGCGGTTTCCGGCCATTGATAGATCGCGGGCAGCCTGATGCGCGACATCGCATCCAGGATGACGCCGCGGCTGACGACCTGCAGCGGGTTGGCGAGGAAATTGATGGCCTCGCAGCCGGCGGCCTTGGCCGCATCGAGCGCAGGGCCGATCTCCTCGGCCCTGGCAAACAGGAACACCGACATGTCGACGCCGCGCGCGCGGGACGATTGTCGCACCTGGTCCAGATGCTCCTTCGTGGTGATCGCGGAATAAGCGAGGCCCGCGATCTTCTTCACGCCGGGCACGGCCTCGATCAGGATTTCCTGCCGCTTGCCGTCGAGCTCGGGCGTGAGCAGGCTGACGCCGGTGATGTTGCCGCCGGGTTTCGCCAGCGAAGCGGCAAAGCCCTCACCGACGAGATCCTCGCTCATGCAGTCGAGTGGAATCGTTTGCGTCGCGGCACGAAGTCGGCGCGCATAGGTTTCCGGACCGCCCAGGATGGCATCGGGCGCAGCCTTCACCACGGTTGCGATCGCGTCATCGCTCTTGTCGCCGGGCACGCTGTAGAAGCCGGTCACGGTCAGGTTCTGGCCTTCGACGAATCCGGCCATACGCAGCTCGTCGAAGAAGCCGGCGATCGACTCGCGCGTGGCCGGAATGACGATGCCGAGGTGGTAGACCCGACCCGGCTCCTGCGCGTGTGCCGCAAATGGAATGAAAGCACCGCCGAGGACGGCCAGGAACTCACGCCGCCGCAGGCTCATGCCTTGCGCAGCGCGAAATGCGCCCCGCAAAACGCCACGACCGCGCCGAGGCAAAGCGCCGCGATGCCGGCCAGCACGCCGGAGATGGTCGGGATCGGGCTTGGCGCGGCGGCCGCCTGGCCCGCGCCGGCCAGCAGCAGCACGCCGACGGCAATCAGGAACTGGCGCATCCGCCGCGGGATTTGTCCCTCGACCGCGCTGTGCATCAGATTGGCGGTGAAATAGCCGCCGCAAAAACCGACGCGTTGCGATCAGCCACCAGGCGATCGCGGCGCCCGCCGGCATGAATTCCCTGGTGTCGGAACGCCAGAGGCCGCCGAGGTCGAGGCCGTAGCGCGCGCCGAGCATGTGCACGGCCAGCGCCAGCAGCACGCCGGAAATGACGGCGCCGCCGAGAATCAGGCGGCGGGGAAAAAAGGTGGTCGTATCGGCCATGCCTCACTTGTAGGATAAAGGCGGCCGGGATCGCAAGCCGATGCGGCCGTGACTTATCGGAAAGTCTGATTTGCAGGAACAGCCGACGAAAAGCGCCGCAAGCTGCAGGTGGAGCGCATTACGCCTTCAAGCCGTCGCTGATGGGCGCCGCCCATCAGTTCGAATTGACCGATGGCGGATTGTCGTGGCGGCTTGCGGGCCGTTCGGGTGTGTGGCCCTACACCGACATCTCGGCGATCCGGCTGTCCTATCGGCCGGTCACCATGCAGGCCGACCGCTTTCGTGCCGACATCCATCATGTGAAGCGTGCGCGCATCACCGTCGTCTCCACCTCCTGGCAGACCGCGGCGCTGATGTCGGCGCAAAACCATGACTATCGGACTTTCATGGTCGAGCTGCATGAGCGGATGGCGCAAGCCGGAAGCAAGGCAACCCTGACCGGCGGCCTCAGCCCCAACCTCTACGCCGCCGGGCTGACGCTGGTGATCCTGCTTGCGATCGGGATGGCTGCGCTGTTCATTCGCGCGCTGGTGACAGCCGAATTTTCGGGCGCGCTGTTCCTGCTCGCCTTTGCCGCACTGTTCGGCTGGCAGATCGGCGGCTTTCTCCGGCGCAACCGGCCGCTGGTCTATAGCTTCGCCGACATACCGGCGCGGCTGTTGCCGTAATCCACCGCAATCAAACGTGACTTCGCTCAGCTCGCACCGCAGGGCAACCTTCGCATGTTGGGGGGTGGGACGTGGACGATCGATCGCAGCGGTTGCCGAGCGCAGCCGAAATTGCCGAGATCAATGCAAAACATCTGATCCAGACGGAGCTCGCACCGGCGGACTTGCTGTTCGTGTTCGGCACGCGCGAAGACGTGGCGCTGCGTGCGGACACCGCGTGCAAGCTTTGGCGGGAAGGGTTGTTCCGCCGGGCGATCGTCTCAGGCGGGGTGACACCCGGTTGCGAGCTTTCCGAATGCGCCGTGATCAAGCCGCTGATGGTCGCGGGCGGCGTGCCTGCCGATCTCATCCTGGAAGAGCATCGCGCCATGAACACCGGCGAGAACGTGATGTTCTCGCTGCCGATCATCGAGGCGGCTCTCGGCTTGCAAAATATCCGCAGCGTGATCTGCCTCGGTAATACCTGGACCGGGCGGCGCTACGCCATGACCCTGCACCGGCATTGGCCCGAGGTGCAGAAGATGCTGCTCACGGTCGACAGTTTCGCCACGCCGCGCGCGCACTGGCACACCGATCCCGAATTTCGCCGCCGCGTGCTGGCGGAGTTCGACAAGATCGCGCCGTACAGAGCGAGGGGATTTATCGCGGAATGGCCGGAGTGATCAGCGCTATTTGCGCGCGCCCGGCGCATGCGTCGCGTACTGCATTTCCATACGGTCGAACTCGGGCTTGCCCACCAGCCGCTGACGCTCCGCAAACGACGTGACGGCGCTCTCGTCGAGCACGCCCTTCTGCTTCAGCGTCGACAATGTCGACTGCATGCCATGCACAGCGCCTTGCAGGGCGGCGTTGGCGTAGAGCACCAGGCTAAAACCCATCTCGGCCGCGGCCTTCGCGTCGATGATCGGCGTCTTGCCGCCCAGCACCATGTTGACGAGCTGAGGCGCCTTCAGCCGGCGCGGCACCGCCTTGAGGTCGTCGAGGCTTTCGGGCGCCTCGACGAAGGTGACGTCCGCGCCGGCTTCGATGTAGCGGCCGGCGCGCTCGATGGCGCTCTCAAAACCTTCGACGGCGCAGGCATCGGTGCGCGCGATCACGACCATGTCCTGCCGCCGCGTGTCGACCGTAGCCCGCACCTTGGCCACCATCTCCTCCAGCGGGACCAATTCCTTGCCCTCGAAGTGACCGCAGCGTTTCGGCGCATGCTGGTCCTCGATCTGGACCGCGCTGGCGCCGGCTTGCTCGAGTTTGCGCACCGTATGCGTGACATTGATCGCGTTGCCGAAGCCGGTGTCGATGTCGACGATCAGCGGCAGGTCGATCACGTTCCGGATCGCCATCACATGATCGGCGACCGAGACTCAGGTCCATGAAGCCGAGGTCCGGCAGGCCGAGATGCATGTTGGTGAGGCCGGCGCCGGTCAGGTAGACCGCCCGGAAGCCGAGATCGGCAATGATGCGCGCGGCGAGCGCATTCGGTGCGCCCGGCAGGATGACGCCTTTCTCCTCGCGCAGCATCGTGCGCAGTGTCTGGATGTGGGAGGTCGACATCGTTGCGTCAGCTCAATGCCGCACCACCAGCACCGAGCATTTGGCGTAGCGCACCACATGGCCGGCATTGGAGCCGAGGAAATAGGTGCGCATCGCCGGCCGGTGCGAGGTCATGACGATCAGGTCGGCCTTCACATGGGCGGCTTCCTCGAGAATCTCGTGATAGATGCCGCCCTGCCGCACCACGCTCGAAATCCGCGCGGCGTCGATCCCGGATTCGCGCGCGACGATCGCAAGCGCCTCCTCGGAGGTCTGGCGCTGCTGGGCGTCGAAATCCGCCGGCACGTATTCCGCCAGCATCACCGGCGTCATCGGCAGCACGTTCAACAGGCGGACGGCACCGCTCCAGGTCTGCGACAGCGTCGCGGCGGTTGCGATCGCGGGCTTGGCCAGATCGGTGTCGGCAAGATCGATCGGCACGAGAATGGAATTGAACATCTGCGCCTCCCCTGTCGCCATCCTAACACGAATTGCGGCCTTACAACCTCAGTCGTTCGATGCCTGTTTCAACAGCTTCGGGCTGACAAACAGCAGCAGCCGCCCGCGGCGGAATGCCACGTCGTTCCAGTCGTCGGTCGCAAAGTCGAACAGGGCAAGCCCCGAGGTCGGCAGATTGTCCGACAGCGCCTGCCGAGAGGCTGGATCGCCGGTGCCGATCAGCGCCAGCGCGAGCTCGTGCATCCCGGGATTGTGACCGACCAGCATCAAATGCCTGGGGTCGGTTGCCGCGGCCTGGCGGATGCTCAGCAACAATTGCGTCGCATCGGCGCCGTAAAGTTCCGGCACCAGCTCGATCTGCGGCTGCGGCGCGTGGTCCTTCATCGCCTCCCAGGCGACGTCCCAGGTCTGCACCGCCCGCACCGCCGGGGACACCATCACATGGTCGATAAAGGGCGGATGCGCTGCAATCCACGTGCCGATCTCGGCTGCGTCCCGGTGGCCGCGCGCGTCGAGCCGGCGATCCTGGTCGCGGCCCGAAGGTGCGTCGGTTTCGGTCTTGGCGTGACGCAACAGCATCAGACGGCGCATGGGCGGCAAACTCGATTCGTTGGGGCTAAATTAATGTACAGGTCCATGGCCGGTACAAGGTGACAAGTCAGCTAAGGGTCCGTAAGAAAACGACATGAGTGAGACTTCCACAAGCAGGGGAGGCGATGCCGCAGCGCGAGATCGCGCACGGCTGTCCTTCGATCTCGACGTCGATATCTGCGTGGTCGGCGCGGGACTGGCCGGTTTGACGGTGGCGCTGGAGGCGGCGCGGCTGGGCGCCAGCGTCGCCGTGCTCGAAGGCCGGCATGTCGGCTGGAATGCATCCGGCAATCAGCTCGGCACGGTCATGCCGGGTTACGGCCTGCCGATCGCCGAGCTGATCGAACGCATCGGTTTCGAGGACACCCGCGAATTGTGGGCGCTGTCGAAGGAGGGCGCCGAATTCGTCCGCGCCACCGCGACCGAGGAACAGATGCCGGGCATCGCGCTGACCGAAGGCGCGCTCGAAGTGTCCAATGTCGATGTCGGCGACCGCCTGATCAGCCAGTTGCAGATGCTGTCGGAGGATTTCGAGACCGAGGTCGAAGGCTGGCAGATCGATCGCGTGCGCAGCGAGCTCAAGACCGACCGCTATTTCCACGGCGTGTACTATCCCAAGGCGTTCCAGATCGACGGCCGCAAATATGTGCATGGGTTGGCCGCGATGGCGCGCCGGGCCGGTGCGCGCATCTTCGAGGATACGCCGGTCGTCAGCGTGGATTCCTCCGGCATCCGCAAGCGCATCGTGACGCCGTCGGCGCGGCTGCGCGCCTCGCACATCGTGCTCGCCGGCAACGTCCATCTCGGCGCGCCGCTGCGGCGCCTGTCGGACACGTTGCTGCCGGTCTGGCGCTATGCGGGAGTCACCGAGCCGCTCGGCGAGCGGCTCAACGAGATCATCGCCTTCAAGGGATCGGTGACCGACACCGACGGCATCGATCATTTCCGCATCGTCGACGGCGACCGCCTGATGTGGGCGAGCCCGGAAACGGCATGGGGGCTGCGGCCGCGCCGCTTCGGAAGCGCGGTGGCGCGCCGGATCAGGACGATTTTTCCGAAGCTTGGCCGTGTGGCGATCGCCGAGGTCTTTGGCGGCGCGGTTGGGCAGACCGTGCATGGCATGCCGCAGATCGGGCAGTTGCGCAAAGGGTTGTGGGTTGCGAGCGGTTTCGGCCGCCACGGCCTCAACACCTCGGCGATGGCGGGCCAGTTGATCGCGCGCAGCATCCTCTGGGGCGATGAGCGCTGGAGACTGTTCTCGCCATTCGAGCTGGTTTGGGCGGGAGGCCCCATCGGCCGGGTCGCAGGCGGGATCGTCGGGATGTGGAGCAGGGGAAGCTCGGCGACGTCAGGGGCGCTGGCGCGTTACCGCGAAAGGGCGCGCATTCAGGAACGTTTACGCGAGGCCCGTCTGGCCGAGACCAACCGTCAGGCGGCATCGCGTCCGGCCGCTCCCCGCAGACCGCCACCCGGCCGTTCCCGGCCGGTGCGTCAGCCGCCTCCGGCTGCACCGCCGCCCGCCGAGCCGCCGCCACCTGCAAGCCAGAGCGGGGAAGGCGCTCTAGCTCGCATGAAAGTGAGAGCATTTCGTACGCAACGATGTAACTTCTGCCGCAACCGGCCGTATTTGAAGGGGAACCGCCGCTTGGGAGACATCAGATGATTGACCGCCGCATCCTGCTCGCCTCGCTGGCCAGCCTGTTTGGCCTTGCCGCCTTCCGCTGGCTCCGCGCGACGCCGGCACAGGCCGCAGAGAAATTCGAAATCGAGAAAACCGACGCGGAGTGGCGCGCGCAGCTCACGCCGCAGCAATACGAGATCCTGCGCAAGGAGGGGACCGAGCGGCCGGGCTCCAGCCCGCTGCTGAAGGAGCATCGCAAGGGCACCTTCGCCTGCGCCGGCTGCGACCTGCCGCTGTTCTCCTCCGACACCAAGTTCGAGAGCGGCACCGGCTGGCCGAGCTTCTACCAACCGCTCGAGAACGCGGTCGGCAAGACCGAGGACCGGACCTTCGGCATGCTCCGCACCGAGATCCATTGCCGCCGCTGCGGCGGCCATCTCGGCCACGTCTTCGACGACGGCCCGAAGCCGACCGGCCTGCGCTATTGCATGGACGGTTTCGCGCTGGTGTTTCATCCGGCGGGGCCGCAGGCGAGCTGAACGCGCGCCCGTTATCGCCCGGCAAGAGTTGCCGGCCCGGCAATTGTGCCCCGGTCATTTGGCCGGGGCATTTTCATTCAAGCATTTGATCTGACGCGATTTTCCTATTTGGCATAACGCTTGCGACAGTCTTCCGCGAATTGCGGCAAAGGGCCTCTCATGCCTGCCGGATCAAAGTGGAGACAATGTTATGGGTATCTTCGACGCACTGAATACCTCGGTAGGCGGCCTGCAGGCTCAGTCCTTCGCCCTGCAGAACATTTCCGGCAACATCGCGAACGCCTCGACCACCGGCTACAAGGGTATCAACACCAGCTTCGAGGATTTGATCCCGGACGCCACCACGCCCAACCGCCAAAACGCCGGCGGCGTCACTGCCTTCGCGCAGCAGACCATCACGACCCAAGGCACGGTCTCGGCTACGACAGTCGCCACCAACATGGCGATCAACGGTGACGGCTTCTTCTCGGTGCAGAAGGCGACCGGCGTCGTCGACAACGTGCCGGTGTTCTCCGGCGTCACCGACTACACGCGGCGCGGCGACTTCCAGGTCAACGCCAACGGCAACCTTGTCAACGGCGCCGGCTATTATTTGATGGGCGTCAACGTCGACCCCAAGACCGGCAACGCGACCGGCAACGTGCCGCACGTCCTGCAATTCCAGAACAACTTCATTCCGGCGCAGGCCACCAGCGCCATCACCTATGCCGCCAACCTGCCGACCCAGCCGAAGACGCCGGCCAGCACGACATCGGCCGCGGGCACCATCACCGCCGCCGGCGGCATCAACGCCGCCGATTTCGCCTCGAACCCGCTGGCGGTCGGCACGTTGTCGCCGTTCACCAACAGCACCGCGACCGGCACAGTGGTGAACAACGACAACACGTCGGGCGCCGCGCCGATCACCGCGGCGACGCAGCTCGTCGGCACCGCCGGTCCCTCGTCCAACGACCTCGGCACCGCGCTTGCGAACGGCAACACGCTCACCATCGACGGCACGACCATCACATTCTCGACCGGGCAGACCACGATCACCGGCACCGGCACCACAGCCGTCACCGTCGGCATTGGCGCCGGCTCCACACTGACGGTGGGGGACGTGTTGAGTGTGATCGATGGCATCACCCAAACGTCGGTGCCTTCCACGATCACTGGCGGCCAGATCAAGCTCTCGACCGGCACCAATCAGGATCTGGCAATCGGAGGTTCCGCCAACACGCTGACCGCGTTCGGCCTGACCGCGGTTGCCGCCGGCAGCCCGGTCGTGCGCGGCGGCGGTAGCCCCGGCGCTGGCGCAGTGACCGCCAACGATCTGACGACGTTCACCAACGAATCCATCTCCGGCGGTGCGGTGACCACCTACAATGCGGCGGGTACGCCGGTGAACCTGCAATTGCGCTGGGCCAAGGTCGACAGCGCCACGCTCGGCAGCACGCATCAGGACACCTGGGAGCTGTTCTACCAGACCAGCACGACCGCGACCGGCACGGCGCCGGCGTGGGTGAACTCCGGTACGGTTTTCTCCTTCGACGCCAGCGGCGCGCTGTCGTCTCCCGCCGGCTCGTCCATCAACATTCCAAATGTGAGCGTCGATGGCCAATCGCTCGGCACGCTCTCCGTCAACATCGCCAGCGGCGCGCTGACGCAATTTGCCAGCTCGAGCGGGGCTGCGACCATCAACGGCATCACCCAGAACGGCTTTGCCGCCGGCCAGCTGCAGTCGGTCGCCGTCAACAACAGCGGAATCGTGGTCGGCACTTTCTCCAACGGCCAGAACATCGACCTTGCCGCGGTGACGCTGTCGCACTTCAACGGCACCAACTATTTGAAGGCGCTCGACGGCGGCGCCTATGAGGTGACCGACCTGTCAGGACCCGCGATCGCGGGTGCATCCGGCAAGATCTCGGGCTCGTCGCTGGAAGGCTCCAACACCGACATCGCCGACGAGTTCACCAAGCTGATCGTGACCCAGCAGGCCTATTCGGCCAATACCAAGGTGATCACCACGGCCAACAACATGGTGCAGGACCTGCTCAACGTGCTGCGTTGATCGGCCGGCCGCTTCGTGACGTACCTGAAGGCGGGCAATTGAAATGGGTTTGAGTTCGGCCCTTGCCACTGCGATGTCTGGACTGCGCGCCAACCAGGCCGCGCTGTCCATCATCTCGTCGAACGTCTCGAATTCGCAGACGCCCGGCTACATCGCGCAGAAACCCAACCAGATCGAGGTCGCCAGCGGCGACTTCGGCGCGACCGTCGCTACGACCGGCGTCAACCGCCAGCTCGACCTGTTCGTGCAGAACCAGTTGCGCACGGAGACCGGCGGCGGCGCCTACGCCACCCAGACCTCCAATATCCTGAACCAGCTGCAGAGCGTCTACGGCACGCCGGGCGGCCAGGGCACGCTGGAAACCGCGCTCAACAATTTCACCACTGCGCTGCAGTCGCTGTCGAACAGCCCGGGTAACTTCTCCGCCCAGGGCGTGGCGCTGTCGTCGGCGCAGTCGCTGGCGCAGCAGCTCAATTCGACCACGCGGGGCATCCAGTCGCTGCGTTCCAACGTGGCGCAGGACATCGGCAATTCGGCCGCGCAAGCCAACGCCGACATGTCCCGGATCGCCCAGCTCAACAGCCAGCTCCAGGGCTTGTCGTCGACGGATCCGCAAGCCGCGACGCTGATGGATCAGCGCGACAATGCCATCAACGATCTGTCGAAATATGTCGACGTCCGCGTCGTCACCAATCCCTCGAACCAGACCTCCGTCTTCACCAATTCCGGCATCCAGCTGGTCGGTGACGGGCTCGCCTCGAGTTTCGTCTACAATAATCCGGGCGCGTTGAGCGCGACCTCGCTTTACAACGCCGATCCGACCAAGAACGGCGTCGGTTCGCTCAGCATCAAGATGCCGAACGGCGCCTCGATCGACGTGGTCTCCAACAACGTGCTGAGCTCCGGCCAGATCGCCGCCGACCTGAAGCTGCGCGACCAGACGCTGGTGCAGGCGCAGACCCAGGTCGACCAGATGGCGGCGACGCTCGCCTCGTCGATGTCCGACATCACCACGGCCGGCACGGCCGTGACGGGATCGCCCGCGGGCTTTGCCGTCGGCACGTCGAATGTGCTGCCGGGCAACACCATCAACCTGACCTACACCGACACGGCGACCAACACGCAGCGCCAGATCTCGATCGTCAACGTCACCGATCCCAATGCGCTGCCGTTGCAGAACGGCGCCAATCCGAACCCGCTGCTGGTCGGCGTCAACTTCTCGCTCGGCACGGCTTCGGTTGCGGCGCAGCTGAACAGCCAGCTCGGCAGCCTCGGCCTGCAGTTCACCAACTCCGGCTCGACGCTGAATCTGCTGGGATCGGCAGCGGCAACGGTCAACGCAGCCTCGAGCACAACGACGGTCACCTCGCTGGCGTCAGGCAATCCGCAGCTTCCGCTGTTCACTGACGGCAACTCGCTTTACACCGGCCAGTACACGGGCAACGGCTCGCAAATGACCGGGCTCGCGGGGCGCATCTCGGTCAATCCCGCCGTCGTCGCCGATCCCTCGAAACTGTCGGTCTACTCCACCTCGCCGCCGACGCCGTCCGGCGACAACACGCGCTCGGATTTCCTGTTCTCGCAGTTGACGTCGGCGACCTTCAACTACTCGCCCTCGACCGGCCTTGGCTCCGCGGCGCAGCCGTTCAAGGGCTCGATCTCGGACTACTTGTCGCAATTCATCAGTCAGCAAAGCAACGCCGCGACGGTGGCGACGCAGTTGCAGCAAGGCCAGAGCGTCGTCGTCTCGACGCTGCAGCAGAAGTTCGAACTCCACCTCCAGCGTCAACATCGACACCGAGATGGCGAACCTGATCCAGGTGCAGAATACCTATGCAGCCAATGCCCACATCATGTCGGTCGTGCAAAGCATGATGCAAAGCCTGCTGCAGGCTAACCCGTAAGGCGTAAAAATGTCGGTCAGCAGCATCAATTATGGTTCGTCCCTGCTCGGTCAGTCCGTGCAGAACATCAACAAGCAGTTGGCGGACCTCTCGACGCAGCTCTCGAGCGGCGTGAAGTCGCCCGTCTACTCCGGCATGGGCGTGAACGAGGGCTTTGCCATCGCCGCGCGCTCGCAGCTCGCCAACATCACCGCGTTCGGCGACACCATGACCCGCGTCAACACGACGATCAACGCGGCCAACGCAGCGTTGCAATCCTTGTCGCAGGTCGTGAGCCAGGTGCAGGGCAATGCTTCGGCGACGCCGCAGACCCTGACGGCGAACGGACAGACCATCGGTCAGCAAAACGCATTGTCCGAATTGGGCGCAGTTGTCGGAGTCCTGAACACGCAGGTCGGCGACCGCTATATCTTCTCCGGCAACGCCATCGGCACGCCGGCGGTCGCCTCCGCCGACGATATCCTCAACGGCACCCCCGGCAAGGCCGGATTGAAGCAGCTGATCTCCGAGCGCCAGCAGGCCGATCTCGGGTCGAGCGGGCTCGGCCGCCTCGTCGTCTCGGCCCCGACCGCGACCTCGGTCAACGTCGCCGAAGACGCGGCGGGCTCGCCGTTCGGGTTCAAGCTGAGCTCGGTGTCGTCGTCTCTGACCAATGCCGTGGTGTCGGGTCCTTCCGGCTCGCCGGCGGCGGTGTCGGTCGACATGACCGCCGGCAATCCGAATCCCGGTGATCAGATCACCTATTCCTTCAATCTCCCCGACGGCACCACCGAATCCATTCAGTTGAAGGCTTCGAGCAGCACGCCGCTGCCGGCCGGCACGTTCGCCATCGGCGCGACGCCGGCGGCGACCGCGGCAAACCTTCAGTCGGCGCTGACCTCGGCGATCGGCACGCTGGCCGGCACCGCGCTGTTCGCAGCTTCTGCCGTTGCGGCTGGCGACAATTTCTTCAACACCGACGGGACGGCGACGGGAAGCGCCGTCAACAACCAGGTCGTTCCGCCTGCAGCGGTGACCGGCGCCACCGCGCTGTCGGGCGCCGCCGGCACCGACTCGCTGCAGGCGAGTTTTGCCCCCGGCGACACCATCACGGTCAATGGAACGCCGATCACCTTCGTTGCGTCGGGCGCCACCGGCAACCAGATCAACGTCACCGACAACGTGCAGGCATTATTGTCCAAGATCGACGCGATCACCGGGACGTCGACGCCGTCGACCGTTCATGGCGGCGTCGTCATTGTTCATACCGACAACGCCTCAAGCCTGTCGATCACCAGCTCCAACGCGACCGCGTTCGCCAAACTCGGCTTCAGCGGCACCGTCACGGCGGCAGCGCCGCCGCTCCGGGTCGGCGGCACGCCGCTCGGCACGGCAACCACCCTCGTCAACGGCTCGGCCAATACGGTCGCCTGGTACACCGGCAATTCCGGACCGGGATCGGCACGCTCGACGGCCTCGGTGCGGGTCGACGCCAATCAGACCGTGCAGTTCGGCGCCCAGGCCAACGAGCAGGCGATCCGCCAGGCCTTGCAATCGATCGCGGTCTATTCGGCCGTCACGGTCTCGCCGACCGGGACCAATTCAGGAGCTGCGGTTGCGGCGCTGAGCGCGCGCGTCGCGGCCAATTTGACCTCGCAACCGGGGCAGCAGACCATCCAGGACATCCAGACCGATTTCGCCACCGCGCAAAACTCGATGCAGGACGCCCAGGCGCGCCAGACCCAGACCCAGACCGCGCTGACAAACCTGATCTCCGATACCGAGGGTATCTCGCAGGACCAGGTCGCGAGCCAGATCCTGGCGCTGCAGAACAGCCTGCAGGCCTCCTACCAGACCACCGCGATGCTGTCGCAACTGAGCCTGGTCAAGTTCCTGCCGATCGCCTGATAGTGGCGCGGGCAGGGGCGGCGTTAGGCTTCCGTTAACCATGTCTTTTTACGATTTGGTGAGAAGTCGGGGGCGGCGACTTCGGAGCCAATCATGACCGATCGCGTTCATCTGGTGGTCGCAACGCCCTGCTTCGGCGGGCAGGTCTCGAGCATCTATGCCAGCTCGATGTTCGCCCTGCAGCGGGCGCTGCATGGCATGTCCAATGTCAATCTGACGGTGCACATGCGCGACGGCGACGCGTTGATCACGCGGGCGCGCGCCAATCTGGTCACGCTGTTTCTCGACGATCCCACCGCCACCCATCTTCTGTTCGTGGACGCCGATATCGGATTTGTGCCCGAGCAGGTTTTTCGCCTCGTCGAGTCCGGCGCCGAGGTCGTCGCCGGCGTCTATCCGATCAAGCGGGTGAATTGGGACAAGGCACAACGGGTGATGCAGGCCGGCCGGCAGAATCTCGCGGCGGCCTCGCTTGATTACGTGCTCGAGGTCAACGATCCCGACCGCGTCGTCGTCGTCAACGGTTTTACCCGCGTGCGCTACGCGGGCACCGGCTTTCTGATGATCCGCCGCCATGTGCTGGAAACGATGTGCGCGCATTACGCATCGCTGCAATTCCATCGCGAGCATTCGCACGATGCGCTGGCCGGCAGCCAGAACCGGTTCGCGCTGTTCGAATGCCTGATCGACCCGGCCGACGGCACCTATCTCAGCGAGGACTTCGCCTTCTGCAAGCGCTGGACCGATATCGGCGGCGAGATCTGGGCCGATCTCGACAGCCGTCTCGATCATGTCGGCCCGACGGTGTTCCGCGGCGATGTCGCTTCGCAATTCGCAACCGCGCCGGCCGCGGTGAGCGCCGCATGAGGCTGTGCCGGCAGCGCAAGATCCTGCGGCGCCGGCACCGGCCCTTTTTGCTTTCGGAGTTGTTGATGCAGCTTGACGTCGATCAATGCCTCGAGGTGGCCGAACCGGAATGCGCGGATCGCGTCGGCATGGCGAAGCTTGCCAAGATGGCGTTCGACGGCAACGACCTTCGGCCGCTCTGGCGCGAACTGATCGCGAAGCTCTACGCCGGCACCGCGGAAGCGGGCGAGGGCCTCGACCTGTCGCTGATCGCACAACTGCTCGGCGACAAGCCGTCGGGGCTGGCGATCCAGCATGAGGTCCTGAAGTCTCATCAATTGTATCGTTCGCCCTGCGCATCGAGCACTCCGCGGCTGCGCGTGCTGGCGCTGGCTGCGCCGACCGACATGGGCAGCAACACGCCGATCGAGTTCCTGCTGGAAGACTCCGCGATCGAGCTGATGATGCTGTATGTGATTCCCGGTGTCGAACTGCCGGTGCCTTTGCCCGACCATGATGTCGCGATCGTCATCGCCTCCGACTCCGAGGACTGCCGCGACGCGCTGCGCAAGATCGACGCCGCCGCGCCGCGCTGGCCGCGCCCGCTGCTCAATCCGCCCGCGCTGGTCGGCAGTCTCGATCGCGACAAGCTGCATCGTCTGCTCGACGGCATCGAAGGCCTCGCGATCCCGCCGACACTCGTGGTCACGCGCGAGCGTCTCGCGGAGGCAGCGCGCTCTTCCGATATGCTCGCCGACATCGCCACCGATCTAGCTTTTCCCATCATCGTTCGCCCGCGCGGATCGCATGCAGGTAACGGGCTCGCCAGGATCGACGATGCGCCGGCGCTGGCACGCTATCTCGATGACCACGCAGACGACCTGTTCTTCATCTCGCGTTTCATCGATTATTCGAGCGCCGACGGAGCGTTCCGCAAATATCGCGTCGTCTTCGTCGACGGCCGCGCTTACGCCTGTCACATGGCGATCGCCGAACGCTGGGACATCTGGTATCTCAACGCCGGCATGATGCAGAGCGCCGCCAAGCGTCTCGAGGAAGAGACCTTCATGCGTACCTTCGACATCGGCTTCGGACGGCGGCACCAGTCGGCGCTGACTGCGATGGCCGACCGAATTGGCCTCGACTATTTCACGGTCGATTGCACGGAGACCAAGGACGGGTCGCTGCTGATCTTCGAAGCCGACAACACCGCCGTCGTGCACAACATGGATTCTCCGGATCTGTTTCCCTACAAGCCGCCGCAGATGCGCAAGGTGTTCGACGCCTTTGCCGCGATGCTCGAACAGCATGCGAGCCGGCTCGCGGAGCGCGCAGCGTGACCGGGTCGTTGCGCGAGACGGCGCAGCCCGGGTCTGAAGAGACTCTCGATCCCCAGCGACTGGACGGAACTCCGTGCGCTCGGTCATCGCATGCTCGATGACATGATCGACCACATCGCCACCATTCGCGAACGTCCGGTGTGGCAACCGATTCCCGACATTGTCCGCGCTCAGTTTCGCGAGGCGCTTCCGCGAGGGACGAGTGAGCTCGCTGACGTCTACCGCACCTTCACCGATTTCGTCGCGCCCTATGCGACCGGTAATGTCCATCCCGGCTTCATGGGCTGGGTGCATGGCGGCGGTTCGGCGGTCGGCATGCTCGCGGAAATGCTTGCAGCCGGCCTGAACGCCAATCTCGGCGGGCGCGATCACATGCCGATCGAGGTCGAACGACAGGTGGTCGACTGGGTCCGGCAAATGTTCCGTTTCCCAACCGGCGCAAGCGGACTGTTCGTCACGGGCACGTCGATGGCCAATCTGATGGCGGTGTTGGTGTCGCGCACCTGCGCACTCGGAAAGCAGGCGCGCCGGCATGGCATCGGCGAGCAGGGCGCGCGCCTGACGGCCTATACATCCAAAGCGGCGCATGGCTGCATCAGCAAGGCGATGGATATTGCAGGCTTCGGCAGCGATGCGTTGCGCTGCATCGCGACTGACGATGCACATCGGATCGATATCGGCGCGCTGCGCCAACAGATCGCGCGCGATCGCGCGGCCGGCCTGACGCCGTTTCTGGTGGTTGCCTCCGCGGGCACCGTCGATATCGGCGCGATCGACGATCTCGATGCTGTGGCTGTGCTATGCCGTGACGAAAGACTGTGGTTTCATGTCGACGGCGCCTTCGGCGCACTCGCTGTTCTCTCGCCCGAGCTCGCGCCGCGGCTTGCCGGCATCGAGCGGGCGGACTCGATCGCGTTCGATTTCCACAAATGGGGCCAGGTGCCTTACGACGCTGGCTTCTTGCTGGTGCGTGACGGCGAGCGTCACAAGGACGCGTTCGCAGCGCCGGCCGCCTATCTCCGCCGGGAGACGCGCGGGCTCGCCGCCGGCTCCGAGTGGCCCTGCGATCTCGGCGTCGACCTGTCGCGTGGCTTTCGCGCGCTGAAAACCTGGTTCACGCTGAAGACCTACGGTACCGACAGGCTGGGGACGATCATCGCGCGCAGCTGCCAGCTCGCGTCCTGTCTCGAGGCGCGCGTGCGCGCCGAGCCGCGGCTCGAGCTGTTGGCGCCGGTCAATCTCAATATCGTCTGCTTCCGCTACCTCGCCGATGACGCCGACAGGGTCAACCGCGAGATTGTCGTCAATCTCCAGGAGTCCGGCATCGCTGCGCCGTCGACCACGACGCTGGACGGCCGGCTGGCGATCCGCTGCGCGATCGTCAACCACCGTACCGATGCCTGCGATATCGATGCGCTGGTTGCTGCCGTGCTGGAATTCGGGGCGCGACGCGCCGCTAGCCCCGGTCACCCGATGGCGACCGAGGCTGTGGCAGTCTAGATCCTTTGCTCAGGCAGCGCTGCTGACGGCGCGCTCTCTTGCGCGCAGCTCCTCGATCTGGTCGAGCAGTTGCTTCTCGTAGGCAACCAGTTTCCTGGCTTCCTTCAGCGCCTGATAGAGATCGCCGCTCAGGATCTGGTTGTTGATGCCCTCGATCAGGGGCCAGGTGCTCGGCGCGGCGGTGACGAGATCGCGGATCAGGTTGAAGTAGGTGCCGTGATTGGCGTCGGCGCCCGGCGAAATGTACATCAGCTGCACCGCCAGATAGATCAGCTTGGCCGGCGTGTCCGCCGTCTCCGGGGTCAGGATGTCCTTTTCGCGCAGGATCGGGATATTGTCGCCGTCGATCAAAAGACGCGCGCGCTGATCGGTGTTGGTGATCACGCAGGAGCCGATGATGATGCGCTCGTGCGGCTTTAATTCCACTTTCAGGGCCATATGCTCTCCGTTGCCTTCTGACGTCGGCGATCACTACAGCGAACTCGAACGTATTGGCCTCGCCGGGGTTTTGCCGGCTCTGTCGGCCGGACGGCGCAATCCTTTCCCGATCAAGGTTAACGGCTGGTAAACGCGCGGCTCGATGCAGCGAAGGTGCACGCTGCTTTTTCGTTTGACTTGGGCCCTTTCGAAGAACTGCACATCGGCAAATTCCATGCATCCGTGCCTTTTGTCTCGCGCGCCGACATCATCCAGCCAAACCTTCGCGCTTGTCCATTAAGACGATATCAACCATAGCAGTCACCCAGCGGACGGATTCAGGCTCCCTCAGGCTTTTGTTTACCTACCGGGGCGTATCGGTTTTGAGGTCATAGAAATGACTCCAACAGCCAGAAGGAAACGCCATGTCCGGTATTGTTCTCTCAGCCTCGGTTCGCCAGAACCTGCTCTCGCTTCAGTCGACGGCCAATCTTTTGTCGACCACCCAGAACCGCTTGGCCACGGGTAACAAGGTCAACTCGGCGCTCGACAACCCAACCAACTTCTTCACAGCGCAGGGACTCAATAACCGCGCCAGCGACATCACCAATCTTCTGGATAGCATCGGCAACGGCGTGCAGGTGCTGCAGGCCGCCAACACCGGCATCACCTCGCTGCAGAGCCTGGTGGATTCCGCCAAGTCGATCGCCAATCAGGTGCTACAGGCTCCCGCGGGCTATACGGCGAAGTCGACGTCTACTTCGACAACCCTGGTTGGTACCGCGTCAGCGGCCAATCTGGTGGACGGCGTCGGTTTCAAGGCCAACCAGACTCTCGCCATCGCCGCGAGCGGGGAACTCCCGGCACTCACGGTCACTTTCGGCGCCACGGAGTCCCTCGACCAGCTCAACACCGCTCTGGCGGCAGGCGGTCTGACAGCCAGCATTGACAGCGGCAACCACCTCGTCATCACCACAACCAACGACTATGCCGGGCAAACGGTCGGTACGATTACCCCCGGTTCAACTCCCGGTACTACGACGTTCGGAGCCGGAACCACCCCGACCGCCGACGCGGGTTCGCAGGCCATCCGCTCCAGCCTGGTCGGCCAGTATAACAATATCATCGCACAGATCACCACGACTGCGCAGGATTTGTCCTTCAACGGCATCAACCTGCTGAACGGCGATACCCTGAAGCTGACCTTCAACGAGACCGGCAAGTCGACGCTCAGCATCGCGGGCGTGACGTTCAACGCGGCCGGCCTTGGCCTTGCTTCATTGACTTCGGGCACGGACTTCCTGGACAACAGCTCCGCGAACGCCCAACTGACCAAGCTCTCGGCCGCCAGCAGCACACTCCGCACCGAAGCGTCGGCCTTGGGTTCGAACCTCTCGATCGTGCAGATCCGCCAGGACTTCAACAAGAACCTGATCAACGTGCTGCAGACCGGTTCGTCGAACCTGACGCTGGCTGACACCAACGAGGAAGCGGCCAACAGCCAGGCGCTGTCGACCCGCCAGTCGATTGCGGTTTCCGCGCTCGCGCTCGCCAACCAGTCGCAGGCCAGCGTGCTGCAGCTGCTGCGCTGATATCGCGCGCGAAACAGCGAAAATCCGGACTGCAAACGGCGGGGGAAACCCCGCCGTTTCTATTTTTGGATTCCGGTCCGTCGCCGAAACGAAAGGTAACGATTCCTTAACCAATTTATTTAAACGGGCATTAACCGTAATTTAAGCGTGCCTGCCTAGAAATGGAGACGGTCCACTAGGAAGGTTTGCCAAATGTCCGGTATTGTTCTCTCAGCATCGGTTCGCCAGAACCTGCTCTCGCTGCAGTCGACTGCGAACTTGCTCGCGAAGACGCAAAACGACCTCGCCACCGGCAACAAGGTCAACACGGCGCTCGACAATCCGACCAACTTCTTCACTGCCCAAGGCCTCAACAACCGCGCCAGTGACATCTCCAATCTGCTCGACGGCATCGGCAACGGCGTTCAGGTGCTGCAGGCCGCCAACACCGGCATTACCTCGCTGCAGAGCCTGGTCGATACCGCCAAGTCGATCGCCAACCAGGCTTTGCAGACCACGGTCGGCTATTCGCCGAAGTCGACAGTCAGCTCCGCTGCGGCCCTCGGAGGCACTTCGGCCAACCTGGTGGACGGCGTTACCATCAAGAGCGGCGACGTTTTGGCGATCGCCGCGACCGGGGGTGGAACGGCGACCAGCATTACCTTCGGCGCCAACGAGTTCCTGGCTCAGCTGAACGCCGCATTGGCGCCGAACAACCTGAGCGCCAGCCTCGATAACTCCAACAAGCTTGTCATCACCACGACCAATGACGCAGCTTCGTCGACCATCGGTGCCGTTACCTATACCAACACCGGCGGAGGCACCGTGACATTCGGCGCCGTTGCCGCGCCGGTTGCCGACCCGGCCTCGCAAACCATTCGCTCCAACCTGGTCAGCCAATACAACAACGTCATAGCGCAGATCACCACGACGGCACAGGACGCATCCTTCAACGGCATCAACCTGCTCAACGGCGATAACCTGAAGCTGACCTTCAACGAAACCGGCAAATCCACGCTCAACATCACCGGCGTCACCTTCGATGCAACCGGTCTGGGCTTAACGACGCTGGTCTCCGGGACGAATTTCCTGGACAACAATTCGGCCAACGCGACGATCGCCAAGCTAACCAACGCGTCGAACACGCTGCGCTCGGAAGCCTCGACTCTCGGCTCGAACCTCTCGATCGTGCAAATCCGTCAGGACTTCAGCAAGAACCTGATCAACGTGCTGCAGACCGGCGCGTCCAACCTGACGCTCGCCGACACCAACGAGGAAGCGGCCAACAGCCAGGCCCTCTCGACCCGGCAATCGATCGCGGTCTCCGCGCTTGCGCTCGCCAACCAGTCGCAGGCGAGCGTGCTGCAGCTGTTGCGGTAAGCTCGGCAAGTCATCGACCACACGCAAGACGGCGGGGGCGACCCGCCGTTTTCGTTTGGCGCGGCGCCCGACCGGCCGGTACCACCTGAAATTGCAGGGACCGTAAAAATACTGAAGCCGTTGCTAACCATATTTTAAAGGCAACCACGTACAAAAACTGGGCACTTTCGCCAGCGTTCTCAAGTGTTAAGTCCCGGGTGTTCTGAATGTCTCATGCCGCTCAAGCCTATGCTCGCGCCTCTCAAACGACAGCATCTCCCCGGGAAATAGAGGCGCAGGCGCTGCTCAAGGCGGCACGGCAGCTGCAGGAGGTCCAGTCCAACTGGAAGGGTGCGGACCGCAACCTGCACAACGCGCTGATGTTCAACCGCAGGCTGTGGTCGATCTTCCTGACCGAAGCCGAAGCCAACGAGAATCCGAACTCGCTGGACGTCCGTCAGAACATCGCCAATATCGGCATTTTCGTGCTGAAGCAGACCATCGAGATGCAGATGGATCCGCATCCCGCGAAGCTGAAGTCGCTGATCGACATCAACTGCAACATCGCCGCCGGCCTCGCCGGGCGCGGTTAAAGCCCTTACGCCGTCCGGTCGGTTGGAATGACGCGCGGCGGCGTGCCGCGCGACAGATCGAGCGCGTGGAAATAGGCGCGGCGGCGCAATACCGCATCATCGGGATATTGCGTCACCACCTGGTCGGTTTTGTCGTTGACGACCTGATAGACCATCGCGCGCGCATCGCGGTCGAAATAGGCCTGATGCGCGAAATCCTCGACCACGTCGATCGGATCGTTGCGCAACGGCGTGCCCGCATCGGCCGCGGTCACGCTCTGGCTCGCCGGCAACTCGGTTGCAACGGCGTTGCCGGCCGCCGGGCTCACCGGCGCCACAATGGGCGAAGGGGCCGGCGACCCCACCGGCCTGATGCTGAAATCTGTGCTCATGGCAGCCTCCTGGCGCCGCTTTACAGAGACAAATCCCAACCCGATCCCGCCGGCAATATTGCCGCGCAGACTTCAATCCTTTGTTAGAAAACGCGATGAATCGCGCGCTACGATGCAGCGCACGATTTTGATGAAAATTTGAACGGGCATGATCCGGAAAAGTGTGAAGCGGTTTTCCGATGAGATCATGCCCCAAACAAGAATTGTCAGAGCGAACGGCTGACCGACAGCGGCGTGATGTGGCGCGGCGAAGGCGCGGCGCGCTTTCCAGCCGCGGTATAGGTGTTGGGGATGCTGCGGCGCTGCATCTCGGCATTGACGCCGCGCACGATGCTTTCGGAGACCGCGTGCGCAGTGGCGAGCACCGTGAGATTGATCTGCAGCATCGAGCGGAACAAGTCGTGATGGCGATGCAGCGTCTTCAACAGTTCCGGCGCGGCCTGCGCCAGCTGCTTCTGGCTCGCCTTGAGCTGGCCGACCGCGTTGACGTAGTTCTTCGACAGTTCCGCCTTGCGCGGCTCTGTCGTCATGGCCTCGCGCAGCTTGCCGGCGCGCACCAGCTCGGTCTCGCGTTCGATCACTGCCAGCAGCGCGCTCATCGCGTCCATCAAATTCTCGGCGAGCTTGCGCGCCGCGGCGGGCGTCGCGGCGACCGGAGAGGGCGATGGCGCCTCGCGGCGTTGTGGGTTCATGCCGTCTTCCCCAGGTTTGCACCGTTGTTTGCACTCTTGCCCTGCGTCAGGATCAGCGTGCGATAGACTTCGTTGGCGATGCCGACGCCGCCGGCCTTGGCGAACTGCTTGGAATATTGCTCGGTCAGCATCGAGCGCCACACGCCGGTGCCGGCCGTGTCGCCGAACGGGCCTTCGCCCTTCAGGCCTGCGGTCATCTGCGAGAACATCGAGTTCAAGAACATCGCCTCGAAATCGGTGGCGGTCGCCTTCGCCTTGGACTGCTGCTGCGGCGAGACCTTGGCCAACGCGGCCGCGAATTCGCGATCCGGCCGCCCGTTGATCACGGGCATGGTGAACGGGATGCGGCTGGACGAGCCGGTCAGCGACCGTCTGCATCACATCACCTCGATGTCGGCCTGGATCGCGCCGGCGGCCTTGATCGCCTGCAGGATGCCGATCAGGTCGCGCGGCCCGATGCCGAGCCCGTTGAGGCCGTCGACGAGCTGCTGCAAGGATACGCCGTCTTTCACGACCGCGAATTTCTTGCCGTCCTCGGTGACGCCGACACTGGTGCGCGGCGTGACCACGGTGCGACCGCGCGACAGCGGATTGGGCTGGCTGACTTGCGGACTCTCGGAAATGGTGACGGTGAGGTTGCCTTGCGCGACCGCGACCGTGTTCACGCGGACGTCGCGGCCCATCACGATGATGCCGCTGCGCTCGTCGATGACGATCTTCGCCGCGAGATCCGGATCGACCTGCAGCTGCTCGATCTCGGTCAGGAACGCCACCACGTTGCCCTTGAACTCCGAGGGGATCGACAGCTGCACGGTGGAAGGATCGATCGGCTCGGCGGTCTTGACCCCGAGGAAGTCGTTGACGGCGGCCGCGATGCGCTTGGCGGTGGTGAAGTCGGCATTGCGCAGCGCCAGCCGCACATTCGGCAGGCGGTTCAGCGCGAACTCGACCTCGCGCTCGATGATGGCGCCGTTGGCGATGCGGCCGACGGTCGGCACGCCGCGGGTGATCTTGGCGGCTTCGCCTTCGGCCTGGAAACCGGAGATCGCGAGCGAACCCTGCGCCACCGCATAGACGTTGCCGTCGGCGCCGAGCAGCGGGGTGACGAGCAGCGTGCCGCCCTGCAAGTTCTTGGCGTCGCCAAGCGCGGACACGGTGACGTCCATCCGCGTGCCCTGGGTGGAGAACGGCGGCAAATTGCCGGTCACCATCACGGCGGCGACATTGCCGGTGCGGATGGTGGCGCCGCGGATGTTGACGCCCATGCGCTCGAGCATGGCTTGCAGCGACTGCTTGGTGAAGGGGATGTTGTTGAGGGTGTCGCCGGTGCCGTTGAGGCCGACGACGAGGCCGTAGCCGATCAGCTGGTTCTGCCGCACGCCCTCGATATTGGCGAGGTCCTTGATCCGGGACGTCGCCTGCGCGGACATGGCCGACAGCGCCAGCGCGGCCAGCGCGGCGCAGCCCATTCTCGCAAATCTCACGACACGGATGCCGGGCATCCCAATGCTCCCCTCGATACTTGAGGGATCGCTTGGCCACTCCCATAGCCATCGATCCGCGATCAACTATGCGAGCGGCGTGCCACGCCCGGCTGGCGGCATAATGAGTTGATTTTATTAGATAATTGTCAGGATGCCGGTGATGTGGCGTCAGCCCTGCCAGGGCAAAAACCGGCCCCATGCGGCAGTTTTTGCCCACCCGTTTACGCCGCATTAACCATAGAACGGCGAAGCTTGCGCAGGACCAAACGCGACGGCGAAGGGGCCGACGATGCGCATCTACGGACCGAACGGCACCACGATCGGAACGCCCGCGGGCAATGCCAGGCGGACCGGCTCGACCGGCTTCTCGCTTCCGGACGACGTCGCCACCACCTCGGAAACCCGCAGCCCGACCGCGCCCAAGGCTGCCGCGGGCATCGACGCGCTGCTGGCTCTTCAGGGCATTGAAGAGAACCCGACCGAGCGCCGCCGGCGCTCGGTGGCGCGCGGCAAGGGCGCGCTCGACGTGCTCGACGATCTCAAGATTGGGCTGCTGTCCGGCAACCTCAACGCCACCACCGTCAGCCGGCTGCGCGATGCCGCCGCCAACCTGAAATCCTCTTCCGGCGACCCCGGGCTGGACGCGGTGCTCTCGGAGATCGAGCTTCGGGTCGAGGTCGAGCTCGCCAAAGCCGGCCAGTTCTAGAGTTTTGCGTCTGGGCGGGACCGGACGGCCGGTTTCGCCGAAATTGCGCACAGGTTCCTGCCTGAAACCCCGGTAAGTGCCTGTTTTCGCGGTCGTCATCGATATTGTCTGTCACGGGACGCCGCTATATAAGGCGGCGCGCGAACGGACCTCGTCCGGGCGCCCGGCGCCTGAGGGAGAGGCGCCAGCACAACGAAATGGGCTGACCTTGGAAAAACTGAAAAACTACAGGCCGTCCGAAAAAGAGCCGTTCATGAACGACCGGCAGCGCGATTATTTCCGCGCCAAGCTGTTGTCCTGGAAGGACGAGATCCTCCGCGAGTCCAGACTGACCCTGCAGACCCTGCAGGAAGAGAACGTCAATCATCCCGATCTCGCCGACCGCGCTTCGTCGGAGACCGACCGCGCCATCGAGCTTCGCGCTCGCGACCGCCAGCGCAAGCTGATCTCCAAGATCGACGCCGCGCTGCAGCGCATCGAGGACAATTCCTACGGCTATTGCGAGGAGACCGGCGAACCGATCTCGCTGAAGCGGCTCGAGGCGCGCCCGATCGCGACGCTGTCGGTCGAGGCGCAGGAGCGCCATGAGAAGCGCGAAAAGGTCTATCGCGACGAGTAGCGTTTCGCGCGCCACTTGAAGTGCGACGCGATTTTGCTGTGAAATCAATTCATTCGATTCATCTGTTGCCACGGCGGTTCGGCTGCCGCTCACCCTTTTGTCGAGCTTCAACTGCAAGCGGGATGATCTTCGATGGACAGGATTGCTACCGCAGCCCAGCTCATCGCATCCAGCCGCCGCAATCGCGTCGGGCTGAAAACGCTGCCGCCTGACCTTGCACCGAAGGATGAAGCCGAAGGCTACCGCGTCCAGCGCGCGCTGCACGATCTGATGCTGCCGCAGACCGGTGCGCTGGTCGGCTACAAGATCGGCTGCACCAGCAAGGTGATGCAGCAATATCTCGACATCCCGCATCCATGCGGCGGCGGCGTATTTTCCCGCGGCGTCCATGAGTCCGGCGTGCGCCTGCAGGCGGCCGACTTCGTGCGCGTCGGCGTCGAATGCGAGATCGCGGTGCGGATGGGGCTGCCGCTCGCGGCCGGGCAGGGGCCGTTCACCGCGAACAGCGTCGCCGGCGCGATCGAGGCTTACCTGCCGGCGATCGAGATCGTCGACGACCGCTATGAGCGCTGGGAGACGCTAGGCGCGCCGACGCTCGTCGCGGACGATTTCTTTGCCGCCGGTTGCGTGCTGGGCGCCGCCGTCCCGCGCGCCGCTGCGCCCGACCTGCTCGCGGTCGAGGGGCGCGCGCTGATCAACGGCACGGAAGCGGGAAGCGGCACCGGCGCCGATGTGCTCGGCCATCCCCACCATGCGCTGGCCTGGCTCGCCAATCATCTGGCCGAGGAGGGCAGGGGCCTGCACGCCGGCCAGATCGTGCTGACCGGCAGCCTGGTCAAGACGGTGTGGCTGAAGGCCGGCGATCACGTCGTGATGGAGCTAAAGGGACTGGGGCGTGTCGAGGTGGGGTTTGAGTGAGGCTTCGTCATTGCGAGGAGCGACAGCGACGAAGCAATCCAGACTGCATCCGCGGAAACAGTCTGGATTGCTTAGCTTCGCTCGCAATGACGAAGTTCGCCGGTGACCCGCGCTTGGCCTGCTCTGAACCTGAGGGCGTGTTGGTCATAAAAAAAGCCCCGCTGTGAGCGAGGCTTTTTCGCACAAGATTGGAAGATCAGTATTTGGCGACCACCACGCCCGGGCCGAACTTGTAGTTCGCCTTGAACAGGATCTCGCCGGTCTCGAGCCTGATATCGCGGTAGGTGTTCACCCGAGCAAAGGTGACGGCGGCGCCGGGAGGCGAAATCACGGCCAGCGGATTCTCATCAAACCGCTTCGATTCGTAGTAGGTATAACGGCCTTCCATGCCGAGCGTGATGTTGTTGGTCACGGCGTATTCGACGCCCGCTCCAACCGTGCCGCCAACCAGGTCTTTGGTCTGGCTCGTGAACGAGCCGGGGAAAATGCCGAACGGGATGTACGTCGTCGTCGCCCGCACGCCCGTCCAGGCGGCGCCACCGGTCACGTAGAACAGGGTGCGATCAAACGCGTAGCCGATGCGGCCGCGGGCCGAAGCCTGCCAGTCGCTGGCCAGGTCGAACCTGTCGCCGGGAACGAACAGGTTGTTGAAGAACTGAACGTAGTTGGATTGAGCCCAGTGCTGCGCATGTGCGTCGGCTTCGACGCCGAACACCCAATGGCTGCCGGCGGCCTGGTAGTTACAACCGACCTGACCACCCGCCAGCCATGTCCCATCGTCGTTGCTGTCCCGGCCGAAGTCCTGGACGCTGGTGGTTGTCGTGATGCCTCCCACCGACGTGCCGGGAATGACCGCGCGCTCGCTGGGATAGGCGCCCTTGGCGCCGGCGCTGACACCGATATAGCAGCCGGTCCAGTTATAAACCGCCACCGGCATCGGACGGGCTTTCACCGCCATGTCGGCTGCGGAGGCAGCGCCAAGACCGGCCAGAGAGACGACGGCGGCAGTCAGCAACGAGAGGGAGCGGGTCATTGTCGATTCTCCGAAATCCAAACACCGAATGGAATCTGGATTTGACAATAAGGCTCGATGGCAAATCTTGGCCATCGGAAACCGAGCGAAAACGGCGTTCACGACGGCATGAAATGCCTTTTCCCGGCGGACGTTGCAGTGACGCAACGATTCCGAGCCGCGGCTGCTGAATTGATGAGCAGGCTGGCGATCTTCAAGGCACGGTCGAGCACCACGCTCCGGCGCTTTCGCGCCCCGGCGAACGCGATCCTTACCCAGGCTCCGCCGACCGGCGCGCGATCCTCGCAAACGCTGGTCGGCTGGACCGCGGGCATCGGCGGGGAGTGGATGTTCAACAACAATATGAGCGTCGGTGCGGAGTATCGCCATTCCGACTTCGGCAGGCAGAGCTATCTGCTCGGTTTCGATACCGTGGGGACGGCGGTGTTCGGAAACGTCAAATACACCGCCGATCAGGTGACCGTGCGCGCGAACTGGCATTTGCACTGAGCTGACGGCTACCTCGCGCGAATAGCCGTTGCGACCGTCAAACGCCCGGCCCTAATATCGCGCCAAAGCGATAACCGGGGGAGGGCGGCCATGATCGACAATCGCACTGCGCCTTATGCGGCGCTGGTCTTGAGGATGGCGCTGTCGTTCTTCTTCTTCGCGCATCTGATCCGGAAGTTCGCGGTGATCGGCTTCGATCCCTGGTGGACCGGCCTCGTCAAGCAGGGCTATCCGGGCGCAGTGCTCGGCTATACCGTTTTCATCGAATTCGCCGGCGCGGTGCTGCTGCTGCTCGGAATCTACACCCGCTATGTCAGCCTGTTGTCGCTGCCGGTGCTGATCGCGGTCACTCAATACTGGATGGTCCGCAAGGGGTTCTGGTTCGCCGATGGCGGTATGGAATTTCCGCTGGCCTGGGTGGCGATGCTGATCGCGCAGGTGCTGCTCGGCGACGGCGCCTATGCACTGCGTGTGCCGGCGCTGCCCTGGGAGCGCGCGCGGCCGGTCGCGGCGTGAGGCATGATCTCAGGCGGCCTTTCTCGCCCGCAGCGAGTACGACAGGGGGACGCGAGGGTGGCCGTCGGGAAGCCGCCACAGCCTCTCGGAGGCGGGCACCATCATCGGCAAGCCGCGCCAGGGCAGCACGTCGTGTTCCCTGAACATCGTAATCGCGAGGCCAGCATCGGTCAGGGAGCCCAGCACTGACGACAGCGAGTGGATCCACTCGCGGGTTTCTTGATGGGACATGATCGTCTTGTCGCCGGTGTAGGTCGTCTCACTGACGAACCGGTGCGGCCTGTCGGCCGGCGTCTGAAAATCGTGGGTCAGCACCAGCGCTCCGGCGCTCTCTTCGAACACGTTGAAGGCCGGATGGGCATCCGCAAAATAAAGCTCGCCGCCCGGCGCCAGCACGGATGCGATCACCCCGGCCCAAACCGCCATGTCGGGCAGCCAGCAAATCGTTCCCCAGGTCGTGAAGACGAGATCGAACGGCCCGGGCGTCAGTTGCGGCGCCTGATCGACCGTCCCCAACACGAAGTCGGCCTTTAATCCGGTCTCCTCGGACAGGCGTCTTGCGACGTCCAGCGCGGATCTGGAAAAGTCGAGCCCGGTGGCGATAGCGCCGCGCCGCGCCAGACAGAGCGTGTCGCGGCCGATATGGCATTGCAGGTGCAAGACGCGCTTGCCCGAGATATCGCCAAGTTCGGCTGCCTCGATCTCGTGGAGGGCATCCTCGCCGGCGCGAAAACGATCGAGCATGTAGTCGCCGGTGGTGTCGCGGGCGTGAATGGCCACACGCTCTTCCCAGTTCCGCAAGTTGATGTCGATATGGTCGGTCATGCCTGCTCAATCCAGCAAATGAAACCGCGCCTTGCGGGCAAGGCAGTTGAATGATCCCCCGCATCGTCCGATGATGTCGCCGGGCGAACTCGCCTTGAACTCGTGGAGGACGGAATGCGCGGGCGTCGTGTGTTGATGGAGTCGTTTGTAGCACATGGCGTGCGTCACATCTTCGGCAATCCCGGCACCACCGAGACGCCACTGCTCGACAGCCTGCCGGCGTTCCCGCAGATCGATTACATCATGGCGCTGCATGAGGGCGTCGCGGTCGGCGCCGCGAGTTTTTATGCGCAGGCCGCGAACCGCGCAACCGTCGCCAACGTCCATGTCGCGCCGGGGCTCGGCAACGCCATCGGCGCGATCTATGGCGCGCTGAAGGCCAATTCGCCGGTCGTGGTCACTGCCGGCCAGCAGGACACGCGGATGCGGCTCACCGGTCCCGTGCTCGGCCATGACCTCGTCGCGATGGCTTCTCCCGTCACCAAATGGAGCGTGCAGATCGAGCGCGCCGACGAGATCGCGCCCATCATGCGCCGCGCCTTCAAGGTCGCGACCGATGCACCGATGGGGCCGGTGTTCGTGGCGTTGCCGATCGACGTGCTGGAGCAGGAGACCGCGGTCGAGGCCATCCTGCCGGACCGGCTGTGGCGCGCCGCGCATCCCGACCCCAGGGGCGTGGAGGCGATTGCCGCGCTGATCGCAAAATCGTCCAGTCCGACCATCGTGGTCGGCGACGATGTCGCGCGCGCGCGGGCAACGGATGCGCTGGTCGCTTTCGCCGAGACGATCGGCGCATCCGTGTGGTTCGAAGGTTTGCGGGCGCACGCCTCGTTTCCGACCGGGCATCCCAACTACCGGCGCTCGCTGCCCGGCGATGCCGCGCAGATTCGTAAGACGCTTGGTCAGGCCGATCTGGTGCTGCTGTTGGGCGGGCCGTTCTTCGAGGACATCTGGTTTTCGCCCGGCGGTCATTTTCCGCTAGCCGCGGCGGTGGTGCAGATCGAGGAGGCGCCCGAGCGGATTGCCTTCAACCATCGGCTCGATGCCGGCCTCGTCGGCGAGATGGCGGCGAGTCTCACCGCGCTCACAACTCTGCTGCGTTCGCAGGCGAGCGCCGAGTTCAAGTCCGCGGCGCAGCGCCGCAACGCAGCGCTCGCCGACCAGTCGGCGCAGGAAGCGGACGCCTACAAGGCGCGGCTGGAAAAAGCCTGGAACAGGGCGCCAACGTCCATGCCGCGGGTGGCCGCGGAGTTGCGGCGCGGCGTCCCTGGAAACGTCGTCATCGTGGACGAGAGCATCACCGCGAGCCTCGATCTCGCGCAGGCCTTCGACTTCCGCGGTTTCGGCGATTATTTCGGCGGCCGCGGCGGCGGCATCGGACAAGGTTTGTCCGGCGCGATCGGCGTCAAGGTCGCCATGCCGGACCGGCCGGTGGTCGCGATCTCCGGCGACGGCTCGGCGATGTACTCGATCCCTGCGCTGTGGACCGCCGCGCACCACAAGCTTCGCAATCGTGTTCGTGATCCTCGCCAACCGCGAATACCGCATCCTCAAGCATAATGTCGACGTCTGGCGGCAGAACTTCGAGGCCGGCACGCAGCATCCCTATCAGCAGATGGATTTGACCGGACCAGTGCTCGACTTCGTGCGCCTCGCCGAAGGCATGGGCGTCGAAGCCGTCCGCATCGACAAGGCCGATGACATTGCGCCGGCGTTGCGAGAGGCCGTCGCTTCCAACCGGCCGTATCTGGTCGAGATCGGCATCGAGGGGAAGCGGTGAGGCGGGCAGGCCGTCGAGGTCGACTCTGAATGCTGCGAATTTAGCTCGTCATGCCCGGCCTTGAGCCGGGCATCCACGTCTTGTCTTAGAAATTCCGAGAAAGACGTGGATGGCCGGGACAAGCCCGGCCATGACGAAGAATGACTCACTTTTCGCGCGGTGGGGCCGCTACACCGCCTCTTCCGGCGCCAGCTTGTCCTGCCCGATTGCGTCCAGCGACGGAAGCGCATCCACGATTGCCTTCGGTTTGCGCAGGCGCACGTAGATCTGCGCGAGGAGAAGCACCGCGCAGAGGAACAGGAAGAATGCGCTGATCGGACGTTCGAGAAACACCAGCGCATCGCCGCGCGAGATCAGCATGGAGCGGCGGAAGTTCTCCTCGAAGCGAGGGCCCAGCACGAATCCGAGCAGGATGGAGGCTGGGTGAAAATCGAACAGCAGGAGTAAGTAACCGGCGAGGCCGACGACCACCGTCTCGACCACCTGGAACATGTCGTTGTTGGTCGAGTAGACACCGATCGAAATGAAGAACAGCGCGCTCGGGTACAGATATTTGTAGGGAATCATCAGCAGCTTCACCCACAACCCGATCAAGGGCACGTTGAGGATGACCAGGATGATGTTGCCGATCCAGAAGCTCGCAATCAGGCCCCAGAAGATGTCGGGGTGCTGCTTGATCAGCTGCGGACCCGGCACGATGCCCTGAATCATCAGGGCGCCGAGAATCAGCGCCATCACGGCGTCGCCGGGAATGCCGAGGCTCATCGTCGGGATGAAGTCGCCCTGCACCGACGAATGCGTCGATGCCTCGGGGCAGGCGACGCCTTCGATCATCCCGGTTCCGAACTTCTCGGGTGTCTTCGAGACCTTCTTCTCGGCCGCATAGGCAATGAAGGAGGCGATCGTCGGACCGGTTCCCGGAATCAGCGAGCACAGGCTGCCGATGATGGTCCCGCGCAGCATCGCCGGGATCGCGCGGCGGAATTCGTCGCGCGTCGGGCGAAGATCGCGAAGCCCGATGTTGGAATAGCGCGTATTGATGTCGGAATACTGGTTCACGCTCTTCATGAACTCGGCGATGCCGAACAGTCCGAGCGCAAGCCCGACCAGTTCGATGCCGTCGAACAGGCTGGAGAGGCCGAAGGTGAAGCGCGGCGTTCCGGTCTCGATGTCGGTGCCGACGATGCCGAGCAGGAGGCCCACCAGCGTCATGGCGATGCCCTTGAGCGGCGAGCCGCGCGCCAAGGTCGAACCCGCGAGCAGGCCGAGCAGCATCAGCGAGCAGATTTCGGCCGGACCGAACTGCAGCGCGACCCGCACCAGCACCGGCGCGAGGAAGATCATCTCGGTGATGCCCCATGAGGCGCCCACGAAGGAAGAGATCACGGTGATGCCGAGCGCGGCGCCGCCGCGCCCCTGTTTCGTCAGCGGGAAGCCGTCGAGGCAGGTCACCGCGTGAGGGGGATGGCAGGGCAGGTTGAGCAGGATCGAGCAGATCGCGCCGCCATATTGCGCGCCGTAGAACACGCCCGACAGCATCAGGATCGCGCCGACGGGCTTGATGCCGAAGGTCAGCGGCAGCAACACGGATATGGTGGCGAGCGGCCCCATGCCCGGCAGCACGCCGACCATGTTGCCGACCAGCACGCCGACGAAGCACCACATCAGGTTTTGCGGCTCGAGAGCGACGCCGAAGCCGTACCAGAGATCGGAAAGCGCGGTCGCCAGCATCTAGAATCCCCAGCGGAACAGCGGGAAGGGCACTTTCAGCACATAGGAAAACAGGAAGCCGCCGACGACCGTGACGCCTGCGGCCAGGATCGCCGATCCCTTCAATGTCGCCGTGCGATCGCCGAGCGCCGATACGAAGACGCACATGAACGTGGCCGCGGCCATGCCGAAATATTCGCCGAACAGGATGAACATCAACGGTCCGGCCAGAATGCAAATCCAGCCGCGCCATTCCATGCTTTCGGAAGAATCCGCTCGCCGTCGTCGAGCGGCGTGACCAGTCCGGCGATGAAGATCAGCACGCCGACGAAGGTCATGATGATGCCGAGCATGAACGGGAACATGCCGGGGCCCATATGCGCCAGCGTTCCCAGCCGATACGTCGTGGAATTCAGTGTGACGCCGGCACCGAGCAGCACCATGAACAGCCCGGCGTAGAAATCTTTTTTCTGGAGAAGGTTCTGCATGCCCTAACGCTTCCTCAGTTCATGTTCTTCTTTATTGGAACAGGCGGCCATCCGTCCAAGCAACCTTAGACCAAGCCGTCAAGTCGCGCCGACGCTTGCGGCCAATGCGTGGACAGATGTGTGGAACCCTCGCGAGTGCTGCGCCTGCCTGGATGAACGAAATTTGATCATCCCGGCTTTGCCACCGGTCGGCCGTGTCAGCTTCCTGTAAGCAAAAATACGACGGCCCTCCGGCAGGGGAGCTGGCGAGGGCCGCGTGGAACATCTCCTCGCGCCTAGGTTCGCAACGTGATGTGGGAGCTCTTTTTATGTGCGCATGATCCTTATCCGAAAACCGGTACCCACTTTGCGCTAACGCGGCCCTCCGGGTCGGGGATCATGCGCTCAGAACGGCAGCAGCACGTCGGTCACCTGCTGGCCATAGCGCGGCTGCTGGATATCCATGATCTGGCCGCGGCCGCCATAGGAGATGCGAGCCTGCGCGATCTTGGTGGAATCGATCGTGTTGTCGCTCTGGATGTCCTCGGGCCGCACGATGCCGGCGACGATCAGCTCGCGCATTTCGAAGTTGACGCGGATCTCCTGCTTGCCCTCGACCACCATATTGCCGTTCGGCAGCATCTGGGTCACGACCGCGGCGATGTTGGTGGTCAGGGTCTCCTGGCGCTGGATCGAGCCCTTGCCGTCGAATTGCGATGTCCCGTTCGCGGTCAGGAGGTTGCCCGGCAGAAACTTCTGCGCCTGTGGACTCAGAGCCTTGGCGCCGATGAAGTCGCTGATGGTGGAACCCGTCGATCCCGTTTGGTTGCGCTGGGTCTCGTTGGCGAAATTGGCCTGGTCGTTGATGACGACGGTTACGGTGAGCAGGTCGCCGATCTGGTGGGCGCGCTGGTCCTTGAAGAAGGAGCGCGAGCCGTTGCGCCACAGCGAGTTCGGACTGTAGGACACCGTCTCCGGCTTCGGCATCGGCATCGACACCGGCTTGTAGCCTGGCGCTGTCGTCGGGTTGTCGATCGACGTCAGCTTCGGTTGTTCGCCGATCTGCGAGAGACGGTTCACCGCCGAACAGCCGCCGGCCGCGCTGAGCACGGCGAACAACGCGCCGAGGCGAACGATTTGTCGCGGGAAACCATAGCTGTACTTCAACTGGGACATGAACCTTACTCTGGCTTGGACGTGACGGGTGCGTGAGTGTCGGAGGCGACAGCGGTCGTGGCGGGCGTGGTGTCGGCTGCGGCAGCCGCATCGGGTAACGGCTGCGGCGTGGCGACCTGGATCGTGACCTGGCCGCGGCCGGTGACGGTGCCGGTCACCGTGCGCTTGGACTGGATGTTGAGCACGCTGACCACGTCGCCTTCGGTGCCGTTGTCGAGCGCCTTGCCGCGCGTCGTCAGATAAAGGCCCGCGGTCTGGAAGATGATGCTGACGGCCTGGTCGCGCTGCACCAGGTCGGGCTTGACCAGGTCGGCCATCCGCACGGGCTGGCCGGCGTGGACCGAGCGGCGCATCTGCATGCCGAGCGCCTGCTCGCGCGCGGCGGGATCGCTGCCGACTTCGGCGCGCGGCCGGCGCTCCACGATGACGTCGGCGGATTTCAGGATGTCGGTGCGCTCGACATTGCGCGTCAGCACGGCGACCGCGACGGTCTCGATCGCGCTGCCGGTGAAGCGCAGCTGGGTCGGATTGCCGTTGTCATTGGCGATCTGGAAGGCGACGTCGAAGCGGCCGTTGCGCGGCTCGTAGCGCGCCGATGTCGCCAGCATCGCGCCGGTGTTGGAGGCATCGAGGCGCAGATCGGCCACGTCGCGGTCGAAATTGATGCTGATATTGGCGGCGTCTCCGAGCCCACCGCGATGCTCGATCGCCTGCGCCACCGCGCGCTCGATCTCCTTGCTGTCGACGGTGCGCGCCAGCCGCGTCACCGCGACCAGCTTGATGTCCTTGGTGTCGACGCCGATCACGCCCTGCGCGCGCAAGGCATTGACCACCTGCGCCACCGGCAGCGAGCCGGTGGTGCCGAGATCCGGCGCGCGATAGATCGGAACTTGCGCGAGTGAACCGGCATTGTCGACGACGTCGCCGACCCGCACCACCTCGGAGGAAACGCTGACATTGGCGCGCAGCACCGGCGGCGCGATGGTCTCGTCGCCGGCGCGCGCGGCCGTTGCGGCGAACAAAAGTCCGGCGATGAACAGGCCGGCGAGCAGGAGAGGGCGGAGCATCGTCATCCTCCGTCAGCGGAACAGCGCAGTCGTCGACTGCATCATCTGGTCGGCGGCCGAGATCACCTTGGCATTCATCTCGTAGGCGCGCTGGGCGGCGATCAGGTCGCTCATCTCGGAGACCACGTCGACATTGGCCTGCTCGAGGCTGCCCTGCGTGATCGTGCCGTAGCCTTCGGCGGCGGCGATGCCATCCTGCGGCGGGCCGGAGGAGGGCGTGTCCTGGTACAAATTGCTGCCGACCGGCAAGAGGCCCGCCTTGTTGATGAACTTGGTGACCTGGATCTGGCCGATGATCTGCGAGGTGGTCGAGCCCGGCACCGTGACCGAGACCTGGCCCTGGCTGTTGACGGTGAGGCCCGAGGCATTCTGCGGAACAGTAATGACCGGCTGCACCGGATTGCCTTGCGCGGTGACGACGCGGCCCTGGTTGTCCATCTGGAAGGTGCCGTCGCGGGTGTACTGGTAGGTGCCGTCAGGCATCTGGATCTTGAAGAAGCCTTCGCCCGTGATCGCGAGGTCGAGATCGTTGCCGGTCTGCGACAGCGTGCCTTGCGTCATCGAGCGCGGCGTGCCGACGGTCTTGACGCCGCCGCCGAGGTCGATGCCGACGGGAAGGATGGTGCCCTGGTCGGAGGACTGCGCGCCGACGCGGCGCACGTGCTGGTAGATCAGGTCCTGGAACGCCGCGGTCTGCTTCTTGTAACCGGTGGTGCGCAGGTTCGCGATGTTGTTGGAGATCACCTGAACGTTGAGTTCCTGTGCCGCCATTCCGGTCGCTGCGGTGTGAAGCGCTTGCATGTCAGTTGTTCCTCAATCTCGCTCAAGCCGGCACATCGGCGAGCTTGTCGATCGCGCTCTTGTGCATATCGCTTTGCTGCTGAAGGATGTTGGCGATGTTGGTGTAGGTCCGCATCACCTCGACCATGTGGCTCATTTCCATGACCGAGTTGACGTTGGACTTCTCGACGAAGCCTTGCTGGATGGTCGACTTGGTGTCCTGCGCGCCGCCGTCGCCGGAGTAGAGGTTGTTGCCCTGCTTGATGAGCTTCTGCGCGTCGGTGAAGCTGACCATGCGGAGCTTGCCGCGGATCGAATCGGTGTGCGCCGCGCCTTCCTGCACCGTGATGGTGCCGTCGGCGGAGACCACGATGTCATGATCGGTCGGCTGAAACACGATCGGCCCGGAATTGCCCAGCACCGGATTGCCGCCGGCGGTGACCAGCTGTCCCGTGCTGTTGATCTGCAGATTGCCGTCGCGGGTGTAGCGCTCGCCACCGGGCGCCTGCACCACGAACATACCCGCGCCGGAGATCGCGACATCGAGCGGGTTGCCGGTCTGCTGCACCGCGCCCTGGCTGAAATCGCGGAAGGTGCCGCGGTCCTGCACATAGGAGACGCGGCGGTCCTTGCCGTTGAAATTGTCCTCATGCGCGCCCGAGGTGAGATATTCCTCGAACAGCGAGTGATCGGCCTTGAAGCCGTTGGTGTTCACGTTGGCGACGTTGTTGGAGATGACATCAAGCTGCCGCTCCAGAACCATCTGCCGTGACAAGCCGACCAGAAGCGTATTCTGCATCGGTGGTGCTCCCCTCTGATCCCGATCGCTCCGCGATCCGGTCACTTCGCCGCTCTCCCAAGCGTCTCCGCGACCCCATCGAACCGCCCAAAACTCTCCCAAGCTCGTAGCGGTTCGCTGGTCATCAGAGCGAATGTCGTGCCAAGTCGAAAATTTCAGCGATTTGAATTGTTTAGGTGTTTTGCGGGGATGCGAAGCGGGCGGCAGAAAGGTCTTGTTGACCATGTTTGCCCGGCAAGTTTTTCCTAGTGGGGGGCAATTCGAAAGATTCCATTAACCATTGTTACCTAGCGTTCACCATGAGCGGAGCGCGTATGCGCTGGGGGCATTTGTATCGCGTCAGTTCAGGCTTTCGGCTGGCATCGGGCTCATCCCTTTTTGAGAAGGCGGACGAGCGGCCATGGCAGATACCGAAAAGGAAGGCGCGGCTGAGGGCGAAGCCGCCGCTCCCGCCCCGAAGAGCAAATTCAAGCTGATGGTGATGGTCGTCGGCGTGCTGGGCGTGCTCGGCATCGGAGCTGCGACCTGGTTCTTCTTCTTCCGCCATCCGGCCGAGGAGATGCACGCCGAGGAGGCCCCAAAGCCAAGCCGCCGGTGTTCGTCGAGGTGCCGGACATGATGGTCAACCTCGCGGGCGCGCCGGGCGAGCGCGTGCAATATCTCCGCGTCAAGGTCGTGCTCGAGGTCAAGGAAGAGAAGCAGGTCGAGGAAATCAAGCCGACCATGCCGCGCGTGACCGACATCTTCCAGACCTACCTGCGCGAACTGCGGCCCGCCGATCTCTCGGGCTCGGCAGGGCTGTTCCGCCTGAAGGAAGAACTGACGCGGCGGGTCAACGCCGCGGTCGCGCCGGTCAAGGTCAGCGCGGTGCTGTTCAAGGAAATCGTGGTTCAGTGACGAAGCGGATGTGAGACGATGGCTGGCAACGATCCCGTCGACCAGGATGCGATAGCCGCCCAATGGGAGGCCTCGCTCGATTCCAGCGACCCCTCGGCTGAAGCCGCGAGCGGCAACGAGCTCACGGAGTCGATGTCGCTGCAATGGGCCGCCATGGTCGAGGACGGCAGCCGCGACTTCGGCGGCGGCAAGAACAATGGCGAGCGCGTCCTTTCGCAGGAAGAGATCGACAATCTGCTCGGCTTCACCGCCGGCGAGGTCAATCTCGACGACAATTCCGGCATCCGCGCCATCATCGACTCGGCGATGGTGTCCTACGAGCGTCTGCCGATGCTCGAAATCGTCTTCGACCGCCTGGTGCGGCTGATGACGACGTCGTTGCGCAATTTCACCAGCGACAACGTCGAAGTCTCGCTCGACCGCATCACCTCGGTGCGTTTCGCCGATTACATGAACTCGATCCCGCTGCCGGCGGTCATCAGCGTGTTCAAGGCGGAGGAGTGGGACAATTTCGGCCTCGCCACCGTCGACTCCAGCCTGATCTATTCCATCATCGACGTGCTGCTTGGCGGCCGCCGCGGTACCTCCGCGTTGCGCATCGAGGGCAGGCCCTACACCACGATCGAGACCAGCCTGGTCAAGCGCCTGGTCGAGGTTGTGCTGTCGGATGCCGAGCAGGCGTTCCGGCCGCTGTCGCCGGTGAAATTCACCATCGACCGGCTCGAGACCAATCCGCGCTTTGCCGCGATCAGCCGTCCCGCCAATGCCGCGATCCTGGTGCGGTTGCGCATCGATATGGAGGACCGCGGCGGCAATGTCGAGCTGCTGCTGCCCTATGCCACCATCGAGCCGATCCGCAGCGTGCTGCTGCAGATGTTCATGGGCGAGAAATTCGGCCGCGACCCGGTCTGGGAAGGCCATTTCGCCACCGAGATCGGCGGCGCCGAGATCTCGGTCGACGCCGTGCTCTATGAGTCCGACATCCCGCTGAAGCAGCTGATGCAGCTCAAGGTCGGCGACACCCTGCCGCTGGAAATGCGCGCGGATGCGCTGGTGTCGGTGCGCTGCGGCAGCGTCACGCTGACCGAGGGGCGGATGGGCCGCGTCGGCGACCGCGTCGCCATCCGCGTCACCAAGCCGTTGCGCAAGCCGAAGACCACGCTCGCGATGTTCGAGAAGACGGACGAGCAGAACAAGATGCTGGAGGCCCAATGAACCATTCACTAGGCGTGGTCATCGAAACCCTGGTCGCGATCCTGCTCATGCTGACAATCGGTTACTGCATGCTGCTGAACCGGCGACTGAAGCGGCTGAAGGCCGACGAGCACTCGCTGAAGGCGACGATCGGCGAATTGATCACCGCCACCGAGATCGCCGAGCGCGCGATCGGCGGGCTCAAGCATACGGTGCGCGACGTCAACGAGAATCTCGGCGGCCAGCTTGCCGCCGCCACGCAACTGTCCGAGCATCTCAAGCGACAGTTGGCGGAAGGCGACCACGTCGTGCGCCGCCTCACCAAGATCGCGATCGCCGCGCGCCCGTCGCAGGCGGAAACCGAGATCAGGGAGCCCGCACCGCGCGAGCTCGCATCGAAGGAGTTTGCCTCGCACGAGGCGGCGGCAAAACCCTCGAACGCCAAGGCGTTGGCGGCGGCTGCTCAGGCATTCTCCGAGCGTAGAAGGTCCGGTGGCCTGGCTGCATGAAGTCGTTTCGTAACATCCGCGTCATTCCGGTTGTCCTGGTTGCGGTCGCAGCGCTCGCAGTGCTGAAGATCGGCGGCCTCGTGATCGACGGCGGCTATGTGTTCGACTATGCGCCGCAGAAGACGAAGCCGCTTCAGCCGTCCTGGGCGCAATCGATGTTGAACTTCCCGGGTGCGCCCAGGATCGATCCCGCCGACGTCACTGGATCGGTGCATGGCGCGCCGAAGGAGGCCAAGAAGGAAGAGGCGCCGAAGCCGGCCGCGCCCGACACCAAGCCGGAAGGCATCGTGATCCATCCCGAGGAGAACCAGAATCCGGTCTCGGCCTCGGAGCGCGCGATCCTGGAGCGGCTGCAGGCGCGGCGTCAGGAGCTGGAGGCGCGCCAGCGCGAGATCGACATCCGCGAGAGCCTGCTCAAGGCCGCCGAGAAGCGGATCGAGTCGAAGGTCGAGGAGATGAAGGGGCTGGAGTTGCGCGCCGCGGCCGCGAGCGAGCAGAAGGCGGAAGCCGAGAACGCCCGCTTCAAGGGCATCGTCACGATGTACGAGGGTATGAAGCCGAAGGACGCCGCAAAAGTGTTCGACCGGCTCGAGATGGCCGTGCTGATCGAGATCGCCTCGCAGATCGCGCCGCGCAAGATGAGTGACATCATGGGCGTGATGCAGCCCGACGCCGCCGAGCGGCTGACGGTGGAGATGGCGCGCCGCGCCGGCGGCGACAAGTCCACGCCCGGCGCCGATCTGCCCAAGATCGAAGGCAAGATCATCTCGCAAAAGGGCGGATGAGGGCGTGCCGGAACTCCCTCGGCCGAGTCAATATTCCGATCCGTTTGACGTACCACGATAGGCGTAGTAGACTCACCAGGTGATCCGCTCGTGGGGCAATTCGGCCACGCGCCGACTATTCGAGTCCGGTAAGTCGCGATTTCGCGGGCTCGATACCGAGTCCGCGCTGGAATTGCTGGCAATCTTGAACGCGGCCGAACGATTGGATCACATCAGTCCGCTCAAGAGCGTCGGGCTACACCCGCTAAAGGGAAATCGTAGAGGTCAATGGGCGATCACGGTCAACGGACCGTGGCGCGTTTGCTTTCGCTTCAAAGGCGGCGATGCCTATGAGGTGGAGATAGTGAATTACCACTGAGGAGTAACAATGGTTCCGATCCATCCCGGCCGTATCCTGAGACGAGAGTTGAGCGCGCGGAAGCTCTCGGCTAATGCGCTGGCGCGGGCGCTGCGCGTACCATCCGGCCGCATTGTCGATATACTGAACGGCAAACGCTCGGTCACGGCTGAAACAGCGCTACGTCTTGGCCGTTATTTCGGCAACGCGCCGCAATTCTGGGTCAACCTGCAAGCTCAGTATGACCTCGCTGTCGCCATGCGCGATGTTGGCCGGCTTGTGAAGCGCGAGGTCCAGACCGCCGCGTGATCGGTGGCGACCCCGTGTGTGTCCGCACGATTGAAAGAGTGCAGCAACAGCTCCTGGAAGTCGCCGCCGTTTTGCGGAAATCGGGATTTGAGACCGGGCGTCGCTGAATCGACCCGAAAGCTCAAGGCGAATACTGCGCAAAAGGGTGGGTGAGGGCGTCATCATTAACAAGTCCTTAATTCGCCAATCCTAGGATTCGGAAGGGGTTGTGTGGGCGCTCGCGCGCCCGGCGCAGCGTTGCATCGGAATATCGCTCGTCATGGTGCTGACAGCAGCCAGGGGATTTTGGTCGCAACTCCGCGCCCGCGCGCGGGTCGTGCGCCTGTGCCTTGTCGCGGCCGCTCTGCTCTCGAGCGGCGGCATCGCGCAGGCCCAGACGGTCAAGGGCGAGGCGGCGTTCTCCGCCAGCGGCGGCTATGCAAGGCTGCTGTTCAAGCTTGCCGAGGACGTGCCGGTCGAGGTCACCACCGCCGGCTCCATCGTCATCATCCGCTTCGCGTCTCCCGTCGACATTCCCGATGGATCGGTGGGTCGAGGGCGCGCTCGACTATGTCTCGTCCGCGCGCCGCGATCCCGACGGCAGCGCGATCCGCCTGTCGCTGGCGCGCCGCGTGCGCATCAACACCATGGCGGCGGGCGAGCGCACCTTCATCGACTTTCTGCCGGACAGCTGGACCGGGCCGCCGCCGAGCCTGCCGATCGAGGTGGTGCGCGAACTCGCCGAACGCGCCCGCGCCGCGGAGAAGGCGCTGCGGCTGCAGCGCGCCGAGGCGATCGCCAGGAAGCGTCCGCCGATCCGCGTGCGCGCGCTGGTGCAGCCGACCTTCGTGCGCTTCGTGTTCGAGATGCCCGACGGCGTCGGCGCTTCCTCGGTGCTCAATGACGGCAAGCTCTCGTTGCAGTTCGGCGGGCTTCTGACCTTCGACCTTGCGGATGCCAAGATCGCAGCACCCCCGAACATCGCCTCGATCAACCAGAAGGTCGAGGGCGACGCGACGCAGGTCGAGATCGCCCTGATCGGCGACGTCGACGTGCACTCCTTCCGCGAGGAGAAGAACTACATCGTCGACGTCGGCTTTCAGTCCGACAAGCCGAAGGAGTTGCCGCTATCAGAGGCGTCGCGTGCCGCCGAGAAGCCCGGTAAAGGGGCCAGCCATTCCGAGGAGATCAAGCCGCCGATTTCGGAAACGATCGTCAAAGCGATGAAGGCCGGGCCCGAGGTCGCAGCCCCCGCGGTCAAGGACGCCGCGAAGTCGCCGCAGGCCGCCGAGGCTGCAAAGGAAGCGCCGCCGGTGGAGGCCGCGAAGCCCGCCGAGATGGTGAAGCCCGAAGCAAAGCCGGTTGAAGCGCACAAGGACGCAAAAGCCCACATGGTGGAGGAAGCCGCGACGCCTGTCGTGGAAGCCAAACCGGCACCTGCTGTTGAGGCGCCCAGGCCTGCCGCCGAGGCAATAAGGCCTGCCGCCGAGGCAATGAAGCCTGCCGCCGAGGCAGTGAGGCCTGCCACCGAGGCAGCAAAGGCGGCTGCGGAAGCGCCGAAACCGCGCGCTGTCGAAGCCCCGAAGAAAATCGCCGCAGCACCCGCGCCGGATGCAAAGCCTGCCGACTCCTCCGCCGTCGACATCCGGCGCGACGCCGACGGCCTGCGCCTGACATTCTCCTTTGCAGCACCAACGCCGGCGGCATCGTTCCGCCGCGGCGACACGGTCTGGCTCATCTTCGACTCCGCAAAACCCTTCGACGTCGAGCCGATCCACGCCAAGGGCGGCGCCACCATCGCCGAGGTCACCCGCCAGGCGCTGGACAAGGGGCAGGCGATCCGCATCCGCCTCAACCGCCCGCAGATGCATTCGCTGACCAGCGACGAGCGCTCGAACGGGGCAAGCTGGACGCTGACCTTCGCCGACAGGATGGATGCGCCGCCGCAGCCGCTCACCGCGATGCGCAACATCACCGATCCCGCGCTTGCCAACGTCGCGGTGCCCTACGCTTCGCCCGGCCTCGCACATCGAATTGTCGATCCCGATGCGGGCGACTCGCTCGTGGTGGTCACCGCGTTGCCGCCGGCACGCGGTTTCATCAAGCGGCAGGATTTCGTCGACTTCACGCTGCTCGATTCCGCGCATGGCATCGCGATCCGGCCCAACTCGGACGACGTCGGTGTCGAGGTCGCGCCCGGCAAGGTCATCGTCGGCAAGCCCGGCGGGCTGACGCTGTCGTCGGCCAGCATCTCGGCCGAGCGCGCGCCGATGGCGGTGCGCCCGCTGTTCGACGTCGAGGAGTGGCGCACAAACCAGAAAGAGCGCTTCCTCCAGCGCGAGAACGCGCTGATCCAGGCCGCCGCCAATGCGGCGCCCGAGAAGCGCTTCGATGCGCGGCTGGCGCTCGCCCGCTTCTACATGGCGCGCGGTTTCTACCCCGAGGCCAAGGGTCAGGCCGAATTCCTGCTCACCGATCCGGAACCGAAGAGCGACGAGCCGGCGGCCGTCATGGTGCATGCGGTCGCAAGCATCCTGTGCGACCGGCCCGATCTGGCGCTGAAGGATCTCGCCAGTCCCGCGATCGGCAACAATTACGACTCGCAATTGTGGAAAGCTCTCGCCTTTGCCCGCCAGGGCAAATGGGCCGCCGCGCGCGAGAAATTCAAGAACGTCGAGTTCGCGATCGCCTCGCTGCCGCTGGAGCTGCAGCGCATCGTCACCGCGGATGCGATGCGCGCCGAGCTCGAGGTCAAGGATTATGCCGGAGCCGCCCGGCGCCGCGCCGACTTCGATGTCATCGGCGTGCCGCCGGATTTCCAGCCGACGGTCGCAGTGCTGCGCGGACGGCTTGCGGAGGCTTTCGGCAACGAGCGCGATGCGCTCGACGATTACAAGGTCGCGGCCGACTCCTCCGACCGCGCGTCGGCGGCCGTGGCCAAGCAATACGAGATCGCGCTCAAGCAGAAACGCAACGAAATAACGCCGCCAGAGGCGCAGAAGGAACTGGAGACGCTGCAGGCGGTGTGGCGCGGCGACTCCACCGAGGTCAAGACCTTGCAGATGCTGTCGCTGATCTACGTCGAGAACGGCCGCTATGCCGACTCGCTCGGCGCGGCCCGATTGGCGACCCGGCTGGAGCCCAATTCCGAATTGTCGCGATCGGCGCAGGACAATGCGTCCGCGCTGTTCTCGCAAATATTCCTGACTGCCAAGGGCGACGACCTGCCGCCGATCGACGCGCTCGGCATGTTCTTCGAATTCCGCGAGCTGACGCCGATCGGCCGGCGCGGCGACGAGATGATCCGCCGGCTCGCCGAGCGTCTTGTTGCCGTCGACCTGCTCGACCAGGCCGCCGAGCTCTTGCAATACCAGGTCGACAAGCGGCTCGAGGGCTCGGCGCGGGCGCAGGTCGCGGCCCGGCTTGCGATGGTCTATCTCGCCAACCACAAGCCGAGCATGGCGCTGACATCGCTGCGGGCAACCCGCATCGCCGACCTCTCCGGCGAGTTGCGCCAGCAGCGGCTGTTGCTCGAGGCTCGCGCAAACAGCGACATCGGACGGCACGATCTCGCGCTCGACATCGTCTCCAATCTGGGTGGGCGCGAGGCGATCCGGCTGCGCTCCGACATCTATTGGGCGGCGCGGCGCTGGCGCGAAGCCTCCGAACAGATCGAGCTCTATTACGGCGAGCGCTGGCGCGACTTCAAGCCGCTCAATCCCGCCGAGAAGAGCGACGTGATCCGCGCCGTGGTCGGCTATGCGCTGGCCGACGACACCATCGGGCTGGCGCGGTTCCGCGAGAAATATGCGCCGCTGATGAGCGGGGAGTCCGACAAGCTCGCCTTCGACACCGCGAGCAAGCCGGCCGCAGCCTCAAGCGGCGAGTTCGCCGCGATCGCCAGGATGGCGGCGAGCGTCGACACGCTGGACGGCTTCATCCGCGAGATGAAGACCCGCTTTCCGGACGCCACCGCGCGGGCGCCGCTGGCCGATCCGAACCCGACCGGCGCGCTGCCGAAGATCCTCGGCGAGCGCAGCGTCCGGGGGTAATCTTGCTGCGTCATGAAGCGCTCTATCCCCTCATCCTGAGGAGCGCGTGGCGCGTCTCGAAGGATGAGGCCGCGGTGGGGCCTCAGGGTTCGAGACGGCGCTGCGCGCCTCCTCACCATGAGGGGTGGGGGGAACCCCTCGACAGAGGCGGTTCAAACCGGCAACCTTCGGGTGGAAACCGTGCCGGGAGGGACCATGAGCAAGCCGACAAAGACCCAAGCCGAACTGATCGCGATGGCGCGGGCCGAGCTGAAGGTTCACGCCGACTGCCCCGACGGCATCCAGATTTCCGTTCTCCGCGATGGCGACAGCTGGGAGTTCCGCGCCGCCGCCGACAAGGCGACCGAGGACAAGCCAGGTTACCCCGAATGCGTCGCCATGCTGGTGCAGATCGGCGACCATCTGTCCAAGCAGTATGACGTGGCCGGATAAGCGGACACGGAGCATCCAGCACCGCGTCCGGGCTACCGCTGCCGTTTCGTATGTTTAGTGACTGAACTTTAGCGGCGTGCTGCCAAGCTGCTCCAGCACATTTTTTTCCAGGTCCTCCGGGCGTATCGCGCCGCCCGGATGCGGATTGCCCGGATTGCCGATCGTGACGGTGTCGAACGGATTGTGCTGAATGTGAACGCTGGCGGGCCTGATCTCGGCTTGCCACTTGTTGACGTCGGCGACCGTCGGATCGTCCAACGCGACCCTGACGCCGATTGCCGTCATATCCGGATCGGGATCCCATAGCGGATCGCCTGGCCTGCGCAGCTGCGCAATAAGCGCCGCTGCGACCGCCTTGGCTTTGGGCGGCCGGTCTTCATGGCCTTTGATATAGTTCCTCCAGCACTCGGCCGACGCCTCCTTGAGACCCTTGATGGCTTCACGGAAACCATCGACATCGACTGATGTCGATGGTTTCTGACGGATGTTTCATCGGAGCCGTCCCTGGCTCGCACGTCGACCACCAGCGTGTAGTTGCCGTCCTCCGGCTCGTTCGCGATCACGAGTTCATTGCCGCTCAGCGTGACATCGATGGCGACCATCCCGGCCGGGGCCGGTTGAACCCCGGCGGGTTGAGGCGGGCGCGGAGGCGCATCGGTAAGACGTTCGGCGTCGGCGCGGACGAAAACGCGATGCGTCCCCTGCGAAATGGGCGTGCCGCAGATTTTCCAGGAAACACTTGGGTCACGGTAGTACGGCGTGGTGGCCGTGATTTTGGTTGAAAGCGTCTGCCGGAAGACGGTGAACGGGAAAAAGTGTTTGCCGCAATTCGGCCCAACGATGAACTCGCGGCGGCCGTGCGCCACCGCCTGCTGCGATACGACCACCGACGGTTCGCGTATCAGAACGATCCGCCGCGACTGCCGCTCCAGCGCGGTCTGACGCGGTCTGGTCTGGATCGGGATCGCCTTGGGTTTTCCGTTCATCCGGATGAAGCAATTCACCGGGCCGTCCGCAATGTTGATGTTGTGCTGGACATTGATCGGATGGGCCACGTCACCGTCGGTGAATTTCATATGGACCTTGTCACCCCCGGGCGAGTTCGGATCGTAGACATGGAGCGTCACGTCGTGACCGGCTGCTTCATAGGCATAAGCCAGCACCTGATGGCATTTCCCGAGATCGAACGGATTCGCCGATTTCACCGTCACGATGCAGACCGGCGAGGGACGGCCCGAATCGATGTCGCCACGGATCAGCGGCCATTCCTGATTGGCCATGACGGCCGCGCGTCCGTCGGCCAGACCGAACGTGCTCAGGACGTTTTCATCGGTGTCGGGATAGAGCGGGTTCATCAGCTTGAGCAGCAGTGAAACCGAGTCTACGCTGAATGTATCGAACAGCCGGTTGACCAGATACAGAAACAGCGGATCGCGCTCACCCGCCGGAGCGGTATCCATCTGCGGGATCTCCTGGCCGGCGGCGAAGTAGTCGAGCGCCCCCAGCACCATCCCGCCGCACAGTCCCTTGTCCGCATTGCCGTACTTCTTGTCGAGCAGCGAGCCGCGCAGCGGAGGGATCGAATACGGCGTGTTGGTCCACTCGTTTTTGAATTTGAAGCCGTCGCGCGTCGGCAGGAAGTCGGTTTCAAACATGCCGGCCGGCCGCAGCACGAAATGCGCGACGGGGTCGCTGCCGGATTGCTGCCCTGAACAGAATGCGTAATGCGTGACGTCGGTGTTGGTGTGGTAGGAATTGGACCCTTCGATCGGGTTGTTCCATTGGATATAGACGGTCGAAGAAGGCACGTCGCCGATTCGGTAGGTGGCCCGGGATTCCACGGCGCCTGCCACTTTCGCGGCCACCCGCATCATTGCAGTCGAATTTCCATCGATGCGATCAGGAGCGCGGGTCGTCCATTCGCCGTGAGGACATTCGTCGGATATCTTGACCAGCGGGAAATTGGTTTCGTTGTGAAGAAACGCGCGAACCGATCGAATTGCCATGGAACCTCCATTCGCGGAGCGGCATGCATCATTGTCCGCAATGCCTGGCGAATGTGGCCGATCGAAACAGCGAGATCAAAGCGCAAGATGCCGCATCGCGCGGGGTGGCCGAAGCGCATCCATGAGTTTCGCGGTTACTGCATATGGACGCAACTATCGCGCGACGCGGGGCTGCGTTTCGCGTGATTGCCTTGAAAGGTTCCCGCCGACCTGCCGCGCGCTACCGTTTACCCAGCGCGCCCAGCGTCTTCTCCATGAAACCTTCGAGCCGCTTCATGCGCTGTTTTGTCATCTCGCCCTGCAGTTCGCCGATCTTTTGCGATTGCGCGACGAAACTCTCGCAGGCCTGCTTGGCGAACTCGGCCTGGACCTCGAATGCGGCGCCGAGCGAGCGCGCGCCTGCCAGCCTCTCGAAAAGGACCTTCGTTTGTTCCAGCGATGTCCGTGAGTAGTTGCCCCAGGCGTCCGCGATGGTGCGATAGCTGACCGGGGCGGTTTCTTCCGCGTCGGCGGCAACGATGGACGACGTGCCGGCGGACGGAGTGGGCGCAGCGGTCTCCAGCACGGCGACGGTCTCGCTGATCGGTTCCGGAGCGCTTCGCGGCTGATCCATTTCCGGAACCTGGGCGGCGGCCTTCCGCTTCTGCTGCTTGTCCTTGTCGCGGTTCTGCGCGCGCCTCTCCTTGCGAGAGTTCGGCTTTCCGCCAGCCTTGGTTTCGTCTGAACTCAACATTTCCTGATCGCTCCATTGGCAACGTCGTCTTGACTCCCGAACATCCGCCACCTTTGCGCGCAAATCGCGATCAGCCGCTGTCGCTGATGCGGCAGGCGTGTGTTGAGATTGAGAGGTGAACAGCGGCGGCGCGCCGCCAAAGCAGCGCGTCCCGCCTCAATGCGTCGCCGGCGACGGCGCGAGTGACGTCATGTCATTGGGCTTGATCGCAGCCGCCGATCGTCCCCTGGTTTCCGGGAGCATCAAGAGCGCCAGCAGCATCACGCCATAGCCCAGCAAGGCAAACAGCAGGATCGCGCTGCCGAGCCCCATCTTTTCGCTGAGAAACCCGACCAGCGTGGGGAACAGCGCGCCGATGGCGCGGCCGGAGTTGTAGCAGAAACCCTGACCGGCACCGCGCACCTCGGTCGGATAGAGCTCGGTCATGAACGGACCCATCGCCGAGAACATCATGTAGAGGATGAAGCCGAGCGGCGCGCCCAACACCAGCATCATGCCGTCGCTGATCGGAGCTGCGAGATAGATGATCAGGCACAGCACCGAACCGATCGCCGAGACCATGAATGTGCGCTTGCGGCCGATCAGGTCGGAGAGATAGGCGCCGACCAGGAAACCGATTAGGGCGCCGAAGATATGGATCAGCAGATACGAGCCGGTGTTCAGGGAACTCAGATGCCGCTCGGTCTTGAGGTAGGTCGGCAGCCACACCGACAGCGCGTAGGAGCCGCCCTGCGCGCCCGTCACCATCAGCGCCACCTTGATCGTGGTCGGCAGATAGGGCGGCTTGAGCACGGAGAAGGCCTGCGTCAGACCGTTGGTGTCGAGGTTCTTGCGCGCTTCGAAGACTTCCGGGTCCTTGATGGTGCGGCGAATCCAGAACACCAGCAGCGCCGGCGAGAGTCCGATCCAGAACATCACGCGCCAGGCGGTGGCGTCGGGCAGGATGGCATAAAGCAGGGTGTAGAGCAGGGCGGCTGCGCCCCAGCCCACCGCCCAGCCGCTTTGCACGAAGCCGACCGCGCGTCCGCGATACTTGTCGCGGATCATCTCGCCCATCAGCACCGCGCCCGCCGACCATTCGGCGCCGAAGCCGAGGCCCTGCAAGGCGCGCAGCACGAACAATTGCTCGAAATTCTGCGCAAAGCCGCAGAGGAAGGTGAACACCGCGTACCAGAGCACGGTGATCTGCAGCACCCGCACCCGCCCGTAGCGGTCGCTGAGCGCGCCCGCGAACCAGCCGCCGAACGCCGACACCACAAGCGTGACGGTGCCGAGCAGGCCGGCCTCGCCCTTCGAGATGTGCCAGGTTGCGAGCAAGGTCGGGATGACGAAGCTGTAGATCTGCACGTCGAGTGCATCCAGCGACCAGCCGCCGAAACAGCCGGCCATGGTTCGCTTCTCACTCTGCGTGAGATCCCGCATCCATTGGAACATCTGCGCCTCCCCGATGTCTGTGTTGTTGTTCTTGGGAGTGATTATTCCGGATATCGTATCCCTTGCCATCCTCCTTGTTTGGCACGGCGCCATTCGGAATCGTCATGGCAATCCGCCCGTCAGCCGCGGCGCGCCGCCTCGATCGCGGCGACGTCGATCTTCTTCATGGTCATCATCGCCTGGAATGCGCGCTTGCCTCCATCGCCGCCGGCCGCAAGCGCGTCCATCAGCACGCGCGGCGTGATCTGCCAGGAGACGCCCCATTTGTCCTTGCACCAGCCGCACGCGCTTTCCTGCCCGCCATTGCCGACGATGGCGTTCCAGTAGCGGTCGGTCTCGTCCTGGTTGTCGGTGGCGATCTGGAACGAGAAGGCTTCGCTGTGCTTGAACATCGGCCCGCCGTTGAGGCCGATGCAGGATACGCCGGCGACCGTGAACTCCACGGTGATCACATCGCCGGCCTTGCCGGATGGGATAGTCGCTGGGCGCGCGACTGATGGCGCCCACGGCGCTGTCGGGAAAGGTCGCGGCGTAGAAGCGGGCAGCGGCCTCGGCGTCCTTGTCGTACCAGATGCAGATCGTGTTCTTGTTCTTTGCCATTGCGGGTCCTTTCGATGTCACGGTGCGCCGCGTTGCGGCCTTCGAGAAATTCCAGGAGTCCGTCCTGCAGCCGGTGTGCGCCGTCCCAAAGCTGGATATTGTAGCCTTCGGGAAACTCCTTGGGATCTTCATCGCGAAACGAGATGGCGCGAATGCGGCGATCGATTGGCTTGCACATCAGCCAATCGGTGCCGGCATGCCTCGAGAAACGATCCCCCCAGACTTCGATCTCGTTGGGGCCGGGAATCGTGGTTCCCAGTCCCAGGCGGCCGAGAACGGAAGGACGAAAGGCTTCCTCCACCGCGCGGGACTTGTCGATTCCGGCGATGGCGATGTCCAGCGCGAACATGCCAGCCAGTCTCGGCGTAACGGGAATTGCCTGCGCTTCGAGTAATCGTCCTGCTCGTTGCGCGACCGGAACTCTCAAGTCTTCTCCTTCAAAGCTCATGTCGAGCCGATCGCGCAGTTGTTTGCGGGCAGAAGCGGAAAGCCGGTAGGCGTTCGGAAATTCCAGGGTGATCTGCGGACCGCGATCTTCCAGCATCACACGCCACGGCTCGTCGCCGAATTGCCGCTTGAAATCGGCGACAGGCATCGGCTCGCAAGGCAACAGCCGAAACTCCCTGACGAGTTGCTGGACGATGGCACGCCAAGCCGTCTTCTGCTTCATCTGTCAGGGCTTTCGCGTGTAATAGGGCCGCTGATTCCGCTTTCCGGCGGAAGAATAGCCCCACAACTCCGCGCCGCTGCAGGCGCCGACTGCGTTCTTGCTGCCGCAACGGCGCAGGCAGGCGCATGACAACGCGGTCTTCGACATTCTCGACGCTCTGGCCGGTGATCAGGATCCAGGCGATCCCTTGTTCAAGGAGCCGGGAGAGTGCCGTCAGCATCCGCGGCTCGGCCGGCCGATACAGATCGGCCACCGTTTCATCCACATCGGACAGCACCATGCGGAGTTGATCGTTCCAGCGCACCTTCGATGACACTCCCCGGAGTCCTCAACTATCGTGACAACCACTTTTCCCTTGGCGCGTCCGCTTTCGACATAGTCGAGCGCCTCGGCAATCCCGGCGAATGGATAGGTCCTGTCGACAATGACCTTCAGTTTCCCCTGGTCGATGAGTTCGGCAAGCAGAGAGAGATCGCGGCCGCTTGGGTGCATGAAGACATAGCGATAGCCGACGCCTGCGCGGCGGGCCCGGGCACGGACGCCGTAGCTGATGAGCCAGAAGATGGCGGAAAGAGCCCGGCGACCGCCCAGATCCCTGATCGCGGTTTGCGGTTCCGGCACGCCGGCCACCGAGACGATCATGGTCCCGGGCTTCATGATGTCGAACATCTGGTCCAGGGCCTTGCCGCCGACCAGGTCAAGTCCCGCGTCAAACCTGCCTTCGACACTGGATATGTCCTGGACCGTATAGTCGATCACCTTATCACAGCCGAGCGAGCGCACCAGCGCTTCCCCTCGGCTTCGAAGCCGTGGTCGTCACATGGGCGCCGAGCCATTTGGCGATCTGAATGGCTGCGGTGCCGACCCCTCCGGCGCCGCCGGAGATGAACACCTTCTCCCCCGGTTTGACGTCGAGCACGTCCCTCGAGCGCCTGCAGGGCGGTCAGCCCGGCCAGCGGGACCGCCGCGGCAGCGGTGAAATCCAGGGTGCGGGGCATGTGCGCAGCGTAATCCTGGTCGACACATGCCTGCTCGGCAAAGGCGCCGGCACGATCCTTGGCAACCCGGGCAAACACACGATCGCCGACGCGGAACCGCTCGACCTGGCTGCCAACGGCAGTCACGTTCCCCGCCAGTTCGTTGCCGAGCACCAGCGGCAGCCTTGGCCGCAGGATCGCGCGCATCTTTCCCTGGCGGAACTTGAAATCCACCGGGTTCAGGCCGACAGCCTGGACGTCAACGAGCAGTTCGCGCGGCCCCGGCGCGGGCGCCGGGACATCCATCATCAGCGCGCCTTCGGGGCCGCCATAGTGCTTGAGAACGTAAGCGCGCATTAACGCCGATCGTATTCGTC